>CAWKNX010000026.1:0-31367 GCA_963851085.1 uncultured Actinomycetota bacterium | reverse complement strand
TCGGGCTGCCCACAGCCTGCAGAACACCCGACGAAGTGGCTCAAGCTGTCGCGCCGGAATCGCGCGTCGTGTACGCGGACAATGAACCCGATTGTGCTGGCTGTATGCCCGCGCGCTGCTCACGAGCGGCCGAGGCGCCACCGCATACGTGGACGGTCGACATCCGTGACACGGGCAAGCCGCCGACGCGGCGGGCGGCCGGGGACGCTGGACTTCGGCACGCCTGTGGCGATCACAATGCTCGGGGTTTTGCAGCTCGTGCCGGACGAGGATGACCCGTACGCGATCGCGGCGACGCTGGCCGGGGCACTTTGCCCAGGCAGTTACCTGGTGCTCTCCCATCCGACCAGCGAGATCGACACCGAGGCCATGACCGAGATGGCGAGACGGCTCAACGAGCGGTCAGCCCCGGCCCAGATGACCCTCCGCACCCACGAGCAGATCAACCGCTTCTTCGACGGGCTCGAGATGGTCGAGCCCGGACTGGTCCCGGTGAACCGGTGGCGTCCAGACGTCGGCGATGTCATGCCCGACAGTGACGTCCCCAACTACTGCGGGGTCGCATGCAAGGCCGGTGCGGCCGACAGCCATCAAGCCGTGGGCAGCGCGACCGGGCCCTCCTGCTTCTGGCCCTCCCGCCTCAGTCCGCGCCTCAGCTGATGGCCGTTGCAGAAGCCGGAATAGGCGCCACAGCAGCTCGTCGCGGCGGCCCTCGATACGCGGCCGAGCCATGACGACTATCACGTCGCGCCTGCGGATCGCAGCAGGCTGGGCGATGGGCGATGACGAAGCTGGTCCGGGGGCTGCGTATCTCAGGGGCCGGTACCTGGCTTGAACATCTCAGGGGCCTGTACCCTGGCTGAACGGAGTCACATCGATCGCACCCTGCCGGCATACGCTTCCGCCTGGCCACGACGTGCTCAGCGTTGTGGTCTCGTCGGGCGGGGTCACATGCAGCACGGTCGGGACGGGCTCGCACGGGTTGGAGGTCTGCTTGTGGCCGGGACAACTGTCCAGTGCAGCTGCGAGTAGACGTGCTGGCCTTGCGTCACGGTCAGCAGTTGCGGGTCGCCGCCACCCGGGAGACGCGGGTGACGATCGGTCCCGCAGCGTTCGCGAGCCGCATGCCTGGATAACCGAGTACCTGGCAGGTGACGCCCGCGATGTTGGTGAGGACAAGAAAGGCGTAGCGCTGGCCAGCTCCTGGGCTGCCCAGTGTGACGTGGGCGGACAGCATTGCGGTGTGGCATCGGCCGGGGCCCGGGCCCGGCCGCCCCTGTGCTGCTGGGGCTGGCGCTGGGTGCCATGGTTCCGCTAGCCGTGGGCGCAGTCGTAGCGGGCCCACCGCCCGAAGGGCTGGCCGTTGCCGTGGGGGAGCCCGCCGTTCCATTCGAGCCTGAGCCGCATCCCGCGGCGAGCATCGCGGTCGCGGCGGCCAGGGCGGCGGCCGAAGTCCTTGCATTTATCCTCATAGCGCCCTCCTCGCATCCTTTGCTGGTCTCTATGACGACGGAAGCCGCCTCGCGGTGGCAACCGATTGGTAACAAAATGCTCAAGCGCTCAAGCGACCGTAGCGCTCACAGGCTCACTCGCTCACCGGGCCTGCGGTGCCTGCGGCCTGCACGGCTCGCGGTGCCCGGTGGCTCGCGGTGCCCGTGTGGCTCGCGGTGCCCGTGCGGCTCGCGCGCCCGCTGCGGCTCGCGGCCCGCTGCGGCTGCGGTGCCCGTGCGGCTCGCGGTGCCAATGTTGCTCGCGGCGTTCGCAGTGCCCGTGCGGCTCCGGTGCCCGTGCGGCTCCCGGTGCCCGTGCGGCTCGCAGTGCCCGTGCGGGGCTCACATGCATGCGCGCCATGCAGCACGATCATGAAATGCTCTGCGCCGCAGGGAACGCTTCCGGCTCGTGCATCCGGTGCCGGGCTCGCAGTCGCCACGCCATCCCGTCCCTCTCACCCCGGGCAGCCGCGGGCAGATCCCGGTCATCAGGCGGCTGTCATCGCCAGGATCATGATCGATGGCCCATTGGGCGCCAGATAACACGCCGGTCAACGCATACCATCTAGTCTGCCTCAAGATCAACTTCGGGAGGCTGTGAAGGCCGACGGACAGCGACAGCAATGGCCCATTGCTGCTGCCGGAGTAAGCGGCAATGGGCCATCGCTGCTGTGATCGCACGGCCGTCGATATGTACCGTTGCCCCACTCGCGGCGCTTCATGATCGCGGTAACTTCTCGGCGGTATGTGCAGGTAAGTTACCGCGATCATGAAAGCCCGGCGCCTAACGCCCGTGTCCGGCCCTCAGCCAGCCGATATAGTCGGCTATTCCGCGTTCGACGTCGTATACGGGCTTGTCGCCCGTGTCCTCATGGATCCGGGTGATGTCCAGGTAAAAATCCTCACCCGTGCCATCCGGGTCGCGGCCCTCGCGGAGGTCGATGATCGCGTCAGGGATGACGGTCTTGATCGCGGCAACGATCTCCTTGTGCTTCGTCGGACGGCCCGAACCGACGTTGTAGGTGTGGTGGTTCAGTTTGTCGGCCAGCTGAAGGAGCGCGATGGCCCGGCCGCAATCCTTCACGTAACACATGTCGCCGCCATCATCGGCATACGCGGGCGGGCGCGGCGGCGAGAAATTGGGTGTCTCGCCCTTAAGCGCCGGATGCACAAGGCGCGGGAGCGCGAAGAACGGCGACTCGGTGCGGCCGAGCGGGCCCCAGATCGCTGCGATCCGAAGGTTCACGATCTCGAATCCCACACTGCGTGCGACCAGGGTCGTGAGCAGTTCCGCGCTCTTCTTGAAGGCTGGGATCGGATGGGCAGCGGTCATCGGGAGCGGAAGGTCTTCGCGGAACGGATTTTCGGGCACGCCCCCGTAGACCTCTATCGTGCTCGCAATGCTCATGCGGGGAACGCCCCATTCCTGGGTGGCCTGGAGCGCGTTCAGCAGACCTTGGGTGTCCATCCGGAGGTTGTCTATGGGTCCGAGCGGTCCGATGCCCGCCCCGGTGAGGTGCACAATACCCGTGATCTTGCGGCGCTTGCTGATCTCGAGGAAGGCCGCTTAGGCGCGCATCCACTGCGGCCTCTCGCGCGCAGTAGCCTGCGCAAGCCTCTGGCCTGCCCGTATCCGTGCGGCGGACCGATACGACCGGCCCGGGCCGCACATGTCGGCCGCAGACCTAGGCAGGCAGCACTGGAATGGGTTGCGGGTAGCCTGAGGAAACATCGGACTTCTACATGTGGCGTGCGCGCGACACAGGGGATGGCTTGATGGTGATCACGATCGGCGGCATTGCTCCCGCAGTCGTGAACTGCGTCTGGGCCGCGCCTGGAATGCCATGAACCCGCACGACGACGCGGTCGAGCCGCACGGTGATCCGTTTATACCGCACGGTCATCCGGTCATACCGCACGGTGATGTGGCCGGGCCGTCCAGTGCTGCGGCCGGGCCGTCCAGCGCTGAGGTCACACCACCTGGCTACGCCGTCGCGCCGCCCGGTAACGCGGCCGGGCCGCCCAGCGCTGCGGCCGGGCCGTCCAGCGCTGAGGTCACACCACCTGGCTACGCCGTCGCGCCGCCCGGTAACGCGGCCGGGCCGCCCAAAACGATCGAGCCATACGACGTAGTGGCGGTTGGCGAGACGATGGCCGCGCTGGTCATACAGCCGCCAGGGTCGCTGAACGTCGGCGCTCGCATGCTGCTCGACGCCGGTGGCGCCGAGTCCAACGTCGCAATCTGCCTTGCGCAGGCCGGTCGCCATGTCGGCTGGGTCAGCCGCCTCGGCGCCGATTCGCTTGGCCGGATGATCAAGGATCGGGTCGGCGGCGCAGGCGTGGATGTCTCACTCGTCGCCACCGACCCTGACGCGCCAACCGGCCTGTACCTGCGGGAACCCGGCCGGGTCTGGTACTACCGCGCGGGTTCGGCCGCTTCGAGGCTCACATCGGACCTCTGGGCCGTACCAGCCCTGCGGAGCGCCCGCATCGTTTATCTGACCGGAATCACACCCGCGCTGTCCGCGTCATGCCACGAACTGGTCGCGGGCGCGCTGAGAGACCGGCCCATCGCCGACGCGCTTTACGTCTTCGACATCAACCACCGGCCCTCGCTGTGGCCGCCAGGCCGTGCTGCCCCCGTGCTCGCTGACCTGGCGCGTCGTGCCGACATCGTCTTCGTTGGGCGCGACGAGGCGGCGGCGCTGTGGGACACGACTGGGCCGGATGACGTCCGCGCGCTGCTGCGGGAGCCGAGGGTGCTCGTGGTCAAGGATGCCGGCACGGGCGCCACGTCTTATGGGCCGCACGGCCGTGCGCACGTGGCTGCGCTGCGGGTCGAGGTGGTGGACCCGGTCGGGGCGGGGGATGCGTTCGCGGCCGGTTATCTGCACGGCCTTCTCGGCGGTGCGGACGAGGTGGAGCGATTGGCCTGCGGGCATCGCTTCGCCGCCGCGGTGCTGTGCGTTGTCGGCGACATCGCCGACAGCGCCCGCTTGGCCAGCGCGGCCGGCGCGCCGCCTGCGCCCGGCGCGCCGCCTGCGCCCGGCGCGCCGCCTGCGCCCGGCGCGCCCAGCGTGTCGGTCGGGTCCGCCACGTCCGCTGGGATCAACGCGTCGGCAGTGCCCGCCCCATCGGTCGAGCCCGGCGTGCACGGCGTACCCGGCGCGCCGAGCGCGGTCACCGCATCCGCTGCGTCCGGCAGCTGCGCGCAGGAACGCCGCCCGGATGGCGGGAACGAGGAAGGGAAGAAGATCGCACTGTGCTGACATTTGACGAACTGCTCGCGGGCGAGGCCGTGGTCGTGATCCTGCGGGGTCAGTCGCCTGAACGCACCCTGGCGCTTGCCAAGGCCGTGTGGGACGCCGGCGCGGGGATCATCGAGGTCCCCATCCAGGATCCGGTCGCGCTCGCCGCACTTGAGATTACGGCCCTGGCCGGGCGCAGCCGCGGCTGCCCGGTAGGCGCGGGCACGGTGCTGACACCTGGCCAGGCCGAACAGGCGCGGGCGGCGGGCGCGGCGTTTACCGTGGCGCCCGGCTTCAGCCGCGACGTACTAGCCGCGAGTACGGCCGCGGGACTGCCGCACCTGCCGGGCGTCGCCACGGCCACCGAGGTGCAGCGGGCCGTGGCCACAGGCTGCCAGTGGCTGAAGGCCTTCCCCGCGAGCGCGCTCGGACCGGCGTGGTTCCGTGAGATGCGTGGCCCGTTTCCCGGCGTGAACTTCGTGGCCACCGGCGGGATCACGGCCGCGACCGCTGGTGAGTTCCTCGCCGCGGGAGCGCGAGCTGTCGGGGTGGGTTCCGCCGCGACCCGGCCCGGCGGGCTCGCCAAGCTGCTCGCGGCCATAGCCGACGCCGGGGCCGCTGCTGCCATGACCGCGAAGGGTGAGGCACCGGCCAGCGGAAGGGCAGGAGCTATGGGCGACGTGGGAGCCGGCGATCGGGCAAGCCCCCGGGGCGACGCGGGAGCTATGGCTGACGCCAGCGGCAGAGGTGCGGCACTGGCCAGAGCTGAGTCACTGGCCAGGGGTGAGTCACCGGCCAGAGCTGAGTCACTAGCCGGGGGTGAGTCACTGGCCAGAGGCGAGACAGCGGGAGCGCGGGCGGCACGGCATGGCTGACGTACTCGTTCTCCGCGATGGCGACGACGTGGCGGTTGCCCTCAGTGACCTCATCCCAGGCGACCGTGTTCCAGGTAACCGTGTTCCAGGTAACCGTGTTCCAGACGACGCCCCGCGCGGCCGTGACCCAGGTGACCTAGTTCCTGGCGACGTTGCCGTTGCCGTTGGCGGTCCGTCTGCTGGCGTCGTGGTCCGCACCGCCGTGCCCGCCGGCCACAAGATCGCCCTGCGGGACCTGCCCGCTGGGGCACAGGTACGCAAGTATGGCGAGGTGATCGGGGTCGCGACCGTTCCGATCGAGGCCGGCGATCACGTCCACGTGCACAACCTGGCGTTCGTCCCAAGCACGGTCAGCCATGAACCGGGCTCACAGGTCCGGGCGGTCACGCCGGCGCCTACCCCGCCGGTTATGTTCGACGGGTTCGTCCGGCCGGACGGGCGGGTCGGAACCCGCAACTACCTCGGCGTGCTGACGTCGGTGAACTGCTCGGCGACCGTGGCGAAACTGATCGCCCGCAGGGCGCAGGCCATGGTGGAGGCTAACCCGCACGTCGACGGGGTGGTTGCGCTGACCCACGGCACCGGGTGCGGCATGGCCGCTCCGGGCGAGGGCCTGGACATCCTGCGCCGCACACTCGGAGGTTACGCGGCCCACCCCAATTTCGCCGGGATCGTCGCGGTCGGCCTCGGCTGCGAGGTCAACCAGCTTGCCGACCTTGACCTGAGCGGCTGCCCGACCCCGGTACGCACGCTCAGTATCCAGGAGGCCGGCGGTACGACCGCCGCGGCGCAGGCGGGCGCCCTGGCCCTCGCGAGCCTGCTGCCGCAGGCGGAGTCCGCGCGCCGGACGCCGGTGCCGGTCAGCGAGCTGATACTGGGGCTGAACTGTGGCGGGTCTGACGCGTTCTCCGGGATGACCGCCAACCCCGCGCTCGGCAGCGCCGTGGATCTGCTCGCCGCCCACGGCGGCACCGCCGTGCTCGCGGAGACGCCGGAGATCTACGGCGCGGAGCACATGCTCACCGCCCGGGCGGCGACGCCAGCGGTGGCCGACGCCCTGCTCGCACGGATCGCCTGGTGGGATGCTTACACTGCGGCGTCAGGCGCCACCATGGACGCCAACCCGTCACCAGGGAACAAGGCGGGTGGGATCACCACCATCCTGGAGAAGTCGCTCGGCGCGATCGCCAAGGGCGGCACCACCCCGCTGCGTGCCGTCTACGAGTACGCGCAGCCGGTCACCGCCAAGGGCCTGGTCTTCATGGACACGCCCGGTTATGACCCGGTGTCGGTGACCGGCATCGTGGCGGGCGGCGCCCAGGTCGTGTGCTTCACCACCGGGCGCGGTTCGGTCTTCGGCGCCAAACCCGCACCGAGCCTGAAGCTCTGCTCGAACTCGCGCACGTACGCCGCGATGGCCGAGGACATGGACGTGAACTGTGGCGTGATAGCGGACGGTGAGGCGAGCGTTGCCGACGTCGGGAGGACGATCTTCGACCTGGTACTCGCCGTGGCCTCCGGCCGCGCCACGGCCAGTGAACTGCTCGGTTTCGGCGACGAGGAGTTCACCCCGTGGCAGCTCGGGGCGGTGCTGTGACAGGCAGGGCATGACCGGCCGGCTGGGCTACGCCGTCCTCGACGAGATCCCGCGCGGTCTGCGGCCACGACACGACCCACGCGGGCGCAAGGTCGGCATCGTGCATCTGGGCGTCGGCGCGTTTCACCGCGCCCATCAGGCGGTCTATACAGAAGAATGCGGTGACTGGGGCATCGCTGGTTTCACCCAGCGCAGTTCTGCCGTGGTGGACCAGCTCGCCCCGCAGGACGGCCTCTACTCGCTGCTTGTGCGCGGCGCGGGCGAGGTACGCGCGCAGGTGATCGGGGCGATCCGTGCG
The DNA here is from genome assembly GCA_963851085.1 of uncultured Actinomycetota bacterium. GTDB lineage: Bacteria > Actinomycetota > Actinomycetes > Streptosporangiales > Streptosporangiaceae > DATFVJ01. The sequence goes on along the minus strand of CAWKNX010000026.1, from coordinate 23,859 downwards.
GTGGCGTTCGCGGGAGCGGATCCCGCGGCATTGGTCGCCAGGCTCGCCGACCCTGCGGTCACCGTTGTCACGCTGACCGTCACAGAAAAGGGCTACCGGCACGATCCGGCCACGGGCCGCCTGCGTCTCGCCGACCCGCAGATCGCTGCCGACCTGGCAGGCCGGCCGCCGCGTACGGTGGTTGGCCAGCTTGCCGCCGGGCTGGCCGCCCGCGCCGCGGCGGACTGCCCGCCCGTGACCATCGTGTGCTGCGACAACCTGCCGTCCAACGGCGCCACACTTGGCCGCCTGGTGCGGCAGTACGTGCAGCATTGCGCCTCGGCCCACGTGCGTCACCGTCCGGGCGGGCGGGGGACGGCCAGGGACAGCGCCATGTCCATCGCCGCTGCCGTGAGCAACAGCGCCGAGGATGACGCCGCCGCCTGGCTCGCCGCATCGGCACGCTTTCCCGCCACCATGGTCGACCGAATCGTCCCGGCCACTACTGACGCCGACCTGGCCGACGCCGCCGGGCTGCTCGGTGTGCGGGACGAGGCGGCGGTCGTGGCCGAGCCCGACTCGCACTGGATCATCGAAGATGATTTCGCGGGCCCGCGCCCTCGGTGGGAACTGGCGGGCGCCCTGCTCGTGCCCGACGTCGCGCCCTACGAGATCATGAAGCTTCGTGTCGTCAACGGCGCGCACTCCGCGCTCGCCTATCTTGGTGGCCTGGCCGGCCACGAGTACATCGCCACGGCGGCCGCGGACCCCGATCTTGCCGACTATGTGCGGCGGCTGCTCGCCGAGGACCTCGCACCCTCACTCGATCCCCCCGCAGATGTCGATCTCGCCGCCTATCAGGAGCGGCAGTTGCCCAGGTTCGCCAACCCGGCGCTGCGCCACCGGACCGCGCAGGTCGCCATGGACGGCAGCCAGAAGCTGCCGCAGCGCCTGCTCGGCACCATCAGGGACCGTTATGGCGCCGGCGCCGAGCCGATCTGGGCGGCGCTCGCCGTGGCCGCCTGGATGCGGCATGTCGCCGTTGGCAGGCGCGACGATGGCCGCCCGTTCCCCGTGAACGACCCGCTCGCCGATATTTTGTCCGAACGGCTGCGCGGCGTGTCAGGCGCGAAGAACGTGGCAGCCGCTCTGCTCGGCGTCCGCGACGTGTTCGGCGACCTCGCGGACAACCCCGGCTTCGCCGATTTGCTCGCAACCCACCTGGACCGCCTCACCCGCGACGGCGCCCGCGGCGCGATTCACTCCATGCTCGCCGACTTCCGCCCGCACTCCCCACCCCCGCCGCACACCTTCTAGTGATCAGGTAGTTTTTCCGCGTAAAAGGTGTGCGGATCTGTGCACGCACCCCGGTTGGCGTAATCCGGTCGCGGTCTTCGGCCGTCTTTGAATGTGTTTGGCGGAAACAACGATCGGAGACGACTTTGATTTGGCACGCATTTCGGGTATCGGTTGCGGCGGCAAGCACATCGGTCGCGGCTCTCGCACTGGTGACGCCAGTGCTGCCCGCGTCGGCGGCAGTCCCGGCCAGGGCACTGCCCTGTCATGCATGGATGAGCAACAGCCATCCGAAGGACTACACGAGGACGGACGTGCTCGTGCGCACGGTCAAGGGCGCCAAGGTGACGACGGTTGCACATTACAAGACGGTCAATCGTAAACACCATGGAAAGGCCAATGCCCTGGGAAGAGCCGACATCCCGTACCACATCAGCGGAGCGACTCCCGGCTACCGGGTGAAGGTCAACGTGTATGTCGCCACGGCGAAAAACAAGGGAAGCTGCACGACGTCGTTCACGCCGCACAGGTAGGCTTCAAGCTCGCCGATGCGCGGGCGTTTTCATGATCGCGGTCACTTTTGGGAAGCATTCACCGGAAAGTGACCGCGATCATGAAAGCTGGTCGCACTGGAGGCGGCCCTGATGTGGGGAATGTGGGCGTGTTCAGGAACCTGGCTCGTAGCGGTAGCCCATGCCTGGTTCGGTGAGCAGGTAGCGCGGCCGGGACGGATCCGGCTCCAGTTTGCGCCTGAGCTGCGCCATATACAGCCGGAGATTGCCGCCCGCGTCGGCGTAGCCGGGGCCCCACACCTCGGTGAGCAACTGGCGCTGGCTGAGGAGCTTGCCAGGATGGCGGAGCAGCACCTCGATGAGGTGCCACTCGGTGGGCGTGAGCCGGACATCGGTGCTCGTGCCGCCCGCCGACCGGGTCACCCGCCGGGCGGCGAGGTCCACCGTGACAGTGCCGAGCATGACCCGGGGCACGGCCTCGGGCGGTTGCACACGCCGGGTGACGGCGCGCATGCGGGCGAGCAGTTCGTCCATCCCGAACGGCTTCGTCACGTAGTCGTCCGCGCCCGCGTCGAGCGCCTCGACCTTGTCGGTCGCGTCGGACCGGCCGGACAGAACGATGATCGGCGCCTCGGTCCAGCCGCGCAGGCCTTCGATCACCTCGACGCCGCCTAGATCGGGCAGGCCGAGATCGAGGAGCACGACATCGGGCGGATACCGGGCCGCGAGCCGCAGCGCATCGGTGCCCGACGCCGCCGTGTGCACCTCGTACTGACGTGCCCGCAGGTTGATCCGCAGGGCGCGGATGATCTGCGGCTCGTCGTCCACCACAAGCACGCGCATCACGCCCGGTCCCGCTCCTGCGCGGTCCCGCCGGCCCTGATGCGGAGCGCGGGCAGTGACACGGTCATGGTCAGGCCGCCGCCGGGTGTTTCCTCCGGCGCGAGCGTGCCCCGCATGGCCTCGGTCAGCCCGCGGGAAAGCGCCAGCCCGAGCCCGGCGCCCGCGGGATTGGCGTCACCCTCGAGGCGCTCGAACGGCGCGAACATCCGGTCGCGGTCGGCCGCGGGGATGCCGGGCCCGCGGTCGATCACCCGTAGCTCCACCCGGTCGCCAAGTGCGCTCGCGGTCACCGTCGGCGGCGTGCCGGCGGGCGAGTAGCGGATGGCGTTGGTGAGCAGGTTCACCACGACGCGTTCGAGCAGGGCCGGGTCGGCGAGCGCGAGCGGAAGCCCGAACGAGGCGACCAGCTTGATACCCCGCGCCGGTGGCCCGAGGTCGGCCAGGGCGTGCGCCACGATCTCCTCGAGGCTGGTCGGCATGGTCTGCATGGACAGCGCCCCGGCCTGCAGCCTGCTCATGTCGAGCAGGTTGTCGACGAGCCTGCTGAGCTGATCGATCGACTCGTCGGCGCTGGCGAGAAGCTCACCCGACTCCTCGGGCGTCCAGGTGACGTCGCTTGAGCGCAGGCTGCTGACGGCGGCCTTGGCGGCGGCGAGCGGGGTCCGCAGGTCGTGGCTGACCGTGGCGAGCAGCGCTGCGCGCATCCTGTCCGCCTCGGCGATGGGCCCCGCCGCCTCCGCGGCCTCGGCCAGCCGGTGCTGCTCGACCGCGGCCGCGGCATGCGCCGCGAACGCACCGAGTACTCGCCGGTCCTCGGCGGGCAGTGAGCGGCCGCGGAGCGCGAGACAGAATTCGTCACCGACCGGCACGTCCACGTCGGCGTCCTCAGGCCGCGCCGCGGCCCCGGTGCCCGCCGACGCGGCAATGGTCCACGCGCAGCCCGGGCCGCGGGACGCGGTTCCCGCGACGCCGCCGTCTGACCGTTCGAGCAGGCTGGCTGAGCTCATCGCGAATGCCTCGCGGACCCGCTCGAGCGTCGCGTCGATGCTCGCCTCGCCGCGCAGTACCGTGCCCGCCAGGGTCGCGAGCGTCTGCGATTCCGCGCTCGCCCGCGCCGCCTGCCTGGTGCGCCGTGCGGCGAGGTCGACCACGGAACTGACGGCCGCGGCGACCACGACGAAAACGCCGAGCGCCAGAGCGTTGTTCGTCTCGGCGATGGTGAACGTGTGCAGCGGCGGGACGAGGAAGTAGTTGATCAGGAGGGAGCCGGCGACCGCGGCGAGCAGGGCGGGGAACAGGCCGCCGGTAAGCGCCACGATGACCACGACAACGAGGAAGCACAGCACGTCGCTGATCAGGTTGAGGCTGCTGCGCGCGCTGGTCAGGATCAGCGTGAGCATCGGCAGCGCGACGGCGGCGATCGCGAAGCCGTAGATCTTCCTCCGCAGGCTCAGGCTGCCGTGCAGCCGTGGGAGCCCGCGGCCGCGGCCCATGTGCGCGTGGGTGATGATGTGCACGTCGATGTCGCCGGACTCGCGGATCGTCCGCGAGCCGATGCCCGGCTCCGGTGAAGGTCGCGGCCAGCCAGGAACGGCGGCTCGCGCCGAGCACGAGCTGGGTCGCGTTCTCCGCGCGGGCGAACGCCAGCAGTGCCGCCGGGTATGTCGTCGCCGATCACCTGGTGGTAGGAGCCGCCGAGGGACTCCACGAGGCGGCGCTGCGTGGCGAGCGCCGCCGGGTTCGCGCCGGTCAGGCCATCCGACCTCGTTACATGCAGGGCGAGCAGGTCCCCCCCGACCGCGCGTGCGGCGATGCGGGCCGCACGCCTGATCAGCGTTTCGCCCTCCGGGCCGCCGGTGAGCGCGACGACGACCCGCTCGCGTGCCTCCCAGGTTCCCTCGATGGCGTGGTCGGCGCGGTACTGGAGCAGGCCTTCCTCGACCCGGTCGGCGACCCACAGCAGGGCAAGCTCGCGCAGCGCGGTGAGGTTCCCCACCCGGAAGTAGTTTGAGAGCGCAGCGTCGACCTTCTCCGGCGCGTACACGTTGCCGTGCGCCATCCGCCGCCGCAGCGCCTCCGGGGTCATGTCCACGACCTCGATCTGCTCGGCGGAACGGACCACGGCGTCCGGCACGGTCTCACGCTGCGGTACCCCGGTGATCTTCTCCACGACGTCGTTCAGCGACTCCAGATGCTGGATGTTCACCGTGGAGATCACGTCGATGCCGATGTCGAGCAGTTCCTCGACGTCCTGCCAGCGCTTGGCGTTCCGCGAGCCTGGGATGTTCGTATGCGCGAGCTCGTCGACGAGCGCGACGTGCGGCTTCCTCGCGAGCAGCGCGTCGATGTCCATCTCCTCGAACGTGGCACCCCGGTAGGTCATCACGCGGCGGGGAATGATTTCCAGGCCCTCGAGAAGCTGCGCCGTCAGCGGCCGGTTGTAGGTCTCGACGAACCCGGCGGCCACGTCAGTGCCGCGCTCGAGCCTGCGGTGGCCCTCGCCGAGCATCGCGTAGGTCTTGCCCACTCCTGGCGCCGCGCCGAGATAGATGCGCAGCTGGCCGCGTTTCATGCCTCAAGGATGCCCGATACACGGCGCCAGATCGCGATTCACCTCAGCGGATCGCGCCCGCCGAGCCACGTGGCGATAGCCCGGGTGACCGACGCGAGGATCGCGATCGCGGCGAGCAGGCCGAGGCGCCAGGCGTCGGAGGTGCCGTGCCAGCTCAGTTGGGCGTGCCTGCCGACGAGGAACCCGTCGAAGAAGAGCCAGGCGATGACGGCGGCGGAGGCACCCCCGAGGGGCCGTGAGAACCAGCCGATGACCGCCGCGAGCGCGGCGAAAGCGGCGACGTCGAAACCCAGATGGCGCGTGCCGCCCTGGTTGACGAGCACGATGGTGACAACGATGCCGCCCAGGTAACCGGCGATGCACGCCCACGGCCAGGCAAGGACGGGAGCTCGGCCCCTGGCACGCGGCGGCGCGTCCGGTGGTGGGCAGGGCTCAGCACTGCCGGGCTGGCTGTCGTCGGGCAGACTCGCGCCGGGGAAGCGGATGACGTTCGATGACATTTCGAACTCGACTCAACCCCGCGGGCGCAGCCGGGGCCATGGCTCTTCACAGGTATTTAACAGCTGCGCGGCGATTTTCTACGCGTTTCTAACGCGCACCCCTAATGCTGGTCTTGACGCGGCTGCTAGGTCGCGGATTTCTGGTGCGCGGTTTCGTGGCCGGCGGTGTCCCAGGTGTTCAGGCGGAAACGGAGCCTGCAGATCACCACGTCGCTCGTGCCGCGCCTGATCGCCCGGTCAAGTACCCTGCCGCGCTGGTTGTGCATGATCCACTGCCAGGGCCGGGCCGGCTGCACCTCGGGGATCAGCACGACGAGCCTGTGATAGCGGTCCGCTGCCTCGAGACGCCGCAGGTATTCGACGATCGGTGCGGTGAGAGATCTGCGCTTCGAGTACAGCGTGACGAGCGGGACGTTCGGTTGCCAGGTGTTCCAGTGCCCGCGGAACTCCGCGAGCGCCGCCGTCTCCTCGGGATCGGCATAGCAGACGGTAACCGCCGCGACCTCGTCGCCGAGCGAGAGCGCGGCGGAGATCGCCTCCTGGGTGAGCCGTGACATCCCGGCGACCGGGACGATGACCAGCGAGCGCTGCGGGTGCGGCGGCTTTGGCTGCTTGCCGATTTCAAGCAGCGCGCCGATGCGATCGTAGGCGGCGTGGATGCGGCCGAACAGCAATACCAGCGCGGGAATGGTGACGACTACAAGCCAGCCTCCCTTGGTGAACTTGCTGACAAGCTCGATCACGATGGCGGCCGCGGACGCGACGGCGCCCACGCCGTTGATGATCGCGCGCTGCTGCCAGCCCGGGCTGTGGTCGGCGCGCCAGTGGCGGACCATGCCGGCCTGGGACAGGGTGAAACCGACGAACACGCCGATCGCGAAGACCGGCACGAGTGCCTGGGTGTTGCCGTCAGCGACGATGAGCAGCACCGCGGCAAGCAGCGCGAGCACGCCGACGCCGTAGCGGTGGACCTGCCGGTCGGCCCGCAGGAAGAACAGGTGCGGCAGGAAGTTGTCCCTGGCGAGCAGGCTCAACAGCACCGGCATGCCGCCGAATGACGTGTTGGCGGCCAGCGCGAGCAGCACCAGCGTGGTGAGCTGCACGACGTAGAAGATGACGTTGTGGCCGACGGAGGCGTCGGTGATCTGGGCCAGGACCGTCTCTCCGGGCACCGGCCCGATGTGGAACTTGCGGATCAGGATGGCGAGGCCGATCAGCATGACGCCGAGCACCGCGCCGAGCATGACCTCGGTCCGCTGCGCCCGGCGAACCCGCGGGATGCGGAAGGCGGGGACCGCGTTCGCGATCGCCTCCACCCCGGTCAGCGCGGAGCAGCCAGAGGCGAACGCCTTGAGCAGCAGCAATACTCCGACCGCCTCGGTGGCGTGCTCGGTGGCCTGTGCGGGCGGCACGGCCGGATGTCCGCGCACCAGCCCGGCGGCGATGACCACGCCGATGGCGGCGATGAACAGGAGGGTCGGCGCGATGAACACTCGCGCCGAGTCGGCGACGCCCCGCAGGTTGATCCCGGTGATGAGGGCGAGCGCCGCCAGGCAGAGCCAGACCCTCGCGCCGTAGAGCCCCGGGAACGCCGACGTCAGCGCGGCGATGCCGGCGGACACCCCGACCGCAGCGTTCAGCACGTAATCGATGATCAGCGACGCCGCGGCCACCAGGCTCGGCTGGCGTCCGAGATGCCTGCGCGCGACGGCGTACGCGCCGCCGCCGTTGGGGAAGGCGGCGATCACCTGCCGGTAGGAGACCACGAGCACGCCGAGCAGCGCGACGATCGCGAAGGTCACCGGCAGCGTGTACTCCAGGCCGACGGTGCCCGCGGCGACGAGCACGACGACGATCGCCTCGGGGCCGTAGGCGACAGAAGACAGCGCGTCGAGGGACAGGGCGGCCAGGCCCTGCAGTGCGGTAAGCCGGGATCGGTCCTCGCCGTCTGAGCCGTCAGGCGCACAGTCGCCACTGTCGGCAGCGGCGGTGCGGTCGTCCGTGCTGCCGGAATCCTCCGCGCTCCCCGCGGTCATCGGTGTTCCCGCGTCGCGGCCATAGGGCACTTACTTTAGAGCTGCGCGTTCTGCCGCTGCTCGGGTGTTCACCCACAGCAGCTTCACCGCTGCGCCCGTATTCCGTCGCTCCGGGGATCGCGGACCCGATCTCGAAGGAGTTCCCTTACATGACCCACCCGCCCTTGGGGGCGCTGCCCTACTTGTGATTTTGGCAGGCTGTCAAGGTCTGCGGAATCGGGTGCACAAGATCTGTGGATAACCGGATGGAGCAGGGTTCTGCCCGGCGTCTGAGCCGGCGCGCCACGCGGCAGCCGTTCGGGATCAGAATGTCGCGCAGGGTTACCTTGGACCCCCGCCACGGATTTACTTGGTGAGCCAGAGTCGCCAGGCAGCGGGCCCGCGGGTTCAAGCCACTGCGGCGGCCGCGGCGACAGCGGCCGTCACCTGCGCCAGATCCTCGTCGCTTGTGACATACGGGGGCATCGTGTAGATCAGGTCGCGGAACGGCCGCAGCCAGACGCCGGCGCGGACCGCGGCGCGCGTTGCGGCGGCGACGTCGGCGTCGTGGTCCAACTGCACGACGCCGATCGCGCCAAGCACCCGGACGTCGCTGACGTGCGGCAGGTCTGACGCCGGCGCGAGGCCTGCCCGCAGCGCCGACTCGATCCGCCTGACGTTGGCGGTCGGGTCCCCGGCGCGCAACAGGTCAATCGAGGCGAGCGCCACAGCGCTGGCCAGCGGATTGCCCATGAACGTGGGTCCGTGCGCGAGCACAGGGAACTCGCCTCGCGCGATACCGGCGGCCACCTCCGGCGTGCACAGCGTGGCGGCCAGGGATAGATAGCCGCCGGTCAGCGCCTTGCCCAGGCACATGATGTCCGGGCTGATGCCGGCGTGGCAGGCGGCGAAGAGAGCACCGGTGCGCCCGAAGCCGGTGGCGATCTCGTCGAAGATCAGCAGCACGTCGTTGTCGCGCGTGACTTCCCGCAGCACACGCAGATAGCCAGGGTCGTGAAAGCGCATCCCCCCCGCGCCCTGCACGACGGGCTCCACGATCACTGCGGCGAGTTCGGCCGCGTGCCTGGCGATGAGGTCCGCCAGGTGCCGTGCGTACGCGGGATCGACGCCCGCGTCGAACCCGGCGGGCGGAATATCCGCGAAGACCTGCGGCGTCAGCACACCCGCCCACATCCGGTGCATGCCGCCTTCCGGATCGCACACCGACATCGCGCCGAGCGTGTCGCCGTGGTAACCACCGCGCCAGGTGAGCAGCCGCCTCTTCTCCTGCCGCCCGGCCGACCGCCAGTACTGCAGGCACATCTTGATGGCTACCTCGACCGATACCGAGCCCGAGTCGCACAGGAAGACGTGCTCCAGGCCGTCGGGCGTGATCTCGGCGAGCCGGGCGCAGAGGCGGATCGCGGGTTCGTGGGTGAGCCCGCCGAACATGACATGGCTCATGCGTCCAACCTGGTCACGCACGGCCTCATCAAGCACGGGATGCCGGTACCCGTGAATCGCGGCCCACCATGACGACATCCCGTCGATCAGCTCGCCCACCCCGTCAACGGATTGGAAAAGCTTCAGCCGAACGGCTCGCGCGGATTCCACCAGCAGGGGCTGGTGCGCCCCGGGCATCGCGGCATACGGGTGCCAGGCATGTAGCCGGTCGAGCCTGATCAGCTCCTCAGGTGACACAAGTCAATCCAATACCGGCCCCGCCCGCAGCGGCTACTGCCCTGACCTTGCGCCCTCCGAGACGAACGGCCCCTGTCACCAGGGCGGCCGGTGAGCGTGGCGCCATGGTCCTGTGAGAATCGCTTGGTGCCGCATTAGGGTCAGGTGATCCCGTTACAGTGCGACAGGCCTGTTTCGGTGATCCGCTCTGCCCTGGCTGCTTAGCATCACCGCAAGGACGGCCCCGTCAGCGACCTGGCGCGCGTGATCAAGACCGCAGGCATGTGCGCATGCCCACTCGCCTGAATGACGAAGCCGCAGCGCCCGCATAGCAAGTCCTCCGCCTGCCACGCGCCACCGGGGCATGCGCAGGCATAGGACGTGGACTCCCAGGTCGCATGATCAAAGCACGAGTGATCGGAACACGGCTGGGTGTAGGCGCGGCGTAATTGCGCCACCTGGGCCTCATCCATTTGTTTGGGTCTCTTTCGGTCTCTTCGCCACACCGAGGGCGCGGAGGGTTTACCGCTCGACGCTACGCTGGCAGGCTCACTAGCTCCCAGTGCCATAGGGCCCAGCGGATGGATGCGCGCAGCACTGGGCACCTCGAACTTGCGAGCGAATCCCCGCCGTCTCCTGACACGGCCACGCTAGATCGGGCAGCGGTGTCCAGGTCTTATGAAGTGCTATTGCAGTGGTTATCCACGAGGAGGGCCCTGCCTCCGCTCGGTGAGGGTGGCTCTGGGGAGACTGCCCTGGCCGTTCGGAATAATGATTTCACGGCAAATTGAGAGAGCTCACGGTCCTGGTGACGATTGCGTCGACCTCGCGCTCGCTCGCGATCTTCACCTCGGTGGCGTTCACGATCGCGATGCGGCCATCGGTGCCCGTGAACGTGACCTCGGTGGTGTCATCGCTGCGGCGCAGCCAGTCGGTGATCTCCTTGGCGAGCGTGCGGGCCACGGCGGTGTTCGGCAGCTGCACGATGATCGGGCCGCCGTCGCTTCCGGGCGGCGTGACGCGGCCGTCAAGCTCGTCGTCCGTGCGCAGCCATTCGGTCAGCGCTCCCGCGGCGTGGCCGCCGCCGCCGCTCACGTCGATCGCGATCACCGTCTCAGCGGACGCCGCACCGACGCCGTTGCTGCGCAGCAGGCCCGGTCGTACCGGGACGAGACGGATCACACCCACGTTTTCTCCGGTGGCCGTCCACGCGACGTCGTTCGTCAGTACGCCTTCGGCGACGGCGTCGGTGAGCGCTTCCTGTGCGGCCGCCGGGGCGAACACGACGAGCCGGGCCGTTTGCGGGGTACCGTCCAGGAGCGGAAGCTGCTCGGGAGCGGTGAGCTGGCGGAAGTCCTCGTCCGCTGCGGTCGAGGCCAGCAACTGGGCTGCGCTGCCAGTGATCGCCTGGACCGTGGCGGCCAGGTCTTCCGTGGCCGCCACGGCGGCTCCGTCTTCTGCGGCGGCTTCGGTCGTTTCGGGTGGCGGCGGACCGGCTGGCTTGGGGAGTTTGAACAGCTCGGCGACCTCACCGAGGATGCGCACGCGCATGGTCCGCCTTGCCGAGAACCACCAGGTGACCAGACGGCGCTGCTGGGCGCGGTACCAGGAGTCCGCGGCCTCGCTCAGCACCATGACGCCCCGGTTCGCGATGGCGAGCGGGATTCCTTTCAGGACTGTCCGGGCCTCATCCAGAGGCAACCCGTCGATCCAGCGGCGGGTGGCGCGGTGCCACCACGTGAACGCGGTGGCGATCAGGACGGCCGCGCCGACGGCCGCGCTTGCGGCGTCGGCGGCTACCGGAGGGATTCCTAGGTGGTTGAGCGCGTGCGCGGTGGCCGCGGCGGCCGCGCCCGCGGTGGCGCCGACGGTCGTAGCGGCGGCGACAAGGGCTGCGGCGCGACGGGACGGTAGGCTGTGTCCGAGACCGGGCAGGGCGGCGCTGAGCAGGGCCGCCGCGGCCAGCACCACGGCCCAGGCGGCCAGTGCGACACCCCAGGGCGGGACCAGCGCGACCAGCCCGCAGCCCAAAGCCAGCAGCGGCAGCAGGGCGGCGGGATGCCACATGGAGGCCGCCTGCTCCGGCTCCCGGAGCTTGGTCGCCATCGTGCCGGGGAAGCGGACGTCCGCCCACGGTGATCCGGCCGGACCGAGCTCCGCGCAGGCCTGGCCGGCCTCGGTGACGGCACGCCAGGCGCGGCGCCCGCCGATTCCGGGGACGCGGGGCAGTCGCCGCGTCGCTTCTTCCGCCTCGGTGAGAAGGCGTTCGCACCGCGCGACCGCCGGAGCGTACGACCACAGGTCGATCAGCAGCTGTCTGAGGTCTGGGTCGAGCACTTCGACGATCCCTGCCGGGCCGCCGCCCGCTACCTGCTCTTCGGCCAGCCGCATCAGGTCGAGCGCGGGCCAGCGGACCGCCGGCAGGAGGGCAGCGGCGGCCACGTGTCCGTCCAGCTCGGAGATGGCGCCGAACACGCGGTCGAAGACCGGAGGTTCGGCGAGCGTGTCGGCGAGTTCGGCAAGCGTGCCGCTGCCGTCGGGATCGGCCCCGCCTTCGGCCAGCTTCGTGGTCGTGGTCAGGCCCAGGTGCCAGGCCACGCCGCGGGGGTCGCCCACCCAGAGCACCGCCGCGTTCCTGGACGTCGCCGCCTTCGGCAGGTCGATGGCGGTGGGATCGGCGGGGGCGCCTACCGTCAGGCAGAGCAGCTTTCCAATGGTAGGCGCCACCACCAAGTGCTGGTAAGCCGGCGCGTGCCGGGCGAACGTGGCGGCATCGTCGATGACGAGCACGCGGCCGACGTCGATGAACCGCTGGTGGCTGCCTTGCTCAGCGGGGCCGGTGTAGTGACCTTCCACCGCGTGGCGCTGGGTGTCGATCAGGGTGTCCGCGCCGAACGTCTGCGCGTCCACGGCGTCGGATCCGGCGGCCGCGGCCCGCAGGTCAATGCGGATCACGGCCGCCAGGCCGAGCGCACCTGTCGCGGGCCCGGTCACCCGGCCCAGCTTCCGCCGAGGTCCTCCTTGGTCAGCCCGCCCCAGCCTTGATCGAGTTCCTTGAGGCTGCTGCCGGCGTCCACGGGGACGGCGAACTCCTTCGCCCAGGCGGCCGGCTCCGTCTTCTGCCAGAACTCCAGCAGGCTCTCGATCCGCCGCAGCCTTGTGCTGCTGGCGTTCCCCCGGGCCTTCTTGCGCAGTTCATCCCGGAGCCTGGTCAGCCACTTCTCCTCGTCGCGCGCGACGCTCCGGAACGCCTGGTAGATGGGCGCGCCCTCGGTGGCAAACCCATCCCCCGCGACGGCCTCGTTCGGGCGCACGTTCATCAGGCTCTGGTACATCCGCTGCCTGTTCAGCTCATCCCCGCCCAGCGTGGACTCCTCGTAGGCGTGCAGCAGGCTGCCCCACGGCGACGTGGGGCCGAACGGCGTCAGCCGCAGCTGGAGGCGGGTGACGTCGTCGCCGGAATCCACGCTGACCCGGAACGCGATCTCGGCGGGTTCCTCCAGGGTGCCGGAAAAGACGTCGGCCTGCCCGTTCCGCATGGCGATCATCAGCCGCTGCAGGATGTTCACGCGCTGTTGCTCGGTGGTCAGCAGCCAGTCGTAGTGGTGGCCGAGCCGCTGCCGCCACTTCAGGTAGTCGTCCTGCTGCTGGTTCCGCAGCGCGCCGGACCAGAAGTTCATCACGTCCCGGACTTCGGGGACGTCGGTAACGCCGAGCGCGGTACGGATCAGGACGACGGTCAGTGACTCCTCTCTGGTCGGGCTGAACTCGTAGTCAACCGCGCCCGGCTGACGCCCGATCTGTTCCGCAAGCGCCCCCTGCAGGTAGGTCTCGACATCGTGGTTCCTCGTCGGCAGAGGGCTGATTCCCCCCGTCGGCCCGCTGGCGTTGCCGTTTGGGCTGGCGGTCACGCCGCCCGGCCCGAGGGGCGGCGCCGATGCGGCCGGCACCGTCTGCGCTGCCGGTGCCTCGACCAGCGTGACCTGTGCCTCGGCACCTCGGTCGGTCGACCCCACCGGGTAGGTGACCAGGACCTTCACGTCCCCTGCCGCCTGCGGCAGCAAGCCGGGCGGGATCAGCCCGTTGAGCTTGTCGCGGAATCGCTTCCGCTCGGCGTCAGGCACTTCGGCCGGCAGGCCTGAGGCTGCGGCAAGCAGGTCGGCGAGCCGGGGGACGATCATCGCGCCGTTCTGTGTCCGGCCCCAGATGGCGTCGTCGATCCGCCGCCGGAGGTTCGCCACCGCGCGCTCGGCCCCGAACTCGTCGCTGTCGCTGACTACCTTCTCCCAGATGCCCCGTTCCACCAGCGCGGCAAGCAAATTCGCGGGGTCGTCGTTCGTACCGAGCACCCTGGCGAGCCGTTCGGCCAGCCTGCGGTAGAAATCCTCGGGCTTCCTCGGCAGGTCGGGAAGGAAGTACGGCGCGACCTTCCGCTCGGCGAAAAGGTCCGCGACCCGCTGCGCAAAGGCGCCGTCCTCGTCGAGGCGATGCCGCCGCAGGGTCCCGGTGAGATCCCGCAGCGCGGCACGGAACTGGTTCAGCCTCGGCTCCCATTCGGGGCGCTGCTCCAACCACGCCTGGTGCCACGCCGCCAGCACCTTCCGGCGCAGCCACTCGTTCTGCTGCTGTTCGTCCGCTGGCGGATCGTCGCCGATCGCCGCGAACGACGTCCGGTCCAGCAGGACGAGTTCGACGGTCGTCTGCGGGGCTGCCGCGCCGGCCTGCCCGTGGCCGAAGATGACCCGCTCGGCCCGGAGCAGGTCGACCGGATCCTGGCCGGGCACCGGGCTGGTCAGCAGCGCCGTGAGCCCCGTCCACGGATCAAAGTCGCGGGCCATCTTCGGCACCAGCTCGCGGCGGAGCATGTCCGACAGGTGCCGGACCTCGGTGCGCATCGCCTCGGCCCGCGCCGCGCCAGGTGCCGCCTGATGGGCCTGTGCCCGGGCGTGGTGCGGACGGTTCAGCAGGTCCGACAGGCCGGTGGCGGCCATGAACTGATGGATCAGCGGTTCGTTGTTCCCGGCCGACTGTCCGCGGTCGTCCGACCCCTTGACCACCAGGGACAGCAGGTGCGCGGCGAGGATGTCGAGGATCTCGCCACGGGGGACGGACAGGGACGTGACCGCGGCCTCGGACATGCTGCGGCTGCCCACGCCGGACGGCGCCAGGCTCTGCCGGGCGACCCCCCGGTTGATAAAGAAGTTCTGCGCGACGCCCGGCCCCTCGGCGCCGCCGCCTCCTGAGCGGTTCCGGACTCCCGCCATGGACAGGATGAAGGACACGACGGAACGGCGCAGGTCGGCGGGCCCGACTCCGCTCGTCTCCGAGAACAGGTACGCGGTCTGGACCGTCGACGGATCGATGCGGATCACCTTGTGGTCGGGGCCGGGGTACACCGCGCTCAGGCCGCGGTCTCGCTCGCTGTGCGCCGCGCGGAAGGCCTTGTCGGCGGGCCGGGTGTTCTGGTCGTCCACCAGGCGGGCCAGGTCGAGCAGCCCGCGGCCCGCGTTCAGCAAGGCGGGCCTGCCGCCGCCCTGGCCGGGCGGGAAAGCCGACGGCATGACCACGAGCGGATGGATCAGGATCTCGATGCCCGAGCCCCGGAACGCGTCGGCGATCAGGTGCAGATAGTCGTAGAAGAGCCCGGTCCCGGTGCCGCCGGCGACGGAGAAGACCACGAACACGTCGCAGGCGTTAGTGCGAGCACCGCCCAGCGCCGCCAGTTCGTCGGCCGAGGTAGCCAGCGCGTTGATAGCGCCCTTAATCGGGCGCTGTGCCACCTCCACCCCGCCGGACGTGGCCATCGTCTCGAACAGGGCCGCCCGGGCGATCGTCGGCAGCTGACCGGCCCCCAGGGTGAGCGGCGCGATATTGGGCTCGCCGTCGGCCGGGGGCAGCCAGTCGCGGACCTCGGGTCCGGCGGCGATCCGCAGGCTCTGTGACACCTCCGGATAGCTGCGTTGTACCGGCACCAGGTTCGTCGCGACGCGCGCCGTCCGCGACACGGCCCGGGCGTGATCGCCTGGCGGCGCGGACTGGCGGCGCAGTTCGTGCGCCTCGCGCTCGTCCAGGTCGGCATAGACGAACTGAAAGCAGGCGGGCAGCTCATAGGCCAGGTACCTGCGGCTGTCGCTGCCGATGGGGGTCTCACCGTCCGCGCCGCGCAGGTTACGGCGCAGCCAGCGCTCCAACTCCGCTCCCACCTTGCCGCCGGTCCCGCCGAGACCGACGAACATGAACGGCTGGTATATCTCCACGGCGGTCATGTCCCTTTCTACTGGTTGGTGCTGCCGTCGTCCGGTGCGATGTCGTTCAAGGAGATGGGTTCCGGGCGGCTGAACTCCTCGCTCAGCCCGATGGGAGCCGGCCCCATACCGGGGTACTCATACGAATCGACCAGCAGCCCGGACATGCCGGGGTCTGGCGGCGTGTAGGTCGGCACCCCGCTCTGGGTCAGCATCAGCAGGCAGTCGTCAAGGCCCGTGCCTTCCGGCGGGTCGAACGGTTCGCCGTCCCGTTCCACTCGTTTCACGGACGGCGGCGCTGGCTCCAGCTCCGGCGCGGTGGCCGCATGCGACGCCGCTGGCTCCGGCACGGTCGTGGGCGCGGCGGCCACGATGAAAGTGCCGTCAGCCGGGTCGCGCCTGAGCTGGATCAGGCCCGTTCCGGACGTCGTGGCCTCGGTAAGAACCGGGATCCCGCCCGCGCGCCGCACATCGAACCAGCGCTCCTGGATGTAGCCGCCCGTCCACCGCACGAACGGCGCCTTGTCGGGCTTGTCCCGCCGGATCAGCGCGAGCCCAGCGTGCTGCACGTCCAGGTTGGCCATTGTGATCTGCTCGTCCCGGCGCCGCTGGTTGTCCTGTTCCCGGCGCAGGCGTTCCTGTTCACGGTGCCGCCGGAAGTAGCGCAGGCCGCCCAGGCCGGCGAGCACACCCACGAGCAGCGTCCACGGCCACCACTGCTCGTACCACGGCGTCGGCGGTGGCTCCACGGTCACGTCCAGGTACGCGGCCGAGTTCGGGATGTCAGAGCCGACCACCGTCCACTGGACCGTGCCCAGCGCCTGCCCGCGCGGGGTTCCCGCGGCGAAGCGGATCGTCACCGGAACAGGAACCTGCCCGGAGCCGATCGTCACGGCGCCGCTGGGCCGGGCGATCCAGGCGTCCACCCCATCGCCCAGGCCGGCGAGCGAGAACTCGATGCTGGTGGCCGGCTGGCCCACGTTGTCGACGATGGCGGTCTCTGACAACGTGCCGCCGGGGCTCACCCGGATGCCGGGCGGGATGTTCAGGTCGACACTCATCCCGCCGCCCGGCTGGTAACCGACCTTCGTCACAGCCGTTCCCTGCACGCCGCGTTCCTGCACCACGGCGGTGACCACGGCGGTGCCCTTCCGTCCGCTGGGCACCTTTACCGTGCCGACGAATTCCCCGGTGGCCTGGTCGAGCTTCGCAGCCACCCGCTGCGGAGCGCCGCCCTGGGTCCACTGCACCGTGAGGCCCACGGTGAGCCTGGACAGCTCGCTGGCCGGAACCGGCGCGGAGCGGATCGCGGGCTTGACCTGGATCTGCAGGGGGTGCCCCGAGTCCCCGATCTGCCGCGGGGAGAAGGTGATGTCCGGGAACACCTGGCCCTGCCACACCACCGACACGCCGACCGTCTGCGCCACTGCTGACGGGTTGGTGAACGTCACCTTCCATTGCCCAGGGACCGGGCCGTCCAGCCGCAGGGCCTCCTGCCGGGACTGCGTGCCGCCCGTCGTCAGGACGTAGGCCGCGCCGTGGAGGACGCCGGCGGCCTGCGCGTTCGTCGTGTTATCGGAGACCGCGCCCCCGTCGGGGTCGGTGTAGCTGACCGCCACCCGGGGGTCGCCCTTGTTGACGATGATGGAACCGAGCGTGGTCAGCGGGTCGATCGTCACCGGCACGGTGATATGTCCTCCCGGCGGCAGCGTATGCCAGGGTCCCGGGTTGATCGTCCCGCAGCTGGCCGCGGCGAAGGCGCGGAGCAGTTGCTGCTGGATTTGCTCCGCCTCGGCGGCGCCGGTGAGCCTAGGGGGCACCACGGTCCGCTGCGGTGCGCCGCCGCTGCCGGCCGGGCAGTTCGGGTTGACCTGCGCGCCGCCGCGGGCGAGCTTGGAAAGCTCGCCCTGGTCCGCCTGGCCGAAGCCCACCGGCCAGATCTGGATGCCGAGGCTCTTCATCTCGGGCAAGATGATGCCGGTCAGCTTCTGCTGCGCGGCTACATTGCCCGCCTGATCCGAGGACGGCCACGGGGCGTACGGCGAATTCGCGCCCACGTCGAGCATCCCGTCGGTCAGGATGAACACGAGCGGTACCCGGTGCAGCGGATCCGGTGCGCTCAGGACGTTCTCGGCCTCGGTCAGCGCGGCGGCGAAGTCCGTGTTGTCTTCCCCGGGCTGACGTCGCGGCGCGATCAGGTTCGCACAGCGGGTCAGGGTGTTGAGGTTGTCCATGGTGTTGAGTTCGGTCAGCCCGCACAGCTTGTCCACCGCTTGGGACGGCGAGGCGCCGCGGGTAGGCGGCGCGCTGCCGAAGCCGTACATGGCAATCTGCGAGTAAGGCGACCAAGCCGCCTGGACGATCTCGATCGCCGCCTGCTGCTCGCCCGTTATCTCGTCCGGGTAATGCAACATGCTGCCCGACTCGTCGGCGAGAATCACCACGTTGACCGGCTTGGCGTTGCTGAACGGTGTCGCTGGCGAAGCACCGCCCGAGGCCGGCGAACCGCCGGTCCACGCGAGGACGGAAAGGATGGCGCCGAGGGAGACTGCCGCCGCGGTTCGAAATGTCATCGAGCGCCCCCGAATCAAGAAAAATCTCCCCCAAACAGTTTGTATCTATCAATGTCTGGCGGCTGAGACACCATCAGATGATCGCTTTCTGGTCGCGACTGAAGTTCACTATTCCGAACGGCCAGGGCAGTCTCCCTTTCCGTCCGGCGCTTCGCGCTCGGGGACGAGAAGCCAGCCAACCTCAGGCGAGCTTCCGGCAGGATCGCCGACCTCGACGGGGGTGAACTCCACGGGGAGCAGGCACTCGTCGAACCCGCCCAAGTCTGCGTAGATACGGTCGGAGAGCAGCACGGCCAGGTTGGCCCTTCGCCTGCGTGCCAGGGCGGTGCGCAGCGGCCGGGCACCGAGCAGCCGACAGGCCTTCGTCACCGCGGGGCCGCCGAACACCCCGGCGACCAGCGTCGTGATCCCCTCGTGCACGGCCACCCTGAGCCGGACGCGCGGACCTTCCGATGCCGCGTTCGACTGGGGCAGTGCGCGGACCAGCCAGTTCACCAGTAACGTCACGGTCCGCGGCTCGTCGATGCCAGCCGGGAGGAGGACCACCTCGCCGTCGCCGGCGCTCTGTTTGCACAGCAGCAGCCGGTCGAATCCCGGGGAGTCGCACATGTCGGCGAGCAGCGCGAACAGTTGCCGCCGGGCGGCGGCTAGTTCCGCGGCGCTGTGCTCGCTGTGTTGCTCGACGTCAACCGCCATGCACACGCGCCGGATACCTGGGGGATTGTCGTCCACGAAACTCACTGTGCGCGGAGGGCCCGCGGCCGGACCACATCACCTGATGGGTTCCGGTCCGCCGTTCCATCCCGCGCCCGCGATCGCGTTCAGCGCAGCCAGGTCCCGGATAGTTATCCTGCGGTAACCGGTGTCCAGCACGGCGCTGTCCCGGAGTTTGTGCAGCGCCCGCTGGACAGAAGGTTCGGACACGCCGATCATTGCCGCGAGCTCGGGCTGGGTAAGGGTGTAGCCGAGTTCAGTGCCCGCGCGGGTTAGCCGGCTGTTCATCCGGGCGAGTTCGCTCAGCACCCGGGCAAGCCGGACGTGCGCGGGAAGCCCGCTGAAATCGATGCGGCGGCGGGTAGCCCAGCGTAATTTCGCTGACAGCCCCCGGGTGACGGCGATGTGCACGTCAGGGTGGTCGGCGAGGTACCGCAGGAAATCTCCCTGCTGGAGGACATAAGCCGTGACTGGGCTGGCGCTGATCACGCTTGTGGAGCGGGACCCGTCCTCCAGAGCTGCCTGCTCGCCGACCAGTTCGCCGCGGGAGCGCAGCGCAAGCAGCGCCTGGCCGCCCCCCTCGGTCTCGGCGATAACCTTGACCCAGCCGCCGTGCAGCGCGATGACATGCCTGGACGTGTCGCCCTCCATGAGCATCCTGGTGCCCGCGGAGTATTCGCGGAACGCCCCGAGGGAAAGTAAGCCGTCCCGCGAACTCTCGCTCAGCATCCCGAGAACCGTCTTCGGCGGCCAACTCCGAGGTCTTGGCTCCAGCCGAATCGAAGGTCTCGGTTCCGGTCGATCAGAAGGCCCACACGGCGCATTCATCAGTTAATAATCCCGCCCCGCTTGCTGATATTTGCAAGATGTGCTTTACCGCCGACTCGGGATGCGTGATTACTCATCCTGATAAACGGAAGTTCAGCGTCGTCGTTCGAGGTGATCAGAGGGTGATTCGCTGCATTCCGGGCGGGACGCTGGCCGGTCGCCGCCGATCGCCGGTTATGCCCTGCCGCACTTATTCGAGGGCCGACACCATAATCGCGGAAAAAGTTGTGCATCTATACGACGAATTCTATACCCCAGGAATGAACTCTTCGGGATCTGGCTCATATCTCGGTACTGTAACGATTCGCGTCGCGGCTGACGGGAAGGCGGCCCGGCGGCGACGGGGGCGGCTTTGAGGGTGCGGTGTTCCTCGCGGCCGTGCCGCCCTCCCTGCTCTACCGCCCTCGCGCTGCTCGTGACCGCCCTCGCGCTGCTCGTGACCGGAGGGGATGTTCCGCCAGGGATCGACGCGTCCGCTCGCCGCCATTCGTGCAACCCCAGACGACGCACGTGATCTGGAGATGGCGTCGCGGGTCCCGTCCGGGCCCTGGCGCGCGCCCGCGCTCTGGCACACATCGCGGTCGCGTGTGCCCTGGTGGCCGCGACCGCGGGAACTGCGGCCGCGATGACCACCGCCAGTGCGGGCGGTGCGGTGACGACCGCAGGCGCGCGCGGCCGCCCCCGCGCTCGCGAACGTGCCGCACTACAGTCTGCCTCTCGCTCCAGGAGTCCCTTTACTTCTACGACGCGCAGAAGTCGGGCCCGGCGCGCACCTGGCGCGCACCGCTGGAGATCAGCCGTTGGACTGGCGCGGCGATTCCGAGCCGAGCGACAGTTGCGTCCCGCTTCAGCCGATGTCGAATCATGTCGGCACCAACATGTCGGCGGCATTCATCGCCGCCAACAAGTCCGTCCTCGACCCGAACAACACGGGCTGCGTCAACCTGTCCGGCGGCTTCCACGACGCGGGTGACCACGTCAAGTCACCAACGTGGCTAGCGATCCGCCGCATTTCGAGACCGATATGAGCACGAAAGTCTTCTTCCACATCGGCTCGATCTTCTAGTACTACAGGGCCAGTTGGACCAGGCCGCGCGGGAAGGGCCTGGTCACGCCCACGATCGGACGAGTTCGGGTACGGCATCACCGCAGGTCGTGGGTGGAAGTGTCCCTGTAGTACTAGCAGGGCCAGACGATCAGCAACATTCCACGCCCGTGTACTACGACGCGGCTAGCGAGATCGACGGCCGCACCACATCGATCAGTACGCCCGCGCAGTGGGGCGACGCCAGTAGCTGCATCTACTACGTCACCATCAACTGGTCCGGGGACAACGTCGGGCTGCCACCTTCCCGTGCCTTCGAGTTCGGCATCAACGCCGCCATCGGTAGTAGCTGCGCGGCGGTTCGCGGGCCCGAACGCGCGACTGGATTTGGACGAACTGGGCAGGCAGCGCAGGATGGACGGATGAAACTGCGGGCGCTGCGCCGGATCAGCGGGCAGTTCGCCGCACTCAGTCCGCGTCGCAGGCTTCTCGTAGGCGCGTCACTGCTCGTGGTCGCGGCGCTCGTCGTCGCAGGCGTCCTGCGGGCCACGCACGGGGACGCGACCGCGCCCGTCGATCCGGGTACCTCACAGGCCGTCCCGCCGCAGCCCGGCGCCTCATCGACGGGTGCTGCTCAGCCTGGCGGCGGCCAGCCTGCCACGGTGGTCCTTGTGCCGGGCTACGGCGGCAACACCGGCTCGCTCCGCACCCTCGCGGCGCGCATCCGCGCCACGGGTGACACGACCATGATCGTGGCACTTCCCTCAGGGGGTACCGGTGACCTGGAGGCGCAGGCTGACGTCCTGAACGGCTATGTCAACCAGGCACTGCGCGGCGGCGCCGGCTCGGTGGACGTGGTCGGCTACTCGGCCGGCGGTGTCGTCGCACGGCTGTGGGACGTCGAGCACGACGGGGCGAGCAAGGTCAGGCGCATCATCACCTTGGGATCACCGCTGCACGGCGCGCAACTCGCTGCGGTCGGTGCGGCCGTGGACCCGGCGGCGTGCCCGACCGCGTGCCAGCAGCTCGTGCCCGGCAGCGCGCTGCTGACCAGGCTCGACCGGATCCCGCTCACCGGCAGGCCTGCCTGGCTGTCGCTGTGGACCCTCAACGATCAGACCGTGCGACCGCCCGATTCCGCGCGTCTGGCCGGCGCGGTGAACGTTCCGCTACAGAGCGTCTGCCCCGGTGCCGTGATCCAGCACGGCCAGCTGCCGTCCAACCCGCTGGTCATCGGGATCGTGCTGCGGGCCATCACGGCCGCCCCGCTGACCGCACCCACCGCCGCCGATTGCGCGTCGCTTCGTGCGCTTGGCCGCGCCGACTAGCCACAGGTCCGTCCGCGCTCACGACAGCGGTGCAGTTCTCCTGGGGGATTTGGGGTGGCTGCGGGGCGGGCGGCGGTGGAAGAGCTGCTGGAGTGGTGTCATGACCCGGATGGGCCAGTGTTATGCACAGACCCCTATTCGTATCCACAGAACCGCGTTCACCCCTCCCACAGGTCTTGACAACATGCCAAGATCAGCAGTGGGGCAAACGCCCCCCAGACATCCCACGGCTGCGGTGTGTCAAGCGGCGGCCGCTGATTTTTTCTGGGGCTGGTTCCAGGCGGTTGTTTCATCGTAGGGAACGTGGTGGGCGAGGCAGTGGTGGAGCTGGCCGATGAGTTTGCCGGCCAGGCGGCGCAGGGCGGCTTCGTGGCTGTCGCCGGCGGCGCGGCGCTGGTCGTAGCAGGCGCGGGCGCCGGGTGAGACGGTGAGCGCGGAGAAGGCCCAGCCGCGGACCGCGTCATAGAGCCGCCGGTTGCGGATGTAGCGGGCCAGTACCAGGCGCCGTTTGCCGGACTCGCGGGTGATGGGGGCGCTTCCGGCGTAGGCGCGGCGGCTGGCAGGATCGGGCCAGCGGGTGCGGTCGTCGCCGGACTCGCCGGGCACCCGGGCGCTGAGGATCAGACCGAGCGCGGGCATGCTGTGGTAGATCGCAGCGTCCGGGTGATGTTTAAAACTTTCGCCGATGCGTTCTCCGGGGCCGGTGATGGCGGTGTTCATCGCGGTGATCGTCGCGATGATCGCGGTGGTGGCGGCGCCCATCGCGTGTTCCACTTCGGTGGGCTGCCGCATCCGGGGGGCGGCGAACACCGCCGCGAGCCGCTCCGCTTCGCTGCGCCGCCGCCCGCGGCCCGCCGCAACCAGCAGGTCCAGCAGATCCTGCATGGTCAGCCGGGCCGCCTGTGCCGGGGTGGGCGCGGCGGCCAGCACCGTCGTCGCGGTGCGGGTGGTCAGGCAGGGGAAGGCGGCCAGCGCCGCCGGGTAGTACCCGGCCAGCACGGTGCGCAGCCGGTTCACGTCCTCCTGGCGGCGCCACACCATGTCCTGGTGGGCGCGGGCCAGCACCTCGATGGCCCGCCCGCCGGGGCTGCCGGCGGGCAGTGGCCGGTGCAGGTGGCCGTCGGTGCGCAAGATGTGCGCCAGCACCATCGCATCGCCGGTGCCCGGCTTGCCCTTCGCCAGCTGGTGGCGGTCCCGGTAGCGATCCACCGCCTTCGGGCTGATCGCGTAGATCTCATAGCCGGCCGCCCGCAGCGAGGCGACCAGCAGGCCCCGCTCGGTCTCAATCGCGATCTTCACCGTGCCCGGGCCGGCGCCGTGCGCCGCGAACAGGGCGGTCAGCTCACCCAGTCCGGCCGCATCGTCGCTGATCCGCTGCCGCGCCAGCTTCGTCCCGTCAGGCTCAATCAGCGCCACATCATGATGATCGCCAGCCCAGTCGATCCCACATAAGATCATCATCGCCCTCCTGTCTGTCTCACGTGCTGACACGAGTGACCGAGGGCCAGCGGCTCCCTGATAGATCAGCGCTCCGCGGCGCAACATCCCACCAGCCGTGCACGACCCTCAGCAACCAGCGGGGCCACCGTCTGGGGGTAGTGATCAAGCCACGGGGCGGTTCAGTGGTCATCCCGCTGGCCACTCAAGATGAAGCCTGGCCCGATAGCCCAGTTCTGTCGTCCAAACCACAGAACTTGCTCCGCGCTCCGGCTACAGGGCTATTAGGGCG
>CAWKNX010000025.1:0-51767 GCA_963851085.1 uncultured Actinomycetota bacterium | reverse complement strand
CGAGCACGAGCCCGCCGACGACGGCGCCGAACGGGCTGTCGAGGCCACCGAGCACGGCGGCGGTGAAGCCGAGCACGAAGATCGAGTCCATGCTGTTGGGGTAGAGGAACGTCGACGGCGAGACCAGCACACCGGCGAGCGCGCCGATCAGGCCCGCGAGCGCCCAGCCGAGGGTGAGGACGCGGCCGACCCGGACGCCGAGCAGGCGGGCGATGTCGGGCTGGAACGCCGCGGCCCGCATGCGCAGCCCGACCGGTGTGTACCTGAACAGCGCGGCGAGCAGCAGTGCGGCGGCGAGGACCGACCCGGTGACGAACAGGTCGTTTCTGGAAAGCGCGATGTGACTCGAGCCGACCTTGAGCCCGGTGATGGAAAGCGCCGCGGGGAAAGACCGGAACTGGCCCCCGAAGATGATCCCGGCCAGGCCCTCGAGGAAGATCAGCAGACCGATCGTCACGATGACCGCGTTGAGCGGCGGCTTGTTCTCAACCGGCCGGATCACCACCCGTTCGATGACGGCGCCGAGGACGAACCCGGCGCCGAGCGCGGCGGCGAACCCGGCCCAGTAGGAACCGGTGGCTTTGACGACGGACAGGGCGACGAAGGTGGTGAACATCGCCATGCCGCCCTGCGCGTAGTTCAGGATCCGGGTGGCTCGCCAGATCAGCACGAGCGAAAGCCCGATCGCGGCGTACACCATCCCGAAGCTGATCCCGCCGAGCGTGAAGGAGATGAACTCGCGCATGTGGCACACCTCTTTTCAGAGACTCGGCCCTTCAGAAGCCCAGGTAGTGGTGGCGGAGGGCGGTGTCGGCGGCGAGCGTCGCGGCGTCCGCGACAGCGGCGATCCGGCCCAGGTTGAGCACGATGCCCTGATCGGCGATCGCGAGCGCGCTGCGCGCGTTCTGCTCCACGAGCAGGACCGTCAGCCCGGTGTCGTCGCGGAGCCTGCGCACCAGGTGCATCAAGGACGCGACCACCTTCGGTGCGAGGCCAAGGGACGGCTCGTCAAGGAGCAGCAGCCGCGGCCGCGCCATCAGGGCCCGCCCGATCACCAGCATCTGCCGCTCGCCGCCTGACAAGGTGGCCGCGGGCTGGCCGGCGCGGCTCGCGAGCGGCGGGAAGAGCTCGTAGGCAGTGGCGAGCGCGGCGGCGCGGTCGCCGCGGTCAGGCCGCCAGAGGGCACCGAGCCGCAGGTTCTCCTCGACCGTCAGTTCCGCGATCACGCCGCGTCCCTCCGGGACGTGTGAAACCCCGGCCCGGACGATGTCTTCCGGCCGGCGCCCGGTCAGGTCGGTGCCCGCGAGGCTGACCCGCCCGCGGCGGGCCTGGACGAGCCCGCTGATGGTACGCAGCAGGGTGGTCTTGCCCGCGCCGTTGGCGCCGAGCACCGCGGTAATCGTCGCGCGCGGGACGGAGAGCGACACGCCGTGCAGTGCGAGGATCCCGTCGTATCCGGCGCTGAGGCCCTCGACCTTGAGCATCTCGGCGCCGCTGATGTTGCCGGTGTCAGGCACCGCCGCCGCCCTCACCGTGATCCGCGCTGTCCACCCCGAGGTAGGCGGCGGTGACGGCATCATCGGTGCGCACCTGGTCCGGTGTGCCGCTCGCGATGACCTTGCCGAAGTCGAGGACGACGATGGTGTCGCAGACCGACATCATCAGGTCCATGTGGTGCTCGACGACCACAACCGATGCCTGGGCCGTGAGCCCCCTGATGAACTGGCCAAGCTCGGCGAGTTCCGCCTCGGACAGCCCGCTGGCCGGCTCGTCGAGCAGGAGCAGGCGGGGCCGCGCGACCAGGGCGCGGGCCAGCGCGACCCGCTTGCGCATGCCGTAGGAGAGCTGCCACGGCATCCGGTCCGCCAGGTCGGCGGCGCCGACCTCGTCGAGCGCCTCGAGCGCAAGTTCCCTGAGCGCCGCCTCGTCACGGTCGGACCGGCGCAGGGCGAACAGCGCGGAGGCGAACCCGGCGCGGGCCCGGCAGTTCGCGCCCGTCATGACGTTCTCGAGCACGCTCAGGTGGCTGAACAGCGCCACCCCTTGCAAGGTCCTCGCGATACCCAACGCCGCAAGCCGGTGCGGGCGCAGCCGGGTGAGCGGCCGGCCGTCGAACGAAATGCTGCCCGCTTCCGGCCTGACGAAGCCGCAGAGTACGTTGAGCAGCGTGGTCTTCCCAGCCCCGTTGGGGCCGATGACCCCCGTCACCTGGCGCGGTGCGACAGTAAGCGACGCCCCGTCCAGCGCGGTGAGCCCGCCAAAGCGGACCGTCACACCGCGTACGTCGAGGACGCTGGCCTGCGGTGCCTGCGCCGTGGTCCCCGCCCGCTCGGGTGAACGGTCATTCATCGGCTAAATCCCGGTTCTTCGCGGTTGCAACCCGGTTCTATGAACCGTCATTCACACCTATCTGGCGCTTGCCCGCAAGGTCACGCGGCCCAGTCGCGGCCGTATCGTGCCCAAATCGAGATCACCCCGCCGGAAACACCATGAAACTCCCGCGCCGCGCGAACGTTACACAGCCGTTACCAGCGGCCCGGGCCTTGCATGCGGTCAGGTCCGGCACGAGAGCATGGCTCGGGTGGCGAAGGCTGTGCCAGCACGCGCGGCCGTTCGGGATCATGGGCTTTTACCCGGACAGACGAGAAAGCGGTGAACGTATTCGTGGGCAGTTCAGGCAGTACAGGCAGCACGGGCAGCACGGGCAGCACAGCGACGACGGCCAGCAAGCCGGGAACCGTGTTCGTGACCGGCGCGAGCACCGGGTTCGGCGCGGGGATCGCGCGCCGTTTCGCGGCCGAAGGCGCGCGCGTCGTCGCCTGTGCCCGCAGGGCGGCCAAGCTCACCGATCTCGCGAGCGAGTTCGGCGCGCGTGTGCTCCCGCTCGAACTCGACGTGCGGGACCGGTCGGCGGTCGAGCACGCGATCAGCGCCCTGCCGGCCGAGTTCGCCGACATCGACGTCCTGGTGAACAACGCGGGTCTCGCGAAGGGCCTCCAGCCGGCCCATGAGGCGGATGTCGACGACTGGGAGCAGATGATCGACACGAACTGCAAGGGCCTCGTCTACTGCACGCGCGCCATCCTGCCCGGCATGGTCGCGCGCGGGCGCGGCCACGTGATCAACATGGGCTCGGTGGCGGGCACGTACCCCTACCCTGGCGGCAATGTGTACGGCGGCACCAAGGCATTCGTGCACCAGTTCAGCCTCAACCTGCGCAGCGACCTGCATGGCACGCGGGTAAGGGTCAGCTGCGTCGAGCCAGGAATGGCCGGGGGAACCGAGTTCTCCCTGGTGCGGTTCCAGGGCGACGCGCAGCAGGCGGACGCGGTCTACGCGGGCGCGACGCCACTGACCGCCGACGACGTCGCGGAGACGGTGCGCTGGATCGCGTCGCTGCCGGCCCATGTCAATGTCAACACGATCGAGCTCATGCCTGTCGCCCAGAGCTTCGCGCCATTCCAGATCTACCGCGAAACCCCGGCGTAACAGGCGTGGGCCGCGCGCTTGCGGAGCTTGATCGATGTGACCTGGGTGTTGCCATAGGAACAGCCAGGTCACATCCATGGCGCGGCCCGGGGCCTTCGCGGGCCGCAGGGCGTGGACGCCAATTCATGACGCAAGCCTGGACAGGCCATCTCCGCGGGCTTAACAGGCCATCTCCGCGGGCTTAACAGGCCATCTCCGCGGGCTTAACAGTCGCCGAGCTGTCCTTCTGGGCTCTCCAGCGCGACAACGGTGGCTGCCCCGGAACCGGGGGCGGCAACACCTGCTCTGGACTCACTCAGACGGCCTGGCAGTTCAGCGACGCCTTCGCGCCATTCACCAGCCACCGCTGATTCGCTGATTCCGCCCTTTTTCATGATCGCGGTAACTTTTTTGAAAATGCTTCGTAAAAGTTACCGCGATCATGAAAGGGGGTGCTGCGGGGGCGGGCTGTCCGCGCCTGGGGCGAGCACTTAGGGTGGCTGAGCGTGGCAGGACGTGGTACCCCGGCGACGGCGCTGCTGACCAGGCTGCGCATCTCGCACAGCGTGCACGTGTACGAGCATGATCAGCGGCACGGCTCGTATGGGCTCGAGGCGAGCGAAGCGCTCGGCGTCGGCCCCGAGCGGGTTTTCAAGACGCTGGTGGCCGAGGTGGACGGCGCCCTGACGGTCGCTGTGGTCCCCGTCTCCCGCCAGCTCGACCTCAAGGCCCTGGCCGCGGCTGCGGGTGGCAAGAAGGCGAAGATGGCCGACGTGGCCACGGCCGAGCGCGCCACCGGTTACGTGGCGGGCGGCATCTCGCCGCTCGGCCAGCGCAAGCGCCTGCCGGTGGTGATCGACGCGACGGCTCTGGACTTCGGCACCGTGCTGTGCAGCGGCGGCAGGCGCGGCCTGGAGATCGAACTGGCTCCGGCTGACCTGATCCGGGCCGCGACCGCGGTCGTGGCGCCAATCGCCCAGCCGGACGACGTCACCTGACGACGTTTCCGCCCAGCTCGCCGGATCAGTCAACGGCGCGTGGTGCAGGATGTGGGCGTGCCCAGACACGTGCCTCGACATGATCATGACGCTGGCGGCCCGGCGGACCTGCTCGCCGCGAAGGCCGCTCTCCGT
Organism: uncultured Actinomycetota bacterium; assembly: GCA_963851085.1. GTDB lineage: Bacteria > Actinomycetota > Actinomycetes > Streptosporangiales > Streptosporangiaceae > DATFVJ01. The sequence continues at coordinate 47,166 of CAWKNX010000025.1, read as the reverse complement.
GACGAGGTCTGGGCCGCGCTGAGCGCCGCGCGGGCGGCGAGGTTTCCTGGCGCCGCTGGGCGCATCTCGAATTTCACCGGGGCCGAGGCGGCCGCGGAGCGGCTGCGGACGACACGGGAATGGCGGCGTGCCGCCACGGTGAAGGCCAATCCCGACTCCGCGCAGTTGCCGGTTCGCCAGCGAGCCCTGGAGGACGGAAAGACCGTCTACATGGCCGTGCCCCGCCTGGCCGAGCCGCAGCCGTTCTTCCTCCTCGATCCCGATCACCTCGCCGACTCGCCCCGCAAGGCGGCGTCCATCAGCGGAGCGGCCCGCTCGGCCCGGCGGGTGACGCTTGCCGAGCTTGCCCAGGTGGACCTGGTGGTCACCGGCTGCGTGGCGGCGGGCGAAGACGGGACGCGGCTCGGCAAGGGCGGCGGGTTCGCCGACCTCGAATACGCGCTGGCCAGCGCCGCCGGCCTGATCGGCCCGGACACCGTCGTCGTCACCACCGTGCACGAACTGCAGGTGCGCCCGGCCGGATCGATCCCGGCCGCGGCCCATGACGTGCCGGTAGACCTGGTCGTCACGCCCGAGCGCATCATCGACTGCCGCGGCCGCCGCGGCCCGCGCCCATCCGGCGGGATCCGCTGGCAGGAACTGACCGAAGCGAAGATTGCCGCGATACCGCTGCTCGCCGCACTGCGGGGAAATAGCTCCTAAACGACTGCGTGCCCCTTCGCCGCCACTAGCAATGACACCTGCCACGGCGGCAAGTCCCGGCCCGGGCACGCGCACGGCACCACCCGGCTTTAGCACCATCCCCGCCTTCGGGCAAACAGCGGAATTATCCACAGGGCGGCGAAAACCTGTCCACAGAATCCAGTTCACCCTTCCGTCCCCCCTTGACAACTGCGAAGATCAGCAGTGGGGCAACGCCCCCTCTGGGAGGGTGGGTCCTGGAATGGGAGCGCTGGCCGAGCCGCACGGGAGCAAGCACATGGCCGATCCCCCAACCCTGGACATCGACCCGTTCGCCGATGAGTTCCTGCGCGAGCCCGAGCCGTTCCACGCCGCAATGCGTGACGCCGGGCCCGTCGTCTTCCTGCCGCGCTACCAGGTCTGGGCGATGGCCAGATTCGCGGACGTCCACGCCGCAATGCGCGATCACAAGACGTTCTGCTCCTCGGCCGGGGTCGGGCTGAGCGACTTCAGGAAGGAAAAGCCATGGCGCCCGCCGAGCCTGCTGCTCGAAGCCGATCCACCGGAGCACACCCGTGCGCGCCGGGTGACGGCGCGTGCGCTGTCGCCGCGCGTGCTCGAACGCCTGCGCGCGGGTTTCGAGCACGCGGCGCAGGAGATGGTGTCCAGCCTGGTCGCGCGCGGCATGTTCGACGGGGTCACCGATCTCGCCGAGGCCTATCCGCTGCGGGTGTTCGCCGACGCCGTCGGGCTGAGCCGCGGCGGCCGTGAGAACCTGGTCATCTACGGGAACATGGTGTTCAACGTCTTCGGCCCGCGTAACAGGCTCTTCGGCGAGTCGACCGCGGCGGCCGGGCCGGTGCGCGCCTGGATCGAGGAGCGCTGCGGGCGCGCGGCGCTCTCCCCAGACGGCATCGGCGCCGTGATCTACGCCGCCGCCGACGCGGGCGAGATCACCGAGCAGGAGGCCGGCCTGCTTGTCCGATCCCTGCTTTCCGCGGGCATCGACACGACCGTGCACACCTTCGCCTGGGCGCTGCATGCCTTCGCCAGCGACCCGGACCAGTGGGCCGCGCTGCGGAAGGACCCGTCGCTCGCCCGGCCGGCGTTCGAGGAGACGCTCAGGCACGCCTCGCCCGTGCAGACCTTTTTCCGCACGACGACGCGGGACGTGCGGATCGCCGATGCGGCGCCCGTTACGATTCCCGCGGGCGAAAAGGTCCTGCTGTTCCTCGGCGCAGCGAATCGCGATCCGCGCGAGTGGGAGGACCCGGACCGGTTCGACATCCGGCGCCACGCCATCGGCCACGTGGGTTTCGGCTCAGGCATCCATGCCTGCGTCGGCGCCGCGATCGCAAGACTCGAGGCCGAGATTCTGTTCCCCGTCCTGGCCAGCCACGTTGCCGCGATCGAGCTCGCCGGGCCGCCCCAGCCGTTCCTCAACAACACCCTCAAGGGGCTGGCGAGCCTGCCCGTCCGCGTCGACGCCGCCTGACCACTGACGCCCTCGCGCCAGCAAGCGGCCGGCGCGTCGCGGCTCACCGAGCGCCGGGCCCGAAGGTGTCGATGGTGAGCTTGCGGTACGCGGACATGACCGTTCGCCGGCCACGGGCGGTGGCCGCCGCCGGAGACCCGCCTTGCCCTGGCCGCCGATTTGACCTGGGGCCCGCCTTACGTCATAGCGTCGAGGAGTCGCCTGACGTCGATCGGGAGTGAGCAGCCATCGTGCGAACTGTGCCCCTCGGTAATCAAGGTCTGGTCGTCTCGGCCCAAGGGCTGGGCTGCATGGGTATGAGCGAGTTCTACGGGCCTGGCGACGAGGCCGAGTCGATCGCGACCGTCCGCCGGGCTCTCGAACTTGGCGTGACCTTCCTTGACACCGCCGACATGTACGGCATGGGCGAGAACGAGCGCCTGGTCGGGCGCGCGCTAGCGGGCCGGCGTGACGACGTGGTGCTCGCCACCAAGTTCGGCATCGTGCGCGACCCCCAGGCCCCTTCCGACCGGGGCCGCCGGTCGGTGAACGGGCGGCCGGAATACGTGAAATCCGCCATTGACGCGTCGCTGCGCCGACTCGGCACCGACCACGTCGACCTGTACTACCAGCACCGCCCGGACCCGGATACGCCGATCGAGGACACGGTGGGCGCGATGGCTGAGCTCGTCGCGGCAGGAAAGGTCGGTCACATCGGGCTCTCGGAGGTCGGCGCCGACCTGGTCGAGCGCGCACATCGCGTGCATCCTGTCGCCGCGGTGCAGAGCGAGTACTCGCTCTGGACGCGTGACGTCGAGGGCGTGCTACCCGTGCTGCGCAGGCTCGGGATCGGCCTCGTCGCCTACTCGCCGCTCGGGCGCGGCTTCCTGACCGGCGCGATCAACTCGGTGGCGAGCCTCGCCGACGACGACTTCAGGCGCGCCAACCCCCGCTTCAGTGGCGACGCGCTCGCCGCCAACATGGCGATCGTCGACGTGGTGCGGGCGATCGCGGCGGCCAGGCAGGTCACGCCCGCCCAGGTGGCCTTGGCATGGGTGGCCTCCCGCGGCGGTGAGGTGGTGGCGATTCCCGGCACCAAGCGCCGCAGCCGCCTCGAGGAGAATGTGGCCGCGCTCGGGGTGACGCTGACCGCGGACGAGACGTCCCGCCTCGAGCCGCTCGCCGGCCTGGTGCACGGAGCACGCTACTGACGCCTTGGCCCCGTCCCGGTGCGCACGGTCAGGGTCCGCCGCGCCGCACCGCCTGACGGCCCGTCGCCGCTACTGACGCGACATGGCCATCCGCATCTCGCTTTCTGTGTCGGTGATGAGATCCCCGGACAGGTCGATGGTCACGGTATGCAGGATCCCGGTGAACCTGAAGGGAGCCTCGTAACCGGGGGTGATCGGAGAGCCGGGGTTGGCGCCGCACGTCAGGGCGCCCGGATTGAACCCGATCGGTGTGGTGACCGGCACATCGGCCTGCCCGTTCAGCTTGCCGTCGAGGTAGAGCTGCGCCCGGCCCGGTGCGCCTCGCCCCTGGGTGAAGTCGGGCTTGCCGGTGGGCTCGAACTCGAAGCGCAGCTCGTGACGGCCCTCCGGCAGTTCGTCTTGTGAAGTGACGTCGTACAGGGCGCGGCGCAGGTAGTTGTGGACGTAGTGCAGTCTGCGGTCCTTGACGTAGAACGACCAGCCGCCGACACCGGATCCCTGGCAGAGCAGGACGCCCTCCGCACCGCCGGCCGGAATCTCCACGTCCGCGGTGATCGCGTGCGGCCGGTTGAGCAGCCGGGGCCCGGCGAAGAACGGCACGGCCTGGGTACCTGGCCGGTACACATAGCGATCGCGTGGCTCAGCGACCTGCGGGCGCTCTGCCATCAGCCGGGTCACCGCGCTGCCGTCGATGGGCAGCACACCGTACTTGCCCGCCTCGACGTACCACTGCGCGATCATCTCGATGAGCTTGTCCCTGTGCTGGTCAGCGAAATTGTGATTTTCCGCGGGATCTTCGGCGACGTGGTAGAGCTCCCAGTGACGGGCGTCCAGATCCGTCAGGTCCCCGGCCGTGATCGGCACGCCGAACGGCTTGCCCGCCTCGGCGAAGGAGGGGCCCGGCCACGGGCAGACGGCGCGCCACCCGTCGTGGTCGATGGCACGATGGCCGAACATCTCGAAGTACTGCGTACGGTGACGGGTCGGGGCGGCCGGATCCTCGAAGGTGTGGGCGAAGCTGACACCGTGGATCGGCGACTGGGTCACCCCCCTGATCGCCCTGGGCGGCTCGATCTTGAGCGCGTCGAGCACCGTCGGGACCATGTCGACAATGTGCGCGTACTGGCCGCGGACCTCACCGCGCGCCTTGATGCCAGCCGGCCAGCAGACCAGGAACGGGTCGCAGGCGCCGCCGCGGTACGTCTCACGCTTCCACCGGCGGAACGGGGTGTTGCCGGCCCACGTCCACCCCCAGGGGTAGTGGTTGAAGGTCGTGGGGCCACCGAGCTCGTCGATCGCCCTGACGCTGTCCGCGAGAGGCTCAGGCGCGTTGTTGAAGAACTGCAGTTCGTTCGTCGTCCCCGTTACCCCACCCTCCGCGCTCGCGCCATTGTCGGACACCAGCATGATCAGAGTATTGTCGAACTCACCGGTTTCCCTGAGGAAGTCAAGTATCCGGCCCACGTGATGGTCGGTGTGCGACAGGAAGCCGGCGAATACCTCCATCATCCGGACCGCGAGCCTGCGGGCATCCGGCGACAGCGAATCCCATTCAGGGACATCGGGGTCGTGCCGCGAGAGCTCGGCGTCGTCCGGCATGATGCCCAGTTCCTGCTGCCTGGCGAAGACGCGTTCCCGGTAGGCGTCCCAGCCGTCGTCGAACACCCCTTTGTACCGGTCGGCCCATTCCTTGGGTACATGATGCGGGGCATGCGTGGCACCCGTGCAAAAGTGCAGGTAAAATGGCTTGTGCGGCGCCACCTGTTTGGCGTCCGCGATGAATTCGATGGCCTTGTCCGCCAGATCCTCGGTCAGATGGTAACCCTCGGCCGGGGTGCGCGGCGGCTCGACCTGATGGTTGTCGTAGATCAGATCCGGATACCACTGGCTGGTGTCACCGCCAAGGAACCCGTAGAAGCGCTCGAAGCCCCGGCCGAGCGGCCAGCGGTCGAACGGGCCCGCAGCGGACTCGTACTCCGAGGGCAGCAGGTGGTACTTGCCGACCATATAGGTGCTGTAACCCTGCTGCGACAGCATTTCGGACAGAAATCCATTCTCGAATGGCATGTTGCCGTTGTAACCGGGATAGCCGGTCGCAAGCTCGTTGATCGCCGCTGTCGCGTTGGCATGATGATTGCGGCCGGTAACAATGCACGAGCGCGAGGGTGAGCACAGCGCGGTGGTGTGCATGTTGCTGTAGAGCAGGCCACTGGCGGCCAGCGCGTCGAAATTCGGCGTCGCGATGGGGCTCCCATAGCAGCCGATCTGACCGAAACCCGTGTCGTCAAGCACGATGAACAGGACGTTTGGCGCACCCGGGGCGGACCTTACCGGCCGCGGCCACGCCGGGCTCGATTCGTCTGCCGTCCGCCCGATCAATCCAGGAAACGCCGTGCCGGGCGTGTATTCATTCAGCGCCATCCGCTGATCCCTCCTGCTGGCCCCATCGCGCCGTCCGCACACCGGCGCGGCGCCCGCCCCGTCATGGGTCACTGAACGCTGCTATCCGCGGCCCGCCATCACCCGTCGAGGGTGAAGATCGATCCACCGGATCGCCGACGTCGGTGGTGGCGCTGCCGCACGTCAGGGGGCGGGAGAATGACCTTGCGGACGGGTGGGCGGCTGGCTGGATGGATGGATGGATGGATGGATGGCATAGCTGCGTGGAGGTGGGTGACGTGTCCGGGCGACCGGCCAACTGGGCAGGCAACGTCGTGTTCGGCGCCGGCCGCGTGCACCGGCCGCGCACCGTGGAAGAACTCCGGATCCTGATCGCCGGGAGCGAGCGCGTGCGAGCCCTGGGTACCGGGCACTCGTTCAACTCCATCGCCGATACGTCCGGGGTGCTGGTGTCGACGGCCGGTCTGCCGCGCGTCGTCGACATAGACACCGAGCGGGCCACCGTCACCGTGGGCGCGGCGATTCGATACGGCGAACTGGCCGTCCGCCTGCACGCGGCGGGCTACGCCCTGCACAACCTGGGATCGCTGCCGCACATCTCGGTCGCAGGGGCCTGCGCGACCGCGACGCACGGCTCCGGGGACCGTAACGGCAATCTCGCGACGGCGGTAGCGGCCATCGAGATGGTCACCGCTGACGGTGAGGTGATTGCCCTGCGCCGCGGCGGCGGCGATGTTCACCGCGCCGTTGACGGACCCTTACTCGGCGCCGTCGTCGGGCTTGGCGCAATCGGCGTCGTCACCAGCCTGACTCTGCACATCGTCCCGACGTTCGATGTCCGGCAGTACGTGTACGACGGCCTCCCCGCCGAGCGGCTCAACACCTGCTTCGAGGAGATCTTCGCAAGCGGCTACAGCGTGAGCGTGTTCACCGACTGGCAGGGCCCGCTGCACAGCCAGATGTGGGTCAAGCGGCGCGCCGACGCGGCCGGTCCCGCGGCGCCTGAGCAGCGCTGGATGGGCGCCAAACTCGCGGACGGGCCCCGTCACCCGCTGCCCGGCATGCCAGCCGCATACTGCACACAGCAGCTAGGCGTACCCGGGCCCTGGCACGAGCGGCTGCCGCACTTCCGGCTCGACTTCACGCCGAGCAGTGGCGACGAACTGCAATCCGAATACCTCGTGCCCCGCGATCTCGGGGCCGCCGCGCTGGAGGCGGTTGCCGCTGTGCGCCGCCGCATCGCCCCTGTTCTGCGGATCTCGGAGATACGGACCATCGCGTCCGACGACCTGTGGATGAGCCCGAGCTACCATCGCGACACCGTGGGGCTGCACTTCACCTGGATCAACGACATGCGGGCGGTCGCCCCGGTGCTCGCCGCCCTTGAGGAGCGGCTCGCTCCCCTGGCCGCGAGGCCGCACTGGGGAAAGCTCTTCCACACACCGCCTGCGGCCGTGACCGCGCTGTACGAGCGCTCGGCGGACTTCCGCGCTCTCCTGCGCCACCACGACCCGGCGGGCAAGTTCCGTAACCACTTCATCGACCGGTATTTCCCCGCCGACGGGTAGCGCTGGCCCGGCTGAAGACACGTGGATCGCGGGCCGCGGCCGGCCCGGTGAGGTTGCGTCAGCGGGAACCGGTCGCGGCGGGTGGCTTGCCTGTCTCGGTGCGCCGCTGTTCGTGCCGTTGGCGGTGACATTCAGCCAGAGTTCCGAGGGTGCGTTCCCGCCAGGACGCGCGTACGGCTACGTCCACTTCGACCGGGTGCACGGGGTCGTGACACGGTTCAACCCGAGCGGGGGCGTGAACACCGTCACCCCGGGCCCGGTGGGAACCTGGGTGGTCAGCCACTCGCCCCCCGGGCCATACGCGCCCGCACCCCCGGCGGTGAACTTCAGCTCGCTCGGCGCGGCCAACACGGTCCGCAGCGCCGGCCTTGGGCTCAGGCCCGCGGTCTTCCCCAGCGTCGGCTCCCTCACGATGCGGCGCGTCTTGTGCCTGCCGGCTACGCCTCTTCATAGGCTGGGCGGCGCCGCAACCTCGACCACGGTTCCCTCGGCACGCGCACGCTCCGCCGCGAAGACCGCCAGATGAGAGCTCAGCGAGTCCTCGGGACCGGACAGAACATGATGCCGCTCCCCTGACTGGACGGCCCGGACGAACGCCTCCATCAGTGCCGGGTCACCGCCCCCGTGCCCGCCCCCGGCCGTCGCGTCCGGGCCGGCCCGCGAGCCGATTTCCTCGCGGGCGCCAGTGCGGAAATCGTCGACACTGACCGATATACCGTCGCCTGACAATTCGCCGTGTGTACCGAAGATTCGGGTGCGGCGATGCCCACCCGAATTGAATCCGGTCATCGTGAACGTGCCTGTCGCGCCCCCGGCGAATTCCATGGCGACAACCTGATGGTCCACCACGTCGTTGTCGCACGCGTAGACGCATCGGCCATACGGCCCGGTCCGCAGCGCGCGGTCGATCTCTTCCCCGCTGATGTCGTCCGTCAGAGCGTCGAGCGGCCAGCCCTGTCGTCCCGCCGCGAGCAGGCCGAGGTAGAGCCGCTTGGCGGAGTACGGGCACGTGGTCTCGACGGAGCAGTTGACGCAGCGGTCCCCGGCGCCGCCAGGGCGGTTCGCCGCGGTGAAGTGGCTCAGCCGCCCGAAGCTGGCGACACGCCGGATCGGCTGGCCGACGACGTACTGCAACCAGTCGAGATCGTGGCACGACTTGGCCAGCAGCATGAAGGTCGCCTCATCGGCCCGCCGCCACTTCCCCCGCACGTAGGAGTGGGCCTGGTGCCAGTAGCCCACGGGCTCGAGGTGCTGTACCGACATGCACTCGCCCAGACGGCCGGAGGCGACCACCCGCTTCACCACTGCCGTGTACGGCGTGTACCTCATGACGTGGCATACCGCGAGCAGGATGCCGGTCTTCCGCACCGCGGCGACGATCCGCTGGCATTCCGCCACCGACGGGGCCATCGGCTTCTCGAGCAGGATGTGGTAGCCGAGCCCGGCGGCGGCCACCGCGGGCCCGGCATGCACACGGTCCTGAGTGGCGATGATCACGGCGTCGGCCAGCCGCCCGCGTGCGAACAGGTCTTCCCATCCGCCGAACACGCCGGCGCGCGCGATGCCGTGACGATCGGCAAGCCGCTCGCGGCGCGATGGATTCGGGTCCGCCACTGCGACGACCCGCGCACGGTCCGGGTGGGTGAGCGCCCAGGCAGCGTAGCCAGCACCCCGGTTGCCCGCGCCCACGACGGCCAAGCTGACGGGAGACACAGCCACCTCCACTCTGGACGGCGCCCGCAAGAGCCCGCCTGCGCATCCCGAAGGTACCGGTGGAGGATCGCGCGCCGGGCGGCGAGGTTCCCGAAATGACTACCCAACGTAGCCATTTCCCCGCCTGTCAGTCACAATGTGACATGGCTAACATCCGCCAGGCGGCGGCATCCCCCGCCCCGCGAACATGCAGGTAGAAGCCATATTACGGATGAATCAGCACGATAAGTATGATTTAGGTCATAGTCGTCTTGTACCGATTTTGGGTACATCGTGACTGAATCTTGGGCATTCTGTGCGCTCCAGCACCCAGCGTGCGCGATGGTCACCCAAGTGGCCCGCCGCCCTGATCCGCGGCACGTCCGCACGCCACTGCCTTGCTCCATCCCCGCCGTGGCGGGCACGTGACCATGGGTGGAAACGGCACACAGCGTGCCCGACCGAAGGCTCATTTTGTCCTCCACCAGGACACCCAACGGCAAGCTCTTCACACTCACCCGCGCAGTGGCAGGTTCGGCGATCGCCGTCGCTGCCATCGCCTCAGGCACAGCGGCCAGTCTCCCCGGCGCAAGCGCCGCGAGGACGCAGGCCACGGCACCGGCGCACACGGTCAGGGCAGTCACCAGCCCACCCACCGCCGCCGTGCTGGACGCGTTCATCACACCGCTCAAGGCTGCTGCTCCCGCAGTCACTGAGCGCCGCCTGACCCCCCGCCAGATCGCCTGGTCGATGCTCCATTCCTTCGGCTGGTCGACCGCGCAGTACAAGTACCTGAACTGGCTGTGGACCAGGGAGAGCGGCTGGAATCCCCGCGCGGCGAACCCGTACTCCGGCGCGTACGGGATCCCGCAGGCCGACCCCGGCAGCAAGATGGCAAGCGCAGGTCCGAACTGGCGGACGAACGCCAGGACTCAGATCCGCTGGGGCATGAGGTACATCAAGGGCAGGTACGGTTCGCCGCGCCGCGCATGGAGCCACGAGGTCTCCTACGGCTGGTACTGAGCGGTAGCAGGATGACAGGCCGGTGGCCTCGCCGCGCCGAGGCGAGGCCACCGGGCTGGTTTGTGGCGGGCCCCTTGGCTGTCCCGATGGGCAATTCCTGGCTGCCCCCCGGTACGCGGCGATGCCGGCCTGCTGTCGATTTCCTGCCGTGCCATTCGTCGGTCGAGTAGGGCGCGCGCGGTGTGCGCCCTCCGGGGAGACATCGCCCGCTCGGGGGCCGGTCTCTCCTCGCTACGAGAGGAGTCGCACATGAGCAAGTTCCTGTATCTGTACCGTGGTCCGGCGACGCCGATGGAGGACTTCACACCCGACCAGTCTGCCGAGCAGATGCGCGCGTGGGGTGAGTGGATGGGCCGCGCCGGGTCAGCGCTTGCCGACGCCGGAGCACCGTTTGGCGCCCGCTCGGCCGTCTGTGACGACGGGTCGGATCCGCAGCCAAGCGACCAGAACGGTTACACGATCGTCGAGGCTGACAGCCTCGACGCCGCGCGCGCACTGGCCGACGGCCACCCCTTCCTGTCCGAGGGCAAGGGCCGCTTCAGCATCGAGATCTTCGAGCTCATGCCGATGCCCATGTAGCGGGCCGGCCCGGGCGCCTCCGCCGTCCGGGCCGCCGGCCGCCGGAAGGGCCCTTGATGGACGCGAGCAGCAGAGCGGACAGCACGTAGCTCGCCGCGTCCACGCCAAGCGCCAAGGACGGTGCCATGACACTGACCAGGGCGGCGCCGAGCGTCGGCCCGGTGATCAGTGCCACCGTGCCTGACGACCCGATGAGGCTTGCCGCGGCCGGCAGCTCGGCACGGCTTGCGAGCGCGCCGAATGGGATGCACCCGATGACCTCCGCAACGATCTGGATATGCACGGCGACTATGCGCGGTTGGTGGCCAGGGCCACAGACAAGCTGCGGCTGAGCCGTCAGGAAATCACCCCTGCCGAGACCGGTCACTGCGAGCAGGCTGCCGTCGGATGGTACTTCGCAGAGCGGCTCGCCGCGCCGGTGCCAGAAGACCTGGCAGACTATGCCCGTTCGTCCGGGTTCCCTGACGAGGTGGCATTTCGCAGGGCTGTCCGGCAGGAATACCAGTACGTGTGTGGACGGTGACGGGTGCCGGTGCGGACGGTGACAGCTGAGCCGGGCGCCGTGCGCACGCGTAGACCTTTCTTCGAGATGCCGGGTGCGGGCGGGTGGGTGAGCCAGTGGGTGGGTCGGTGGCGCATCTGCTCCAGATGTTCGCTGGTAGAGGGCTGGTGTGATGGTGGCTGCGGCATCGATCGGCGGGCTCGCCGATGAGCTGACCGAGGTATTGCTCCGCAACGACCCGTTCTGGGCGTCGTTCTTGGCGATCGGCGGTTACGAGGATGCGGTACCTGACGTGTCGCCTGAGTGCCAGCAGGCGTGGCGCGACCAGGTTGTCGACATCGTCGTCCGCTGTGGCCAGAGTGACGCGGACGCGGCGGATGCCGACAGCCGTGTCCTGCTCGAGGTGGTGCGCGAAAAAGCGGCGCGCGAGCTGGCCGCGGCCGACTCGCGGGTAGATGAATTCAGCGTCACGACCTTCCCGCTGGGCGGGCCCTCGCTGATGCTGCTCGTCGCGTCGCGTACACGGGTGCGGGACGCGGCGAGCGCGGCTGCCTATCTGACCCGGTGCAGACGGCTGCCGGCCTATCTCGATCAGTACACAGCGAGGGTGCGGAACGCCGCCCGAGGTGGCCTGCTGCCCGTCGCTCCGCTCGTCAACGACGCCATCAGGCAGCTACAGGACCATTTGTCGGACCCGGCGCGTAACCCGATGCTCTCGCACGACCCACCCGAGGGCTGGGCTGGGGCGACGGCGTGGCGGGACGAGCTCGAGCGGGTGGTGGGCGATGACATCCGCCCGGCTATCGGACGTTACGCCGACCTGCTCACCGAACTGCTGCCCAGATCACGGCCGCCGGAGCAGGCGGGCCTGCTCCACGTGCCCGGCGGCGTGGCAGCGTATGCGTGCTGCGTCCGCAATGGCACGACGCTGCCGCTGGACCCCGACGAGCTTCACCGCATAGGCCTCGCCGCGCTCGCAGAAATCGAAGAGCGCATCGCCGAGCTTGGCGCCCGCGCGGTGGGCACCCGCGACGTCGGTGACGTCATCGCCCGGTTGCGCGGCGATGTCTCGCTTACGGCTCCCTCCGGCGGCGACGCGATGGCGCGTGCGGCCGAGGCGGTGGCCCGCGCGCAGGAGCGGCTCACGGATATGTTCCACTCGCCCATGCCGCCGCCGTGCTCGATCGAGCCGATGCCGCCGCACATGGCCGATTTCGGCGTGCCGCCCTTCTACTCGCCGCCGGCGCGCGACGGCTCGCGACCCGGCGCGTACCTGTTCAACACCGCGCACCCCGGACCGGCGGGGAGCTGGGCGCTTGAGGCTATTGCGTTCCACGAAGCGGTGCCCGGCCACCACGCGCAGTTCGCCAGGCTGGAGCTCATGCCACACCTGCCCCTGCTGCTGTCGGCGTTCTATGTCGTGCCGCACGGTGAGGGCTGGGGTCTGTACGCCGAGCGGCTGGCCGACGAGTTCGGCTTGTACTCCGACGACGTGCAGCGGCTCGGCATGCTCGGCTGTGCCGCGTGGCGCGCTGTCCGGCTTGTCGTCGACACCGGCCTGCACGCACGGGGCTGGAGCCGGGCGCGGGCGCGGGAGTTCGCCGTCGCGCACTCCCCCATGCCAGCGAACTTCATCAGCGCCGAGATCGACCGCTATATCGCCCTGCCCGGCCAGGCGCTGGGTTACCTCATCGGGCAGCGTGAAATCCTGCGGCTGCGCGACGACGCACGGGCGCGGCTTGGAGCTGCCTACGACATCCGTGACTTCCACTCCGCCGTCCTCGACCACGGCTCCCTGCCGCTCGCGGTGCTGGGCCAGGTCGTGGAGGCATGGGTGGCCGCCGCGGCGGCAGCCTGACAGCGCTCTCCGGCGCGGCGGCGAGGGGCACGTGTGGCAAGATCCGCCGCCCACGGCCAGAGACGGCGACCGGCACACATGCCCCGCGCTCTTCGTGATCGCGGTAATTTCTCTGCGGTATGAGGCTGTCGCACAATTCGTGATCTTGAAAAGTCAAGCCCATTTTGTGCGGCGTGTTGCGTCGATGATCTCCACTCAGCAGGCTCAGAGGCCCAAAAACTGGGTCCACGCTCCACTCGGGCCTATTGCCGATGGCCTGGACAGGGTTACGCGACAGCCTCGTATGCGCGGAAAACTTACCGCGATCATGAACTGGACCGAGTCGCCGGACCACGTCAGCCCGGCGGCGGCCCCGGAACCCGGCCGGGCCGCAGACCGGTATCGGAGCGCGGCGCGGCGGCCGCCCGGGACCGTGCCAGCCCGGGAGGGCGGCCCGGCAACCCCCCGGGGCCCGGCACACCGGAGTCGGAGCGCGGCGCGCAGCCGTTCGGGATAAATCTCTGCTGGGCCTCGCTGGTGTGCCGCGCCGGGGCGCGACGAAATAACCGCTATATTCGTCCGCATGTTCGATGTGTCGATGTTGCTCGGCCAGCTCAACGACGAGCAGCGCCGGGCGGCGACGCATGGGCCTGAGCCGCTGCTCGTGCTCGCGGGCGCGGGCACAGGAAAGACCGCCACGCTCGCCGCCCGGGTGGGCTGGCTCCAGGCCCAGGGTGTCGCGGCCGGCCGGATCCTGCTGCTGACATTCACCCGCCGCGCCGCTGACGACATGCTCGGGCGGGTAGCGGCCGCCGGAGGCATGGACAGGCCAGGCCGCGGCGCTGAGCCGGGGGCCAGCGCAGGCGTGGTCTGGGGCGGCACCTTTCACTCGATAGCGCACCGGATCATCCGCGCGCACGCGGAGTCTTTCTCGCTGCCGCCGGCCTTCAGCCTCATCGACCCGGCCGACACCGCGGACCTGCTTGACGCGCTGCGGGCCGACGCCGGCCTGGCCGGCCCAGAGCGGCGGGCCCCGCGCGGGCCGGTGTGCGCCGACATCTACACCCGCTGCGTCAACACCGGGCGGCCGGTGAAAGAGGTCATCCTGGCCGGCTTTCCCTGGTGCGCCGATTTCGCCGGCCAGCTTGGCGCGCTGTTCCGCGCCTTCGTCGCGCACAAGCGCAGCCGTGGGCTCGTCGACTTCGACGACCTGCTGCTGCTGTGGCGGGCGGCGCTGGCCGACGCGGCCGCCGGGCCCGCCCTTCGCGGTCTGTTCGACGCGGTACTCGTCGACGAATACCAGGACGTCAACACCGTGCAAGCCGACATCGTCCGGCTCCTCATGCCCGGCGGGAACGGCCTGACCTGCGTGGGCGACGACGCACAGGCGGTCTACGGTTTCCGTGGCGCCGACCCCGCGCACCTGCGAGCGCTCGGCGCCACCTTCCCGGGCCTCGCCGTCGTCCGACTGGGCCGCAACTACCGCTCGCGCGAGGCCATCCTCGCCCTCGCCAACACGGTCCGGCCGCAGGCGGACGGGCTTGAGCTCACCCTGACCGGCGATCGCGGCAGCGGACCCCCGCCACTGCTCGTCCGCTGCCACGACGAGGCTACCCAGGCGCGGGAGATCCGCGCACGGGTGCTCGAAGCCCACGAGTCCGGGCTCGATCTGCGCGACCAGGCGGTGCTTGTCCGGTCCGCTCACCACAGCGACGTACTCGAAATCGAACTCGCGGCCGCCCGCATACCCTTCGTCAAGTACGGTGGCCTGCGCTTCAGCGAGGCCGCCCACGTCAAGGACTTCCTCGCGGCGGCGCGGATTGTCGCCAACCCCGCCGACGACCTCGCCTGGTTCCGGCTGCTCAGGTTGCACGACGGCGTCGGCCCTGTGCACGCCCGCCGCATCATCGCCGAGCTGCGGCCGGAAGAGCCGGCGCCGCTGCACCGTTGGCCGGCCGCGCTCGCGACCGCCCCGAGCCGGTCAAGGCAGGCCGTGGCCCGCACCGTCGGTGCCCTGCTCGAGGCGGCCGCGCTTACGCGCACGTCCGAGCGTGCCGCCACGATCCTGGCCGCGCTGAACGCGCCGCTCCGGGCTCGCTATCCAGACGCCCCGGTCCGGCTCGCGGATCTGCAGCGGCTGGCCGACGCGGCGGCCAGCAGGCCATCCTTGGACGAAGCGCTCGTCGAACTCGCACTTGACCCGCCCGCCGCTACCTCCGGCCTTGCCGGGCCGCCCCGGCTCGACGACGATTTCCTCGTCATCTCCACGGTCCACTCGGCCAAGGGCCTCGAATGGCCCGTCGTGCACCTGCCGCACCTGGTCGACGGCGCGGTCCCCTCCGACATGGCCCTTTCCACACCCGCTGGACTCGCAGAAGAACAGCGTCTCTTCTATGTGGCCGTCACCCGCGCGCGTGACCAGCTTTACCTCTACGCTCCGCTGCGGATGCACCATTACCGTACGGCGCGCAGCGACAGGCACAGCTACGCGCCACTCAGCCGCTTCCTGCACGCCGCGGCCATGGCGGTGTGCGACAGTGTGGAAGCCTGCCCAGCGCGGCCGGTGATCCCCCGCTCCGGCTCGCTCGCCGCGACCGTCGACACCGCGCTCGACGCCCTCTGGGACGTGAGCTGACCAGCAGCGCCTGCTTCAGGCCCGATCCGCGTCCGGCCGTGCGACGCCTGTGCTCTATCCAGGTAGCCCGTCCAAGATCGTGAGTACGGGCGGCGGAGGGGAGCAGCATGAGCGGCGGCACACACCACGGAGGCCGTGCCTACGACGCGGTCATGCGCGGGCAGTACCGGCTACCCCATTGATCGTGCCGCACCAATGATTTGCCAGCTCATAGCGCGCACTGGTGGGCAGAACCTGGCGGCCGTGGGGGTTCAAAAGGACGCACCACATCGTCACACTGGTGTTTGTGTACGACTTCGACGTGCTCGGAGCCCGAGGCCGCTACCAGCGGTTTGTAACGGCGAGGGTGACAACGCCGCCAGCCGGGATGCGGGGGCACGCGAGCCGGGCAGGTGTTGTTCAGCGGCCTCCCAGGCAGGCGTGCCGGTCCCTGGTCACGCCGGCCGCTCCGCGAGGCGGGTCGCGGAGCGGCCGGCGTCTCGGCGGCAGCCTGCCGGACACGTGACCTGCCAGGCCGGTGCGATTTCCGGCGTGTCGCTGCGTTCAGACGGGCCGCGGCCCGGGCAGAATACCCAGCAAGCGACGAGGCCCCTCCATGTATGAGATGGAGGGGCCTCGCCCAGTCCCACCGCACCACCGGCCGATCACTCGGCCAGCACACCAGCCGATCACTCAGCCAGCGCGCCCGTAGGACCCGCCGCCGGTGCCGGACACCCGCCTGAAGCGCCAGCTTCCCGGCCCTTCCCGCGTCCCCGGGGTCTCCCCCGGGCGGTTCCCGTTTCCAGCGGTAGAGCAGTTCTACTGCCTGCTGTTCTGCGGCACAAGACCCAGATGGCACCGATCTGAAGATTCTTTCGCCATCCACACCACATCCACAGGACACCCGCCGCTATCCCCCGGGGCACCGTCCTTGTCCACCGGCTCATCCACAACCCGAGCGCGGTTCATCCACCGGACACGCTGCGTCGTCAGGCAGTGCCAGCCAGCACGAGGGCACGAAATCGCGTTTGCCCTCGGCGGACGGCGCCATTGATGATCTGCTCGGCCAGCGCCTTGGTGGCGGAATCCGGACTCGCCAGGCCGGCCGACAGGATGCGGCCGAGATACTCTTCCCTGGCGCTGAACCGCCACGCATCCTCAGGTAGCTGCCTGACCCACTCGCTGATGATGTCCAGGCAGAGCTGTGCGCGTGCGGGAGCGAGCTCGGCCAGGCGGCGCAATACCAGGATGTCGGGCCTGGCCTCACCGGTCAGTGTGATGACGCGGGCAAGTTGCCGCAAGGACCAGTCATCGTCGAAGCACCCGCTGGCGAACCACTCGCCGAACCGGACGAGTTCGTCTTTGTCCGCGCTCGGAGAAGCGGCCGCAAGGCGCCGCTCCCACAAGCGGGTGAGCCGCGATAGAGCGTCGGAGCCGGTGCCGATGCCGGATTCGAGCAGATTCCAGCCGATGTACTTGGCCATATCCGCACGTACGGCGACCGGCGCTCCCCCATAGAACCCGTTGAGGAGCTGGTCGTCGCCGTCGAGGGTGATCTCGCCGGCCAGGTACCGCGTGATCAGGTGCTGCCCGAGCCGCACGTCCCGCCTGCTCGCGCACCCGCCGCCCGCCGCGGCGAGCCTGCCGACCGCGATCCGGTACTGGTCGCGCAGCAGTGCACAGGCCTGCGCGCTGATCGGTACTGGGGAGTCGAGGTAGGCGCCCCAGGCCGCGTCCCAGAGCTCGCGGCCCGCGTCACCGGGCGGGAAGATACGGCTTGTCGCGCCCGCGGTCCAGGCGTTGTCCAGACGGGCCAGCCGGTGGAACTCGGTGCCGTAGACGGCCCGCACCACAGGCGAGGGTTCCCCCTCCGGGTCGAGGTGCCGGTCGAGAACGAGGAAGAGCTCAGCGAGGTCGGCGTCATGTTGATGGCGGCGCACCCACATGCCGTAGGACACGGCCGCGGCGAGGGCTCCCGCCCGTGCGCTTGCCCGCGCGTGAGCCGCGGTGTCATCGCCGTGGCCGCCTCCCTGGGCGGCGTCTTTGCTCAGCGAGGAGTCAATGATCTGCCACACGTGGACACGTTCGCCGATCGGCATGACCGCGGGCGCGCGAAGCAATCCCGCCCGCAGCAGCCGGATCATCTCACGGCGGCCGCTTGCCCAGCCGTGCTCGGCGGCCGGCCGGCGGTCGGCCATCCGGACCGCTTCGCCTGACACCCACCGGCAGAGCTGGAGTACGGAGTCCCAGTCCAGATCGGCGCCATTGTCCACCGCTGCGTGCAGGCCGCTGAGGACCTGCGCGACGTAAGGTTCCGCCAGCCCGGCGAAGCGGCCGGCCGCGGCCGAGTAACGCAGCGGACGTGCGCGCACCGCGCTGCCGAGTTCCTGAGCCAGGTCGAAGACGCTGGAACCGGCCAGTGCCCCGGCCGGCCCCGCGGCCTGTGCCGCAAGCGGGGCCGGGGCCGCGACTGGCGCCGTGGCCCTTATCACGATCGGCGCAGCGTCCGGGGTGGCAGCCGGTATCGCGGCGGGCGGCCGGGTTTGCAGGAAACCGATGACCATGTCGATACTCGACCCGGCCAGACCGGTGGCGTTTGGCGCGGCGGCGCCGTCCCGCATGAGCCACGTCCTGGCTCGTGTCCTGCCCGCGGGCGCGGGCTCGCCGACCAGCCGCACGAGCTTGGCGTAGGAATCCCGCTCATGCTGTGGCAGCGCAGGCTCCGCCGCACCGAGCCGATCGCGAGTCCATTCGGCTACCCAGCGGTCGATCTGGTCCGCCCGTGGTTCCTGGCTGGCCTCCGCGGCATAACTGGCGACCCACGAGCCGACGTCGGGGCCTTGATCGATCAGACGCAGCATGCGCCGCTGGTCCTCCGCGGCGAGCATGGCGAAATGATCGCGGGCAAGGAGCAGGAACTCGCGTTCGCTGCACGTGTCGCTGATAGCGGCGGCGTCCGTGAGCCGCTTGGCGACCTCCTCCGGGCACCCGGCGCCGAACTTCCTCAGCAGATGCAGCGCCAACCGGCGGAAGATCGGCCAATCGCGCGAACCCAGGCGGCGCAGCACATCCTGCACATCGACGCACCCGTCGCTGACAAGCTGCTCCGCCGCGTCGCGTACCGCGCTGACCAGGGCGGTCTTCGCGTCCATGTCCGTATCGGCCGGCCGGCCTTCCACCGCAGGGCGCCAGCAGCTGGACAGATCCTGGCGGCTCTCGATCATCGCCGGGCTGGCGGTCCGAGTGATCGCGTCGTCGAGCAGATCGGCCATTGTCTCCAGCGCGGGCGGCCCGCATCGCGCCACTAACGCCGGCAGGAACGTGCGCAGGCTCTCGGCGTAACCGCTGGTGGCGATCCGCGTGCGCAGGCCGCCGACGGCGCCTGGCACGGCATCCTCCGCCCCGGGCGATGAGGCGAAACCCCAGAGCACGCGGGCAAGGCTGAGAGCGGCGTCGGGCATGCCGCCACGCACCAGATGCTGTGCCAGCGCGCCGAACCGCTCCGCCTCCGCCACCGCGTACGTGCCCTCGTGCAGACCTGCCAGGTCGCGGGTGATCCGCGGCAGCAGCTTGCCGCTGTCGGCGACGGGCACCTCAAGCGCCAGGTCGACCAGGCCCGCGTTCACCAGCTGGTTCTCGGTCGCTGGAAGGCCGGCTGCGACCTCCGTGGCCAGCGAGGGCTCCTGGCCTGCGACACGAACCAGATAGCGCAGCGCGGGCCAGTCCGGTAGCCATCCGGGTCCCTCCCGGGCGGGGATAGGTGCCGGAGGCTCGGCGAAGAACGCCTGTTTCCGCAGTGGGCGTATCCATACCGGGCTCGCCAGCCGCGAGAAGAAACGGTCCATCGTCACCGGGTCCTGCGGGAACTCCTGCCGGAGCTCCCTGGCGTGCTCGTCACCAGGGCGGGCCACTCGCGCGAGCGCGTCCAGGCGATCCACGCCCGCCAGGTATCTGGCTTCGTGCCGCTCGAGCACGACATCAAACATCGTCATCAGGCTGCAGAAGGAGCGGCGAAATTCCTGATCCACGGGACGTGGCGGCCCCGGTCCCTGCCATGCCGCAGACGTAAGCCCAAGACCCGCGTACGCGAGCCAGGTTTTCCCCGCGTCACTGTCGTAGGCGATCCCCAGTGCGTCGAGCACCGCGCGCACTTCCAGCCGGTGGGCGCGCGCGGCCGATGCGGCGGCATCGGCTCGCGGCCGGGGCGTGCGCGCACCGCGCGGCCCGAACAAGGCCCGGATCAGCTCCGCAAGCTCGTCGGCCAGCCGGCCAAGGGCCTGCCGCACCGCCCCCATCCGCCCGTGCGCCTCCCCTCCCGCTGCGGTGGCCACCTCCGGCTGCGGCGCGCGGTTCGCCGGCGGCAGCATGACAGCGCGCAGCGAGCTCTCAAGCTCACGCATGAGGTGGCCAACCAGACGGGCATCCGAGGCCACCGGGGTATCGCTCTTCATCAGGGTGCATGCGTCACGGAAAGACGCCGCGGGCCCGGCCCCGAACCGCTCCAGCCGGCGCACGATCCTCGCCCGCAGGACCTCATCGTCCGGACCGTTACTCATGGGAACAAGCGGCCGCGTGATCACACCGACTCCCCTCAGCACTCGGGCGCATCCCAGCCGCCAGGGTAAGTGCTTCGGACGCCTCAACCGGCCGATCAATTTGCCCTTATTCGGAGTGATATGCCCCGGACGCAAAGTGTCACCAGGACGGGGATCGCGGGACCGATGCGGGCTGGATGAGGTTCGGGTCGAAGCGGTACCAGCCGTCCGTGCTGCCGTGCCCGTTGTTCATGTACTCGACATGGCACAGCCAGCCGTCGCCCGACCGCAGCCAGGCCCGCAGGATCCCGAACCTGCCGCGCCCGGCGATTGTGATCAGCACCGGCTTGAAACACGGGCGGTATCTGCCGGTCTCCGGCCGCAGGTCTTCTTGCCGTGGCGGAGGCACTTCCTCTGCGTTCGGTGACATCTTCACGTTCCCGCGACTGAATCGTATGTATGTTCGAATCCTAATGTCCGGTATCCCAGACGCAAGACGACCCTGGCAGGGGCTACTGGGTAGGCTCGGATCATGGAATATCGCGCACTCGGCAGATCAGGTCTTCGGGTGGCGTCGGAGTGGTGGGGATCTTGTAACGGTTTAGTAGCTCTAGGTGGCCGGTCTTTGGGTTGACCGACGGCGTCGAACCCGTGCCCTGACGCCTCGCGCGAGTTCGGGATGGATCGCGCGCCATGACGATGGCGACGACGACGACGAGCACGACCGGCGGGACGAAGAGCCACCGCCAGCTCGCCAGGTCGACCAGTTCGTACTCGTGGGATTCCTTCAAGAAGGCAGGGGGAATCGGCGCCGGAGCAGCGGGCCCTGGCGCTGCCAGCCATGCGGTCCCGGCGTCGCGGTCAGGCGATGCTCAGGCCGCCGTCGACGGGCAGCGTGACACCCGTGACGTAGCTCGAGGCGTCCGAGGCCAGGAAGACGATGACGGCGGCGACCTCGGGAGCCTCGCCCGGCCGCTTGGCCGGGATCAGGCCGACGAAGCGGTCGACGTAGCCGGGCGGATACGCCTCGGTCATCTCCGTCGCGAAGAAGCCGGGTGCCACCGCATTGACCCGGATGCCCTTGCGTGAGGTCCACTGTGCCGCGAGATCCCTGGTGAGCCCCAGCAGGCCGGCCTTCGACGCGGCGTACGCGGCCTGCGGCAACCCCGCGGTCACGATGCCGAGCACGCTCGACACGTTGACGATCGACGAGCCCGCCGGCATGACCCGCGCCGCGGCCTGCGCCATCCAATAGCAGCCCTCGAGATTTGTCTCCAGGACGGACCTGAACTCCTCGGGGGTTTCCAGGGACGCGGGGACTGCGCTGCCCACGCCGGCGTTGTTGACCAGGATGTCGACGCGGCCGAGCGTCTCGACGGTCTGCTCGATGAGCCGTCGGCAATCCTCCGGGCGGCGCACGTCGGTCGGCACGGCGAGCGCCCTGCGCCCGGCGGCCTCGACAAGCTTGCAGGTAGCGGCGAGCCGGTCCGCGCGACGGGCACCGAGCGCGACGTTGGCACCCGCCTCGGCGAGCGCCTGCGCGGTGGCCACACCCAATCCGGAAGAGGCTCCGGTTACCACGGCGACCTTGCCGTGAAGCTGGAACAGGCGGAGTACGGTCATCGATCCACACCCCCAGGGTCGCGCCAGAAAGCGATGACCCGAATTTACGCCGTGGATCAGGCTACGGCGCGCGCCCGGCCGCCCGGGTCAGGCGCCGGACGCCTGGGACCGCCCTGGCGGCGCCCAGCAGGGAAACAGCGTTCCAGCGGGCCGCGCCCGCCAGATCGCGGGCATGCTCGAGCACGTTGTAGTCCTGCCTGGCCGCGCCGTCGGCCAGGGCGCGGTCGAGATCGTGGCCACACCGCTCGAGCACGGTGTCGAAATCACGGCGCACAGGTTCGAGGACGTCGTAGCCGAACGAGCGGTGCAGCCGGGCGAACAGCGGCTTGTACAGCCGGGCTCGTTCATGCAGGCCAGAAGAATAGGACATCATGTCCTTCGGGCGACGGCGGATGTAGCCGGGCAGCAGGTCGGCGAACGCCTCACGGACGATCCATTTCTCCTGCCCGTCACGCAGCTTGAGCTCGATGGGCAGCCGCATCGCAAGTTCGACGAGGGAAAGGTCGAGGAACGGCACCCGGATCTCGCTGCCCTGGCCCATGCTGGTGCGGTCCAGGCGCTGCAACTCGGTACGGCACAGGTTACGGATCTTGTGCAGGAACAGCCGCCGGGCCTCCTCGGGGCCCATCCTGTAGTACATCGGGTAGCCGCCGAACAGCTCGTCGGAGCCGTCGCCGCCGAGTACCACCTTGACACCGAGCGCGTGTATCCGCCGGAAGAGCGGCACCGATACCACCGCGTTGATGATGTCGCCGTACTCGGTGAGCTCCGACATCCGGATGGCCGCACGGATGTCGGCGAGGCGGATATCACCGGGGTGCAGCTCGATTACCTCGTGCCGCACACCGAGTTCGGCGGTCAGGCGGCGGGCGTAGGCCAGGTCCTTGCTCCCGGGTGCGCCGACGGTGAACGCGATGCAGTCGGGATGCATCTCCCGCACGTGCAGGAGAACGAGCGAGCTGTCCACGCCGCCTGACAAGATCACACCAACCGTCAGGTCGGTGTCCACCCGCACGCGGATGCTGTCCCGCAGCGCGGCCCGGACAAGCTTGGCCGCCTCATCCGGATCATCGATCGGCGGCTGGTTCTCACCCAGCCGCAGCAGGTCGACGTAGGGCACGAGAACGGGCCCGGCCAGGGCATCGGCCCAGCCATGATGACCTGGGCCAACCTCGGTGACCGGAGCCCCGGCATGTACCAGGGCCTTGATCTCCGAGGCCACGTGCAGGCAGCCGCCCCGGCGGGACCAGTACAGCGGCTTCACGCCGAGCGGATCTCTGGCCAGGTAAACCCGCCCCGCGGTCCTGTCGGTGATCGCGAACGCGAACTCCCCCCGCAGACGGCTGACCGCATCCTCGCCCCACTCCAGGAAGGCCTCGAGAACCACCTCGGTGTCGCTTGCGGTGCGCATCCGGTGGCCGAGGCCCGCGAGCTCAGAGCGAAGCTCCCGGTGGTTGAAGACCTCGCCGTTGTAGCACAGGACCCACCGGCCATCGGCCGAGACCCACGGCTGCGTGGCGCGTTCGGGGTCCACGATCCGCAGCCGCTGCGTGCCAGCGAGCAGGCCCTCATCGAGGAGAACCTCTTCGACCTCGCCGCGCGGCGCCAGGGATCTGATCATCCGCAGAAACGTCGCACGATCGGCGCGCGGGCCGAGGACGAGAGCGATGCCGCACACGGTTCTCAGCCGGCCATCTGCGTGGCGAACTGGGTGGCGAAGCCGGCCCGCAGCCCGGGAGCCGCGATCGGGCTGATGCACACGTGCCAGACCTGTCCCTCGTCGATGACGTTGACGTCTCCCCGGGCCTGACGGGCGAGCAGCACCGCCGCAAGCGCGTGGTGCGCGCCGAACCTCCGGAACCACGACATCTCGATGTCGATCGCGTAGCCCAGGCAATGGGAGCTTGGCAGCGCCGCCGGGTAGCCCAGCGCCCGCAGGCGATGCTGGTGCTCGATGCTCCGCGCGAGGCTGGTGACCCACAGCGGCGGTGTGCCGGGCGGGCAGACGGTGGCAAACGTCGAGGACATCTGGCTCAGCAGAACCACCGCCTCCGGCCGGGCACGGGTGAACCGAAGGCCGGCGGTGTGTGGGGCCCGGGCTGGCCGCACGCGCCGCTGCGCCGCGCGTGCGGCGCGCGCGGCCAGGCTCCCCGGCTGGCGGCGGTAGGTGCAGCCAAGCAGCCCGCGCCGCCTGAACGGTTCGAGATCCACGAGATCAGCCGAGGTCAGCACGTCCGAATCGGTCACCAGCGCGGGCAGGTGCCCCCACCACATGGTGTCGATCTGGGCCAGGAGGTAGATACGGACCATCGCGATCAGGTCCGCGGCCGGGTTCGTGGTCCCTGGCTGGTAGTTGCTTACCTCCGCAAGCAGCCGCTGCGTCGCCCCGGGCACGCCGCCCCGCGTCGAGGACAGGACGGCGGAGAACTCGGGCTCGGCCATCCGGCCTGCCAGGATCGCTTCCGCCCGCGGGAGGCACCCTGGACCGTGCAGGCCCGCGATCTCGGTCAGCAGATCCGCAACCGCCCACCGGTAGGTGTCCAGGCCGGGCGCGAAGATCGCCGGAGCGCGCGCGGGACCGGGGTCGGTGACAGGAATGTGAGATCCGCGGTCAAGGTCCTGGCCAGTCAACTGCATCATCGACGCCCTCCCCCGGGGTTCAACTCGGCCAGCCGGTGATTCTAGGCAACGGATTGTAACAGCGCGATTTCAGTGAGTTGCCTTATTCCGGAAGCCGCCCGAGGCTGGTGCACGATGACCAGCGCCGCACCCATTCCGCGGCAGGCGTGATGATCAGGCGAGCAGCGGTCTGCCGTCGAAGATTCCCAACTCCTCGCGGTAGAGCTCTAGCCCGATGCCGTTGGGGTCACGGAAGTACATGCTCTCCTCAACACCGCGGTCGGGTCCGAGGTAGTCCAGGCCGGCTTGCTCGAACTTCTTCTTCGCCACGTCGAACTGCTCGGCCGAGACCGAGATCGCGATGTGCTGTACGCCGCCGATCGTCTCGGTGAATGCCGGGTGATCGTGGCCGGGGAAGTCGAAGAACCCGAGGAGATTCCGGTTGCCGATGTCGAAGAAGAAGTGGCTCGAACCCCTGTAGTCACGGTTCTCGACGAGCTCGACCAGCGGGAATCCCAGGAACTCCTGGTAGAAGCGGATCGTTTCCTCCACATCACGGCAGATGAGGGCGATGTGGTGCACGCCCTGCACCGTGGTACCCGGGCGCTGCCCTGTCGGGCGCAGGTAGCGCTGCCGCAACTCCTCGCGGCGCGCCCGGATGTCCGCCAGCTCCTGACCTTGTGGCTGTGGCATGAGTCGTCTCCCGCCTTGTCGCACAGGCTGCGTCCGGACGCCGGGCCACCCGGCGTCCTCAGGCCTAGATAAACCGAAAGTACCCGGTCAAGGGACGGCTATCGCGGCCGAGCCCGCCTGGGCCGCGACCCCGCCACGCCCAGCGGCGATCACCGGGACAGGCCCGGGCGCCCAGCGTCCGGGCCCAGCGTCCGCCCCCAGCGTCCGCGCCCAGCATCCGGGCCCAGCATCCGGCCTAGGCAGGGGCCGGCGGCCGACGAACAGCTCGCGTGGCATCCGGCTCTCCGTGGTCTGCTCGGAGACAGCCTCCGGGTCGAAACCGGCGTCGGCGAGCAGCCGGAGCCAGGCGTCGCGGCTGAACAGACCCGTGCGATGGGTCTCGTGCACCACGTCAACCGAGCCGTCCGCGTCGCGGAGCAGGAACGCGTACTTGGTCAGGATCCAGGTGTCGGCGGGGTCCGGATCCCATGTCCATTCCAGGTAGCGCGCACCGCGGCCATCG
This sequence comes from uncultured Actinomycetota bacterium, assembly GCA_963851085.1. Classification (GTDB taxonomy): domain Bacteria; phylum Actinomycetota; class Actinomycetes; order Streptosporangiales; family Streptosporangiaceae; genus DATFVJ01. The sequence goes on along the minus strand of CAWKNX010000025.1, from coordinate 21,613 downwards.
TCGTCGTCGACGCCGCCATGCCCCGTCGTCTCCTCGAAGGTATCGGCGATGCGGTCGGGGACGAAGACGGCGATACCGCCAGGGCGGCAGTGCACAAAGGCCGTGTCGATGGCTTGCCTGAGGTCGGCCTCGCTGCTCATGTAGGCCACGGCGTCGTGGACGAACACCGCGTCGAAGGTGCGGCTGAGACGCAGCGTGCGCATGTCGCCCTGATGGTGGCCGCACTCGGGATTGAGCCGTCGCGACACATCGAGCATCTCCGCCGAGAGGTCGGCGAGCGTCATGGTGAATGACGCCTTCAGGTAGCAGGCGTTGTGCCCGCCGCCGCTGCCGAGTTCGAGGACCTCGCGCACGGGAATGGATGCGGAGCTGAGCACCGCCGCCGCGAACGCGGCCTCCTCCGCGTACTCCTCCGGCGGCGAGATCAGCGGCCACCACACGGCCAGGGCCCCGTAGAGTTGTTCACTCGGCAGATCAACCATGGGACCATCTTCGCGCAACGATCGCCCACCGGGACCGACCATGCGGCTCCGGCCTGGCAGCACCTGCGGGTGATCCATCGCGGCAGTCGTTCGGGATCGCGGTCTGAGATCTCCACCCCGATTGACTCGCCGGTGTTTGGGATGAAATCGGGGGGCGCCGAGCGCATAATGCCAAACGTGCCGTGGCGCGGGCCGCGGCCGATGTGGCGAGTGGGTGGACGACCTTGCCGACTTCGGAGTCCTGTGGCCAGACCGCTGGGCGTGGCGCGACGCTCGATTCGCTGGGCGGCGGCCCGGCATGCTTCTTCAACGACTACGCCTCGAATGTCCGCGGCAACGTCTTGCACGGCAACGGCTCGTTTGGCCAGCCGACCAACGGTGACCTGGTCGTTCTCCCTGTTGCCGCTGCCGTGGCAGCGCTCGATGCCCAGCCCGTGCTCGGTGCTCCCCCGCACTATCGCCTGGTGTGCCCAAAGACCACACCGGCCCTGATTCGGGCCTGGCCCCGGCGGCCTGCGCCAACCCCTCCCGCCAGCGGGCGGGGTGGCGGTCAGCCGCCGTGGCCGTGACGCAGCGTTACCTTTCTGCCGTCATTTTCATCCCGTGCCCCGCACGCGGTAATAAGCCGTCGGGTGCCAGTAGGCGTTGGCCCACGCATACCCGATCCGCGTGCCGGAACTGTGCGCTCCGAACGTGATGTTGGCGCGGTCGAACAGCTCCACATGCCCAGTGCCGTAGAAAGCCAGGTCACCCCGCCGAGCCTGCGCGTGGCTTATCCGGATCAGCCGCCCGCTGCGCAGCATGTCGTACGTGCTGCGGCCGAGCCAGACGTGAACGTGCCTGTAAGCGGCATAGACGAGCCCGGAGCAGTCGTAACAGGACGGCCCGGTGCCGCCCCAGCAGTACCACTTGCCCCGCTGCTTGACCGCGTAGTCGTAGGCGGCAAGCCGCAAGGTGTGCTTGCTCGCACGGGTCGCGGCAACAGCGGGCAGGGTGACAAACGCCAGTGACGTCAGGGCCAGGGACGCCACGATCACGATTAAGCGGTAGAACATGAGTTCTCCTTCGTTGCGCATGAAATGACCTCGGCTAGTCCAGTGGCTGCCCCCTCCCTCACCGCGCTCGAGTGCACCGGGCATCGCCTCACGAGTGGCGCCCGGCGGCGACGGCCACCTGGCTTTGTTCCAGACGGCCGGTTCAACCGTGCGCAGATTTGAGAATTTTTGTCCTGGTTTCCGGCGAATACCTGTCTCCAGGGGCGCTGGAACCCCAGGCGCCGCCCCCGTCAAACCCCCTCGAAATGCATCTGCCCACGACCCGCCGGCCCGGCGCACCACCGGGCACGAGAGACGCGAGCGTGATCCTTAACGGCTGCCGCGGATGCGGCGAAACATCAATGCGGAAAGACCCGGAGTGCCGTCCGGGCCGAGCGGCACAGTCCCCGACTGCTGCCGCGGCCGCGCCCGGCTTGTGGAGGCAAAGTCCCAGGCCGGGCACGGTGCTGCCACCCCGGCCCGCTGACGGGAGTGCCGCGGCGCTGTCGCTCGCCCGGGGTAATACCCGCGCTGGGCCGGCGGTCCCGCACGGGCGGCTGGCAGGGGCCCGTCAGCACTGGGCTTACCAGGAGGCCACCTGCGACTGCCCACCGCCGAAACGTTGTTCTAGCCGGGCGCTCCGGGCGCGATGACAGCGCTTTCGGGTGGGAAGTTAATTGTTACCATCTCGTTAGGTCACTAATTGCAGTCGAACGAGCGCAAAGAGCGGACAGGGCAAGGCGCGTGCTGTCGCACGACAGGCACGCGTGAGGCAGACAGGCACGTGTGAGGCAGACAGACACGCCTGCTGGCCAGATCTTCAGGCGTCCGCGCTGGGCGCGGGCGTGGTGCTCAGCGACCGGGCACTCCGGACCGTGTTCAGGGTGCGGGCTGAGGTTGGCCGTGGGTACCGCGGGGCGCGTGGCTTACCAGCCTTGGGGCCCTGTCCGGGCGGCTGGTGACGGGGCACCCGCCCGAGTGCGGGTCCGGCGATCGCTGTGCGGTGGGGCTCGGGCACGAACCCGTTGTCTGGACCGTGGTTGTCTGATGTGCCCGGGTGGCTGAGACGAGCAGGGTGACCGCCAGGACCGCGACGAGCAGCACGACCGCGTGGCGAACGATCAGGATGATCGCAAGCAGTACCACGCCGACCGTCAGCGCGGCGGTGCTGTGGTGGGCAAGCAGGCTGACCACCCCAGGTGTCAGCCGGACGATTTCCCGTGCGACGGTCAGCGCCGAGGCGGCAAGCTGGCTAGCCAGTCCGGTCATCACGCACGCTCCCTACCGCGCTGCCTTCTTCGCGACCGCAGCCGAAGGCGTGGGGTACGGCGACCTGGCGCTCGCTCTGCTCGTGCCCGGACGGGTGCCCCACATCTTCAAGGCAAGCGGCAAAAGGACGCTGGCGCAGGCGCGCCGGAGACAGCGCCGCTGTCTCATTTGACGTAGGCGGCGCTGATTCAGCGGATGGGGCGTGACCTGCCGGTATGGCGTGACGGCCCCGCCGGGTGGATCCCGGGGCATCGGCTCTGGGGCCGATCCCGCGCAGCCGCTGCTGGCCGGGCTGGTCCGCCCCGCTGAAGTTCGGCACCCTGGGGACACCGGTCATATGGCGGTTGCGGACGTTGCCGGCCAACCTTTTCCATGATCGTGGTGGATTACCCGGGCGCTATCCAACTTCTCGGCAGTATGCGCGGAAAAGTTACCGCGATCACGAAAGCGGCCGTGGGCCAAAGGCGATGGTAGATATTGACAGCCGTGTGATGCGCGGCGCTCCCACGATCATGGAACGCACGCAGGAGACCCGGGTGGGCAAGTGGTCGGCGGGACGGGCGATCCAGGGAAGGGGGGGAGAGGGGGGACGGGCGACCAGGTGGGACGGGCATCCAGGTGGGACGGGCGATCCAGGTGGGACGGGCGATCCAGGTGGGACGGGCGATCCAGGTGGGACGGGCGATCCAGGTGGGACGGGCGATCCAGGTGGGACGGGCCGCGCCCGGCTCGCGCCACGCGGCGGCCGTTAAGACTGTATTGCCCCGGGGGGCTCCACCCCACGGGATCCCCCGGCCTGTGGTGGTGGCCGCTCGCTGCTGGATGTGAATCGGCCGATTCACATCCAGGATCAAAATGGGCATCGACCGGCACGGCCCGGCGCGGGCCGCCGGGACGGACGGGCAGCCGCAGCGCGCGGGCAGAGCCGCAGCGCGCGGGCAGCGCGGCGGTCGGGCCGGCGGCGGATGACGGGGGACGCTCGGCGGCCAGAAGACGCGCAATTGTGGGTCGCCGGCCGCGGTCAAGGTGACCTTCGGCACGTGACGCGCCCGGGTACGGCGACGAGCATCGAGCTTGGACGCGTACGCCGTAGGAGGGCGCATGACCGACAAGCGCGCAGACCTGGCCGGACCCGGCATCGGCAGTTATGAGGAACTCGGGCGCGTGCTGCCGCACGGCTACGATTCGCTGCTGACCCCACGTGACACGCAGCGGGCGATCTTTGCTGTGAAGCGCTACCTCGAGGAGAACCTCTGTCGTGAGCTGAACCTCCTGATGGTCACGGTGCCGCTCATCGTCGACGTCGCGAGCGGCGTCAACGACATGCTCGACCGCGATGGTGCCCGCACCCCGATCCAGTTTCACATCAGCAACGACCACGACAAGCATCCGGTCGACGCCCAGGTGGTGCAGGCGGCGACCAAGTGGAAGAGGGCCGCGCTGAAGCAGTTCGGGTGCACGCCAGGCGAGGGCATCTGCACCGACATGCGCGCGGTCCGCAAGGACTACTTCCTCGACCATGATCACAGCTGCTATGTGGACCAGTGGGACTGGGAGCGCGTGATCACAGGCGACCAGCGCACGCTGCACTTCCTCAAGGAGATCGTCGGCAAGATCTGGCGGGTGCTTGTCGGTGCCGAGCGCTTCGCGCAGGAGATGTATCCCGCCCTGAAGGACCCGCGCTACCCCAACCTGCCCGGGGAGCTCACCTTCCTGCACGCCGAAGAGATCCTCGAGATGTACCCGGACCTCCCCCGCAAGGAGCGGGAGACCAGGGTGCTGCAAGAGCATCCGGCGGTCTTCATCATCGGGATCGGCTGGCCGCTGCGTGACGGCTATCCACACGAGATGCGAGCAGCCGACTACGACGACTGGATCACCGACACGAGCCGGGCGACGGGAAGGCCGACACACGGGCTCAACGGCGACATCCTCGTCTGGAACCATGTCACCAGGCGCCGTCATGAGCTGTCGTCGATGGGCGTGCGGGTTACCGCGCAGACGCTGAAGCGCCAACTGGAACTGAGCGGCCAGCTCGACTTCCTCGAGCTTCCCTATCACCAGGGCATCCTTCGCGACGAGCTCCCGCTGTCGGTCGGCGGCGGCATCGGCCAGTCGCGCACGCTGATGCAACTGCTGCGCAAGGCCCATCTGGGTGAGGTCAGCGTGTCAGTGTGGCCTAAGGTCCTGACGGACATGTGCGCGGCAAGCAATATCCACGTGCTGACCTAACCTGTGTCGGATGGGTTCGGGCTCGGCACCGGAACGTTGCTCCACGCCGTGCCGTCCCAGTGGCCCATGCCGGGTTCACCGATCGCGAATGTCGTTTCGCAACTGATTGACCCGGAGGTGGTTGAGCCGCCACGGTGGGCGGCGTGACCGGTCCGGCTGCTGAGGGCGCCCGCGTCGCCTGGGAGGACGTTCCCAGGTCGGTGCGCGCGGCGATAGAGGACGTGTGCGGGGCCAGGGTGGCCGGGGCGTGGACGCAGCCGGGCGGGTTCAGCCCTGGCCTGGCCGCACTCGACCGCATCGCGGAAGCGCTGACCCCGGCGCCGGTGGACGTACCCGCGGTGGCCGACCGGTTTGGCGCAGAGTTCACCGGCTGGCGGACGCTAGCCGCCGGGCCCGGTCGGCCGTCGGCGAGCCACATCTCCCGGCTCCCCCGGCGCCGCTTCACAGGCGGGGATCCACTGGTTCCGATTCGAGCGCGAGCACGGCGAACACGCACTCATGGACACGCCACAGCGGCTCGCCGCGCGCGACGCGGTCGAGCGCTTCGAGCCCGAGGGCGTATTCACGCAGCGCCAGCGACCGCTTGTGGCCCAGCCTGCGCTCACGCAGCCTGTCGAGGTTCGCGGGCTCGGTGTAGTCGGGGCCGTAGATGATGCGCAGGTATTCGCGCCCGCGGACCTTGAGCCCGGGCTGCACGAGGCCCTTGCGCCCACGCACAAGGTTCGCGGCAGGCTTGACGACCATGCCCTCGCCGCCGTCTGAGGTCAGTTGCTCCCACCATTGCGTCGCGACGGCGACCGACGACAGGTCCGTCGTATCCACATCGAGCCGGCGCGTCGCCGCGATGAGATCCGGGTCCGCCGCGACCAGTCGGTCGGCGACGGACAGGTGCCAGGCGTGCGGCCGCTGGTGGAACGCGGTCCCTTCGGACGCGAGAATCTGGAACGGTGCGACCCGCACGCCCGCCAGCCCGTCCGTGGCCCAGCAGTACCGGCGGTACGCGGCGGTGAAGGCCTCCGCGTTGCCCGCCCGGGTCCTCGTCCGGTCGAGCAGGCCAGCCACATCGAGTCCCGCCGATGCGGCCTGCTCGAGCACACCGGCAGCGGCGGCCAGCGACGAACGCGCGGCCGCACCGACCGCCGCATACTGGTCACGCAGCAGTTGCCCGGCCTTCACGCTCCACGGGAGAAGTTCGGCGTCAAGCAGCAGCCAGGAGGTGCCGAGCTCGCCGAACAGCCCGGCGCGTTCAGCGGCATCGCGCATCCGGCCGACCAGCTTCGCGGTCAGCCCGGGTTCGAAACACGGGCGGCCGGTCCGCGTCCACACCGCGCCGAGCACGTCTGCGGGCGCGCCGAGCCCCGCTGCGGGCGCGCCGAACCGGTTCCGTGCCGCATCGAGGGAGGAGCACACCAGCATCACGGCGCGCGACCCCATGTGCTTCTCCTCGCACACCACGGCGTCCACGCCTGCGCTGCGATAGGCGTCGAAGGCCTGTTCGGGGTGTTCGAGCAGGTCGGCGTGCGCCGACGTGGCGACCGGGCTCATCGTCGGCGGCAGATACAGCAGCCACCGCGGGTCGATCGCGAAGCGGCTCATCACCTCGATCGCCGCCGCGGCGTTCTCCTCCCGCACCCCGATGCGCTGCTGGTAGGCGGTTTCGAGTACGCGGCTGCCGATGACGTCACCGATGTCGAGCACCTCAGGGTCACGGCGCGGTGGCGACGCCGCCGCCGCGTCACCGCCCGCGGGGAACGGCCTGGCCGGCGCGTAGTAGACCCGTGCCGCGGGAACCGAGACGATCTCCCGCTCGGGGTAACGCAGGGCCGTGAGCCGCCCGCCGAAGACGCAGCCCGTGTCCAGGCAGAGCGTGTTGTTGACCCATTCTGGTGCCGGGACGGGCGTATGGCCGTACAGCACCATCGCCTTGCCGCGGTACTCCTGCGCCCACGGGTAGCGGACCGGCAGCCCGTACTCGTCGGTCTCGCCGGTGGTCTGCCCGTAGAGGCAGAACTCACGTACCCGGCCGGACGCGCGGCCGTGGTAGCGCTCGGTCAGCCCGGCATGTGCCACCACAAGCCGCCCGCCGTCGAGGACGTAGTGACTGATCAGCCCGTCGAGGAACCGCTCGACGTCGGCGCGGAAAGCCGGGTCAGCCGCGGCGTCGAGCTGCGCAAGCGACTCGGCGAGGCCGTGCGTCAGCGTGACGTTACGGCCGCGGAGCGCGCGGAGCAGCTTGTTCTCGTGGTTTCCTGGCACGCAGAGCGCGTCGCCGGCGGCCACCATCGCCATCACGAGGCGGAGCACACCGGGCGTGTCAGGCCCGCGGTCGACCAGATCACCGACGAAGACCGCACGCCGGCCGGGATGGCGCGCGCCGATCGCACGGCTGGCGCCGTCGCGCTCGATCGTGTAGCCGAGCTCGCCGAGCAGCGCTTCGAGCTCGGCCCGGCAGCCATGGATGTCGCCGATCACGTCGAACGGTCCGGCCACGTGCCGCAGGTCGTTGAACAGCCGGGTTCGCGTGACGGCCGCCGCGGCGATCTCGGCCTCGCTCCTGAGCACGTGGACGGTGCGGAAGCCTTCACGCTGGAGGCCCTTCATGCCGCGGCGCAGCTGGTCACGCTGCCTGCGGAGCACGTGCGCCCCGAAGTCACGGCCGGATCGCGTCGCGTTGCGCGCGGCACAGACGCGTTCGGGCAGATCGAGCACGATCGCGACGGGCAGGACGTCATGCTCGCGGGCGAGCGCCACCAGGCTCCTGCGCGCGTCCGCCTGCACGTTGGTCGCGTCCACCACAGTCAGCCGCCCAGCGGCAAGGCGCTGGCCGGCGATGTAGTGCAGCAGGTCGAACGCCGCGGGAGTCGCGGACTGGTCGTTCTCGTCGTCGGCGACGAGGCCACGGCACAAGTCCGAGGAGATGACCTCGGTCGGCTTGAAGTGGGCGCGGGCGAACGTCGACTTGCCTGACCCGGTCGCACCGATGAGCACGACAAGGCTCAGCTCCGGGACTGCCAGGTGGCTGGCGGGGGCGCTCATGCCGCGGCCTTACCGAACACGGCCAGCTGCGTCGGCGGACCCACCGCCGGGTCGTCGGTGCCGACCGGCAGGAACCGCACCTGGTATCCGTACTGGCCGGCGACCGCGGCCGCCCAGGACTGGAACTGCGCGCGTGTCCACTCGAAGCGATGGTCGCGGTGCCGCTTCGCCCCGGGCTTCAGCGCTGCGAACCGGACGTTGTATTCGGCGTTCGGCGTCGTGACCACGACGGTGGCGGGCGCGGCGTACCCGAACACGCTGCGCTCGAGCGCGCCAAGGCGCGGCGGGTCGACGTGCTCGATCACCTCCACCAGAGCCGCTGCGTCCAGGCCTGCGAGCCGCTGGTCGCGGTAGGTCAGTGCGGATTGAAAGAGCTCGACGCGCTCGCGCTGCCGCTCGCTCATCCGGTCAAGGCGGAGCGTGCGAGCGGCGATCTGAAGTGCCCGGGCGGAGACGTCCACCGCGACGACATGCTCGATCGAGCGATCGGCAAGCAGGTCCCGCACGAGCATGCCCTCGCCGCAGCCGAAGTCTCCCACCCGCCGGGCACCACAGGCACGGAGGACGGCCAGCACGGCCCCGCGGCGCTGGTCAGCAAGCGGAACGGCCTGATCGGGCGGGTCGCAGACGGCATCGCCATCGACGGCGTTGTCGATCTGCCCGGGCTCGGTGTCCTCGACCTCTGCCAGCCGGGCGAGCGCCGCCGCGGTCAGCTCGCGGCGATGCGCGAGATACCGGCTGGTGATCAGATCCCGGTCCCGGTGTGTCGCCAGCCAGCCCGCACCAGCGCGGACCAGCTTGTCGATCTCGTCGGTGCTCACCCAGTAGTGCTTCGCGTCGTCGAGTACGGGGAGCAGGACGTACAGGTGGTTCAGCGCGTCGGCCAGCCGGACGTCGCCGGCCAGGCGCAGGTCGACATAGCGGGATTCCCCCCACGCGGGGAAGACAGGATCGAGCGGCCTGGTGACCGTCTCGGCCGTCCAGCCGAGCGGCTCGAAGAAGCGCCGCGCAAGGTCCGCGCCGCCGCGGCACGGAAGTGTGGGGACATGGATCTGGAGCGGGAGCGGCGATGCCGCCAGTTCGGGGCGTGCGTCGCAGCGGCCGGTGAGCGCGGTGCGGAACACCTCCTTGAGCGCCATCGCGAGCATGCTCGAAGCGGCGTACGGGCGGTCGTTGACGTACTGCCCGAGCGCGAACGCCTCACCGGCCGGGCCGCCCCGCCTGCGGACGAGACCGACCGGGTCAACCTCGAGCAGCAGCGCCGCCGTGCAGCGGGTCTCGGCAGCCTCCGGGTAGAAGACATGCGCCGTGCCGACCGACACCTGCAGCGATTGCACGCGGCCCGGGTGCTTGTGGAGGAGGAAGCCCAGGTCCGTGGCGGGTTCGCGCGTCATGGTGACGGTCAGGAGCACGATCGACGATTCTCGCCGACCTGCTCGGGCACGTCGAGTCCTTTACGCGGTCCCGGCCGGCGGCATGGGGCCAGCCGCCGCCGGTGCGGCCGCGGCTGACATCGAGGACAAAATTGATCCTGAACGGCTGCGCTGTGCCGCCCCAAGCCTGCCAGTCGAATTGATCGATCGCGGCTTCCTTCATGCCGCGGAAATCCGCTGGCCACAAGCCGTTCACCGAGCTTAAACCGGGGTTTGGGGCAGCCGATGCGTCAACTCGGTAACGCTCCTTGACACCCGTGCGCGGGCTGCGTCAGCATACCGACGGCTCAACGTTTAAAGGCATTTGTCCGATGCCTTTGGGGGGTACAGGAGGTTCCGCGTGAGATCGCCACATCGATTTGTCTTGGCGGGAGTGGCCGCAGCCCTGATGCTGGTGGCGGCCGGCTGCTCGTCGGGTTCCGGGTCCAGTTCGAGCGGCGGAACCAACTGGTCCACCGTCACCTCGGCCTCGTCCGGGGGCGGGATGACCGCACTCGTGGCCGCAGCCAAGAAGGAGGGCACGCTCAACGTCATTGCCCTGCCGCCAACGTGGGCCAACTACGGCGCGATCATCAACGCGTTCAAGGCCAAGTACGGCATCAAGGTCAACTCGGCCAACCCGAACGGCAGCAGCCAGGACGAGGTCAACGCGGTCAAGCAGGAGAGCGGCACCGCCGCCGCCCCCGACGTCCTCGACATCGGCATGGCGGTCGCCCTGGCCAACACGAGCCTGTTCGCGCCTTACCAGGTGAGCACCTGGAGCGACATCCCGGCCAGCCAGAAGGAGCCGACCGGGCTGTGGTACCAGGACTACGGCGGCTACATGGCGATCGGGTACGACTCGGCCAAGTTCGGGACGATCACCTCGATCAACCAGTTGCTCGGCTCGAAGTTCAAGAACGCGGTCGCGCTCAACGGCAACCCGACCCAGGCCAACGCCGCGCTCAACGGGGTCATGATGGCGAACCTGGCCGTCGGCGGGACGCTTGACAACATTTCCAAGGGCGTGAACTTCTTCCACCAGCTCAAGCAGGCAGGAAACTTCTCACCGGTCCAGGCCACCACGGCCACGGTGAAGGCGGGCACGACCCCGGTGGTATTCGACTGGGACTACCTGAACGCCACCCACGGCGCGGATGTGCCGAGCTGGAAGCTGTTCATCCCGCAGAATGCCGTCCTCGGCGGCTACTACTCCCAGGCCATCAACAAGCAGGCGCCGCACCCGGCCGCCGCGCGGCTGTGGGAGGAATTCCTCTACTCGCAGACCGCGCAGGGCGGGCAGAACCTGTGGCTGGTCGGTGGCGCCAGGCCGGTGGAGATGACCGCGATGACCTCCAACAAGAGCATCGACGCGGCAGCGGCGGCCAAGCTGCCGCCGGTCACGGTCACGCCGCAGTTCATGACCGGCACTCAGTCCACCAACGCGGCGAGCTACCTCGCGGCGAACTGGGCACAGGCAGTTAAGTAGCGCACGGCGAATGGCCGCCGCAGCGACGACCGCGGCCGGCGCCAGACCCGCACGGGTCGGCCGCCGGCCGCGGATGGCCTGGGCAGGAACACTGCCGTTCTTCTGCTACGTCGGAATCTTCCTGCTGCTGCCCACCGGCGTTGTCATCTGGGGCGCCATCAGTAAGCCGGTCGGCCACGGTCTGCAGCTGTCCAACCTGAAGTTCCTGGGCAATTCCGCCGTGCGCGGCTTCTTCCTCAACTCGATTGAGCTGAGCGCGATCAGCGCGATCGCGGGTGCCGTGCTCGGGGCCATCCTCGCGTACGCCGTGGCGGCAGGGAATCCGAGCGGAGTGGTGCGCAGGGTCGCCCTAGCGGGCTCAGGTGTGCTTGCCCAGTTCGGCGGCGTCACGCTTGCGTTCGCCTTCAACGCTGCCATCGGGCCGAGCGGTTTGCTTCTGCACGCCAGTTGGTACTACGACTTCCCGCAGGGCATCACACTGATCTATATCTATTTCCAGATCCCGTTGATGGTCCTGGTCTTCCTGCCGGCGGTTGACGGGCTCAAGATGCAGTGGCGCGAGGCCACGGAGAACCTCGGCGGCTCGACGCTCCAGTTCTGGCGGCACGTCGGGGGCCCGTTGCTTGCTCCGGCGTTCCTCGGCTGCACGCTGCTGCTTTTCGCCAACGCGCTGTCGGCCTTCGCCACGATCGAGGCGTGGGAGAACCAGATCTCGTATGTGGTGCCACAGCAGATCAGCATCGCGATGGCGAGCGAAGTCGGACTGTCGTCGGCCAACGAGGCCCAGGTACTCGCGCTCGGCATGATCGTCCTCGTCGCGGTGACCATGACCGCCTACGCCCTGCTGCAGCGAAGGACCGGCCGATGGCTGAGGTAACGCCGCTGGCCGTTGGGTCCGCGCTGGCAGAGGCCGCGCCGGCGCCCCGCCGCGGCATGCGGGCACGGCGACGCAGGCGGCTGAACCTGTTCCGCCGGGTGGCGTTCGTCCTCTTCGGGCTCTTCTTCTTCCTGCCGCTGTTCGCGATGGTCAGGTTCTCGTTCGAGGGAACCAAGCCAGGTAGCTGGTCCGTCAAGGCTTGGCAGCAGATCGTGTCTTACCAGGGGCCTCCCCCGCTGCTCGGCTCCATCGAGATAAGCCTGGAGCTCGCGGTCATCACCTGCGTGGTCGTCATCGCGCTGCTGGTCCCCACGATGATCTGGGTCAGGCTCCGCGTTCAGTGGATCAGCCGCACGGTCGAGTTTCTCTGCCTGCTCCCCCTCACCATCCCGGCGATCGTGCTTGTGGTCGGCCTGTCCCCGGTCTACCGGACCATCAGGCAGCACCTCGGCCTGTCTGCCCTCCAGCTGTTCTGGGTCTACGCGATCCTCGCGCTGCCCTACGCCTATCGTGCGCTTGCCGCCGGTCTCGACGCCATCGACGTCAAGACGCTGTCGGAGGCGGCGAGAAGCCTCGGCGCAAGCTGGTTCACGGTGATGTGGCGGATCGTGGCGCCGAACATGTGGCAGGCGCTGCTGAACGCGACGCTGCTCACCGCGTCGCTTGTGCTCGGTGAGTTCACGATCGCGCTGCTCTTGCTGTATACAAATCTCCAGGTGGCGTTGTACGACATCAGCCGGGCCACGCTGAACGCCGGGGTCGTATTCTCCACCTCGGCAGCCGCGCTGATATTCACCTTCGTGCTCCTGCTGATCCTTTCTTATGTCGGCCGCGCGCGCAGTCGCGGTCGCGGATAAAGGTGGCGATGTGACCTCCTCGGTTACTGAGGCCCACTCCGCCCCGGCTCGTGCCGGGGTCGAGGTGCGCCTCGAGGGATTGCGCCGCGAGTACGGCACGGTGGTGGCCCTCGACGGTTTCGACCTGACCGTGGCGCCCGGTGAGCTTGTCGCCCTGCTCGGCCCCTCGGGCTGCGGCAAGACCACCACGCTGCGGCTGCTGGCCGGGCTGGAGGACGCCGACCGCGGGCGGATCACGGTGGCGGGCAAGGACATCACCCATCTGCCCGCGAGCAAGCGGGACATGGGCATGGTCTTCCAGGCCTACTCTCTTTTCCCGCACATGACGGTACGGCAGAATGTGGCTTTCGGGCTGCGCCTGCGCCGGGTCAGCAAGGCGGAAAGGGACCGGCGGGCCCTGGAGATGCTGGAACTTGTCGGCCTGTCCGAGCAAGCGGACCGCTATGCCCACCAGATCTCCGGCGGGCAGCAGCAACGGGTCGCCCTGGCCCGCGCGCTCGCCATCCAGCCGCAGGTACTCCTGCTCGACGAGCCGCTCTCCGCACTTGACGCCAAGGTCCGAGCCCAGCTTCGCGACCAGATCCGCCGGATCCAGCTCGAGGTGGGCATCACCACGTTGTTCGTCACGCACGACCAGGAAGAGGCACTGGCCATCGCCGACCGCGTCGGCGTCATGCGGGAGGGCCGCATCGAGCAACTCGGGCCGCCCACCGACGTCTACATGCGCCCGGAAACCTCGTTCGTGGCGGAGTTCGTCGGCCTCACCAACCGGCTGGACGGTGAGGTCCACGGGGGGACAGTCACCGTCCGCGGCTGCGCGCTCCCGCTTGTCGACCCCTCGACATCCGACAGCAAGGTAATTGCCCTCGTCCGGCCGGAGGCGGTAAGCCTGGCCTCGAGCGCCGCCGGCCAGTCGGGTCCCCTGACCGGCACCGTGATCGCCACGACCTTCCTCGGCGCGAGCAGCCGAGTCACCGTCGACCTGGGCGATGCCACGATCCTGGCCCAGCTCACCACCGCCGACGCCACGGCGCTTCCGGCGGGAAGCCACGTGACCCTGGCGATCCGCCCGGACCCGGTACTCGTGTCACTCGACTCCTCCGCCGTGAGCGAGGAGTGAGCGGACGGCACCCGCCGCTCACAACCGATCGCCGGCTTGGGCCCGGCGCGGTTCTGCGCCATGGATCCGCCGCCCCGTACCGCGCGGTCGCCATCATCGAGGGCGAGGCTCACGTGCTGCGCGACGACTTCGGTACCGCCGCGCCCGAGCACGGATGGCATCCGGGACGGCGCCCCCTGCTCTGCCTGGTGCACGTCACCGACCTGCAACTCGCCGACGTCCAGTCGCCGACCCGTTTTGAGTTCCTCAACCGCGAATTCGCCGATCCCAGGTACGCCGAGATCGTGCCCGTCCAGCGCCCGCAGGAAGCGCTCGCCGTGCACGCGGTCGATGCGACCGTGCGCACGCTGAACGGCCTTCGCGGGCCGGTAACAGGTGGCGCACCCCAACTGGCAGTGACCACCGGTGACGCGATCGACAACGCGCAGTGGAACGAGATGCAGGCTTTTCTCGCCCTCCTCGACGGCGGGGTCGTGGTGCCTGATTCCGGTGGGCGCACCTACGAAGGGGTTCAGTCGCTCGACTGGCCCGACGACATCTTCTGGAAACCGGACGGAGTGGGCCCGGACGGCCCCGACTTCTTCCGGCACGCATTCGGCTTCCCGCACCACCCTGGGCTGCTCGCGCGTGCGCTCCGGGACTTCTACACCGCCGGGCTGCGCATCCCCTGGCTCGGCTGCTTCGGCAACCACGAAGCGCTCAACCAGGGTGTCGGAGTGACGACCGCGGACATCGCCGCCGCGCGCTTGGGCGACAGGAAGCCGCTGCGGCTGCCCGATGACTTCGACCACGACCGCGCCCTCCACATGTTCACCGAGCGTCCCGAGACATTCATGGCCGGCCAGCCGCGGGCGATCACGGCCGACCCTGTCCGCCGGGTGATCACCCGCCGGGAGTTCGTCGAGGCCCATTTCCGGCCGGGCGCACGGCCGTTCGGGCACGGGTTCAGCGAGCAGAACCGGCTCGACGGCACCGCCTACTACGTCCACGACGCCCCGGCCGCCCGCCTCATCGCGCTCGACACCAACTGCCTCGCCGGGGGCGCCGACGGCTGCCTCGACCGCGATCAGGCACGATGGCTCGAGGAGCGGCTCGCGGAAGTCCACTCGTCCTACCGCGCGCCGGACGGGCGTGAGGTCCATACCGGACACGACGACCGGCTGGTCATCCTGTTCTCCCACCACGGCATCGACACCCTCACCAACACCAGAGCCGATCATGCCGGGCCCGGCGGCGTGCCACTGCTCGGCGCCGGGGAGATCGCCGCCCAGTTGCACCGCTTCCCCAACGTCGTCTTGTGGCTGAACGGTCACACGCACACCAACGCCGTGCGCGTGCGCCGCGACCCCGCCAACCCGGCTCGGGCCTTCTGGGAGGTCACCACCTGCGCCATCGCCGACTGGCCGTGCCAGACCAGGCTGGTCGAGCTCATCGACGCCGGCGGTTACCTGTCCATCGTGTGCACGATGGTCGACCACGGCGCGCCGCTCGCACCGCAGTCGCTGGAAACCGGCGACGATCTCGCGTCACTGCACCGTGAACTCGCGCTCAACGTCCCCTTCGGCGGCCCGGAATCGGCCCTGGCGGGGACGGCCGCCGACCGGAACGTCGAGCTCCGCATCAAGCCGCCCTTCCCGCTGAGCCGCCTGCGTGGCGCAACGTGAGAGCGATCGCAGGTCCTCCGGCACAGCCAGATCGCGGTCACCATGGAGATCTACAGCGAGGTCCCCTCGGCCACGACCCGCAAGGCACTCAAACGCCTCGGCAGGCACCTCGATGGCTAGCGTTGCTGTACTTCGGTGTGGTGCGGGCCTGCAACCGGTCTGCTACCTGGCGGCTTACGGGGCTGCAACCTGGGGTGGGCGATACTGGGATCGAACCAGTGACCTCCTCGGTGTGAACGAGGCGCTCTCCCGCTGAGCTAATCGCCCTCCTCGTGGCGGCGGCCGGCTGTTTCGGCGAAGCCGTCCGCGCCCGAGCGGTCACAGACTAGCGCATCCGGGGATCCTGCACTGCGCGAGGCCCGCCGGGCCGCGCTCCCCCGGATGAACCGTCATCAATTATATACACAGAGTTATCAAAATGAGACGAATGTCACGCTCCGCAAGACGGAGTACCGAAACAAAGCCGACCAGTTGCTGCGTTGTTGAGAACGAAACGTTTGCCCAGGTCATATCGCTTTTGCGAGACATGACCGAGGTTACAGGCGGCCCCGGTCGCGGAATCCTTAGGGGTGAGGAAGTTCACCCCCGAGCGCCTCATCCCCCGTGGGCGAGCGTCGCGTGCCAGGCAGCGCCCGAGACATCGGGACCCGACGAGGTAAAGGTCTGAGGACGATGAACGGCAGTACGACAGTCTGCGCCGAGCTCGGCTTGTGGCTCGTCGTCCCCGAGCACACAGCGGTACCCCTCGTCGCCAGCCTCAGCTACCGCGGGGATGATCCGTACGCCGTTCGCATGGCATTCCACGTGGGCATGGACCAGCCGGTCGAGTGGATCTTCGCGAGAGAACTGCTCATCGCCGGGAACGACCCAGCCAGCGGCAGCGATGGCGATGTTCAGATCTGGCCAGCCGCCGGCACCGGCGGCGATGTGCTCAACATCGCGCTGTCCTCGCCGTTCGGGCAGGCGCTCTTCGAGACGGCCGCGGCCCCTGTCGCCGAGTTCGTCCGGCGCACCTACCAGCTCGTTCCTGCCGGACGCGAAGGCGAGTTCGTAGACGTCGAGAGCGAACTCGAAGAACTGCTGTGGCGGCGATGACCGTTACGGCAGCTTCCAGTCGACGGGTGCGGCGCCCTGCTCCTCGAGCAGCCGGCTGGCCCGGCTGAACGGCCGCGAGCCGAAGAACCCCCGGTCGGCGGAGTTGGGGCTCGGATGCGCGGATTCGATACACGGCACACCGTCAAGCAACGGCGTCAGGCTCCGCGCGTCGCGGCCCCACAGGATCGCCACCAGCGGCGCGTCACGGGCGGCGAGCGCCCGGATGGCCTGCTCGGTAACTTCCTCCCAGCCCTTGCCGCGATGTGAGGCGGGCTTGCGCGGCGCGACCGTGAGGACCCTGTTGAGCAGCAGCACGCCGCGCTCGCTCCACGGGCTGAGATCGCCGTTGGACGGCAGCGGATAACCGAGGTCGGCGGCGTACTCGCGGAAGAGGTTCACCAGGCTGGGCGGCAGTGGCCTGACATCGGGCGCTACCGAGAAACTCAGGCCGACCGGATGCCCAGGCGTAGGGTACGGGTCCTGTCCGACGATCAGCACCCGCACGTCACAGAACGGCTGCTTGAACGCGCGCAGCACGTTCTCACCCGCGGGCAGGTAACGACGGCCCGCGGCGACCTCTGCGCGCAGGAAGTCACCCATCGCCGTGATCCGGGCCGCGACCGGCTCGAGCGCATCCGCCCAGCCCGCCTCGACGATCTCGCGCAGCGGCCGTCCCACCATGACGACTTAGCCTAGAGGCTCCCGCTGCCGGCGCGCGTGCGGAATCACCAGCCGCGTCAGGGATCGGAGTTCTCCGCCGCGCGCTGCGCGAACACCTCGGCTGTCTTCCTCGTGACCGGGCCGGGCGCGGCGGGCAGCGGCCTTCCGTCGACACTTCGGATCGCTTGCACGTCACGCATTGTGGAGGTGAGGAACGCCTCGTCGGCTTCGGCCAGCGCGCCGACCGGCACGTCACGTTCCTCGCCGCCGCACCATTCGAGCACGAGGCCGCGGGTGACCCCGGCCAGGCAGCCCGCCGACAGCGGCGGCGTGACCAGGTGTCCCCCGATGACGAGGAACACGTTCGTGCCTGTCCCCTCGCAGAGGTTCCCCGCTGTGTTCCCGAAGATCGCCTCGAGGCCGCCACGCTCGCGGGCGTAGGCAAGCGCTCGCACGTTCTCCGCGTATGAGATGGTCTTCAGGCCGGTGAGCGCGCCGTGCTCGTTGCGCGACCAGGGCACGACCACCACATCGCCGATAGCTGCGGCCGGGCCGAGTTCTTCGAGCGCCACGACCGCGGTGAGTGGCCCGCTGCCGCGTTCGGAACTGAGCGGCGAGTGCCCGCCTGTGACGGTGACCCTGACCCGGGCGCGCGAGGGCCGGCCGGCGGACGCGATCACCTCGGTCACGCCCGAGCGGATCGCGTCAAGGTCCGGCTCACCCAGGCCGAGCCCGGTCGCCGAGCGCCGCAATCGCTGCAGGTGCCTGGTGAGCGCGAACGGCACGCCGCCGGTAATCTTGATCGCTTCGAAGACCCCGTCGCCCACCGTCAGGCCATGATCGAAGATCGCCACCCGCGCGTCGCGGGCGTCGTGGAGTTCACCGTTCACCCATACCTTCACGAGAATGAACCCTAACGGTGACCGGGGTGGCACCAGCGAAAAACCGGTCCATGATCACGCAGAGTGTCCGGGCATGGTGAGCCTGCCGCATTCCCGGGCCGGACAGCGGACGAGCTTGATGGTTGGCCCGTTGGGGGCGCTGTATAGCGCCCCCAACGGGCCAACCATACCAAGCAGTTGATCTTGACGCCCGGTCGGCCATCGTGGCTGACGCAGCCGACTGCGATGGTGGATGCTCTTACCGCAGGCCGCCGCAGTGGGCGGCCGCTGCCGCGGTCAGCGCGGGCATCAGCCGATCAACCGCGGCAATCTGGCTGGCGACCTCACGGTCGGTGAGCATCACGGGTACCTGCGCGCGGACCGCGTCGTGCACGGCGCGCATCGGAGTGGCCGGCGCGGCGCTCCAGGCCGGGCTGGCCGCGCGCAGGTCCATGCCCTGCGCCGCACAGAGGATCTCCACCGCCAGGCAGCTTCGCACGTTCGCGACCACGTCGCGCAGCTTGCGCACGGCCGTCCAGCCCATGGACACGTGATCCTCCTGCTTGCCCGAGGTCGGGATCGTGTCCACGCTCGCCGGATGGGCGAGCACCTTGTTCTCGCTGACCAGCGACGCGGACGTGTACTGGGCGAGCATGAAGCCGGAGTTGGTCCCGGCCTCAGGTGCGAGGAAGGGCGGCAGCCCGCGGGAAAACGCCGGGTCGAGCATCCGGTCCACCCTCCGCTCGCTGATGCTGGCAAGTTCCGCGAGCGCGATCGCGAGCATGTCGGCGGCGAAGGCGAGTGGCTCGCCGTGGAAGTTACCCGTCGTCATCACAGTCATCACCGAGCCGTCCGGCACGATGACGGGGTTGTCGACGACCGAGTCGAGTTCGATCTCCGTCACCCGGCGCGCGTGCGCGAGCACGTCGCGGACCGCGCCGTGCACCTGCGGGGCGCAGCGCAGGCAGTACGCGTCCTGCACGGCGTGACGGCTGTGGCGGTGACTGGCCATCAGCTGCGATCCTGCGAGGAGCGCGCGCAGATTGGCCGCACTCACCAGCTGGCCAGGATGTGGCCTGATCACCTGGACCCGCTCGTCGTACGGCCGGTCGGTACCGAGCAGCGCCTCCACGGACAGGGCGCACGCCACGTCCGCCGCCTGGACCAGCATGGCGGCCTCGTGCACGGAGAACGCGAGCAGCGCCTGCATCGGCTCGGTCCCGTTGACCAGCGCAAGGCCCTCCTTGGGGGCGAGTTGGAGCGGCCGCAGGCCCTCCTCCGCGAGCAGTTCCGCAGCAGGACGGCCGCCAGGGTCAGCGGCGTCCGCACGCCGCAGCCGGCCCTCGCCGATCAACGGCTGCGCCAGGTGGGCGAGCTGGGCCAGGTCGCCAGACGCGCCGACCGAGCCCTTGCCGGGGATCACGGGAAGCAGACCGCGCCCGAGCATTTCGAGCAGCCGCTCGGGCAGTTCGGGCCGCACGCCGGAGTACCCGGCCGCGAGGGTTCTCGCCCGCAGCAGGAGCACCGCACGCACGGTGCGATCATCCAGCGGGTCGCCGGTCCCCGCCGCGTGCGACCTGATGATCGCATGCTGCAGCAGGGCGAGGTCGCCGTGCGGCACCTTGGTATCGGCGAGCGCGCCGAAGCCGGTATTGACGCCGTAGACGGGCTCATCTCCGCCGATCGCCGCGATGACCACCTTGCGGCTCTCGGCCATTCTGGCGGGCACGCCAGGCCCGAGCACGGCGCGGGCCTGCACCGCCGCGACGTCTACCACGTCCTCGACAGTGAGGCCGTCGCCGGTGACGACCACAGTTCGCATAGCCGACAGCCTGCCACGAAGGGGCGCCCGCGCCGACGTTGGTCGCGCCGCACACTGGTCGTGAACCTGATCGCGGCGGGTCAGGCCGCCTCGGCCCATGTGGCGGCCCTAGCACGACCCGCCCGCCCTAATAGCCCTGTAGCCGGAGCGCGGAGCAAGTTCTGTGGTTTGGACGACAGAACTGGGCTATCGGGCCAGGCTTCATCTTGAGTGGCCAGCGGGATGACCACTGAACCGCCCTGTGGCTTGATCACTACCCCCAGACGGTGGCCCCGCTGGTTGCTGAGGGTCGTGCACGGCTGGTGGGATGTTGCGCCGCGGAGCGCTGGTCTATTAGGGAGCCGCTGGCCCTCGGTCACTCGTGTCAGCACGTGAGACAGACAGGAGGGCGATGATGATCTTATGTGGGATCGACTGGGCTGGCGATCATCATGATGTGGCGCTGATTGAGCCTGACGGGACGAAGCTGGCGCGGCAGCGGATCAGCGACGATGCGGCCGGACTGGGTGAGCTGACCGCCCTGTTCGCGGCGCACGGCGCCGGCCCGGGCACGGTGAAGATCGCGATTGAGACCGAGCGGGGCCTGCTGGTCGCCTCGCTGCGGGCGGCCGGCGATGAGATCTACGCGATCAGCCCGAAGGCGGTGGATCGCTACCGGGACCGCCACCAGCTGGCGAAGGGCAAGCCGGGCACCGGCGATGCGATGGTGCTGGCGCACATCTTGCGCACCGACGGCCACCTGCACCGGCCACTGCCCGCCGGCAGCCCCGGCGGGCGGGCCATCGAGGTGCTGGCCCGCGCCCACCAGGACATGGTGTGGCGCCGCCAGGAGGACGTGAACCGGCTGCGCACCGTGCTGGCCGGGTACTACCCGGCGGCGCTGGCCGCCTTCCCCTGCCTGACCACCCGCACCGCGACGACGGTGCTGGCCGCCGCGCCCACCCCGGCACAGGCGGCCCGGCTGACCATGCAGGATCTGCTGGACCTGCTGGTTGCGGCGGGCCGCGGGCGGCGGCGCAGCGAAGCGGAGCGGCTCGCGGCGGTGTTCGCCGCCCCCCGGATGCGGCAGCCCACCGAAGTGGAACACGCGATGGGCGCCGCCACCACCGCGATCATCGCGACGATCACCGCGATGAACACCGCCATCACCGGCCCCGGAGAACGCATCGGCGAAAGTTTTAAACATCACCCGGACGCTGCGATCTACCACAGCATGCCCGCGCTCGGTCTGATCCTCAGCGCCCGGGTGCCCGGCGAGTCCGGCGACGACCGCACCCGCTGGCCCGATCCTGCCAGCCGCCGCGCCTCCGCCGGAAGCGCCCCCATCACCCGCGAGTCCGGCAAACGGCGCCTGGTACTGGCCCGCTACATCCGCAACCGGCGGCTCTATGACGCGGTCCGCGGCTGGGCCTTCTCCGCGCTCACCGTCTCACCCGGCGCCCGCGCCTGCTACGACCAGCGCCGCGCCGCCGGCGACAGCCACGAAGCCGCCCTGCGCCGCCTGGCCGGCAAACTCATCGGCCAGCTCCACCACTGCCTCGCCCACCACGTTCCCTACGATGAAACAACCGCCTGGAACCAGCCCCAGAAAAAATCAGCGGCCGCCGCTTGACACACCGCAGCCGTGGGATGTCTGGGGGCTTTGCCCTACTGATGATCTTGGCAGGTTGTCAAGACCTGCGG
>CAWKNX010000024.1:0-233370 GCA_963851085.1 uncultured Actinomycetota bacterium | reverse complement strand
TCGGCGATGCGGGCCATGAGGTTGTCGCGGATCTCGGCGATGCGGGGCCGCTGAGCGGGCTAAGGCCAGTGCATGCTGCATCGCAAACAGCTATGCTCATGAATGCATGGAGTCCCGAACGCGCGCCCGCAGATTCCGGTCGCGACTTTCCGGCGCTCGAAATGGCCGAGGAATTCGGCCCATTCCTCGTCGGTGGGGACGCGGTATTCTTCGGCGGGCCGCAGCGACCGTCGGCGGGCCAGGAACGCCAGGTGGGCCTGGATGGCCTCTTCGGGATAGACGGCCTTGTAGCCCATAGTCACGTTCAGATCCCTGTGGCCTGCGATGATCTGCGCGATATGCGGGGGCAGGCCGCTCATGATGGCATCCGTGATGAAGATCCTCCGGAAGTCGTGCGGGGTGTAATGCAGGGGGAGGCCGTCGGCGGGATCGACCAGGCCGGTGCGGGCCAGAGCGGCATTGAGCATGCGCCGCAGGGAGACGTCGCTGATCGCGCGGTTCTCGGTGGTGAACCGGCGCTGGAACAAGACAGGCGACGGCGGCCGCCATACGCATTCGCCCCGGTCGTAGGCGGGGACCAGCGGCACTGCCCCGTCGGGCTGGCGGACCCGCTGGATGACGGCCGACAACACGTCCGCGAGCTCCGGGGATACGACCAGAAGTCTCTCCTCATCTGTCTTGGAGGGGACGATCTGCAGCAGCGGGACGATCTCGCCGGTGGTCGGCAGCCGGTACTGGATCAGGCTGTGGTGGCTGATCTCCAGGAGTTCCTCGATCCGGATGCCCGTGAGCCGCAGGACTTCGACAGCAGCCCATGCCCAGAAGGCGTAATCCTCTTCCAGGCCGAGGTCCCGCCGCTTGCCGCTGGCCGGGTCGTCGGCCCAGATCTTCCCGGTGCTGGCCTTGCCGGATGAGCGGGCCAGGGTCTGGCCCGCGGCGGTGAAGGCGGCCCCGGGCGGGGCCTGCCGTGCGGCCTCCAGCAGTGCCGCGGCTGCCTTGCGCCGTTCGTCGACGGTGCGCACCAGGACCGGGAGGACCGGCAGCCGTTCGCGGGTGCGCGCGTCCATGCGCGCCTTGCGGCGGCGCGCGAACTTGTGCAGGCTGATCTCCTCCTGGCTGACGGGGCAGGGAGCCACCCACTGCGCCCAGCGGCCAGGATCCTCGACCGCCCACTGGGACAGGTCGAGGTAGAAGGCGCGCACGATGGTCAGGCCCTGGCGGTAGCTGATCCGCTCGACCTCGATGACCGTCTTCTCGCCGGCCGCCGCCGTGATGGTCTTGGGCATGGTCCGCTGGCGCTGCTTCCACGCGTCGGCGACCTCGCGGGGAAGGTCCAGGCTGCCGATGCCGGGATGGTGGTGCTCGAGGTCCTGCCAGAACCGCTTGCCCAGGTGATAGGCGAGGGCCTTCAGGGTCGTGTAGTCCAGCGCGGGCTGTCGTTCCCGCAGGTAGTCCACCAGCAGGTCGCGGACTGGCCGGCAGGCGAGGTTGTAGCGGTCGATCAGCCCGGCGGGGGTGAGCTGGCCGGGGGTGCGGAGCTCCCGCAGCCGGGCGGGCGCCTCCTCTCCGAAGGTCCCCATCTGGTGCAGCAGCCGGTAGAACACGGCGCCGTTCGCCGCCGCGGAGCGGGCGCCGGTCTCGGTGTCCAGCATTTCCAGGACGTCGCCGACGGTGATATCGGCGATCGTGCCTCCTTTGGCCGCGAGGATCAGGGTGGCCCTGCGCAGGGCCATGTCCGCGGCGGCTTTCGAGATCCCCGGATCGCCGTCGCACAGTTCCCGCATCCGGGCGAACCCTGCCGGGTCACGGGCCCGGGCCAGGTCGCGGCCCAGGGCGCCCTTGCCGGCCAGGCCGGACACCAGCCAGCTCAGCGAGGGACGGATCAGGTCGGCGCAGATCACCGCCCCCAGCGCGCTGGCGAGCTCGGCCCGCAGCCACTGAGAGCGGCGCCCGCGGTCGTGCAGCCACCGGATCGGCAGCTGCGCCCAGTCAGCGCCGGCGCTCTCGGCGCCGCTGGCCAGCCAGCGTTCCTGCCAGGTCGCGCCCGGCTGGTCCGCGAGCCAGTCCAGCAGCCGGGCAAGCCCGCGGACGCGGGTTGCCTGGCTGCTGGCGACCTCCAGAGCGAACGGCGGGCGGGTCAGCTGCTCCCGGGCCGGGCCGCGGCCGCACCTGGTGGCGGGCCAGTCCGCGGCCGCGGCCCGCGCGGGCAGGCACCCGGGAAGGGACGGGGCGGCCCGCTCTGGTGCCTGCGGCGAGATGCCCGGCGCTGCCAGTATCGTGGTCACCGGGGTCCGTTCCCGAACAGGACGTCCAGCGTCTCGGGCCGGTAGCCGGGCGCCGGCGGCGGGCACGCCCGCGCGGCGGCCTGGCGCGTCTGCTCCGCATGGTGGGCCAGCACCCGGCGGATCACGTCCTCCTTGCGGGGCGTCAGGTAAATCTGCGTAGTCGTCAAAAGCGCATGTCCGAGCACGGTTTGCACGTCGCTCAGCGGCAGCAAGGGGTCCTCTGCCATGCGGTAGGCCGCCGTGTGGCGCAAAGAATGCAGGGTCGCGCTGCTTCCCGCCGCCTCGCCGACCCGCTCGAACATGCGGTGGACCGCGTGGTAGGTCAGCGGCCGCACCGGGCGGCGCAGCGTCCACCACAGCGGCTGCGCCGCCGGCCGCGGGAATGAGCCCTTCCATCTCCACCTGGTAGAGCCGCAGCCACACGAACGCGTCGGTGGACGCCGGCAGTTCCTGCAGCTCGCGGGTGCCCTTGCGGGTCACCGTGATCACCTGCCGCCCGGGATCGACGCCGGCCAGCGTCGCCGACAGCAGTTCCGAGGCGCGGGCTCCCGTCGAGACGTAGAACGCGACCAGTGCCCGGTCGCGGTGGGACGGCAGCCGGGCGAAGATCTCGTTGAACTCCTCATCCGGGACAGACCGCGGGATCCGGGACGGCACCCGCGGCCGGTAGAGCCCGGACCGCTCATGGCGGAACGGCTCCATCGGGTTGTGATGGGCGTGCGCCCGGCCGCCCCGCCGTGTCCGGTCCAGCGGGAACGGGTTGATCACCGGCCCGCTGCCCGCCTCCAGGTGGAACTGGTAGAAGCAGCGCAGCACCGTCTCGCTGTGCGCCCGCACCGACGGCGCGTACGCTTCCCCGCTCGCCGCGGACGTCGTGTCCGTGCTGCGCCAGTGCGGGCGGGACGGCTTGCCCGCGACCAGCATCCACCGGCAGAAATCGCGGGCCTCGATCCGCGTCGCCCGGTTCCACGGCACCCCGGCCGCCCAGATGAAGCGGAACCAGCGGAGAAGATCGTGCCCGTAGGAGCGCAGTGTCGCCTCCGACCGGCCCGCGGCCTGCAAGTCCCGGAAGAACTCCGCGACCGCCGCCACGGGCTCGCCGCCGGCATCGATGATCCGGTAAGGCTCCCAGGGGTCTCCGGTCGCCTGCAGCGCGCCGGCCAGCGGGACCGGCAGCGTCGCCAGATCCCGGATCACATCCTGCTCTTCGGTCACGAGCAGGGACCATAGCCACTCTGTTCAGTATTCGTCTCTGAAATGCTGAAACTCGTGATTTAGTTCAGTCAATAGGTAGCGTATTGCCCCAGCTCCGCAGCATCAGCTTCTGCAAGTTCCTGGCCTTGGGCCAGTCACCCTCCTGCACCGCCTTGAAGATCCTGCCGCGCAGCCGCCGTACCTGCTCCTCGTGGTGCCGCCAGTCCACTTGTTCCCAGGCGTCACCATCGAATCGGGGCAGGCCCTCAGGTCCGTTCACCGAAGTGCCCAACGTGCCCGTCAGTTCCGGCATTTACGCTCGCTCTCGCCTCTAAGGCTCACCTGCCCACGTCAGCGCTCTTTCGAGCCCGGGTAGCAAGACCCGGCATCCGGGCCAGTTATACGAGGACCACCCGGGAGGAGTTCCCGGTCCCGCGGCCCCGCTTTCCTGCTGCCTTTCGGCCGCCCGGCATCCGCTTTTTGGGCACCCTGTCCCGCCACGGGGACTCAGCCCCCCTTACGGTCGGCCTACCGCACCGCCTGCGCATACCCGCGCCTGGGATGCGGACCCATAGCAGGGTTTACACGTTCCGCACGCGTGAGACCCGGACCGGGCCGGGCGCCCTCTATACCCCGGGGACAGCGGTGCCCACACGGCCAGGGAGCATCCCCGACCGCCGCCTGCCGCATCTCAGCGGCATGTCCCTGTCATCCCGGCAGAACCACCCAGCCCAGGATGTACGCGTCACGAGGCATCAGCAAGGGTTTCCTGGCAGTCGCCCCTCCGGTCCATTCCCCTCGCCTGTGGCCGCCCTGGCTGGAGCGGCGGCCCTCGGGCTTTCCCGTGAGCTCCGCACCTGACCGGTCAGGAACCGGCCACGCACGTCACGGCGGGGACAGGTCGAACACCACCTGTTGCTATGTCTCCGGCATCAGCCAGACCTCCTTGACCAGCACACTCACCACGTGCGACATCGTGTCGCAACACTCAACGCGTGCGACCTCATGTCGCACGATCAGTCAGTTCTGCGTCCGCGACCACTTGACCGGCGCCCTAGGTTGTGCCGGATGCATGGGTGAACTCCCGGATGATCTGGGCGAGTCTGGCTGGCTGGTCCAGGGGGATGAGGGTGTAGCTGTCTTCTACCTCGGTCAGCTGTCCGCGGGGGAGGAGTTCGGAGAGGCGCCGGCCATGCTCGGGTGGCATCACGCGGTCCCCGGCTGCCCAGACTACGAGGGCAGGACGGTTGAAGCCCGGCAGGCATTCGGCCGCCTCGACCAGGAGGCGGGTGTCTGCCGCAACCGCGCGCAGGACGCGGACGGCGTCGCGGCGGATCTCAGGCTGGGTCAGGACCGGCTTGAGCCACCGGGCGGTGGCAGCGTCTCCTCGCATGGTCAGCCACCCGAACGCGACCGGGAGCCGCCGCAGCGCCCGAAGCCGCATCTGCTGCATGAACAGCCCGAACATCGTCGGCGAGAGCTTGCCGGCGAACGCGAGCGTCTTGCCGGTCAGCCCGGGCGGGAAGTTGCCGAACGCATCGCAGGAGACAAGCACGACCCGTCCCACGCGGGCGGCGCCGTCGCACATGATCAGCTGGACCAGCGCCCCGCCGGTGTCATTGCCGACGAGGGTGACGTCCTGCAGATCGAGGCGGTCAAGGAACTCTGCGACCAGCCGGGCTATCTCGGGCAGCGACAGGTCAGCACCGGCGTGCATCGGCCGGCGATGCGCCCCTAGCGGCAGCGTCGGCGCCACGCACCGGTGGTCGGCGGACAGCTCGGCGACCGGCCCGTCCCACAGCGAGGAATCCATCATCAGCCCGTGCAACAGCACCATCGCGGGGCCGCCGCTGCCGGTGTCGGTGTATTCGATTGTCCCGGCGGACAGCTCGATCTCCCTCACGCCCGCCCGCCTCGGTGCAGCGCGGAATCCGCGGCGGCGAGGGCGGGGCGACCCGCGCGCGAAGGATCGAGCAGGTGCCGGCGCAAGAAGGACAGCTCGGCCCCGGCGGCCTGCTCATGCCCGCCCAGGAACGGCTCGTAATGCCCCCCGGGCATCCGGACAAGCTCTCCCCGGGGAGCGCGTTTCGCCGCGTCGGCGGCGGGCCCGGCAAGCGCTGACTGATCCTGGTCGCAGACGAGGACGAGCAGCGGGCACCGCGCCCGGGACGCGTAGCGGCCGGGCCGGTAGAGCGTGATGCGGAGCGCCGAGCGAGCGGCTATCGCCTGCTGCCAGTCCGGGTACCTGTTGTCCGGGTTGAGCGCTCTGTCGCCGTCGAGGCCGTCCGGCGTGGTGAGCATCGCGACGGTCCCCGGCTCGGCGGCCAGCGGCACCAGAAGGGGCGGCCGGCCCACGAGACCGCCGACGGCATCAAGGACACCCCTGCCAGTGAAACGCAGCATCGCGAGCGGCGTTTGGTGGCGCGCCGCCTTGCTCGTAGCAACCGCACCATCGGCGAGCGAAGTCTGCGCGATCGCCGCCGCCAGCTGCGGGTTGCGCGCCGCGACGCGGAAGACGTGACCCCCGGACAGGGAGAAGCCCCAGACCGCGAGCCTGGCCGGGTCGACTCCCGGCAGCGTCGGAGCGAACCCGATCGCGGCCTGCCAGTCGGCAAGCTGCTCCCTGATGCGGACGACCTGGCGCGGCTGACCGCCGCTCTCCCCAAGACAGCGATAGTCGAAGGCCAGGACAGCGAACCCGGCATCGTTGAACCGCCTGGCGAACAGGTCGGTGCCCGGCTCCTTGGTCACCGCGCCGCCGCCGGCCATGATCACGCAGGCGCCGTTGGTTCCCGGATAGTGCCAGGCGGCACACTCGGTGCCGCCACTGGCGAAACGAACCTTCTCCCGCTCCACGGACACCCGCACGCCACCCCCGCATGGACCAGATTCACCACGGACGCTCTTCATCTCTCATCACCTCGGCCAGTCAGGATGTGGCAGCCCCTTTGACTGCCGGCCCCTGCTAGCTTGCAGCGGCGGCCGCGCGGTGTCGTCCCGGCTCCCGGTGAGATCAGCGCACCTCTTGGGCGCGGTCAGGGCCCGGTCCGGGGACGCAGACGATCACGGCGGCCGTTTCCGCGCTGTTCCGGCCGTATCCCAGCGGTTCTGACGCACCGTCGGCGGCGCACAGCGGTGATCAGCGGGCCGCAGGGCCGGATCGGGTCCGAAGGCACGGCGGGCCGCAGGCGAGGCGTCGCAGTGACTCACCGCGGTCCCGCGGGTCAATGCGCCTTGTAAGTGTGATGGGCGCTCCGAGCGGTGCACCATTTCCCGCCAGCGCCGCCCGATAGCGGGACTGGGCGATCCACGACCGCCGCCAGCGCAGCGTGGCATCGAACTCAGCCACCTCGGCCTCATCTACCGGCGCCGGGAGGTCATAGGGTGCCGCTTCGGACTGAACGAAGCTCGCGGTCTGCCCTTGCTGCAGGTCAATCAGAACAGGAACAACTCCCTTGACGCGGTCACCCGGCGGATAAGCCGCGACCGGTACCGCTGGATCACGGTGGCTTTAAGTCGGCGTCAGGCTCGGTAGCAGTCAGGAAGTTCGCCCGGATACGACGTCAGATTGCTTCGAGGTCGGCCATGCTGGGTCGCGGCTCGGCGGCCGGCGCTGTTCCGGCAGGATTGTGTTGAAGTCAGGGAATCCGGCTCTGCGGCGGCGATCTGCCGGGCTCGGCGGTGAGGTTGGCTCATGGCCGGTAGTGACGGCCCATGAGCCGGAGTCCGTCCCGGTAGGTGGGTGCCTGCAGCTCCCAGCCGAGCTCGGCCTTGGCCTTGGCCTTGGAGACCCGCAGCCCCCGGCCACGACCGCCCTTGCGAACGGCGTGGCGGTGAGCAGCCAGCCCGGCACGGCCCAGGGGCGGGGCGCGCCTACCGCGGCCGCCAAGGCGGTCAGCATTGCCGACATGCTAACTGGCTCGTCGTCGGCAATGTTGTAGGCGGTGCCGCGCTCGCCGAGTTCCAGCGCGGCGACCGTGACCGAGGCGGCGTCGTCGATGTAGACCCACGGCACGGCCGCGGAGGTGCGGGTCACCGGCAGCCGCCGTCGGCGCAGCGCGGCTACCAGGGCGTCGCTGGCTGGCCCAGGCCCGTACAACTGGCCGTAGCGCAGCGCGATGCCATCAAACGCCGGGGGCGGCGAGTACCTGCTCCTCGTTGGCGCGCAGGGCGGCGAGGTAGGCCTCGAAGCGGCCGTTGCTGGGCGGGGCGAACGGGTCGGCCTCGGTCAGCACCCGACCGGCCCAGTCGCCAAACCCGTAGCCGAGCACCATCGACTGGGTGATGAACCGCCGGGCACCCAGCTGCGCTGCGGCGGCCAGCAGGTTGGCAGTGCCCTCGGTCTGCAGCCGGTTGGTGGCGGCCATGTCCTGGTGCCGGAGGGGGGGTCCTCTTCAGTGCAGTGAGCTCGGCGATGACCGCGTCGGCCTGCTGGCCTTCGAGCGCCTGGCTCAGGCCGCACCAGTTGAGCACATCGGCCTGGACCGGGGTCACCCCCGCCTCGGCCAGCCGGGCGCGGCCTTCGGGCTCGCGGTGCACCTCCTCGGCCCGGTCAGCCGCCTGGCCCGGGTGCAAACCATCACAGCGGCCGTGTCGGCGCAGTTCCGGCCGCATCGCGGCGGTTGTGACGAGGCCGACTGCGCGCCGGTGGTAAGCGGGCCGCAGGGCTGGACGGGGTCCGAAGGCACCGCGGGCCGCAGGCGAGGCGCCTTCTCATGCTCAGGCGGCCGGGACGACCACGCGGGCGCATGTCAGCGCAGGGGGGAACGGCGGTGCCGCCGGGCGGCAGTGCCCCGCCGTCGTCAAACGACACGACGCCGCTGCAAAGCATGCTCCATCCTTGCTCGGGATGGCTAGCCACAGCTCTTGCGCCGGCGCGATCCGCCGACAGCGCATCCGGGCACCGGGGCTGATGCCGCGCGGCTGGTCCTCAAGCCGGCCGGGCATCAGTGGCCGCGCGAGCAGCTCCGTCATCTCGCCTCCTACGAGGGCGCGTGGAAGGCCGACTCCGACACGGACGGGCCGTAGCCGCTTTCCAGCGGCGGGGCGGCCTTGAGGCTTGCGCGGCCCTCTGGATAGGGACGCGCATCATCTGTCATCACCTCGGCTAGTCACTATGTGGCGGGCCCATTACCTACGAGTTCCTGCCAGCGTGAAGCGACGGGCGCGCGATGTCGTCCCAGGTCCCGGTGAGATCAGCGCATGTCTTCGGCCCGGTCAGGCGTCTGGTCCGGACGCAAACCAGCGCAGCGGCGGCCTCCGTGCAGTTCCGGCGGCACCCCAGTGGTTCTGACGCGGGCCGGCAGCGCGTGGCGGTGTTCAGCGGGCCGCAGAGCCAGACTAGATGGGTTCCGACGGCACGGCGGGCATCATGCGAGGCGTCGCCGTGATCGCGGTCCGCGGGTCATTGCGCGCCGGCGGCCGTGGCGCCTGGTGAGACGATGGTCACCTGAAGACCCGCAGCGGGTGGTGAAGCAGATGGCCGCAGTCATGGTCGAGCGGGATGCCGTCATGGAGGCGGTACGCGGCCTGATCGGGGACGCGTTTGCGGGCCGGGGCGGGGCGTTGTTCGTGGCTGGCGAGGCCGGGCTCGGGAAGACGACAGTCCTGGAACATGCGGTGGCTATCGCCCGGGGCCGGTTCAAGGCCGGGATCGGCAGGGCGGACGTGGCTGAGGCGGCCCTGCCGTTCGGCCTGATCAGCCAGGCGCTCGAGGTCTTGCTGGGCGGCCCTGCCGGGCTCACCGATCCGGCGGACCGCGGCTCGGCCCCGGCTCCTGCGGATTATTTTTACGCCGTTCTGGCCCGCCTGCGCGTGGCCGCCGCCGAGCCGTTGTTCCTCGCGCTTGAGGACGCGCACTGGGCCGACCCGGACTCGCTGACGCTGCTGCGCCTGATCTGCCGGCGGATCGCGGCAATGCCGGTGGCGGTGCTGGTCACGGCCCGGCCCTGGCCACCGGAGGCGCTGCGCGCGGGCGAGGAGCTGGCCGCCCGCCAGCTGGCCGCCGTGCAGCACCTGGCGCCGCTCAGCCAGGAGGCAGCACGGTCGATCCTCATCCAGCAGGCGGGTACGGCCGGTCCGGCCACCGGGGAGCTGGAGCGGGCGGCGGCTTTGTGCGCCGGGAACCCGCTGCTGCTGGACTACGTCGCTGCCGCGATGCGGGCCGGCCAGGGCATCCCGGAGCGGCAGTCACCGGCCGGCACGTCGTGGGCGCGCCGGCTGCTGTTGTCTCACCTGGCCGGCCAAGAGGAGCCGGCGCAGCGCTACCTGCGGGCTGCCGCGGTGCTGGGGCGGCGTTTCCGCCCCGAGGTGGCGGCCCAGGTCGCTGGGCTGGCGGCCGCGGATGCGGCAGCGGCGCAAGAAGCGTTCGCCGCTGCCGGGCTGGGCCGCGACGCCGGTGAGGGCTGGGCGGAATTCAGCCATGAACTCGTCCGCCAGGCCGTGTATGAGCTGGCCGCCCCCGTCCGGGCGCAGCTGCACGAGGCGGCGTTTCGCGCCCTGGCGGCCCGCGGTGTCAACCCGGCCGAGGCGGCCGGCCACGCGGTGGCAGCCCGGCTCGCCGGGGACCGCGAGGCCCTGGACGTCGTGGCCCGGGCCGGGAGGGAGGCGCTGCGGGCCGGGGCGGTGGGCGCGGCCCGGCGCCACCTGCAGGCGGCCGTGGAGCTGGCCGGCCCGGCCGCGCCGGCCGAGCTTGTTTTCGACCTGGGCCGGGCGCTGATCGCTGGCGGCGACCACGCGGCGGGGGTAGCCCGTTATGAAGAACTTCTTGCGCGGGCCGGCCTGCCCGGCGACACGCGGCTGGCCATCCTCGGCCAGCTGTCCCAGGCCCGGATGTACGCGGGCCGGATCGCCGAGGCCGAGGCCGCCATGGAAGAGGCACAGCGGCTGGCGGGCCCGGGCCGCCGCGACCTCACCGCCGGTGCCATGGTCGACCACGCCGCCCAGGTCATGGTGACCTACGGCTGGAAACGGGCCGCGCCCCTGGCCGTCCGGGCCCGTGAGCTGGCCGCTGAGGCCAGCGCCCCGGTACGTGCCGCCGCCGCGGCGGTCTGGGCGGTGGGCACCTATTTTTCCGGTGACCCCGCCGGGCTCGAGGTCGCCGAAGCCGCTGCCCGCAGCGCAGCGACCGCGCCCTCCTGGCGGCCGGCGGGCACGCCATGGTGGGATCCGGTCGCGCACTACGCCTCCCTGGCCCTGTCGGCTGAGCGCTTCGGCGACGCGCAGCGGCTCCTGGACAGCATCCTCGTGGCCGCCGAGCGGCGCTCGGATCCGATGGCCGTGGCGCAGGCCCTGTACTACCGGACCACGCTCAGGTGGCGGCTCGGCCAGCTGGACGAGGCGCTTGCTCTGTCCGCGCGCCTGCTCGAGGCCGCGGATCTGGTACCGGTGATGACTCCCAATGCGGCCGCCGCCAGAGCCATGGTCCTCCTCGATCTCGGCCGGCTGGACGAGGCAGAGAACTGGTGCGCCCGCGCGGAAGCCGCCGCGGGCGGCGGGGACAGCCTGGGATACGCGGTGATGGCGAGTTACCTGCCGCGCGGAACCCTCGCCCTGCGCCGCGGCGACCTGGACAGCGCGTGCGCCACGTTCAGCGCGCTAGGTGAGATCGCCGATGCGCTGGAGGTGCGCGATCCGGGCACGGTCCCGTGGGCGGGCGATGCGATCACCGCCTACCTGGCCAGCGGGCGGGAGGCAGACGCCGGGCGCCTTATCGACTGGCTGGCGCCGGCCGCTGGGGCCCTGCCCGCCCGGTGGCCGAAGGTCGTCGTGGCCGCGGGCCGGGCGGCCCTGGCCGAGCGCAACGACGACCCGGAAACAGCGCGCCACCGCTACGCCGAGGCGCTCGCCCTCCAGGAGGAGATGCCCATCCCGCTCGCCAGAGCCCAGGTGCTCACCGATTACGGCGCGTTCGTGTACCGCCAGGGCGACACCCGCCAAGCCAGGCAGGCGCTCGCCGAGGCGCTACGGCTGGCCGAGAGCTGCGGCGCCGGCTGGCACGCCGAGCGGGCCCGGGTGGAATGGCGCCGCGCAGGCGGGCGCGCCGGGACCACCCCGCCCGGCCAGCTCACCCCCCAGGAGGCCGCGGTGGCCCGCCTGGCCAGGGCCGGAAAGACCAACCGGGAGATCGCCGGGCAGCTGTACCTGACCGTCAATACGGTGGAAACCCACCTGCGGCACGTCTACCAGAAGCTTGGCATCCACAGGCGCGTAGAGCTGCTGACCCTCCCGGACGCCGAGACGGAGGCAATCAACAGCCCGGCGCCGCCGTGACGCGGGCCCGCTGCCCTCTCCGGCCGTGCCCTGCAACTTCCGCCCGTGCCGCCCGCACCCCGGTCAGCCGCATCTCAGGCACCCTGGCGGACTCCTCGCATGCCCTGACCTAGCCGGTCACGGGCCCATCGCCCGGCGCGCCGCGCTTTCTGTCCTGCCCGCAGGTAACCCAGCCGGTCCGGTTTTGGTGGCCGGGCGCGGCAGCAGCGCGAGCTGGTACGCGGCGATGCCGACGGCACCGGCAAGGAGCGGCATCGGCAAGGAGCGGCACCGGGACAGCACGCGCCACCAGAGAAGCCGCCGCAGCAGCCCAGCCGTGCCAGCGATAACTGAACGCACCTTCCTCATTTCACCGGCTTCCGTGACGACACCGGGGCCCGTTCTCGTATCGGCTTGGTACCGGCCCCACCATGCCCGCTGGCACGCCAGCAGCGCATCCCGCTCGGAACAGAAATAGATACAACCCGAACCTCCAGGAGAAACCCTCGTGTCCCAGGCACAATCGATAACCAGGCGGACAGCCGCGCCGGGCGCCGACGCGGCTGGCACCGCCGGCGCCCGGCTCGGCCTGGCCCTTCTCGTCATCGCCACCGCGCAGCTGATGGTGGTGCTGGACGCGACCATCGTCAACGTCGCGCTGCCGCACATCCAGCGGGCGCTCGGCTTTTCCGGCTCCGGCCTGGAGTGGGTGGTCACCGCCTACGCACTGGCCTTCGGCGGGCTGCTGCTGCTCGCCGGCCGGGCCGGAGACCTGCTCGGGCGCCGCAAGGTGTTCATAGCTGGGCTGCTGCTATTCAGCGCCGCGTCGCTGGCCGGCGGGTTCGCCACCTCCCAAGCGTGGCTGCTCGCGGCCCGCGCCGTCCAGGGAGCCGGCGCCGCGATCATCGCGGCGACTGCGCTCGCGCTGATCGCGACAACCTTTCCGGAAGGCAAGCCCCGGAACAGGGCGATGGGAGTGTACGCCGCGATGAGCGTCGCCGGCGGCGCCGTCGGCCTGATCGCCGGAGGCGTGCTCACCACCTACGCGTCCTGGCGGTGGGTGCTGTTCGTCAATGTGCCGATCGGCCTGGCGGCAGCCCTCGCCGCGCCGCGGGTGCTCGGCGAGGCGCAGCGGCAGCGAGGCCGGTTCGACCTGCCCGGCGCGATCACTGCCAGCGGCGGGCTCGCCGCCCTGGTCTATGGCCTGTCGAACGCGGCCACCACCCCGGACGGGGTCTCGCACTGGGCCGATGCCAAGGTCGTGGCCTCGCTGGCGGCATCGGTGGTACTGCTCGCCGCGTTCGCGGTCATCGAGGCCCGCAGCAAGAATCCGCTGCTGCCGCTACGCCTGCTCCGCGACCGCGACCGGACCGGCGCGAACCTGATCATGCTGTGCGTTGGCACCGTCATCTTCGGCATGTTCTTCTTCCTGACCGTGTTCATGCAGTCCGTCTGGGGGTATTCCGCGCTGAAAACCGGCGTCGCCTACCTGCCGCTGACCGCCGCCATCATGGTGGCATCCGGCGCCGCCGCCCAGCTCGTCGCGCGGGTCGGCGCCCGGCCGCTGCTGCTGGCCGGCTCCCCGGCCGTCGCCGGCGGCCTGTACTGGCTGTCGCGGATCAGCGAGCACAGCAGCTACGCCGGCGCGGTGCTGGGCCCGATGCTGATCATCGCCGCCGGCCTGGGCCTGCTGTTCGTGCCGCTCACGCTCGTCGCCATGTCCCGGGTCCGGGACGAGGAGTCCGGGGTCGCGGCCAGCCTGCGCAACACCGGCCAGCAGGCCGGCGGCTCTATCGGGCTCGCCGTGCTCGGCACCGTCGCCTGGACGGTCGTCGCCAACAGCATCGGGGCCACGACCGCCCACGCCACTACCGCCGCCCGGGCCGGCCACCCGGCGCGCCCCAGCCAGGCCGCGCTCACCGCGATCTACCACCACGCCCTGGCCACCGGCTTCTCCCGGGCCTTCCTCGTCGCAGCCGGGGTCATGCTGCTCGCCCTGATCATCACGATCGCGGCGATCCGGATACAGCGCGCCGACCTCGGCGAGGCCCGGTTCTGAACCACCTGCAACCAGACCCAGACCAAGCAACTCGCTATTCACCTGGAGAGAACCATGAAACTCACGATCATCGCGGCGACCGGCGGTGTCGGCCGGGAACTTCTCGAGCAGGCCGTCGCCGCGGGTCACGACGTCACCGCCGTGGTACGCAACCCGGGCAAGCTGTCCCGGCAGGTGCGCGCCGTCACCGCCGACCTGGCCGCGCCCGATCCGGCAGCGCTGGAATCCGCAATCGCCGGAGCCGACGCGGTGCTCTCCGGCCTTGGCCCGCACTCGAACTCTGACGCCGGAATCGCGTCCCAGGGCACGCCCGCGGTCGTCGCGGCGATGAAGGCCACCGGCGTGCGGCGCATCGTCGCGGTCAGCGCCGCGCCGGTTGGCACCGTGCCCACGCCCAGCCGCCCCCGCCCGCCGAAACACGACCCGGGTGACGGATTTTTCATGCGGCACCTGCTCAGCCACATCGCAAACGCCAGGCTCGGCAAGGTCTTCGCCGACCTGGCGCAGATGGAAGACATCCTTGCCGAAAGCGGGCTGGACTGGACCGTCATCCGGCCGCCACAACTCACCGGCAAGCCACTGACCGGCACCTACCGCACCGCCTACGGGCAGAACCTCAAAGGCGGCCTGTCCGTCCCCCGCGCCGACGTCGCCCACCTCATGCTCCGCGTCCCCGGCCAGCCCGAAACCATCGGGCATGCCATCGGAATCGCAAGCTGACCAGGAGGAAAGACATGACGACCAAGGACACGGCCGATCGCACAGGGGAAGCGATCGACTTCACCATGATGTACGTGACCCACGATGCCTTCCGGCGCGACCTGGGCCGCTTCACGGTGGCGTCGGCCGCCGGGACGGCTCACGGCCCGGGGGTCCGCGCGGGCTGGGAGAACTTCAAGGCCCAGCTCCTGCTGCACCACAGCGTCGAGGACACCCACCTGTGGCCTCGCGTTCGCCGCGCGGCAGCGGGCCGGCCCGCCGGCCTCGCCCTGCTAGACGAGATGGAGGCAGAACACGCCCAGATCGACCCGCTGCTCGCCGCCGTCGACGGCGCTCTGGCCGACTCGGTCGGCAACCTCGCCGCGCCTGCCGCCGAGCTCGCGTCCGCACTGACGTGGCACCTGAAGCACGAGGAGGATGCCGCGCTCCCCCTCATCCAGTCGGTATGCAGGCCAGCGGACTGGCGCGCCTTCGCCGGCGAGATGCGCCGCCGCCAGGGCGTCAAGGGCGCGGCTATCTACGTCCCGTGGATCCTCGACGGCGCTGCACCCGACGGGCAGCAGCGGTTCCTGGCCGCGCTGCCCGCCCCAGTCCGGGTGATCAGCCGGCTCCTCTGGGAGCCGCGCTACCGTCTGCGGGGCCTGTGGAAGGCCTGACCGTGGCCTGCAGCGCCTGCCGCGGCCGGGGGCCCGCAGATCCCGCCGGGCACACCTGATCGGCGATGTTCTACAAGCCGCCGTGACCCCACCAGTTCCTTTTCCGGGCCAGCCGAAAGAGGACAACTATGGCCTCAGCCACCACCATCCAGCTCAACGGCCGGTCCGACTGGACGCTGATGACCGCGATCCAGGACGCGCTGCGCCGCGACCTGGACGAGCTGGTGCACATCACGGCCAGCCGCGCCGCGGCCCGGGCCCGTCGGGTCGCGTTCCGCGATCAACCGGACTTCCACCTCGCCGCCGAGGACGCGGCTTTGTGGCCGCCGGCCCGTGCCCGGCTCACCGGCGACCCGCACGGCCAGGCCGCGGCTGTCCGGGCGGCTTCAGCTGGCTGGGCATCACGGGGCGCCTGCCAGGACAGCGACCCCGACCTGTTTTTCCCCGTCGCTACCTCGGGTCCCGCGCTGCAGCAGACAGCACAGGCAAAAGCCGTCTGCGCGCGCTGCCCGGTGCGCATCGACTGCCTCAGCTACGCCCTCGAAACCGGGCAGGACGCGTGGGGTGTGGGGCGGCACGAGCGAGGAAGAGCGCCAGGAGATCCGATCAGCCAGAACAGCGGCGGATCACCGCCACCTCGCCGGTAGCGTCGGTAACGCAGAGATGGCGGCGATAGCGGGCCACTCGATCGAGCGGGACGTCGCCGAACCCAACCTTCCGGGCTGGCTGCGCCCAGCCAGACGAAGCGCACCGAATGTTCTTTATGCATGACTACGAGCAGAGCGAGCCAGCGTTCCGGAGTCGGGTGAGTCGGCGGGGGGAGTCTCACCCCCCGCCGCTCTCAGGACCGGACGTGACAGTCTCCCGTCATCCGGCCCCCACAGTCCGGCCTTAGGTGAACGATCGGTCTCCGTTTACGTCGGGCTAATCTGTGACAGGGGTTAGCGGGGGCGGTTCTGGCGGCCGGCGATCCAGGCCGCGGCGACCGGCTGGTCTTCGCCGTCCTCAGGGATGAGTAGCCAGGCGGCGATGTAGAGGGCCACGCCGGCCCCGGTGAACAGGGCTAGCACAGCGATGATGACGCGAACCAGCGTGACGTCGGCGTCCAGGTACCGGGCTATGCCGCCGACCACACCGGCCAGCATCCTCTCGTCGGCGGACCTCCGGCGGTTCCATGATGCTAGCCAGTGACAGCTGCCACGAGGCGATGAGCCAGCCTGGACAGCCATCGAAGGTTTTGTTAGCAAGAGGGGACGTGGGTCATCGCAGGGGTGCGTGCTTAAGTTAGCGGTTCGATCTGGCACCCGTTACGCCAGGTCGGCGTTCTACCGGATTAGGGAATCAGTGGTGCTGTGAGGTCCGCCGGCCAAGAGCATCCCGTCAGGCTGGCGAGGGGCGCCGGGCTGCGGTCGGCCTCGCTGGCCGCTTCGCATGGGCCGGTGCCGGGCAGCAGGCATGCCCTCCTTCTGCTCGCCTCGGCCATGCTGCTCGCGATGACCACGTGGTTCTCCGCGACAGCGGTCCTGCCGCAGCTGCGCACGGCCTGGACGCTGACGACGGTCCAGGCAAGCTTCCTCACAATTGCCGTTCAGGTGGGGTTCGTCGTCGGCGCGCTGGTGTCCGCGTTCTTCAATCTGGTCGACATCATTCCAGCCCGCACGCTTATGCTGCTAGGCGCGCTGGGCGCCGCAGCCGTCAACGTGCTGCTGATCGGGGCGCACTCGGCCGGCCCGGCCATCGGCTTGCGGTTCCTTACCGGGGCGTTCCTGGCTGGGGTGTATCCGCCGGGGCTCAAGGCGATGTCCACGTGGTTCCGGGTCGGCCGCGGCACCGCACTGGGCATCATGGTTGGGGCGCTGACCCTGGGCTCGGCGGCACCACAGTTTCTCAATGGAATTGGGGGTGCGGACTGGCATACCGTCATTGCCGCGACGTCGGTGCTGACGGTCCTGGGCGGTCTGACAGCCCGGTACCTGGCGGCCGATGGGCCATTCCCGTTCCCGAAGGCGGTCTTTGATCCCCGGCAGACAGCCTCGGTGATGCGTAACCGTGCCGTCCGCCTCGCGGTCCTCGGCTACTTCGGGCACCAGTGGGAGTTGTATGCCATGTGGGCCTGGATCTTTGCCTTCAGCCATGCGGCCTTCGCCATGAATGGCGCTGCCAATTCCACGCGGGACGCTGCGTTCGCCGCGTTCGCCATCATCGGCAGCGGCGCGGTTGGCTGCTGGGTCGGCGGCGTTCTCGGGGATCGGTGGGGCCGTACCCGGCTGACCCGGCTGGCGATGGCGTTGTCGGGCATGTGCTGTGTGCTGATAGGCCCGGTCGCGCGTCTCGGCATCGTGCCGATGATCGCTGTGGGGGTGTTCTGGGGCTTTTGGGTGGTTGCCGATTCGGCTCAGTTCTCCAGCATCGTGACCGAGACGAGCGAGCAGCGCTACGCGGGCACCGCGGTCACCTTGCAGCTGGCGACGGGCTTCGCGCTGACCGTGGTGACCATCTGGCTGATACCGGTCGTGCAGCAGGCCGTCGGATGGACCTGGGCATTTACTGTCCTTGCTCCCGGGCCACTGCTCGGCGTCGTGGCCATGACGAGGCTGTTGCATGCCCCCGAGGCCAGCCTCATCGCAGGCGGGCGAGGCTAGCGGAAGGACGTGACGCGTGCCTGCAGATGTCACCGGCGAGGCCCGGCCCTACTGCGGGCTGTTCTGCCAGAACGTGGTGATCGTGATGAAGCCGGAAGCGGTTTAGTAGCTGAAGCTCGTCGCTGCGTCATCGCCGATCTACTCCCACAGCTGCACGTTGCCTGCGAGTTCGGCGCTCGGGAGCAAGTCCGCCCTTGTCGAGCTGCCGCCGCGATCCCCTCAGCCCGCCGCGGCCCTCCCGTGTTCATCGTGTGAACCCGCGCACGACCTGCCCGCACTAGGCTGCCCTCCGAATCGAAGCAGCTCATACCACCCAGCAACGTCGACACCGAATATCCGTTCGGGTGCTGCTCGGACGGCCAAGCCCGACGATCAGGTCGCCGCCCATAACGGCGGGAGTATGCGCGTCTCAGCACCCACGGGAATAACGGATAGTGACCGCCCTGCTGGCAAGACTCTGGGTTGACCGGCGATGGACCCTGCGGCGCCGAACCCCGCGGGCCGGCGCGCTGACCCGGAGCATGCAACCGGATACGGCTGCCTGCTCTGGGTCGTGCGGCGGGCGTTATCCAGAACGCGGCCTGGTCCAGCAGGATCTGGGCGAGTTCGCCGTGGTGGTCATCGAACATGCCGGCCAGGGCCTCGACGAGGTCGTCGTGCTTGGCTTTCATCCGGGTGCGGGCCAGGGCGGCCAGTTTGTGCGGGTCGCCTTCCCCGGCGATCATGGCCTTGATCATGTCCTTGGCTGATTCGGTGGTCAGCTTGCTGGCCACGCTGGACAGCTTGATCAAGGCGCCCTCTAGCGCTGGAAGCAGCGGGTCCGTTCCTGGGTCAGCCGGGTGCGGGCCCGGGTGTAGTCCCGCAGCGCGCGGATCGCCGCAACGCGCTCCCGAACAGGTCTGGGGTGAGGACGGCCTCCGCGAGCTGCAGTGCGACCCGTTCGGGGTCATCCTTGACCGCGGCAGTCACGCGCACCGGGCCGAAGGCCTCCAGCCGGACCGCGCCGCTGCCGGCAAGCCGGCGGGTAGCTGGCCCTGTGGCGTCAGCCTGCCACAGGCCAGGGATGAGGCACCTGGCGTGGGCCCACTATTCGTGCGGTACGGATCGCCGGGCACCCGAGCCAGCGCATGAAACCGCCGTGAAACCGCGATGAATCCCGCTGCGTGCACCTTCGACGTGGTCGCGGCGCCCGGCCGCGGTGATGGCGAAAGGAGAAGCATGGCCAGCGCGATCACGGCCACCGGGCTGCGCAAGTCATTCGGCGGCAAAACCGTCCTTGACGGCATCGACCTGGAGGTCGGCGCGGGAACAACGTTCTCGCTGCTGGGTCCCAACGGCGCCGCCAAGACCGTGACCGTGCAGATCATGTCCACGCTCCCCGGCCTGCGGGGACGGCTCACCAACCCATGATGGAGGGACAACCATGCCAAATTACAAGACGCGGACGCCCGGACCGATTTCCGTCACGCTCGAACTCGGCACCGGCGACGTGCGGATCGCCGCGAGCGACCGGACCGACACCGTTGTCGAGGTCCGCCCGAGCGACGAAGCCGACGAGTCCGACGTGAAAGCCGCTCAGCAGGTCCGTGTCGACTACGCCAACGGCATGCTCCGGGTCACCGGGCCGAAGGCGCACGCTTTCGACTTCTCCCGCAAGACCAGGTCGGTCGACGTGTCCATCGAACTGCCTAGCGGTTCCCAGGTGTCCGCTGAGACGCAGATGGGCGACATCCGCTGTGCCGGCCGGCTCGGCGAGTGCAGGCTCAAGACCTCGGCCGGGAACTTCTGGCTCGAACGAACCGGCCCGCGGCGCCTGGACACGTCGGCCGGTCACGTCACCGCCGACGGCATCACGGGCAGCGCCGAGATCTCCACCGGCTCCGGCAAGGTCCAGATCGGCGAGGCCGAGGGCACCGCGGTGGTCGAGAACTCCAACGGCGACACCACGATCGACGCGGTCACCGGCGACGTGCGGGTGCGCGCGGCCAACGGCGGCGTCTGCGTCGACCGGGCGGGTGCGGGTGTTGACGCGAAGACATCCAACGGCAGCATCCGCCTCGGCGAGGTGGCCCGCGGTTCGGTCGTGCTCGAGACCGCCATGGGGGACCTGGAGATCGGCATCGCCGAGGGCACTGCCGCCAGGCTGGCGGTGAACACCGGATTCGGGCACGTACGCAACCTGCTGGAGAGCGCCACCCGGCCCGAAGAGGCCGACGAGACCGTCGAGGTGCGCGCCCGCACCTCCTACGGCGACATCACCATCCACCGCTCCCGACTCGCTTCCGGCACTGGAGAAGAAGGGCAACCATGATCATCAACCAATCCCGGCCGGTGATCGCCGCGACCGGGCTACGACGGCTGGCCAGCGCCATCGAGCGCGCCGGCGGCGAAGACACCGGAAGTGAAGGGATATCCCGATGACGGCACAACCGGTGACAGCACAGCCGGTCCAGGCGATCCAGGTGCGGGGCCTGGAGAAGTCGTACAAGAAGCTGCGCGCGCTGCGCGGCGTGGACTTCGACGTGGCGCGGGGCAGCATCTTCGCCCTGCTCGGCTCTAACGGCGCGGGCAAGACCACGGTCGTGAACATCCTGTCCACGCTGCTCAAGCCCGACGCGGGGACTTCCACCGTCGATGGCTTCGACGTCGCCACGCAGCCGGCGAACGTGCGGGAGTCCATCAGCCTCACCGGGCAGTTCGCGGCCGTGGACGAAATCCTCACCGGGCGGGAGAACCTGGTGCTGGTGGCCCGGTTGCGGCACCTCAAGAACCCGGGCACGATCGCGGATGACATGCTGGCCCGCTTCCAGCTCACCGACGCGGCGCAGCGACGGGTGGCGACGTATTCCGGGGGCATGCGCCGCCGCCTGGACATCGCCATGAGCCTCATCGGGAATGCGCCGGTGATCTTCCTGGACGAACCGACCACCGGGCTCGACCCTCAGTCTCGCGCCGAGGTGTGGAACAGCGTCAGACAGCTCGCCGGGCGGGGCACCACGGTGCTGCTCACCACACAGTATCTGGACGAGGCCGAACAGCTCGCCGACCGGATCGCGATCCTGCACCAGGGACGGATCATCGCCAACGGCACCCTCGCCGAACTGAGACAGCTCCTCCCGC
Organism: uncultured Actinomycetota bacterium; assembly: GCA_963851085.1. Taxonomy (GTDB): domain Bacteria; phylum Actinomycetota; class Actinomycetes; order Streptosporangiales; family Streptosporangiaceae; genus DATFVJ01. The sequence continues at coordinate 212,444 of CAWKNX010000024.1, read as the reverse complement.
CCGCCACAGTCGAGTACGTCAAGAAACAGCCGACCCTCGAAGACATCTTCCTCGCCATCACCGGCAACGACCGCACCGGCAGCAACGACAGCACGGCCAGCGCCGACGGCACGGACAGCTAAGGAACAACGATGACCACGCACTTCTTCGGCGACACCGCCGTCTTGCTGGGCCGGACCATGCGCCACATCACGCGCAGCCCGGACACCATTATCACGGTCTCGATCATGCCGATCGCCCTCATGCTGCTGTTCAGGTACGTGTTCGGCGGCGCGATCAACACCGGGCAGGGACCCGGGCATTACGTGAACTACCAGCTGCCCGGAATCCTGCTGATCACGATCGCGACGGGCATCTCCTACACCACGCTCCGGCTCTACACGGACATGCACAACGGGATCTTCGAGCGATTCCAGTCCCTGCCGATCGCACGCTCCAGCGTGCTGTGGGCGCACGTGCTGACCTCAGTGGTCTCCACCCTGATCTCGCTCGTGATCGTCGTGCTCATCGCCCTCCCCATGGGATTCCGCTCCGGCGCGGGAGTACTGGCCTGGCTTGCCGTCGCCGGAATCATCGTCCTGCTCACCCTGGCACTGACCTGGATCGCCGTCATCGCCGGCCTGACCGCGAAGACCGCCGAGGGCGCGGGCGCCTACGCCTACCCGCTCATCTTCCTGCCGTTCATCAGCTCGGCATTCGTGCCCACCCGCACCATGCCCGGCCCAGTACGCGCCTTCGCCGACAACCAGCCCATGACATCCATCATCAACACGATCCGCGACCTGCTCGCACAACAGCCAGTCAGCACCAGCATCTGGACCGCCCTCGCCTGGTGCCTCGGCATCCTCATCGTCGCCTACGCCCTCGCCATGGCCACCTACCACCGCAAGATCGCCTAAAGATGTGTCCCCTCAGGCCAATCAGTCATCAATGCCGCTGCGAGACGGGCGCACCGGTCAGGTCGCGGAGCCAGCTTGACCGATACAACAGGAGCTGATGAAACCTCCAACGGGAGAACCGATGACTGGCACGCCAATCGCGCTGGCAACCGGTGCGACCGCGGGCCTGGGCCGGGCGGTCGCTGGCGCCCTCACCGGCCACGGGATGCACGTCCTCGTGCACGGCCGCGACGCCAGGTGCGCGGCCGCCGTCGTGAACCAGATCCCCAAGTCCGGCGGTACCGCCCAGGCCGTGCTCGCCGACCTGGCCTCACTCGACCAGGTCCGTGAGCTGGCAGACCGGATAACCGCCGACCATAACGCCATCGCACTGCTGATCAACAACGCCGGGATCGGCGCGGGCAGAGCGCCCTATCGCAGGCGGCAACTCAGCCCGGACGGTCACGAACTGCGGCTGGCCGTCAGCTACCTCGCTCCGGCCTACTCACCAGGCGGCTGATCCCGCCGCTCCAGAACGAGGCTCCCGCACGGATCGTCAACGTGGGTTCGGCCGGACAGGCTCCCGTCGACTTCGCCGACCTGCAGATGAACAACCACAACACCTCGCGGTGGCCGGGTACCTGTGGGCGCGGGCCCTGTCCCGGCGCGACCTCAACCGCTGAGGCGGGCCCGTTCCCGCAGCGCGGCGCGGGCGGCGGCGCGCAGGCCGTCCGGGTCCAGGCCCGCGTACGACGACACGGCGTCGGCGTAGGCCGGCCCGTCGGCGTCCTGCGCGGCCCGCCGGGCGCGCGCGGCGTACATGGTCGGCTGGAGCCCGTTCTTGAGGCCGAAGCGCTCGGCCAGCGCGATCATCCTCGCCCCCGACCTCGCAAAGCCGGCGTCCGCCGCGCGCTGGCCCCGGTCGATGTCGGTCATGGCCAGGGCCAGCAGCAGCGAGGCGCAGACGGCGAGGCCATAGGAGGCGGCGAGCGTCCCGGGCGGCGGCCCCGGGTCCGCGGTCAGCGCTGACAGCGCGGCGGGCAGCGCACCGGTGATCTCCGCGACCAGGCCGAGCCGGCCGTGGTGCGCGTGGGCGACCACGGCGATGGCCTGAACCTGCAGTGCCCAGGGATCCAGGCGGGACAGGTCGCCGCCGGGTCCGGGGCGCTGGGTGTCCCGCAGCGTCGCCGCGGCCGTACGCCACAGGTGCAGGCCGGTATCGACGTCGCCGCGGCCGAGCGCGATCTCCGCGCGCATCGCGGTGTCGAACATCGGCATATCCCAGGGCTCGTCCGCGCCGTGCGGCGTTGTCAGCTTCAGCTCGCGTTCCGCCTCGTCGTAGGCGCCCCGCTGCAGGTTGGCCCCCACGATGGCCTCGCGCACCCGGTTCGCGGTGGACCACGCCCCGAACGCCTCGGCCACCGACAGCGCCGCGCTCAGGTGACGCAACGCCTCGTCGCCCGAACCGGCCTCGTCCACCTGGAGGCACAGTTCGCCGATCCGGGCGTGCGCGGCGGCCCGGAGCCAGGCGCTGCCGCGGCGCTCGAACGCGGCGAGCGACCGCCGCGCCGCCGCCAGCGCGCCGTCCAGGTCGCCCGCCTCCTCCCAGGCGTAGCTGGCCACGTAGTTGGCCATGCCCGCGACCAGCGGCTGGTCGCTCTGGCCCAGCGCCTCCAGGGCCGCGAAGTCCGCCTCGGGCGGCCCGTGCAGCGCGTTCAGCACGGCCTGCGCGGCCCGGGCGAAGGTGTCCGGCGGAGCGGGCGGCAGCCGCCGCAGGCCCACCAGGAACCGCGCCGGGCCCGGCCCCCCCAGCAGGAAACCGCTCACCGCGCCGAGCACCAGGCTGGTCCGGGTGGCCTCGACCAGGCCGGTTTCCGGCCGGAACGGCGGCAGGATCCGGGCCGTGTCCCCGGCCAGGGCGGTCAGCCGGCCGAAACTCGACTCGGCCGACCACAGCCCGCCCAGCACGGCCGACACCGCGGCGACCGTTCCGGCGTCCCTGCGGTCGAGCCCGTGCCGCGAGGCCTGGACCAGGTTGTCCTGCTCGGCCCGGACCAGCTCGAAGGCCGGGAGGTCGTCGCCGGTGAGCACCGAGTCGTGGTGGGCGACGCCGAAGTCACGGGCCCAGGCGAGGAACCGGCCGGTCACGCGCTCGGTCTCGCCGGCGTCCTCCCGGCGCGCCGCGGCGAACTCCCGGACGGTCTCCAGCATCCGGTAGCGGGCACCCGGCGCGGTGTCGGTGACCTTGAGCAGCGACTGATCGGCGAGCTGCTCCAGGACCGGCAGGATGTCGGCACCGAGCAGGTGCCGGGCGGCGTCGGCGGTGAACCCGCCGGGGAACACCGACAGGGCGCGCATGGCCGCCTGCCCGGCCGGGTCCAGGAGGTTCCAGCTCCAGCCGATCACGGCGTGCAGCGTGCGGTGCCGCTGCGGTGCGTCCCTCGCGCCGCCCCGCAGCACCGCGAACCTGTCGTCGAGGCGGCGGGCGATCTCGGCCACCGACATGACCCGGACCCGCGCGGCGGCCAGTTCCGCCGCCAGCGGCAGCCCGTCCAGGCGGCCGCACAGCTCCCGCACGGCCTGCGCGGGCAGGTCGGTATCGGGCCGGGCCGCCCGCGCCCGCTGCTCGAACAGCTCGGCCGTCGTCGGCAGGTCCAGCTCGGGCAGCAGGTACACCGACTCCGACGACAGACCCAGCGGGGCCCGGCTGGTGGTCAGCACGCGCAGGTCCTTGCTCAGCGACACCAGGGCACCCACCAGCTCCGCGGCGCCGCGCACGACGTGCTCGCAGTTGTCCAGCACCAGCAGCGCGGGGCCGGCACCCAGGGCGGTCACGATCCCGGCGGGCCTGCCCGGCGGGGCGCTGCGGCGGCTGACCGGGTTGCCGCCCTCCTCGCCGACGCCGAGGGCGGACGCGACCGCGGCCGTCACGTCGCCGCCCGCGGCGACGCCCGCGAGCTCGACGACGTGCACGACGCGCTGCTCCGCCTGGGCGCTGACCGCGTGCGCGAGACGGGTCTTGCCCAGCCCGCCGGTGCCCACGATCGACGTGACCCGGGACGTGCGCAGCAGGGCGGCCACGGCGGCGATGTCGTCGTCCCGGCCGAGCAGCGGGTTGGGCTCGTGCCGGACGCCGCGGCGGATCACCGGCGCGCCGGCCTGCAGCAGCTCCTGGTGCACGCCCTGCAGCGCGGGGCCCGGGTCGCTGCCGAGCTCGTCGCGCAGCCGCTGCCGGTAACCGGCGTACCTGGCCAGGGCCGCCGCCGGCCCCGCCGTCGCCGCCTCGCAGCGCAGCAGTTCGGCCAGGACCTCCTCATCCCGCGGGCACCGCAGGATCAGCTCGCCCAGCGGCCCTGCCGCCTCGGCCCGCCGCCCCAGCCGGGACAACGCCAGCGCGCGGGCCCGCAGCAGCGACCGGTAGGCCGGAACCCGTGCCGCACGCAGCGCGGACAGCGGGTCGCCGTCCCCGGCGTCCCAGCCCTCCGCGCCCTCGCACAGCGCGAGCCCGGCCTCGGCATGCCGCAGCGCCCCCAGGTCGTCACCGGCCCGGGACCACTTCTCACTCCCGGACGCGCTCAGCAGGATCGCGGAGGCATCGATCTGGTCCTCGCGCAGCGACAGGCGGTATCCGCCCGGCGTGCTGACGATGACCCCAGGGCCGAGCCGGGCCCGGGCCCGTGACACAAGGACCTGGAGGGCCTTGAACGGGTGCTCGGGTTGCTCGTCTGGCCACAGCGCGTCCACCAGCCGGGAGGTGCTGCACCCCGCGTGCGGATCCTCGGCCAGGAGCGCAAGCAGGCCCTGCAGCCGGGAGCCGGTAATCTCCAGGCTGCCATAACTAACCCGCGACAGCAGGGCCAGCTCAACGGTCACCACCATCAGATTAGCCGGTCCCCCGCCAGACGACGCGGGTGACGGCAATGCCCCGGATACACCGCTGCCGGACAGCCCGGACGGCCGGGCACAAATCACCCGGTTCAGCGTGGCATTGGGCGGTCATCCTGGTTACCGAGCTGCCGACAATTGGGCGGATACGGTACGTCAAGCTTGCAGGGGCCTGTGACAGAACGTGACACCGCAGTGCCCGTATGCCTGATGACTTCGCGACTTTGTGGTGCGAGCCGACGGTAAGTAACGAAGAGCGCGAGCTCCTGTCCATGCCCTTACTCGACGACGGCGTCGCATACCGGTAACGATGCCGGCTGGCGCCTTGTCCTGCGGACCTTCGCCGCACGGTCGACGAACTCGGTGACGGCCGCGCCGAGAACTGGCGGCAGGTCCGTGCTCTCGTCGCAGCACGGGCGGCTTGTCCCGCCTGGCACTGTCCGGCGGCTGTACCCCGAGCAGCCGGTATGGCTCGGCGTGACGTTCAGGACCGGGTCCTGATCTTCGTGGCGGCCGACCAGCAAGATCCAGGCCCGCTGCTGTCCCCCGGACGCGACGACTACCCTTAATGAATCTCGCAGGTGCTTGACGCACATGTGGTCCACGGGCGCAGGGCCGCTCAGCCGGTAGCCGAGCGCCTGGCAGCCCCGGGCCGCCAGGTCATCCAGGAACTCGCCGAATGCCCTGGCATGGGTGCGGGTCCAGCCCGGCGATCTGCTGGTCCGCGCGGGGCGTGGCGATGACTTCTGTGGACACGCCCCGGACTCTAGCGGCTGTCCGGCGGGCCGTCGGAGCGGATCGGGCGGAGTACGCGGCCCTCACCGCGGCGCATCTGGGCCATGCTGTCGCGCAGGTCGTCGCGATCCAGCAGCGCCGCGCCCTCAAGACGGCGCCACACCTGATCGAGCAGGTCCCGGCCCTGCCCGGCGGCCCGCAGCTCGCTGACCAGGTGACTGACCGCGTGCACGCTGCGCACATCCAGCAGCATCCGGGGCGAGCGCCGGGCGACGGCCAGGACGCCCGCGGCAGCCCAGGCGCGGACGGTCTTCTCGCTCAGCCCGAGCAGCCGGGCCGTGCTTAGAGCGGACCCGGAGGTACCGGTCCAGCGCCCTTGCCGCCTCGTGGCCGATCCGGACCACCCGCGCCCTGCCGCCCTTGCCGCGCACCGTGATCTCCCGCCGCGCGTCATGGTCGCTCGCCGTTTTCGACGAGGCCCACCGGCTGACGCCCACGCCCGCTCGCCAGCGGCAGCCCGGCGAGCTGCTCACGCAAACCGTCGGCCCAGTAACTCGCAGGATCCTCGGCCAGGCCACGGCGCGCCCATCGCTCCGCGTCGGCGCCCCGCCCGGCGTCGCGGAGCACCGTGACGATCTCGCCGTACTGGCGGGCGCCATGCAGGTTTTCGGCCAGCACCGCGACGTGCGCGTCGACGTCGCCCGAAAGCGCGGCCAGCTGCTGCCGCAGGAACTTGATGCCGATGGCCGCCCACGAGTCAGGATCGGCGGCGGTGCGGCGTTTCGTCACGAGCCTGGCGACCTCGTCCAGCCCAGCCTGCCCGAGCGCGTCAGCGAAGTCGGCGAGCTCGATGTCCGGCCAGCCCGGCCCATCGAGCCGCGACGTCACCAGCCAGGCCGCGAGTTGCGTCGGGTCCGGAGGAGCGGCTCGGCAGGCGCGTGCGTACAGGGCTGTCAGCATCCGCAGGTCATCGCCGATGATGCCCGAGGAATCGTCCATATGCAGCATGGCGGCGGTGACCCGCTCCACCGCGCGCCGCGCCAGCGGCACGGCGTCCGCGGCTCCGCCGGACTCGATCATGTCCGCGATCGCGCCCGCGACCTCCCGCGCACGCTCGGAATACTCGCTCCGGCAACGGTGCGGATGCTGCCGCCGGTCTCACCGCAACCCGTCGATCAACCGCGTCACTTCGGCCACCCGCGCATCAGCCACGTACCCATCCAACCGCAGATGAAAATGGCTTTAGCTCTGAGCGGGTCGTGGCGCCTCCCCTGCCCTAGGGTTGGTCTCATGCTGGAGGCCGCCGCCGGGAAGGCAGAACTCACCAGTCAGATTCGCTCATTGCTGGCATGGGTCGGTCCGGGACGCAAGCTCACCCAGACCGGGCGTATCGGCCTGGCGGACGCCCGCCATCTCGTGGAGCTGCTCGGCACCGGCGACATGATCGACCCGGAAATCGGCGGCCGGGTCTTCAAGACAAAATCCAGCGAGGATCTCGCTCATCTCAACCGGATCGTGGAGTGGGCGAAGGCTGCGCGCCTGGTACGGGTCAGCGGCACCAAGCTGATGGCAGTCAAGAAGAACGCCGCGCTCGCCGACAGACCGCTCGACCTGGTCCTGGCCCTGCTGGAGGCCTATCCCCGGCTCGGCAAGCCGCTGTTCCCACGGAACACCTGGCGCCAGTCCCTCGTCGGCGACGAGTTCACCGACATCAGCCAGGAGCTGACCACCAGGCTGCTCCGCAGCGCTGGGCCTTGCCCGCTCGACGAGCTCAGCGACACCGCCTACAACGCGATCGAGGCCCGGTACATGCTGACGGCCTCACCGCGCTCCAGCGCGACTCGCTGCGGCGCACCATCGCGGTGGACGTCACGATCGCGATGGCCGCTCTCCACGTTCTCGGTGTCGTGGTACTCGACCGCGAGGCCGATTCCGCCGAACTCACCGATCTTGGCCGGTATGCGGTCCGCCGTGTCCGCGGCATGGCACAGCCAGGCGATCCAGTGCTCCAGATGCGGGTTACGCTCGCCGACGTGGACGGCCCGCCGGTGTGGCGGCAGGTGGTGATGCCCGCTGGCTACACCCTCGACCGGGTACATGGCGTCATCCAGGCCGCGATGGGGTGGCAGGACTGTCACCTGCATATGTTCAGGATCGCCGGCCGGGAATACGGCCCTGCGTATCTACACGATGAGCTCGAGACGCTCGACGAGAAGCAGTTCCGGATCGGTGACCTGGTGAAGACCGGGGACCCGGTCGGTTACGAGTACGACTTCGGCGACGGCTGGGAACACGAGCTTGTCGTCGAGGCTGGCGCCGCGGCAGACGCGGCCAGGGTGTACCCGAAGTGCACCGGCGGCGAGGGCGCGTGCCCGCCCGAGGACTGCGGTGGCCCTGGCGGATTCGCCGACCTCAAGGAGCTGCTCGCCGGGCCGCCGAGCGCGGAACGCGACGAGATGCGCGCATGGGCCGGTGAAGAATACGACCCCGCGCACTTCGACCTGGCTGCTGCCAACGCGGCGGCGGGATCAGTCTGAGGAGACTTGCCCGCCCTGATACGCCTGCGCGAGCTGGGCCTGGACCGCCGCACGTTCGGCACGCATTTCCCTGGCGCGCGGCGGTAGGTCCGCGCCGACTTCCTCCGCGAACTCGGCAAACTCCTGCCTCCCCGGCAACCTCTCCAGGCACGTCCCGATCAGTGTGCGCGCCGCATCGATATCTCCGCGTCGCCGCGCGGCCCGCGCCCGCATGAAATCAGCGTCCGAGCCCTCGAACGCCGGATGGTTCGCCAGCCGCTCAGCGCGTTCCTCATCGATGTGGCCGGACAGCACCTCGTTCCAGCGCGCGAGATTCCTCGTCCGCTCGCTCCGTTTCCACTCTGGGCTAGAGGAGCTCATCGCCCTGCCCGCCCGGCGGCCCGTCAGCGGCCGTTCCACGGCCGCGATCCGGTCCAGCTCGGCAAGGTACGCGTCAGCGAACCCAGTCCACATGTCAGGCGTGGCCAGCATCGGCGCGAGCACGTCAGCCAGCGCGATCTCCCGCTCGGCGACCTTGCCGGCTCCCGTGCCGTTACTCCAGCCGTACGCTGACTCCCACCGGATCAGCTGCGGTGTGGCGCGTTCGGCGAAGCGGGCGAAGCCGTGCTCCGCGAGTACCGTCTCCCACAGCGCCGAGACAGCATGGGAAAGCACGAACCTCGCCGCCTCCAGCGGATCCTCGGACCGGAAACTGCCCTCGGCATGCCGGGCGAGGTCGATCATCAGCTCCATGGCTCGCTCGCCCGGGGCGGTGTCCTCAGCGTGCAGCGCCAGCCCGCGCGGCGTGGTCATGACCGCACCGATCCGAGGGGAACGCACCGCTCGACGAGGTCATTGGCTACGTGTGCCCGCGAGACGGGGTGGTCTTGCCCGTTCCCGGCGTGAGGCTGGCCGGGCCGGCGCCGACAGCCAGTTATGCGCGCAGTATCGCAGTATCGCAGTATCTACGGTATTACGGTGGGCGGCCGCAGGCGTGCTTGTGGGGGGTGCGCGCAGGCCAGACCTGCGGGCTCCGAAGGCAGGATGGCCCTGGCCAGCCCCTGGCCGTGCGGTAGCCGACGCCGCAGCCTGCGAGCGGGCGGGTGCTGTTGACGTGTTGTGGCCGTCGGCCGCGGGTCTAGCGTGACCTGTACCGGCGTGCGGCGTTTACGCCGCCGTGACTGCTTGCATGCGGGTGCCGACCGGGCAACTGTGCACCTAGCGCGTGCCCGAGGGTAACGGGCCTAAGCCGCATGCGGATTGCCTTCGGCGGCCGGGTGGCCACGGGCGCACATGTCCGTGCGGTCTCCCTGGCGCCTGATTTGTGGTCGCGAGGCCGCTGAGGCTGGTGGCAGCCGTGACCAGAACGCACCGGCTGACCGCTCGACGGCCGAGGCCACCGGCCCGCTCGCCACAGCGCCGCGAACTACCTCTTCCCACCGGGATGTGGATATTTCGTGCATTCCATGCAGCGCCCGGGCGAGTTACGCACAGGCTGTGGACGGCTGTGTGGATTAAATTACAGCGGTGTAATTATGCCACGCGTGAGACCGCTAGCCGAGTTTCCGAGATTTGAGGTTCGGCTGACTGTTTTCGCTGGTCAGCTATGGTGCCGGGGGTGGTTTCCGCGTATTACCCATCTCAGCGTCTGGGGGCGTAGCGGGCGAGGCCGAAGGTGGCGGTGAGTTTGTCCTGAACGGGGGTGGTCTCGGTGAGCATGCGGTGGGCTCTGGGCCGGCCGCGGTCGCCGTGGTAGAGCAGGATCGTCTCGCCGATGCCGCCGAGCTCGCGGAGCAGTTCGCGGACGGACATGCGCAGCCCGGCGCGGGCGGCCTGCAGGCGCATGAGGTGGGCGAGCTGGAGGGCCAGGACGCAGGTGAAGACGTGCACGCGGATGTTGTGCTCGGTCCAGTGGTGCATCGGGCTGAAGGACACGACGCGGGTGTCTTTCATCTGCCGGAAGGAGAACTCGGCCTCGGACTGGGACCGGTACCCGGCCACCACATCGGGCACGGTCCAGTCGTCGTGGCTGGTGATCAGGACGTGCTTGCCGAAGATTTCCTCTTCCAGCTCCGCGCGGGCCTGCAGGTCGATGTGCCAGGTCAGGCGCAGGTCCTTTGGCTGACCGCCGGCCAGCTGCCAGGTGATGACGCGCCTGACCCAGGGCTTGGCGGTGATCTTCTCGATCTCGGCGGTGACCTTCTCCTTGCCGCGGCGGGTCTTCCCGCGGGCCAGGATCGCGGCCAGGCCGTCCAGTTTCCTGCCGGCCTTGGCCAACGTGGTGCCGGTGAACCCGGCGGCCTGGCAGTCGCGTAGTTCCGGGGAGTGGGTCAGGATGGCGCGGCGCTCAGCTCCGTAGGCCTCGCGCCTGGTGTCGCAGGCGGTCAGCCCGCCGAACCGGTCCTTATCAACGACGGATCGCTTGCTGGCAGGCAGGGCGGTCAGGTCCGGGCAATCCCTCGCCGGGCACGGACCCGATCCAGTGCAGCCCGGTCCCCGCCAGGTGCGTGAAGTTCGCCTCGGTGTTCTGCCCGGCATCGAACACCACCGTCATATCCGCCCCGCAGCCGCGATCCCGGCCGCGTCGCAGACCGCCTCGTAACTGCCGCTCAGCTGGTCGATCATGCCCGGGAACTGGGTGACATCGGGCTTGTCGCCGGGTAGGCATGCCAGGTCAGCGGGATCCCGCCGTCCCGGGTGACCACCAGGCCCAGCCCGACCAGCCGCAGGTCGCTGCGTTTCTGCTTCGCCTTGCCCCGCTGCGCGACCGGCGCCTTCCCGTTGCCTGTCGCGATGAACGTGGCGAAGTTCGTCATGTCCAGAGCCACCGATGACACATCCACGCCTCCGGTCTGCACGATCTTCACCGCGATCTTCCGCGCTGATCTCCCCCAGCTGCTCCACGGTGACGGCGTGCATCGCGTCCCAGAACCGCCGGTGATCCAGCGCCGTCGCCGGGATCCTGGCGAACCGGTCGCCGGCAGTGGTCTTCCACCAGTCCGCAAACGCCGCCTTCGAGCACGGGCGACCAGCCGGTTCAGCGCCGCCAGCGCCAGGTACGTCCCGGTGGACAGCGGCTGCCCGGCCGGCCGCGGCCCGGTGACCTCGTCGATGATGCCGCCACGCCGAGATCATCCAGCATGCCCCACGCCGCGGCGACCGCCCCGAACTGCTTGTGCCTGGTCCCGTCCGGCAGGCCCAGCCCGCCGCCGCGCATCGCGGCGGCCAGCTCATCAGCGGTCCCCAGGTACTCTTGCGAGACGATCCTGGGCTTGCCGTCCACGCGGGCGGACTCGACCAGGTAGTAGTACGTGGCCGTGCCGCGCTTCTTCCCCACGATCGACGCCATATATGGGTAATACACTAATCCGTGCCGGGAACCAAACACCCAGCCGGCATGTCACCTGGGAGAACTCACCGAGCCGGCAGTCTGGCCGACCTCAGGAACCCATGATCATCGGAAACTCGGGCTAGGCGTGCTCAGGGCCGTCATCGCAGATGCACTGGGCGCCGATCAGGGCCATGACCCAAGGGTCGCCGAAACGCAGGGCTGGAGCCCTCCTGCCGTCCGTGGTGAGGGCTGGCAGCGCGACCCGCTCAAAGGCTGGGCGTGCACCGCCCGCGCAGTCGGCAGGACCGGCAAGCGGCGCCGAAGATGACGTTGCGGCCGGGCGTTACCCTGTCGGTGACGCCACCCGGCAGGTGACGGTGCGGCCGCCCCGGCCGCGGGCTGCAGCGGCTTGGTTTGATCACCGCTTGGTGCCCGACCTTGGCGATCGCATCCCCGCAGGTCACCGGTGCTGCCGGCGCAATCGCCTTACCGGGTGAGCCGGCCGTCGTCGTAGTCATGATCGCCGTCGCTGCCGGGGCTGCCCGCGGCATCCGGGCCGGCGCGGCGCCAGCCCAGCCGTCAGCCCACCGCCACAGGGGCGCCTGCCCCGGTCTCGGAGTGCACCCCGGCGGTGGTAGATGGTTTCCGTCCACGCGGTGAACAGCCGGTTCAGCTCCTCTCCCGGCGACAGGCTGCCAAGCAGCCCGCAACCGCACCTCCGCCAGCCGCCGCTCGACCACACGCGCATCAACGCCTACCGTGACCATCGATGCCTCCGCGCACCCCGCGCGGCCCTCCCTCCACGTCGGCCAAGAGAAGGACGGGAGGGCCGCCGCCTACCCGAACCTGATCACGGTGGCACGCGAAAAAGGACAACCCCGCAGGGCTGCCCTCCACGACATCCTCACCACAAGCGACGTCAACCCGCCACTACGTCCTCACTCCAAGGGTCGCCGGACACAGGGCCAATTCCCGAGGTTAGCTTAGGGTCATAACGGAACGGAGCTACGCCGATGACCGAGACCACACAGGGCACATGCGCGTATCCCGGCTGCGAGAACGAGCCGCGGCCGGGTGAGGAGGCGGCGGGAGCGAAGCCGAAGTACTGCGGCCTGCCGGACCCCGTGAGCGGTAAACCGCATACAGCGCTGACAGCGTTCCGGCGGCGCCAGGAGCTGGTCCGGCAGGGCGGCGGGGTGGCCGAGCCGGAGGATCTGGGCCGCCCGGGGGTTGCGCTCTGGCATCCGCGCCGGCGTCGCCGCGCTGACCAGCAGCGCCGCCAGCAGGCCGAGGCTGACGCCGAGCAGGCGCGCTCCGCGATGCTAGAGGCCGACGCGCAACTGACCGAGGCGCTGGCGGCGAGGGCTGCCGCCGAGCAGGCGGCGGTGGCCGCGCACGAGGCCGCGCAGGCACGGGTCGCCGAGGCGGAACGGGCCGCTGAGGAGCAGGCACGCGTGGCGCGGCAAGAGCGTGACCAGGCGGTGACCGGAGCGCACCGCCGGGTGGAAGAAGCCGAATCCCGCGCCCGGACGGCCGAACAGGAGACGGCCCAGGCGCGGCAGGCCGCCGAGTCGGCCCGCGCGGAGCTAGACCGGGCCCGCGACACCGCGGACCGGCAGGTGGCCCAGACCCGCGAGGACGCCACGCGGGAACAAGCCGAGCTGCGAGCGGCGTTCGAAGCCCAGGTCGCGGCGGCGGAGAACGCCCGCGCGGACCTCCGGGCCCGCGCCGAGCACGCCGAGGCTGACGCCGAGCAGGCGCGCTCCGCAATGGTGGCGGCCGATGCGCAGTCGACGGAGGCGCTGGCGGCGAGGGCTGCCGCCGAGCAGGCGGCGGTGGCCGCGCAGGAGGCCGCGCAGGCACGGGTCGCCGAGGCGGAACGGGCCGCTGAGGAGCAGGCACGCGTGGCGCGGCAAGAGCGTGACCAGGCGGTGACCGGAGCGCACCGCCGGGTGGAAGAAGCCGAATCCCGCGCCCGGACGGCCGAACAGGAGACGGCCCGGGCGCGGCAGGCCGCCGAGTCGGCCCGCGCGGAGCTAGACCGGGCCCGCGACATCGCGGACCGGCAGGTGGCCCAGACCCGCGAGGACGCCACGCGGGAACAAGCCGAGCTGCGAGCGGCGTTCGAAGCCCAGGTCGCGGCGGCGGAGAACGCCCGCGCCGACATCCGGGCCCGCGCCGAGCACGCCGAGGCCGAGCTGGAGCGTGCCCGCGCCGACCGCGACCAAGGGCAAGCCACCCCAGGAAGACCCGGGGGCGCGACGCGCGGCCGCCCGCGCTCTGGGGGAAGCCGCTAGAATCCCCGCTCCCACGCGGTCCCATGCCCGCCCGGGCGCGTGCAGGACGCGTTGGTCGCGATGCGCGGATCCTGGCGACGGCTACGTGACAGCGACAAGGCGCTTCTTTTATCTGCGGCAATCGGTGGTCAACGGTCCCGGCCGCGGCACCGGGCCGCGCTCCATGGCCGGGGCCGGCTGAGGCCGGTCGCGCCGGACGTCAGGGCCGGCCTGCCCGATCTGCGGCCGGTCATTGCGGCCCTCAAATCCGTGCCGCAGGATGGCCAGGGCCGGGAGGCGGGCCAGGATCTGGTCCTCGCGGATGTAGGCGTTCTTCGGCCGGGCAGGGTCGGGGCGGGTGGCGGTGGTGTGGCCGTGGCGGCACCGGTAGGCGGCCTTGCCGTTGGACCAGCAGGATTCCAGGAGCCGCCCGCAGGTCCCGCAGCGCAGCAGCCCGGCCAGTAGGTAGCAGCGGCCTGCGGGGCTGTCCGGGCCGCGCCGGGCGGTGAGGTCCTGGGCGGCGATGTAGTCGGCCTCGCTGACGAACCGGCGGTCGACGCCGTGATCGGCGAGGCCCGGGCGGCCGGCGCGGTGATTGGCCGCGAGCCAGCCACGACTTTCTGGGGCGGGTACTCGGGTGTCTTCATCGACCCGGACGGGCATCCGTGGGACGTGGCGCATAACCCCCGGCTGGACCCTGAACGCCGACGGCTCCATCAGCATCGGCGCATAGCCTCAGCCATCCGCTCATGCCATTGACGGAGCGGCCAGGGACCGGCCGCGGGGGAAACACCTGTCCCCGCGCAGGCAGCCGCTGGAGTTCACCACTGATAGGGCAGGAACTTCCCGTCCAGCACGACCACGACACGGTCACCATCCGGGTCGGGCACGCGTTTGACGTCGAGCCGGAAATTGATGGCACTCATGATGCCGTCGCCGAACTGCTCGTGGATGAGTTCCTTGATCGTCGGGCCGTAGACCTGGAGCACCTCGTAGAACCGGTAGATGGTCGGATCGACCGGTACCGCGGTCTCCAATGCTCCGCGGGTGGGCTGAAGCTGCAAGGCCCGCTGGACATCCTCACCGAGATCAAGGAACGCCGCCGCGGCTTCGGCCTGCGCCGCGGTCATCGGGTGCTGACCCAGCAGGGCCGATGTCGTCCAGGCCAGCGGCCGCCCGACTGCCTCGGCGAGCTGAGCCCACGTCACACCCAGCCGGGCCTTGGCGCCGCGGACTGCCTCCGCCGCATCCTTCTTCATCATCGCCGCGTTCCCTTCCGGTATGCCGGCCAGCCCGGCCCCGCCGGCGCTGGAGCACATTACACACCGCCGCCCTATGCACGTCACACGGGCAGCCCGACGTGAACGAGCGCGACCTTTGCCAGGTGAACGTCCACAAATGCCGCCGAGCGCGAACGTGCTCGGCGGATCTTGCCGAAGATCGGCCAGCGGTTCGCCAAAATAATCACGGAGCGTCGCGGTCTGAGGAAACGATATGCACCTACGTGTAACCGACGTTCTGGGCGGCGGGCGCAGCCGTCGGGTCGCTTGCCGATCGCGCACGCGAAAGGTTGTTCTGTGCTCCTGCGCCGGTGCGGCCGCCTGCGCTGTTCCGCTGCTTCCGGGCGATGCGCGAGAGCACGGGCGGCCGGGCCGGGATGCCCGCGTGGGCATCCCTTAACAGGCTGGCCTGGTTGGTCACCGAACATGGCTGGCAGCTTCCCGGCCTGGCTAGGCTAGGGCTCCGTTCGCTCCCGCGATCGCAGCCCGGCGTCTGGAGCCGCCGCGCGGGCTGCTCGCCTGGGTTCAGGCCTGCCGGGTGGCTTCGGCCCGCCTTTTGACCCCGAGCAGCAGGTTCCGCGCGGTGATGGCCTCGCCCCAGACCAGGACGATCGGAACGACGTACGCACGGAAGGGCCGGGGCCCGCACCTGAGCCGCATGCGGCGGATCACCCGTGTCGTCCCGGGTTCTGGCTCGGTCAGCACAGTGCTGTCGCTGAGCTCGCCGAAAACGCCCAGCCGGGGGTTGTCGCGCAGGCGTGCCGGCAGCAGGTACCGCAGGTGTGTGTCGGTGAACAGGATCCATGACTTGCCTGGTTCGGCGTCCCGCACGACGTAGTAGGCCGTCCCCGGCGGGCCGTCCGCGATGATGTCGCCGACGCGCGGATTCTGCCAGGCCGGGACGATCCGCTCGTCGGTGCCGACGTGATAGCCGACCGCTTCCTTCCCGGGCTGCTGACCGGAAAGGTGACGGTAATACCAGTCCACCGACCGGTCCCAAAACCGCGAGTCGGAGTAGAAGCCGGCCCGCCCCTGACCGGTCTGCACCAGCCATGGCCACACCTGCTGCGGTGGCGCATTGATCGTCACGGCGTGGGTGGTCTGCGCCACCGGAGCTGGCACAAGATCATCTCCGGGGAGCGGCATCGCCCGTTCTTGATCGGTGGCTGTCCAGGAAACCCGCCGGGTCTGGCGGGCTGGGCCACCAGGCGCCAGGGCCCCTCCCGTCTTGGCCGGGGAGCGGCTTGGGGACGGCTGCTGGGAGAAGCGACCGGCGAACGACGCGAGGCGCGCCGCGGCCTGGGCCCCGGTCATGGGGCGGCCGTGGCCGCAGGCCAGCACGTCAGGCTTGAGTCTGGCGAGCGCGGCGACTGACTGCTTTGCCGCTGGCCAGTTCCAGGTGGAGATGTAGGGCGGCCCGGAGACCCGGTGCTTGCCGGCCAGCAGGTCGGGCACCGAGTTGAGGTTCACGGTCAGAACGGCGTCGCCGGTGATCAGCACCCGGTCTTTGCTGCGGAAGAACGCGACGTGGCCCGGTGTGTGGCCGGGCGTGGGTACGGCCTGCCAGTCGGGCAGGCCGGGGACGCCGGCGGCTGGGTCGAACGCCTGGGCCGTGCCCTCCAGGCTGTTACGTGACAGGCTCGCCTCCACCTTGCGGCGCGGCATCAGCCGCAAGATCGGGGCGATGAGCCAGCGGTCGAGCGGGTTGCCGTACTGCGGCAGATACCCGCCGGGGGCCAGCGGGAGCTCGCTGGGGTGCACGTGGACCGGCAGGTCCCACAGCCGGGCCAGCTCCAGCGCCGAGCCAGCATGATCGGGGTGGATGTGTGTCAGCAAGATCGCGGCGGGACGCGCGCCCGCCCCGAACAGCGACTCCGCCGCCATGCTGATCACCTGCCCGCGATGCGGCCACGCGGTGTCAATCAGTACCCAGGCCGGCCCGGACCGCACCAGGTACACGTTGGCCTCACTCAGCCCCCGCCCCGTTTCCAGGCGGTACACGCCCGGGGCGATCTCCTGCGGGCGGGTGCCCGCAGCGCCGGCATACTCGATCCGGAACACCGGATAGTGCTCTGCCACACCCTGGATCTCCGCCAGCGATGCGCCCGCGCTGACACCGAAGTAACAGCGGGCCTCGCTGGCCACCGCCCTGGAGCCCACGCCCCTGCCCCACCGCAGCAGGTAAGCGCGGATAACCGCAGCCCGCTGCTGCGGCGGCACCTCGACCAGCCTGGCCGCACGCCGCTGCCTGCGGCCAACCACGACCCGCCCGTTCGCGGCGCGCACGTTGCGGACCCACTGCGACTCGCCAGCGAGGGCCACCACATAGTGCTCGCCGTTGCAGACGGCCCGGACCATCACGGTGCGGCGGATCACACCAGAGCTGCGGCCGGGGACTTCCAGCGTGATCACATCTCGCGGGCCCAGGCCCAACGACGTCACAGCCGGCCCGAGTCGCCGATTCAGCCACCGGTACAACTCCGGAGGCGGACGGTACCTGTCCCGGCTGCGCGCATAATCGACCGGCCTGACAAACCCGCCCAGCCGGCCTTGACCGGCGCGCACGCCCAAGATCTTGGGCCACGTCGGCCTGCTGTCAGGGCCAGGCGCAAGACCACCAGCGGCATCTGTAACGGCGTCATCAGATTGGTCAGACATGCCAAACTCCACAATGCTGCTCTTATCGTCCGGCTAGAGCACGCACGACACCAGAGGCGAACGGCCCCGGGTGGTGCGGAGGGGCTTCGGAAATCGCCGATCGGGCGCGCTAAGCATTCGGCGCTATGCCATCCACCGGCATCGGAGGCACGACAGTGCAGTCGCAGTCCGTGACAGGCTGCCGGCTTTAGGCTCGCACCAAAGCCGCCGATCTGCGCGGCGACGGGAGCGAGTAGGCCGACGACTGTGCAGAACGGCGTGTGCGGGCCGCGCCTTACGCCGTGATGACGATCTTGCCGCGGGCGTGGCCCTCCTCGAAGTAGCGGATGGCCTCGGGAACCTCGCTGAGCGGGTACGTCCGGTCGATCACTGGCGTGATCTTCCCTGATTCGAGGAGCTCGGCGAGGGTGACCAGATCGTCGTGGTTCACGGCCGCAACGAACGGGCGGATGCGCTGCGGCACGAACGGTGACATCACCTTCGCCTGGATGGTCCGGCCGATGCCCCCGAGCCAACGGCCACGGGTGTTCGCGCTCGGTACCAGGGTTCCCTTCGACGTCAGCGCGCGCCGGCAGTGCGACAGCCGATGATTGGCGACGTTGTCGAGGATGACGTCGAAGCGCTGTGTTCCGCGGGTGAAATCGTCGCGGGTGTAGTCGATGACCGCGTCGGCGCCGATCGACCGGACCAGGCCGGTATTCCTGGTGCTGCACACGCCGGTCACCTCGGCGCCTAGCGCCTTGGCGATCTGGACCGCGAACGTGCCGACGCCGCCGGACGCGCCGTTGATCAGGACCTGCTGCCCGGGCCGCACCAGGGCCTTGTCCCGCAGCGCCTGCAGCGCCGTGACCGCGGCAAGGGCAACGGATGCGGCCTGCTCGAAGGTAACCATCGCCGGCTTCGCGACGACCTTGCCGCGCGGGGCGCGCGCGTACTCGGCGAACGCGCCGCCGATGAAGATGTCGCAGGATCCGAAGACCTCGTCGCCCGGGCGCAGATCCGTGACGTTCGCACCGACCTCGGTGACCGTGCCGGCGACGTCCGACCCTCGAACGCCGTGCCTCGGCCGCCGTAGTCCGGCCAGGAGGCGCATGATGCACGGGACGCCTCTCATGAAGACGTGGTCAGCGTAGTTGACGCCCGCCGCGTGCACGCGGATCAGCACCTCATCATCCCCGAGGGCCGGTATGCCGATCTCCTCCAGCACGAGCACGTCCGCAGGGCCGTACCGGTGCTGGACGACCGCCCTCATCATATTCTTCTGAGCGCTGGGTTCATGTCCCGCGGCGCTCGCGGGACCTGCCGTGCCGGCCATGGCTCCCCCTTCGCGGTGCAGTCGTGATCACGAACTCCGGGGACCGCGACGGGCTACGATCGCGCCGATCTCCCCGACAGGAGCACGCTGCGTGCGCGCGGAGCAGACCGACCGTGAGCGCGATACCGTCCTGGCCACCGCCTCCAGATGCGCGCGGAAAATCCAGCCACCAAGGCCCTTGTCCCACCGCGACCGGGCAGCCGTCAGAGGCGAAGGTCCTCCCCCATTGGGCATGGCCGTTCGACGTAGGGATGTAGGCAGCTACCTGACTAGGCGTGACGGCCAGTGCGGCGGGGGCCGACTGCCTATCGCGAGGGGAGGGCATCGACGGTGATGCCCGTCTCAGCCCGCTGATGACGCGGATCAGTAGCTAGCTAGAAGCGGCTTGGTCCGGCGTCGGCCGGTCTCCGGCGCCGTCCCGGCGGCGCCGGAGAAGGGGCGTTGGCATTGCACCGGGCCGGTCTGTCCACGGCCCCTCAGCCCGGCAGCATGGACGCATCGGTGGGGCAGGCCCGGACCGAGGAGACCCCGGTGATGCTCGACGTGTCCGCGCCCTTTTCGATCAGCACCGGCCCGGTCGATCCCGCGGTCCGAGCGAAGTGGCGGGTGAGGAGCTCGTCGAACTCCTCGGCGCGAAGCGGCCGCGAGAAGTAGAAGCCCTGCCCGACCTGGCAGCCGAGCATCTTGAGCTCATCGACCTGGTCCTTGGTTTCCACGCCCTCGGCCACCGCCGATATGCCCATGGCATTGGCTAGGTCGATGATGGCACGGACGATCGCCGAGTCCACCGGGCTCTCGGCGACGCCCTGTACGAAGGCGCGGTCCACCTTTACTTTGTGCACCGGGAACTGCTTGAGGTACGCAAGTGAGGAATGGCCGGTACCGAAGTCGTCGATGGCCAGGCGCACGCCCAGCCCATTGAGCTTCTTCATGACCTCGCGAGCACCGGAAAGGTCTTCCATGACCATGGTCTCGGTGATCTCGAATATGAGCAGCTCCGAAGGCAGGCCGGTTGCACCGAGGGCCGCCGCCACCTGCGGCAAGAGCCCGCTGTCCTGAAACTGGCGGGGTGAGAGGTTGACGCTGATGGGCAGGTCCACGTCCAACCGGTCCCGGATCGAGCGCACCTGCTGGCACGCTTTGTCCAAGACGTAACGACCCAGCGGCAGTATCAGCCCTGTCTCCTCTGCCATCGGGATGAACCTCATGGGGCTGATCAAACCGTTCGTGGGATGGCGCCACCGCACCAGCGCCTCTGCGCCCACGATGTGCTGCTCGTCAAGGGAGTAGAACGGCTGGTAATGCACCTCGAGTTCATCTCGCTCGAGCGCTTTGCGCAGATCGGCCTCGATCTGGAGCCACTCGGAGGAGCGGATTCCCATGGAAGCTTGGTCGAACACCTTGTAGATGCCGCCTCCGCCCTTGGCTTTGGCGTCGTACATCGCCACGTCGGCGTTGCGAAGCACGTCGTCGGCTGTCTTACCCGGCTCTGTAAGGGCGATGCCGACCGACACGCTGGCGACCAGCTCGTAGCCGTCGGACAGCACCATGGGCTGTTCGACGGCGGCGCAGATGCGCCGCGCCGCCGCGACCGCCACGTCCACTCCAGCCACGTCCTCCAGCAGCACCACGAACTCGTCGCCGCCGAAGCGAGCAAGCAGGTCGTGACTCCGCAACACCCCCTTCATCCGGGCCCCGATCGCCACCAGAAAGTCGTCGCCAGTGACGTGACCAAGGCTGTCGTTGATGCTCTTGAAGCGGTCCACATCGACAAAGATCAGAGCGTGGGTCTTGCGGTCCAGCGCTGACCGCCGCAGCGCCTGATCGAGGCGCTCCACGAGCAGCCGGCGGTTCGCCAGGCAGGTGAGGCTGTCGTAGAAGGCGTGATGGTGGAGTTCGTCTTCGAAGGCTTTGCGTTCGGTGATGTCGCGAAAGGCGATCACCGCGCCTGACGGTGTGCCATCGCCGCTCATGACCGCCGAGGCCGTATACGCAACCGGGATGGTGCCGCCGTTCTCGCCGCGGAACCGGGCGTCGTCCTCCCGGATGGTGCGGCCCGTGCGCATGGCTTCGCGGGCCGGTACGAGCAGAAAGTCGGGCGCGGTGAGGGCACCATCGCTCACCGGGTCGTCGATCGGGATGCCCAGCGACGGCAGCTCGATCATGTCGGCCGCGGCCCGGTTGACGAAGGTCAGCTTCCCGTCCGCGGCTATGGCGCAGACGCCTTCTCCGATGTTGAGGGTGATCGAGGAGAGCCTCTCGCGCTCGACATGGACCTGCTGGTATAGCTCGGCATTGCTAAGCGCCCCGCTGCCCACGGCAGCCAGTGCTCTCAGCAGGCCCCGGTCGGCGTCGTCGAAAGGCTCATCCCGTCGCCGGCCCGACGCCACCAACCACTGCTGCTGACCGGCAACAGTCATCGGCGCCGCCAGCTGACAAGTGCCCGGGTCGCCGGATGTCAGGGTGGCCTCCGGGCTACGAAGCAGCCGCCGTACCGACCTCAAGATTGTTTCGAGTACCGCCTGCTGCCGCAGCCCCCGGTTTGCCTCCAACGTGACCTCGTACAACCCCTCCATCCGGGCGCGGTCATACAGCGCCGCGAACCGGGCACTGATGAGCCGACGCTCTACGACCAGTCCCGGGACCGCCAATGCCACTGCCCACGGATGAGCCTGTATCGCCAATGCCAAAACCACGCCAACCAATGCTCCGGCGCCAGCAAGTGTCACCTGGATCGGAAGATCGTTGGTGCACTCTCCCAAGGTCGTGCCCATCGACACCACAACACCGGCCACGAGAAACGTATTGATGACGAAGTACACTCCCACCCCGAGCAGGATGGCGGCAATCTGACCTGCGGTGAGGGAATTCGAGGGAGCAGCGATACCGCGGCTCGCAGCCAGTCCCAGACCCGCCGCGATCAGAACTTGCCCAGCATTGAAGGCCGACTTGAGAAGAGGTCGCCGGCGAGCCGCCTGAGCCAAGACGGTCGCCAGAGCGAAGGTCCCCAAAGTGACCAGCGGTGGCACGAGGAGGGCGAGGATCACAAAGAAACCCTCATCCGTATTGAAGGCCGCGGATTCGCCTCCCCGGTACACCACGACCGGCCACACCCAGCTCCCCAGGGCAAGAACGCCCATCGCAGCTGCGACGATCCATCGGCTTTCGCCAACGTGCCCTGACGCCGATTGCCTCCACACGGCGACGAATAAGGTAAACGCACCACCCACGACCGAAGCCGCGACGATGGCCCAGGTAGCACGCGGTATCTTCATGGCTTAACTACCGCATCGGCAGGTGTCAGCTCCACGCTGAGCTGTTCCAGGCCAAACCACTCCAGGCAGAGCCGTCCCAGGCAGAGCCGCTCCAGGCAGAGCCGTTCCAGGCCCAACCACTCCAGTCTGCGCCGTTCCACGCTGCGCCATTCCAGGCCCAGCCGTTCCACGCCCAGCCGTTCCAGGCCCAGCCGTTCCAGTCTCCGCCGTTCCACGCTCCGCCGTTCCACGCCCAACCATTGGGTGGCGTCTGATTCCAGGAGGTCCCCGACCACAGATTCGTGTTCCATGTGTCGACGGGGCGGGTGGGCGACAGCGAGACCGTGGTGCCACGCAAGGTCGGGGTCAGGTTGGCGGCCGACTGATTGAAGTTCATCGGGCCCGAGGTGGCCGCCGCGTAGGCGTTGAGGGCCCCGTGGCCGTCGGCAAAGGGGTTGCCGACCGGACCGGGGTTGGTATTGCCGAGCAGGCGGGCCTTTATCTGATTGGGGGTGAGACCCGGGTTGTCGGCCAGGACCAACGCTGCCGCCCCGCTGGTGATGGCCGCGCTGAACGAGGTACCCGAGCCGACGAAGTCCGCCGAGCCGACCCGGGCCGAGGGGTAGTTGTTGTAGATCGTCGAACCCGGCGCTGCCAGGCTCACAACAGACCGGCCCGAGGTGACCAGGTCAGGCTTGACCCAGCCGTCGGGCGAGGTGGGCCCCACACTGCTGAAGTCGTTCATCTCATCGTCGGTGATCGACGCCGTGGCCATGTCGTCCAAGGCGCCCGCCGTGATCACCAGTGGGTCGTCGCCGGGGGAAAGGATGGTGCCGTTGAACGGCCCGGCGTTGCCCGCCGAGGCCACCACAGCTATACCCGAGTTCCACACGGCCTCTACCGCCCGGTCCAAGGGGTTGCTGACCGTGGACAGGCTGGGCTGGAACCCCAAGGAGATGTTGAGGACCTTGATTCGGTAGCTGCCCTGGTGATCGACCGCCCACTGCAGGCCCGAGATCAGAGTCCCCAAGTGCGTCGTGCCGTCCGCCCCCGCCACCTTGATCGACACCAGCTTGGCACCAGGCGCTTCGCCCGAGTACTGCCCGTTCGACGAGGCACCATTGCCGGCGATCAGACCGGCCACGAAGGTGCCATGTCCGTAGCTGTCCTGGTATGGGTTGTTCTTGTTCGTCAGGTCCACCCCACCGACCAGCCGCCCCGAGAAGTCGGGCAGGTTGTCGATACCCGTGTCCACCACGGCCACGGTGACCCCCTGGCCGGTATCGCCACCCGACGCCAACTGCGTAGACCCGGTCTCAGGCAAAAACGCATCAGAAGGCGTGTGGGGCCCGGTCGACTCCGTCGTGGACTGCACACTCACCGAAACATCAGGAGTCACGGTGATACCAGGAATCGCTGCCAGCACCGGCTCCTCAGCCGTGAGGATCAAAGCATCGACCCCGTCGATGAGGTGGTACTGCGTCAAGACGGTGCCGCCCACCTCCAACACCGCCGCGGCCGGGCTCAAAAGCCCGGTCGAGGTGACAATGACCGTCTCGGTCAGGCTCGCCGACGCCGCCGGGACGCCAGCCATCGACGTGCCCGCTAACGCGGCGACTACCGCTGCACCCGCAGCGGCCATCCGGCCCTTCTTCCACCGGACGAGCCGTGTCCGATTGCCGATGCCTGCAGCGAATGAGCCAGTAATACGCATCTGGCAGCCCCTCCCCTTAGGTGCCTTTGAGGTATCTACCGTACGCTGAAGGGTCAGGCTCTAGGGAGAATTCCCCAACACAAATCACCTTTTGGAATAAAACGCCCGATTCCATCGATATTACTAACTTGCTAAGTAACCCATGGTATCCGGGGGCGGGGGTTCCCTGGCACTGCGGATACTATTGTGCTAAGTATTTTGTAAATAAGCCGACTTTGACCTTGCGTGAGGCAATGGTACGCGAAAACGACAGTCGAAGCGCGATCACAAGACGCATGAAGCGCTGCGGCTGCGAGTGCTTGATGCGACCATGCCGGGACCACCTGGGCCCGGTCGGCCAGACTCCGTGGTGAAGGTCACTGGCGCGAGATTCTCCGTGAACATGATCTCAGCGGTCACCGGCAAGGGGGCGCTGGGAGGCCGTTGATCCGGTCGAAGAAGGACGGCCGCACCGTCGGGTGTACCAGCTCGCTGGCACGGGGGGCGCGCAGGCGCGCGCTGCCCTTGACGACATCCAGCGTCAACTGGCGCCTCCGCGCCGTAGCCGGGCCCGGCCCAGCTACGGCTGACCGCGGTGGTGGTTGTGCGGAACGGTCCTCGCTCCTGCGCCGAAATGCACCGCCATGCGGACCACCCGCCGACCCTGACCTGCCCGCCTGGCAGCCTTGCAGGCGCGGCAGCCATGACGAACAACTGAATACAGGACTGCCGGACTCGCCTGCTGACAGCCATCGAGCGGGAACCGGCGGCTATTACGGACAGTGAAGCTCACCCACAGCACCCGTACCGGATCGGTCAGGCGCGGTCCAGCACCCAGAACTTGTCCCCCCGCTCCTCCTCGAGCTTGCTCAGCTGCTCGCGGTGGATCTCGCGGACGCGCGCGGGTGTGGTGGCCTCAGCCGGATCGACCTCCTCGATACGCAGACTGGTCTTGTCCTCGTACAGGTTCTCACCCGCCAGCCGGGCCCACTCGTCATAGGGCCAGATGAATGCCTGGCGGCTCGATACGTGATACAGGCCCGTTGGGTCGCCGACGCCGTAACCGAGTGCCCTCAGATCCGAACCGGCCGCTAGCTGGTGGAAGGTGAGCTCGTCGCAGATGCCCCAGTCGGCCACGGCGAGACGGTCGTCGGAGTGCCACAGCACTGCCTCCCCGACGCTGTTGTAGAAGCCGAGGACGCCATCCTTGCCCTCAATGACAGCGGGAGTGGCCCCCCAGGTAACCCTGTACACGGGATGGTCGACCATCATGTCCGGCGCCACGATCTTGCCGAACTCCCCGGCTCCCTCAAGATGCACGTGCCGCCAGAAGTTGAGGAGTATCGCACGGTGCAGCGGCTCGGTCGTCTGGTCCAACAGCTTCGCCGTGGGGATCATGCAGTCGCGGACGCCTTGCTCGAACCGGTTCATTCTCGTCTCGCCTCCGCCAGTCTGAGCTCATCATGTACCGGTCCAGCATCACGCTACCGGCGGGCGGCCGCCACGCCACAGCTACCGCCACACCACAGCTAAACGTGCTCGCAGACTGGTCTGGCAAATGCCGGGCGTCTCGGCGACGCCGGTGGCCGGGATCCACGTTGCCGTCATTCCTGACCGCCCTGCCCAGTAACATCCGAGACAAGGAGGAGCAGCATGGTCAGCGAGAACACCGCCAAGCTCGCGGTGCTCATCGACGCGGACAACGCGCCGCCTGCGATCACCGAGGGGTTGCTGGCCGAGGTCGCCAAGTTCGGCACCGCCCACGTCAAACGTGCCTACGGCGACTGGACCGGCACGAGCCTGAAAGGCTGGAAAGACCAGTTGCTCGCCCAGTCGATCCAGCCGATCCAGCAGTTCGCCTACACCAGCGGCAAGAACGCCACCGACGCGGCGATGGTCATCGACGCGATGGACCTGCTGTACTCGGGGCGCTTCGACGGGTTCTGCATCGTCTCCAGCGACAGCGACTTCACCCGCCTGGCCGCGCGTATCCGTGAGTCCGGCCTCACGGTGTATGGGTTTGGCGAACGTAAGACGCCGAAGCCCTTCGTCGCGGCTTGCGACAAGTTCACCTACATCGAGAACCTCACCTATGCCGAGAGCGCTACCACGCCTGCCGGCGCGGTGCTCAAACCGACCCCACGCACCTCCGCCGCGAAGCTTAAGGGAGACACTGCGCTGGTGAACCAGCTGCGTAACGCTGTGGAGGCGGCATCCGACGATGACGGCTGGGCCTCGCTCGCATCCGTTGGCCACATCATCACCCAGCAACGCCCGGACTTCGACTCCCGCAATTATGGCTACGCCAAGCTCAGCGATCTGATGGCCGCGACCACGCTGTTCGCGGTGGACCGCCGCAGCGCCGGCGACGGAAAACCAGGGGACATCTACGCACGTGACAAACGCCACCACCCGGATAGAAAACCCAAGCCCACCCCGGCGAATCCGCTAGGCGACACGGCCTGAGCCGGCGGGTGACCCCGGGCACAATCACCCGGCTGGCGGCACGCTGGAGCAGCGACCACGCCAGGGAGCCGCGCCCGTGACTACGCTTCAGCCGCAGACCCATGGGACGCTGGCGAGCGGTGAAGGGGGCCACCATGAGCGGGCCACCAGCGGGCACGCTGCTCGACCTGCTCGAACCCGGCTGGCGCCGGCACCTCGGGTCCGGAGAGCTGGCCGGGACACTCGACGTGGAACCCGAGATGCTGGACGCGACGGCGAAGGCACTTGGAGACCTTTCCCGGTCCGATCCGCCGACAGTACTGAACCATCGGTGGCCGGCCTGCATCGTGGTCGCCGTGGCGCAGATCACGGCCCACCACGACAAGAACGGGAAGGTCTGGCCGGCCTGGCACCGGGCGGCCGGAGCGCGCGCCACCAAGCGCTCCACCGCTGACTGGGCGGAGGCGTTCGTCGGCTCGCTCGCAGCGTTGGGCGTCCCGGCCCCTGCGGGCGACCCGCGTGCGACGGTGCTCGCCCATGCGGCGCTGACCGCGTCGTCGCTGCCGGAGTTTCTGCGGCTGGCCGGAGCCGGAGCGCCGGAACAGGAACTGGCCGAGCTCGGCCCCGGGGTCGCCGCGCTGCTGCGCCTCAGCGCGGGCACCGGATTCGTCGAACGCTGCCGAGCGCTCATGAAGCTGTTCTCCGAGGATGGTGAGCCCGGTGCCGAGGACCTGGCGGACCTGTCCCTGCCGCGCCGCATCATCGACGCCGCCCGGACGGTCGCGGCCGCTCACCCGGGACCGGGCGGAGCGCCGCCGCTGCGGCTCGATCCGTTCGGGCGGGGCGTGCTGACCCTCGACGCGGAACCCGACGCCGAACGTGGCCGCGAAGATGCCGGATCCTGGACCGCATTGGCTCCGGGCGAGGTTGCCGATCCCGCGGATCCGCTCCTGGTCTTCGACGCCGAGGGTGAGCCGGTCGGGGCGGTGCTGCCACCCGAGGCCGTGTGGCTGGTCTACCCGCAGGACCGGGCGCTGCGCGCCGACACCGCGCCACGGGTGCTGGTGGAGAGCAGGCTGCCCCTCACCTGTACTGGCTGGCGGCTGGTCCAATTGGACCTGGCCGGAGTGGCCTGGCTGGAACTGGAGCGTGCGGGCGAGGATGCACCGCGGCGGCACCCGGTCCGCAGCCGGGCGAAACCGCAGCTGGTGACGGGCGCTCCGGTACCGGGGATCCGCACGGCGGACGGGCTTCCGGTCTTCGGGACGCTGCCGGCCGTGCGGCTGCCCGCCGGTGAGGTCCGGTGGTGGGTCGAGGTGCGGCGGCCGGGCTCCGGCCAGGTCCTGGCGGAGACCGAAGCGGACGGAGATGGCTGGGATCCGCAGCGCCTGTGGGACCGGGTACCCCGTCCGGTGCTCGGCGAGCTGGTGGTGACCGTGACTGCACGCGGCACCGCGCCCGTTACCGGGCTGCGCCGTGCCGTCGCCGTGGCCGAGGGCCTGGCTGTCTGCTACTCACCCAAGCGCCGATTGACAAGCGCCGAGGGCCTGGAAGCGGCCGAGGCGGTGCTCTCGGCCGCGCCCGGGATGACCGCCTCACCCTGCGCGGCGCCGATCCCTGCCGAAGTAACCGGGATCGAGGTGGCGTGTGTCGCAGGCCCGGTCGTGCTGCCGTTGCGGGTCACCCCGCCGCACTGCCGGATACGGATCGAGCCCGAACCGGGCAGTGGGGACGCGCCCACGGACTGGCACATCCTCGGGCCACTGCCGCTGGAGATGGCGGACCTGATCCGCGGTGGTGCGCTGCGCCTGGACCTGCCCGGGGCCGCCGCTGGCCCGCCCATCGATGTGGTCGCCGCGGGTGCGATCGTGCAGGTGCTTGAGCCTTCGAAGCGGGGCGGGTATCCGCTGCGGCGGATGCTGGACACGGTGAGCGTCCACGGCGGCGCGGAACTGCGGATCACCATCGGTGAGCGGACCGCGGTGATCGCCCGGATCAGCGCTTCGGCACCGGCCGCCGACCCGTGGCTGTCCGGTTGACTTGGCGTGCCTCCCGGCACTGTAAGGTCCCAGGAGGCATTTCCTCCGCTCGGGAGCGGCTTCCACCGTGGACGCGATCGCCACCAGCACCCTGCTGAGCACCACCTACCGGCGTTACCTGCGGTCGCTGCTGCCAGTCCGTGACCGCGGGCTTGCGGTCGCGCTAGCCGACTGTATCGCCGCCAGCCCGCTGCTCACCAAGGGGCCGCTGCTTGAGGCGACGCCGCCCTACCGGACCGGGTCGAGCCTGCGTGACCTGATCGGCGAAGGGGTGCTTGATCCGGCGTTCGCCCGGCTGGGTGGCCCGGCGCTGCCCCTCGGCCGACCTCTTTATGGCCATCAGGAGCAGGCGCTGCGCAAGGCCGCCGCGGGACGGAACCTGGTGGTGGCCACTGGTACCGGGTCAGGAAAGACGGAGTGCTTCCTGCTGCCGGTGCTGGCAGCGCTGACTGCTGAACACGAGGCGGGCACGCTGGGACCCGGGGTGCGCGCGCTGCTGCTGTACCCGATGAACGCGCTCGCCAACGACCAGCTCCGCCGGTTGCGCGGGCTGCTGGCCGACGTGCCGCAGATCACCTTCGGCCGCTACACCGGGGACACCCCGCAGCGGGCCGCCGAGGGCGCGTCGCTGTTCGAGTCGCTGAACCCGGGCGAACCACGGCTGCCGAACGAACTGCTCAGCCGCCAGGAGATGCGCGACGACCCACCGCACCTGCTGCTGACCAACTACGCGATGCTTGAGTACCTGTTGCTGCGCCCGGCGGACATGGAGCTGTTCGAGGGCAAGCACGGCGGCCACTGGCGGTTCGTCGTGCTTGACGAGGCGCACGTGTACGACGGGGCGAAGGCCGAAGAGGTCGGAATGCTGCTGCGCCGGCTGCGCGAGCGGGTCGGCCGCGGCCGCGGCGACGCGGCGTTCCAGGCGATCGCCACGAGTGCCACCGTCGGCGACCATCCGCGGGCGGTGATGGACTTCGCCGCCAAATTGTTCGACGCACCTTTCGAGTGGGTGGACGGCGACCCGGCGCGCCAGGACCTGGTCGGCGCGCAACGGGTGGACATCCCGGCCGGACCGTTATGGGGGCCTCTCGGCCCCGCTGACTACGTCGGCCTGGCCGCCTCGGCCGATCCAGCCGCGGCGCTGCTTGGCCGCGCCGCGGACGATCCGGTGGCCGCGGGTCTCGGCGGTCGCGACCCCGCGCTGCTGCTCGCGCACGAGCAGACGATGGCGCGGCTGCGCACCCTGCTGGCCCGTTCGCCCCGGCTCTTCACCAGCCTGGCCGCTGAGGTGTTCGCCGACGCGGATGGTCCCCGCGCGGAGGCGGCGCTCGCCGCACTGGTCGCGGTCGGCGCGAAGATCCGCGACGCCGCCGGCGCCCCCGTGCTTTCGGCCCGTTATCACCTGTTCGCCCGGGCCACCGAGGGCGCCTTCACCTGCCTGATGCCGGGCGGCCCGCACGTATCGCTGGCCCGGCACGAAATCTGCCCGGGCTGCAGCGGCGCCGTGTTCGAGTTCGGATGCTGCAAGCGGTGCGGTGCGGTCCACCTGGCCGGCACAGTGGAGCGAGCCGCTGGCTCTGTCGCCCACGAACGCTTCACCTCGCGCGCGGCGCCGCCGGGCCGCCGTGCCTGGCTGCTGCTCGACGCACCGGCCGAGACCGCCGACGAGGACGATGAGGTCCTCGAGCAGGCCACGGCGGCGACGGCCAAGGACGCCTTGCTGTGCGGCCGCTGCGGAGCCCTCCACGCGGTAACCTCGGCCGCGGCGGGGACGGCGCCGTGCGGATGTCCCGCCGCGGCGCTGCGGCCGGTACGGCGGCTGGCGGCCAAGTCCGGCGCCCCGAACGGGTGCCTGGCCTGTGGGGCGCGCGGCACCGGGATGGTGCGGCTCTTCGAGAGCGGCAACGAGGCGGCCGCGGCGGTGCTGGCCACCGTGCTCTACCAGGCGCTGCCCCCGGACGAGGAGCTTGCGGGCCGGCCCGGCGGCGGCCGTAAGCTCCTCGCGTTCAGCGACAGCCGGCAGGCCGCCGCATTCTTCGCCCCCTATCTGGAGTCCACGCACGCGCTCGTGCAGCAGCGGCGGCTGATCCTGGACGGCCTGGCGCGGGCCACCGCCCACGACGCCGACTGCACGGTGGACGACCTGATCGAGGAGACCGCGGCCGCAGCGGGCCGCGCCGGGGTGTTCGCCAGGCGGGAGTCGCGGCAGGGCCGCCGCCGGGAGGCCGCCCGCTGGGTACTGCGCGAACTGGTTGCCCTCGACGAGCGCCAGTCCTTGGAAGGACTCGGGCTGCTGCGGGTCGGGCTGGGCACCGGGCCGTCGTGGCGGCCGCCCGCCCCGCTGCTCGATCTGGGCCTGTCCGCTCCGGAATGCGCGGCGCTGCTCACCGAACTGCTCCGCACGGTGCGGCTGCAGGGCGCACTCACGATGCCGGGGGAGGTCGACCCGGCCGACGAGATATTCGACCCCCGGCGCGGCCCGATCTACGTCCGCGGCGACGGCGCCGAGGCGCGGCTCAAGGTGCTCAGCTGGCTGCCCACCCGCGGCGTCAACAAGCGGCTCGACTACCTGCGCCGACTGTTGCCCGCACTCGGCGAGCCCGCATCCGGAATCGACGCGCGCGACGTGCTGGCCGGGTGCTGGCGGGCGCTCACCGCTGCCCGGGACGGCTGGCTGCACGCGGCGGCGCTGCCCAAGCTTGGCCAGGTGCATCAGATCGATCACACGTGGCTCACGCTGTCTCCTGGCGGTGGCGTGTGGCGGTGTCCACGGTGCCGGCGGGTCACCATGGCCGCGCTTCGCGGGGTGTGCCCGACGCTGGGCTGCGCTGGCGAGCTAGCCGCCGACCGCGCCGAGGACGACGGACACTACCGGGCCCTGTACCGGCAGACCGCGCCGGTGCCGCTGGCCGCACGCGAACACACCGCGCAGTGGACCGGCCTGGAGGCCTCCGACATCCAGCAGCGGTTCCTCGCCGGTGAGATCAACGTGCTGAGCTGCTCCACCACGTTCGAGCTAGGCGTCGACGTCGGGGCGCTTTCTGCGGTGCTGCTGCGGAACATGCCGCCCAGTACCGCCAACTACATTCAGCGGGCGGGCCGGGCGGGGCGACGCAGCGGCACCGCCGCGCTGGTGCTCACCTACGCACAGCGCCGCTCCCACGATCTGTCCCGTTATCAGGCGCCGGAATCGATGCTGACCGGGCAGGTCCGCGCCCCCTACGTGCCGCTGGGAAATCCGCGCATCGACCGGCGGCACGCGCATTCGGTGGCGCTCGCGGCGTTCTTCCGCGACGCCAAGGACAACGGCGGCCAGGAGTGGAAGACCGCCGGGGATTTCTTCCTGCCCGCCGGACGCGGCGAGCCGCCCTGCGACGCGGTCCGTGGCTACCTCACCCCGGTGCCCGCCGAGGTCGCCGCGGCGCTGCGCGCGGTGCTCCCAGCGCCGGCCTGGCCGCGGATCGGGCTGACCGACGGTAGCTGGGTGGAGCAGTTGTGCGGGCTGCTTGAGCAGGTCCGCGCGGAATTGGCGCACGATGTGGCGATGTTCGAGGAGCGCCGCATGGAGGCGTTCGAGTCCCGGCGCAGCGACCTGGCGGCCCGGTTCGAGCGCAGCATCGCCACCATCACACGGCGGCCGCTGATCGGCTACCTGGCCAACCGGAACGTCCTGCCGAAGTACGGATTTCCGGTGGACACCGTCGAGCTGCGCACGGCGCACTGCGACAGTCAGGTCGGCGCCCGGCTGGAGCTGAACCGCGACCTGTCGGTGGCGATCCACGAGTATGCCCCCGGCTCCGAGCTGATCGCTGGTGGGGTGCTGTGGCGTTCTGGCGGCATCTACCGGCTGCCTGGCCGGGAGCTGATCACCCGCAGCTATACGGTGTGCCGGGGCTGCCGGCACTACCGAGAGGGCGGCGCCGACCTGGAACCGGCCTGCTCCGCGTGTGGGCGGCCCGCCGACGGCCCGGTCCGCGAATACTGCGTGCCGGAGTTCGGCTTCGTCGCCGACCCGCGCACCGGCAAGCCAAGCAATGTGCCGCCGCAGCGGTCCTGGAACGGCGCCGTGCATGTGGTGTCGCTCGGCGAGGAGCTCACCGAGACCCGCTGGAAGGCCGGCACCGGCGCGCTGGCGTGGTGCCACTGCGGTGCACGCGGCCGGCTGGTGTCGCTGGCCGAGGGGCCGGGCGGCTCGGGGTTCCTGATCTGCGACTGGTGCGGCTGGGGCGCCCCAAACCACGGCCGGCCCCCCAAGTCACACGTCAACCCGCTGCGCGGCAAGCCGTGCACCGGGCCGCTGCGCTGGCGCTCGCTCGCGCACACCTATGAGACGGACATCCTGCGACTGCGGCTCGACGCTCCGGGCCTGGATACCCGGGCGCAGTGGCACTCCCTCCTGTACGCGGTCCTCGAGGGTGCCGCCGATGGTCTGGAGATCAGCCGCGCGGATATCGACGGGGTGGTGCATTCCGGTGCGGACGGCCTCAGCGGCCTGGTCTTGTTCGACACCGTTCCTGGCGGGGCGGGCAGCGTACTGCGGATCGCCGGCGCACTCGACACGGTGGTCGCCACCGCGCTGCGGCGGGTGGCGTCGTGTGACTGCGGCCTGGAGACGTCCTGCTACGGCTGCCTGCGCACCCCGCGCAACGAGCGCCACCATGACGACCTCAGCCGCAGCGCCGCGCTGACGGTACTGAAATCGCTGTACGGCATTGCGCAGTGAGGACCGGAATGCCAGCCTCGCCCGGCGTGTCCCTTCGCGTCCGCCACGGCGATCCGGCAGACTGACCATCGCGTCGGCCCGGCCATTCCACCGTAAGTCCCCCGATGATCGAGATGATCAGAATCTGTGACCGGTAGTTATCCCACTGTCCCAGTGAGTCAGACCGCTGCTGCTGCCACGCCCATCGGCGCGCTCCCGCCGTCGCCGGACGTCCCCATGGCGGCCGATCCCCGCGTTCAGGCCGCTCCTCACCCTGGTGACACCGCGGCCCAGGACGCCACGTTCGGCATCGATGCGTTCACCCTCGACGACCGGCTGCGGCTGTTCCACTTCGCGGCCGCCGAGAAACGCCACGAGTACCTGTGGCTGCTCCGCGCCTTCGACCGGGCCAGAGCCAACTACCAGGTGCTGATGCACGCGTCCGACGCCAGCGAAGTACTCGGCGAGCTAGCCGCGCAGCACCCGGAGGCGGCCGCCGTAGGTGACGTGCAGGCGCTGCTGGACGCCCTCGCCGAATGGCAGGTGCTGGACCGCTCCTATGACGGCACCCGCGCCGCGAACCTCGCCGAGTACCGCAACCGGCACTACGTCTACCAGTTCACCCAGGCCGGATACCGGGCCTTCCAGGCCGTCGAAGAGGTACTGAAGGCCACCCTGGAAGACGCCCAGCTGTCCCGCCTCGTGTTCCCCGACATCCTCGCTGATCTGCGAGCGCTCGCCGAAGCGGTGCGGTCAGGTGACGCCGCCGAGGTGTACAGGAAGCTGTCCAGGCTGGACGGCGTGCTCGGCGACATGGCACAGCGCGCCGCCCGGTTCTACCTGATGCTTGGCGATCTGGCGCGCACCAACGACACCCGGCCCGAAGTGTTCCTCGCGCACAAGGACGCGCTGCTCACCCACATGCGGGATTTTCACTCCGAGCTGACCCGGTTCGCGCCGCTGCTGGCCGCCGCGGTCGCCGAGGTGGACGCCGCCGGCACCGAGGTGGACGCCGCCGGCACCGAGCGCCTCGCCCGGCTCGCCGCGGCGGCCGACGAGTCGCTGTTCCGCAGCGCCGAGGAACGGGTCGCGGACTGGCGGGCGCGCTGGGGCGGCTTGGTGCAGTGGTTCGGCGCCGGTCGCCGCAGCGAGGCCGAACGCCTGCAAGACGCCACGGTCACCGCGATCGCCAACGTCACGGCGCTGCTGCGCCGGGTCACCGAATCCCGCCGCGGCGGAGTGAGCAGGGAGAGCCAGCTGCGCCATCTGGCGCAATGGTTCACCGCCTGCCCGACCGACGACGACGCCCACGCACTGTTCCTGGCGGTGTTCGGTCTCGGCGCGCCCCGGCACGTCTCGGCCGTGCACGAGGACCCGGAGGCGATCAGCAGCCGGCTGTCGTGGTGGGACGCCGAGCCGGTGGAGCTGTCCAGGACGCTGGTGCGCAACGGCAAGTTCCAGGGGCTGCACGGCCCGGGCCGGATCCAGCGCAACGACGAGGAGAAGCAGCGGCTGCGTGCCGAGCAGCTGAAGGCGACCGCGGAACGCCGCACCGCGGCGGCAGCGCTGGCGTCTGACGGCGTCTACGGCCGGGTGCTGGACGAGCCGGAGACTCAGGCGCTGCTCGGCCTGCTGGACGTGGCGTTGTCCGCGCGGGTCCCGGTCAGCCGGACGGCGAGCGGGTCCGCGCACGGAGTGCGGCTCACGTTGCGGCCTGCCCCTGGATCCACGACGGTGCACACGGTCCGCGGCCGACTGCATCTGGACGGCCTGGCACTGGACGTCGCCGGATGAGGGTCGCCGCGGACGTCGGCTCGCTCGAGCTGGCCGAATATCAGAAGGCGGCGCGGCTGATGCTGCGCCACCCGCTGGTCACCGCGTCATATCCAGATTCCTCGACGCTTCCGCTCGTGCGCAAGTGGGTCAGGCAACTGCGGAGCGACTTCGGCGATGTCCTCGGCTACACGCTCCTGTCCAGCGGAGACACCATCCGGCTGCGCCGTGTGCAGGACGCGCTTGACAGCACCCGCCCGGCGGTCACCCGTGCGCGGCGGCCGTTCGACCGCCGCCGCTATGGCTACCTGGTGCTGACCTTGTCCGCGCTGGGCCGCTCCGGCGCCCAGATCACACTCAGCGAGCTGGCCGGCTCGGTCGCCGCCGACGCCGCGCGCATCGACGGCCTGGGCATGGACACCGGCCGCAAACACGACCGGGACGCGTTCGTCGACGCGGTCGCCTGGCTGGAGGCGCGCGGCGCTGTGCGGATGGCCGACGGCTCGGCCATCGATTGGGTCAACGACCCCGAACGTGCCGAGGCGCTCTACGACATCGGCCGCGAGGTGACCGGTGCCATCTACGCGCCCAGCCGGGTACTGCAGCATCTGAACTCGGTCACCGAACTGCTGGATGGCCCCGGCGGCGGGGCGCCGGCCCAGGGCCGTGAGGAGCGGCGGCGCGTGACCGCGCGGCAAGCTCGGCGGCTCGTCGTGGAGCAGCCGGTCGTCTACTACGCCGACGTCGATGAAGGGCTGCGCGGCCAGCTGCGTTCGGCGAGCCTCGCCGAGGACGTCGAGCGGCTCACCGGCCTGCGCCTGGAGCGGCGCGCCGAAGGGGTGGCGCTGGTCAACGCCGGGCAGCGGTTCTCCGACGTGGCGTTCCCTTCGACCGGCACCGTCGCGCAGGCCGCACTGCTGCTGTGCGCGCGCATCGCCGGCTACCTGCACCACCGCAGATCCAAGATCGAACCGCTGCCCACGGCCACCGCGGCGGAACGGCTGGCCGATGCCGCCCGGCGGATCGACGCGGCCCTGCCGGGCCGGAACCGCGTCGCCGCCTTGCTCGCCGAAGAGGCATGGCGGCCGGAGCCCGAGGACTTTGGGCGGCCCGGGGACGGAACCGATTCCGGATCAGCCGGCGGTGCCTGCGATACCGCCGGCGCCGCGGATGCCGCCTACCCATTCCTCAGCGACGTGTGGTTGCGCACCGAGCTGCGGAAGCTGGTCGAGGATTTCGGCGCTGGCATGGCGGAGAAACAGGCCGCCGACCCGGGCCGCCTGCTGACCGAGGCGGTCGCCCTGCTTGCCTCGCTGGGCCTGGTGGCGAGGGTGGACGGCGGCCTGCTTGTGCTGCCCCTGCTGGCCCGCTACCGCAGCATCACCGCGCACATCAAGAACCCGCCGCCCGGCGCGTCCTGAGCCGGCGACACTTCTTTCCATCAACGCGCCGACGGCGAGAATGACGGAATGACCGCGAAGGAAGGCTCCGCGTGACCCGCTTCCAACCCACCCGTGCCGGAATCATCAACATGTGGGATTACCGGGACGAGGAGTTCTGCTTCGCCAGTGGCTGGCTGATTCTGCGCGGTCCGAACGGCTCTGGGAAGACCAAGGCTCTTGAGGTTCTGTTCCCGTTCGTGCTGGACGGCCGGATCGACCCGAAGCGGCTGAACCCGTTCGCCTCCGAGGACCGGACCATGAAGTCCAACCTCCTGTTCCGCGGCGGCGAGAACGCGGTCGGCTATGTGTGGCTGGAGCTGCGGCATCGCGACACCGGCGAGGCCGTCACCATCGGCATTGGCCTGCACGCCCAGAGGCACCGCGACACCCCAGTCCGCTGGCACTTCCTCGCTGACGGCCGAGTCGGTGCGGACTTCTCGCTCATCACCGCCGACGACCGGCCCATGACCAAGAAACAGCTCGCCGAGGAGATCGGGGAGCCGAGCCTGTATGCCTCCCCCACCGACTACCGGGCCGCCATCGACCAGCGGTTGTTCGGCCTCGGCCGGGAACGCTACGAGCAGCTGATCACCCTGATCCTGACGCTGCGGCGGCCGCAGCTGGCCAAGAACCTCGACCCGGCGAAGCTGTCGGACACGCTCACCGACGGGCTGCGCCCGGTCGACGACGAGCTGATCGCCGAGGCGGCCCGCTCGTTCGACGACATGGAGGCGGTCGCCACGACGCTGGAAGGGCTGGTGGCCGCCGACGAGGCCACCCACACCTTCCTCGCCTCCTACACCACTTATCTGCGCACCCACGCCAGGTCGGCCGCCGACGCGCTCAGCCGCCGACGAGGGGCCAGCGCGCAGCGGCGCGCCGAGCTCGCCGACGACATCACGGCCCTGGCGAGCGCCGAAATCGCGCAAGTGCAGACGCAGGCCCGCCGGGAGGAGGCGGAGAACGCGCTCGCCGGATTGCGCGCCCGGCTCGACCAGCTGAGATCGAGCAGCGCCTACAAGGCGGTCGAGCAACTCGCCGACCTTGACCGGCTCGTCCGCACCAACGAGCGGGCCGCCGCCGAGGCCGCCGTGGAACTCGCCCGGCGCACCGAGGGGACCGCCCGTGCCCGCGCTTACCTGGACCAAGCCGCGGCGGCTCTCGCCGACCTGGAGTCGCTGGTCTCCCGCACAGCGGCTGAACTCGCCGATCACGCCGCCGCGGCCGGGATAGGCTGGCAGCCCGCCGACGCCGGGGCCGACGGGTTCACCGAACGGGCCGGCGCCCGGGTCACCGCCCGGCTGGAAGCCGTCCGAGCGGTGCGGGCCGCGCTGGCGGCGCACCACAGGGCCGAACACGCCCGTGATCTGACCAGGCTCGCGCTTGACCGGGCGCTGGCGGCCGTGACCGCCGCCGAGCAGGCCGAACAGGCCGCCGCCGATGCGGTGGACACGGCCCGCGCTGACGCCCAGGCCGCGCTGGAGCGCTGGGCGGCCGACTACGCCGATATGCTGGGCGAGACGGCGATGCGGGAACTGGCCGAGGGCCTCAGCGTGGCCATCGAGGTGTTCGGCGGCCAGGATGGCGCCACCCTCGAGTCGGTGTTCACCGGCGCGACCACCGCCGCCGAGCAGGCCATCCGCGACGAACAGGCGCGGCTGCGCGCCCAGCGGGGCGCCGCGCAGACCGAACGGGAGCGCATCGCCGAGGAGCGAGACCGGATCGCCTCGCAGCGCGACGACGCACCGCCGGCCCACCCCGGACGTACTGCCGACCGGTCAGGACAGGACGGCGCACCGCTGTGGCGGCTGGTTCGCTTCGCCGACGACGTCAGTGAAGCGCAGGCCGCCGCGCTTGAGGCAGCGCTTGAAGCCACCGGAATGCTAGCTGCCGTGATCACGCCGACCGGCCGCGAGGTCACCGCCGGGGACAGCGACGGTTACCTGGTCCCCGGCACACCGGTGGAGGGCGCCAGCCTCGCCGGCGTGCTGGTGCCCGAGGATGACACCCCGGTGCCCGCCGTGCGGATCGGCGCCGTGCTGGCCTCCATCGCCATGGACGGCGAATTGTTCTCCTCGGCCGCCGTGATCGGCGCCGACGGCCGCTACTCCCACGGTGTCACCGCCGGTGCGCACCACAAGGACCATGCCGAGTACATCGGCGCGACCGCCCGTGCCCGCCGCCGGGCCGCGCGCATGGCCGAGTGCGATGCCCGGATCGCCGAGCTGAAGGAGCGGCTGACCGCCCTCGATCGGAAGCTCAGCGGGCTGGCCGACACGCTGTCCATGTTCGCGCGGGCGCACGCCGCGCTTCCCCGCACCACCGCGATCGCCGCCGCGCTGCGCACGCACTCCCAAGCAGTCGGGGAGCTGCGCTCGGCCCGGGCGGCCGCCGACGGCGCCCAGGCCGGCTACGACGAGTCGGTGGCCGCCTGCACCGTCACCGAGCGGGCATTGCGCCGCAGCGCCGTCGACCACGCCATCGAATGGGACCAGGCCGACCGGGTGGAGGCCGCCACCCGGCGGTTCGAGACCACGGCCCGGGAGATCACCGGCCGCCGTCGCGAAGAGAGGCAGCAGCGCGGCACGGTCACCGACGCCCGAGCCCGGCTGGAACAGGCCAGCGATGAGGAGCGCGCCTGTGCCGGGACCGAACGAGAGGCCCGCCGCCGGCATACCGAGGAGGCCGCCAAACTGGCGGCCCTGCAGGGAGCCGTCGGCAAGGAAGCCAAGGAGGTGATGGCACAGATCGAAGCGGCGGAGCGGGGGATCACGGCCGGCCAGTCGGCCGCGCAATCTGCCCGCAGCGCCGAGATCGAGGCCATCAAGGCTGCCAGCGCCGCCGCCGAGCGGGTCTCCAGCGGCAGGCGCGCACTCGGCGTGGCTTTGGAGGAGGAGCGAGCCACCGCACGCGGTCTCGCGCCGTTCGCCGCCCGGGAGCTGCTGGACGTGCTGAAGTGCCCGCCGGGTCTGGCCTGGCCCGCGCAGGAGGCGGACTGGACCGGTGATGACCTGCCCCCTGCGGTCGTCGACGTGCACGCGGCGATCCTCGAGGTCACCCGCGATCTCACGCCGACCGAGACGTCACTGAAGATCTCCACTACCCGGCTGACCCGGGCGCTGGAGGATCTACAGACCCAGCTGGCCGCGGCCGGCCAGGACTACCACCCGGAGTGGGACGGCGCCGACGGCATCATCGTCGTCCGCATCGCCGATGAGCAGGGGCTGCTCCCGGCCGGCGCGTTCGCGGAGCGCATCGCGGCCGCCCGCCGCGACCAGCAACTGCTGCTGACCGACTCCGAGCAGCGCATCCTCGAAGACGCGCTGCTGGCCAGGCTCGCACAGCAGATCCACGAGCGGACCGTGGACGCCAGGGACCTGATCACCCAGATGAACACCGAGATGCGGTCAAGGAAGATGTCCTCCGGCAAGACGGTCGGTGTGAGGTGGCTGCTGGCGGACGGGCTCGACGACGAGCAGCGCGCGGTGTGCGGGCTGCTGGACGCGGACGCCTCCCGGCTCAATCCGGACTCCCTAGCCCGGATGCGCGGCCACTTCGCCGCGCAGATCAAGACCGCTCGTGCCAGGCATCGTGAACTCCCCTACCGAGAGTTGCTGGCCCAGGTACTGGACTACCGTCGCTGGCGACAATTCATGTTCCAGATGGTCAGCCCTGAGGGCACCGAGGAGAGACTTACCCGGGCACGGCACAGCCAGCTATCGGGCGGCGAGCAATCGGTCTCACTGCACCTGCCGCTGTTCGCCGCAGCGCACGCGATGCTGAACTCGGCGCATCCGCACGCACCGCGCCTGCTCGCCCTCGACGAGGCGTTCGCGGGGGTGGACGACACCGGCCGCGGCGAGCTGATGGGCCTTGCCGCACAGTTCGACCTCGACCTGTTCATGACAGGCTATGACCTGTGGGCGACCCAGGCCGCTGTCCGCGCCGCAGCGCACTACGACCTGGCGCACTCTCCCATCGAGCACACTGTCAGCGGCCTGCTGCTGGTGTGGGATGGAGCGCAACTCCTCGCCGACGAGGCGGGTGAGCTGCCCGCCGCACTAGGTTCGCCCGGCACCCGGCGGACGATCACCGCTGCGGCGTGAGGACATCGTGGCCATGTACTTGCTCACGCTTTGGCTCTCCGATGGCGCCTTACCGGCCGACCGTCGCAGCGACCTCACGCAGGTGCCGGTGCATGCCTCATGATCGACGACAAGTTGGGGGGCGGCGAACATGCCGCCGCCGATCCCGTTCGCGGCGATGAGCAGGGCGAAGGCCCGGTACCCGAGGTCGACGGCCAGCAGCTTACAAGTTGACTCGGCGGGCAGTCGAAGCGAGGTCGAGAACGGACCAACGTGCCCGCATGGGCACGTAGGTGGCCAAGGGCGCTCGTTGGTGGCAGTCGGGCGGAGCCGGGATCATGTCGCAATAACGGCACCGACCAGCGGACAGGAGCTCCGCAGCGCGCTTGACTTGGCAACATGGAAACTGACGCTCCCGGCGGACCGCCGGACCTCACCGCCCCGCTCGTCACGGACGACGACGTGCTGCACCGCGTCGACCGCTTACTCGATCGCACCTCGCGGTACCGCCGGAGCTTATGGCTGCTGTTCCTGTCTGGCGATGGCGTGCAGCTACCCGCTGTGATCCCCATCGACGATACGCCGGACCACCCCGACCAGGAGCTCGTCGGCAACCTGTGCGGCGTGATCATCGACGTGCTCGATGACGCCGCGCCCGGGGGTTCCGCGGTGATCGCGCTGACCCGTCCGGGGGACAAAACTATCGGCGACACCGACCGTTCCTGGTCCCACGCACTGCACGAGGCCGCGCGCGAGCGCGGCGCGCCCATCCGCATGCTGTGCCTGGCAACCCAGGGCGGGGTCCGCCAGCTGACCCCCGACGACGCCGTCTGACCCGGCCCGTCCCGGCGGCGCACAGTCATCGCCGCGACGCGGCGACCGGCTTCAACGCAGGTCAGCGGTCGGAAAAGTAGCGGCTGCCGTGCATGCGGCCCGATGAACCCGCGGGCACCGGCCCCACCCCCTGCTGCGAAGG
This sequence comes from uncultured Actinomycetota bacterium, assembly GCA_963851085.1. Classification (GTDB taxonomy): domain Bacteria; phylum Actinomycetota; class Actinomycetes; order Streptosporangiales; family Streptosporangiaceae; genus DATFVJ01. The sequence goes on along the minus strand of CAWKNX010000024.1, from coordinate 171,161 downwards.
GGCGAGCACATGCGCGCCATTGCGCGGCAGCCGTTCGGGCGTCAGTAGCTGATGGTGAAGCCAGTCCCGCCGGTCAGCGTCGAGACCCGCCCGTCAACGGCGCCTGGCGTGGTCACCGACTCCCAGATGTTCGGGTGGAATGCCGAGAGCTTCTTCTTGTTGACGGTGCAGCCGGAGAACGTCACCGCGGAGTAGCGCGGCGGATACCAGTTGGGCAGCGTCAGGGCGTAGTCCGCGCCCGTGGGCCTGCCACCGGGACCCCAGACCGCCGCCGACGCGCCGTTCGCGTAAGTGATCTTCGCAAAGGACCCGTGGCTGGTGACCGTCGCGATTATCCGCACGACCTGGCCGGCCTTGATCGGCGTGGCGGGCATGCTGACGTCATACCCGGCCACGAGTTGCGCGGTACCGGTCCCCTGCGTGCCTGCCTTGCAATTCAGCATGAGCACCACGATCGCGTCCTCGTGCAGCCCGCCGCGGGTGAAACCGGCGCCGATCTGCAACGAGTAGGACCGCAGGCGCTTACCGCAGGTCGAGGTCGGCACCTTGACGCTGCCCCGGAGCCTGAGGGCGGTGGTCGTCTTGCTCACCGTGAAGTAGTAGCCGGCGAGACCGGCTCTCTTCGTGACGGATGCGTGAATTCCGGTACTGGCGCTCGCGGCGGTGACGCAGAAACCCGACCCCACCACGAATCCGGCTGTCGCGATGATAATGGCTAGTCGCTGACGCATACCCGACCCTCTGCCTGCTGAGACCGCAGGGCCCAGGTCCGGCGATCACCAGTTTTCTCGGGCCTTTCCGGCCCCGCCGGATCGTATGGCGCGGGCCGCGGCCCCGTCAATGGCCGCGCAGCGCCCTCCGGCCGCCTAGAGCCGCTGCCAGCGGCGCACGCGCGCCGGTAACCATCGCGGCCACGGCCGGAGCCGAGCCCGGCTGACGTCACCCGGGCCGCGCTTGGGGCTCTGCACGTCCAGCGAAGATCCCGCACGCGGCCCGCTCCCAACCTCGTGCCGCAACGGCCGGCCGGGATCACATCGTGCGCCCGTAGTACTAGATGCCGCATATGCTCTTGACATCCGCCTGCGCACGGTGAACCATTGTGTTTCGTTGGCCTAATGACAAGCTCATCACGGGTAAGTGAGCTTTTGCCCGCCACTATAATTATCCCGAGGGCAAGAAGGCTGAGCGTGAAATGAAGATACTCCTCTTGCGCGGTCAGGCCTGAGTGGTTTCGGCCGTTTTGTTTCTTGTCATTGGGGTAATTGTCTGTGCTGCGGTGGTCATCGCAATATTCGCGACCGTAGAAGTCTATTATCTTTCCGGGTCGCGTGCACTCGCCGATGATGGTCTGCTCAGGGGCAGTCCGGCCCCGGCCTGGTCGCTCGCGGACTCCACCGGCCAGCTAGTGCACTCCCCAGGACAAACGAAGCCATTCCAGCTGATCGTCTTCTCGGATCACTCGCTAAAGTCGTTCCCATCGGTGGCAGATGGCCTGCGCGCGCTTGCCCCCGAGGCGCCGCAGCTTGAAAGCATCGTCCTGACACGGCACGCGAGCGGTCTCGCCAAACCAGTGCTCGAAGCTCTCGGATTGGGCGGACTCCGGGTTGTGACGGGCTCTCCCGCTCTATACAACAAGTACAACGTGCGGGTCATGCCTTTCATCATCTTCACCGATTCCGCCGGCCGGGTCCGCGCCTCCAGCCTGGTGAACCATGCGTGGCAGGTCGAAAAGCTCTGGCGCCTGGCTCAGGTAGATCCTGAGCCGGGCGAACTTCGGCCGGCCAGCGGGGTGCGGCGCTGGCCGGCCGGGATGGGGGGGTAAGACGTGGATGTCGTCACCCTGACGGCGAAGGCACTGGTCGCGGTGATGCTGCTCGTCGCCGGCGGCGCCAAGCTCGCGGATGTAGCCAGCTTCGCCGCGGCGGTGCGCCTGTTACTGCCCTTGCGTGTGCCGAGGGCCGCCGCGGCGGCGGCGGCCCTGACCGTTGCCGCCGCGGAGTTGGCACTTGGCGCCGCGAGCCTGTCGCTGCCAGCGGCCGGCTGGCTCAACCCCGTCGTGTTCGCGCTCGCCTGCGGGTTCGTATCTGTGTCCGGTCTCGGCTACGCGCTTCACCGCGGGCGCTCGTGCCGCTGTTTCGGCGCGTTGTCCAGCCGGAGGTTCGATGCGCCCGGGATGGCCCGGAGCGCGGCGATCGCCGCGGCCGCCGCTATCGCCATGTCCGGAGTACCGCCCGCGATGGTCACGATCAGCGCTGCCTCGCGGGTCCTGCTCCTGCTGGCCGGGTCATTGGTCGCGCTCGCCGCGTTCAGCGCCGCCCACGCATTGGGGCTGGCCAGGAGACTGGAGCTGGATACCTCATGAAAATCCCGGTCTACGTTGCGGTGGCCCAGTGGGTGCTGCTGCTGGCGCTCGGGGTGCTCGTGACCTTGATGTTCCGCCAGCTTGGGCGGCACCTCGGCGTCACGCGCTCACCGCGGGACCTCGGTCCACGCGTGGGCAGCCGCGCGACCATCTTCGAATACGCGCGGCTGGGCGGCGGTAAGGAGGAGTTCTTCAGGCCGGGCGATGGGCGCGCCGCCCTGCTGGCCTTTGTCGACCCGACCTGCCCGTCGTGTGAGGAGCTTGTCACCGCCCTGAACGGAGCGGATACCGACGGCGAGCTTACGGACGTGCGGCCGCTGCTTCTCATCTCCGAGCCGCCCAGTTACCTTCAGATCTCCGAGCCGTTCACGGAAACACGGCTGCCACTTGGTCGCGTTCTCGCCGACGCCACGCTGGAGGCATACGGCGCATCCGCGACGCCGCTGCTGGTCGCAATCGACGGCGCCGGAGTCGTCCGGGCCGCCGGCCCGGCGACCCGCCGCGCGGACGTCCGGGCTTTCGTGCGCGCGTGCCTGCTGCCTGTGCCAGACGGTGCGACGCTGCCAGTAACGCCTGCCGCCTCGGAGCCGTCTGGCCATGACATGATGACAGCCATCGTTGAGGAGAGGTGAGACGGCAGGTGAGCGGCTGGAAAGAGTTTGGGCGGCGAATTGACGCGCGGGTAGGCAGGGGAACCGAGAAAGCCGGCCGGATCGTCAACCGCAGGGCCGCGCTGCGGACCGCCATCCTCACCGGTGCCGCGACCGTCGGTGCGGTCGCATTGGGCCAGCGCCCCGCATTCGCGAAAGTCACCTGCCCAGACGCGTGCGGCCCGAGTCCCCTGTGCGCACACGGTTGCCCCACGTTGGGCTGCCCTGCGCGGCACTCGCTCTGCAAACACCCGCCCACAAGCTGCGGCGGGCTGTGCGTGTATTCCACTGGAACGTGGGTCCACTGCACGGGCTATGGCAAATGCGGTCACGGATTCAGGCTGTGCCAGGACTGCAAGCCACGGCACAGCTGCAATATCTGCATATGCATTAGCGGCGTCCTGTGTGCCGATTGCTGCACGCCGTACGATGTCCGTGTTGAACGGGAGAGGGTCCAGGGAGTGATCGCCGCCTCATAGAGAACCGCGCGGTGCGCGGTGTCCGGCCCGCGCGGTGCACGGTGTCCGGCCCGGCGCGTCACGGTCGCCAGCCCGCACAGGTCACGGTCGCCGGTCGTGCGGGCTGCGGATAACGGGAGGCCTCTTTCCATGTCCTTCGCCAAGCTCGCGGCCGCCTCAGGCGCGGTCGCGGCCGGGCTCGCCGCTGGCTGGCTGGCCTCCGGCGGCCTTGCCGCGCTCGCGGCCATGGCGGTCGTGGTGGCCGTCGTGAACGGCTACTCGAAGGCGTACTCTCCCTGAGGGGCGAACTCGGCGACCTCGCTGGCCGCCGACCTCCCGGTCGGGAGGATTGCCGGGCCGCTATGGCTGGTGCTCGCGTACACCTTGCCGGCCGTGGCCATGTGGATGCTGGTTGGCCTGCTGGTCAACATGGCGCCGGTTGACCGCATCGCCCTGGCACTGATCGTCGCCTACGGGGCGTACTACGGACTGGTCGAGGCCGCCGCCCGGCCCGGCCTGCCGCCACCGGGCCGTACCTGGCAGGTTCCGTCGCAGTGGGTGGACAACGCTCCGGGGTGGCGGCGAATTCTCGTCTGGGGCTCACTTCTCGGGCCCGGGTTCGCCACGCGCAACCCCTACGCCGGCTTCGGGCTGCTCCTGCTGGTCGTGGCGTCCATCGGCAACCTGCCCGCCGGAGTGGCACTGGCCGCGGTGCTTGGGCTCGGCCACAGCGCGGGCCGCGCGGCCGCGCTGCTGCGGGACACCCGCCGCATCGCCGCTGCCGACTATCTCCAGGCCGTCGTGGGATCCATCCGCTGGCGCACGTTCGACGGGCTTGCCTTGCTCGCCGTCACGGGGGCCGCCGTGATGACCATCTCACTCCGCTGGTGAACGCACCGGGGCCGCTGAACGCGCGAGCGGAGGCCTGGTGTTCATCCCTGGCGTGCGTGGAGGCCCGCACACCCCACGCCGCCCCTTGCGCGATCCCCCCGCTCGGCGGGGATCAGCGCGGGGCGCCCACGGAGTTCTGCGCGGCATGCGGCGTGGCAGACTCGGTGACCTGCCGCAGGGACGCTGGCGGCAACCGCTCGTCGGTACGCCACCGAGGCCCCGCGCCTCCGGTTTGAAACAGGGATGTCATGGACGTGCGCACGCTTGGACGGGACGGCCCGGTCGTTTCCACGGTCGGTCTCGGCCTGATGGGGATGTCAGGAACCTACGGACCCGCCGACGAGGAGGAGAGTATCGCGACGATTCACGCGGCCCTCGACGCCGGGATCACGCTGCTCGACACCGCCGACTTCTATGGCATGGGGCACAACGAACTGCTGCTGCGCGAGGCGCTGAAAGGCCGGAGCCGTGCGGATGTCTTCATCCAGGTGAAGTTCGGCGCGCACCGGGATCCGAAGGGCGCCTTCCTTGGCTACGATGCCAGGCCCGCGGCCGTGAAGACGTGGCTCGCCTACACGCTGCGGCGGCTGGGAACGGACTACGTCGATCTGTACCAGCCGGCCCGCCTGGACCCGAATGTTCCCATCGAGGACACGGTAGGTGCCATCGCCGAGCTCATCGAGGCTGGCTACGTGCGCTACATCGGCCTGTCCGAGATGGGCGCGCAGACCATCCGCCGGGCCCACGCGGTGCACCCGATCACCGCGCTGCAGATCGAGTACTCACTGATGAGCCGCGGCATCGAGGCGGAGATCCTGCCGACCGTGCGCGAGCTTGGCATCGGGGTGACCGCCTACGGCGTAATGTCGCGTGGCCTGCTCGACACCTCGACCGCGCGGTCGCTGGGCGCATCGGACCCGCGCGCCCGCTTTCCCCGTTTCCAGAGCGGGAACCTGGAACGTAACCGTGCGCTTGTCGACGCTCTGGACCAGGCCGCACAGCAGATGGGCGCGACGGCCGCGCAGGTCGCCCTGGCCTGGGTCCTGTCCCGGGATCCGGCCATCATCCCGCTGATCGGCACCAAGCGAAGGCAGCGGCTGCGGGAGTCGCTCGGCGCGCTCGATCTCGAACTCACCGAAGCCGATCTGGCCCGCGTCGAAGCCGCGATCCCCGCTGACCAGGTGGCGGGTACCCGCTACGACGCAGCGCAGATGGGGATCCTGGACAGCGAGCACCCGCCCGCCCGCGGCGCCTGAGTCCGCCCGCCCAGCTGCCGGGCCGACGGCCGCGGCCGTGTGTCACGCGCGGCAGCCGTTACGGATCAATTGTCCCGAACGGCTGCGCGGGGTGACCCGGCCCGGCACGGCTCACGTCGCTGACACTGAATTCCGGTGGCAGATCATCAATCAGCAGCCGGGCCGCCCGGGCGCTGTCAGGGGGCTTCGTTCACTTCCAGCGCGGCACGGATCGATGATTCCAGCGCGCCTTCGATCCAGGCGTGTTTGAGTGACGTGTGCTCGCCCGCGAAGTGGATCGGGCCCTCCGGCGTTGGGAATGGCCGGTGGACCGCGAGCACCACGCGACCCTGGTCTGCCCGGCGGTCGCGTGGGAGGGGTACGTAGCATTGGCGTAAGCGTCCTCGTTCGTCGCGTGGAGGGGTAGTAGATGCCGGTTCGGGCCGTCCGTCACGGAGCCGCCTCCCACGGCTTTGCGGTGGTACATGGTCACAGTGCTGCCCCCGGCGGCCCGCGGGCCATCGATCAGGTGTCAGGCGCGGAATCTTGCCCGCCGCGACGTGACCTTTCATGATCGCGGTAACTATTCCGCGCATGCTTCCAGAAAGTTACCTCGATCATGAAACCGCCACATGGCCCGGTAATACGGCCATCTTCTTGCGCGGGCGAGGCACCATCATGGAACAACGGCCGGGCGAGACCACAGGCACGCCACGACAGGGCCGGCCGCCCCTCGTGCCACGGTCATCGGGGTGTCTGGGCGCGGGCGTCACGTCCATCACGGAGTTGTGCCGAGCAGCCCGAGCGGGCTTGGCGCGGCGAATTCGATGCGCACGGCCGGCTGACCGCTCGTGAGGCTGGTCACCCGCGCACCGGCCGCCAAGTACGGCGGACGCTGAGCGCGCAGGAACGCGAGAATGCCGCGCTGATATCCGGCACCGCCCGTGCCAGCGGCCCCACCGTCCCTGCCAGCGGCCCCACCGTCCCTGCCAGCGGCCCCACCGCCCGCCGTCACGATCACCGAGCGCAGTGGTAGGCCGGCGCTCGCGCCGTGCGCGGAGTCACCGAACGCCACGACGTATACCGGCTGCGATGTAGCCAGGGCCGCGAGCGTGAGCAGAAGCCGCGAGTCCGGCGCGCCGTCGGCGAGCTGCCTGCTCGCTGTGGCCGAGGCGGCGATCCCCGCGTTCCGCAGCAACTGCGTTCCCGCGGCCTTCCTGGCCAGCACGTCCGCACCGAGCGCGCCGCGGTACGCGGCGGAGCCGTCAGCCGCGACAGCCCGGATTTCTATCCGCGGGCTCCCCGACCCGAAGCTCGCGATGACGTCGGGCGCATAGACCGCGCTCAGCCGGGGGCCGAACTGATTCCGCAGCGCAGACGTCGCGACGACCACGTCAGCGCCGAGGGGATCGGGCGCCCCCTGCCGCAGGACGAGCATGTTCCCCCCGGGCATCCCCCGCGCCTGGAGGGCGGCGCACATGGCCGGGTCACAGGCCACGATGGCGCTCCGGCTGACCTGCCCGGTGACCCATCGCGCGGCAAGGCCGCGAATGTCCGCCGCCGCGAAGGCCGCCGGGCTGTGGCCGCCGAGGTGGGCCGGGCTGTGGCCGCCGAGGTGGGCCGGGCTGCGCGGCCGGACCTCGCGCCCATGCCCACGCCCGGCGACGTTCGCGGACAATGCCGCGAGGACCACGGCGATGACGACCAGCCGCCCGTGCCATCTGCCCGTCCGCCGGCTGCCCGTCCGCGGCGCACCGACGCGGCCGTGCCGCCGGCCGTGGCGGTCCCGCTGCGGATGCCGGCCAGCCGTCCGCATTGCTTTCTGCGCACCAGCCCTGGCTTTGCCGCCGCCCCGGTGCTGGTGACCGCGGGGCTCGGCCGTCTCATCAGTGCTGGCGTGCGGGTCTTCCGGCCAGGCCCCCTGGGTAAAGAACCCCGGCCCCAACTCGACCTCGACCGCCTCGGGCCACGCCGCCACCGCGGACCGCTGCCTGATAGCCCGCGGTCCGGTGCCGCCAACGCGCATAGCATCCCTCTTCACCGCCACGCCCATGCCCAATCCGGTCAGGAGCGATACCAGTGATATATAGCACGCTTGAATTCCCTGTATGGCCTTATCTGGCTGGGCCGGGAAACTTTACCGCACAGTGCGCCAGCGATTTGCGCTCGTTTACGCGGATAATTTTCATCTTGTCGGCAGAGAATGCGGAGCATACGGTTATACGTAGAATTCAACGTATTGGGCGGGTTGCGGCGACCTGCGGCCGGAGCCCGGCGCGAGGAACCGATGCCACGGGCGGTGCGATGTGCTTCGGTTGTTACTCGCCAGTCAGAGTAGAGTGCCAGCCAACCGAGCCGTGCGCCCGCCCAAGCGAGGTATTCCATGGACGGCGAGCCGCCCCACCCCCAGGCCCGGCCACGGCGCAGCGCCGCGGACGGCGTCAGCAGGCGGGTGCTTGCCGTCGTGCTCGTAGGCGTGCTGGTCATCAGCGTGATCGCGGTGATCGGCGTGCGCGCGGCCCTCGTCCGGGCGCTGTGCGAGCGAGGGCCGGTCCGGCTGCACATCGCGGCGGCACTGGACATCGCACCCGCCGTGCAGCGGATCGGCATCTATTTCAACGACCTCCACCGCGATGTGGGCGGACACTGCGCACAGGTGGAGGTCACAGAAGACCGTCCGGACGCGGTGGCCGCGAGCCTGTCGGGCGAGGCCACCATCGCGGGCGAGACAGCGATCGACGCATGGGTACCCGACTCCAGCCTGTGGGTGGATGTCGTCCACAGCTCGCCTCGCGGCGCGGCGGCCGCGCGGCTGACCGGGACCTCGGTGGCAGTATCACCGCTCGTCATCGCGACACCACGGCAAGTCGTCGGGCAGCTCGGCCGCTCGTCTCGCCTGGCCAGCTGGAAGGCCCTGTTCCCGCCGTCACTCGGCGGGCCATCGCCCTCGGCCGGCCTGGCGGTTCAGCTTCCTGACCCGGCGCAGAGCGCGACCGGGCTTGCCACGCTTGTGGAGGCAAGGAGGCTGTTCGGTGCGCGGCCGCGGGCGCGCACCGAGTTCACCGCCTTCGTGCACAACCTCGTGCCCACGACGTCTTTCGACGATCCGCAGTCGCTGCATTATTTCGCCACCCTCGCCCAGCCGCCCTGGAACACCCGGCCGGTCACCGTCACCACCGAGCAAGCGGTCGAGGCCTACAACCAGGCCAATCCGCATCAGCCGCTCACCGCCTTCTACCCGTCCAATGAGTACAACCTCGACTATCCGTTCGTGGTGACGACGTCCGCCCCGCTGAAAGTCCAGGCGGCGGCTGAGTTCGAACAGGTGCTCAGGTCGAGTTTCACCGCCGCCTACGTCCGTGAGGCAGGATTCCGGTCCGCGGGCGGCCAGGCCAACGAGGCGGGCAGCCAGTTCGGGATCATCGGGAACCTGCAACCCGCGGTCGTGCTCGCCGGACCGGGGGAAGCGGGTGCGGCGCTTCAGGAATGGCACCGGCTCAGCCTTGGTGACCGTTCCCTCGTGCTCGTCGATGTCTCCGCGGCTGAGAGCCTGCCGCTCGCACCTGGCGCCCCCACCAGGCTGCAAGTGCTGAGCCAGGCCGCCAGCCTCGGCCTGTCACTCTTCCCTGACAGCACGGCAATGGGCATCTGGGAGTACTCCACGCACATGAACGGCTCACTGCCCTACCGCGAGATGGTTCCCATGGGACCGCTGCCCGCCCAGCTCGGCCTGCTTACCCGGCGGCAGCAGCTACAGCAGATCGCCAACACGGTCCAGCCCAAGGCCGACGCGAGCGCCGCCATGTACGAATCGATTCTCGCCGCCTTCCGCGAGATGACCGCGCTGTATCACCCGGACCACGTCAACGCCCTGATCGTGCTCGGCTCAGGCACCGACACCGCCCACCACGACATCTCTCTCGGCCAGTTGCTCACGAGCTTGCGCAAGGACTACGACCCGCAGCGGCCCGTTGAGATCATCGCGGTCACAGCCGGGACGGACGGTGAGCTAGCGGCCCTGGCGCAGATCACCGCCATCACTCACGGTGCGTCCTACAACGTCGCGCGGCCGTCCGATATCGCCAGCGTCTTCTTTGACGCCGTCGCACGCGGCATCTGCGTGCCGAACTGTCCGGGCGGGTGAAGGTCGCGCGGGTGTGCCGCCGCAGGATTGTGGTGGGAGGCTGTGAAGCTGGAGGCAACCACGAGGAGGCATCCCATGAACGGCCAACCCAGTGCTGCGGCGGCCGGCACCATCGACGTCGGCGGAGATCTGACCGTGAACCGGATGGGATTCGGCGCGATGCGGATCACCGGTGCCGGAATCTGGGGCGAGCCGCCCGACAAGGAAAGGGCCAAGGCGGCGCTCCGGCGGGCCGTCGAGCTCGGCGTCAACTTCATCGACACCGCCGACTCCTATGGCCCAGAGGTGAGCGAGGCCCTGATCGCGGAGACCCTGTTTCCCTATCCTGACGACCTCGTCATCGCGACCAAGGGCGGCCTGGTGCGGCCGGGCCCCGGGCGCTGGCAGCCGAACGGGCGCCCCGACCATCTCCGGCAGGCGTGCGAGGGCAGCCTGCGACGGCTGAGGCTCGACCAGATTCTCCTGTACCAGCTCCACCGGCCCGATCCGAAGGTGCCGATCGCCGAGTCGATCGGTGCGCTCGCCGAGCTGAAGGACGAGGGAAAGATCCGTCACATCGGGGTCTCGAACATGACGGAGCGGCAACTCCGTGAAGCCGGACGCGTCACGCCCGTCGTGTCGGTCCAGAACCGTTTCAACGGGAGCGACCGGACCTCGGAGCCGTTGGTGGACCTGTGCGAGCAGGAAACCCTCGTGTTCCTGCCGTGGGCGCCGATCCAGGATGCCGACCGCGTCCGTGCCGTCAGCGAGGCGGCGGGCCACCACGGCGTCAGCCCGCGCCAGGTCGTGCTCGCCTGGCTGCTCGCCAGGTCGCCGCAGATCCTGCCGATCCCGGGCTCCGGGTCCGCCGCGCATGTCGAGGCGAACATCGCGGCCGCCTCGATGGAGCTGAGCAGGGACGAGATCGCCGCGATCAACAAGGAGGCATGACGAACCGCGCGACGCCGTAACCGGCTGATCGATCATTAGCCTTAACGGCTGCGCGGTGTTACCCGCCCGGAGACGTTCACGACCGCCGGGCCATCACCGGTACGTGCCCGGGGTGACGACGCCGGCGTAATAGAGGAAGTGTGCCCGGGTGTAGGTTCTGTCGCCGGCGATAGCGGGGTCGGGCGTGGGCCCGAGGGTGAGATCACGCCCAAGGAACGGCCGGAAGCCGGGGAATGCACTGAGGTAGCTCGTGGGGTCGGCGCGCAGGAGGCCGATCAGCGTCTCCGCGACGATCCTCCCCCCGACCGGGCCCAGGGTGAGGCCGTCCGTGGCCACCTTCGCCTCGGCCAGGATGTAGTACCACAGCGGCGTGCTCGCGCCGAACGGTGCATGGACCCCCGAGATATCGGCAAGATCGCCGGGCGCCAGCGGATCGGCGCCCATCGCGCGGGCGACCGCCTGACCCGAGGGCAGCCCCCAGGTGAGCTGCCGGAGCAGGTTGCGCTGTGGCAGCACCGTCGGCGCGGTCTGGGTGTGCGGCGCGATGGCGGGTAGTGGGAGGGTGAACATGACGCTCGAGACGGTGGTGTCGATTCTCTTGTTGTTCTTCACCTGGCCGTCGCCGAGATCGAAGAACGTCTGCCAGCCGACGTAGCGGCGAGCGGATGGGTAGCCGCCGAGCAGGTCGTCGCGGTCGTAGCTGACAGGTGCGCTGAAGTCGGGCTCGGTGGCGTCGAACACCAGGCCGAAGAACGGGTCGGCGGCCGGGTTCGTGCTGTCACCCGTGCCGCTGGTGAAGTTCGCGCGGTAGGAGGGCCGCACCATGCTGTGGCCGAACCGGTAGGCGGCGGCACCGAACTCGATCGGCATGAACGCATCTCGCGCCGACGGCCGGTAGAAGCGGTTTCCGCGGGTGAGCACGTCGTCGACCATCGCCTGCCCGACGATCTGCGGCAGATGCTCGTTGACCAGCAGCCACTGGTAATGCCAGAGCGTCACCTCGCGTGCGATCAGGAACGTGAGGTAGGGATTCGACCGGTCAGCGCCCCTGGCGCTTGGAAAGGCGCGCAGGCTGACGTGCGGCAGTTCGTCGATCACCCGGTTGTAGAACAGAATGTGCGCGCTGTGCAGTCCCGCGATAATCACGTTCTCGTCATTGCGTGGATCTCCGAGCAGCGCCGAATAGGTCCCATCCCCATTCGCGAGGCGGGGGACGTCCTCGTGGACCCCACCGGTGCCAATCTTGAGCTTGGGCCCGACCGACCCGTCCCTGTTGGGCACGTACAGGTCGGGCCGCAGCCCGGGGCCTCCGCCGAACACCGAGTCGAGGTCGAGGGCGGGAGTCCGGGTGTTCGGGGACACCAGCGGGTTCTGCGGGACGCCGAGCTGAGATGTCTGGTCGAACGTGATGTCGTGGTCGGTGAACTGGCCGACGAAGGTCGATCCCGCGGTCATCGTGGGGTTGTCGGGGTTGGTCCCGTAGGAATTGGCAGCGGTCGGATTACCGTTCACGGCGGGATCGACGATCAGGTTCTTCGGCCCGGCAGCCAGGTCGTCGCGCGCATCCATTATCCCGCCCTGCTTGCCGACCTCCAGCAGCGCATCGCGCACCTTGTCGCTCGCGTCGGCGAAGGGTCTCATGCCAGGAAACAGCCGCCCGAACAGATTGCTGCTTTCCGGCGCGCCCGGCCGCCGCGACGCACCGGCCAGCGTCCCCGCGCGGCCGGCGTTGCGGGTCAGAGCCGACGCGGTGCCGACCCCGATTGACGCGGCTACCAGGCCGGCGCCTGCCGCCCCGGCGCCAGTAAGAAGCTGGCGGCGAGATGGGCGTGCCTGCTCCTCGTCATCACTCATGGAAACCCCCTGATTCCATTGCCAGCTCGGCACTGGCTGACGGCACACCCGTTGTCTGCGGCCATTTGTGACAAGAGGGGACGTAGCCGTTCCTGATACATATGTGCGCGCTACGTGCATTTCTCGGGACGGACGGTCACTGGCATCGGCATTCCCCGGCGTGTCCGTGGGGTGCCCGCCGCACCAGCGGCTACCGTGGCAAGCTGACAAACCACCAGTGGGGCGCAAAGGCCCCCGAACAGACCACTAGCCGCGCAGAGGTGATGCCCCGATGGCAAGTACGGCGGTCTCCTTCGAGGTGGTCCCTGTGGAGAAGCCGGCCGAGGTGAATGTGATCATCGGCCAGGCCCACTTCATCAAGACGGTGGAGGATCTGCACGAGACGCTGGCCGGGGTGAGCCCGCATCTTCGATTCGGCATCGCCTTCTGCGAGGCGTCCACCGCTCGCCTGGTGCGCAGGTCAGGGAACGACGACGAGCTCACGGCGATGGCCACGGCGAATGCTTACGCGATCAGCGCCGGGCATGTGTTCGTGATCGTGCTGCGCGAGGGATTCCCCGTCAACGTGCTGAACCCGGTCAAGTCCGTCCCCGAGGTCTGCACCATCTTCTGCGCGACCGCCAATCCCGTTGACGTGCTCGTCGCCGTCACGGACCGCGGCCGCGGTGTCATCGGCGTCATCGACGGCTCGCCGCCCGTCGGCGTCGAGACGGAAGCCGACGTGGCCGACCGGCAGCGGCTGCTGCGCGACATCGGATACAAGCTCTGACGGCCGCTGTCACTGCCACAAATCACCGGCCGGCACCACCGGCCGAGCGGACGTCGCCAGGAAGCGGGCCGACCGGCCCATTTCCACGATCGGCACGGCGAAGATTGTCCTGGCCCGGTGCGATACTCGGCGATATGCCGCCGCAGACGTCGCAGGGAAAGCTGGTGGGCAGGGCCAATGAGCTCGCCCGCCTGCTCGCGCGGCTCGACGAAGCCACATCGGGGCAGGCTGTCGTCGCGCTGGTCAGCGGTGACGCGGGCGTGGGCAAGACACGGCTGCTTACGGAGCTGACGAGGCTGGCAGGCGAGCGCGGCTTCACCGTGCTGTCCGGCCACTGTGCCGAGCTCGGCGACAGCGTTCCCTATCTGCCGCTCGCCGACGCACTGCGGGACGCTACGCACGCCCCGTCAGGTACACCCGCGGTGACCCCGTTGCTCGACGCGCTCGCCAGCCGCCCTGTGCTCAGCCGCCTGCTGCCCGATCGGGGAACCGGCGAACCGGCTGACAGTGACGGCTCGGGGCTTGCGCGCCAGCAGTTGTTCGGCGCCGTGCTCGGCCTGCTCACCGAGCTTGCGGACGCGGCTCCTGTCCTGCTCGTACTGGAAGATCTGCATTGGGCCGACCGGTCGACGCGCGACCTCCTGACCTTCCTGAGCCGGGTCCTGCACCGAGGGCGGATCGCGGTCGTCGGCTCGTACAGATCCGACGACCTCCACCGCCGTCACCCGCTCCGCCAGGTGGTGGCCGAGTTGCTCCGGTTGCCCGCGGTCACCTCTGTCGACCTTGGGCCACTGGACTCGGCTGCCATCGCGGAGCACCTCACCGCGCTGGCGGGTAAGCACCTGGAGGCGGCTGTCCTCAACGGCATCGTGGCCCGCGCCGAGGGAAATACCTACTACGCCGAGGAGCTGCTTTCCGCGGCGGCAGACGGCGAGGCGCTGCCCGCGGGCCTGGCCGCGTTGCTGCTCGGGCGGGTGGAGCGGCTCTCCGCACCGGCGCAGCAGATCCTGCGGGTGGCCGCGGTGGCAGGCCGCCGTGCCGATGACGAACTGGTCCGCGAGGTGTCGGGCATGCCGGCCGCGGCGTACGAGGACGCGGTCAGGGAGGCCGTCGCGCAGCAGCTTCTGGTTCCTGACGGCGCGGAAGGCTACGCGTTCAGGCATGCGCTGCTGCGCGAGGCCGTATACACAGATCTCCTGCCCGGTGAACGGACCCGGCTGCACGCGTCGATCGCCGCGCTGCTCAGCGATACGCGCAGACGGGACGCGGCACTTCCAGGCACGGCCGCCGACCTTGCCCACCACTGCCTGGCAAGCCACGACATCCCCGGGGCGTTCGCCGTGTCCGTACTGGCTGGCCAGGAAGCAGAACGGCTTGCCGCACCCGCCGAGGCGCATCGTCACTACGATCAGGCGCTGTCGTTGTGGGACCGGGTGAGCGACCCGGAGAAGCTGGCCAAGATGGATCGCGGCGCGCTCGCATTGTGCTCGGCGAACAACGCCGCGGCGAGCGGCGACGTGGCACGCGCGGTCCACCAGCTACGGCGGCTGCACGAGTCCCTGGCCGCTGGCACCGATCCAGTGCTCGCCAGCAGGGCTGGCGAGCGGCTTGCGTATTTCCTGCTCGACACCGGCGACAACGACGACGCTGCTGCTGCCGCCGCACGCTCCGCAGCGGGTGCGCTGCCGGCCGATCCACCCACGTGGCAGCATGCGCGCGCGCTTGCCACCTACGCGCAGACACTCCTGTACGCGACGAGGGAGCCCGCGGGGCCAGACGCCGAGGAGCAGGTGCATGAGGTGGCGGAGCAGGCACGGGCGGCGGCGCGTGCCGCCGCTGCCCCGTGGGCCGAAGCCGACGTCCTGGTGACATTGGGCCTGCTCGCCGAGCGGAATGGGCGCGGGCAAGAGGCAATCGAGCTGTTCACCCTCGCCCATCGCCAGGCACGCGATGCCCGGGTTCTCGGCGTTGAGCTGCGTGCCGCGTATCAGCTCGCCAGGGCACATCTCGAGCGAGGCGATCTCACTGACGCCAGACTGACCGCGCACGAGGGCCTGCGCCGGGCGGACGAGACCGGGCTCGGCCTGGCACCGTACGGCCTGGACCTGCAATATCTGCATTACCTGGGTCATTTCAACGACGGCACCTGGGATCACGCGCAGGAGCTCGCGGACGGCTTCGCCGTCCGGGTCACCACAGTTCCAGAGGCCAGGCTCTCCGCGATGGCGCTCTTTGTGGACGTCGCCCGGGGGAATCCAGTGGTGGACGAGCGCCGCATCTGGATGGAGCCGTTCTGGCGTGCCGACAGATTCGGCGAGTACATCGCCCGTGGCCTGCTCGCGGAGCACGCACTGTGGCAGGGGGACCCCGACACGGCGCTCGCGGAGGTCGCCGCCACGATCAGCGCACAGCTCGACTATCACGGCGGCTACAGTCCACCCATCATCAGGGTCGCCGCCGTCGGGCTGAACGCGTGCGCCGACCGCGCCGAGCGGGCCCGTCTCGCCCGCGACGACGACGGCATCCGTGGCGCGGTCGACGAAGCCGCAGCGCTGATCGAGGCCGCTCGCGAGGCCGCCGCCTACCGGCGCAGGCCGAAGTTCGTGCTCGGGGTCGACGGAAGGGGCTGGCTCGCCCGCGCCGAGGCGGAGTGGCGCCGCACCCGGGGCGACAATGACCCGCAGGCCTGGCAGGACGTGCTTGACGCGTTCGGCCCCGCCTTCGTCTACGAGGCCGCCCGGTCCCGCTGGCGGCTTGCCGAGGCGCTCGCGGAGGCCGGCGAGCGTGCGGAGGTTCAGCAGCAATGGCGGCAGGCCGCGCAGGCAGCCGACGAGCTCGGCGCGGCGCCGCTGCGCGCCGAGCTCGACGCGCTGGCCCGCAGGGCCAGGCTGAGTTCGGGCGCTGGCCCGGCGGCTGGGCAGGCCGGCGGTGAGCTCGCTGCGCTGACCGCGCGTGAGCGCGAGGTACTGCGCCTGCTCGCGGAGGGCCGGAGCAACAAGGAGATCGGCGCGATGCTGTACATCGCGCCGAAGACCGCAAGCGTGCACGTCTCGAACATCCTGGCCAAGCTCGGTGCGGCCAGCCGGACCGAGGCAGCCGCAATCGCCCACCGGCAAGGGCTCCTGCCGTCGTCTGGCCCACGCTAGCGGGCTGTATCAAAATCGAGAACTCGCCTGGAACCGTGAGGTTGATCTTGTCGGCACACCCTGACGGACGAAGAGCCGTGGTAGTGACCTGCGGCGATGCTGTCCTGCATGCCGCCGTCGATAGCGCGATCTCGGCAGCTGCGCAATGGATTCTGCAACAGCCCGTTAGAGGTCTTTAATGGCCTGTTTGAGCACCCCATGCTCTGCTCCCGGGTCCCCGGCGGCGCCCGGACGGGCCCTGCTGCCCTCAGGCGCTGCGCGCCGGCCGCTCGCGACGAGCGAGCGTCCGCACAGCAAGCTCTAAGCCTCGATGGCCCTGACGGGCCAATCGCGGCGCCGGCCGATGTTCGGCACCCGCACGCGCAGGTCCCCTCCGGAGGCGCCCGACCTGGTGGACACGATCTCCTGACAGCGCGCCTCCAGCGCGACGCGAGCGGCGCGAGCCGTCCCTATTGCCGGGTGCGCCTAACCCTGCCGCGCCAAATCCGATTGGCACGCTGGGATTGCGCACGCTGGTGATTGGCGCCCTGTGATTGGCGCCCCTGTGATTGGCGCCCCTGCGATTGGCGCCCCTGCGATTGGCGCCCCTGCGATTGGCGCCCCTGCGATTGGCGCGCTGCGCATGCCGAGCACCGACCATTCGCTACCATCTCATCTTGTGATTAGCTATGATCGTGGGGCAGCTGGCCCGCGATCCGGCAGTGACCGCCGCGGCTGGGGTGGGTGACGGATGGGTCGGATAATCCGGCAGCCGACCTCGGTGCTTTCCACGACGCGGAAGCTGATCTACGGCCGCCTCGAACAGATCCGCTTCAGCACCGGCATCGCCATTTTCTTCGCAGGCGCCGCGGCGGCAGCGGTCGCGGCCGGCGTCATAACCATGGCGGCAGGCGGCGGGCCGCACAATCGCGCGGCGGGCCCGCGATCCGTCCGTGCTCCAGCGGCCATCGCGACAGCTTCATCGCGGGCGGCGCAGGCGCCGCCCGCGACGCTGCCGCGCGAGACGCTGCCGCGCGAGACGGCGCGGCCCGCGCGCTCACCCGCGGGTCGGCCGGTTGCGCTGGCAGCACCGGTCAGCGTCTCGCCGCAGCCGACGCCGACGCCGCCCTCCGACCCACTGCGCGGACGGCAGTCGTGGCCGCAGCCCTGGCGTGGGTCATGGCCGTATCCATGGCGAGGGCCGGCGCAGGATCCGTGGGGCGGACAGCGCACCCTCGGCTGGCAGCCGGGTGGGCAGGTAGGTGGGTGGGCTGGTGGCAGGCAGCGTCTGCCGGGTGGTCAACTGCCCTGGGGCTGGGGAACCGGCAGCCACTACCACTGAGCGGCGGACGTCTCGGCACCTATACCTGGGCGCTTGTACCTGGCGCTTGGCGGTATCCGGCTCGGCCGCGAACTCGCCGACGATGCTGTGCCGAGCGCTCGAATCCGTCTGTCATTGCCTTCAGCTTGATCGATGCGATGGCCGCGGCCCGGGCAGCGCCGGGCTTCATGATCGCGGTAACTTCTCGGCGATATGTGCGGAAAGGTTACCGCGATCATGAGAGCAGCCGTGGGGGTCAAAGGCGATGGTACATATTGACCGTCGTGGGATAGCCCCGGCAACGGGCCATTGCTGGAGGGTTGCCAGAGCACGGTGCCCGGCCGCGAATCGAAGTGGTGCCGCCGCCGGGCCGCCAGGAGACTCACCATGGCCCGCAGGGCGGATGGATAGCGCCCCCAGGAGCCATCGATCCTGGGTCGGCGGCCGGTCCGGCATACGCGCTCCGGGATCACGCGGCGCGGCAGCTAGCGTCGGCGCGTCCACGCGTTCCTGGTCACCACAATGATCAGGATGACGCTCGAAATTGCGTGCCAGCGGATCTTCGTCCGGGCGTCCAGCCGGTCGTAGCGGCCGGACGCCGTCTCATTCCCGTGGGTTAGGCAGGCAGGCCCGTCCGTTCGTCAGGACGGGCCTGCTCCTGATACGGCGCCGCCGAGGTAGAGCGTGCCGATCTCCGGGTTCTCAAGCACCTCACGGCCCGAGCCAGAGAGGCGGACCGTACCGTTCTCCAGGACGACGCCATGAGTCGACAGGCGCAGTCCCGCCCTCGCGTTCTGTTCCACCAGCAAAATCGTCTTGCCCTGCCGGTTGATCAGGCGGACCGCGTCGAACACGGACTTGACGACCCTCGGCGCGAGGCCCATTGATGGCTCGTCCAGGATGATCAGCGCCGGATCGAGCATCAGGCAGCGCGCGAACTCGACCAGCCGCTGCTGCCCGCCGGACAGGCTGCCTGCCTTCTGACCCGCGCATTCACGCGCGATGGGGAACATCTCCTCGACCACGGCGAGCCTGCGCGCCACGACGGCCCTGTCCTTGACCATGAACGCGCCGAGTTCCACGTTCTCCCGGACCGTCATCTCTGGAAACAGGCTGCGGCGCTGCGGGACGTGCACTATGCCCAGGGCGAGGATCTGCCGCGGCGTCTTGCCGCCCAGGCTCTCACCGCGCAGCCTGATGGTGCCGAGCCGCGGCCGGAGCAGGCCGCTGATCGCGGCGAGGAGCGTGGACTTACCCGCCCCGTTGGGCCCGACGACGCAGGTGATCCCACCGGCCGCGACGGCGAAGGAGACGCCGCGGAGCACGTCGCCGCCGCCGTAGCCGGCGACTACCCCGTCCACGGCGAGGATGGGCTCAGGGCCAGCCGAGCCGCCAGTAACTACGGCCGGGCCGTCCACCCCGGCCGCGTCACCGGGCACGTCACTCGGCGCGTCACCGGGCGCGTCACCGGGCGCGTCACTGGGCGCGTCACTGGGCGCGTCACTGGGCGGGAACGTCATCGTCGTCATCCTCCAGGCTGCCACCCAGATACGCGTCGAGCACCCGCGGGTCGGAACGGATGATCTCCGGCGGCCCCGACGCGATCACGTTGCCAGAGTCCATGACCGTGACCCGGTCACACAGCTTCATCACGAAGTCCATGTTGTGCTCGACGATGAGGAACGTCTTGCCCTCGGCATTGAGCTCGCGGATGCGCCCCGCGATGTGGTTGATCAGCGACGGGTTGACCCCGCCTGCGGGTTCGTCCAGCAGCATGACCTCCGGATCGGCGACCAGCACGTAGGCAAGTTCGAGCAGCTTGCGCTGCCCGTAGGACAGGGTTTCCGCCAGATCGGACGCCAGGCCCGCGATGCCGACGAACTCGAGCAACTCCCTGGCGCGCCTGTGTTCGTCCACGCCACCCGATCTCGCGATCAGGTTGCGCACGATGCCGCCGCGGCGCTGCGTCGCGACGAGCATGTTCTCGAGCACGGTCAGCCTGG
This sequence comes from uncultured Actinomycetota bacterium, assembly GCA_963851085.1. Lineage (GTDB taxonomy): Bacteria > Actinomycetota > Actinomycetes > Streptosporangiales > Streptosporangiaceae > DATFVJ01. Next base: position 151,419 of record CAWKNX010000024.1, on the reverse strand, counting down.
AGAAGATCCTCGTCAGCTGGAACGTCCGGCCGATTCCGAGCTTGAACACGCGTTCCGGCGCCGCGTTCGTGATGCGGCGCCCGTCCAGGTACACCTCACCGCGGTCCACCCGCTGGTAGCCGGTGATCGCATTGAACAGGGTCGTCTTACCGGAGCCGTTCGGGCCGATGAGCCCCGCCACGGTCCCCCGCTCGACCTCGACCGTGCAGCCGTCGAGCGCCTGCACGCCACCGAATGCCTTCGACACCTGATCGGTGCGCAGCAGCGACGTCATCAGGGCTCCCCCGTCGCCGCGGTGGCCCCCGCTCGGGTGTCCGCGTCGCCACCTGCGCCCCCGCCCACGCCGCCATCCTGTTCGGCACCCCCGGCGCCAGGCCGGCCCTGTCTCGTGCGCAGTGACGCGAGCCGCTCGCCGACGGTCGGGATGATGCCGCGTGGCATCAGGATGATCACCGCCAGGAACAATCCCCCATACACGATCAGGTACCAGTAGCCGACGGTGAACTGGAGCGTGAGGTACTGCTGCAGCGGCTCGAGGAGGATTGCGCCGAGCACGGGCCCGCAGATCGTGCCGAGCCCGCCGAGGAACGCCATCAGCGCGATCGCCAGATCGAACGCCGGGTCGAAGCCGTACTGCGGCAGCACCTGGCCGGTGAAATACATCCAGAGGCCACCGGCCATGCCCATCGGTACCGCGGAGATCACGAAGGCGGTCAGCTTGACCCGCATCGCACGCACACCGAGGCTGCGGGCGCGGTCCTCGTCATCGCGGATGGCGAGCAGTTGCAGGCCGAACCTGGACCCGCGGATCAGCCAGGAGAGCGCGATGGTCGCGGCCGCGATCGCCAGCGCGACGTAGTAGAAGGGGTTGTTGAACGTCGCGGCCTGCCAGTTCGCAGTGGGCGCGAGCACGCCCGACGTGCCGCCCGTGACCGACAGGTTGAAGGCAAGCAGCTGGAAGATGAAGAAGATCGCGATCGTGATGACCACAAAGGTGTGCCGCCGGACGCGCAGCGCGATGAGCCCGAACGGCACGGCGATGACCGCGGCGAGAAGCCCGGCCAGAGGCAGCAGCGCGAACACGCCGGACCCGCTCAGGCGCCAGTCCCTGGCGGCGATACCGACGAAGTAGGCGCCGCAGCCGAAGAACACGGCGTGCCCGAGCGAGATGTAACCCGAGTAACCGGAGAAGATGTTCCACCCGGCCGCCGCCGCCACGAAGATGACCGTGTACACGCCGACCTCGGTGACCAGCGGGTTGGTGAAGACCAGGGGGAACACGCACGCGGCGGCGGCCAGGGCGAGGATCCCGGCCGGCCGCGACCAGTTCCGTGCCCACGCCGAACCTGCCCCGGCGATGCGTGGCGTCATTGCGCTCGCACCGCCTGCCTGCCGAACAGGCCGATCGGCCGAACGGTGAGCACGATGACCAGCGCGCCGTAGAACACCACCGTCGCCCAGGTCGGTGACCACACCACGGCGACCACCGCCTCCACCGTCGTCATGAAGACCGCGGCCACCATCGCGCCGCCGATGCTGCCGAGCCCGCCGAGGATGATGATCGCAAGGAGCCGCGATATCAGGTCGTATCCGCTGTTGGGGTTGAACGCATTCGTCGCGCCGAACACCATGCCACCCGCCGCCGTCACCGCGGCTCCGATGCCGAACGTGACCGCCGCCACCCGGTTCACATCGATGCCGATGAGCCGCGCGGAGGTGGGGTCCTGCGTGATGGCGCGGACGCTCCGGCCGAACTTGGTCCGGTACAGGATGAGGTAGAGCGCGCCGAGAAACACAGCGGCGAGGGCGAATCCGAACAGGTAGATATATGGCAGGTAGAAACCGAGCACGTGCACGGTGGAATCGACGTACCAGGCGTGCAGTTGCACGAAGTTCACGCCGAAGGCCTGGTACAGGATCCCCTCGATGATGATCGCCACCGCGTAGCTGACCAGCAGCGACATCGCCGTCCGCTCGCCGCCACGAAGGCGCCTGATGAACGCCCACTGGATGGCGACGCCCAGCGCGAAGAGCGCGGGAACCGTGACGAGCAGGCCGACGAACAGGTCGATGTGCAGGTGCACGGACAGCACGTAGCTGAGGTAAGCACCGAGCACCACCAGGATGCCCTGCGCGATGTTGATGATGTCGAGCACGCCGAAGATCAGCGTCAGCCCGGCCGCCATCAACGCGTAGACCCCGCCGCCGAGGATCCCGTCGACGATCGCCTCCAAGATCTGGCGCGACATCCGTCTCCTCTGCTACGTGCCGGTCCGTGCGCCGCCATGTCCGGCCGCTTTGTGCCCGGCCACCGCTGATTCCAGCCGTCAGCGATGGGCCCGGCCGCCGCTAATGCCGTGGATCAGCCTCCCCACGCCGGCTTCGGGTACACGATGGGCACCGAACCCTGGGAACCCACGGGAAGCACCTGGACATACTTGCCGCCCTGCCACTGGAAGATGAACGCCACGGCCTTGCCGTTCTGGCCGGTCGAGTCGAACTGGACCGGTCCCTGGACGCTGGTCAGCGTGACACCGCTGTGCAGGTAGCTGATGATCTTCGCGTTGTCGACGCCACCGGTCGCCTTCACGGCCTGCGCCACCACCTGGCCGACTGAGTACGCCTCGGCGACGTCGGAGTTCACGTCCGACGCCGTCCCGCCGTACTTCGCGACGTACGCGCTGACCATCTTCTGGCTTTGCGGGTCCGGATAGCCGGGGAACCACCCATTGGGCACCATAACGCCCTGCGTGTTGGCAGCTCCGACCGCCTTGACGAAAGCGGCGCCCTGGTCGGGCCCCGCGGTCGCAATGAAAATCTTCGGGTTGTAGTGCTGCTGCGCGAACGCCTGGATGAACGCCGACACGGTCGGCACGTCGACGGAGCCGAGCACGACTGCCTGCGCTCCGGCAGCGGCCACGCTGTCGGCGATGGGCTTGTAGTCGGTGACCTCTGCTGGGAACGACTTGGAGTACGCCGTCTTGACGCTGTCGGCCTGCAGCATCTGCTGCATGAGCTGGACCTGCGGCTGGGTGAAGGGGTCGGTGCTGGTCGGGTAGGACGCCGTCGTGGGCCGCTGGCTGGCCGGCAGCGAAGAGACCCAGTTGGCGAAGGGCACCAGCGAGTCCTTGACCGGGAGGCTGACGTCGAACAGGTTGTGCAAGCCGTTGCCGAAGACCGCGGGCGCGCCACCCGCGCCCTCCACGAACGCGAAGCCGTACCGGTTCGCGACCTGCGCCGCGGGCGCGGTGAGCAGCGAGGAGAACGGCCCGAAGAGCAGGTTCACGTGGTTAACGTTGATCAGTTTCTGATAGTTGGTGACCACCTGGGTCGGGCTGCTTGCGTCGTTGAGGATTGTCAGCTTGACCTGACGGCCAAGCAGCCCGCCGCTGGCATTCACGTCGCTCGCCCACAGCTCGTAACCCCTCTGGAACGCCTGGCCGTCCGCGGAGAAGTCGCCGGACAGGGAGAGCGAGGCGCCGATGGTGATCGGCTCCTTGCTTGCCGACGAACCGCTGCTGCTGCTGCTGCCACCGCAGCCGGCGAGTACGCTCACGGCCGCGACCGTGAGGACGGCAAGGTGACACAATCGGACTGGACGACGTAGGCCCATCACCAGTCCGTCCTTCCTTCTCCGGCCCCGGCGGCCCGAGCTTCGACCCCGTCCTCGGCCTGCCATACAGCGGCCACCACTGTCGGACAACCACTATCGGATGACCACAATCGTTTGCACAAGTGCTGCAACATCACAGTTCTTCCGTCAATGGTGATCCGGATCGTACTGCGGCTATGCCAGATTCTGTGATCGCAATCGTGTGCAAAATCGGCGCGCGATCTACCCGCACACGCGCCGTCCGCCGACGCTGCCTGGCCCTATTGCCCACGGGCCGGCGGCGCGGTCGAACCCCGCACAACCAGCTCAGGCGCGAGGAAGAGCATCTTGACACCCACCGTGGCCCCGGGTGACCGCGCGTCACTGCCCTGACCGCCGCCCGCACCGTCGTAACGGTCCTGACCACCGTGAGTTCGGCGGCCGTCCTGATCCAGGCGGCCGCTGCCGCCTCGATGGCCAGCGCCCGCGATGCCTGAGCGGCCGTCCCGCTGCCCGATCCGCTCGAGCAGGAGCTGCGCCGCCTCGGTGCCAACCTGATAGTGCGGGAACCTGACCGAGGTCAGCGGTGGACGCAGCCGGTCGATGAACGGCATGTCGTTGAAGCCCACCACCGACACATCCTGCGGGCACCGCAGCCCGGCCTCCTCGAGCGCCGAATAGCAGCCGACGGCGAGCATGTCGTTGGCGGCGGCCACCGCACTCCAGCCGCGATGCCCGCGCAGGAGTTCCCGGCCGCAGCGCAGGCCTTCCTGGATGGAATAGGACGCCGCATATGTGATCAGACCCGTGTCGCCGTCGAGATCGTTGGCCTCAAGACCAGCCAGGAACCCGCGAAGGCGGCTCGGCCCGGTCGACACGTCCTGCGGCCCGGCGATGTAGGCGATATGGCGGTGCCCGAGCCCGGCAAGGTGGGACGCGACGAGTTGGCTGCCCCGCTCGTTGTCGACCGAGACCGCGGGGAAGCTGTAGCCCTCTGTCACCCGGTTCACGAGCACGATCGGAAGCTCGGCGCGGGCCGCCTCGGCCAGCAGGGGATCTTTCAACCGGGCGGTGGCAAGCACGAAGCCGTCGACATGCCGGGCCCGCATCTGCTCGAAGACGAGGCGCTCCCGCGCCCCGTCCCCGTCGGTGTTGCCGATCAGCGCGACGTAACCCGCGTCGGCCAGGCGGTCTTCGAGGCCGCGGATGATCGGCGGGAAAAGCGGGTTCGTCAGGTCGGGTATCAGCACGCCGATCGTGTGCGATCTCCTGGTACGGAGGTTCCTCGCCATGGGGTTCGGCCGGTAACCGAGGGATTTCGCGGCCTTGAGGACCCTGCGCGCGGTCTTGTCACTCACCAGGATCCGGGTCTCCGGATTGAGCGCCCGCGACGCGGTGGCCGGGTGTACGCGCGCCGCCGCGGCGACATCCCTGATCGTCACGGGCGGGTCGGGCATCGTCACCTTCCTAACGGCTGCCGCATGGCGCGTCGGCGGAGCGGCTTGCGGGGATTCCGGGGGGCGTCCCCGGGCTGGCAGCGCCCTCCGCGAGCCTGGCCAGCGCGCGATCCGCGCCGCCCTGGCATGGTACCTGGCCGGTTATTTCCGCATCGGGGCCGCGACGTGCGATTTTTCCCGAACGGCCGCGCGGGCGTGCCCGGCCACGTGACCTGCACCCCGTCCTGCCGTGCTCATCGCCCGCGCCCAACATGGCACGGGCGGGCCGGATTGGCCAGTGCCGCCGCCCGGATTCCTCTGAGCGTTGCTCCGCGACGGGGTGGCCTTCGACTACGGTTCGACCAGGCCGGCCTCAGCTGGCGGTCGGAACGCCGTGCTCGCGGATCTTCCGCCATCCACGCAGGCCGCGCGCGGCGACCAGGGGCGCGAGCAGGACGATGGCCACGCCCTCCGCTACCCCAGCGATGAGCTGCGAGGTCCCCGACAGGGCCTCTTGAAAGCCGAAGAGACCGATGTAGACGCTGACGAAGAACGCGGCGAGCGTCATGACGGCGAAACCGAGTCCGATGAACTCGGTCAGCGGATGCGCGCGCCACGCGAGCAACACGGCGATGACGAGCCCAGCGATCGCGTTGAGCAGGAACAGCGGGCCCACCACGTGCAGGACGCGGTAGTCGTTGAACCACCACAGCCTGAAGTGCTCAGCCCCGGAGACCAGGATCGCGATGGCCGCGACCCAGCGAGCGACCACGGCGGTTCTCCGCATTCTCATCGCAGACCACCTCCTGCTCGATCACCGGCAGGTGTCTTATTCCCTTTGAACGCAGTGGCCGCGGCGCCGGTTCACGTCTTCTGCATGCGTGTGCGGCTGGCGCTGGTTCACGGCGGCGCGATCGTTCACGTGAAACGGCGATTCATGATCGCGGTAAGTTCTCTGCGGATGCTTCGAAAAAGTTACCGCGATCATGAGATCGGCCGCACGGCCAGGAGGCGCAGATGCTCGTAGCGTTCTCGATCACACCGCTCGGCGTGGGCGAAGGCGTCGCCGGATACGTGGCCGACGCGGTCAGGATCGTCCGGGCCAGCGGCCTGCCGAACAGGACCGATGCCATGTTCACGACCGTCGAGGGCGACTGGGACGAAGTGATGGGCGTGATCAAGCAGGCCGTGGACGCCGTCGCCGTTAACGTGCCGCGAGTGTCGCTCGTTCTCAAGGCCGACCTGCGGCCGGGAGTGACTGGGGCGCTGACAGCCAAGGTCGAATCGGTGGAACGGCATCTGGGCGGGTGAACCCGCGCCACGGCCCATCAAGGCGAGCGCGGGCCCCTGGGCAAGCCGGGCGGCCCACCCGTGCGTGGTCAGCGAAAGACCAGCGACGCGTTCAGCAACGGCCGGCCACTCGCAGGATCCGCCGCGCGTCCACGGTCACCGCGCCGCGCCAGTCATGTTCCGCAGCAGGCGACCAGCCGGGAAGTTCGGCGGTGCCATGCCGCGGCCGGTTACGGGCCGAAGACGCTTCAGCGGGTGCTGCGGTTCCGGCATGTCGTCCGCCGTCTCGACGCGGGCGCGGGCGACCTGTCGCGGCTCGCGCACGAGGTGGGATACGCCGACCAGGCGAACCTGACCCGCGAGTGCGCCGAACTGGCCGGCCTGCCGCCCGCCGCGCTCGCGCGGCGGGCGGGCTTGGCGCGGCTGTGGGCGGTCAGCGGCCCACAGGCTGACGGTGGCCGCAGCCCGCCTCGCCCCCGCGGGCGCCGGACCACGGCGTGCGGCCCGGGGCATGCGGCCCGGGGCGTGCGGCCCAGGGGCATGCGGCCCCGGGGCGTGCGGCCCCGGGGCGCGAAATCCGGCGTGCGCCCCGGGGCGCGAAATCCACCGCCGTCATGCGCCGTCTGGCGCCCACGCGCGTTCCTTGAGTCACTTAGAGTCGGTTCATGCCAGAGTCTGCTGACGACGCCTTTGTGTCCGCTGCCAGGACAACCCTCGACGGCATGCTGGAGCGCCGTCCGGAATTGGCCACCGAACTCGGGGATCATCGCTACGACGACCGGCTGACGACTGGGACGGCCGCTTACCACGACGAGGCGATCCGCTGGTGCGGCGACCGGCTCGGCGACCTGCGGGCGATCGACCTGGACCGTCTTTCACCGCAGAACAGGGTGGACGCGCAGATTCTCGCGAACCGGCTCGAACTGATCCGCTTCAGCATGGACGAGTCGCGTGACCATGAGTGGAACCCGCTGGCCGCGAACCCGGGCCGCGCTATCTACCTGCTGATCGCACGTGATTTCGCTCCCCTTCCCCAGCGGCTGCGCTGCGTGACGGGCCGCCTGGCCGCGATTCCCGGTACCCTCGCGGCCGCCCGCGCGGTGGCGGGTCCCATGCCGGCGATTCATCTCCAGACCGCGCTCACCCAGTTCGCCGGCACGGCCCACCTCATCGAGGCGGAACTGGACCGTGCGGCCGCCGGCGCGCTCACGGCCGATGGCCAGGCGGGAGCGGAGATGGCCGCCGCAAGATCTGCCGCGCTCGACGCGATCGAGGAGCACCGGCGCTGGCTGCGGCAACGGCTGGAGGACGCGGAGCGGGACGGGGGCGGACGTGATCCCCGGATTGGAGCGGAGCGGTTCACGCGCAAGCTGCGCCTCACCCTGGACGCGGAGTCCGACGCCGGCGAGATCGTGTCCCGCGCCGAGTCAGACCTGGAGCGGGTTACGGCTGAAATCACCGAGACGGCCGCGCGCCTGACCGGGGCCGGCCCGCAGACCGCTGGCCTGGTCCGGCGTGTGCTGGATTGGCTCGCCGCGGATGTGCCCGACAACACCACCATCCTCGGGCTGGTGCGGCGCGCTTTCGGAGAGCAGCGCGATTTCGTGCACAGCCGCGACCTTGTGACTACCTACGACGACCCGGTCGAGGTGATCGAGATGCCTGAGATCGACCGGGGCATCGCGGTCGCGTACTGCGATCCACCCGGCCCGCTCGAGACGGGCCCGGGGCCGACGTTCGTTGCCGTGTCGCCGACTCCTGAGGACTGGACGCAGGACCGTGCGGACTCCTTCTACCGTGAGTACAACAGGCACATGGTCCACAACCTGATGATTCACGAAGGGATGCCAGGTCACGTCCTCCAGCTACAGCATTCGCGGCGGTTCGCGGGGGACACCCCCGTCCGTGCGGCGCTGCGGTCCGGCTCGTTCGTGGAGGGCTGGGCGGTCTACTCAGAACAGCTCATGGCCACCCGCGGTTACCCGGGTGAGGGGAATCCCGACGCCCTCCGCATGCAGCAGCTGAAAATGCAGTTGCGGATGATCATAAACACGATTCTCGACGCCCGGGTGCACTGCGACGGCATGACAGAGACAGCCGCGATGGAGCTCATGACCGGCCGCGGGCATCAGGAGGAGGGAGAGGCGGCAGGCAAGTGGCGCCGCGCGCTGCTCACCTCTACACAGCTGTCGACGTACTACGTGGGCTTCACGGAGGTCAGCGACCTGGCCGCGGAACTGCGTGCCGCTCATCCCGGGTGGCCGGACCGTCAGTTGCACGACATGATGCTCGCCCACGGCTCACCGGCGGTCAGGTACCTGCGCACCCTGCTGCCGCAGGCTTAGCGGGCCGCGGCGCCTTCCTGCCGTTCCTCAGCTATTCCTTGCGTCCGACACCACCGAAAGCGCCGAATCGCTCTGGATGCTCGTCGATATCGCCGGGCGAGTCGGGCCGCCACAGCGGCAGGTGGACGAGCCCAGGCTCGACGAGAGTGAGGCCGCGGAACTGCTCGAGGATCTGCGCCTTCGAGCGCAGCACGATCTCGGTGGCGGTGCGGGCGGAGAGCTTCTGGGCCTCGAGGACCTCGGGTGGCTGATCCTCGTACGTGACATGCGAAATGACCACGTAGCTTCCCGGCACGACCGCGTCGCGCAACTGGGCGACGATTCCCGGCGGGTCATCCTCGTCATGGATGAAGTGCATGATCCCCGCGAGCAGGATGCCGACCGGCTCGCTCAGGTCGAGCAGGTCGAGCAATTGCGGATCGGCCAGGATCTTCCGCGGCTCTCGCACATCGGCGTGCAGCACGGCGACCCGGTCATTGCCCGCGAGGATCGCCCGGCTGTGCGCGACCGCGACGGGGTCGATATCGACATAGACAATGCGCGATTCCGGTGCGATATGCTGCGCGATTTCGTGCACGTTGCCGACCGTCGGGATACCCGAGCCGATGTCGAGGAACTGGCGGATGCCGACGTCAATGAGGTACCGTACGCTGCGGCGCAGGAAATCACGCCCGGCACGCATAGTATCGCCCACGTTGGGCGTCATGCGCGCGATGTCCTCAGCCAGCGCGCGGTCGATGGCGAAATTATGCGCACCGCCCAGGAAATAGTCGTAGACCCGTGCGGCGCTCGGCGCCTCAAGGTCAACATCGTCGGGCGCCCAGTCAGGCCGGTTGTCGGTCATCGCGAATCCCCATCCATCGTGCCCACCGGTCAGCGTAGCGGCACGGTGCCTGGTAGTAGCCACGTTCAGATGCTGAAGAACGGCACCCAACGCCTCGATACAGAAAGTATCATTGTGATTGCAAGCAGTCATTGGGTACGCATGGCACGCGTGTGATCAGGTCCAGGAGCACCATGAGTGACAAGCGCCCGGACGGGTTCACCGGTGGCCGGTCCGATCCGGCCGCGGCCGGACCCCGGCACAGCCAACTGATCGCCGACTGGGCGGCCGCGCTCGCCAAGACGAGCCACGTACCGATGAGTTCGGCCGAGGCGCTGCGGCTGCTGGACGATCTGGCCGGCCGGCTTGTGGCCATCGCGTGCGGCTCGCCATTCCGCCCGCAAGAGGCGCAGGGGGTCGGCGCGGCGCTCGTCGACGCGCATTTCGTGGGTTTCGAGGCGCTGGGCCCGAGCCTCAGCGCATTCGGGCAGATCGTGCGTGAGACGTTCACCTCAGATCCGCGGCCAGACGACGGCGACAGGCTCGGGGCCGTCCAGGAGGCGATAGCCACCGGTTACGTAAGGGCCCTGCGGGAACGCACGCTGGCCGAGCAGGAGTCGATCAGGAGGGCGGAGATCGCCGAGCGGCGGCGTGCGGAGGACGCCCTGCGCGCCAGCGAAGCACGGTTCAGGGCCGTGTTCACCGAGGCGGCCATCGGCATCGGGCTCGCCGACCTGGAGGGCCGGATCGTGCAGGGAAATCCGGCGTTCGCGCGCATGCTCGGCTATACCCCCGCAGAGTTCGCCGAGCTGACAGTGACCGACTTCACCCTGCCCGAGGACACGCCGGGAATGTGGGACAGCTACGCGGCCATGATCAGGGGGGAACTGGACTGCGTCCGCATGGAGAAGCGCTACCTGCGCAAGGACGGCGGCTTCGTCTGGACCAACCTCACCGCATCGCTGATCAGGGACACCCGGGGCGAGCCGCGATACACGCTCGCGCTTGTCGAGGATGTCTCCGACCGCCGGGTGCTCGAAGAACGGCTCCGCTACCAGGCATTGCACGATCCGCTGACCGGACTGCCCAACCGGACCCTGTTCTTCGAACGCCTCACCGCGGCGCTCGCCGATCCCGAGGGGCGGATCGGCATCTGCTACCTCGACCTAGACGACTTCAAACTGGTCAACGACACGCTGGGCCATCACATCGGTGATCAGCTGCTGATCGGCATCGCCGGGCGTCTTGACCGGGCGGTCGCCGAGTCGAAGGGACTCATCGCCCGGATGGGCGGTGACGAGTTCGTGGCTCTCATCGAGGACTCCGCTGGCGTAGCGGAACTGACCTCCCTCGCTGCTCAGATCATCGCGGAGGTGGCACGGCCCTTCAGCATCGGCGAGCACCGTATCGGCGTGAGCGCGAGTGTCGGAATCGTGGAACGCCGTGCGGCCGAGACCACCGCGGCCGACCTGGTCAAGGACGCGGACGGCGCCTTGTACTGGGCCAAGTCGGAAGGCCCGGGCCAGTGGGCGGTCTACGATCCGGGCCGTAGGGCGGAAGACGCCACCCGGCTGACCCTGACGGCCTCGATACGCACGGCGCTCGAACGCGGCGAGTTCACGATCTCTTACCAGCCCATCGTCGAACTGCCTGGCGCCACGCTCCAGGGCGCGGAGGCCCTGCTGCGCTGGAATCATCCGACGCTCGGCACGCTCCCGCCGGATACTTTCATCGCGCTCGCGGAGGCCAGCGGGGTAATCCTCGGCCTGGGCCGATGGGTCATCGAGGAATCATGCCGCCAGGCCGCTTCCTGGCAGCAGATCCGGCCGGAGTCCGCGCCCTTCGTCAGCGTCAACTTGTCCGTGCGGCAGGCGGCCGCCCCCGATCTGGTGGACGACGTCGCGCGGATCCTGGACCGGACCGGCCTCCCCCCGCATCTGCTCCAGCTCGAGCTCACGGAGGGCGCTCTGGTGGAAGCGGGCGGCAGGCCGCTTGACGCCCTCCAGAAGCTCTCCGGCATGGGCGTGCGGATCGCGGTCGACGACTTCGGCACTGGATACTCAAACCTCGCTTACCTGCGGCGACTGCCGGTCGACACACTCAAGCTGCCAGCATCGTTCGTGCGGGAGATCCCGCTGGGCGGCGGAAGCGATGCCGCGAGCCCGGCGCCCGTGGCCCGCCCGGCGCCCGTGGCCGCGCCGTCAGCTGTGGCCGGGCCGGACCTCGCCGACGAACCGATCATCTCGGCACTTGTCAGCCTCGCGCACACGCTCGGACTGACCGTGACCGTCGAGGGCGTCGAGAATTGCGAGCAAGCGAGGCGCCTGGCCGCCCTCGGCTGCGACACCGCCCAGGGATGGTACTTCGCCCGTGCGGTCGCAGGTAATGACATCACGGCCCTGCTTCGCGCCAACAGCCGGCCGTCGTTCGGCCCCTTGCATCCGTTCACCGCAGCGGGTTGAACTTGGGTATTCTCCGTCGCGGAGGGGGAACGTAACAGAGGGTCACGAGGTTTCACGCGGCATCGGCATCCGAGCGGACGGCATATCCCGCCTGACGGATGACCATCCGGGGGGATGAAGTACCGCGAGCGGCATGGGGGCGGCAGGCGATCGCCCGGATCACGGTCCACAGGGCAGTACCCGGCGCGTGCGGAGGTCACCGGCCGGGCCGGCCAGCGTGGGGCGATCCGGTGCGGCGGCATCCGGTAGGGCGGCATCCGGTACAGGGTGGTCGCGTGCGGCGGGATCGGATGCCGGGCGATCCGATAGGGCGGGATCCGGCGCCGCGGCAGCCGGCGCTGCGGCGGGTATCGCTGGAGCGGAGCTCACCCAGGCGGTAGTCGCGGGGACACCTAACGCCGTCGTGGTGGTAAATGACGCTGGAAAGATCGCCGAATTCAACCCCGCGGCCGAGGGCATCTTCGGCCTGACCCGAGCCGAAGCACTCGGCAGGGACATGGTCGGGCTCCTCATCCCAGCGCACCGGCGCCGGTACTACCGTGCCGCCCTGACCCGGTTCTTCCGCACCGGTGATCATGACGCGCTCCTCAGGTTCCACCGCAGGTCGGCGACGAGCGCGCTGCGCGCGGACGGCACCGAGTTCTCGGTGGAGTCGACGGTGGTGCCGCTGACCGTCAACGGCGCGAGACTCTGCTGCGAGGTCATCAGGGACACCAGCGACCTCGCGCAGGCGACGTCGGCCCTCGCCGACAGTGAGCAGCGGTTCCGGCTGCTCTCCACCCTCGCCCCGGTCGGCATCCTCCAGACAGACGCGGACGGCGAGCCCGTCTTCGTGAACGACCGATGGTGCGCGCTCACCGGCCTGACGACCGGCGAGGCGCTCAGCCAAGGCTGGGCGGGTGTCCTCGACCCGGACTACGCCAATGTCGTCGAGAGCGTGTTCGAGGAAGCGCAGGGCGCCAGCGAGGAGTTTGACGCGGAAATCGAGCTCCGCCCGCGCCCGGGAGCCGCCAAATGGGTCCAGGGATCCACGGTGCCCTTGCGGGACACGGGCGGCCGCATGGTCGGCTATCTCGCCATAATCGTGGATATTTCCGCACGCAAGGCCGCCGCCGCTGAGCGGGAGAAAACGCTCGCGGCCGAGAAGATCGCAAGGCGGATTGCCGCGCAGAACGCCGAACGGCTCAGCGGGCTCGTCGCGGCGGTTCCCGCCGCAGTGCTCGTGGAGGACGATCAGCGGCGGATCGTCCTGGTGAACAATCACTTCTGCGAGGTGTTCCAGACCGCGGCGCGGCGCGGCGACCTGACCGGAGCCGAGGCAGTGCCGGTCATCGCGAAGGGCAAGGACGTGGCCGCGGACCCCGATGGGTTTCTGCTGCGCACCGGCCAGATTTCCGCGGCGCGCGAACTCGTGACCGACGAAGAGATCATCTTCGCCGACGGCCGCATCTACGATCTCGACTACGTCCCCCTGTACGTCGGCCAGGAATGGCACGGCCAGCTCTGGATGTACTGGGACGTGACGGAACGGAGGGCGTTCGAGCGACACCGCGAGCGATTGCTGGCCACCGAACTGAAGGCACGCAAGGCCACCGAGCAGGCGCGCAGAAAGCTCGACGAGCAGAACAAGCGCCTGCGGGAACTCGATAAACTCAAGACACAGTTCATGGCCACGCTCTCGCATGAGCTGCGCTCGCCGCTCACCTCGATCATTTCATTCACCGAGCTGCTCAAAGACCTGGAGCCGTCGCTTGACCCGCAGGCGGCTGAGTTCATCGACGTCATCGAACGCAACACGGACCGGCTGCTGCGCCTCATCTCCGATCTGCTGTTGCTCGGCCATATCGAGTCCGGTTCACTGTCGCTTGAGCTCGCGCCGGCGTCGCCCGCGGAACTTGTAGCGGAGGCGGTACGTGCGAGGTCGGCTCCTGCGCACCGGCGCGGCGTCACAATCGAAGTTGCCGCTGACGCCGGGCCGCTGGTGCGGATCGACCGCCTACGTATCTTGCAGGTATTCGACAACCTCATCGGAAACGCGATCAAGTTCACCGAGCCGGGTGGCAATGTTCTCGTCACGGCGGGCTGCGATGGGGACGAATGGCGAATCGACGTCACCGACTCGGGCATCGGAATCCCGGCTGAGGAGCAAGAAAGGATCTTCGAACGTTTCTTCCGCGCCTCCAACGCCCGGATCGAGGCGGTGCCAGGTACCGGACTCGGCCTTTCCGTCGTGCAGGCCATCGTCGCCGTGCACGGGGGGCGGGTGGCGATGCGGAGCACCCCGGGTAAGGGCACCACCTTCAGTGTGTATCTGAAGGTGGCGCGATGACGCAGCGGATCCTGCTCATCGAGGATGATCCCGATATCGCGCTCGCGGTCCGCACCGTGCTGTCCCGCGCGGGTTTTGATGTCGCGGCGGCGCACGACGGCCGGGCTGGTGTGCGAGCCTTTCACGACCGCCGCCCCGGTCTCGTCGTGCTCGACATCGGCCTGCCGGAAATGGACGGCTGGCAGGTGCTCGAACGCATCAGGGACATGAGTGACGTTCCTGTGCTGATGCTCACCGCGCACGGCCTCGAGAGCGAGAAGGTTCGCGGGCTGCAATCCGGTGCCGACGACTACCTCACGAAGCCGTTCGGCAACCAGGAACTTCTCGCGCGGGTACAGGCGCTGCTCCGCAGGAACCGAAGCCAGGACCCGGAGCCGGAGGTGTATGACGACGGCAGGCTCCAGGTGCGCTTCGCCTCCAGGGAGGTCATGACCGGCGGGGCGCTGGTGTCGCTCACCCCAATTGAGTTCCGGCTGCTGGCCGCGCTCGTACGGCATGCCGGGCAGGTTCTCTCGCCGGAACAACTGCTCGAGCAGGCGTGGAATGATCCGTTGCGGATCGGACCCGACCGCGTCAAGTTCTCGATCCTGCGATTGCGAAAGAAACTTGGCTGGAAAGAGGAGGACTCGCCGATCCATACGGTGAGGGGATTCGGCTACCGTTATCAGCCGCCACCGCGTTGATCTGGGTCGTCAGCCCGCAAGCCGCCCGGTGGATGAGGGCCTCGTGCCCCGGCCAAAGCCCGCCGTGCCCCGGCCAAAGCCCGCCGTGCCCCGGCCAAAGCCCGCCGTGCCCCGGCCAAAGCCCGTGCTCCGGTCAAAAGCCCGCCGTGCCCCGGTGGCCGATGACTCATGCACGCTTGGCAGTACCTGCAACCTGCCAGCAACCGGACGGAGCACACCGCGGCTACCCTCGCCCAACAGGCTGCAGGAATGGACAGTACCGCAGCCGTCAGCGTGGGAAGGATCCTTGTCGTCGAAGACGACCCCGCCGCGGCACGTTTCGTCGGGTACGTGCTCGGCGAGCGGGCCGGCTTCGACGTAGCCCATGTGACTGACCCGGTCGTCGCCGTGCAGCGGATCGCCGATGAGCACTGGGATCTCGTGCTCACCGACCTCGATCTGCCGCACATGAGCGGCCTGGACCTGCTCGCCTCGGCGCGCCGGGTCGCCCCTGGCCTGCCCGTCGTCCTGACCACCGCGCGACTGATGGACGCCACGCACGCCCACGCCCTGCTCGCCGGCGCTGACGCGTTCCTCGAAAAGCCCATCCCGCCCAAGCGGCTCGTCGCGGTCGTCACGAGGCTCGTCGGCAGCCGCAATGGTAACGACGGCTCGAACGCAGCCCCGCGGCCACCGTAGAAGTCACGATGACCGGCCGCGGAGCGCCGGCCCTGGCGGCTTCCCGTGGTGCGCGCGGCCCGCTCTCATCATGCGCGCGCGGCGGTGATGACGGAGGCGACGTCTTCTTCCGCATGCCCGGCACGGACGGCGCCGCGCCACCGGTCCACGATCGCGTCGGCGAACGGCAGGCGCAGGCCGTGTTCGACGGCGGTGTCCCTGGCGAGTTCGGTGTCCTTGAGCGCGTGCCGCAGCGGGAAGGCGGCGGTGAAGTCGCGGTCGAGCATGGCGGTCGCCTTGGCCTGAGAGTAGGGGGATGCGAGCGGCAGGTCCGCTAGCGCTTCGACGAGCACGTGTGGGTCGAGCCCGAGTGTCTCCGCGAGCGCGAGTGTCTCGGCCGTGCCTTCCACCAGCACGGCGAGCCACGTGTTGAGAGCGAGCTTCAGCGCGCTCCCCCCGCCCGCGCCGCCGAGGTGCAGGGTCTGGCGCCCCAGGATGTCGAAGATGGGTTGCGCAAGGGCAAGCGCCTGCGGCTGCCCAGATGCGAGGATCACCAGGGATCCGTCCCGCGCCGGGCCCGCGCTGCCTGATACGGGCGCGTCGATGAAGGTGAGCCCCCAGCTTTCTGCCAGCGTCGCCAGGCGCGCTGTCCAGCTGACACCGACAGTGCTCATCTGGATCCAGAGGGCCCCGTCAGCGGCGCCACGCTCGGTGCGGCGCTCGGCGGTGCGGCGCTCGGCGGTGCCGCCGTCCCCGGACATGGCGGCCGACATCGCGTCGCTCACTGCCTGCCCGTCCGCCAGCATCGTGATGATCGCATCGGCTCCGCCGACCGCGGTTGCCGGGGTTTCCGCAACGGTGGCACCATCAGCGGCAAGGGCCTGCGCCCTTGCCTGCGTACGGTTCCAGACCCTGACGCGCAGGCCGCCGCGTAGCAGGTTGCGGGCCATCGGCGCGCCCATCGTTCCCATGCCGAGCACCGAGACTTCACTGATGCCGTTCATCGAATCTGGCCTCCTATCCGTGGCTGCTATTACGAAACGATACGGCTAGTTTTGAAACTATTGCCGACAACTCCGTGGCGTGCCCGGATATTCCAGCCTGCCGGGCGCCGAGGCGCTGGAGTGCCCAGGGCACGCCCATCGGCCATGCCAGGGGGGCGCTGCGGCTGGCTTGCGGACCGTACCCATCTGGCTTGCGGGCCGTACCCACCCGGCTTGCGGACCGTTCACGGCTGGCTTGCGGGCCGTACCCACCCGGCTTGCGGACCGTTCACGGCTGGCTTACGGACCGTTCACGGCTGGTGCGTGGGCCGTTCTCAACTGGTGGCGACCCGATAGTGGTAGCGGTGGTGGCCAGCGAAACCGCACCGCGTGTACAGCGCCATCGCGGCGGTGTTCCCCTCCTCGACCTGGAGGTACATGCGGGTCGCGCCGCGCTGCGCCGCCGCGACGGTGAGCGCGGAGGTGATCGCCGCACCGAGGCCTCGCCGCCGGTACTCCGCGCGAACCTCGATGGCCGTGAGGCCACCCCAGCCCGAGGCGAGGGCGAGCCGCCCGATCGCGACAGCCATGCCGCCGTCGCGGATGGTCGCGAAGATCTGGGCGGGCGCGGACAACAGCAGTTGCCTGGCGATCGGCGGTGACGGCCTGCCGCGGTAGTTGTAGAGCGCCAGCCAGGCGTCGTCGGGTTCCTCTTCGAGGTTGGCTCCTCCGGTGAGCTTGGGTTCGCCTGCTGTCCCGGCGGCGCTGCGCATCCGGTGCGCGACGTCGGCGATCCCGGCGGTCATGACGACGGCCGGGTCCGTGCGGATGCGCCAGCCACGGCCGTCGAGGAAAAGATCAAGGCCGCACCAGCCTGGTCCGCGCAGGGGATGCGGTACGGCAATCATCGGCGGCAGCCCGTGCGCCTCATACCAGTGGCGCACCGCATGGACGGCCTCGGCGACCGGCAGGCCGGGATCGCCGATCGCGAGGGCGCTGTTGGCGCGGCCCGTGAATCCGCTCGCGGCGCGCAGGAGCCACCCCCCGAGCCGCTCTTCCTCGGGGGCACGCCACGCCAGCGCGGCCACCCGCTCGAGTTCACCGATCTCCGGCTGCACGCCACAAGCGTGCCGGGGCACTTACGGGGATGCCACCGGGATTCGCGCCCGGCGGGCCTCAGGCGGTCACTTCACCAGGCGGCTGCGATTCACCTGTCCGGCCGCCTGATGACGTGCACGGTAACCAGATGCGCATACTCCGGATCGCGTGTGACCTGTACTTCACGTGCCCAGCACGCCGCGGCCAGAATGTCAGCCGCGGATTCGAAATCGTCTGCCACGATCCCTGCGGGGCACCACAGCCGCACACGCTCGCCATATGGCATCGGGCTTGTCGAGTAGATGAGCGGCAGAGCGCCGCGCCGCGCCGCGCCGCGAGACAAGGTACGCCTCGGCGCAACCCGTCCTGATGCGGTGCGCCGTGACAACACAGCGGGCGCGCGCGGCGGTGAACTCTCGTGCGGGCGGGCATGCGGCCAGGAAGATCCCGATCACGACGACGTCGACCATCGTCCATCGCCAGCCCATGATGGCCAGCAGGAAAACCACCACCGCCGGAACCGCGACCGCGACCGCGATCTCGTAGCGCCAGCGCCAGGCGACCGCAGGCGGCAGCGGGCGGCGCGGGCCATCGTTCGGTAGCCTGACGGCCCGGCGGGCGGCGGCTTCCTGGCGATCACGGCCGGCCTGCGGCGTCATGGCGCACCGCCGACGTACGCGTACCTGGCCAGCCGCCCGGTGCCGTCACATAGGCGGCATCCTGCTTCGCCGTCATACCCGCCATTGCCCTCGCAGCGCGGGCAGGCGACGAGCGCGTCGCAGCGCGGGTCGTGATAAGTGCGGGCGAGCCCGGCCTGGCGCCGCGTGATCTGCCAGCCACGCCAGCAGGCCTCTTCGTCGCCCGCGAAGAAGATCCGGTCGCCCGCCGCCCGCAACCAGTCCGCGACCCATCGAGCCAGGTCAGAGCGGGAATTGCGGCAGACGGAAAGATCTTGGACGTGATGCATAACGCGAGCCCCCTATTTCTCACTCCTGAGCGGTATGTGGCGCCCAGTTGGGCCGGCGTAACAAGGTCGGCCCAGCCCCTTTTTCCGTACTGGCGGCTGCACTGCCGGGAGACAGCAGCCCCGATGCCGCGCCAGGCACGTTGCGCTCATGTGTCCCCTCCTTCGCCTGCATTGCGCGACGCTGCGCGCAGATTGTCCGGCGAGCCCTCGTGAGGGTGGTTTCACTCGTATAGTGACTCCAGCATCGCTCCTTGGCAAGTGCCATTTGCAATGGACGCTGGCGAGGGCCACGGGTACATGCTGCTGGTATGTGATGATCTAGCCCACCCGTTGGGTTGCATCAGTTGAAGGTGCCCCGGCAGGCCGTGACCCTGGGCTAGCCGGGCTAGCCGGCCGTTCCGAACCGCTCTGCCTACGTGAGCGTAAGCTGGAAGGCAGTTGCCGCCAGCGCACGGTACCGCCGCCACCAGGTCAAACGTGCCCTTGAGGCCGCTGAAATGTCACGGCGGACACTAGAGTCAGCATTGCGCGGAACGGCCTTAGATACTGTATGGTGTCGCCACTGGCAAGTGCCGATTGCATTGGACATCGGTCGTCGCCAAAGGAACATGCTTTCGGTATGCGGCACGCGGCGCAGGCGCCAGTGTGATCACCGACTGGCACCCATCCGCACGAGGTGAGGTCCGATGGCAGGGGCGAGTCCGACCGTAAGGCAGCGCGAGCTAGGCGTGCGCCTGCGGCAGTTGCGCCACGATCTTGGCCTCACAGTCGAGTACGTGGCCGCCGAGATGCTGTGCTCGGCTACCAAGATCAGCCGCATCGAGACGGGCGCGCGACGGCCGAGTCTTCGTGACGTACGCGACCTGTGCCGCATCTACCAGGTGACCGACCCGGCGGCGACGGCCGAGCTTATGGATCTCGCCAGGCAGGCGCGAGAACCTGGCTGGTGGACGCAGTACGGCGACCTCGTCATCGTCCCCTATATCGGCCTGGAGCAGGACGCCACCGCCATTACAAGCTTTTCGATGTATTGGGTGCCCCCGCTCCTCCAGACCGAGGATTATGCGCGGGCCATTATAAGCGGGATCGCGCCGAAAATAGACCCGAAAATACGCGACGAGCGGATCGAGGCGCGACTCATACGCCAGCAACTGATTGAGCAAGAGAAACCGCCGCGCTATCGAGTCTTGCTCGATGAGGCCGTGCTGCATCGCCAGGTCGGCGGCCCAGCTGTGATGCGTGCGCAGCTCGAGAAGATAATCCGGCTCGCTGGGGAGCAGAAGGCCACTGTGCAGGTCATCGCATTCGATGCCGGTGCGCATGCGAGCGCGGAGAGCAACTTCACCTATCTTGAGTTCGACGATTCCACTCTGCCTGGTCTCGTCTTCGTCGAGGGCCTCGTGAGCCACCTATACCAGGAGCGCCCATCAGAGCTTGCACGCTACCGCGAAGCACTTGAGTACCTGCGGGACGCGGCCCTGAGTCCACGAGACTCGGTGAACCGGATAGTCGAGGCCTGCAGTATTCACGCGGGTTAACCAGAAGTGACACCCGCGCGTCGATCGTCATGTTTAGATATCGGGAGGGACAATGAATCTATCAAATCCGACTATCGGCGCAGAATTCCCGTGGCGCGTTGCCCAGAAATGCGACGGCGGTGCATGTGTCCGGATCGGGTCCACCGGCGAAATGATCGTTTTGGGAGACTCAAAGAACCCGGGCGGCCCAGTCCTTTGCTACACGGGTGCCGCGTGGAAAGAGTTTGTCAGGGGCGTGAAAGCTGGGGTCTTCGACAATCTTGTGTGAAAGCTGGAGTATGCGCTGCTTTTGGCTGGCGAGGGGGCAGCCCGCATTTAGCTGGCCCCCTCAGCCGTCTCATGTTGAACATGAGACCCAGGCATCCCTCGTGTACCGGTGAATACAGAGGCATTTGACAAGCGCGGATTGTCCATGCTTAACATCAATTATGGCCGCATCAGACGATGCGCGCCGTCACGGTGGGGAGCATGCAGTGGACTGGGGTGAATTTGACACCGTGGACTGGCGTCGCAGCAGCTTGTGTGATGGGGGCTCGTGCGTTGAGGTCGCGTTCACACCCGACGAAATGATCGCGGTGCGTGATTCCGGCGACCCCGATGCGGCGGTCACATTCGGGCACGGCGAGTGGTTGAATTTCGTCGCCAGGGTCAAGGGCGGCGCTTTCCAGTTCGACTGAACCCGAGCTATACAGGCCGCAAGTAGCTGTGCCGCCGCAAGTAGCTGTGCCGGGGCGTCCGGGCCTTCCTTCAGGCGACGTGACGTGTGTCGCGCTTTTGGATCGCGGGCACCACGGACGTGAGCGCGCCGGCATGGGCCGCCTTTGCCTTCTCATGCTCCAGCCGTTTGTCGGTCTCGCGCATGGCGGCGCCAAGCCGGGCCTCGGCCTCGCGCCGGTGCCGACGCGTCACGGCGGCTCGGCGCAGGCGTTCGGCGACGGACAGCAGCATGACGACGATGACCACGGCGATGATGATGAGCATGATCCCTTTCACCAATGATCGCAGCCGGACGGTTCGGGTACATCTCCAGTATCACCCGACGGGCCGGGTGGCCGGTCCTAACCTGCACGGACATGGCGGGAGTGACCCCAGTCTCGCGCAGGCCGCACGGGTGGGTGACGCGGCGACCGCGCAGTCGCGTTAGCCTGCGTGAAGAAGACCCCTGCGGTCGTGGGAGTCGTGGCAGAATTCGGGGCGCTGGGTTGTCTTCGTGGCCGCCCGAGACCCGAGACGTGCCCGGTCGCGCCGGCATCGAGCCTCCCGCCCGGTGAAGTGGCAGCGGGCGGGTCGCAGCCGGATGTTCGAGCGCGGGCCAGGCGGTTTTCCGCGGCGGCGAAGCGGCGGCGACCAGCGATAACAACGAGAACAACCAAGGGAGCACCCCCGATGAGGATGTCCAACCAGTTCGGCCTGACGCTGCGGGCCGCGCCGGGCAAGACGGAGGCCGAAGGGCACCAGATGCTGCTTCGCGCCGCATTCGTCCGCCAGCTTGGCCAGGGCATCTTCTCTTTCCTGCCACTTGGCCTGCTGTCGGTGAAGAAGATCGAGAACATCATCCGCGAGGAGATGGACGCGGCCGGCGGCCTGGAGTTGCTGATGCCGGTCGTCCATCCCGCGGAGATCTGGAAGGCCACCGAGCGCTACTACACGGTCGGCCCGGAGATGGCGCGCTTCAAGGACCGCCGGGGCCGTGACATGGTGCTGGCGATGACCCACGAGGAAGTTGTCGCCGAGCTGTGCAAGGGCGAGATCAACTCCTACCGTGACCTGCCGCGGCTCGTGTACCACATCCAGACGAAATTCCGTGACGACCCGCGGCCCCGCGCCGGCCTCATCCGGGTTCGCGAGTTCACGATGAAGGATGCCTACAGCCTCGACACAGACGAGGCGGGCCTGAACGCGCAGTACCGCGTCCAGTATCAGGCTTACTTCAATATCTTCAACCGCTGCGGGTTGCCCGTGATCGCGGTCGGCTCCGACGTCGGCATGATGGGCGGAAGCCTCGCCCACGAGTTCATGTACGTGACCCCGATCGGCGAGGACACCCTGGTGCTCTGCGACAACTGCGGATACTCGGCGAACCGGCAGGTGGCGTCCTTCGTCAAGCCCAAACCACCGCAGGACACGCCACTACCACTCGAACGCGTCGCCACGCCAGGCACCGCGACCATCGATTCCCTCGCCACCCTGCTCAAGGTGCCGGCCAGCCAGACCGCCAAGGCGATGTTCATGGCCACCGACAGGGAACGCCCGGACGGCTCCTTCGTGGCCGAGCCGATCGTGGCGATCATTCGCGGCGACCATGAGCTGAACGAGACCAAGCTCGTCAATGCCGTCGAGGCCACCGACCTGCGGCCCATGACGGAGGAAGAGATAGCCAAGATCGGGGCCGTGCCAGGCTACGGTTCGCCGATCGGCGTGACCGGCGCCACCGTGGTGATCGACGACCTGGTGGCCGCGTCGCCGAACCTCGTCGCGGGGGCCAACGAGGAGGGGTACCACTTCCTCAACTCCAACCACGGGCGTGACTACACCGCGGACGTCATCGCCGACATCACCGCCGCGCGCGACGGCGACCCGTGTGTTATCTGCGGGTCACCGCTCAGGACCACGCGCGGCGTCGAGACGGGCAACATCTTCAAGCTCGGCACCCGTTATACGGAGGCGGTCGGCGCGACGTTCCTGGGTCCTGACGGACAGCAGCACCCGGTCGTGATGGGCAGCTACGGCATCGGGGTCGACCGGCTCCTGGCGTGCGCGGCCGAAGAGTACCACGACGCCCGCGGCCTGCGTCTGCCGATCACCATCGCACCCGCCCAGGTTCATCTGTGCCGCCTTGGCACCGCCGACTCGCAGGCGGGCGAGATCGCCGACCGGCTCTACGAGGAGTTCCAGGCGAGCGGCGTCGAGGTCCTCTATGACGACCGTGGCGAGCGTCCGGGCGTCCAGTTCGCCGACGCCGACCTGATCGGCCTGCCGCTGCGGGTAACGGTGGGCGAAAAATCTCTCGCCCGAGGTGGGGTCGAGGTGAAGCGCCGTGACAGCGAGACCGCCGAGGTGGTGGCGGCCGACCATGTTTCCGAACGACTGGCGGGTGAGATTCGCGGCATGTTCGAGGAGATCGCCGACAAGGTCGTGCCCGTCGTCATGCCCGAATCAGCGGCTGGCTGATACTTCCACCCCCGCCGCGGTTTGCCCCGCATCCATGACCGCCCGCCCTTGGGCGCTGCACCTCTCCTACACGGCCCGCCCGCCCTTGGGGGCGCTGCCCTACTGACGATCTTGGCATGTTGTCAAGGCCATACGGGAGGGCAAACGCGATTCTGTGGATAAGTTCTATTGCCGCGCCGTGCCTGTTGATCGGACGGCAGTAGCCAACGCGGCGCGCATATCCAGAATGCGAACTCCATACGGCCTTTCATGATCGCGGTAACTTTTCTGCTAATACTTCGGAAAAGTTACCGCGATCATGAAGCTGAGGTGCCTAAACGGCTAGCGCTGTGAAGCAGCGGCCATTCCTGCACCAGCTGTTGAGAATGCTGTAGCCAAGGGCCTCCGCCCGCGCGGCGAGTGCCTTCGTGCCGATCCTGGCCCAGCCGAATTCCTCGCCCGTCGCGCCGACCCGAACCCAGTGCAGCTCGTCGACGTCCGCGGGCTCGGTCTCGACGAGCAGCTCGGCTTCAGCCGGGCGGAGAAGCTGCTTGACCCGCCCTAGGAGAGCGCCCGGGTCGCCGCCGATGCCGATGTTCCCGTCGATCAGCAGCGCGTGATGCCACCGGCCTTCTCCCGGCATGCGGTCGAAGATGGAGCGCCGCAGCGCCGTGGCGCCCGCCGCCCGGGTGAGCAGGACAGCGACGGGCGACACGTCGATGCCGAGAGTGGGGATGCCCCGCCCGGCAAGTTCGGCGGCCAGCCGCCCTGGGCCGCAGCCGATATCGACCGTGGGGCCTGTGCAGCGGTCAAGCAACTCGAGTTCCGCGGGGCCAGGCGGAGCCGTGAACCTGGCGATGTCAAGTACGATCCGGGCACCCGTCCGTGAGTGCAGGGTCACGTCGCCTACCGCCTGGCAGTCAGCCTGCCCCGCCGGCCGGAGTCCCCCGCCGGCCCGGAGTCCCCCGCCGGCCGGAGTCCCCGCCGGCCCCGCCTTCTTCCACAATTCCCGCGCATAGCTGGAAGCCCACCCGCCGTCGCCGCAATGCGGTGGACTGGCCGACTGCGCGGGCACCGCCGTCGCCCCACCCACAGACGAGGTCACCGCCGCGGCGACCTTCCCGGCGCTACCGTGGCAGCAGGCCCCGTATGCGGCGGGCCGGCCGCCGTCGCGCTCAGCCGTCTGGCGAACCTGCTCCGTGGGCACAGCCGCGCCACCGCGTGCGCGTCGGCCGCTGTGTCGATGTCGCGCAGCATCGGCAGCAACCGGGTCCGCAGACCGTGCGCACGAAGCCGGGCGAGCTGCACGGAACCGGTGTCCGGCCGCGACATCGGCACGCCGCTGACGGCCTGCCCGACAAGCTCGGGTTCTGGCTCGCGAAATCCGAGTGCCCAGAAGCCGCCGTCAAAGGCGGGCCCGACCAGCGCATCGGCCCCGTCCCAGCCCGGCCGCAGCAGTTCCTGGACAACCTGGGGAGTGTCCATGCCGATCAGCAGCGCAGGTCCTCGCGCGTGACAGGCCGCCGCGGCGAAAGCGGCCACGATCCGCGTGTCGAGGGCGCCCTGGACCTGCGGGACCACCGCGAATCCTGGCGGCAGCCAGCCGCCAGGCGTTCCATCGAGTGCCAGGATCGGCCGCCCTGACGCGGCGCCGAGCACGGTCTCCAGCGTGTCGGCGAGCGCGGCCTCGGCGAGGGCGGCGGACTCGGCGGCGGTGAATGGCGGGCTGAGCCTCGTCTTGACCCGGCCGGGCACGGGTGCCTTGGCGATGACGATCAGGGTGGTCATCCGGTCGCCGCTTTCCATGCCCGCCGCATGTCGCGCACCGCACGCACCGTGCCCGCCAGGGTTCCCGTCACCTTGGAGCGGCCGGTGCGGGGCGCGTAGCAGACATCCGTCTCGCTGATTCGCCATCGGGCGCTCGCGGCGGCAAGCACCATCTCGAGCGGGTAGCCGAACCGGCGGTCGCGCAGGCCGAGGGCGAGCAGCGGCTCACGCCTCGCCGCACGCATCGGGCCGAGGTCGCGCAGCTGGGCGCCCGTGGCGCGGCGGATGCGGCGGGCGAGCAGGACGTTCGCGACCCGGGCGTGTGGCGGCCACGCGCGGATGCCGCGCGGGCGGCGGCGGCCAAGTACCAGATCCGCGTCGCCCGCCAGCACGGGCCCAGCGACCAGCGGCAACTCGGCCAGATCGAGCGAGCCGTCACAGTCGCAGAAGCAGACCACCTCGGCCGACGCGGCACGCAGACCAGCGTCGCAGGCCGCGCCGAACCCGCGGCGAGGCTCGCGCACAACCCGCGCGCCGAGGCGGCTCGCGATCTCGGCCGAGCCGTCTGACGATCCGTTGTCCACCACGATCGCCCGGTAACCGGCAGGCAGCCTGCTGAGCACGTACGGCAACGCCGCGGCCTCGTCCAGGCATGGCAGCACGACCTCGGCGACCGGGACGCCGGGCGCGTGGCCACCTGCTGGCGCGCCATCAGCCACGGGGTCACTGGCTGGGGGACCATCGCCTGGCTGATTTCCGGCTGGCTGATCACCGGCCGGGCGTTTGTCGGCCAGCGCAACGCCAGCCTGCCCCGAACGCGCGGGCCGCCGGCCAGCCGACTCGCCGTGGGGCGGCCCGCTATGAGCCGGGCCGCCGTCGGCCCAGGCAGGGCGAGCCGGTCCGGAGCCGCCCAGCCTGCTGCCCGCCGAAGCAACGCCAGCAAGCGCGATGCCCCCAGACCTGGCACGCGATGGCGCGGCGCCCGCCAAGGCGGTGCCTGCCGCCCGGCACTCCCCGAACCACGGCCCGACGGCACGGCACCCGACAGTCCGCCACCGGCCGGCCCGCCGCCCGAGCCACCCGGCGGCGCAGCACCCGCCAGAACGGCGCCCGCCGGCCCGGCACTCCCCGAACCACGGCCCGACGGCACGGCACCCGACAGTCCGCCACCGGCCGGCCCGCCGCCCGAGCCACCCGGCGGCGCAGCACCCGCCAGAACGGCGCCCGCCGGCCCGGTGGTGACCAGGAGCACGTCCGGGTCACCCCCGGGCGAGGTTGACTGGAGTGCCTGGACCACGGTGACTGGCCGCGCGGCGCCCGCGGCACGCCGGCGCAGCAGTACCCGCGCCATGGTGACGATCACGGCCACCGCGGCAGCCGTTAGGTATCCGACCACGATGCCCCTCGTGTAGGTGATTCCAACGTCCTTGCCGAAGACCGGCAGGTAGACGGCAATGGCCAGCGGGAGCCACTCGGCACGGCCGGCGAGCGCGGCAAGCGCGACAACCAGTTCGGTGTACCAGGGGTACGCCGGTGAGGTCAGGATGAGCGCGGCACCGACCATCACCACCGCGCCGTCTGCTGGCCACAGCGGATCGGTGGACCGCATCACGAACAGGGCCGTTGCGGCCATGAGCAGCACAGCCACCGGGCCGCACCACGCCTGCGGCAGGACCTGCTGTAGCAGGGCGAATCGCGCGCCATTGCCGTATCCCTCCTCCTGCAGGTAGCCGGGCAGGTAGCCGAGGACGTGACCGCCGACGGCGAGCAGGTGCGGCAGATAGACGGCGGCTACCGCCGCCACCGCGGCGGAAGCCACGGCGACGGGCCGTCGGCGCACAATCGCGGGAGCGACCAGTACGGGGTAGAGCTTGGTGGCGACCGCAAGCCCTAGCAGGCTGCCGCCCACCGCGGCGCGGCCCCGCGTGCGCGCACGCGCGAGCACCACCAGCGACGCGACCGTGAGGCCCGCCGCGAGAACGTCAACGTGCGCGTCGTTACCTGCCTCGAACGCGACCGTGGGGCACCAGGCCCACAGCACCGCGGTCCGCGGGTCCCGGCCCAGCCTGCTGAGCCCGGCAAGCAGCACGCCGGTGACCGCAAGTGCCAGGAGCCCGGCACCTGCCTGCATGGGCCGTGTGCCGGAGCCGGCGGGCGACGCCTCATCGACCGCGAAGAAATACCCTTCCGCGAACGGGGGATAGATCGTATGGACCCACGGCCGGTTGAGCTTCGAACAGCCAGATACCAGCAGCGCGCCCGCCTGATCCGGGTCAGGCGTACCTGGCTTGACGCACCAGTGGGAGGCCGCGGGCCACAGCACGGGATCACGCAGGCTCGCCAACTGGGGCGCCGCGGGCACATACTCGTAGGGATCGATGCCCGCGGCCTGCACGCGGCCGTCCCAGATGTAACGGAAGACGTCGTCCGACAGGTGCGGGGGACCGCTGAACGCCGCAACCTCCATCGCCGCGCCGCCCGCGAGGATCAACACCACGGCGATGCGCACCGGCAGCCGCTTGACGAGCAGCGCTCCAGCGGCGAACACGAGCCAGGTCACACCAAGGACAAGCAGGTCACTGATGCCGTACCGATGCCGGATCCCGGACTGGACACCGACGAACACCAGCCCGGTGAGCGCGGCGGCGGCAGCAGCCGCACCGAGGACCCTGAGTTTCAGCACAGCCCCAACCCTGGCACCCAGGGTCACGCCGTCGGCGCATTGTGCGACATATTGTCACGAGACCGTAAGGACTTTCCGCCGGTCGCCGTGCTCACGATGAGGTTCCATCGGAACATGGACAACCTGCCGGATGGTGAGCCGCGGCCAGGGCCGCCCGGCCCTCCGGCCGGAGGAGGGGCAGCGGCCGGCGGCGCAGGCGCCGCGCCGTCAAGGCCCGCCACGGTCCGTGCGGCCGCGTGTCCGGCTGCCGCGGGCACAGTGGCCACGGAAACAGTGGCCGCGGAAACAGTGGCCACGGAAACAGTGGCCGCGGGCACAGTGGCCGCGGGCACAGTGGCCGCGCGCCGGGCCGCTGCGGCCTGGCGCGTTCGCCAGCAGCCTGCACGACGAGCGCACGGCGTCGCTCATCGGCGTCGCGCTCGGTAGCTGTTTCTTTGTCGCGTTCGTCACCGGGCTCGTCAGCCATCTGCTGCAGCATCCGCCCTCCTGGATGCCCCTCCTGACGCGGCCGGTGTGGGTCTACCGCCTCACCCAGGGTTTGCACGTGGCGACCGGCCTGGCCGCGATCCCGCTGCTTGCCGCGAAGCTGTGGACGGTGTACCCGAAGCTGTTCGCGTGGCCGCCGCTGCGGTCGGTGGCGCACGGCCTGGAACGCGCGTCGATCGCCGTGCTCGTCGCCGGGGCCACCTTCGAGCTCGTGACCGGGCTGCTGAACATCATCCACTGGTATGCCTGGCAGTTTCCCTTCACGGCGGCCCACTACTGGGTGGCCTGGGTCACGGTCGGTGCGCTGCTGACCCATCTGGGGGTGAAGGCTCCCGCGATCGCCCGTGGCCTGCGGCCGGGCGCCACCGGGCACGCCGAGGGCACACCTGCGGCGGTGAGCCGCCGCGCGTTCCTCACGATGACCGGGGCCGCCGTCGGCGTGGTCACCCTGACCACGGTCGGCCAGTCGGTGACGCCGCTGCGGCGGTTCGCGGTGCTGGCGCCGAGGGACCCGCTTGACGGCCCGAAGCACGTGCCGATCAACAGGACCGCCGCGCAGGCGAGGGTGATCGACGCGGCGATGGATCCGTCCTGGCGGCTTTCTGTCCGCGGCCCGCGCCCTTACCAGCTCACTCTTGCCGGGCTTGCGGCCCTGCCGCAGCATCGGGCGCGGCTGCCGATCGCGTGCGTCGAGGGCTGGTCAGTCGACGCCGACTGGACCGGGGTGCGGGTGCGCGATCTGCTGGACCTCGCGGGTATGCCGCGATCGGCGGCGATCTGGGTGGTTTCGCTCGAACGAAGCGGCGCCTATGCGACGACCCGCATGGAGAGCCAGTACTGCCGTGATCCGCTGACCCTGCTCGCACTGCGCCTTGGCGGCGCTCCGCTTTCCATCGACCACGGGTACCCGGCACGGATCATCGCGCCAGGAAGACCCGGGGTGCTCCAGACCAAATGGGTCCACATCCTCGAGGCGGCCTAGTGGCCCGGGCCGGCCGCGCCGCGGCGGTGATCGCGGGCTGCGTGGTAATGGCTTACGGCGCCTGGGGATTGTTCCTGTCGCACCACGTCCCGCACTCCGCGAATCTGCTCGTCTGGCTGGCGGCAAGCGTGCTCGGCCACGATGCCCTTATCGCCCCGGTCGTTTTCGCGCTGTGCTGGGCAGGGACGCGACTGCTTCCGCCGCGCGCCAGGCCCTGGGCGGCCGGCGCGCTGCTTGTGGGCGGCACCGCCTTCCTGGTCGGGCTGCCCGCCCTGGTGCGGCAGGGAAAGGATGCCAACCCGACCGTGCTGCCCCTCGACTACGGGCGGAACATCCTCCTCGTCCTGCTCGCCGTGATCGTGGCCGCGGTCGGCGCGTGGGGCGGGACCGCCGCCGTCCGTGCGCGGCGGGCCGCCGGGCCCACCGCGCGGCGGCGGGGGAAGGTTCCGGCGGCCACGACCCCCACGGTTCCCCCGAACGCCGAGAGCACGACCAGCACGACCAGCACGACCAGCACGACCAGAACCGTGAAAAACCACGAAGATCGTGAACACGACGAAGACGACGAAGATGAACCGGCAGTTCCAGGCCGCCTACAGCAAGGCAATCACCCACATGACCGGCAACCCTAGACTCACCACTATGGATGGCGCCGCAGACGTGCTTGTCGTCGATGACGACCCAACTGTCGCAGAGGTCGTCTCCACCTACCTGCAGCGGGCCGGCCACCGGGTACGGCACGCCTCAGACGGCTACGAGGCGGTTGCCGCCGCCGAAGCACGGCTCCCCGACCTGGTCGTGCTTGATCTGATGCTGCCTGGCCTTGACGGTATCGAGGTCCACCAGCGGATCAGGGAACTTGGACCCGTTCCGGTGATCATGCTGACGGCCCGTGGCGAGGAGAGCGACCGGATCCTCGGCCTCGAAACGGGCGCCGACGACTACGTGACGAAGCCGTTCAGCCCGCGCGAACTCGTCTTGCGTGCCCAGTCCGTGCTGAGCCGTGCCCGCAGCGGGCCGGGCCGGGCAAGGCCCGCGGAGGCCGTCTACCGGTCCGGCGACCTGGAACTCGACGCCGCAGGCCGGCACGCCGAGCTCGCGGGCGCGCCGCTCGACCTCACGGTCAGGGAATTCGACCTGCTCGCCTTCTTCATGGCTCACCCCGGCCGTGCGTTCAGCCGCGACGAACTGATGCGGCGGGTGTGGGACTGGGAATACGGCGACATGTCGACCGTCACGGTGCATGTGCGGCGCCTGCGCGAGAAGATCGAGGACGACCCCGCGCGGCCGAGCCGGATCGCTACCGTCTGGGGCGTCGGCTACCGCTTCGACGCGGGCAGTGGTCCCCGGTGAGCGACACCCTGAAGATCATTGGCATAGCCGCGGGCGGCGCGGCCTGCGCCGGCCTTTTCGGCCTGCTCGTGCTGCGCCTGCTGCGCGGCCGGTCACTTCGCGCCGCGTTGTTCGCGATCGCCCTGTCCAGCGTGCTCGCGATGGCCGCGGGCACGGTGGGCGCCGCGCACGCCATGTTCATCTCACCGGACGACTTCGGCACCGTCCTCGTCGTGCTCGTCTCGGCCGGGGTAATCGCGCTTTTCATGGCCACGCTGCTTGGCCGTAGCGTCACCGCCGACAGCAAGGCCTTGCGGTCGGCGCTGCGGCTGCTCGGCAGCAGCCCGGACCACGCCGGCAGGCGGGCGGCGGCATCCCGCCCCACGCCCAGGCTCGCCACCGCGGAGATGGCGGAGCTCAGCCGTGAGCTCGCCGCCACGAGCTCGCGCCTGGCCGAGTCACGCGAACGCGAGCGAGCACTGGAGCGATCACGCCGTGAACTGGTCGCCTGGGTGTCCCATGATCTGCGCACCCCGCTCGCGGGCCTGCGCGCCATGGCCGAGGCACTCGAAGACGGGGTCGCCGCCGACCCGGCGCGCTACTACGTCCAGATGCGGCAGGCGGTGGAACGGCTCACGGGAATGGTGGGCGACCTGTTCGAGCTGTCCAGGATCCATGCCGGGGCGCTGCGGCTTTCGCTGCAGCAGGTGTGGCTCGCCGACCTGGTCGACGACGCGGTCGCGGGCGCTCACCCGCTCGCCCAGGCGCGGCGGGTCAGGCTGGCGGCCGACATTCACGCACCGCTCGCGGTCCGCGCCGATGCCCGGGAGATGTCCCGCGCCCTGACCAACCTGGTCGTCAACGCGATCAGGCACACCCCAGGTGACGGAACCGTCCGGGTGGAGGCCGGCCACCTCGATGGCTTCGCCGTGCTCACCGTCACCGACGCATGCGGCGGTATTCCCGAGGCACACCTGGAGCGGCTGTTCGACGTCGCGTGGCGGGGCAGCGATGCCCGCACCCCGGACCCGTACGCGGGCGCCGGGCTGGGGCTCGCGATCGTGCGCGGGATTGTCGAGGCGCACTCCGGCGAGGTGGACGTGCGCAACATCACCGGCGGTTGCCGATTCGAGGTCAGGTTGCCTGTGCCAGCCTGGTGAGGTCGGCGAACTCGGCAATTCCGTCGTCGAAACTGACCCGCGGGGACCAGGCGAGCTCCGCTGCGAGCCGCTCACTCGACGCGACGATGTGCCGGACATCGCCGAGCCGGTACTCGCCGGTCACCTCCGGCTTCGGCCCAGCGAGCGCACGGGACAGGGCCGCCGCGATCTCGCCAACGCTTCGCGGGGTGCCGCTGCCCACATTGAACGCACGGAACGTTCCTGCCGCCGCGCCCGCGGCCCAGCGCGCGGCGACGGCGTTGGCCCGCGCCACGTCGCGGACATGAACGAAGTCGCGGAGCTGGCCGCCGTCCTCGAACACCCGCGGCGCCTCCCCCCTGGCCAGGGCCGAGCGGAAGATCGCGGCGACCCCAGCGTATGGCGTGTCGACCGGCATCCGGGGACCGTAGACGTTGTGGTAGCGCAGTGCGGCAACAGTGCCGCCCGTGACGCGGGCCCACGACGCGGCCAGGTTTTCCTGCGTGAGCTTGGTCGCGGCGTACACATTGCGCGGATCCGCTGGAGCATCCTCACCGACCAGACCGGTCAGCATGGGTGCGCCGCAGTCGGGGCAGCCGGGCTCGAACCTGCCCGCGGCCAGATCGGTTTCCAGCCGGGGCAGCGGCCGCCGAGGCCCGTGCAGTGGGCACTCGTACCGGCCCTCGCCGTAGATGACCATCGAGGACGCGAGCACGAGGCGGCGGACCCCCGCTGCCGCCATCGCGGCCAGCAGCACCGCGGTGCCGAGGTCATTACGGCTCACATACTCGGGGGCGTCGGCGAAACCGGTGCCAAGGCCCACCATCGCCGCCTGATGGCAGACGAGGTCGACCCCCTTGAGCGCCGCCGCCACCGCTTCCGCATCGCGCACATCCGCGTAGATCAGGCCGCCGGTGTCGGAGGCGGTCTGGTCGGATGGGGCGGCCGCGTCGTCCGCCCCCGGCTCGGACGCGGGGACCGAAGGCACGAGCACATCGAGCCCGGTCACCGCGTAACCCTCTGCGGCAAAGGCCTCCACTGCATGCGACCCGATGAAGCCAGCAGCGCCGGTAACCAATATCCGCATGACCACCGACCATAAGGCTGGTGCGGCACGCCAGCCCCGGCCTTGGCCGCAGATGTCACCGGACGGTAAGGATTGGGGTGCGGGGCAGGGCCGAGGGTTCGGGCCATGCTTGCGCAGCCGCGGGGGCCTGTGCCCGCCGCAGGCGCGTCCAGCAGCCGGAAGACCGCAATCGAGGTAAAGTCCACCACAACGGGATGAAGCAGGCACACGGTGCCAGCGCCATGGCACAACTCTCGCTGGCCGTGGCCGACTCGGCGTCGGCACCGCGGCTGGGCGCTGACGTGCTGCTCGAAACGAAGCTGCATGCCCCGGGCCCACGCAAGGAATGGATAGAGCGGCGGGAGCTGATCGACTACCTGGCCGGCTCGGCGTCCGCGAAGCTCGTGCTCGTCGCCGGTCCCGCCGGCTTCGGAAAGACCACTCTCGTCGCCGAGTGGCGTTCAAGCGCCATCGAGACGCGGCGGTTCGCCTGGATCTCACTCGACCGCGGCGACGACGGATCTTGGTCAGTTCGCCGATGAGCCGATAGCGGTGAAGTGGCAGCAGCGGATCCACCCGTGCGGCGACCACGAGGCGAAGGCCCGATCCGGCATGCCGCAGCAGATACGCGAGCCCATCCAGTGAGCCCGAGTCGGTCAGCAGGTGAATGTCATCGAGGACCAGCACCACGGGCGGATCCTGCGCGGCCAGCCCGGAGGCGAGCTGGAGCAGGAAATCGTGATTTCCCGGGAACTGGCGCCCCGGGCCTGTCACTGGCTCGGGGACGGCGGCTCCGGCTCGCCGCAGCGCTGCCGCGAGGTAGGACCAGAAGACGGCCCTGGTTATCGTGACCATCGAGCGTGACCCAGGCGACGGGGCCCGGATGTGTGGCCGCCCACGACGCTAGCGCCAGGGTCTTGCCCGCCCCTGGCGGGCCCGTGACCGAGGTGAGGCAGCCACGTGCCCCGTCGGCCACCCACTCGTCGAGCCGCGGCCTGGGCACGACCCAGCCAGGCAGGACCGGCACCGTCAGCTTGGATGTCAGTACTGGATGCGCCGCGGCGCCCTGATGCCGTCTGGAGCGGGAGCGGGCCGGCGCCCGCATGGTCAAGCTCGTCACCGTCTAATACCTTCCTCTTGGCGCTGGCACTGGCGCTGGCGCCGCGGTGGCCGCGGGGCTTCTTCCGCGTTCGCGGAGCTCGAGCGCCAGGCAGGTACCGCGTGCCTGGCGGGAACTTCTTCCCTGATCACATAGCGGGGCTGCGCCCCACCCCAAAAGTCATGCTGGTGCGTGGCCGGGGCCTGCGCATGAAAGGGTGCTGGTTCTGGCCTGGGATTGTCGTAAAGAGCTCCGGCCCGCTGGCCAACGGTGACATCATGTGCCCGTTCATGTACCGCTTGTGCGGTTGGGTGGCCCTTGCGGGCCTTGCCGCCGGACCGGAGCCCGTCATGACGCTACCGCGCACCACAGCCGATGTCCTGTCCGGCCACGTGCTGTTCGAGGTCGAGTCAGTCGACCGGATGTACCTCAACGTCTACCAGCCGAAGCTGCAGTACGGTGGCGGAGTCTCGGCATTCTTCGTCGGCCACCGCGGGCACAAATACGCGTCATCGGTGCTGATGGCTCCGATCACCGAGACGTTCGTGGCGAACATCCATCACTTCGTCGATGCCCGGGGACTGGACCTGTTGTCCTTCGGCAAAGGCGAGGACAAGGACGCCATCGCGCACAGGTACCTGGCCGACTTCGCCGCGGTC
Source organism: uncultured Actinomycetota bacterium (assembly GCA_963851085.1). Classification (GTDB taxonomy): domain Bacteria; phylum Actinomycetota; class Actinomycetes; order Streptosporangiales; family Streptosporangiaceae; genus DATFVJ01. Next base: position 116,853 of record CAWKNX010000024.1, on the reverse strand, counting down.
GAGGGTGTGCTGTTCGTCGGCCGCGCCCAGGAGAAGGCCTGGGTGTTCCGCACCCAGAAGCGCCGCAACCCGGCCACTGGCAAGGAGTACCTGTGGCTGACCCGGGCCATGCTGCAGGTCAACTACTTCTACTTCTACTGCGTGGATGAGGATTTCGGCCCGTTCTTCATCAAGTTCTGCAGCTACTTCCCCTACAGCGCCAAGCTGTGCCTGAACGCCAACCACTGGGCGCAGCGGCAGGCGGAGAAGGCCGGGATCGGCTTCACCCCGATGGGCAACGCCTTCGCCGCGGTCGATGACCTACCGGCGCTGCAAGCGATCTGCGATTCCTTCGGCGAGGAGCACATCCTGGCGCTGCTGGAGAAGTGGCTGCGGATCTTGCCGTACCCGTTCACCGAAGACGACACCGCTGCCGGGTACCGCTACGACGTCTCCATCGTCCAGGCGGAGTTCAGCCTCACCCAGATGCTGGACCGTCCGGTCACCGGGCGGATCTTCCTGGAGCAGATGATCCGCGACAACCTCGACCTCGGCCGCCCGGACAAGATCAGCCTGATCTTCGGCCGCCGCATCCATAACGGCCGCAAGCGGCCAACCCGCAGCGAGTTCCGCACCCGGATCGTGACGGACAACGTCACCCCGGCCGTCCGTGTCGAGTACAAGCACTCAAAGGTCAAGCAGTACCACAAGGAAGGGAGAGCGCTGCGCACCGAGACCGTCATCAATGATCCCGGTGACTTCGGCATCGGCAAAGGGCTAGCGAACCTGCCCGCACTGCGGCAGGTCGGCTTCACCGCCAACCGGCGCCTGCTGAGCGTCCAGAAAATCAGCCACGACCCCGCTGCCGGCGCCGCCGCGATCACCGCCATCACCAGCCCCGTCATTACCCCGGCCGGGACCCGCATCGCGGGCCTGCGCTTCACCGACGAGCGCGTCCAGGCCCTGCTCTCAGCCCTGTGCGCCTTCAGGCTGCTGCCCAACGGCTTCACCAACCGCGACCTCCGCACCCACCTCGCGCCGCTGCTCGGCAGGCGCTATGAGGACATGACCAGCGGGCAGATCACCTACGACCTCCGAAGGCTGCGCGTCCACGGCCTCATCGAACGGATCCCCCGCACCCACCGCTACCAGGCCACCGAAACCGGGCTCCGCCACGCCCTCTTCCTCACCCGCCTGCACGCACGGTTCCTGCGCCCAGCGCTCGCCGAGCTCACCGGGCAGCCCCCGCCCGTCCCGGCGCCCTTGCGCGCCGCCGACCGCGCCTACCGCGACGCGATCGATCATCTCGCCCGCCAGGCAGGACTAGCCGCATAAACCTCCATCACCCAAGGTCATGGGCCATATACATCAAAATTTGACTCGATCATGGCGGCTTCGGCCGCCCAAAGCCCTTAGTGGTTCCGCTCGGATCCGGGTGAGCCGTCATCACCCCTTGGCGCATCTCACCCGGGGTGGCGGGAATCACTCGCTGTGGGTGGTGCCCTCGGCAGCCCGGCTCGCGTCGCCGGCGAGGGCAGCAGCGACGGCTGCTGCGCATCCGGCCGCGGCGTTGCCGCCGCAAGATCCAAAGTGGTGTGATATCGCCATTCCCGCGCGAGACATTGGCGACGCCGCGGCGACCTTTCCCGGTCGCACGGCGGCATTGAACCGGACGGAACCGGTCAGCGTTTTCGGCCAGCTGAACCGTAACCTGCTCGTGCCCCGCGGCCTGTCCTTCGCCGGGCTCAGCGGCCGCGAGCGGGCGATGTCCTCCGGTTGATCGCGGACGGGCTGTCCACCGCGAGGTAGCTATCCGTCTCGCCTACTCCGAGCGCACGATCAAGAACGTGATCCAGGATCTGACGCTGCGGCTCAACGTGCGCAACCGGACGCAGGCGGTCGCATGCGCCGTGCGGAACGGCTAGATCTGACACGCGCAGGCAGCTGAACGACTGCCGCGAATCCGCCTACCACCTGGTGCAGGAGAATCCCGGGGTCGCCGCACGGGGCAAACACAGCGCGGTCGCCTCGAACGGCACCTTTTAGCGCGGGTATCCCGGGGACCGTGGGTCTCCGCAGGTGCGGGGCGGACGACTACGCAGCGTCGCGGTGCTGTCTCGCAGTTCTCGGCCGACTGCCCCGCAGGCAAAGCTTCTCTGTGCACAAACCTGTGGACGACTTGTGCAAAAACTTCGGCGAACCTGTGGGCAATGTGGGGATAAGGCCAGAGATTTTCGTGCGATCACGCGCACGCAGCGCCGTTACCTGGCCGAATACAATTCACAGCTTGTGGATGGAAGAACGGGCAAATCCATCCACAAGCAATTGTAGCACTAGCTCCTAAGATGAGGAGAGGGGTTTCCCGGATGTCCTGCCCACTGCGGCCCGAAGGCGGATCCGCAGTGCTGGAGAGCCGGACGGTGACCCTGGACGCTTAAGGGAAGGAGGCAGAGACGTCATGATGACGTACACGCCACTGGGGGGAAACAAGGCCCTGTCGTTCGGCCCGCTGGATTTTCCCGCACCGTGGCCGGTAATCATTATCGCCGCGGCCGCGATCATTCTGGTCGTAGTGGTATTCGCTGCCATTGTCGCCTTTACGCCGCGGCATGAGGCGAGACACGCTCATGGGCGGCCGAGACATGCCAGGGCGGAAACAACTTCTGCAGGGGAAGCGCAAGGCATCGCGTCTGAGGTCATGGGCGATGACCCAATGTGGCCGCAGTCCCTGCGGCCCGTTCCGGCGGATATGGGGCCCGATTCGTCTCTGCCAAATGGTTGGGCCCGGGCTTAACCAGCCGATGAGGCGAGGCTGGCCGCGAAGATACTTGCGCGCACCGGGGCCACGGGTTGCCGTCCTTACCGCCACGGACCCCTGCCACAGGGGCCGGGCAAGTGGCCCGCCAGGCCGCAAGATGCGCGCGGAGGCGGTGAGCCGGGCCGGTCCGCGTCAGACTGCTGGGGTGCGCTTCGACCAGTACGAGCCGTATGGCCAGTTGTCGAAACGACGATGCGAATCATCACCTGGAACGTCTGGGGGCGGTACGGGCGCTGGCAGGCAGGTGGCGGATCGTATGGCCGTTCAGGCCACGTTGCGGCACACCAGGCTGTCGATGACGTCGGACATGTACACCCACGTCCTGGAAGAGGTACAGCGCGCCGCCGCCGACAGCATGGACACCGTGCTGGGCGACCTCACCAAGCCCAAGAAGACCGCCGCCAGGAAGAAGCGCAAAGCCGCATGACCACGCCCACGCGGGACCCGCAAAAACCAGGCCGCGATCCCTGCTGCTACATAAGCCCTCAGACAGCATTCAGGGCGCTCCTTACGATCAAGGAACGCCCTGGTCAGGAAGCGGTCGGCGGCGGGCTGGCCTGGGCCGGCCCGACGGGCTATCTGCTGGTCGGCGTGTACGCGCTGTACACGCAGTGGCACCGGCCCGGTCAGCTCTCCGGCCAGCAGGCAGCTGAGCGGCCCGGAGCGCTGCCGCAGTCGTCGCGGACATCCCGGCCGCGGCACCTAGTCTCGTGCCACCTCAGCAGCGTGACCCAGCCCGCTGCGGCGGGCCAGGCGGAAGGCGGCCCAGCCGGTCGGTCACCCGGCATGGGCAGCGATAATCCGCGCACACGCCAGGGACTCGGTATGCGTGGTGTCCACCTCCAGGTCGTAGGCCACGCCCCGGTGGACCACCTCCGCCTGCGAGACGGCCATTCCCCGGACCCGATCTCCCCTGGCGAGCTCGCGGCCTGCGGCGACCGCGCTGTCGCACCTGACGGCGACCCACAGCACGTCCAGTCCGCCAAGAGCCTTCTGCCACCGCTGCTGGGACACCGCTCCGCCGAGGAAGACGTCATCGATAATGACCCGGGCGCCCGCACGGGCCATCGCGGCGACCCCCTCCATCCACGCCGCTTCCAGCGTCCGGAACTCTGACCCGACACTCACCCCACCATCGGCAGCGAACTCGATGCCTGCATCCGATGCCTGCATGGATGCGGGCATTGCCTGGATCAGCATGTCGACCCCGACAGCAAGCCACGGATCCGGCAGGACCACCTGCAGACACCGGGCAATCCCGGATTTGCCCGAGCTGGATCCGCCATTCAGCACGATCACCTGAGTTGCCACTGCGCCACAGTAGAGGCGCTCCCCACCAGACCCGAAACGTATTTCTGCAAGCGCCGCCCTGATGCCACAACCCGGCGAACCTATCCGGTCACAGCACTAGCGCAACGAGCTTCCCGCAGACCCCGCAGCAACCCGGATGCCACTCCTACCATGGTGTGAACTACCGGGGTAGGATTACAGTATGAAGGTCGATAAGGTGAGCGTCTCGTTCGATCCTGAACTCGGCGACGCGGTGCGGTCAGCCGCTGCGCAGGCAGGCAAGCCTCTCTCATCGTGGCTGGCCGAGGCGGCCGCGAGCAAGCTGCGCGCCGAAGCGCTGGCCAGCTTCCTCGCCGGCTGGGAAGCAGAGCACGGCGTGCTGACCGCCGAGGAGATCGCCCGGGCGGAACGGGAGCTTGGGGTGCGCGCGAGCGACACCGCCGCCTGATGCACGCGATCGGCGCCGCGGCGTGAGCGCGCTGATTCTGGACGCCGGGGCGCTGGTGGCCGTCGACCGTGGCGACCGGGCAATGATCGCCCGGCTGCGGGTGGCCCAGCACAGCGGGCTGGAACTGCGCAGCAACGCGATGGTGATCGCCCAGGTGTGGCGCGACGGGCACGGCCGCCAGGCCAGCCTGGCACGGCTGCTTCACGCAGTCGACGTCCGCGCCGTGGACCAGCACGACGGCCGCCAGGCCGGCGCCCTGCTGGCCGCCACCGGGACCGCCGACCCGATCGACGCCACCATGGTCCTCCTGGCCGCGCCAGGTGACCGGATCCTGACCAGCGACCCCGATGACCTGACCCGGCTGGCCGAGGCCGCCGGAAACCGGCCGGTCATCGTCGCCTGTTGACCACCCCAGCTCACTCAGCCGGATCATCGGTGCCGAACCGGGTGGCGCCGGATTGCCAGGCACCTCAGGCGACACCCCATTACGCCGTGCGCGGTCACAGGTTAGACGGCCCGGGCGGGTGCGCGGAAGACCTCACGGGTATGCCCGCCTGCATGCGGAGCGGCGACGTTGGGGAAGCCCTTCAAGGGCTGGCTGACCTCCCGGTCATTGAGGGACACCACTAGCAGTTCCGCAGCCTCGCTGCGCCCGACGAAGTGGACTGACACCGTGACCCGGTGATGGTCGGTGATGCCCAGCACGCCTTTGTCGAAAAGCTTGTGGTGAATCGAGCATAGGCACAGTCCGTTGGCGACTTCATCGGGCCCACCGTGGGTCCACCGGACACCATGCTCGGCGTGACACCCGAGTGACCGCCCGGCGTCTGGAGGTCGATCTCCTCGACCACCGTCTCCAGCGTCCAGTTCCTGGCCAGCCGTGCCCGCCGCAACGGCGACGGCTCGTCGGCCAAACCCGCAGGACGGCGGGGCATACCTGATCACCTCCCCACGGCAGGCCTTCAATGCCCCCTATCACCGATGATGCACCGTCATCTGCCGGACCAGCGCCTGCGCGGCCAGCCTCTCGCAGGCCCGCAGCAACGCCGGATGTGCCGCAGCCGGACATAGCCCTGTGGCGGGTGGAACTGCCCGAGCTCCCCACGTAGCTCCTCAGCCGAGATGCCCGGATGCTCACTGACCCGCAGAATCGGCATCGCGAATGCACGGTCCAGGTCCTGGACATACGCCAGCACGGAAGCGCCATTACCCTCCCGCGCCCGCTCGGCCAGCGCCGCAATCTGCGTCGGCCTTTCCACCACCGCAGATCCCAGCTCGATCACCGCCGCCAGCCGCGATACCGGGGCATTCAGGTACACAAACCACCGCACCGCCCGGCCCTCCAAGAACCGCCGCCGGAACTCGTGCGTCTTAAGGCCTTGCCAGATCAGCTCGTAATACTCGGCCTGCAGTGCCATCAGCACCGGCTCCGGACCGACCTCAATACCGGCCCCGCCGAACAGATCCCCCTGCAGCGCGCCGTCCCCCACATCCACCACGTGCCCATCCTGCCTGTCCGCCCCACCGCTCGCCGTAATTTGAGGGCAGCGACCGGCTGGCTTAAGGTCCCTGAGGAGCCGGGACTGGCGAGGAATTCGCCGCCCTGAACCCGGCGAGTTCTAGTCGGCAGCCGCCATTCGCTATCTGACCAGGGCAATCTCGGCGTCTCGGGCCAGTCGTGTGCGCTGGTGGTACCAGCGCGAGCGGGCCTGGTGGGGGCGTCGCCAGTCCAGCCAGTGGCAGGCGTGGCGGGGCGGCCAGGGCCGGACCGGCAGTCGCCTCACCCTGCTTCTGCTGCCCGGTCTCATCCAGCGCCCCGATCACCAGGACGCCCCGGCGGCCGGACCGCCGCGCAGCCTCATCCAGGCCGGTAGCGGCTGCCGTGTCAGGAGCCTGGGTTTTCGCCTGCCGATTCGGCGCGGTGTATGGCCCGCATGGCGCCCAGGAACAGCCGTTGCTGACTGAACGCCAGGCGCGCGGCCCGAAGCCCGGCGGTCGCCGCCATGTCGCTCAGCGGGCCGCTCGGCCTGCCGTACATCCGCCGCGCCCAGCGCGGCAGGGTCGAGAACGCCAGGGCGCTGACCGGCGGCAGCCCCAGCTTCAGCACGCGGTTGCCGTCGGGTACCGGAGGATGGAAGGTCAGCCGCAGCGCTTGTTTCGCCTCGTCGCACGCGTACAACCTCGGCCTGATCTCCTCGTAGTAGGCGTCGAGTTCGGCCATGGAAGCGGGCGCTGCGCCGTGGTCGACGCCGATCAGCTCCGCGCTCGTGCGCTGCTCGTCCACGAAGACGTCGAGATCCGCGGCGGAGAACGGCAGCCGACTGCGCCGGGCTACGTCGGCGCAGGAGGCGACCTCGCCGCAATGCACCCACAGCAGCAACTCGGGCTCGTCCACCCGGTACCGCGTGCCGTCGGGGTCGGTTCCAGTGAGCGACTGGTGAATCTTGCGCACGCGGCGTCCCGCACGTTCCGCCTCGGCCATCGTCCCGAAAGTGCGCGTCTCGATGAACTTCCTGGTCCGCCTCAGCCTGGCCCAGGCATCCACCGGCTGTGTGATGGTAGCGGCGTTCTGCAACGTGCCACGTATCACCTGTGGATGCAATGCCTGCAGGTACAGCGCGCGGACAACCGCCACCCACATGATCCGGCTGTTCATCACACGCCAGGTCACCGACTCGGGGCCGAACAAGCCCTCATCTTCCCTGGCGGGATCATCCGGACTTGTATACGTGTAGGGCATCGTCTTCCCTGCGTCAGCCCGGACAGCCGCAATCAGAGTCCAAGCGCACCTAATCACCCGGGCCAGGATATCGCGCACGTCCTGCGGCAAAGAAAGATCAACACCATCCCGAACGGCTGCGCGAGGTGGCCCGCCCGCGCAAGGACAGACTCAACGCCGTCTTCGCTGGAAGTCTGCCTCGTGTTCGCGCCACTTGGCGAGCTAGCTGATTCCAGCCCATGCCGCGAAGCTCACCAGGGATTCCGGTGGGCGGCGCTGCACCCGCATCAGGGGGGCAGCCGTCTTGTGAACTGTCGCGCTGCAGCGGACGTGCTGTGGCGCGATGCTCCGGGCTGTCTGCAGTGAGGACAGCACATTGGCTCGCTGGCCCGCCCAGAGCTGGGTGCGGGCCAGTTCGATGTAGTAATGCGAACGGCGCTCCGCTGTCAGTGTGGACGGCGGTTGCCATGCTTGCGCGAGCTTCAGTACGGCCGGGGCCTCTCCTAGTTCGGCGGCAGCCGCGATCTCGTGGATGCGAACGCTGGAAGGCCCGAACGCGGTGCCGTAGTAGACATCGTCGGGCACTCGCTTTCCATTTCGCGCGCTTCGGCCAGGTGGCTTTCGGCGGGTCCGGTGCGGCCGATTGCCGCGGCTGCGACGGCAGCGCGCATGTGCAGGGATCCGTAGATGGCCGATGCGTCGCGGGATGCGGCCGGATTGATCGAAGTGATCGCGGTATCGAGGCTGCGGAGCCCGGCAGCCGGATGCTGCCCGGAAAGGAACAGCTCGGTCCGGACATACGCCGCCATAGCTCCTATCAGCGGGTCACCCGCTTGAGCGGCGGCCCAGCGGATCAACTTGATCGCACGGGCGGACAGGTCGGTGTAGCTGTATTTGTCGGCGATAGCGTCGGCGGCACGGTAGGCCATCGCCAGCATTCCGTATGTTTCCTCCTGGTGCTGTCTGGTGTAGCTGTGTGCGGCCCTGGTTAGTTCGCCGAGCAGGTCAGGCAGGGTTGCTGCGAGCCGGGAGTACTGGGATTCGAGCCGGTATGCGGTGGCTTGCCTGGTGGCGGCGCGGAGCATGTCGAGTGGCTGGACAGGGCCGTCATCCGGCAGGTCGTAGCTGTCGCTCGGCCACTGGCTCTGCCAGCGCAGGCGACCGGCATGCAGCTCGCCTGCGGGAACGCTCCAGACAGCCTGCTGGCGGACTAGGCGGGCGGTGCGGGAGAAGTTCGACGAACTGCGCGCCAAGTCGAGGAGGGCGCGACGGTCACCCGGGCCGGTGCTGCACCCTCGGCCAGTACCTGCAACACCACTGGCTGACCGTCACATTGCCACAGCGGGTCGCGGCCGGGCGGCTCGCGCCGGGCACGCTCGACTCCTACCGCGACAACTGCGAGCGGCACATCATCCCCCACCTCGGCAACGAGAAGCTCGCCCAGCTCGGCGCGGTCCGGTTACGGCGGTGGCTGCTTGAACTGCAAACCACCCCGAGCGCGCGGCAGCGCCACAAGCTCCGCGACGGCGAGACCGAACTGCCACCGCCCGAGACACTGTCGGCGCGAACTGTCGCCTACTGCCACGCCATCTTGCGCAACGCACTGAACGACGCGACGAGCTCGTCCGCCGCAACGTGGCCCTGCTGGTCGAACCGCCCGTCGTCAAGCGCAAGGAGATCAAGCCACCGACGAAAGACGAGACCAGAAAGCTGCTGGCACACGCGGCGGGTGACCGCTTGTGGGCCTACTGGCTGGTGGTTCTCGCCCTCGGGCTGCGCCGCGGTGAAGGCCTCGGCCTGCGCTGGGAACACATCGACTTCGACGCAGGGACCGTCCGCCTCGCAACCAGCATCCAGCGCGTCCGGGGCGACAAGGACGAGACGACCGGGCGGCGCAAGGGCAAGCTGATCGAAAAGGACCTGAAGACCGACGCCTCACACGCCACCCTCGCGCTCCCGGCCAGCGTCATGACCGCACTCCAGGAGCACTGCGCCAGCCGCTCAGCGGCTCACCGCGAAGGTCTGGGTCGACCCAGGTCTGGTATTCACCACCACCGCCGGAACCCCGCTGGAACCCAGGAACGTCAGCCGGGCATGGGAGAAGATCTGCGCCGACGCTGGCATGCGCCGGGTCAGGATCCACGACCTGAGACACGCGGCCGCCACGTACCTGTTCGCCGAGGGGGTGGATCTGAAGGTCGTCCAGGCCACGCTGCGGCCATACCCGGCTGTCCACGACGTCGGACATCTACACCCACGTCCTGGAAGCGGTACAGCGCGCCGCCGCCGACAGCATGGACACCGTGCTGGGCGACCTCACCCAAGCCAAGCCGATAGCCAAGAAGATCTCCACCAAGAAGAGGGAAGAGCCGCATGACCACGTCCGCGCGAGAGCTGCGAAAAACCGGGCCGCGATCCCTACTGCTACATAAGCCCTCAGACAGCACTCAGGGCACTCCTTGCGATCAAGGAACGCCCTGGTCAGGGAGGAGCGCGCTCGGAGGGATTCGAACCCCCAACCTTCTGATCCGTAGTCAGATGCTCTATCCGTTGAGCTACGAGCGCCCGTCTTCAGTTTTCTAACTGCGGTTGCTGTCCACAACAACCAGCGGGTACCCGCACAGCGTCGTGACGCCGCGAAGCCGTGGTCGATGGGTCAGGCCAGATGTCAAGAATAGGGCACACCGGGTGCGCTCGGGTTGGCGGGAGGCAACATCCCGCCACGCGGAGCCTGCCAAAGCAGACACCGCGAGCGCTGGTCTCGGCAGCCGACGTCGTCTCGCTCAGCGAACCCTCATGTGGGACGGCTCAATGACCTTCGCGATGCGCAGCAGCACGGATGCGATCTCATGCCGCAGCTTCTCAGTCCAGTGCGGCGAGGGGTGCTTGCCCTGTGGCGGCGCTGTACGGCCCTTCTCGGCAGCATCGAAGACGGCGAAGACCTCCTTCGGGTCCTCGTCTTCCTCGTAGAAGCGTTCAGCCTCTTCGGCTTTCACACCTATCATGATGCCCCTCCTGACCTTGGGTACGCACTCCCGAGGGCGAACACATCTTCTTGCGATGTGCCAACCGGGTAGAGGACAGCAACACAGCGTCGACCCTGGATGGCGACCTCGACCATCGCGCGCCGTCCTCGTTCAGGATGGTCATGCCATGTGTACGGCAGGTCACGCACGCACACGATCGCGTCACGAACTTCCCGCCAGTCGAGCCCGTGCTTAGCTGACAGCTTCTGCGCCGTGGCTTCACTGATGATCAGTTGAGCGACCCACAACGAAGGGAGCACGCCCAGACTCTAGACCGGGCACCCGATTCTGCGCGTCTTGTCAACTAGGTCGACCGAACGGGCCGCGTTCCGGCAGACACCAAGACCACGTCGAGCGCACCGGAGAATGACGCTAGAAAGCCGGAATCTTTGAGCGTCTGATTCGGTGCACAGCGGTCGGCCGTTACATTGGCCTTTGCAGGTCAGCACAGCGAGGAGCGCGAAACGATCCGTAGTCAGATGCTCTATCCGTTGAGCTACGAGCGCCCGTCTTCAGTTGTCTGACCAGGGCCTTTTCTGGTCAGGGCCTGCGCGATCACGCTGCACAGCGGTGCGGCCGCCCAGTCCGGTGGCTGTGGACGTCGCGCCAGATGTCAAGGATAGGGCACGCTGGAGCTTGGATGCAGAGCGGCATGGACATCAGACACCCGTAGTGATCTCCATCAAGGGCGAGTAGACGCACACTGGCTGTGTCAGGGCCATCAGGATGGACACTGAAGGAATGCAACGGAGGTGATCCGGACGAGCATAAGCGCCGAACATCCTGAGTGCCAGGCCGATACGGACCTGGTGCCGCTTGAGGATCTGATCAGGCAGACGCCCGGTGCGCACCCGATCCGATCTGTGGACGAACTGCGCTGCGACGCGTTCGAGACCGACGAAGAACTGGATGAGTTCCTCGCTTTCGTCGCCGAGTCGCGCCACGCCGAGCTTGCCTGAGCCGAGACTGCGCGCGGTCGTCCTGGATACCGACGTCGCCTCGCGCTCGTTCAAGATCCGGCTGCCGCCGACGCTCGCCACGCGTCTGATCGGTTCGCAGCCCCTGCTGTCATTCGTCACGGTCGGAGAACCGGGTAGAGGACAGCGATTCAGCGTCGACCCTGTATGACGACCTCGTTGTCTGACCAGGCGTTTTCTGCAGCGGGATCACGAACCGGCATTGGCAAGCTCGCCGGAATCGACCGTAATTGCAGCGCTCATACATCAGTTTCGCGTGGCGTCCGGAAATATTAGACTTCGCCATACTGAACTCGATGTATCCGTCTCGATAGATCGATTGGGTCCACGCCGATCACCACCGGCAACTCACGGAAAGGTGATGCCACCATGCATCCACTGCGATCTGTCGTGCGGGCGCGATCCGCCCGTATCACCTGGTTAGCCGGGCCGACGGCCCTCGCTCTCGTTCTGCTGACGAGCACGACGGCGCACGCTAATGTGACGGTGACCCAGGTAAGTCACGACATCTATTCCGACGCGCAGGCCCAGCACAACACCGAAGTCGAACCCGACACGTTCGTATTCGGTTCCACGATCGTCTCGGCGTTCCAGGTCGGCCGGGTGTCCGGCGGAGGCGCTTCCAACATCGGCTGGGCCACCTCCACCGACGGCGGCGCCACCTGGACCCGCGGCTACCTGCCCGGCATCACCGCCAACGGCGGCGGCTCTTTCAGGCAGGCCAGCGACGCCTCGGTGGCCTACGACGCTAAGCACAACGTGTGGCTGATTTCCTCGCTGGGCATCAGCGGCTCGACGGTGGACGTGCTGACCAGCCGCTCCACCGACGGCGGCCTGACCTGGAACAACCCGGTAACGGCCGCGACCGGGTCCAACGACAAGAACTGGATCGTCTGCGACGACACCGCCACCAGCCCGCACTACGGCAACTGTTACACCGAGTACGACATCACCGGCTCAGGTGACTCGATCCGGATGCGGACCTCCACCGACGGGGGCGCCAACTGGGGCGCGGCGCTGGCACCGGGCGGCAGCCACACCGGCCTGGGCGGGCAACCCGTCGCCCTGCCCAACGGTGACGTGCTGGTCCCTTACGAGTCCCTCGCCGGCACGATCCGCTCATTCCGCACCACCAACGGCGGCACCTCCTGGAACTCCACGGTGCTGGTCTCCAGCATCAGCCACCACACCGTGGCCGGGTCGCTGCGCGAGTCGCCGCTGCCCTCGGCAGAAGTAGACGCCGCCGGCACCGTTTACGTGGCGTGGGCCGACTGCCGGTTCCGGTCCGGCTGCCCCAGCAACGACATCGTGATCGCCAAGTCCACCAGCGAAACCACCTGGGCCGCACCGACCCGGATACCCATCGACGCCACCACCAGCACCGTCGACCACTTCATTCCGGGCCTCGCCGTCGACCGCTCCACCTCCGGCGCCAGCGCCCGCATCGGCCTGACCTACTACTACTACCCGGCCGCGTCGTGCTCGGCGTCGACCTGCCAGCTCGACGTCGGGTTCATCTCCTCGGTGAACGGAGGCAAAAGCTGGAGCGCACCGACCCAGCTCGCCGGCCCGATGACGCTGTCCTGGCTGCCGAACACCTCACAAGGCCGCATGTTCGGCGACTACATCTCCACCTCGGTGCTGGCCGGCGGCAACGCCTACCCCGTCATCGCGGTCGCCAACGCCCCCACCGGCTCCACCTTCGATCTAGCCATGTACGCCCCCACCGGCGGCCTAGCCGTCACCGGCGGCACTCACAGCGCTGCCGCAGCGTCCGGCGGCGCCGCCCCGGCCCCGGCGACCGGACCCGCGACAGCCCCGACACCGCTGACCGCCCGCTAGCCGAAGCCGATGACCCCGCTACACAGCCAGCTCTAATGACATAAGCGCTGACCCGGGCACCAGCCGGCGCGCCCGAGGCCGCGGGCACCGACAGGGTGATCGTGATATGGCGCACCAGCCCTTGCCCGTCGACCCAGACGTCGGCGGGCAGCGTCCGCACGCCGAGCGCCTTGACGAATGCCCCGAAGGCCGCGCCCCCCTGCCGGACACGGGCGGCGGCCTTCGCCGGATCGATGGTGACCCGGTAGCCGGTCACCCGGGTAGCCGGGTACCCCGGATCGTCATGTCCCCAACGTCCTGCGCGGTGCTTGCGACGCCGACCAGGGACGATTTCGGCGTGCCGGTTCGGGTTTCGGTCCCGCCGACCTCCGCCGTCCTCAGCATGTCCCAATTCGCGAAAAGCGGCGCCTTCTCTGACAGCGGCGGCAGGTTGCCCAGCCCGCCGCCCGCATCGGGCACCCTTCGCCGCCCCAGGCAGCCGCCGCCGAGCGAGCTGTCCGCGCGTTCTGGTCCGCTCTTGCCGCAAACGACGTGCAGGCCGTCGCGCAGACGCTCCCCCGGCACCGCGCAACTGCTTCCTCACCGCGATGAAACGCCTAAGTTCACCGTCACCTCACTGCGGATCGTGTCCGTGCGACCGGCGGGGAAGGCCAGGGCGACAGTCCTGTTCAAAGTCAACGCACGAGTCGAGATCGGCGCAAACAGCACCCCGATGTCGCCGGACGGCCCGACCGGCGTGGACTGGCTCGCCGCGAGCCGAATTGGCGGTCGGTGGTACGTGGACATCCGCGACAGCTCCGGAGGCCAGCCGGTTACCCCGCCCCTGCCCATGACTGTCAGCTGCGCAGTTGCGCTAGGTCTGGCGGAGCCTGAGGTTGGTGGCGCCCGGGCCAACAACCATCGTGTCGGCTCCCGTCAGCAACACCACTCCCGTGGACGTGAACCAGGCGTTCACAGGGTGGCCGCTCAGCCGATACTTGATCCCCGCAGCGCGAACGGAGATCTCATATAGAGCGCGTCCCTGATAAGGATGAGGCCGACGGTTCGACTCCGTCCACGGCTCAATGGCACCTGTTGCCGGACGGTCGGCGTATCCCGGCGCGCACACGCCGGGATACGCCGATGATTGGGCTGGAGTGCCAGTTCCAGAGGGCATTGACGACGAAGTAGCAGGTGGCACCCGTCGGTTTGCACTAGGCCATCTGCTGTCGCCGAATCGGGCCACGGACCTTGAAAAGACTCGTCATAGCCCTAATGGGCGCGATCCTCGCGGTGGCGATGCTGGGCACCGCCGCCGGGGCGACGACGGCGGCGCCAGCGGCGCCATCCAAGGCGGCGTTCTGCGGGATTCACTGGGGCAGCAAGGCCAAGAGCGCGGGGTCGATGGTCCAGACGCGGGTTCAGCACGTCCGGGCCGGGGAGCATGCCTGCTTCGACCGGCTGGTGATCGAACTTGGCAAGGGCCCGAAGGCGGGCTACCGAGTCCAATATGTATCGAAGATCATCCAGGACCCATCCGGCAAGGTTATCAAGGTGCTCGGCGGCGCGAAGCTGCGGATCACCATCCTCGCCCCGATTGCATCCGGCTTTCCTATCAGCAGCAAGCATCTGGTGAACGTGACCGGCTTCCGTACATTCCGGCAGGTCGTAGGGGCTGGCTCGTTCGAGGGAATTACGTCGATCGGCCTCGGCGTGCGGGCCAAGCTACCGTTCCGTGTCCTCGTCCTGAACGGCCCAGGTAGCCACACTCGCCTCGTGATCGACGTCGCGCATCGCTGGTAGACGCGCATCGCTGGTAGACGCGGATGGCCGGCCGGGCAGGGCGTCTAATCGTCCTTCCCGGCCGGCAGCTGGAGCATGGTTGGCGCGGAACGGTCAATGGTCAGGATCGGCTTGGCTGACTGCTCCGCCGATGGGCTCGGGGGCTGGGCCAGGCGGAGCGCAAGTGCCGGGCACATCTCGACCGCCTGCTGTGCCTCGCGCCGCAACCAGAACGGCACCGGGGAATCCAGGAAAACCGGATACCCGTTGCGATCGAGATGGATGAGTTCGGGTACCAGTTGTGCGCAGAGACCGTGGCCCTCGCACCGGGTCCAGTCGACCTGGAGCCGTGGCTGGTCCCGCTCCGATTCCAGCGGCAGGACATTGCGGACCGGCCGCCCGCAGGACCCGTGGAACACATGGGCCGCGACATCATCGGTGAACACGCTCAGCGCGGAGAGGCCGAACCGCGAAGTGCCGTCCGGGTGGGCGCAGGCGCCCCTGCCGCGCACCGCGTTGGCGGACCGGCGTGCGGTTTCAAGCGCGTCCATCCCGCCTGAGCCGTCGGCCAGCGCTGTCAGCGCCCGCGCCACCCCGGGCAACCCGAGCTTGCACGGCCCGCACTGCCCCGCTGACTCTCCGGCGAGATAGCTCACTACCCGGGCGACCTCACCGAGGGGGCAGGTCCCGTCGCCAAGCGGCGCGACAATGCCCGCACCGAGCACTCCGCCGGCGTCGGCCATGCTCACCCGCGACACGCCGACGGTCGCCGCCACAGCGGGCGGCAGCCACATGCCGTGATAACCGCCGACAAGCACTCCCTCGCCGAGAGTGGCCTCACAGATATCGAGAATGGCACCGAGCGGCACTCCGGCCGGCGTCTCGACGATCGCAGGTTTCCTAGCTGAACCTCCCACGGTCAGCAGGATCGTGCCCGGCTCGCCTTCTGGTCCCGCCCTGCCGTACTCCTCGGGGCCAAGCAGCGCCAGCATCGCCAGTTGCGCGAACGTCTCGGCGTTCGACAGCAGGGTCGGCAGGCCGTCCACACCGCGGCTGCTCGCCCGGGTCTTGCGCCCCGGCGGCACCGGGATCCGGCCGTTGACCGCGTTGACGAGTGCACCACCCTCGCCGGAGATGAACCGCTCCGGTACCTCGACCACCCGCAACTGCCTCTTCAGGCCCGCCTCACCGGCAGCAGCGAGAACTGACTTCGCGGCCGGTGAGCCGCTCGCCACTCCCACGACGATCTCCCTGGCACGGAGCGCGCGTCCCGCGAGGAGCGCGCCACCTAGCACGAGGTGCGGCGCCCGGATGAGGAGCATGGTGTCCTTGGCGCTGGCCGGCTCACCCTCGGCGGCATTGACGAGAATGACCGTCCTCGACTTGTCGGTGTTCGAGGACTCATAGACGGCCCTCATCTTTCGGGCGAGCGGGAATGCGGCTCCGCCCCGCCCTCGGAGGTCGACCCGCTCGGCCATAGTCATCAGTTGCCTGAGGGTCAGCCGGGGGAACGGCCCATGCACCTCCAGATGAGCGGCCAGATCCAGCCTGAATGTGCGGTCGAGCCCGGCGGTCAGGCGCGGCGTCCCAATCTGGACGACCTCTGCCGCCAAACGTGTCTTCATCATCTGGCGGGCCATCCGGCCTGGTCGTCCGGCGCCGGATAGAGCGCCTGCACCTGGTAGGGGACTGCCTCGTATTCCTGTGCGGGCTGCCGGTCAGGGCCGCCGGGCCTACCGCCCGCCTGATCTTGGTAGTACGCCCCATCCTGGAGGTGCGCTCCAGTCTGGTAGTTCGCTTCATCTTCGTAATGCACCCCGGTCTGGTAATGCACTCCGGGCGCGACGGGCGGGCCCGCCGCGGGGTTCTGGTACTGCGTCCCTGCTGCGGGCGCCATCCCGCCCGCGGGGGAGTAATCAGGGGAGTAATACTGCTGCATCCCGGGCGAGTGCATCCCGGGCGGGGCTGGCGCGTCGGCCACGGGCCACACCCCCACCGGGGGTGACTGGTACTCCAGCGGTGGCGTGGGTGGCATCTCGCCGGCCGGAGTGTGATAACGCGGCCCTGTGCCGGCCGACATCCCCCGCGCCGGAGTGTGCTCCATTCCCGCGGCCGCGGCCGGCGTCCCCTGCGCCGGAGTATGCGCCACGGCCCCGGGCACGGCCGGCATACCCTGCGCCGGCGTGTAGTGCTCCATCCCTGCCGCGGTCGGCATCCCCCCGGCCGGAGTATGCGCCACTGCCCCAGGCACGACCGGCATCCCCTGCGCCGGGGTATGCGCCACCGGCCGGGCGGGCAGAGCGGGCATGCCCGCCGCCGGGGCCGCCGACCAATGCGACGGTCCCCCTCGCGGCCACTGCATCGTCTGCCCCGCCGACATGGCTGCCAGGCCTGCCGGTTGCCCAGCGGCCAGTCCAGCCGCGGCCGCCGCACGCTGGGTGTGCAGGAGGTAGGCCTGCGCGGCGACACTGGCCGCCGCCGGCGTGCCCGCGTTGTCAGGCCAGGCCTGAGCGGTCGCCTGGCGCGGGCGGACGGTCGCGACACTGCGCACGACGAGAGCGATGCCGACGGCGATCAGGCAGGCCCCATAGCTCCAGCTCACATATGGCTTTGCAGGACGGCCCGCCGCCAGGCCGTGCACTATCGACAGCGGCCACGCCAAATAAGCGGAACCATGAAGGACCCGCCATACAAACGGGCTCGATTTCTCCGCGAAACGCCTGCGCGCTATTCCGGTTGCGACAAGCAATATCATCAAGTCAGAGGCGATGGTACCGATGCCCACATAGAACGTACGGCCACGCGACAAAAAAGGCACGACAGAGTCGATCGCCGTGGACTTTCCGACCACGACCTCCATGGCAATGTGAGTAATCAGGAACGCGACAGAGACGAACGCGATCGCCCTGTGCACCGCCTGCGCGACGATGCGGTTTCCCACAGACATGAAGATACGGTCGGTCGCGATAAGACCAGCGGCAACAGCCATGGTGAGCGCCACGAGCGCGAAAACGCCCGAGTAGAAGGTAAGGAACCGCTGCGCCGCGGCAGCCATTCGCTCACCGGTCTCGGTGTCGCCCGCCCCGGTACCTGCGGCGAATACTACGATCACAGTTATCGAAAGAATCAGACGCGATGCGCTGACGTGCCTTTTCGGACGAGCCTGCCGCCTATCCCGCAATTGGCCGCTCCTCGCTGACATGCTGCCTCCCATGAAAGGGGGTGACATGACACCCGATATTTGGCCACGACGCCAGATACAGGCGCCAGGCTCCGCGTGCCTTATTACAAGCTCTGTGCTGATAACAGGACAGCATCACCTGGCCGTCAGTGATGTTACCGCTGTACATTCCAGTTTCGCAACGAAACGATATGAAAGGCGGCAGCAACATCCGTTTACCCAGGTCAGAGGCCTTCCCGGGCCGAACGGCCGGGCCGAACGGCCCGGCGGCCCGCTGGGGCGTCCGCGCCGGTGCGGCCGGCCGCTCGGGCCAGGGACTGGTCGCGCAGGGCGCGCGCTCGTGGCACCTGGCTGACGACACCTGGTCAGGTCCCACGGCTGGGCAGCGGAGCATCAGGAATCACCGCTCAGGACGCGTCAGCCGGATCGGTGACCGGCACCGCCACCACCGCCACCACCGGCACCGCCAGCGCCGCGGCAGGCAGCGCCACGGTGGGCAGCGCCACGGCAGGCAGCGCCACGGCAGGCGGGCCGAGGGCAACCGGCGGCTTGCTGGCCGATGTGCCTGGCGCCGAGCTTGGGGATGGATCCGGGCTCGGCGTCGGGCTGGGCGCGGCAGTGGGATCTGGGGCGGCTCCGGGCGGGGCGGCACCGAAGTTTTCGAGCAGCCCGCCCAGCATCACCCGGACCGCTGCCCGCTGCGCCCATACGAGCGGCGGCGTCACCCGCTGGTGGAACGTCCACCCGCCGAGCGTCAGGCCGCTCAGGTTCGCAACGCTCCCGCCGGCGATCACCGCGAAAGAGACGGTGCCCAGCACCGGGCCGCTCGCCTTCTTGCCCTGGCCCGCTCCCTTGCCCGGCGCTTGCCCCAACCCTGGCCCGGGGCCTGGCACGGTCCCGCCACAGGCGAGCGACGTGCCGGTCATGCCCAGGTACGTCCCGGTGGCGACGAGGCCGCCGTCCGCAGCTCGCGTCTCGGCTCTGAGCTGGTAGTACTCGGTCGCGGATCCATCAGGATGGATGACCTCTATGAGGGCGTCGGTGCCGACGCCGCCGCAGAACCGGTAGAGCCGCCCCGGGCCGGCCGCCAGGACTCTGCCGTCACCACCCGAGAAGGAGAACATCGTGCCCGCCTTGCTCGTACCAGAACCGCTGAACGCCGCGACAAGGCGCCATGACTGGCCGGCCCGCCACGGCAAGGCGAGAGCGACGGCGCCCTGCGCCGCCGTGCCACCGGCCGTCGCCGTGCCACCGGGCGCGGCCGTGCCGCCGGGCGTGGGTGTGCCGCCCGGCGTCGGTGTGCCGCCCGGCGTCGGTGTACCGCCCACCGCCGGCGCGCCGCCCAGTGTGGGGCCGCCTCCCGGCGGCATGCTGCCCGCAGGGGGCGCGCCGCTGGGGGGAGCTGCCTGCGCCGCGTTGAACCGTGCGAGCAGCGGCTTCTCGGCCGCAGAGAGCACCGCTCTGGATGCGGACGTGACCATCTGCCCGAACCCGGCCGTGCCCGACAGCGCGATGTGCCAGCGTCCACCGATTGCATGGGCGAGAAACAAGGCGGTCCACGGCGGTGCGGCGCTGCCCGCGGGGACCGGGATCACGGTCGTCCCGAATGCCCAGGCCCGATTGCGGCTGGCCCGCGTCAGATGCACGATCGGCCGGCCTGCCGCCACCGTTCCGTAGTCGCTGCGCGCGGCGGCACCCTCCTGAGTGGACATCACGCGGCGGACGGCGCGGGTCAGCTGAGCTACCGGCGCGCCGACCACGGCGCGATGCGATGGCGAGGGATGTGGGCTGCGCAAGATCACGGGTGCGGCGTGCGTGGCGCGCGGTGCGGCGACCTGGCGAAGGCCGCGCTGAACAGAGACCCCGGCGACTAGCGCCGCGACGAGGCAGATGGCCACGGACGTTACGGTCCCGCCCGCGGAAATGCCGCGCGCGAAAGAAACGGCCGACCCCCGGCCACGGGGAATCCGGGGAGCGAGTCCCCTGCGGCTGCGCTGCACGATCCTCCCGAGCTAACAGGAAGGGTCCCCGTGGCTGTTATACCGCCTCAGACGCGCGAAAGCGTCACAAACGATGAACTACGCAACGTCCTCCCAGGATCCGGAGGCCGCTGCGGAGACACCACAGACCGCTGCCGGATGCCCGGAGACCGCCCGGCGTGCTCAGCGGGTCGCACCGTGACGACAAGCAGACCCCCGCGCGGGCCCGACGCAGGCCTCAGGCAGAGGGCGCCGCGGCCGGCGGCGGCGCGTGCGCGCACAGGCTTACCGCGTAGCACGTGCCAGGGTTGACCGTCTCATGCAGATGGCCCCGCCCCCGCACGCGCACCCGGTTCGGCCGCAACGGCTGGTCCGCCGCCCCCGCCGCGGTGATGGTCCGCTCGGCCAGTTCACCGGCCACCACGGTGAGCGCAGCACACCCCGGGCCGTAGTCGCGCGACGTGCCGCGGTACCCGGGCGGCGTAGTGACAAGCCACAACTCGCACCCCGGCGGCGCGTCCAGGCGGAGGTGAACCGGCCGCTGCGGATCGAAACGGACCAGCGGCCACCATCGCGCCGGGTCCGCGGCCACCGCCCGCACCAGGCCGGCCAGGCGGCCCGCCGTCACGTTGCCGGTGGTATCGCCCATTTTCCCGAACGGCGGTGCGGATGCGGGCACCCAGGCAAGCTGCGCGAGTTCAGGAGCAGTCGAGAGATCGAGGTTCATTGCCGGTCTTCCATGTGGCGGCGGGCCAGTCAGGGCCCGGGACGGTCGTCAGAAGGGAATGGCCGTCAGCGACAACAAAAGAAGACAAGTGCGCGCAGCGCGTGCGAAAGCCACCGAAGACATGGCGCCGCGGGCATGCACCTGGATGTGCACGCCGCCGTGACGCTCCGCGCTCGCTGGCATGACAATAAGGAGACAGTAGGTGACGCTCGGCTGTCAAGTCGGCCACTGAGGGCACGTCCCGGATGTCCCCCGCGGCG
This sequence comes from uncultured Actinomycetota bacterium, assembly GCA_963851085.1. Lineage (GTDB taxonomy): Bacteria > Actinomycetota > Actinomycetes > Streptosporangiales > Streptosporangiaceae > DATFVJ01. Next base: position 95,846 of record CAWKNX010000024.1, on the reverse strand, counting down.
GCACCCCCGACGTCCCAGCGGTTCTGCAGGAGGAGCCTTCTTAGCGCCGCGCCGTTCGCGTAAAGGCCCCCCGTACAGACCACTAGAGTCACAGTGTGACTGGCGAGGCCTGGGCGGGGGACGCGGCGGTGCAGCCATACGGCGGCGGCGGGCAGGGCCGGTTCTGGCGCGTGTACCAGGGCGATTGCAGGAAGGTCCTGCCCGAACTTCCTGCGGGTTCCGTGCACTGCGTGGTGACCTCGCCGCCGTACTTCTGGCAGCGAGACTACGGTACGGCCGGCCAGTTCGGCCTCGAGCCGACCATCGATGGCTTCGTCGACAATCTGCGCGAGACGTTCGATGGACTGCGGAGGGTGCTGACGAGGGAAGGCACGGTGTGGCTCAATCTCGGCGACACCTATTACTCAGCGAAGGGGCGCCCGCACGGCCGCGACGCCAAGCACCGCAGCCGCCGCCTGCCCGATCTGCGCGCGGTGGACGGCCCCGGGCTGGGCCTGCCACGCAAGTCGCTGATCGGGATCCCCTGGCGGGTGGCTCTCGCGTTGCAGCAGGACGGCTGGACGCTGCGCAGCGCGGTGGCGTGGGTGCGCTCGTCGGCAATACCGGAACCAACGGCGAGAGACCGCCCGTGGCGTACCTACGAGCACATCTTCCTGTTCGTCAAGAGCACGCGGTACTACTTCGACCGCACCGCTCTCGGCAGCGACGAGGACGTGTGGGTGATCGAACCCGACCGCAACGCCGGCAGCCGTGGCAGCCACTTCGCTCCCTACCCGCGCGCCCTTGTCGGCCGGTGTGTCGCCGCGGGGTGTCCCGAGGCGGGAGTCGTGCTCGACCCGTTCCTCGGCGGCGGCACGACCCTGTCGGTGTCGCTCGCGATGGGCAGGTCCGCGGTCGGTATCGAGCTCAACCCGGCCTTCTGCGATCTTGCCGCGGCGCAGATGCGCGCCAGCGTGAACTCGGCCGCGTCACCCCCGAGGGCCAATCCGGGCACCGGCATCCCTACCTGACAGCAGAGGTCAGGAACCTGCGCGACCATGGACGCATGCCCGGCGGTCGGCCCGCCAGTTTCCATGCAGCCGGCCAGCGTGCCAACGGCCACGGCCAGGCCAAGGCTGCCCCACAGCGCGAGCGGCGGAACGAGCGGCCCCAGCCGAGCGCGCGGGACACTCAGAAGGTCACGGCGGCGCCGCCCCGGCGCGACATCGGCTGGATCAGCCAGAAAGCTCCCGCTCCAAGGGCGTGCGAAAGCGCGGTGTCACCCGCACGGAACCGATCCAGCCGCGCAGCCGTTCGGCTTCATCTTCGACCGCAGCGACGGCTTCGGCGCCCGCGTCCTCGACCAGCCGGAACGCGATCTCGCCGTCCGCACGCTGCGCCCAGCCACCGACGACCCGGCCGCCCCACCACACCGTCGGGCCGATGTTGCCCGAGCGGTCCGTGAGCCTCGCGGCGTGCCCGCCGAGGAACCAGCGCCGGTCCTGCCAGCCCATCACGGTCGGGTCGAGGGCCGGGAGCAGCGCCACCCACGGCGCCGCTTCGGGCACCGCGTCCTCGTCACCAGCGAGCACGAAACCGGGCGAGCCGTCGAGGTCGACCTCGGTGCGGGGGATCTGCGCGAGCGCCGACCTTACCTGGCCGGCCGTCCACCCGGTCCACCAACGCAGGTCATCGGCCGTGGCCGGACCGGATGCGGCCAGCCAGCGGCGGAGCAGGTCAGCGCGCGCCTGTGCGGCGGGCGGTCTGGCCAGCCCGCCGGGCAGCCACGCTTCGATGGGCAGCCACCGGTACTGCGTGGATGTCCACGAGCCGCGCGGGCGCCCGCGGACGATACGGCCCTGCGCGGCCAGCAGGAACAGCACCCACGTGGAGATACCCCGCATGCCGCCATAGCTCTTGCCCTCGGCCATCATGATCTTCTGGCGCAGGCGCGGCTCGTCCCGGGCGAGCTCCGCCGCCGTCGCCTCGCCCCGGACCGCGAGCGCGCGCGCGGTGGACTCCTCGACGTCCTTCAGCCAGGCGTCCACATCTCCGGTGATGCCGCCCTGCGCCATCAGCTGCACATACCTGCGGCGCTGCCGCAGCGCGATCTCGTCCGTGCACGACGCCTGCACGACGGGCATGAAATCGGCGGCCACGACGAACATCGTCCGGCGCATGCCCAGCATCCTGATCAGCGTACGGTCCTCGTAGAGTGCCTGCTCGATCATGGCCGGGGACGGCCTGCCCCGTACCCGTGCCTGGATCCCGAGGAACACCGACGCCGGGTCGGTTCCGTGCAGAGCCACCAGGCCGCTGCCGACCTCGGCCGCTGTCGCGGCCAGCGCGTCGGGGGCCAGCAGGTGGCGCCGCGCCAGGCGGGCCCGCCGCTGCGCTGTCCCGATCCGCCGGATGGCTGCCATCACCGCACCTGGTCAGCCGGGCGCCATGTCCACGAAGCGGCTGTAATGCCCCTGGAAGGCGACGGTCAGCGTCGCGGTCGGCCCATTCCTGTGCTTGGCCACGATCAGGTCGGCCTCACCCGCGCGCGGCGACTCCCGCTCGTACGCATCCTCCCGGTGCAGCAAGATCACGACGTCCGAGTCCTGCTCAATGCTATTATGGGCCAGAATTCCGTCGGCGATAAAATTGTGTGCGCCTTTTACCGTGGCGTCATAGACCGGCTGCGGGCCCAATGGTTCGACACTGACGACCCGGTCCCAGTAGATGTCGCTGGTGGCGACCGTACGAAGCCCGGCGGAATCCAGCGCATTGGCGCAGCGGAGTAGTCGTGCGCGCGAGGGACAGCGCTTATAGAGCGCCGAGCCACAGTAGTGTGTGCCAATCGCGGCCTGGAATTGGCGTTCTGTCATACCGATCCGTGCTCGCTCTGACTTGACCAGGTCCCAGACCTCGATCGGCACCGTATCGACGTTTGTATTGACTGCCCTGCCGCCGACAAGCGCCTGCAGCTCGGGCACCAGTTCCCCGCGGCGGCCGTGCACGCCGATCTCACGGCAGAACGTGCGCAGACCGGGGCCGTCCGCCACGATGACGTGATAATTAGGCCGGTAGCCGACCTTCGTTACCTGCCGTATCCGGGCAACGATCCCGAATCGGGAAAGCAGCGATGCGACACCGTCGGCAAGTTCCCGGCTCGACGAGGCGTAGTAGACTTTGGGTGCCGTATTGGAGCGTGGGACGGTCACGTTGCCATCCGTGGCCCACAGATGACGCAGGAAGATAGCGATCTCTTGATTGCTCGCGGAATACAGGATCGCGGGAATGCGCTTCTGATATGAGCGCAGATCTTCGATACCCAGCTCACGGAACCAAACGTGCAGCGGGTTGTATTTCCCGTGTGTGCGCTGGTAGGGGGCAGGCAGATACGTGTGCCACCACGTGCCCTGCCGCACCCGGCGGGGAGAAATGCCGAACTCGGCTGCCGCTGCCTGCTCGACGAAGGCCAGGTTGGCCTCATCGTTGGAGGTGTAGTGCACGGGCTGCTTCCGCAGGACGCAGCCGTCACCGATCAGATGCGCAAGCAGACCGAGGCGGTGCTCGGACCAGCCGAGCGCGGGGCCGATAGGTTCCGGGAGGCGGCGCGGTATTCCGACGCGGTCGCCGACGTTCAGTTCGTCAAGACGTGTCCAGCCCGCGAAGGTCAGGAAGCGGTGGTTGCCGGACGCCTTTACCTCACGGCCGGATGCCAGCCGCAGCCGGTGGACAACCTTGACACCCGACTCGAACACATTGGTGATCGGTGCCGGGACGATGCGGTTGTCGTGATCAACGGCCCACACCAGGACACCCTGGTGGCCATTGTCGAGCAGCTCCCGGAACGTCACCGGCGAGCCGGTGTCGGCGCGCAGCAGCTTGGTGTCGTCGGTCATGCAGCCGGACTCACGCAGGTCAGAGAGGAGCGGGCGCTTGTCGTTGCGCTGTTCGGGACCGCGGTTGAGCTGTGAGATGGCGACCACGGGGACGTCGAGTTCCTTGGCGAGCAGCTTGAGCGCCCTGGACATCTCCGACACTTCCTGCTGCCTGCTCTCCACGCGCTTGGGCGTGCTCATGAGCTGCATGTAGTCGACGATCACGATGCGCAGGTCGTGGCGCTGCTTGAGGCGGCGGCACTTGGCCCGGATCTCCATCATGGACATGTTGGGCGAGTCGTCGATGAACAGCGGTGCCTCCGCGACCTCACCCATCCGCCTGGCCAGCCTGGCCCAGTCGTCGTCGCTCATCTGCCCGGTGCGCATCGTGTGCAGCGGCACCCGGGCCTCGGCCGACAGCAGCCGCATGGTGATCTCGTTGCGGCCCATCTCCAGGCTGAAGATCACCGTAGTCAGCCCGTTCCTGACCGCCGCGGCCCGCGCGATATCCAGCGCGAGGGTTGAATTGTGCGTCGGGATCATGGCTCGGCTAGCCAGGTACATGTGCTGCGGGCTCTCGACCTGGACGCACCGGACAGGGACCGAACAAATGGGGCGTGCGTCAACGATGTAGTGGCTGACCTGTTCCCGGTGCCATTTGTTTCGCGCGGCAAGTGCCTTGCGAGGGAGCCGGGCCAACGGCAGAGTTGTCGGAACCACGACTTCCCACGATTCCCGGGATGGCCGCCCCGCCCGAACGAGGGGGCCGCGCCGATACACCTGTGCTACACAGCCGAGACTCGCGGCAAGCTCAACGAAGTCATCGACCAGTCGTCGGCAGGTATTGCTGAACCGGTAGGCGCCGTGCCCATCCACGCAACCGTCTGAGTCAATGAGCCCTTGTGCAAGTGCGAGTCGCTGGGAGAAGGAGCTCCGCAAGTAGACATCTGGGATGTGCTTTCCGTCTGCAAGGCAAAGCGAGCGCCACTCCTTGCCAATGCCCTCTATACCGAAATGACCCGTGTCAGTGTAGGAGCTTACGTCGTATCCAGCGGCTTCGAACTCCTCCACAAGCCACGGCCGGTCCCTGGGGTCGCAGGCAATACGGCCTTTTCGAGCGGTGTCGCCATCGCCGAGGAGATAGCCAAGGACATAGGGTTCTATGGGCAGGTCAACAGGCCGCAAAAGGAACGGCCGCGCAGCTGGGATGGCGTGGTTTTTCATACCCCTGGCCCGCAGAGATGCCGCGATCTCCGTCGTAGTGCGCGGGACTACCCTTACGTCCTTTCGGGTACTGTCCTCCGAACGATTCCATTGCTGCTGCACAGCCCCGGCAGTCCGCCCGAGCGCTCTGGCGATCTGATCCAAGTTCAGGCCTGCCTTACGCAGCATGCGCATGTGCTCACGCTCGCCGGGGCCATACTTGTGACGCGAAGCCCGAGACGAGACCCATGTCGCCCAGTCATCTGGATACTCGGAGGCCCCAGGCTCGCGATGGTAATCATATGCCTTACGCGTGCGAAGGTCCCAGGTCACCCACTGATGTTGCGCATCGGCGACGATGACCGTGCCGTCGTTGAACTCCACCTCGTAGCAGGGCCGGCCGTGCATGACCTCGGTGGCGGCGAGTACGCGGGTCGGCTTGCCGTCAGCGCCAAGAAGATAGTCGCCGATCTGGACATCGCCCATCGTGGTCCATCCGCCCGGAGTCGGCAGCGGCGTATCGAGCGCAAGCGCTTTCCCGACGGCTGGCCTGGCGGCTATGACGACCATCTGGCCCGGGTGCAGGCCGTTGGTCAGGGAATCGAGGTCGCTGAAGCCGGTCGGCACGCCGATCATCCCGCCGCCGCGGCTGCCGATCGCCTCGATCTCGTCCAGCGTGCCCGGCATGATCTCGGACAGCGGGAGGTAGTCCTCGCTGACCCGGCGCTCCGTGACGCCGTAGACCTCGGCCTGGGCGCGATCGACCAGTTCGTCCGCGTCGGCGTCGCCCGTATAGCCGAGCTGCACGATCCTGGTCCCCACCTCGACCAGGCGCCGGAGGATCGCCCGCTCACGCACGATCCGCGCGTAGTAGCCGGCGTTCGCGGCCGTCGGCACCGAGGCGATCAGTGTGTGCAGGTACGGCGCTCCGCCAGCGCGGCTGAGATCGCCCCGCTTGGTCAGCTCCGCAGCCGCGGTCACCGCGTCGGCGGGCTCACCGCGCGCGTACAGGTCGAGGATGACCTCGTGGATGATCTGATGAGCGGGCCGGTAGTGATCCTGGGGCCTGATCACCTCGATCACGTCCGAGATGGCGTCCTTGGACAGCAGCATCCCGCCGAGCACACACTGTTCCGCGGCAACGTCGTGCGGCGGCGTCCGTTCGAACTCCTCACCGCGGGACGTGATCTCGGCGACGCTCATGGCACGCTCCACCGCCTCCCCACGTCGGGCGCACCGGGCCAGCAGCCGAGCTGGCGGGTCGCCATGGAATCCGGCCGCTGTAGATCACGCCGGGTATAGATCTAGCGGACAGGTCTGACAGTTTCGCGGGTGGCGCGGCGGCAGGCCAAATAGCGCTGTGCACAGGCCTGTGGACAGCCTGTGCAGACACGCCGTCCGGACTGTGCGCAGCCTGGGGACAAGACTGGGGATATACCGGGAAATCACGTGTGCTGGCCCACCGTTACCAGCGTGAACGCCGTCCACTCCCTGTGTGCGTGAAAAAAGCCGGGTACGGATTGTCGTCCACAGCCGCAAGAAGTTATCCACATGTGACCTGTGCCGCCGACGGTCCCGCGCCGGGTGTCCGGGTACTGGATTGCCGTCGCGGCCAGATCGCCAGGTAACGTCACATCCGTCATGCGCCAGTTCCCCGATGGTGCACGGAAGTCTGGTGTACCTGAGCAGCCGGCGCACGCCGCGCCGCTGCCACCACCGACACCGCTCACCCTGCGGGCACGTTCCGCGTGGCTCGTCACTGGTGCGGTACGCCGGTGACCGGATTCGTGCCACCGCGCGGCTGACCGCCCAGGTCAGGCGGCTGGCCTTCCTGTCCGCCGGGCCGCGGATCGCCAGCCCGGGGAGAATCTGAGGGCAGGTCCGCGTTCGGGCGGCGGACCCCCGGCCGCCCGGGTAGCATCTCGAAAATGTGTTCGGACGAGAGCAGCGCCGCGGTCGATCAGGTCACCAACCTCACCCGGGCGATCGACGACCTCGCGGCGGCGAATCCCGGCTCGCTGACACCGGCGGAGCTGACCGGGCGGGTGGCCAGCGTCTGGACGCTCGTCAGTGACCTGGATCCAGACCTCGCCCGCCGCGCCGCCGACTACGGCTCGCCTGGATTGGCGCGCAGCGATCCGCCGCCCGCCATGGACGCGTAGCGACAGCGCGGCGTGGCCGGTCAGGCCCCGGCGATCTCGATGTCGAGCGTGGCACTGACGTCCGGGTGCAGCCGCACCGCCACCTGGTGCGCGCCCACCGTCTTGATCGGGCTGCGGACCTCGATGCGCCGCCGGTCGAGCTCGGGACCACCGGCGGCCCGCACAGCCGCCGCGATGTCGGCGGCCGACACGGAGCCGAAGAGCCGGCCGGTCTCTCCTGCCTTGGTCTGCAGACGCACGGTGAGCCCGGCAAGCTGCGCCGCCACCTGCTTGGCGTCATCGAGGCCGCGGATCTCACGCGCCGAGCGGGCTCGTTTGATCAGGTCTATCTGCTTCTCCGCACCACGTGTCCAGCGCATGGCGAAACCGCGCGGAATCAGGTAATTGCGCCCGTAACCCCCCGCCACCTCAACGACGTCACCCGGCGTTCCAAGGCCGGTGACCTCCTGGGTGAGGATGAGCTTCATAGGTGTGCGACTCATCGCCAGATACCTCCTCAGCGTGCTGTGCTCGTGTACGGCAGCAGAGCCATCTCACGGGCGTTCTTGATCGCTGAGGCGACATCCCGCTGGTGCTGCGTGCAGTTGCCGGTCACCCGGCGGGCCCGGATCTTGCCACGGTCGGAAATGAACTTCCGCAGCAGCCCGATGTCCTTGTAGTCGACGTAGGAGATCTTCTCCTGGCAGAAAAGGCACACCTTCTTCTTCGGCTTGCGCGCCGGTGCCTTGGCCATCATGGTGCTCCCTCACAGAGCCCCGCCTGTGGCGGGGATGGTCGTTGTCTGGTTTCTTTCACGGCTGGTTGCGGGCGCCGCACCCGGGTGGGCAGGTTCTGGTCTTTCTTGCCGATGGGCCGACCCAGAACGGCGACCCAGAACGGCGGCTCAGAACGGCGGCTCGTCGGAGAAGCTGTCGCCACCGTCCGAGCCTGCTGACCCGCTGTTCGCCCACGGGTCGTCCGCCGCACCGCCCGAGCCGCCAGACCCGCGGCCGGAGCCGCCGGGCCCGTTCGGCCCACCGGGCCCGTTCGGCCCACCGCCGAAGCCGCCGCCCGAACGCGCGGTCTTCGTCACCTTGGCGGAGGCGTAGCGCAGCGACGGGCCGACCTCGTCCACCGTAACCTCGTAAACGGTGCGCTTCTCGCCCTCACGGGTCTCATATGAGCGCTGCCGCAGCCGACCCTGAACGATCACCCGCATGCCCCGCTGCAGAGTCTCCGCGACGTTCTCCGCGGCCTGCCGCCAGATATCGCATGACAGGAAGAGGGGGTCGCCGTCCTTCCACTCGCCGCTCGCGCTGTCGCGGAACCGCGGCGTGGATGCGACGCTGAAGCGCGCCACTGCCTGGCCATTCGGAGTGTAGCGAAGCTCCGGATCGCTGGTGAGATTGCCGACGATCGTAATCTGGGTGTCGCCTGCCATCGGGCCTGCTCCCGGTCGGTAGGGATGGGTTAGCTAACGGTCTGGTGAGCTGGATCGCGCCCCGGCGCGCCGAGGCGTCTCCTGCGGTCGTGAGTCAGCATCGCGTGAAGCGGTAGTCAGTGCCGCTCGGGCCGAACGACCTTAGTACGAAGCACGCCCTCGTTGAGGTTCAGCTGGCGGTCAAGTTCCCGCACGGTGTCCGGTTCGGCGGTCAGGTCGACGACCGCATAGATTCCCTCAGACTTCTTGTCGATCTCGTAGGCGAGGCGGCGCCGCCCCCACACGTCGACCTTCTGCACGGTTCCGCCGCCGGTCTTCACGACCTTGAGGAACTGCTCGAGCGATGGCTGGACCGTGCGCTCTTCGAGCCCTGGCTCGAGGATAATCATCAATTCGTACTGACGCATGCGCGGCTCACACCTCCCATGGACTGGCGGTCACGGTCTCTCCGTGACAGGAGGAATCTGCGCCACTGCCGGGGATCGGCGGGCGCGGTCGAGCCAGCTTACCAAGTGCGCAGCGATGGCCGGGCCAGAAAGAGCACCGCTGCGACGTCAGCGCGTGAGACCCAGCGCCCGAGACCCCAGCCCACGAAGACCCCACCCGCGAGGGCGCAGCCCGCGAAATACGCGTCTTGAGATCTTGAGATATGGCAGCGCCCGGTGGGTCAGGACTCCACTGCCGGCTCCAGCGTTAACTGGGAGATTCCGCCGGCGCAGGTGCGGGAACACAATGTGATGGATGCCTTCGAGGACCATGGAGGTGGGCCCCATGCCTGACGACACCCAGATCCAGCCGGTCGCGCAACCGCCGCCACTCCTCAAGCTCAACACCGATGGCAAGCGCCATCCGCTGCTGAACGCGGTGACGCTGTTCGTCTTCGTCGGTGGCATCGTCGCCTTCGCACTCGGGCTGATCGTCCAGACGCACCTGGCCGCCACCGTGCTCGGCATGGCCAGCTTCGGTGTCGGCCTTTATGCCCAATTCGTCTCCGCGACGCGCGGCGAGCGCATGTTCATCGTGGTCGGGATCGTCGGGGGGTTCGTCGGCGCGGGCATGGGCATCGCGCACGGCGGTTTCTCGATGTGAGCACACGCGCCCGGCGGCCAGATCCGCGCGCCCCAGGCGCGTCCGGGCGCCACTCCGCCCTGCCCGCCACCGCCTGGCCCTGCTTCCGTCAGGCGCTGCGCTTCCTTCAGGCACTGCGCGCCGGGCCGCTCGCTCTGCCCTCGCACGACCGAGAGTTCTCAAGCAGGCTCTAAGCTCGATGGCATGGTGCGCATCGGAGCTCACGTCGACCAGGCTGACCCGCTCGCCGCCGCGACCGCCCGGGGCGCGGAGGTCGTGCAGTTCTTCCTCGGCGACCCCCAAGGATACAAGGCGCCCGTGCTGCCTGGCGACCCCGGGCAGTTCCGCCAGGCCGCCGAGTCCGCCGGGCTTGCCGTCTACGTGCATGCGCCGTATCTGGTCAACGTCGCCACCACCAACAACAGGATCCGGATCCCCAGCCGCAAACTGCTCGCACAGCACGCGGAGGCGGCCGCGTCCATCGGCGCGAAGGGCCTCATCGTCCACGGCGGCCATGTGCTCGCGTCGGCCGACCCCGCGGAAGGCTTCGCGAACTGGCGGAAGGTCTTCGAGCGGACCGAGTTCCCGCTCCCCGTGCTGATCGAGAACACGGCGGGCGGCGACAACGCGATGGCCAGGACCCTCGACGCGATCGCACGGCTGTGGGACGCCATCGACGCCGCCGGCGGTGCCGGTAAGGCCGGGTTCTGCCTGGACACCTGTCATGCGCATGCGGGCGGCGAAGAACTGCAGGGAATCGTGGACCGGGTGGTGGCCATCACCGGGCGCATCGACCTGGTGCACTGCAACAACAGCAAGGACGAGTTCGGATCGGGGCGCGACAGGCACGACAACCTCGAGCGCGGCACCATCGACCCGAAGCTCATCGCCGAGGTCGTGCGGGCCGCGGGAGCACCCGTCGTCTGCGAGACGCCAGATGAGGATGATGGGCAGGCGGCGGACATCCGCTGGTTGCGCGACCAGCTCCGCGGCCGTTGACAAGCCCGGGCGAACCCGGTCGGGCTTGACGGCCCGGAGGGCCGCCCCGCGCAGCCGTTCGGGATAGATCCCGTTGCCATCGGCGGGCCTGGGGGATCCGGGGGCGCTGGCTCCGTGGCAGCAGCCGACACTGGCTGCCCGGCTGGCGCGACACCATGAGACGTCTTTCATGATCGCGGTAACTTCTCCGCTGTATCCGCGGCAAAGTTACCGCGATCATGAAGGGAAGGGCTGGACGGCAAGCCAACCGTGGGTTTGGCGGCCGCGCGGGGCGGCCTCCTGGCTCCCGTCACCATCTCCTGCGCGCGTTCCTTGATCGGCCGTGATGCGTGGCGGCGGTCATCCGGTCTGCGCGTTTTCCACCATTCGCGCGGGCCGGTGCGAGCGGCGTAGCACGAACACGTCGGCGGCGCCCGCCAGGACGCCGCCTGCCGGGTCGTCTACCCCGCCGGCGCGCACCACGTCGCCTTCGGGGCGCAGGATGTCCCTGACCACCAGCCCAGCCAGCAGTGCTGTGGTGGCGAAGCGGGCGAGCAGCGCGGTGAAATACCAGCCCTGGCCGATCCCGTGGAAGCTGGTCACACCTGCGGACATTCCTGGAATGGTGAACAGATACCACCAGATTGCGATGAAGTAGCCGATCTCCGCGAGCTGCCAGAGTATGTAGGCGCCGAACCGCGGCCTGGCGAGCACGGCGAGCGGTACCAGCCAGATCACGTACTGCGGCGACCACACCTTGTTGGTGAGCAGGAACACCGCGAGCGCGAGGAAGAACAACTGAGCCAGCCGGGGGCGGCGCGGCGCCGCAAGCGCGAGAACCGCGATCGCCACGCAGCCGATCGCGAACGCACCGGCGCTGAGCAAGTTGAGGGTGCCCAGGTTCCCGGTGCCGAGCAGGGGCACCTGCCGTATCTCGAAGAAGTACCAGATCGCTCCCCAGTCGGCGGGCCGTGTCCGGCTGAAGCTGTAGAAGGTACGCCAGCCCGCGGGGGCGGCGAGCAGCACAGGCACGTTGACCGCGAGCCACGCGGCCGCGGCCGATCCCGTCGTCACGCAGAACGCCCGCATCCGCCCCGCACGCAGGCACAACAGCAACAGCGGACCGAAGAACACCAGCGGATAGAACTTGGTCGCGACGGCCAGGCCGAGCAGCACCCCGGCGAGCACGTTCCGCCGCGCCGCCCAGGCCGCCATGCCCGCCGCGACGAGCGCCATCGCGACAAGATCCCAGTTGATGAAGGCGGACAGGATCAATGCTGGGCTCAGCGCCACGAGCAGCGCGTCACTGCGGCGGGCCGGTCCGGCCGCGTAAGCGGTGGCGAGCACTCCGACAATGGCGCACACGGCCAGGCCGGTCACGGTGACGTCGAAGAACCGCTGGCCGCGGGCGAACGGGTCGGCGATGGTGTGCACCAGCCACGCCGCAGCCTGCATGACCGCGCCGATCAGGACCGGGTACTCGACCGCATGACCTGCGTACGGCACCTTCCCTTCGGCCAGCCGCTCGGTGAAGTACAGCGGGTAGATGTCGGTGTAGCAGGCGAACTGGAACTGCTTTCCAGGGACGTTCCATGCACCGTCCCTGCACGGCAGCTTTTCTGCGAACGCGAGCACCAGGCCGGTGAGTGCCGCAGCCGCGAGCACAGGCGTAGATCCGGAAATGCCGGTGCGGCCGCGAGCGGCACCGGCCGGGTCCGAGGCAGGAATGTTCGCCGGACCCGGCGGATCGTCCCGTCGCGCGCCTTCACCTGCGGGTTCCGTCTCGCCCTCCGGCTCCCCATCCGCACTCGGCGCTTGAGAACCCCGCTCAATCATTCCGCCCGGCCTCCAGCGGGGCCCTCCAAGTGCTGCTCCTGGACAACCCTAACCGCTTCCACGCCGCGTCGCGCTCGCCGTCGCGGCCCCGCCGGTCACCAGGCCACCCGCTGTCGGAGGCGGCTGCCCCGGCGGAATGGTCGGGTTCGGCGTCGGCTGCGTGGGAACCGGCGCCGGTGACGGGCAGCCGGGAAGCGTCAGGCCCGGCGGGCAAGGCAACGGGCTCCGGTGGCCGTGGTGACCGCAGAAGGGGGTGCCGGGAATGCAGACCGGGAACGTGTCGCGGGGACGCGGATGCTGCGGGGGTGGCGTGAGCAGCGGGCCGAGCAGGTTCCACCTGACCCCGCCGAAGCCGGGCTGAGCGAAGTTCTCCGCGGGCAGTTGCGCGAACTCCTGCTCCGCGAACGTCCGCCAGATCATCGACGGCCAGTCACCGCCGTACCCGCCGCCTGCCAGGCCGCCGAGCAGGTTGAGTGACTCGTGGTTGACGTTGCCGTCCTGGCTGTTGGAGAAGATCCCGACCGAGAGGGTGTACTGCGGGATCGCGCCAATGAAGAACGCCGACTGCGCCGCGTTCGTGGTGCCGGTCTTGCCGATGATCTCGCGGCCGTCCGCCATGGCGGCGTTCGTCGCGGTCCCTCCGGGTTTGACATCGTATGAGAGGGCCCAGTTGACGTCGGAGGCAACATCGGGGGTGAGCACCTCGCGGCGGGTGACCGCGGCCGCCGTGGTCATGGTGCCCTGGGTAATCCGCTTGATGACATGTGGCGTGATGTACTCGCCGTTGTTCGCGAGCGTGTTGAACATCGTCGCCTGCTCCTCGACGGTGATCGACGCCTGGCCAAGTGCGATACCCACCTGGTGGACCATGTGCTCCAGATTCGAGCCATTCGGGTAATCGGCGGTATCGACCCCGAACTGCTGTGCCAGGTCGATGACCTTCTGTGTGCCCACGCGGTGAAGCAGATCTGTGTAGGCGGTGTTGAGCGAGGCGGCCGTCGCGACCTGCACGTTCACCGGCCCGAGGCTCCCGTCACCCTGGTCGTTCGACACGTTGAAGGCCATCGGGCCCACCGACGGCGGGCACGCCGCAGTCGGCGAGGACGCCCTCGCCCCGTACGTCATCGGGCTGGTGTCCGGAGGCACGCAGATCGGCGAGTAACCGTCGAGCACACTGCTCTGGACGCTCATGCCCTGCGCGCGGGCCTCGGCGAGCACGTACGGCTTGAACGACGAGCCGACCTGCTCACGGTTCGTCAGTGCCATGTCGTACTGGCATTTGATCCTGGCACAGTTGCGGGCGTTGTAGCCGGGGCCACTGTACATGGCGACAATCGCGCCTGTGCTCGGCTGTTCGAGCACAGCACCCACGTGCGCGTACCACGGCAGCTTCTTGCCGCCCTCCTTCATGAGCTTTTCGTTCTCGTCCACCGAACGGTACAGGGCGTCCATCTTGCCCTTGTCGAACGTGGTGACGATCCGCAGCCCGCCATTGTTGATCTGGCTATCGGTGTAGTGGTACGTGTTTTTCAGTTCGGTCCGGACGGCGTCCCTGATATAGCCGTCGTAAGGTTCCGGCCCGATCCCGAGCATCTGGTGGTCGCCGAGTTTCGGGAACTTCTGCGCCGCCGCCTGCTGTGGCGAAAGGGTGCCCATGGTCACCATGCCGTTCAGCACGTACTGCCACCGCGCCATCAGCGCCTGGCGCGCACCGGGCGCTGATGTCGGGTAGTAGCCGGGTGACTGGATGATCGCGGCGAGCGTCGCTGCCTGCGCCACGGACAGCCGCGACGCGGGCACGCCGAAATACATCTGCGACGCGGCACCCACGCCGTACGTGCCATTGCCCAGGTAGATCGTGTTCAGGTACTGCGTGAGGATCCAGGACTTGGACTTCTGCCTGGCCAGCTTCATCGAGACGAAGATCTCCTTGAGCTTCCTCGACATCGTCTGAGCCGTGCCGATGTTGTCGTAGTAGTTCCTGACGAACTGCTGGGTGATGGTGGAGCCGCCCTGGATCGAGCCACCCGTGAGGTCGGTGTAGGTCGCACGGAGGATGCCGGTCGGTGACACCCCGCCCTCGGTGTAGAAGTGCCTGTCCTCGGCGGCGAGCACCGCGTTCCTCAGCACCGCCGGTATCTGGCTGGAGGTCAGCAGCTGCCTGTCCGTGCTGCCGAACGTGTCGGCCACGGTCTTGCCGTTGCTGAAGTACACGATCGAGTCCTGCTGCTGTGCCGCCTGTGCCACCGCGCTTGGGATGGGGGTCTGCGCGTAGGCGACGCCGATCAAGATGGCCAGCAGGGCGATGCCGAGCCCGAAGGCGATACCCACGATCGCGGCGATCCGCTTCCACGTCCACGGGCCGCGCAGCATGCGCCGGAAAAACCTACCACCAGCACTGCCGCCGCCCTGGCCACGCCGGGTACCCGGCGGCGGGCCGGGCGGCAGGGACCTGTGCGGTACGCGTGGTCCGTCCGGGCGGACCGGCGCGTCTGGGCTTACCGGCGCGTCTGGGCGGACGGCGGTGGAGTTCGCGGCCATCGCGGAACCCGGGGCCCCGCTCCCTCCACGGCCGCCACTTCCACGGCCGCCACTTCCACGGCCGCCACTTCCACGGCCGCCACGACCGCCGTCGCCGTCGGCGGGCCGGTAGATCCCGTAGGGGTCGTCAGAACCGTCCGCGCGGCCTGCGGGATCGGCGCCGTCACGGCGGAATCCCTCGCGCTCAACGCGCTCGCGCTGATAGGGCTCGCGCCCCGATGCCTCGCGCCCGTTCGGGTGGTCGGGCCGCTGCGGCCGGGTGAAGTCTCTCGTACTCACGCGTCCTCGCTGGGTAGCTGGCTGCGGTGGCGGGCGAGCGAGCAGGGCCTGCCGGAGTCACCGAGGCTACAAGGTCGTTCGGTGTGCCGGGCCGCGCAGCGGCCCGGCCTGTCTACGAACCTCTATCTGCGCACCTGTATCAGTACACCCTGCTCGACCACGTCACCCGCCGGAGCGTGCGCGCCTGCCACGCCGTGGACGCGGCTCGCCCGTGCCGAGGACGTAGGACGACGCCAGGTGGTTCCAGGCACAACTCTGGCAGACCTCGACGACGTATACCCGGAACTCCCCGTATTCGAGTGCCATCTCGGCGAGTTCTGGCGCCTGTTTCACCCGGCCCTCGTACTGCCCGAGTTCGTCGCCGTAGACGTAGGTCACGTGCGTGAGCTTGGTCTTGCGGCAGATCGGGCAATCCGTGCCGGTGGCCTCGCCGTGAAACTTCGCCGCCCGCAGCAGGTACGGGTGAGCGTCACAGACATCGGCGACAGTCGTGTTCCCGGCGAAGACAGACGCGAGCGTCGCCCGCCGGGCGAGCCCGTAGTCGATGACCGATCGCCGTGACCCCATGCCCGACAGGGTACGACGGATGGGCAACGCCGGCCGAGCCCCGATTTCGGCTTTGGTGCCGGCGCCAGCCAGCCGTGTCCGCTGCCCGTGCCGCCTGTGCGGCCCGTGCCCGCAGTGCACCAGCGCCGGCCGCGCGGCCCCCCTTCACCAGGGCGGGCTCGTCGTCCAGGACCTGGTTACTTGCACGATGTTTCGACACGACATATCTTGGCGATGTATCGTAGTGATACATCGGACCGAGAGATAAGGTGACATTCCGCAGTCACCGGATCCGCGGTTTGGCCCTATAGGCAGAGGTGAGCAAGACGTGAGCAGCAACAGGTCGGGCGTGCTCGAACTCGCCGTCCTCGGCCTGCTGCACGAGACGCCGATGCACGGCTACGAACTGCGCAAGAGGCTCAACGCCCTGCTCGGTGCGTTTCGTGCGTTCTCGTACGGATCCCTTTACCCCTGCCTCAAGGAGCTACTCGCGCAAGGCATGATCGCCGAGGAGACGGATGAGCCACGGGATGGCGCAGGCCGTTCCCGGTCCGGCCGGCGATCGAAGATCGTCTACCGGCTGACCGCGGACGGCAAGGAGCGGCTGCAGAACCTGCTCGCGGAGGCCGGCCCGGCGGCGTGGGAGGACGACGGGTTCGGCGTGCATTTCGCGTTCTTCGGCCAGACCCGCGCGGACATACGCCTGCGGATCCTCGAAGGCAGGCGAACCCGGCTCGAGGAGCGCCTCGAGGGTGTCCGCGGAGCTCTGGCCAGGACCAGAGAGCGGGTGGACAGCTACACGCTCGAGCTGCAAAGGCACGGGCTCGAGTCGGTCGAGCGCGAGGTCCGCTGGCTCAACGAGCTGATCGCTTCCGAACGGTCGGACCAGGGCCCCGGGTCACGCACGACAGGACTTCAGGCGGAAGGCAACACAGGGCCGGAGCCACGCTGAGCCCGTCAGGCTCGGACAGCGGGACCGGTACACACGATAGAAAAGGAGCAATCCGATGGGTTCGGTACGCGTGGCCATCGTGGGTGTGGGCAACTGCGCGAGTTCCCTCGCGCAAGGCGTCGAGTACTACAAGGACGCCGACGCGGGCGGCCGGGTGCCGGGCCTGATGCACGTGCGGTTCGGTCCCTACCACGTGCGGGACGTGGAGTTCTCCGCCGCCTTCGACGTGGACGCCAAGAAGGTCGGACACGACCTGTCCGAGGCGATCGTGGCGAGCGAGAACAACACCATCAAGATCTCTGACGTGCCGCCGACCGGGGTGATCGTTCAGCGCGGCCCCACTCTCGACGGCCTTGGTGAGTACTACAGGGAGATCATCGCCGAGTCTGACGAGGATCCGGTCGACGTCACGGCGGTTCTCAGGGAAACCGGGACGGACGTGCTCGTCTCCTACCTGCCGGTGGGTTCGGAGCAGGCTGACCGCTTCTACGCGCAGTGCGCACTCGACGCGGGGGTGGCGTTCGTGAACGCGCTCCCCGTGTTCATCGCCTCCGACCCCGTCTGGGGGCGCAAATTCACCGACGCTGGTGTGCCGATCATCGGTGACGACATCAAGTCCCAGGTCGGTGCGACGATCACACACCGGGTTCTCGCGAAGCTGTTCGAGGATCGCGGGGTTGAGCTGCTCCGCACGTACCAGCTCAACTTCGGCGGCAACATGGACTTCATGAACATGCTGGAGCGGAGCAGGCTCCAGTCCAAGAAGATCTCCAAGACACAGGCTGTGACTTCGCAGATCCCGCATGAGATGGAGCGGGCGGCGGTGCACATCGGCCCCTCGGACCACGTGCCCTGGCTGGACGACCGCAAGATGGCGTACGTAAGGCTCGAGGGCAAGGCGTTCGGTGATGTGCCCTTGAACCTGGAGTACAAGCTGGAAGTCTGGGATTCACCGAACTCGGCTGGCGTGATCATCGACGCGGTCCGCGCAGCGAAGATCGCCAGGGACCGTGGCATCGGCGGTCCCATCCTCTCGGCCTCGTCCTACTTCATGAAGTCACCGCCCGAGCAGTATGGCGACGACGTCGCGCGTGATCTGGTGGAGAAGTTCATCCGCGGCGAGGTGGACCGCTGATTACCCGCAGCGGCTAGCGCGGCCAATCCCGGCGCGCCGTACGCTGATCGAGTGGCCTACGTCGCGGATCTGCGCGCGATTCTCGCTGAGCGGGGCTTCCGCCGGCTGTTCGCGACGAGGCTGATCTCGCAGACCGGCGATGGCGTGTTCAACGCGGGGTTCGCTGCCTACGCGTTCTTCTCCGCGTCGAGCTTTCCCAACCCGGCCGCGGCGGCGGAGGCGTTCGCCGTCCTTTACCTGCCGTACTCGCTGATCGGCCCGTTCGCGGGGGTCTTCATCGATCGCTGGTCACGCCGCCAGATCCTGGTCTGGTCGGCGGCGATCCGGGCGGTGCTCGTCGTCGTCACCGCTGTCCTGGTCGCCTCCGGCAGCCTTGGGCTCCCGCTCTACGTCAGTGCCCTCGCCGTGCTCGGTGTCAACCGGTTCTTCCTGTCCGCACTGTCCGCCGGGCTGCCGCACGTCGTCGCGCCGGACAAGCTCGTGATGGCGAACGCGGTCGCCCCGACCACCGGTACCATCGTCGGTTTCGTGGGCGGCGTCGCCGGGCTCGGTGTCCACCTCGCGACCGGGGGCGGCCATCCGGGCTCGGCTGCGACCCTGCTCGTGGGTGGCGTGTGTTACCTGCTCGCCGGGCTGGTCGCCGCGACCATGCGGCGCGACCTGCTCGGCCCGCAAGGTGATCTGCCTGCGCGCCGCGCCGGGGGAATACCGCGTGAGCTTGCGGCAGTGGTGCGCGGCCTCGTGGCAGGGGCGCGTCATCTGTGGGAGCGCCGCCCCGCGGCATATGCGCTCGGCGCTATCGCCAGCTTCCGGTTCCTGTACGGGATCTTGTTCGTGATGACGATCCTGCTGTACCGGAACTACTTCTATCCCGCGGGCAACGGCAACAAGGCACTCGGTCACCTGACCTTCGTCGTGATCACGTCGGCGCTCGGCTACCTCGCGGCTGCCCTGATCACTCCGTCGGTGACGAGCCGGATCGGCAAGACGGCCTGGATCGCCGGCCTGCTCGCCACGGGTGGGCTCTTTGAGGGGCTGCTCGGTTCGACGTTCCGGCAGATCCCCTTCCTCATCGTCGGGTTCGCCCTTGGCGTCGTCGCCCAGGGAGTGAAGATCTGCGTGGACACGACCGTCCAGGAGTACGTGGATGACGCCTACCTCGGCCGCGTATTCTCCCTGTACGACATGATCTTCAACGCGGCCCTGGTGTTCGGGGCGGCGTTGAGCGCGCCCTTCGTTCCCGTTGACGGCAAGTCCTACTCACTCATCGCGCTCGTGGCGATCGGCTTCGTGCTCGCCGCGGCCGCGTATGCGGTGCTCGCCCGCGGCCAGGCACGGTCGGCGCGGCCTACCGTGCCCACGCCCGCCCGCAGGTGACGCAGCCGCCCGCAGCGGACGTGGGCAGGTGGTCCGGGCGGGAAGATTGGACCGCCCGCCGGTTATCCACAGGCCGGTTATCCGCATACCTGTTATCCCCCAATGGCGTTCACCGATTCCGCAGGTCTTGACAACCTGCCAAAATCAGAAGTAGGGGGCAACGCCCCCAGGGCGGGTGGGCCAGGTAAGGGGACGTGCTTCAGGACCAGGGGTCAGGATCGGGGCCCGGCGCCGGGGTCGGTGCCCGGCGGTGTGATGCCCCGTTCGCGCGCCCAGCGAAGCAGTTCGGCCTCGGCGCGTTCACGCCCGAGTGGGCCGTGTTCCATCCGCAGGCCGAGCAGGAATCGGTACGCATCACCGACAGCCGGTCCCGACCGCAGTCCCAGCGCCCGCATTATCTCGTTCCCGTCGAGGTCGGGCCGGATCCTGGCGATCTCCTCTTCCTTCGCCAGCCTGGCGATCCGCTGCTCCAGCGCGTCGTACGCGCTGGCGAGCCTGGCCGCCCTGGCCTTGTTCCTCGTGGTGCAGTCCGCGCGCGTGAGCACGTGCAGCCGCTGCAGCAGCGGACCCGCGTCCCGCACGTATCTGCGGACCGCCGAGTCGGTCCATTCGCCTGTGCCGTAGCCGTGAAACCGCAGGTGCAGTTCGACCAGCCGGGCCACGTCCTCAACGACAGCTTTGGGAAAGCGCAGGGCGCGCAGCCGGGACCGGGCCATCGCGGCGCCCACGACCTCATGGTGGTGGAAGGCCACCCGTCCGCCCGGCAGCAGCGTCCTGGTCTTCGGCTTGCCGATATCGTGCAGTAGCGCGGCGAGCCGCACCACCAGATCCATGGACAGGCCGTACTGCTGCTCAAGTTCCGTGGCCTGGGTGAGCACGGTAAGTGAGTGCTGGTAGACGTCCTTGTGGCGATGATGCTCGTCCGTTTCCAGCTTGAGCTTCGGCACCTCGGGCAGGATGCATGCGGCCAGCCCGGTGTCGGTGAGCAGTTCGATCCCGGTCCTCGGATCGGGCGCGACCATCAGTTTGCCCAGTTCCGCCCGGATCCGCTCCGCTGACACGATTTCGATCCGCCCGGCCATCTCGGTCATCGCCGCACGGGCCTCGGGATCCACCGAGAACCCCAGCTGAGCCGCGAACCTTGCCGCACGTAGCATTCGGAGCGGGTCGTCTCCAAATGAGCTCGCCGGGCTGCCGGGCGTGCGCAGCACGCCTGCCTTCAGGTCACGAACGCCGCCAAACGGGTCCACGAGGTCGTCGATCCCCCCGATGGGAAGCCGCGCCGCCATCGCGTTGATCGTAAAGTCCCGCCGGGCCAGGTCCTCCTCGAGTGAGGTGCCGTACCGCACGGCCGGTTTGCGTGACTTCGGGCCGTAGCTCTCGCTGCGGTAGGTCGTGATCTCCAGCGTGCACCCACCCTTGCGCAGCCCTACGGTGCCGAACTCGATCCCGATCGGCCAGACCTTGTCCGCCCAGCCTTCGGTGATCTCGATGACCCGCTCAGGCGGGGCATCGGTGGTCAGGTCCAGGTCTTCCGATCGCCTGGCCAGGAACACGTCCCGCACGGAGCCTCCGACGAGTGCGAGTTCGTGCCCGTGCGCCGCGAACAGGCGGCCAAGGTCATCGGCGGCAGGGGCGACCTTGCGGAGCAGCGCGGCGAGGGCTCGGCGCTGCGGATCTGTCAGGGGCATGGCATTCGGCAATGGCATTCCGCGCGGGGAAACAAGGGTAGGTGCTCGGGGAAAGCTTAGTGTCTTGGCGCCCTCGGAATTCCCGCGTCACGGGTCGGCCACATCGCCCCGTTCCGGGTTAGCCTGTTGAAGTGCCGCCAGGGGCTACACGGGCCGGCGCGGAGCTGGCCAGAGAGTTGGTACGTAACGGATGATTGATGCGCTGACCCTGCACCGCCTGCTTGTCGAGTCGGGAACACAGCATGAGATCGTCCATCTGGCGCGCGCCATCTCCTCGGCGGACCAGCTACCCGAAGTCCTGCGGCTCCCCCCGAGCCGGTGCCTGGCCGTGCGGATGTACGACGCGGGCGGTGTTCTCACCGCGGTCATCGTGCACGCGGGCAACGTGCCCTCGGCTGACGCGCTACGCGAGGTGACGGGTACCCGCCGCGTCCTTCCCGTACCTGCCGACCGGGTGAACTCGGCCACAGGTTACGCGGCGGAACTCGTGGCGCCCCTCGCCCTGCCTGACAGCGTCGAGGTGTACGCCGACGAGGATGTGGTCTGCGGCCTCGACAGCGATGTCGTGGTCTACACGGCGACTGGGGAATCAGGCACCGCACTTGGCGTCCGGCTGTTCGACCTGTTCACGCTGCTCGAAGCGAAACCGGCCGCCCTGACGCGCCCGCGGCCTTACCCGGCGGGGATATCACCGGCGTCGCCGCGCACATCGGGGGCGGCAGGGCCTGTCTGGCCGGACTTCTACCAGGCCTGACGCACCCGGGACCTGGGGCACCCGGGACCTGGGCACCCGGGACCTGGGCACCCGGACCGGCGCGGGACGCCGGGACGAACAAGGGCTCACCGGGCAGGCAATAACATCGAGGCGTGCCCCGTGATCGCGTCACCCGCCGCCTGCGGAAGCTGCGGAGCGTGGCCGAGACGTCCGCCGGCGGTCTGGTGGTTGACATGGCCGCGGACCCGCCGCGCGCCGCAGTCATCGGCCGCCTCGACCGCAGCGGCACGCTCCTGTGGTCACTCCCCAAGGGGCATGTGGAACGCGGCGAGACGATCGAGGCGGCCGCGATCCGCGAGGTCGCCGAGGAGACGGGGATAACCGGCCGGATTCTGGCAGATCTCGGCACCATCGACTTCTGGTTCATCGCGGGCAAGCGCCGCGTGCACAAGACCGTGCACCATTTCCTGCTCATCGCGGAGGATGGGACGCTCTCCAACGCTGACCCCGAGGTCAATGAGGTGGCATGGGTCCCGCTGGGCGAAGTGGCCGGCGTCCTCGCATACGAGGACGAGCGCGGGGTCGCGGCCAAGGTTCCTCCGCTGCTGGCGGAGCCCGCATGAGCGGCAGCCCCGCCCGCCGCCTGGCCACCGTGCTCGCTGTGGCCGCGGTACTTGCCGCGGGCGCCCTGGCTGGACGGGCGTCACCGGGTCTGGCCGCATCACGGGCGCAGGGGGCACCTTATTCCGCGGCCCAGGCGCGGCAATCCCCGACGATCGTCATCGACTCGATCAGCCCCGGCTTCGCCAGACCGGGCGAGACAGTGACGGTGTCGGGACACTTCAGCAGCGCGAGCGCACCGCTGCACGGGCTTGGGGTGCAGCTGTGGTCGTCCGCGTCGCCGTTCGGCGCGCGTTCACAGCTCCAGGATTTCGCGGCGGGCTCCTTCCAGGTGGACGGGTATGCCCAGGTGGCCACGGCCGCGCTGCCCACCAACATCGGCCCTGGGCAGACCGTGGGCTGGCGTGCCTCCTTCAACGTGAACCAGGCCGGCATGCATCCAGGCGGCGTCAGCGTCTATCCGCTCGCGGCCGCCGTGTTCGACCCGTCAGGGTCACAACTCGCCGTCGAGCGCACCTTCCTGCCGTTCTGGCCCGGCAAGAAGGCGGGCGGCCAGCCCGTACGGATCGCCTGGGTCTGGCCGGTGATCGACCAGCCGCACCGCGGCATCTGCACCGCCATGCTCGACAACAGCCTCGCCGCGAATCTGGGCAACGGCCGGCTCGCCGGCCTGCTCGACGCCGGGCGCGACTACGCGGGCAGCGCGAAACTCACCTGGGCGATCGACCCAGCGCTGCTCGACGACGCGGACGCCATGACACGCAGCTATCAGGTCCTGGCCGGCCCAAGCTGCGCGCAGGTCAGGAACGAGCCCGCGAGCGGCGCCGCACGCAGCTGGCTCGCCGAGCTGCACGCGGTGACGGCGACCGGGCCGGTGTTCACCACGCCGTACGCCGACCCCGACGTGGCCGCGCTGACCCACCGGGGCCTTGACGCCGATCTGGCGGCAGCCATCAAAGATGGGTCGGCCATCGCGGGGAAGTTCTTTGCCACGCAGGACCGGACGCTCGCGTGGCCGCCGGATGGGATTGCCGATGCGAACGTGGTCGACAACCTGCTGGCACAGGACGCCTCGGTGCACGGCGGCTCGGTCCAGGGCGGCATCCACACACTGGTGCTCGACAGTGGCATGATGCCGCCGACCAATCCGTCGCTGACCTACACGCCGGACGCGGTCGCGGAGGACCACACCGGCGTTGGCGCGACCGTGCGCGTGCTGCTCGCGGATCACGACCTCACCACCGTGCTCGGCGCGGGCTCGTCGTCCTCGGCCGAGGGGGCGGTCGCCACCTCGCAGCGCTTCCTCGCGGAGACGGCCATGATCGCCGCCGAGGCGCCGAACCTGAGCCGCAGCGTCGTGGTGGCTCCACCACGACGCTGGGATCCCGGCACGGCACTTGCCTCGCAACTGCTCGGCGACACCGTCTCCGCGCCCTGGCTGAGCTCGGTCTACCTGAGCAGCCTGAAACCGGTCACGACACCACCCGGCGCGCCCTCGCCGGACCGTGCGCCCCTGCCATCGAACCTGACCCGTGCGGAACTGACGCCGAAATACCTGCGCGACGTGCGGGAACTGGGCATCCGGACACGGCTTTTCGAGAGCATCCTGACCAGCCAGGGGTCGGCGTACCGGCTTGCCATCGCCCGGCTGGAGTCGTCGGCGTGGCGTGGCGACGGCCAGGCACGCGGACAGGACCTGCTCAGCCAGGCCGTCACCTATATCGGTGCACAGGAGCAGATGGTCTCGATCATCCGGTCGAGCCAGATCACCCTCGGCGGCTCCCGCGGCACGATTCCCGTCTCGATTGACAACAAGCTGCGTTCGACCATCCACGTACGTCTGCAAGCCATCGTGCCCGCCACCCGCGCGCTGCCCGCGTCCGCACGGCTCAGTGTCGGACCGGTGCCGCAGCAGCTCATCACCATCGGCCCCCGCCAGAAGGAAACCGTCCGGCTACAGGTCCACTCGCATTCGGCGGGGGTGACAGAGATCCGGCTCCGCCTGCTCACCCCGCAGGGTGCGCCGATTCCAGGCAGCGACGCGACGCTGAAGGTCCGCGCGACCGCATTTGGCACGCTGGCCCTGGTCATCATCGCCGTGGCGCTTGGTGTGCTTGTCATCACATTCGTGGCCAGGGTGCTACGCAGGGGGCTACGGGAGGGAAGACCCGGTAGCGTCGTGGCGGAGGACAACGGAACGGACGACAACGGATCCGCGGAGGCGCCGGATGAACTCGCCGATGCGCGAGGCAAGGCCCAGCCAGACGCCCGGCAGTAAGATCCGGGAGGACCTACTCCCGCCACAGCGCCCGCCCTTCCGGCCGGCGAACGGGCCGGTGGAAGAGCCTCCCGGCGGAGCTGGCACGCCCCCTGGTGGAACCGAGGGCCTGGTCCGCGCGAGCGGCGTGATGGCGGCCGGCACGCTCGTCTCACGGCTGACGGGGTTTGTCCGGACCGCGGTGATCGTGTACGCACTCGGCACTCTCGCCGTAGCCGAGGCCTACAACAACGCCAACACATTCCCCAACGCCGTCTTCGACCTGCTCCTCGGCGGCATCCTCACCAGCGTCTTCGTGCCGCTGCTCGTCACCGCGGCCAAGCGGGACGCAGACGGCGGGCGCGGGTACGACCAGCGGATGTTCACCCTGGTGACGATCACTCTCGCAGTGATCACGGTTGTGGCGACACTGGGCGCCCCGGTTCTTGTCTCGATCTACGCGTCGGCCGTGCACGGCCCGGAACGCGCGCTCATGGTGACGTTCGCCAGGTTCTTCATCCCGCAGATCTTCTTCTACGGGATCTGCGCGCTCGCGGGCGCGATCTTGAACGCACGCGGGCGCTTCGCCGCGCCGATGTGGACACCGGTCGTGAACAACATCGTGGTGATCGTCGTCGTCGTCGCTTACATGCTGACGGCCGGCCGGGGCGTTACCGTGGCGAACATCACACCGGGTGAGGTGCGACTGCTCGGCATCGGCACCACCATCGGCATCGTGGCACAGGCCGCGGCCATGATCCCGGCGTTGCGGCGGGTCGGATTCCGCTGGCGGCCGCAGCTCGGCTTGAGCCGCGGCGAGGTAACCGAGATCGGGCGGATGGCCGGATGGATGTTCGGCTACGTCGTCACCACGCAGGTCGGGCTGCTCGTCACCCAGAACCTCGCCAACGACGCGTTCGTGCGCGCGAACGCGGCGAAGGTCGGTTACGGCGCCGGTTTCAGCGCCTACCAGTACGCCTGGCAGCTGTTCCAGATGCCCTATGCGATCGTCGGCATCTCAGTGATCACCGCCCTGCTACCGCGGATGAGCGCGCACGCGGCCGACGCAAGGTACGTGCTTGTCCGGCAGGACTTCTCGGTCGGCGTGCGGCTGGCATCGGTCATCACGGTGCCGGCCGCCGTCGTGCTCGCGGTGCTCGCGCCGCCGCTGGCCATCCTGCTGCTCGGGCACGGCAGCACGACGGTTCCCGACGCGACCTTTGTCGGCGAGGTGTTCGCTGTCTTCTCGCTCGGCCTCGTGCCCTACATGCTGTTCCAGCTGCTGCTGCGGGTCTTCTACGCGATGCACGACAGCAGGACGACAGCCTTCATCGGACTCGCGGTGATGGCGGTGAACATCGCGGTGAACGTGGCGGCGTGGGCTTTCCTGCCCGTCGGCCAGATCACCGCCGGCCTCGCGGCCGCCTTCGGCGTGGCGAACGTGGCGGGAACCGCTATCGCCTGGCGGATCCTGCGGGGACGCACCGGCGGGCTCGACGGCAAGCGAATCGCGTGGACTCTGGTCAGGACACTGCTGGCCGCACTCCCCGCGGTGATCTTCGCGATCGCCATCACGATGGCCGTGGGCGTGGTATTTCCTCCGGGCCCGGTGAACGGGTTCCTCACCGCGGCGCTCGGTGGCGGCGGAGCGCTGCTGATGTACCTGCTGTTCGCGCGTGCGCTCGGGGTCAGCGAACTAACCGATCTGGCCGCTGCGATCACTGCCCGCTTCCGCGGTGGCCGCCACCAGCCAGAATGAGAGAATCGGCATTCTCGCGTATAACGGTTTGCGCGAGCGGCCAGTCGGGCCCCCCGCGCAGCGGGGGGCCCGGCTTAGCATGGGTGCAGCACAATGTTGGTCTCCGACGTCCCCGGCGACCGTCTCAGGGGGCAGGGAAGGAGGGTCGAGGGCCTAGGCCGCTCTTGACGGCATCTGCATGAGCACGTTCATTTCCGAACCGGGAACCCGCCTCGCCGGCCGTTACAGGCTCGAGGACCGGGTCAGTGATACGGCTGGCTCAACGCTGTGGAAAGCCATCGACGAGACGCTCGCGCGGCCGGTGGCCGTACTGACGTTCGCGCCTGGTTTCCCGCGCGTCCATCACGTCGTGACGGCCGCGCGTGCGGCGAGCAGGATGACGGACTCACGGCTCGCGCAGGTTTTCGACGTCGAAGATGTCGGTGACCGGGCGTACGTGGTACTCGAATGGGTCAGCGGAGACTCGCTCGATGATCTGCTTGCCCCGGGACCGCTGGAACCCGCACGCGCTGCCGCGCTCATCGCCGAGGCGGCGCAGGCGCTCGCCGCTGCGCATGCGGCCGGCCTGGCGCACCTGTGCCTGACGCCCCGCTCGCTTCGATGGACCGCCGGTGGCGGCATCAAGATCACCGGGCTGGGGGTCGAGGCTGCCATGTACGGCGCGCACGCCGACGATCCTGCCGTCGCCGATACCCAAGGTCTTGGCCGTCTGCTGTACGCCGCGCTCACCGCCCACTGGCCGGGCGAGGACGCCGTCTACCTGCCGCCCGCGCCGTACGTGGATGGCGAGCTCTGCACTCCGCGCCAGGTCCGAGCGGGCGTCCCCGCCGGCATTGACACCGTCACCTCACTCGCGCTTTCCGGCCGTCCATGGCGCGGGCGGCCGCCGCTCACCAGCCCGGCGGCACTCGCGGACGCATTGGCCCAGGTCGCACCGGCGACACCGCTCACGCCGCCCCCGCTGCCACTCGCGCCTGTTTCCCCCGTGGTCCGCTCATCAGGGGGTCGCGGGACCCGTGCCCGCCCGG
This sequence comes from uncultured Actinomycetota bacterium, assembly GCA_963851085.1. Lineage (GTDB taxonomy): Bacteria > Actinomycetota > Actinomycetes > Streptosporangiales > Streptosporangiaceae > DATFVJ01. Next base: position 68,427 of record CAWKNX010000024.1, on the reverse strand, counting down.
CCGCGCGCAGGCCGGCCGATCCTGGCACGTCACCTCAATCCCCGGCCGATACCCAGGCGATCGGGGCGGGCGGCGGGTCGAGGACCGCCCCGCCCATGCGCCCGCCCATGGGCCCGCCCATGGGCCCGCCCATGCGTGACCGTCCCGGCATCAGCAAGGCACTGGTCGGCGTCGTTGCCGTGCTCGTCGCGGCGGCGATCGGGGTCGGCGCCTGGACGCTGAGCCGTAACCTCGGCGGCACCGCAAAGCCGTCCGGCACCAGTTCGGCGAGGCCGAGCACTTCGGGCGTCGCGGTGCTCGCGCCGCTGAGCGCGCACGGCTTCGACATATACGACACCACCGGTCAAGACCAGAACGAGAATGACGGCGAGGCACCGCATGCCATCGACGGCAACCCGCGGACCGCGTGGCACACCCTGTTCTATGAGAACAACCCGGTCTTCGGCGGGCTGAAGAAGGGCACCGGCCTGATCCTGGACATGGGCAAGGCCGTCAAGCTCAGCACCGTCGAGGTTACGTTCGGCCCCACGGCGGGCGCCGACGTCCAGATCATGATCGGCAACAGCAACGCGATCTCGCCAGGCGCGCTCGCCAACTTCACCACCGTGGCGGGGGCAAACGACATTGGCGGAAATGACTACACGTTCCACGCCACCGGCACCGCCACGGGCCGGTATGTGCTGATCTGGTTCACCAGACTGCCGCCAGAGCCGCAGGGCCCGAAGACCAACTTCGAGGCCGAGATCTTCAACATCGTCGTCCGCGGCTCAGGCTGACGGGATCGGCGTGGCCGGAGACGGCGAGGCGCAGCCCTCGGATGCCGAACTGCTGCGGCGGCATGTCCAGGGCGACCACGAGGCGTTCGGTGTGCTTTTCTCGCGGCACAGGGAAAGGCTGTGGGCGGTGGCGCTCCGCACGCTCGCAGACACCGAGGAAGCCGCCGATGCCCTGCAAGAGGCGATGATCTCGGCTTTCCGCCGCGCCGGATCCTTTCGCGGCGACTCGGCGGTTACCACCTGGCTGCACCGCATCGTCGTGAACGCGTGCCTGGACCGGATCCGCCGCCGCGCGGCCAGGCCAACCGTGCCTGCCGGCGATGAGCAGAGCCTGGACGCGCTCGTGCGCGGTGGGGTGCTGGTCACCGACCCCGTCTCCGACCATGACGCGATACTCGACGTGGACGCGGCACTTCAGATGCTGCCCTACGAGCAGCGAGCAGCGCTCGTGCTCGTGGACATGCTCGGATATCCGGTCCAGGTCGCGGCCGACCTGCTCGACGTCTCCGTTGGCACAATCAAGAGCCGCTGCGCGCGAGGGCGGGCCCGGCTGGCTCCATACCTGGCTCATCTACGGAACCGCCCAGGTCCGGGCGACGTCTCACCTTCACAGGGAGATCGCGGCAGCCACGCCAGGCATGCGCTTGACCAGCGCCTGGAAGATCCCATCGGCCAGCCCTTGGAGGGAGGTGGCGAAAGAGTATGAACGAGCACGCTGACCTGGAGCTCATCGCCGCCTTCCGCGAAGGGTTGCTCGCTGCGGCAGACGGCGACCGTGTCGGGCGCCACCTTTCCGGATGCGCCACGTGCGCACAGCGGCAGGCGGCACTTGAGGAGGTCACGGCGCGCCTGGCGCAGGCACCTCCGCCTCCGCTTCCGCCGGGGCTGGTGCAGCGGCTCGACGCCGTGCTCGCAGCCGAGGTCGCCGCCGCGCAGACAGCTAACGAGCACGCGTCAGGAATCACGGCCACGACCGGCAGCGCCCCCGGCGAGCACAAGCAAGGCGAGCACAAGCAAGGGACCCGCCGCCGCGACCGGTCAGCAGCCAGCCTCGCCGGGCGCTCGCAGGCACGCCGCGAACCCGCGGGACGTGCGCCTGCGGGCCGCGAAGAAGCGCTGAGCGGCCCGGCCGGACGTGAGCGGGCGGGCCACCGGCGCTCGGGTGGCGGGCTGATGGCGAGTGCCTTGCGGCCGCTGGCGGCGGCCGCATCGGTATGCCTGCTCGCCGGCGGCGGTTACCTGCTTCTGCACTCGCTCACGCGCACCTCACCCAGCCACTCCACTGCGGCAGGCAGCAAAACAGGCGCCGCGGTATCGCCGCGCAGGCCGATGTACGCGCCGCAGGCTTCCGGCGCCGCGACAGAGGCCGTTTTGGTGGTGCACAGTGGCACCGCCTATCAGCACGGCCAGTTGCAAGCGCAGGCTGCCGCGGTGGCCAGCGAAAACGCCGCGAGGGTCCAGCCACCTGGCAAGGCCGGCGACACCCCCGTGCAACCGTCAGGGATAAGTTCTTCACTCGCCGGGTGCCTGCAGCGTGTCACGGGCAGCCAGCGCGGCCGGATCGTCGACATGGCCACCTACCAGGGCCGCCAGGCCATGGTGATCATCGCTCCGGCCAGTGGCGGCGCGGGTGGCCACGTGTGGGTCGTGGGCCCCGGCTGCTCGGCCGCCGCCGCTGATCTCGTCACGGCGTCCGGCTTCTGACGCCCCGTCAACTGCCGCCTCGCTTCGCGGGCTCCGGGGAATCAACGGGCCCTAGGATCGGTTGATCGGGATGCCGCGGCGGTTTCCCCTGACGGCAGAGAAAGAGGCAGGTGCGGGCGTGAGTGACGTGCGCAACGTGATCATCATCGGTTCTGGGCCGGCCGGGTATTCGGCAGCCCTGTACGCTGCGCGCGCGGACCTGAAGCCGTTGGTGTTCGAGGGCTCGGTGACGGCGGGTGGTGCGCTGATGACCACCACGGACGTGGAGAACTATCCCGGGTTCCCCGATGGGGTACTTGGCCCGGACCTGATGGACTCCATGCGCAAGCAGGCCGAGAGGTTCGGTGCCGAGCTCGTCGCGGACGATGTCACTGACGTTGATCTGCGCTCCGACCCCAAGGTGGTCACCGCGTCCGGTGAGACGTATCTTGCGACTTCGGTGATCATCGCTACCGGCTCGAAACACCGTGAGCTCGATGTCCCTGGCGAGAAGCGGCTGGTCGGCCACGGAGTGTCCTCGTGCGCGACCTGCGACGGATTCTTCTTCCGCGGCAAGGACATCGCGGTGGTCGGCGGTGGGGACTCGGCGCTCGAGGAAGCGATATTCCTTACCCGGTTCGCGAACAGCGTCATCCTGATCCACCGGCGCGACGCCCTGCGTGCTTCCAAGATCATGCAAGACCGCGCTCTCGCCAACCCGAAGATCCGCTTCCTGTGGAACAGTCAAGTCCTCGAGGTGCTCGGGGAGGACCGGATCACCGGTGCACGCATCCGCGATACCAAGACCGGCGACGAGAGCGTGGTAGAACTCGGCGGGCTGTTCGTGGCGATCGGCCACGACCCTCGCTCCGAGCTGTTCTCCGGTCAGCTGAAGACCGATCCGGACGGATACCTGAAGGTCGAGAATCCCACGACCCGCACCGCCATCACCGGCGTGTTCGCCTGCGGCGACGTGGTGGACCGGACCTACCGCCAGGCCGTCACCGCGGCGGGCACGGGATGTGCGGCCGCCCTCGACGCCGAGCGTTTCCTGGCGAGCCAGGAAGACTGACCAGCAGAAGCGGGCCGTGGTGGCTATCGCCACGGCAAGTAAGCGACGACGGCTGACGCGACGCGCGCCAGCCGTCTGGGACACGGATAAGGAGAAGAACGAAGTTGGGCGCCACCAAGACTGTCACTGACGCTAGTTTCGCGGTCGACGTTCTCAAGAGCGACAAGCCCGTGGTCGTCGACTACTGGGCCGAGTGGTGCGGTCCGTGCCGCATGGTCGCTCCCGTTCTCGAAGAGATCGCCCAGGAGCATGGCGACAAGATCGATATCGTCAAGCTCAACATCGACGAGAACCCCGAAGTCGCGCAGCGATATGGGATTCTGGCCATTCCGACGCTGGGCGTTTTCTCTGGCGGCGAGGTGGTCAAGCAGATCGTGGGCGCTAAGCCGAAGGCCGCGTTGCTGCGCGAGCTTTCCGCGTACCTCTGATCCCGCGGCCGCGGGCGCCGCGATCCCTGCGCCCCTGCCCCGCTGGCGCGCCGTGCCCCTTCTGGCAGGCGGTGACCAATGCGGCCACTGCCGGTCAGATGGGGCGCAGGGCTCGCTCAGGCGTCATGTTACGCAGTAGCCGTTCGAGTGCGACCTCGACGTCCTCCCGCCAGGAAAGTGCGGTTCTCAGCTCCAGCCGCAGCCGGGGATAGCGCAGATGCGGCCGGACCGTCTTGAAGCCCACCGCGAGCAGGTAGTCGGCTGGCAGCACGCAGGCGGGCTGAACCCACTTGAGGTCGCCGAACGCCTCGATAGCCTTGACGCCGCGCCTGGTCAGGTCCTTGGCCACCGTCTGCACGAGCACCCGGCCGAGGCCGCCACCCGCGAATTCGTCCAGGACGTGCGCTGTCATGAGCAGGACGGCGTCCGCACTCACCGGGCTGGTCGGAAAGGCGACCGAGCGCGGCACATACAGGGGCGGCGCGTAGAGCACGTAGCCCGCGGGCACGCCATCCACGTAGATGATCTTTCCGCAGCTGCCCCACTCGAGCAACGTCGAGGATATCCAGGACTCCTTCTCCAGTTCCGGACCGCCCGCCTCATCGGCGCGGGCGCGGCTGACCGGGTCAAGTTCCCAGAAGACACACTTACGGCACCTGCGTGGCAGGTCATCGAGATTGTCCAACGTGATATTGGCGAGGCGGCGGGACACCCGGATCCCCCGATGGCTATCGGCCTAGCTGGCGGCCTTGCTGGCAGATTTGCTTAGGTGTGGCGGCTCCCTGCCGCCGCGAGCACGGCAGGCCGGGAGATGCCCGGCCGGAAGTGCCGTGGTGGCATCGTAGCTGATGTAATAAAAAATCGACGGGTCAGGTCCTACCCGCCACGTAGGCTCTTAGACCTGGCTCCTGGCCAGCCGTGCATGACGCCGGGTATGTGCAGCCGACAGCCGGAGGAGATACCGTGCGGACGGATTCACAGCATGCTCATGGGTCGCGGATCGATCCTTATGTCGATCGGTACGCGGCCCGCGCACGCGGCATGGTCGCCTCGGAGATCCGGGCCCTGTTCGCGGTGGCCGCCCGTCCGGAGATTGTCTCCCTGGCCGGTGGATCACCTTATGTATCTGCTCTGCCACTTGACGTAATTAGCGGCATAGCGGGCCAGTTGATCGCGGACCATGGCTCGGTTGCGCTGCAGTACTGCCCGGCCCACGGAGATCCGGACCTGCGAGAGAAGATCTGCGAGGTCATGGCGCTCGAAGGGGTGCACGCACATCCGGACGACGTCGTCGTGACCGTCGGCTCACAGCAGGCGCTCGACCTGATAACGCGCATCTTCGTCGACCCAGGTGACGTCGTGCTCGCGGAGGCACCGTCCTACGTCGGCGCGCTCGGGGCATTCGCCTCTTACCAGGCACAGGTGGTGCATGTCCCGATGGATGAGCATGGGCTCATTCCCGAGGCACTGGACAGCGCGATCGCGCGCCTGGGCGCCGCGGGCCGGCGGGCCAAATTCCTCTACACGGTGCCGAACTTCCACAACCCGGCGGGCGTCACGCTCGCAGCCGAGCGCCGCCACCGCATCCTCGACATCTGCGCCGCAGCCGACCTGCTCGTCCTGGAGGACAATCCGTACGGGCTCCTGGGATTCGAAGGTGACCCGCTGCGCGCACTACGTGCGGACGATCCAGACGGGGTCGTTTACCTCGGCAGCTTCTCCAAGACATTCGCGTCAGGCGTGCGCGTCGGCTGGGCGCTCGCGCCACCCGCCGTACGGGAAAAGCTCGTGCTCGCGGCCGAGTCCGCGGTGCTCTGCCAGTCGAGCCTCGCCCAGTTGATCGTCCGTGAATACCTGTGCACCCAGCCGTGGCGCGAGCAGGTCAAGATCTTCCGTGAGCTCTACATGCAGCGCAGGGATGCGATGCTTGGCGCGCTGAAGGCGCTCATGCCGACCGGGTGCGAATGGACCCGCCCGGCAGGTGGTTTCTACGTCTGGCTGAAAATCCCCGACGGGATTGACAGCAAGGTGATGCTGCCACGTGCGGTCTCCTCCCGGGTGGCCTACGTGCCCGGCACCGGGTTCTACGCTGACGGTCAGGGGACACAGCACCTGCGGCTGTCCTACTGTCTGCCGGAACCGGACCGGATCAGGGAGGGCGTCCGCCGGCTCGCCGGCGTGATCGAGGCAGAAATCGAGTTGCGGGACACGTTCGGCTTCGGCCACCCGCATGGGACCGTAGGGGTGGACACACCCGGACCTGAGGTCGGTTGAGCCGCGTCACCAACAAGCAAGGCGGTCGCCGCCGCACCGCGGGCGGCTCACTGCCATGGAAGGACCCTGAAATGACCGACCTAGGCCACGTTCTGGTGCTCGCAGGAGGCCTCTCGCACGAGCGTGAGGTATCGCTGCGGTCCGGGCATCGCGTCTGCGATGCGCTGCGTGAGGAGGGCGTGGACGCAGTCACCGTCGATGCCGACGCCGCCCTGATTCCAGCCATCATCGCTGACCCGCCCGGTGCGGTCTTTCCCGCGATTCACGGCGTATCAGGTGAAGACGGTGCCGTCCGCGAGATACTAGCGCTGCTCGATGTGCCCTTCGTCGGCGCGACCGCCAGTGCGTGCAGGTTCGCCTTCGACAAGCCGACGGCGAAGACGCTGATCACCGCCGCCGGCCTGACGACGCCTGAGGCCATCACGCTGCCCAGGGAGACCTTCCATGATCTCGGCGCAACGGCCGTGCTCGACCGCATTGTCGCGCGGCTCGGACTGCCGTTGTTCGTCAAGCCGTCCCGTGGCGGCTCGGCTCTCGGCGCCGGGCCGGTGCCGACGGCGGATGAACTTCCTGCGGCCATGTTGGGCTGTTTCGCGTACGGCGACACCGCACTGATCGAGCACTGTGTCCCTGGTACCGAGGTGGCCGTCAGCGTGATCGACCGGGGGGACGGTCCGCAAGCGCTCCCCGCGGTCGAGATCGTCCCGGACGGGGGCACGTACGACTACGCCGCCAGGTACACCGCGGGACGCACCGAGTTCTACACGCCGGCGCGGATCTCCGCAGCCGCCGCCAAGGCGGCCGCGGACACGGCGGTGACCGCGCACACCGTCCTCGGCCTGCGTGACCTGTCCCGCACGGATCTCATCGTGGACGACACTGGCACCGTCTTCTTCCTCGAAGTGAACGTGGCGCCGGGGATGACGGAGACGAGCACGCTCCCGATGGCGATCGAGGCGGCCGGTTTCGGCTTCGGTGCGGTCTGCCGCGACCTTCTCGTGCTCGCCGCACGCCGCGGGAACTGACGCTGACCGGATTCCCGTGTCCGGCACCGGGCCCGCCGGGGCCCGGCGGGCCCTGTGCGCGGTGGCCGGCGTGCGGACAGGTGAACCTCGGTGCCCGGTGGCTGGCGCGGACCCGGCAGGCCCACGTACGGCCGGCCCGGGCTGACCATCGCGGCGGCGGCAGCCGGCGTCGCCGTGTCCGGACGACCACGCGCTGACCAGATCTCACTCAGAGGCCTTAACGGCTGCCGCCCGCGAATCCGCCTGGTTACCTGCGGAGCCGCAGCGGGTTTGCATCGAAGGTGTGGCGCTGACCGGATCTGCGAGCGCCGGGTCCGCCCAGCCGCGACCGTGCCGGGCGGCCGGTGACACGATGCGGTGACCACGTGACCCGGACGCGGTCTGTAAGAGGAGTCGCCTTTGGCTGGCCGCCGTTCGCTCAAAGGACCTTCCGCACAGACCGCTAGGCTCGGCGCGTGGATAGCTCTCATGACTTCGGCAGCGACAACCACGCTGGTGTTCATCCGGCCGTGCTGCACGCGATCTCGGCAGCCAGCCCGGGCCTCGCGCCCGCATACGGCACGGACCAGTGGACGCGGCGCGCGGAGGAGCAATTCCGGGCACTCTTCGGCGATGCGGCTCGTACGTTCTTCGTATTCACCGGGACAGCCGCGAACATTCTCGGCGTCAGCCTTCTTCTGCGCCGCTACGAGGCGATCATCTGCGCGGACACCGCACACCTGAATGTTGACGAGTGCGGGGCGACCGAACGGCTTCTCGGCTGCAAGCTGCTCACGGTCAGCACGCCTGACGGCAAACTCACGCCCGAGCTTGTCGCGCAGCGGCTCGGCGGGCGGGGCGACGAGCACCGGGTGCAGCCGCGCGCGGTCGCCATCGCCCAGGTCACCGAGCTTGGCACCTGTTACACGATCGAGGAACTCAGCAAGCTCAGTGAATTCTGCCGGTCCAGCGGTCTCTTCGTTTACATTGACGGGGCGCGGCTCGCGAACGCCGCGGCGCATCTGGGCTGCGGTCTCGGCGAACTCGCCCAGCACGCTGATGTGCTGAGTTTCGGCGGTACCAAGAACGGCGCCCTCGGCGCGGAGGCTGTCGTGGTCATGCGCCCCGAACTCTGCGCCGACGCGCCTTACCTGCGTAAGCAGCAACTGCACCTGGCGTCGAAGATGCGCTTCCTGTCGGCACAGTTCCTCGCCCTGTTCGACGGCGATCTGTGGTTGCACAGCGCGCGGCACGCGAATGCCATGGCCCAGCGGCTCGCACACATGGTGCAGCTAATTCCGGGGGTCGAGATCCGCCAGCCAGTGGAGTCGAACGGTGTCTTCGCCGCACTTCACCCGCGTCACATCGAGCAGTTGCGGCGCGACTGGTTCTTCTATGTCTGGGACCCCGACGGGCACACTGTTCGCTGGATGACGTCTTTCGAGACCAGCGAAGCAGACGTGGACGCGTTCGCCTCGGCCATCCGGGCCGTCTGCACGTGACAGGAGCGGGACGCGGCGCGCAGGACGCACCAGGCCGTGGTCCCATCGGGTCACACCCAGTTGTCGGCAAGATTCGACGCCCGGACGGGCCGCCCGCGGTAGATGGAACTCCGCGCACGCCAGCACTAGGACGTCTTGTCCTCGTTGGCCAGTGCGATGAGTTCGTAGTGCAGTGTCCTGTACCTCTTGAGCCGATGCGTGAGCGGCACGAGCGCGCCTTGCAGGATCGGGTACTTGCGCACGAGCAGGTGCTTCGCATGAGCGCTCTCGCGGTCAGTGATGAGCGCCGCCTTGGCACGCATCGGGGGGCCGATCCGCTCGCCACGGAAGGTCGATGGGGCCACCTCTACCTCGGGATTGTTGCGAAGACGCTTGGCTTTCCCTGCTGCGTCGTACGTACGGAAGAACGCCCGCGGGCCGTCCACCACGATGCTGACGGGTGTACCAACCTGAGTGCCGTCGCGACGGTAGGTCGTAAGCAGCACAGTCTTCGCATGAGCCAGGTGTGCGAACGGCGACGGAGCGGTCATCGTGCCTCCCGGTCTAGGAATTGCGCCTCTTGCAGAGACGACAATTCAGCCGCCGGCATGTGACATCGGGCGTCCGCGGCCGCCCGCCATCGGAAGTTTCACGTGAAACAGGCCAGCGTTGACAAGGGCAGCTTGGGGAGAGTCAGCCCCCGTGCACGACACCGGCTCGGGGCGCGAGCGCGGGCTCGCCGGGTACAGCACGCTCTGTCTGCGCGGTGCGCCCCGCACGCACGGCAGCTTCAGGAGACATCGCCGTCACGATCCTCTCCAGATCCTCCAGCGAGGCGAACTCCACCACGATCTTTCCCTTGCGCCGGCCAAGTTCGACCTTCACTCGGGTCTCGAACAGATCAGACAGGCGATCGGAGAGTTCACGCAGGCCCGGCGCGACCGGTTTCTTCGCCGGCTGACGCCGCTCGGGTTTCAAGCTGCTGCCATCGCCAATCGCGACGATCTCCTCAACCGCGCGGACCGAGAGCCCTTCCGCGACGATACGGTGCGCGAGGCGTTCCTGATCGCCGGCGTTCTCCATGGTGAGCAAAGCCCGCGCATGACCAGCGCTGAGCACTCCAGCCGCGACGCGCTTCTGGACGGCTGGCGGCAGATTGAGCAACCGGATCGTGTTCGAAATGTGCGGGCGTGATCTGCCCACCCGGCCTGCCAGCTCCTCGTGAGTGGCGCCGAAGTCATCGAGAAGCTGCTGGTAGGCAGCCGCCTCTTCGAGCGGGTTGAGCTGCTCACGGTGAAGGTTCTCCATGAGCGCGTCCCTGAGCATGTCGGTGTCGGCGGTGTCGCGCACGATCGCCGGAACCCGGTCGAGGCCCGCGCGCTGCGCCGCACGCCAGCGGCGCTCACCCATGACGAGTTCATAGTGGCCAGGCATGACCTTGCGGACCACGATGGGCTGCAACAGCCCGACCTCGCGCACGGACAGCGCGAGCTCCTCAAGTGTCTCTTCGTCGAAGTTCTGGCGCGGCTGCCGCGGATTGGGGGTAACGGCGCCGATCAGCACGTCCTCGAAATAGGCGCCCGTCACTGCGCCGCCGGGCCCTTCGTGATCCTGGCTCTGCGGCATGCCGACCGTCCGGGCGACGGGCGACGAGCCCTGTCCCATCGGAATGAGGGCACCCAGGCCCCTGCCAAGACCTCGTTTTTGCTGAGCCACTGGAACTCCTCGATCACCGCAGTCTCGTCCGCGTTGCGCCCCCGCCGGAGCACGACAACACGCTATCCGCTCACGGGCGTGAACACGCGCGTCCTGTGCCGCCGCCCCGGGCACGGTTTCCCGGCACGCAACGTCGGCCCATCCGCTCGTAACGGGCACGAGCGGGCGATGCCGTGTATCCGTGCGGCCATTCGACCGGCAAGACGGGCCTTGACCATGACACGGTGTCAGGGCCGACGGTAGGAGAGCCATGTTCAGTATTGGAGACTTCGCCAGGCTCGGCCGCGTGTCAGTCCGGATGCTGCGCCACTACGACGCGATCGGGCTGCTGCCGCCCGCTTCCGTCGACCAGGCCAGCGGATACCGCTTCTACCACGCCGATCAGCTACGTCGGCTCAACCGGGTCATCGCCCTCAAGGATCTGGGCTTCACGCTCCAGCAGGTCAAGGCAATTCTGGACGACCAGGTCAACGTCGACGAACTGCGCGGCATGCTCCGCCTGCGCCGTGCGCAGCTGGAGGCCCAGATGACGGCCGACGCGGCCAGGCTGGCCAGTGTCGAGGCGAGGCTCCGGATGATCGAGCAGGAGGGTCACATGAACACAGAGGACGTCGTACTCAAGGAAGTCACCCCGATCCGCATCGCCGAACTGACGGCCATCGCCGCCAGTTACGGCCCTGAGGACATCGGGCCAACCATCTCACCGCTCTACCTGGAACTGTTCCGGCGGCTCCAGGCAGCCAGTGTGGCGCCTGATGGCCCGGCGATCGCCTACTACGAACCAGAGCCGGGTGAATCAGGTGAGTCGGTCGTCGTGCACGCTGGAATGCCCGTCACCGCAGACCCGGATCCCCGCTACGAATTCACGGTCGTGGACCTTCCCGCGATCCGGTCGGCCGCGACCATCATCCACCATGGCGCGATGGACGACGTGCTCGAAAGCCTGCAGACCCTGGCGCGCTGGATCGAAGACCACGGATACCGCCCTGTCGGCTATCACCGGGAGGTGTATCTCGACTATCACCCGGACCAGGCCCACAAGGGTGTGACCGAGCTTCAGGTCACCGTCGTCAGGGACTGAGGGCGGGCGCGGGCGCAATCTGCCGGGCGGGGGTTTCCGGGGGGTCGGCCCCCCGGGCTGGCAGCCATCCAGCTGGCTGGAGCGCGGGAGGCGCCACGGAATCGCGCGGGCCGGCGGGACAGAACCAGTCCACCCGCGGGCCCGCGCGAGACACAGCCAGCCCACCTGCGGGCCCGCGCGAGAGACGCAGCCAGCCCAGCCGCCGACCCGCGTGAGAGACACAGCCAGCCGACCCCGTCCGACCAGGGTGGAACGGAACCGTCCGAACCGCCAGCCGCCCAATCGCCAGCCGCCCGATCCGGCAGGCGCTAGTCCGCGGCGCTGGAACGCTTGTTGCGCAGCGCGAGCTCCCTCGCCGCCTCAATGTAGGCGAGCGCGCCACTTGAGCTTGGGTCGTAGCTCAGCACCGACTGCCCGTAGCTCGGAGCCTCCGAGACACGAACGCTGCGCGGGATCACAGGGCCGAGCACAACGTCGCCGAAGTGGGCCCGAACGTCCTGCGCTACCTGTGCCGCGAGCCGCGTGCGCGCGTCGTACATCGTCAGCAGGATGGTCGACAGCGCAAGCTTGGGGTTCAGGTGGTCCCGCACCAGTTCGACGCTGCGGAGCAGCTGCTCCAATCCCTCCAGCGCGTAGTACTCACACTGAATGGGAATTAGCACCTCCACGGCCGCGACAAGCGCGTTGACCGTCAACAGGCCAAGTGACGGCGGGCAGTCCACAAAGATGTAGTCGAGGTCCGAACGGTCGTACCGTGCGAGCGCCCGGGACAGCCTCGTCTCTCTCGCCACCATCGGGACCAATTCGATCTCCGCACCTGCCAGGTCGATCGTGGCAGGCGCGCAATAGAGCCCACCGACTTCCTCCGCCTGCCGGACGATCGAGGCGAGCGGCAGATCGTCGACAAGCACGTTGTAGATCGACGGAACTCCCGCGTGGTGGTCAACATTCAGCGCCGTCGACGCGTTCCCTTGCGGATCGAGATCTATCACGAGCACCCGCGCGCCGTGCAGTGCCAGGCCCGCGGCCAGATTCACGGCCGTGGTCGTCTTACCCACGCCGCCCTTCTGGTTCGCGATCGTGATGACCCGGCACGATGCCGGGCGGGGCCACCCGTTCCCCGAGTGCCTCCCCAATGCGGCTAGCTCTGTCTCGGCACCGCGCGCCATCGCCGCACCATCGCCATCGGCGTCGGCCATGCCTGTCACATCCGGGACCGTCGCTACCGGATTATCCGCCACCAATACGGGCGTGCCATCCACAGCCAACCTCATGACCGTATTCTCCGAATTCGTTTCACGTGAAACAGGCCAGCCCACGCCCTCACCGGGCTCCGCAAGAACATCCCCCGCACAACGCTCAGGCCAGCCGAGACCCGGTGCCTCCGCCATCCTCGCGCTCCTCTCCTCCCCGTAATCCCCGCAACACAAGAATCCCCGCAACACAAGGCCTCAAGTGCAGGGCGTCATGCCGAGCCCGTACGGCTCTCCCGGGACCGCCCGCCCTTCGCGCCCCCGGTGACGATCCGGATAACCACGGTCTCGGGTTCGACCTTATCCTGGCCGACCGCCAGAATCTCTGCCTGCCGGACGCCAAGCGCCCGCAAAACGCTCCGTGCCTCCCCGAGTTCCTCGCGTGCCCGATCGCCCTTTATCGCGAGAATTGTGCCACCGGGCCTGACCAGCGGCACCGCCCATTCAACGAGCCTGCGCAGGGGTGCTACCGCACGCGCGATCACCACATCAGCGGAAAGCTCGCCGGCCAGGTCCTCAGCCCTGCCGCGGCGCACCTCCACATTGGCCAGACCAAGCTCTTTCACACATTCACTGAGAAAGACCGATCGCCTGAGCATCGAGTCAACCAAGATCACCGACACGTCCGGAAGGAGGATCGCGAGCACGATTCCCGGCAGACCCGCTCCAGAACCGATATCCACAAGCGTGCATGAAGCCGGCACCAGCTCGGCCGCCACCGCGCAGTTGAGAATGTGCCGCTCCCAGACGCGATCGATCTCACGCGGGCCGATCAGGCCACGGTCGGCGGCCGGTCCGGCCAGTAGCGCCACGTACCGCTGCACGGCCCCGAGCTTGTCACCGAAGATCTCACGCACCGACGCAGGTGGCGGAGGAACCACACTCGCATCGACATCGGCTGCCGCGCGCTGATCCGGCGTGCCGGGCAGATATCCACAGCGGCCGGACGTCATGTGGAAGACCTTTCCTGGCGACCGGGGCCCTCGGCGTCACTCGGCTGCGGGAAGCACCACCACGTGCCGATCCGGATCCTCACCTTCCGACTCACTGCGCAGGCCAACCGTGGCGACCGCATCATGGATGATCTTCCGTTCGAACGGTGTCATCGCGTTGAGCGCCTTAGCTATGCCAGTCCGCTTGACCTCTTCGGCGGCGTCCTTGCCAACCTCCGCCAGTTCCGCCCGGCGCCGCTGCCGGTATCCCCCGACGTCGAGCATGAGCCTGCTCCGCTCGCCGGTCTGGCGGAGCACCGCGAGCCTCGTCAGCTCCTGGAGTGCCTCGAGCACCTCGCCGTGCGCGCCGACAAGCTCATCAAGCGTGACGCCCACGACGGACACAAGCGCGCGGTCTCCTTCGACGTCCATGTCGATATCGCCATCGAGATCCGCAATGTCCAGCAGGCCTTCCACGTAGTCGGCCGCGATCTCACTCTCCTGCTCGAGTGCCGCCATGTCGACCTTGCCTGGCTCCTGCTCTTCTGGCCCATCATCCAGACTGGATCCGGAATCGTCTGTCGCGGCCGGACCTGTCACAGCCGCATCCGCCGGGGCGATTGACCCGGCGCCCACCATCCCGGCGGGAATGCCAGTAACCGTCTCGGATTGACTCACCACAAGCTCCTTATCCAGCACCTGGGGAACTTCACCGTTTGCCGGTCCGTTTGCTGCGGGGCTGGCGCACCGGTTGCTGCCGCACCACCTTAGGTTGTTCCTGCGAAGGCGGCGGCTCCGGTTCCGGCTCAGGACGTATCCGTAGCAACTTACCCAACCCGGGGCGGCCCTGCCCGTCGCGCGTCGTTCCGGCTCCGCCTTTGCCGGCGCCATCGCCGCCAGCGCGTTTGGCGCCGCCACCACTACCGGCAACTGCCGGGCGCCCGCTGCCCTGACCACCAGCGCGTTTCGGACCGCCACCTCCGGTAACTGCCGGGCCCGCGCCACCCTGGCCGCCTGCCGCGCCTGCCGGCGCTGGCGGCGGGTACTTGCTGAAGATGTAGTGCTGCTGCCCGAGTGTCCACAAGTTCGTCGTCAGCCAGTACATGACCAGGCCGAACTGCCAGTAGAGGCCGGTGAGGGCGAACAGCGGCGCCACGTAGGCCATCATCTTTTGCGACTGCATCATCGGGTTGTCGCTGGCCGTAGCTCCTGCGACGAGGTTGCGCCGCATGCTCTGCCGCACCGTCAGATACGTCGTCGTCCCGCTGAGGATCACGGCGAGCCCGATCACCACCTTCGCGGTGACCGGGTTCACCCCCTGCGCGTGCAGTTCCCTGGCGTTGGAGATGAATCTCGTGGCTACAGTGACGCCGAGAATGTGCGCCTTCTGCGCGCTCTCCACGACGGCGACGGTCAGCCCGTACTTCGGCTTGGTCCCCGGCACCCAATCCGCGATGGCCCTGAGCACGGTGAACAAGGAGATGAACACAGGGAACTGCGCCACAAGCGGCAGGCATCCGCCGAGCGGGTTCGCGCCGTTCTCCTGGTAGAGCTTCATCACCTCCTGGTTCATCTTCTGCTTGTCCGACTTGTACTTCTTCCGGATCTCCTGCATCTGCGGCGCGAGATCCGCCATCTTCCGCTGTGCGTGAATCTGCTTCACGAACAGCGGGAAGAGCAGCAACCGGACGAAGACGGTCAGCAACACGATCGTCAGGCCCCACGTCCAGCCGCTAGCTGGACCGAAGACAGGCGAAAGCGCGGCGTGGATCCGCATGATGACCCACGCGACGGCGGCGTACAGCCAGTCAAGCAGCCCCAACGGATTGAGGCTCGCCGAGGCGATTTGGTGCTGCACGCCTAGCTCCCTTTCGCTTTCTTCGACATCTTCAGCTCCCAGGCCGCATGGCGGCGACCTTCCGGTCGGGCACCGGATCGTAACCTCCCCGGTGGAAGGGATGGCAACGCCCGATCCTCCGGACCGCGAGCCACGAGCCACGGAGCGCGCCGCGCCGGCGCAACGCCTCAAGCGCATAGGTACTGCACGACGGCTCGAACCTGCATCGCGGCGCGAGCACTGGGCCGATCAGCCGCCGGTAGCCGATGATTGGCCGCATGAGCAGCCACGCTGCCCACGTCGCCGTCGCATCCGGTCCCGCATCATGCGTGGCGTGTCGCGCGCTCATCGCCGATGTCACGCCCTAACCTGCCGCCGAAGCAACCTGCCGAGTACCAGATCGAGTTCGGCGGCGAGATCTCGCTGGCGTGCGTCCGCTGCCCGGGGATTGGCACGGATGACAAGCAGGCTACCCGCTGGAAGCCATCCGGTGCGCACTCGGGCCACCTCACGAAGCCGCCGCTTGACACGATTTCTGACCACCGCTCCCCCGACCGCGCGGGTGACAACGAACCCGATCCTCGGGTAAGCCGCATCAGCCCGGGCCGATTCGTCATCGCCGGCCAGAAGGTGCGCGGTGAGCAGCCGGCCGCTGGCGCGCTTGCCCCGGCGGACCGCCAGCTCAAACTCCTGGCGCCGCCTCATCCGGGCCGCAGCGGGAAGCACGATATTGCCCTCGGCTTGGAGAAGGGTACGCACTAGATGGAGAAGGTACGCACTAAGGGGATTGGGTCGTTGACCGCAGCCCGCTCAGGCGCTCAGGCTTGCCCGGCCCTTCTTGCGGCGCGCCGCAAGGATCGCACGCCCCGCGCGCGTTCGCATGCGCAGCCGGAACCCGTGAGTCTTCGCCCGGCGGCGGTTGTTCGGCTGAAAGGTGCGCTTACTCACTGCGGCTCCAGGTGCGGTGCTGCTGGTCTGGTCAGGGTCACGGCTGAGCTAAGTCCGGCGGTTTGCACTGTGCGTCCAACACTGCGTCCAACACTGCGCGCCCAACACTGCGCGCCCAATAACCTGCGCACAGCCCGGGTCTCGCCGCTGAAAGCGCCGCCCACATCCGGCACGCGTGGCCGAAGCGGCGAGCCGACAGCGGGCACGCCAAAACTGCCAGATCCCGGCCCGGTCCTAGTACGTTACGGCTGACTCGTGTGCAGGTCAAACCAGGCCAGCACGCCGAGAGGCCGGTTTACCCGACGCGGGCCACCTCGCGCCTCTAGGCTGTGGACAACGGCTTGAAGACATGCATCGCATGGGGTTACGGTCGCCCGACCGGGACCGTGCGGGCGACCGGTCGCCGCCACGGCTGCCGTGCACAAGTTGTGGATAAAGCTGTGAACAACATGTGGGGCTGCGGGCACCGGATCGCCTGGCACCGGATCGCCTGGCACCGGGTCATCCGGCACCGGGTCATCCGGCTTGCTGGGCACCGGGTTATGGGGCACCGGCCGCACGGGCGCCGGGTTGTGGCACCGGCCAGCGGGGACGGGTGACCACCGCGTCTCGGCAGGACGGCGGCATGCACCGGCAGCGGCCGGCGCGGGAGGGCGGGCCAGCGATGAGTGAAACTGATCTAGCCGAGGTGTGGGCGCGGTCGCTCGCAGGCCTGGCGGATATCCAGCTGGAGGCGCACCAGCGGGCCTGGCTCAACCTCACCAGGCCGCTTGGCCTGGTGGAGAACACCGCGCTCATCGCAACGCCGAACGAGTTCGCGAAGGAGCAGCTGGAAACCCGGCTGCGGACCCTCGTGACACACGCGCTGTCCAGGGAACTCGGCCGCAGCATCCAGCTCGCGGTGACCGTCGACCCGGCAGTGGCGGATGCCGCACCCGTACTGCCCGCGCAGGCGAGCGGGCGCCCGGACGGACCAGGGCCGCGCCAGGACGAGCACGATCCGCTGGCGGGGCACGCGATCGAGCACGGTGGCGCCGACGGTCGCCGCCTGGCCGGCCTGCCCGGCGCGGGCCAGCAGCGCCACCTCGGCCCCCCCGACCAGCGTCACCTCGGCCCCCCCGACCAGGCACGTCATCTCGGGCAACACGATCAGGCGGGCCGCTTCGATCCGGCCGGGCCGGCCAGCCTCGCGGATCCGGGCAGCCACCTGGGCCCGGCCGGTCACGCCGGCCAGGCGCGGCACGCCAACGCCCGGCCGGCGCAGGCGCGGCTGAACCCCAAATACACCTTCGAGACGTTCGTCATCGGGTCGAGCAACCGCTTCGCGCATGCCGCCGCGGTGGCGGTGGCCGAGGCCCCGGCCAAGGCGTACAACCCGCTGTTCGTCTACGGCGACTCCGGGCTGGGCAAGACCCACCTGCTGCATGCGATCGGCCACTACGCGCAGAGCCTCTACGCGGGGGCGCGGGTCAGGTACGTGAGCTCGGAGGAGTTCACCAACGACTTCATCAACATGATCAGAGACGGCAAGCAGGACGGTTTCCGGCGCCGTTACCGCGACGTCGACATCCTCCTGGTCGACGACATCCAGTTCCTCGAGAACAAGGAAGGAACCCAGGAGGAGTTCTTCCACACCTTCAACACCCTCCACAACGCAAGCAAGCAGATCGTGATCTCCAGTGACCGCGCGCCGAAGCGCCTCGTGACTCTCGAGGACAGACTGCGAAGCCGGTTCGAGTGGGGCCTGCTCACCGATGTCCAGCCGCCTGAGCTCGAGACGCGGATCGCGATCCTGCGAAAGAAGGCCATCCAGGAGGGCCTGAACGCGCCACCAGAGGTCCTCGAGTACATCGCGAGCCGGATCTCGACCAACATCCGCGAGCTTGAGGGTGCGCTGATCCGGGTGACCGCGTTCGCCAGCCTCAACCGCCAGTCGGTCGACCTGCAACTCGCCGAAATCGTCCTGAAGGACCTCATCCCCGAGGCGCAGGGGCCGGAGATCACCGCGACGACCATCATGGGGCAGACCGCCTCCTATTTCGGCCTGTCCATCGACGACCTGTGCGGCACCTCGCGGTCGCGGGTGCTCGTCACCGCCCGCCAGATCGCCATGTATCTGTGCCGCGAGCTTACCGATCTGTCCCTGCCGAAGATCGGCCAGCAATTCGGCGGCCGCGACCACACGACGGTCATGCACGCGGACCGCAAGATCCGCTCCCTGATGGCCGAGCGCAGATCCATCTACAACCAGGTGACGGAGCTCACCAACCGGATCAAGCAGCAGGCCAGGTCGAGCTGATGAGATCCACCGCGAAAGCACCGGCCGCGGCAGTGCCGGACCTGACCGCATGCGGCGTGCGGGTGGCGGCCGCGAAGGCACCTGCTGCAATGCCCTCTGCTGCAATGCCCTCTGCTGTGACGGCGCCGCCGAGACGCCGCACAAGAATCGGCAAGCGCATCAACGGCGTCACAATCGGTACACACAGGCTGGGGATAAGCCTGTGGATTACGTCGGGACAGACGGGGGAAAAGATGTGGCCGCCCCCCTCGCCCCGGCCGGCCGTCCCCAGGCCGCAGTCGGCCGCCGCAGGTTCCTCCACCACCCCTGTGGACACCGAAATGACCGCTGGCCTGCGCGAACGGCCGTCGTCCCCAGTTTCCACTGTCCCTATGACTACGACGATTCTTCTATCTATCCCGCAGTCAACAGCAAAACCGTGCGCCACACGGGCCACCAGCCTGGCGCAAGGCGGCGGTGCCTCCGGATGGGTTCGCAGGTCCGCCCTTCCGCAGGCCGGACCGGTGGCACGTGGGCACGAGCGGGCAGCACGGCTACTACCCAGGAGAGCGTGATGAAACACACCGAATCAGGAGGCGGCTCCAAGTGAGGTTCCGGGTTGATCGCGACGTGCTCGCCGATGCGGTGGCATGGACCGCACGCACCCTGCCGTCCCGGCCGTCCGTGCCGGTGCTCGCGGGCATCCGGATGCAAGCCGATGACGCGCTCAACGTCTCCAGCTTCGACTACGAGGTCTCCGCCGAGGTGAGCCTGCCGGTGACGACGGCGGAACCAGGCACGGTCCTGGTTTCCGGCCGCCTGCTCGCGGAGATCACCCGCAGCCTGCCCGACCGCCCCGTCGAGGTCGCCACGGACAGCTCGAAAGTCGTGCTGAGCTGCGGCAGCGCGACCTTCACCCTGCTCACGATGCCGGTAGAGGACTACCCGACGCTGCCCCAGATGCCGCCGTCGACCGGTTCGGTGGGAAGCGACATCTTCGCGGCGGCGGTCACCCAGGTGGCAGTCGCGGCGGGGCGCGATGACACCCTGCCCGTGCTGACCGGTGTCCGGGTCGAGATCGACGGCGACACGATCACGCTTGCGTCCACTGACAGGTACCGGCTCGCCGTCCGTGAACTGCGCTGGAACCCCGGTCAGCCGGGCATCAGCGCGGCCGCGCTCGTGCCCGCCCGTACCCTGGCCGACACCGCCCGCTCGCTTACCTCAGGCGCGGAGGTCTCGATCGCGCTGGGTCTGCCGGGTCAGGGCCTGACCGGTCAGACCGGTGCCGACACCGGGAGAGGTGAGGGGATGATCGGTTTCGAGGGCGGCGGCCGCCGCACCACCACGCGCCTGCTCGACGGCGAGTTCCCCAAATTCCGCTCGCTGCTGCCCGACCAGGTCAACGCGGTGGCCGAGCTTCAGACGGCGGCGTTCATCGAGTCCGTCAAGCGCGTGTCCCTCGTGGCCGAACGCAGCACGCCGGTACGGCTGGCGTTCTCGGCCGGGCAACTCGTGCTCGAGGCAGGTACCGGCGACGAGGCACAGGCGGTCGAGGCGCTCGATGCCTCACTTGAAGGCGATGACATCCAGATCGCCTTCAACCCGCAGTATCTCCTTGACGGGCTCACCGCGATCGATTCTGATACTGCGCGGATCTCGTTCACGATCCCGTCGAAGCCCGCCGTGATCACCGGGAAGCCCGCGGGCGACGATCCCGGGCAGCCGGACTACAGGTACCTGCTGATGCCGATCAGGCTCGCCGGCTAGGGGGCGGCTAGGGGGGACAGCCCGGGGACAGCCGCGGACCGTGTCCGCGTGGCATGCCGCCCCCACGCGCGGATGGCCGACACGTCCGTTACTGACCTTTGCTGCGATAGCCACGTCGGGAACGTAGCCTCCTAGCGTGCACGTGTCGCGGATCGCGCTGACTGACTTCCGCTCCTATCCCGCTGTGGACTTGCAGCTCGGCCCTGGAGTGACCGGCTTCATCGGGCCGAACGGCCACGGCAAGACCAACCTCGTGGAGGCCGTAGGCTACGCCGCTACGCTCGGGAGCCACCGCACCGCCACCGACGCGCCGCTGGTGCGCCGCGGTGCCGAGCGAGCCATCGTGCGCGTGCAAATCGACTCGGCGGCCGCTCGCACGCTGGTGGAACTGGAGATCAACCCGGGCCGCGCGAACCGGGCCAGGCTCAACAGGACGGCGGTCCGCCAGCCCCGGCAGGTCATCGGCGCCCTGCGCACGGTGCTGTTCGCGCCCGAGGATCTCGCCCTGGTCAAGGGCGATCCTGGCGAGCGCCGCCGGTTTCTCGACGATCTCCTCGTCACCCGGTCGCCCCGGTTCGCCGCGGTTCGCGCAGACTACGAGCGGGTCGTCAAGCAACGGACGGCGCTGCTGAAGTCCGCAGGCCTGAAAGGGGCGTATCGAAATGGGCGCGGTGGGCACGGCGGGCATCTCAGCGGCCAGGCGTCCGCGGGGATGCTCACTACGCTTGACACCTGGGACGAGCACCTCGCCCTCGCGGGCGCCGAGCTGCTCGTCGGGCGCCTCGAACTCGTGGCACGGCTGCGCCCACTCGTGACCGCCGCGTACGGGCAGCTTGCCGACGACCCGGCACAGGCCGGGATCCGCTACCGCACCTCGTTCGGCGGCACCGGCGCGGGCGACGCCGGTGTGCTCACGCCAGCCCCCGCTCCGGGAGCCGCGGAAGGCGAAGCCGCGCCGCGGGCAGCCGCAGGAGGCGGCCGCGCGGACGGGTACGCCGCGGACAGGGAATCCCTGGCGGGAGCCCTGCGCGAGGCGCTCGCAAGATCCCGCGCGGCCGAGCTCGACCGGGGAGTGTGCCTGACCGGCCCGCACAGGGACGAGCTCGAGCTCAGTATCGGAGAGCTTCCCGCCCGCGGCTACGCAAGTCACGGTGAGTCGTGGTCGCTCGCCCTCGCGCTCCGGCTCGCCAGCTATGACCTGCTGCGCGCGGAGGGCGAGGATCCGGTGCTGCTGCTCGACGACGTGTTCGCCGAACTCGACCCCGGCCGCAGGGAAAGGCTGGCCGAGCTTGCCGTCGCCGCGGAGCAGGCCCTGGTCACGGCGGCGGCCGCCGCCGACGTGCCTGGCGCGCTCGCGGGCGCGAGGTTTACGATCTGCGACGGGGTGGTGGAACGTGCCCGGTGACGGTCTGGAGCGCGCGCGCCGTGCACTCGCCGAGGCCAGGGCCGACGCAGCGGCCAAGGGCATGCGCCCGGCCGCACGCGATAGCCGCGTGCGGCCCGACGAACCGGTGACACCCGATGATCCCGAACGGCTGCGCGGTGATCCCGGGCGACTTGGTGATCCCGGGCTGCGCAGTGATCCCAGGCTGCGCAGGGCGGCCCGCCAGCGCCGGGATGACCCGCAGCCGTTGGGCACGGCGATCGACGGGCTGCTGGCCGACCAGGGATGGCGGCAGCGTGCCGCAGTGGGCGGCGCCTTCGGCCGCTGGGCGCAGATCGTCGGCACGGATCTGGCGGCGCACGCGCGCCCAGACAGTTTCACCGGCGGTGAGCTCGTGATCGTCGCGGATTCCACGGCGTGGGCGACACAGCTGCGGCTGCTGGCCAGTCAGCTGGTGCGGCGGCTCAACGCGGAGCTCGGCGACGGCACGGTGCAGCGGGTCCGCGTCCGCGGGCCGTCAGGTGAGTCATGGTCGCGGCGCGGCGGCTGGCGGGTACGCGATGAGCGCGGGCCACGTGACACGTACGGGTGACCGACTCCAATTCCGCGTAGGGGGGTTCACGCTCGCGCCGTTCGGCCGCGAATGAGCGCTCTAGGCTCGTAAAGAGGTTACCGAGCGGCCTGTTACTGGCCCAGGGAACTGCTTCTGCCGGGTAACATGGTTGTGCGCCCCGGGAAAGACGACCCACCGCGATTGCTGCGCGCGCGTGTGCGCGCGCAGGTATGCGAGCAGTCGAGTCCGCGAGCAAACGCGCATGCGCGTGGCGAGCGGGCAAGAGGAGCCGGCCCAGCAGGGCAAGTTCCAGCACGGCCAACTACAGCACGGCCAGCACAGAAAGGCCAGCACACAAGGCCAGCAGAGAAGGCCAGCACAGAGGCGAGCAATCGCGCGGGCCTCGCGGCGCCCATCCTCAGGAAGAGGAGCCCCAGCAGGAGGAGTTCCCACTTGTCCTACGACGCACGCTCGATCACGGTCCTCGAAGGACTCGAGGCCGTTCGCAAGCGCCCCGGCATGTATATCGGCTCGACCGGGGAGCGCGGCCTGCACCACCTGGTGTACGAGGTTGTGGACAACTCGGTCGACGAGGCCCTGGCCGGCTATTGCGACCGCATCGACGTCACGCTGCTCGCCGACGGCGGTGTCATGGTGGTCGACAACGGCCGCGGCATCCCGGTCGACCTGCACCCCGTCGAAAAGCGGCCCGCGGTCGAAGTCGTACTGACCACCCTGCACGCGGGCGGCAAGTTCGACGGCAAGTCCTACGCGGTCTCGGGCGGGCTGCACGGCGTCGGCGTCTCCGTGGTCAACGCCCTGTCCTCCCGTCTCGACGTGGAGGTTCGCAGGGACGGCTACGTCTGGCGGCAGTCCTACCGCGTGGGCCATCCGACCGGGCCGATCGTCAAGGGCGGGCCCACGGACGAGACCGGCACGACGGTCACGTTCTGGGCGGACGAGTCGGTATTCGAGACCACCGCGTGGAACTTCGAGACCCTGTCGCGGCGGATGCAGGAGATGGCGTTCCTCAACCGGGGCCTGGCGATCGCCCTCACCGACGAGCGGCCTGACCACATCAACGGTGAGCCGCATGTCGTGAGATACCGATACGACGGCGGGATCGCGGACTTCGTCCGTTACCTGAACGCCTCCAAGGAGCCGGTGCACGGTTCGGTGATCGAGTTCGTTGAGGACGGTCAGGGCATCGCGGTGGAGATCGCGATGCAGTGGACGGGCAGTTACTCGGAGTCGGTCCACACCTTCGCCAACACGATCAACACCGCCGAGGGCGGCACGCACGAGGAGGGTTTCCGCGCCGCGCTCACGTCGATCATCAACCGGTACGCGCGCGAGCAGAAGCTGCTGCGGGAGAAGGACGAGAACCTCAGCGGCGAGGACGTGCGAGAGGGCCTTACCGCGATCGTCTCGATCAAGCTCGCCGAGCCGCAGTTCGAGGGCCAGACCAAGACCAAGCTCGGCAACACCGAGGCCAAGTCGTTCGTGCAGCGGGTGGTCAACGAGCACCTGCGTGACTGGCTGGACCGCAACCCCGGCGAGGCCAAGGAGGTCATCAACAAGGCCACCCAGGCGGCGCGGGCCAGGATCGCCGCCAGGCAGGCCCGTGATCTGACCCGCCGCAAGAGCTTGCTCGAATCCACCTCGCTGCCCGGCAAGCTTGCCGACTGCCAGTCGACCGACCCGGCGCGGACCGAGATCTACGTCGTCGAGGGCGACTCGGCGGGCGGCTCGGCCAAGGGCGGGAGAGATCCGCTTTTCCAGGCGATCCTGCCGATCCGGGGCAAGATCCTGAACGTCGAGAAGGCCCGCATCGACCGGGTGCTCAAGAACAACGAGGTCCAGGCGATCATGAAGCATCCCGGGGAGCCGCGACTTGATCGTGCTCGTGGTACCTGGCGGTCGTACGCTCATCATCCATTCGAATCGGGTGAGCGCAGCGACCGCGCTTACATCGGGGTCGTGCTCGACCTCCGTGAGGAGCTGGTCTGCGCTCGCGAGTTCCCCTGCTTCGACCAGGACCTCGGCGAGGTCGGCGGCGATCAGAGCTCGGCGCCTCTCGCCCTCCTGAGCGAGCGCCAGCGCGCGCTCGAGCAAATGCTTCGCGGCTGGCACATCGCGACGCTCGCGCGCGCGTCGGCCGGCGGCGTGCAGATGCTCGGCGGCGTCGCGCGAGAGCGCCTCGTCCGGGCTCTGACCGAGCTCCCGCCGGTAGCGCACCGCCTGCTCGAGGTGCCACCCGGCGATCTCGTCGAGCTCGACGAGGTCGCCGCGGCCTGCTCCTCGAGCCAGTGGGCGAACCGCTCGTGCAGCTCGGCGCGCGTCGCCTTCGGCAGCGCGTCGTAGGCGGCGTCGCGGATCAGCAGGTGGCGGAAGCGGAACGCGTCGTCGCCACGGATCGTCGCGGGGTGCGGGCGGATCAGTTCCTTGCGCACCAGGCCCGCCAGCCGCGAGTCGACCTCGGTCGTCGGCGCGCTCGCCCGAGAGCGCTCGCACCGCCGAGCGGTGAAAGACCTCGCCCTCGATCGCGCCGCGCTCCAGCACCTCGCGCTCCTCGGCGGCGAGCCGTTCGAGCCGCGCCGCCAGCAGCGCCTGGATCGTCGGCGGCACCGTCGACGTGCCGCGCTCGCGCGCGAGCGCCGCCATCTCCTCGAGGAACAGCGGGTTGCCCTCGCTGGCCGCGATCACCCGCGCCGCGCGTCTGCGGATCGAGCCCATCGCCGAGCAGCTCGAGCAGCGCCTCGCACTCCGCAGTCGCGAGCGGCTCGAGCAGCACGGTCGTGGCGTTGAGCTTGCCGCCGCCCCAGCCGGGACGGTCCTCGAGCAGCTCCGGGCGCGCTGTGCACAGCAGCAGGATCGGCGCGCCCCGGGAGAGCTCGACGATGTGATCGAGCAGATCCAGCAGCATCGGCTCCGCCCACTGCAGGTCGTCGACGTGCAGAATCACCGGCCGCTCGGCGGCGAGCGACTCGAGCAGCCGCCGGACCTCCCAGAACAGCTCCTCGGGCGTCGCCGCGCCGCCGCTCGCAGGCGCTCCAGCACAGCGTCGGCCGCGCTCGCCGAGCGGCGATCAGCGCCTCGACCAGCGGCCAGAACGTGATCCCCTCGCCGTAGTGCAGGCAGCGCCCGCGCAGCACGCGCGCGTCGTCGCCGACGTCCGAGAACAGCTCGGCGACCAGCCGCGACTTCCCCACGCCGGCCGCCCCCAGCAGCGTGAACAGGTGACACCCCGACTCGCGCGACCGCCCGATCCCATGCCTCGCGCAGCAGCGCGCAGCTCGCGCTCGCGCCCGACCAGCGGCACGTCGAAGCGCGCGCGCGACGCCCGGCGCGGCCGGATCGACGTCCAGCAGCCGGAACGCCGGCGACCGGCTCGGACTTGCCCTTCAGCGCGAGCGGCTCGAGCGGCTCGACCTCGACCGCGTCGCGGACCAGCCGCAGCGTCTCCTCGCCGAGCAGGATCTCCCCGGGCTGCGCGGCCTGCTCCAGCCGCGCCGCCACGTTTACCGCATCGCCGATCGCCAGGTTCTCTCCCTCGCCGATCGAGCACCAGGCCCGTGTTCACGCCGGTGCGAAAGCGCAGCGCCACACCCGACCTCCTCCGCGACCGCGGGCAGCCGCTCGCGGATCTCGGCCGCCGCCCGCACGGCCCGCAACGCGTCGTCCTCGTGCACGCGCGGAATCCCGAACACCGCCATCACCGCGTCGCCGATGAACTTCTCGACCGTGCCGCCGTGGCGCTCGATCGTCGCCCGGATCTCCGCGAAATAGCGGCTCATCACCCCGCGACAGCTCCTCCGGGTCAAGCTCCTCGCCGAGCGCGGTCGAACCCGTCACGTCGCAGAACAGCGCCGTCACCACCTTGCGCGCCTGGCGCGGCGCCGGGCTCCACGGCGGCTCGGGACGCGCGATCGCGCTCGCCGTCAACGAGATCTCATCGCGGCTCGCCGGCAGGGATCACTGCCGTTGCGGGTAGCCTGGCGGGAGAAAGACGAGCAGGCGCGCCGGCGCCCAGCGAGGGTCCTGGTTTAGGATCGCCGTCTGGAGCTCCTTCAGCTCGGGTCCGGCTCCAAGCCGAGCTCGTCCGAAAGCTCAGCGCTGGTGCCGGTAGGCGCTCGAGCGCCTCGGCCTGCCGCCCGCACCGATACAGCGCGAGCATCAGCTGCGCGGCGCAGGCTGCTCGCGCAGGGATGCTCGCGCGACGAGCGCCTCCAGCTCGCCGACCAGCTCCGCATGACGCCCGAGCGCAAGCTCGGCGTCGATGCGCTACTCGACTGCCGCAGGCGAGCTCCTCGAGCCGGGCGATCGCCGCTTGCGCGAACGGCTCGTACGCGAAGTCGGCGAGCGGCGGACCGCGCCACAGCGCCAGCGCCTCGCGCAGCTTGCCGCCGCGGCGGCGGCGTCCCGGCGGCCGCCGCCTCCCGGCACGAGGCGCTCGAAGCGCTGCAGGTCGAGCTGGTCGCGATCAAGCGAGAGCACATAACCCGGCGGCACGCGTGAGCAACTGAGCGCCGCCTTCCCCCAGCGCCTTGCGTAGCTGCGACACGCGTACCTGCAGAGCGCACCGGCCGGACTCGGGCGACCGCTCGCCCCACAGCTCATCGATCAGGCGGTCGGCCGATACGACCTCGTTCGCGTTCAACAGAAGGATCGCCAGCAGCGTGCGCTGCCTGACGCCCCCGAGCGCCACGGTGGCATCCCCGTCGGCGACCTCGAGCGGACCGAGGATGCGGAACTCCATCCGCCTTACCGAACCGTTAGCGACCGTTACCGGCATGAAAGCGCATCTCTCATTCTCCTCACAGATCGACCAACCGGGGCGATCTTCAAACCACAGGAGGAGTCATGCGACTCGCAGTACGCAGCACAGTCGTCGCGATCTGTCTCGCGATCGTCGCGCTGGCGCCGACAGTAGCCTCCGCACGGCCGGTTGAGCCCATCCCGACGGTCCACGTAGACCCGTCCACGGGCTTCGCCACCCCGCAAGGCCAGAGCACCAGCCAAAGCCCTGCGGTTCACCCGAACCCCGATCAGCAGGTCATCGGGGCGCATCACGCGGTGCGTCCCGCCGATTCTCAAGCCCGTGACGGCGTCGCAGTTGGCGGACGACCGAGCTCGCGAAAGCGCACGCGCTACAACGACAGCCGGCCCACCGGCGGTTACAGCACGGCGACGTTCAACGGCTACGGCAGCGGCCACCCCGTCAGCGTCCAGGCCCCGAAGAGCCCGTCGGCTAACCCCGACAACGGGTTTGACTGGGGAGACGCCGCGATCGGCGCCGCCGCCGGCCTCACGCTGACGCTGCTCGTCGTCGGCGGAGCGATGCTGCTCTCGCGCCGCCGCTCACCGCACGGCGACAGCGCCAACGTCGCGACCACCTGAGCACCGAGGGCAAGGCACCGATCATGTCGACGCTGCAAAGCAGCCCACTGGGCGATAACAGACGCCGACGGCGACACAAACCGCACAACTCCAAGGAGCAATCAGCAATGAAAGACAGCGACACACCTAACGTCACTCGTTACCACTCACCGGCCGCCGGTGAGAATCTCAACCACACGATCGGCGACCCGACGCCAGCGTCGCTGGACGGGACAGCCCCGCGGCTTCACCGTCGGCCACGCCGTCGGCGATCCGCTGCCCCCGTCGCTCGACGGGCAGCCCCGCGGCTTCACCGTCGGCCACGCGGTCGGCGATCCGCTGCCCCCGTCGCTCGACGGGAAGCCCCGCGGCTTCACCGTCGGCCACGCCGTCGGCGATCCGCTGCCCCCGTCGCTGGACGGGCGGCCCCGCGGCTTCACCGTCGGCCGCGCCGTCGGCGCGCCCTCGACCACGCCAACCGAGCATCAGCGCCCGGGTCGCACTCCACGCGACCGAGCGAACACGCGGACGCGTGATTCCAAACCGGCTCCGTCCAAGAGGGCCGCGTAGGCGACAGCCGTTTCGGTCGCCAGCAGACATCGGCCGGAACCGTAACCCCGGGGGCGACCCACTTAGCCCAACAGGTCGTCCCCGGTGATCGCCCGCGCCCACACCCAATGCGAGTCCAACGCCACCGTGGCAGGCCTTCGAGCTGTGCTTTGCCACCCGAGCTGCAGCTAGACCTAGGAGCATTGGTGACCCGTACAGCCACACGGTCGCGCCATCGCCATCGCCGCGATCGCGCTCTCCGTCACGGCGATCGCCGCGCCAGCGGTCTGCGGTTCGAACTCAGGGGCCGCACCGGCGGTCCTCGTCACAGCACCCTGAGCTGTGATGTCTGCCGGTCCGTGAAAGCCGGCCTCGCGACGGCTGATTATGCCGTGTCGCTGACGGCGCTGGAGTGGGGCTGTTCGTTGGTGGTGTCCTGACTTGTACCGCCGGGCTGCGGCGGTGCGCTCGCCGCGCTCGTGGCGGGCGCCGGTTCCGCGGCGCTTGGCGTCACGCGGCGCTCGCGAGCCGCCGGTAGCGGCCGGGGGGCTGGCGGCTAGTGCCGCGCGAACGCGCGGTTGAAGGCGTACTCGGACGTGTACCGACCTCGCGGGCGATCGCCTCGACCGTGTCGGTGGAGTACTTCAGCCGCTGCGCCGCGAGGTGCATGCGCCAGCGTGCAGGTGGTCAGCGGTGGCTCGCCCACGACCTCCGCGAAGCGCCGCGCGAGCGTCGCGCGCGAGACGTGGACCTCGCGTGCGAGGACTTGACCGTCCACGGCTCGGCCGGCCGCTCGTGCAGCGCGGCCAGGACCTGCGCCAGCGCCGGGTCGCGAGCGCGCGGCCACGACGGCGCCTCGCCGTCGGCCTGGCGGTCGAGCCAGTTACGGATCGCCGCGATCAGGAGCGTGTCGAACCGCCGCGCCGCCGCCGCGCGGGAGCCGGGCCGACGCGCGCCGACCTCCATCGCCAGCAGCTCGACGATCGCCGCGAGGTCTGCGCCCGGCAACCGGATCGGCGGGCACGTGAAGCACCGGCGGCAGGAGGCCCATGAGCGGCGCGCCCACCTCGAGGTCGTAGTCGAACGCCGCACAGACGAACGTCGTCCCCGCGCCGCAGGCGCCGAGTGCGAGGTCGCCGTCCGGCGTCATCAGCCGCTCCTTCGTCGAGCTATCGAACGGGACGCAGCGACCGTCCGGCTCAGATGACAGGCGGTGGCGGGCGCCGGCCGGCAGCAGAACGACGTCGCCGGGCATCAGCTGCAGCGGCTCGCTGTCGTCCACGCCCAGCCACGCCATCCCGGACGTGAACGTGTGGAACGCGGCGCCCGGGAGCTGCGGGTTGAGCGCCCTCGCAACGCGCGGAAACCGAGCACGCGTCGGTCCGCCTGCTAGCACGTCGGCGCTAACTAACGATCGGGTCGAAGCGGAATTCTGCCGCGCTCGGTCCTGGCCTCCGCTCCGTCGCCCCAGCAGCCACGAAGCGGCGGCTCCCGCTCCGCTCGCCCGGGCACCCAAAAGCAGCAGACCTGCAAGCGCCGCGGCCGCCGTCCGACGCGCCCCCTGGTTCGTGGAACCAGAAGCGAGCGGTAGCCCTAGTTCTGGGGAGTACCAGGTTGCGACCTGGCGCTGGTCGCACACCCGCTCTCCGCTGCGGCCTAACACGGGCAGGGGCCAGTAGGCTGCTTTCGATTGCGGCGCTGAAGGAGATGGCAAGCGATGCTGCGACGCGTTGGTGTGGCGATCTCGGTGGGCCTCGCGGACTCGCTCAACCCCAGCACGGTCGGGCCGGCGCTGTACATCGCGACCGGGCGAAAGCGCGTCTGGCGCGTGACGCAGTTCACGATCGGCGTGTTCAGCGTGACTGTCGTCGGCGGAGTTGTGCTGACGATCGGCCCAGGGAGGCTGCTGCTGGGTCTGGTCCCGCACCCGCAGGGAACGGTCAGGCACGTGATCGAGCTTGTCGCGGGCGTTGTCCTGTTGATCGTTGCGGTGGCGATCTTTACGGGGCGGCGGTCTCTGGCGCGCCGCGAGCTCCCGGGCCACGGCGGCGGTGGGAGCTCAGCGTTTGTCACCGGGCATCGATCGCCGCGATCGAGCTGCCAACTGCTGCTCCGTACTTCGCGGTGATCGCTGGGATCGTGGCATCGAACGCAAGCATTCCCCAGGAGATCGGACTGCTCCTCCTCTACAACGTTGCCTTCGTGGTCCCACTGCTGGCGATCATCGCGGTGATGTTGCTTGCCGGGAGGCGCGCCGACCCGTGGCTTCAGAAGGGCGGGGCCTGGCTGCAACGTCGCTGGCCAGTGGTGCTCGCTAGCCTCCTTTTGTTTGTCGGCAGCGTCTTAGCCGTCCTCGGCGGTAGCGGCCTTCTCAGGCAATAGTGAAAAACGCGGCCTGGTCGGGCCGGGACTTCGAACCGCGATCCGACATCAAACGCCAACGCACCATCCGCCACCGGTGGGCGGGCGGCCCGCGAGTGACGGGGAAGTCGAGGTGACGCCTCCAGTCCCGCTTCCGGAGTTCCCCGGGACCGACTCGGAAGCCTCCGACCGGACCGGCGGCACCCTCAAGCCCAGGCTTCGTGAATCCAGCAGTGAGCTCATGATCGACCGCTCGCTCGCTTCTCGCGCGGTGCGCATGCAGCTCACGGAGCCTGCGTGCCTAGGCAAAACCCCCGTCCGCAGCGATTGCCCGGTGGCCCTGGTCCTGGCGATGAGCAGGTCGCTCGTCACGGCCGGAGCCGGGCCCTGCATTCGTTCGGGCGGGGGTGCCGCGCCTGCGCGCCGTGGCCACGGTGTTCGTATAGCCCCCGTGGGTGCGAAAAGCGTGCGGACACCGTATGTGCGACGCGAGTCGGCGCGTCGACGCTGCTGATCGGGCGCAGCCCGCCTGCCGCCGCCGGTGTCGCTGAGGATCGGCAATCGGACACCCCGAGGGCTAGATGCCGCGCGGCTTCCGCTTGGCCTCTTCGAGCAGTCAAGCGTTGACAGCCGGACCGGACTCTCCCAACGCGTCCGGAGCGAGCACGAGATGAGGGACGGCCGCGGCTACTCCTCTCGCAGGCAAAGCGAGCGCCAGTGTCCTTGCGAGTCTGGCCGCGCGGGTTCCAGTATGCCCGTGCCGCCACGGATGCGGGGCTGGCCGGTCGGGGCGCCGATTGATCATGTGCTGCTGCTCCACGCCTTTATGTGAGGTCGTCGCGGGTGTGTGAATTGACGGTCGAGCAGACGCGCGGCCGACCGCCGTCGCCGATGCCTATGGGCGATTCCGCAAGGCGGTGAGACAGCGGCGCCGGCGGGTAGCGACGCTCGCTGTCCCAACCCAGTCGCATCGGACCGCCCGCCGCGAGACATACTCGCTCACGAAAGCACGTCCCGAGGGCCGGTCCGCGCCACGCCCGCCTCTTTCGAACGCTTCGGGAGGCGGCACGTGGTACGTCCGTCGTGCTAGCTGGCTAGGAACGCCAGTACCGCGAGGACGCGGCGATGGTCCTCTGGCGCGGGCGGGAGGTTGAGTTTGGTGAAGATGCTGCTCACATGCTTCTCCACCGCCCGCCCTGAGATCACGAGCGCATCGGCGATCGCCTGGTTGCTGCGTCCCTCGGCCATCAGCCCCAGCACGTCGTGCTCGCGCGGCGTCAGCTCCTCGAGCGGCGCATGGACCCGCCGGCGCCCGAGCATGTGCGAGACGACCTCGGGATCGAGGGCTGAGCCGCCCTCGGCTACCCTCCGGACCGCCTCGGCGAAGCGGTCCCCGTCCCAGACCCGGTCCTTGAGCAGGTAGCCGACTCCGGCGGGGTCCTCGGCCAGTAGCTCTAGCGCGTACGCCTCTTCGATGTAGGCCGAGAGGACGACCACGCCTGTGCCGGGCATCTCTTCGCGGATCGCGCGCGCGGCCTGCAGGCCCTCGTCGGTGTGGGTCGGGGGCATGCGGATGTCGATGATCGCGACGTCGGGCTTGTGCGCTCGGGCCTTGCGCATTAGCTCCTCTTGGTCGGCCGCATGCCCGACCACCTCAAAGCCCGCTTTCTCGAGCATGCGCGTGACCCCTTCACGCAGCAGCACCGAATCATCGGCGACGATCACCCGCACGGGATCGTCGCCTGCACGGTCGTGCCATTGCCGTTCGCGCTCGTCAGCTCGAGGTGGCCGTCGAGCGCCGCCACGCGATCGGAGAGCCCCCGCAGCCCCGATCCGTGCGCCGCGTCGGCCCCGCCGACGCCGTCATCGCTCACCTGAACGTCCACGTGGCCGTTGCTGCGCACGACAGTCACCCGGACCGTTTGAGCTTGGGCGTATCGAGCTATGTTGGTGAGCGCCTCGGCGACGACGAAATAGACCGCGGATTCGACAGAGGACGGCAGCCGCTCGTCCAGCGTCTGGACTAGCTCTACCGGCACCGGGGAGCGTCCCGCGAGCCCGTTGAGCGCCGCATCGAGACCGCGGTCGGTCAGCACCGCCGGGTGAATCCCGCGCGCCAGCTCGCGCAGTTCACGCGTCGCTTGGTTGAGCTCTTCAAGCGACGCGTCGAGCAGCGCGGCCGCCTCCTGCGTATCGCTCGTGACCAGCTCTCGCGCCAGGCGCAGATTGATGCCGAGTGCCATCAACCGCTGCTGTGCTCCGTCGTGGAGGTCCCGCTCCAGCCGCTGGCGTTCCGCGTATCCCGCGGTGACGATCCGCGCGCGAGAGGCGCGGAGCTCGTCAACGTGCGCACGCAACTCGGCGTCCAGCCGCTCATTCTCGAGTGTGAGCGCTGCGGTGGCGCCGACCGCCCGCACGAGGTCGCGCTCCTCTGCAAGCTCGGCATCGTGGACGATGGCGCCGACCCGCCGACCCTCGTGCTCGATGACTGTCGCGATTTTTCCCTTCGGCGCCGGATCCAGCTGCATCGGCCGGCCCGCGGAATCGACGTAGGCATCCCGATTTGGCACCCAATAGGCGAGCTCAACCTCTGGGTCTCCAAGCGCCTCCGCGAGAGCATCCCGCAACGATCCTCGACCGACTCCGCCGCCAAGCCGGGCGACGAGCGAGCTGACCGCCTCGACTTGGCTGAAGCGGAATCGCAGCAGGCCGGTCAGAAATGCAAACGGAAGACAGGCCAGCGTGCCGAACAGCGCCAGCGTCAGCCCGTCGTCGATGCTGCTCGACAGGCCGGCCTGTTCGACGATCAGCGACGCCATCAAAAGCACGAAGGTGAGGCTGCCGACGGCGAGGACGGGGGCAAAGCTCCGCCGTTGACTGTGGCTGCTGTCCCGCCAGCGTCGGTAGAGGCTCGCCACGACCGCGCCCAGGACTGCGATCGCGATGTCCAGCTGCGCCGCGCTAATGACCCCGGCGGCCGTGTCGGCGTGATCGATCAGCAGCGGATTGGCGGGGCATTGGGCGCACCCCTGCTGCGGATCAATGAGTACGAACGCGGCCAGTTGAACCACCGTCGTGTTGAAGTACGCGATTGCGACGAGCACACGGTCGAGCCGGCTGTCCAGTCGTCCTGACGGGAATGACAGCAGCAGGTGGATGAGCAGCGCGTAGATCAGCAGTTCGCCGAGCGAGCCGATCGTGAAGATGACGCTGTCGTTGGAGAAGGCGAGCGCCTTCAAGAGGCCAGCGAAGCCGACTGCGATCATCAGCAGGCCCATG
Organism: uncultured Actinomycetota bacterium; assembly: GCA_963851085.1. GTDB lineage: Bacteria > Actinomycetota > Actinomycetes > Streptosporangiales > Streptosporangiaceae > DATFVJ01. Next base: position 34,389 of record CAWKNX010000024.1, on the reverse strand, counting down.
TTGCTTCTGGGACGTCGGCTCGAGGCATAGAGCCCGGTGCCGATGAACCCCCAGCCGGTTCCGAGTGCCAAGGCCGCATAGGCACCTCGGTGGATGTTGTGCTCGCCGTTGATGACCACCAGGAGCGTGCCGACCCCGATGGCAACTGCGGCGAGCCCGATCAGCGCGCGGCGCGGGTTGGTCATCTGATCAGCAAGGTGATCGCCTTCGCGCTGAGCTCGCTCTTGGGGATGAAGCCGTGCGCTGGGCAGGCATCGATTTCGTAGCCGAAGTCGGATCGGTCGCGGCTCGAAGTGAGGACGATCGCGGGCGACGCCCCGTTTACAGCAAGCCGCTCGGCGACCCGGAAGCCGTCGAGATCGGGCAGCCGGATATCGAGCAGGACCACGTCGGGTTGGAGTTCACGGACGGCGTCGATCGCGGAGGTCCCATCCGCAGCCTCCCCAACTACGTCGTAGCCGTCGGCCTCGAGCATGCGCCGCGCGCTGGCGCGAAAACTTGGATGGTCATCGACGATCAGGACGGTTCTGCCCATGGCTGTGATTCTCGCCCATGGCCGCTCCCAGATCCATACGGCTAGCCCCACCGTCGGGGTGGCAGCCCGAACCCCGGCCGGTGGCCGGCCGACCCTCCGGGACGCCTGCCATCCCCATGGTTGGGGAGATCCGCCGCTGGGAGGCTGGCGCCATGTCGGAAACCCAACCTAGAGGAGGATCGACATGAGTGCTGACAAAACCGCTAATCGTGGACTGGCGGCCCGCGCCGGACGCTGGAGCGCCCAGCATCGCAAGAAGGCCATCTGGGGCTGGCTGGCGTTCGCGCTGATCGCGTTCATGGTCGGCAGCGCGCTCGGGACTGAGACCCAGACGAACGCCCAGAGCGGGGTCGGCGAGTCCGGACGCGCCGCGCGCACCGTCGACAACGCCTTCCCGAAGCATCAGGTCGAGCAGGTGCTGGTCCAGAGCAACAGCGCCACCGCGAGCGACCCCTCGTTCCGAGCCGCCGTCGGCGACGTCCAGCGCCGGCTCGCAGCGGTCCCCTACACCAAGGCGTTCGAGAGCCCCTACAAGCCGGCCAACGCCGGACAGATCTCAGCTGACGGGCATTCGGCGCTGCTTCGGTTCGAGATCGCCGGTGACGAGAACCAGGCCGCGGATCGGGTCGCCGCGACGCTGAACGCCACCGCCGCCGCGCAGGCCGCCAATGCCAGGTTTCACGGTCGAGCAGTTCGGCGATGCGAGCATCAACAAGCAGCTGAACGATTCGATCGGCAAAGATTTCAGCCGGGCGCTCGTAACCTCGCTGCCGATCACGCTCGTGATCCTGTTGCTCGCATTCGGCGCCCTGGTCGCGGCCAGCATTCCGATTCTGCTCGCGTTGACGGCCGTGCTCGCGACGATCGGCCTGGTCGCTGTGACCAGCCACTTCTCGCCCGTTGACAGCTCGATCAACGAGGTGATCCTGTTGATCGGCCTGGCGGTCGGCGTCGACTACTCGATGTTCTACCTGCGCCGCGAGCGCGAGGAGCGCGAATCGGGGCGCAGCGAACAGGCGTCGCTGGCGGCTGCGGCGGCGACCTCGGGGCGGGCGGTGCTCGTCTCGGGCCTGACGGTGATGGTCGCGATGGCGGGCATGTACCTCGGGGGCGCATCGACGTTCACGTCGTTCGCGACCGGGACGATCATCGTGGTCGCGGTGGCTGTCGTCGGCTCGCTGACGGTCCTTCCGGCGCTGCTCGCCTGGCTGGGAGACCGGGTCGAGAAGGGCGGCGTCCCGATCATCAAGAACATGCGGTGGAACGCCGGCGAGAGCGGCATCTGGGCGCGGATCCTGACTCCCGCGTCTGCGACACCCGCTGGTCTCGGCAATCGCCGCGGCGGGCCTGCTGATCGTGCTCGCGATTCCCGCGTTCAGCATCCATACGGCGACCCCGGGCACCGACTCGTTGCCGCAGAACCTGAGCGTCGTCAAGACCTACAACAAGGTCCAGAAGGTCTTCCCGGGTGGACCGATCCCCGCCGTCGTCGCGGTCAGCGCGGCCGACGTGACCTCACCCCAAGTCGTCGCGCGATCGTCGATCTTCGCAAGCGGGCCGCCGCAAGCCCGCTGTTCAAGCAGCCGGTCACGACCGACGTCAATCCCGACCGGACCGTCGCGGAGGTCGACATCCCCCTGGCCGGGAATGGCAGCGACTCGCAATCGAGCGCTGCGCTGGCCCAGCTCCGCGACCAGCTGGTGCCGGCCACGATCGGGCGGGTCCCAAGCGCCACGGCGGACGTGGGTGGGTTCACCGCCGGCTCGAAGGACTTCAACGACACGATGAAGTCGCACCTGCCGCTCGTCTTCGCCTTCGTCCTGACGGCGGCCTTCCTGCTGCTGCTGGTCACCTTCCGCTCGATCGTGATCCCGATCAAGGCGATCGTGCTCAACCTGCTCTCGGTCGGGGCGGCCTACGGAGTGCTGGTGTGGATCTTCCAGTACGGCCATCTGCAGTCGCTCCTGGGCTTCCACTCCAACGGCGCGATCGTCCCATGGATGCCGCTATTCCTGTTCGTCGTCCTGTTCGGACTCTCGATGGATTACCACGTGTTCATCCTCACGCGGATCCGCGAGGCGTTCGACCGCGGACGGCCAACCGAGGAGGCGGTCACGCACGGGATCAAGACCACCGCCGGCGTCGTGACCAGCGCCGCCGCCGTGATGATCTCGGTGTTCGCGATCTTCGCCACCCTGTCGCTGCTGATCTTCAAGCAGCTCGGCGTGGGGCTGGCGGTTGCGGTCCTGATCGACGCGACGCTCATCCGCGGCGTGCTGCTGCCGGCGACGATGAAGCTCCTCGGCGACTGGAACTGGTACCTGCCGAAGTGGCTCGAGTGGCTGCCGCGAGTGACGCCGGAGGCTCCTGCTCCCGCCCCAGAGGCTCCTGCTCCCACGCCGTCGCGGCCCGCGCAGCCCGAGCCCGTCGCCACCTAGCGCTCCGACATAAGACCGGAAGGAGGGCGCCGGCGGGCGCCCTCCTCACGGTCGATCCGGCGATCCCAATCCGACAACGAGGAACCACATGTCTCACTCCACTCTCCACATCCCTGGACCCGTCGCATCGGCTCCCGCAGTCGCGCTTCGCGACGTCCGCAAGGTTCATGGCCAGGGTGATGCCGCGGTCGTCGCCCTCGACGGGATCAGCATCGGGCTCTCGCCGGGGGTCGTTCACCGCGATCATGGGGCCTTCGGGGTCGGGCAAGAGCACGTTCCTTCATATTGCGGCTGGGCTTGACCGGCCAACCTCCGGCACCGTCGCGCTCGGTGACACTGACCTGGCGAGGCTCAGTGAGCGGCGGCTGACGATCCTGAGGCGCGAGCGGATCGGGTTCGTCTTCCAGGCCTTCAACCTGATGCCGTCGCTGACGGTCACCCAGAACATCGGCCTGCCGCTGCGCTTGGACGGTCGCCGCGCGCGGCGCTCGCAGGTGCGCGAAGTCGCCGCGCGGGTCGGGCTGGACAAACGCTTGCGCCACCGTCCGTCCCAGCTCTCCGGAGGCCAGCAGCAGCGGGTCGCGATCGCCCGGGCGCTCGTCACCCGGCCCGAGGTCGTGTTCGCCGACGAGCCGACCGGAGCGCTGGACACCCAGACCGGGCGTGGCGTGCTCGCGCTCCTGCGCGAGGTCGTGGACGGGGACGGGCACACGGTCGTGATGGTCACCCATGATCCGGTGGCCGCGGCGCACGCCGACCGCGTGATCCTGCTCGCCGACGGGCGGCTCGCTGGGACGCTCGAGGCTCCCAGCGCCGACCAGGTCGCCGAACACCTCGCACATCTGGGGAGCTGAACCATGCTACGTCTCGCCATCCTCAGTGCCCGCGGCCGCCTCGGAACGTTCGCCGGCGCCCTCATTGCCCTGTTCGCCTCGGCCGTGCTCGTGATGGCCGGCGGCATGATGCTCGAGTCCGCGCTGCGGACCCATCCGCCGGTCGAGCGCTACGCCGCCGCCTCGGCTGTGGTCACCGGGCAGCAGATCGTCGGCGCCGACCACGACGTCCCGCTCGGTGAGCGCGCCCGCGTGAGCTCCGCGCTCGCCGCTCGGCTGGCGGCCGTCGCCGGCGTCCGAGCCGCGATCGACGACGTGTCGGCGCCCGCCCGGCTCGGCGGCCGAGCCACCTTCGCCCACGGGTGGCGCAGCGCCGCGCTGACCCCCTACGTACTGAGCGCCGGGCGCGCCACCCGCCGGACCCGACGAAGTCGTCACCGGGTACCCCGCCGCGCTCGGCGCGCGGCTGCGCCTCGCGTCTACCGAAGCCGCCCGCACCGTCACGGTGGTCGGCGTCGCTCGCCCCCGCCACCTCGTCCGGCGGCAAACGGCGATCTTCCTGACCGACGCCGAGGCAGCGCGGCTGGCCGGTCATCCGGGGACGGTCGACGCGATCGGTGTGCTCGCCGCCCCCGGCTTTGACGCCTCGCGTCTGCACGCCGCCGCCCCCGGCGCGGTGGTGCTCACCGGGGAACGCACGCGGCCGCGCCGAGTATCCCGAGCTCCAGGAGGCGCGGACCAAGCTGATCGCCGTCACCGCGTCGTTCGGCGGACTGGCGCTGTTCATCGCGATCTTCGTCGTGGCCGGCACGATGGGTCTGTCGATCCAGCAGCGCGAGCGCGAGATCGCGCTGCTGCGAGCGGTGGCCGCGACGCCCGGTCAGATTCGCCGCATGATCGCGTGGGAGGCGACGATCGTCGCCCTGGTCGGCTCAGCGGCGGGAGTCTGGCCCGGGATCATCCTCGGCCGAGCGCTCGCACATGCGCTCGTGCGCCACGGCATCGCCCCGCCAGCCTTCTCGGTAACCGTCGACGGGCTGCAGATCGCGGCGGTCATCGGCGGCGGCGTCACGGCAGCGCTGCTCGCCGTGCTGGCCGCCGGACGGCGCGCCGCACGAGTGCCGCCAACCCACGCGCTGGCCGAAGCCGCGCGTCCAGCCACGGCTGCTGGGCCCCGGGCGCGTGATCGGGGGACTGCTGGCGCTCGCCGGCGCGGTGCCGCTGTTCGCCGTCTCGGCCACCACCCGCGCCCCGGACACCGCCGCGGCGACATCGGAAATGACAGCCCTGTTCCTCGTGGTGGCGGTCGGCTTCCTGGGACCGATCGTCGCCCGCGTGCGCCGCCGGGCTACTCGGACCGCCGCTCGCGCGGATCTCGCCCGTCGGAGGCTTTCTCGCCTCCGCGAACCTGCGCACCGCCACGCGGCGCTTCTCGTCGGCCAGCACGCCCCTGGTGCTCACCGTCGCGATGAGCTGCACCCTGCTGTTCAGCACGACCACCCAGGACCACGCCGTCACTCAGCAGCGGCACGCCGGCCTGGCGGGCGAGCTCGCCATCACCAGCACCGGACCCGGGCTGCCGGCCGCGACGCTAGCCGACGCCCGCGCCACGCCCGGAGTGCGCTCCGCGGTCGCCCTGACCCCCACCACCCTCGGCCCCAGCCTGGGCATCTCCGATGACAACATCTCCGCCGTCATCCTCAACGGGGGGCAAGGCGGAGGGCTCGACCCGGCGTGACCGCCGGCTCGCTCACGGCGCTGCACGGCGACACGATCGCGCTCGGGCGCCAGCGCGCCGACGCCGCGCACGCCCACGTCGGCGACCGCGTCGCGGTCATGCTCGGCGACGGAACCCGCACCCATGCCACGGTCGTGGCGATCTACACCCGGGCGCTGGCGTTCGGCGACGCCCTGCTCGCCCCCGAGCTCGTGGCCGGCCACCAGACCAGCCCGCTGCTCGGGACGATCCTCGTCCAGACCGCCAACCCGGCCGCGGTCGCCCAGCGCCTGCGAGCACTGGCTGCGCCGGTATCCCGGACTGCGGGTCAGCGACCGCGCCTCGTTGACCACCGCCACCGACGCCGAGCGCGAGACCAACCGCTGGCTCGGTCCACTGTTCGTCGTGATCATCTTCGCCTTCACGTCGATCGCCGTGGTCAACACGCTGACGATGATCGCGCTGCAGCGCGGCCGCGAACTGGCGCTCCTGCGACTCGTCGGCGGGACCCGAGGCCAGGTGCGGTCGATGGCACGCTGGGAGGCCGGCCTGATCATCACGATCGGGCTAGGGGTCGGCCTGGCGATCGCGGCCGCGGCACTGCTGCCGCTCAGCCACGCCCTGACCGGCAGCCTCCGCCCGTACGTGCCGCTCGGCCAGCTCGCGGCGATCCTCGGCGTCTCCGCGCTGCTCGCGCTGCTCGCCCTGGCGCTGCCCGACACGACGGGCGCTGCGCTCCCGGCCGGTCGAGGCCATCGGGGTGGGCGAATAGCCCAGGCCCGCCACTCGACGCGCACCCGAAGAGAGGCGGCGAACCCAGTAGGCGCCTAACCAAAATTACCCTCAGGCGGCCGAAGGGTCCAGGCTCGCGAGCCGACATGTCACGCAAACCGATGGCGGGTCGAACTGCACCGATGAGGCAAAGAAGGAGAGTTATGACCAACCGACGACAACGAGCCGGACGAGGTATCGAAAGGACAAGACGTGCAGGAACACGATCCCGGCAGCCGTTTGCGGCCGGCGCCGTAAGCCGCTCCGTCGACCGCAGGACGCTGCTGCTCGGCGCCGCCGGCGCTCTTGCTGCCATCGGGCTCCGCCCGCCCGCGCGCGCCGACGGGATACGCCACGTCGCGTGCGCGCCCCGGCCTGGCCCGCGCTTTGACCCGGACCTGGCGCGTCGGCTCCAGCGGGTGCTCCACGACGCCCTGCGCGATCCGAGCACGCACTTCCCGGGAGCGATCCTGCACGTAGATAGCCCCAGGCTCGGCACGCTGGACGGGCGCGTCGGCCTCGGTCGGCTGGCGCCGGCCGAACCGATGCGCCCCGACGATCGCTTCCGCGCCGGCAGCATCGTCAAGCCGTTCGTCTCCGTCGTGGTGCTACAACTGGCCGAGCGCGGCCGGCTGTCGCTCGACGCCCGGCTCCCCGCGGTGCTGCCTGGCAGCGTGGTCCGCCGCTTCGCGAACGCGTCCGCCATCTCGGTCCGCATGCTGCTCGGCCACCGCAGCGGGATTCCCGGAATGGGACACGCCCGATGTCGACGATCACGATCGCGCGTCATCCCGCGAAGATCTGGACGATCGACGAGAAGCTCGATCTCGCGGCCGCGAAGCCGCCGGTGTTCGCCGCCGGGGACGAGCTACAAGTACTGCAACACCGAGTACACCCTGCTGGGCCTGATCATCGAGCGGCTCACCGGCCGCTCGTGGCGCCACGAGGTCACACGGCGGGTGATCGGCCCGCTCGGCCTGACGTCACACCTACCTGCCCGCCCCCGGGCACAGGTCGATCGCCGGCGCTCATGCGCACGGCTACCTCGAGCTCGACGGCAAGACCGTCGATCTGACCCGCATCGACCCGTCGGTGGCCGGCGCCGCCGGCGGCGGTGCGCTCGTCACCACCGTTGACGACGTCTCCCGCTTCCTCGATGCCCTGCTCCAGAGCCGGCTGTTCCGGCACCACACGACGCTGCGAGAGATGCTGACCTTCGCCCCGGCGCCCGACCAAGGCGGCCAGGTCGGCTACGGTCTGGGAATCGAGCAACGCGTCTTCCCCGGCGGTGTCGAGGCGATCGGCCACCTCGGCGGGGCTGGGACCTACACCGCCTACGTCGCCCGCCTCCACCCCCACGGCGAGACGATCGCGTTGGCACTCAACTGGAACGACGACCCAACGCCGCTACTCATCCCAGCGATACAGGCGCTCGCGGCCACGCATCGGTGAGGTTCGACGAACAGGAAACGGCCGAGCCGGTGCCACGCGAACGATCCCCGCCGATCTGGTGTTGCGGACAGCGCTCGTTCTTGGCCGTTTGCGAAGCGGTGCACTGCGCTGCGGCGGAGGGGATACTCCTGAAGTCCCGCCCCGGAGGAGGGCCGCCACGGCAAGGGGCCGGATCCAAGTTCGATCGACTAAGCATGCGTCCGAAGTCGGCCGGCTCCGACTGTCGGTGGTCCCCAACGTCGGCGCTGTTCTCGTCGTTGCTGCGGTCACGCTCGGAGGCGGAGCTTCTTTCAAAGAGCCGGTGTCCGGTTGCCCCGATACGTGCGAGACGAATGCGCGGCGAGTCACGAGGCGCGGGTGTCGTCGTGACGGGCAGGCTTAGGCTTCTGGCGACCGTGAATGTTGAACTCGTCCTCTACGCCTACGGCAGGCTGTCATCGCCGGCTCGGGTCTTGCTCGAAGGGCACCGGCTCCCGTAGCTGTCGATGGCCTCTTTTGCGTCACGGAAACCCGTGTTCGGTGAGGGTTGCTTGAGCGGGCGTGATTCGGCTGCCCCGCAGACGAATCGCCGGTCGGTCCCGCTTTCGCTCCGCCGGAAGCATTTCCGCATGGTGCGGTCGCTGCCCCGCTTAGCGCGGCATACACGAAAGGCCGACTGCCGGGGCGGCGTCGCCAGTCATGCGCCCCTGCGCGCAGCGATGATCGGACGGGGGTCGAAGGTGGCGCGAACACGAACGATCTTGCCATCTTCGATGCGGCTCCAGTTGGCAACGGCCGCGGGCGGCGCGACGGACGTGTGCAGCTCGAACCAGGTGAGCACGTCGCCGTCATCGGCGATCATCTTCTCGATCACGATGTCGGTCGTGATCGAGAGCATACGCCCGATCGCCTCCGCATAGTCGTCGGCGTTGTCAGAGTGGCCGAGCGGGCCAGTGAAGGTGGCGTCGTCGGCGAGCAGCGCACGCAGAGCGCCGGGATCATGTGCACGCCACGCGTCAAAGTAGGACGAGACAATCCGCGAGCTGTCCTTGGCCACGTGCTACCTCCTTCGCTTGTCGGGGTCCTTCGTCCACGCTCCTCCGCGACGGGCTGGCAGAGGGCTGATAGGCACCATTTTGCCCCGTCCTCGAAGGGTCAGAACCGGCGGTTGTCTCGGCGGGGACCTGCTTTCGTTCTCTGTCGCTAGTTTTCGCGGCACTCGCGCCGAATGCACGCTCCGCGCGGAGACCACAGCCCACGCAGAGTGTCGCTGACATCGACTTCCAACACTCTCGGTCAGGCAAAGGAGCGATCGTCGGACCGTGCGCAGCCGCCGTCGGCGGCGCGTGCGACTTGTCGCCAAGGCATCGTCCCGTCTGAGATCGCCAGCGGCGAAAGACGATCCACCCGTTTGTCAGGGGCGGGCCGCGTTGGTCGACTCGACCGACGGCTTGCCCACGCTGCTCGCGTTGCAAGCTTGATGTTTCACAATCTCGGGCTGCTGCGGCCGATGCCGTCAGACAGAAGTGCGTTCCGCGTTGGCCTGGAGGGGGAGGCCGAAGAGCGGGAACAGTCGTTGTGTGTCCACGAAGGAGTGGATCGCGGTGATCAGGCCGGCGGATGTGTGGACGACGTGCAGCGCCCATGGCTTGCCGCCGGGACGGTACTGGCCGAAGGCGGGGGTGCCGTTCGCGAGCAGCGGACAGAGCTTGGAGCCGCGGCAGCCGCTGCCTTGTCCTTCGTACCAGCGTCGCACCTCGGCTGGGCCGCGCAGCCAGTGCCTGAAGGGTGTCATCGAGAGGGTGGCGTCGAGGTGAAGGAGTGACGTGAGCGTGTCTAGGTCGAAACGCTCGAAGGCGTCTACGTAGCGGCTGAGGAGCGCCTGTTGTTGCTGGTCGAGCGGGCGGAACGGTTCGCCGGTGTCGTCTGCGCTGAGCGTTGCTCGGGCTCGTTCCAGGGCGCTGTTGACTGCGACTACGGTGGTGCCGAGCAGGTCGGCCGTCTCCGCCGCGTGCCAGTTGAGGACATCGCGGAGGATGAGGACCGCGCGCTGTCGGGCAGGAAGCCGCTGCAGCGCGGCGACGAAGGCGAGCCGGATCGACTCTCGGCTTGCGGCAAGCTCGGCTGGGTCGCCTAGTTTCCGACAGCACGCAGCTGTCGGGGATCGGCTCGACCCACGCCGCGGCCGGCAGCGGCTCGCCGATCGACGCATCCGCGGACGCCGGTGACGCGAGGTCGGTTGGGAGGGCGCGCCGCTGACTGCTCTTGAGCATGTTCAGGCAGACGTTGGTCGCAATCCGGTACAGCCAGGTGCGAAGCGCTGCGCGGCCCTCGAAGCGGCCGCTTCCGCGCCAGGCGTTCAAAAGCGTTTCCTGGACTGCGTCTTCCGCCTCCGACGGCGACCCGAGCATCCGGTAGCAGTAGCCGGTTAGCTCCCGTCGATACCGCTCAAGCTCAGCGAAAGCGGGCGCACCTCCAAGCGTCGGATGCACCATCGTCGCAGATGCTACGCCCCGCTGATTGACAGTCATCGTCGCGCGTTCGATCACGGCTATGGGCGGGTTCACCGGGAGGTCGTTCCTTTCTAGAGTCGCCTTTCCACCGTCGGACAACCCTAGATCGGAGAACTCATCGCTAGGGTGGCGCCGGACTCGGACGACTGGCGCGGGGTCCATGGCAGTGCCGCTCCCCACCGTCGGCTCGCCACCGATGAGGCTTCAGCGATACGCGGTGGAGCTGACTCTTCTCCGCCGCCGTGCTTGCAGCCGGCGCAGCCGTGCCGGCGCACGGGCAGGGGATTGGCGGACGCGCGCGCCGTGCGGGTCCGCGAGTCTCGGTGTGGACACGCGATCATGACCCGCTGGCGGAGTCCGGCAAAAGCCGCGAGTATCGCGGGAGCTGCATCGGCATTGGGCCCTCCCGAACCGGACGATGCCTATGGCGACGCTCCGCACCTCCGGGTCGGGCGGCCTGGCGCGGCCGCGGACGATGGGTTTGCCGTGTCACGGAGCGCCTTGCTCCTGGCGACATGCGAGACCAGCTCCGTGGGGGCAGCTCTGCCCTGCTTTGACTTCGGCCGGTGTGAAGGCCCGTATTGACGCTTAGTGGAAGTGGGCGCCGGCGAGGATCTCGATTGCGATGATCGCGGCCGCGAGCCAGTCGACTACGAGGCAGAAAGGTGGCCACCAGCGGGTGTTCGCGACAAACTTGTGGCGGTGCTGCCAAAGATCCTTGAGCCCGTGGCCCGCGAGGCCTAGGACGAGCAGCCATGGCGATGCGGTTACGGCCGCCGCGGCGACGATGACGAAGAGCGTGGCGACGGAGGTCTCCACGGCGATCACCGTCGGGCGTCCGTCGGCGACCGCGAAGCCGATGTAGATCGACGCGATCAGTGCGAGCCCGAGCGCGTAGACCGTAGCTGCATCGAGCCACCAGAACGCGAGTGGCGACGCCGCCTGGATTGCTCCGAACACGAGTCCCCAGATGACGGCCGCACGCACCGCCGGCTTGGCCGCGTCGCGATCTCCGGTTTTCGTCTCTACGGCTGCGCACATCGGCTGTCCTGGCCATGCCGGGCCTGAACTCACGGTCCTGCACGGACCGCCGCGACCCAGCTTACCCGGGCACATACTCCGGTTGTTGCGGCGAGTCAGGTCATTTGTTGTAAAGGATCCGGGGCTGATGTCGCGCCCAGAATGCGCCATTGGCCCACGTGCGGCAACTCGCAAGATGCGACATCGGCTATTGCTCGCGTTGCGCCTCGAGCGAGAGCGCGATCTCAAATCAAGCCGCAGGGCCGGTTAAGCGCCGATTGCAGGCTTATAGCTCCGGCGCTTCTGGCCCATGTTCGGTGGTGTGCCTCGCGCTGCAGATGTCCATCGCGGTGGATGATCTAATCGCAGATGCCCGTGTGCTGCCCAGCAATCACCGCGCGTGAGACGGCGGATCAGCTACGGTGGAAAGGCTGATTTGGCCGCTGACGAGTCCCTGATGATGCGAGTCGCTCGTTGAGCGATTCCGCTCGATCTGCGCGTCTTGTGGCTGCGCTTGAGGGACGGGTCGCGGCGGGCGCTCCCGGTGCGGTGGCGCGCATCGAGGCGCCGCGCGCTGGTCTGGTCTGGTCCGGTTCGGCCGGGCGCTTGGCGCGGGGGGAGAGTCGAGGCCTGCGGGCGGACGATGCCTTTCGAGTGGCGAGCGTGACGAAGAGCGTGACCGCGGCTGTGGCGGTCGCCCTCGCCGAGGAGGGGCGGCTAGTGCTCGACGAGCCACTTAGCGGCGCAGTTGGCGCCGGAGCTGCTCGACCGTTGGCGGGGCCTTGAGGACCTCCCGCACAGCACGCCGCGCCAGCTGCTCACGCACACGTCCGGGGTGCCGAACTACTTCCGCGAAGAGTCGTTTGCCGAACGGCTGCGCGAGGATCCCGGCCGGACATGGCAGCCGGTCGAGCTCGTGGACCACGCGGCGGCGCACGCAACGTGGCGCTTTCCTCCAGGGCGGGGTTTCGAGTACTCAGACACCGGCTACGTGATCTGCGGCATCCTTGTCGAGCAGGTCACCGGTCAGCCGCTCCACGAGGTGTACCGCGAGTACGTGTTCGACCTCGTCGGGATGGACGGCACGTGGCTCGAGGGGCATGAGGCCGCGAGGACGCCGGAGGTGGCGCACCACTACTCCGAGGACATCGACTGGACGACGATCAGCCCGACGATCGACTGGGCCGGTGGCGGTCTCGTCAGCACCGTCGCGGATCTCGCGCGCTTCGTACGCGGACTGTGGTCAGGGCAGATCGTCGATGCGCGGGGTGCTCGAGGTTATGACGCGATGGACCCCCGGAGCGTCGTTTCCACCCGAGCTCCGGGCTGCGCTACGACCGCTACGGGATGGGGATGGGGCTCAACGTCGAGGAGGGCGTGGAGCTGCTGGGCCACACCGGTTTCGTCGGGGCCTTCGCGTTCTACGCCCCGGAGTACGACGCGGTGTTGGTTGGCACCCACAACGCCTCCCACGTCGATCGTTGGCCGCTGGTGGCCGCGCTCTGCCGCGAATTGCGCGCGGCCGGCTGAGAGCCGGCGATCAGGTCCGCCAAGCCGCTGAGTCAGGGCGCGTTGGACCCCACGCTCACGGCGACTGTTGCGCGTAGCGTTCGGGGTGCCCTGCGAACGCGCCAGCGCAGCTGAGCGTGCAGAAGAAGTACGTGGTGTCGTCGTAGTTCGAGTCGTCCGGCGGCGCGCGCGGGGTCGACGGCCATTCGGCACACCGGATCGATGGCGAGTCCTTGATCGGATGTGTGGCCTTGACGGACGGCCGCGACCAGCTCGACCGGATCGCGGACGTTGCGCAGAGCTTGTCGACCGCGGGACTCGTACAGGACGCCGCCGATCTCGGGAGCAAGCGCGGCGGTTTGTGCCGTGAGGAGGACTTCACCGCCGCTTGCGGCGGCGGATACGCGGGCGGCGAGGTTGACGGTGGCGCCGATGTAGTCCCCGTCTCGCTCGATCGCCGGTCCGTGATGCATTCCTACCCGCACGGTTGGGGCGCCGTGGCCGGTGAGGGCGTCGTGAGCGATCCGGAGTCCGAGGAGCACCGCCTGTCGCGGGTCTTCGATCCGAAGCATGAGTGCGTCGCCGATGGTCTTGATCTGCGTTCCCCCAAACGCGGGCAGCTCGGCCCCGACGGCGTCGCAAAAGTCCGCCACCAGCCTTGCGGCGTGTTCGTCTGCCGTGGACCTCGGTCAGCGCGGTGAAGCCGGCGATGTCGGCAAACATGAACGTCGCGGTGACCGCGTCGGGCTCGTGAGTCACACGCCGATGTCGTCAGGTCAGCCATCGATCAGTGCCATGGGAGTACCCGGGCACTCCAGCGCTGCAAGTTCGCGGGTGTCACGACTTTGGTGGGACCAGTTTGGTTGGCCAAGTGAAGCTCATGGCTGCCGCGGTATCGACGGTAGCGACTTCCTCCGAAGCCGCTCAGATGTTCACCGGCCATCGCAGGGCAGTCGCGAGATGCGGTCGTGGCGGTGCGCAGTAGAACGGGGTGCTCATGCTGCGCACCGCCTCGCACCCGGCGTGCGTCCAGACGGCGGCGATCACCGCGGCGTCGTCGATCTGCTCTGCGGTGACCCGGACCAGTGGACATGGCCTCGACGGTACGACGACGACAGAGTATGCAGTGCATCCAGGCGGGCGAGCTCCTCGATCGATCGCGGCCTGGCAATGGCCGGTACTGATCGCCGGGCAGTCGCAAGTAGACCGCTGTTTGAGTCCCCATGCAGCAACCCTCGTGTCGGTAGACGCCGTGTGGATGGGCAGTGACGGCGGCTCGATCGTCGATCTTCATGACCGCCCTTGACAACCTCGTCGTCACCGACCGCCCTGCCCCGTGATCAAGCAGCAGCTGAGCGGATGGTGATGCGACAGCGGCTTCGAGTGGACCGTCAACGGCTACACGCTGATTGCTTCGGGCTGTCCTGCTGCTGCAACGCGGCGCGGCGCTCGGGGACCGCTTCGGCCGTCGCCGCATGTTGGTCGCCGGCATCGGCATCTTCACCGCTCGGGTCGGCCGCCGCCGCGCTCGCCCCGTCCATCCAGCGAGCTGGTCGCCGCCCGCGCCTTCCAGGGAGTCGGCGGCGCGATCATCACCCCGCTCACCCTGACCATCCTCACCGGCGCCGTCCCAGCCGAGAAGCGCGGCGCCGCATTCGGCGCCTGGAGCGGGATCCAAGGCCTCGCGGTCGCGATCGGACCGCTCGTCGGCGGCGCCGTCACCGAGGGCATCAGCTGGCAGTGGATCTTCTGGCTCAACGTCCCGATCGGGCTGCTCGCGCTCCCCCTCGCCCGCACCAAGCTCACCGAGAGCTACGGACCCAACAAGAACATCGACCTGCCCGGCATCGGCCTCGCCAGCACCGGACTGCTCGGGATCGTCTGGGCGCTCGTGCGCGGCAACAGCGCCGGCTGGCTCAGCCCCGAGATCACCGGCGCAGCCGGTTTCGGGATCGCCGCGCTGATCGGATTCATCGCCTGGGAGCTGCACACCGCCGACGCCGATGCTGCCGATGCGCTTCTTCCGCAACCGCGCCTTCGCCGCCGCGAACACCGCGTCGCTGGCGATGTCCTTCGGGATGTTCGGATCGGTGTTCCTGCTCACCCAGTTCCTGCAGCTGGTGATGGGCTACAGCCCCCTGCAGGCCGGCATCCGCACCCTCGCCTGGACCGCGATGCCGCTGTTCATCGCCCCCGCCGCGGGCGCGCTGTCTGACCGGATCGGCGGACGCCCGATCATGGCCTTTGGCCTCGCGCTGGACGCGATCGCCTTCGGCTGGATCGCCTACAACGCGAAGCGTGGGCATGTCCTACGGGCAGCTGCTGCCCGCGCTGGTTCTGGCCGGCATCGGGACAGCATCCTTCTTCGCCACGGGCGCGAATGTGGTGATGAGCGCCGTTCGACCCGGAGGAGGCAGGCCAGGCGTCGGGAGCGACCAACGCGATCCGCGAGATCGGCGGCGTGCTCGGCATCGCCGTCCTCGCCGCCGTGTTCTCGGCACGCGGCGGCTATGCGACACCGAGCGCGTTCGTCGACGGGTTCGTCCCGGCGCTGACGATCGGCGCGATCACGGTCGCCATCGGCGCCGCCGCGGCGCTGCTGATCCCGCCGCTGCAGCGCACCACCGCCACCTCGCTGAAGCCGGCAGCGGAGGCCGCCTCATGAGCAGCGCGCGGAAATCCTCCACAGCCGATCAAGCGGTCGGTAAAGTACCTAGCCGGGGTGGACCGGACGGTCGCCTAATGTGGTGATCGGACGGACCGGATCAGGGGAGTGTGATCCTGGGTTGGTTGAAGGTTCGAGCTGTGCAGAGCGCTGACGCGCTCAGTGCGGCCCACCGCAGCGGCGGCGACGGCTACCAGCGCCGAAGCCCGACTGTCGTTGGAGCCGTGGCCACCGACGGTCCGGGGCTTCCCCAGCCCCGGCGCCGGTTGGCCCACGCAGCGATTTTTCGCAGAGGAGGCAAACGATGGCCGAGTGGCATGAAACTCAGCCGGCATCAGCAACCGGGGCAATGGGCGATGACCTGGAGGTGATCGTCGTCGGCGGCGGCCAGGCCGGTCTTGCGATCGGGTATTTCCTGGCTCAGCAGGGTCGCAACTTCGCGATCCTCGAGGCGGCCGAGGAGCCTGCGGCCGCCTGGCGCGCACGGTGGGACTCGCTGAAGCTGTTCACGCCCGCTCGCTACAGCAGCCTGCCGGGCCTGCCCTTCCCCGGCGATCCGGACAGCTACCCCGGCCGCGACGACGTGGTGGCCTACCTCACCGATTACGCCCGGCATTTCGCCCTGCCCGTGGTGCTGGGCAGCCGCGTCCGCGCCGATCCGGCGGACCGAGGGCCGGTACCTCGTCGAGCTCGACGGACCGCAGCTATACGAGCCGATCAGGTCGTGATCGCCACCGGACCGTTCCAGGTGCCGTTCGTGCCGCGCGATCGCCGACGAGCTCGGTCAAGACGTCTTCCAGCTCCACAGCACCCGGTACCGGGCGCCGGGGGACCTTCCCGATGGTCCGGTGCTGGTCGTCGGTGGCGGCAACACCGGCTTTCAGATCGCCGAAGAGCTCTCCGCCACCCGCGAGGTTCACCTGTCGATCGGGTCGCGGCAGACGCCGCTACCTCAGCGGATTCTCGGTCGCGACCTGTTCTGGTATCTCGAGAAGACCGGGGCGATGCGCAAGTCGACCGACACGCGGATCGGCCGCCGGCTGGAAGGCAGAGACACGCTGATCGGCTCCAATCCGCGGACCCTGCGCAAGCGCCACGGGGTCCGGCTGCATCCGCGGGCGGTCGAAGCCTCGGGGCGCACGATCCGCTTCAGCGACGGAAGCGAGCTGGACGTCGAGCGCCGTGATCTGGGCCACCGGCTTCCGGCACGATCACTCGTGGATCGACGCGCCGATCTTCGACGACCGGCACCGCGTCGTTCACCGCCGCGGCGTGACCGATTCCCCGGGCCTCTACTTCCTCGGATTGACGTGGCAGTACACCAGAGGCTCGGCGCTGATCGGCTGGGTCGGGGATGACGCCGCGTACATCGCCGATCAGATCAAGACCTTCCGCACAGACCGACCGAAACTCGCGGCGGGCGAAGCCGTCGGCACGCGATGACTCACCAGGAGATTTGAAGATGGCCACAACTCACGATCAATTCCCGACCGACACCACCGGCCTCCCCGAGGCACGCGCCTCTGAGGTGGTCGAGCTGGGCGACGGTGACCGGTTCGACCTGACGATCGCGCCGGTCGCCAAGCGGATCGGCGACGCCACGGTGCGAATGCTCGCCTACAACGGCTCGATCCCCGGGCCGACGCTGAAGGTGCGCGAGGGCTCCGAGGTCGTCGTCGACATCGAGAACCAGGGCGATCTGGAGGCGACCGTCCACTGGCACGGGCTGCGGCTCGAGAACCGCTACGACGGAACCCACGAGACCCAGCGGCCGATGGCCACCGGCGAGCGCTACACCGCGCACGTCACCTTCCCCGACCCCGGCGTCTACTGGTACCACCCCCACATCCGCGAGGACTACGGCCAGGAGATGGGCCTCTACGGCAACGTGCTCGTCGAGCCCGCCGACCCGGACTACTGGCCTCCGGTGCACCGCGAGATCGCGCTGACGCTCGATGACATCCTGATCGAGGACGGCAAGGTCGCGCCGTTCAGCCGCGCCGAGACGACCCACTCGGCGATGGGCCGCTTCGGCAACGTGCTGCTCGTCGGCGGCCAGACGGATCCATCGCTCACGGCCAAGCTCGGCGAAGTGGTCCGGTTCTACCTGACGAACACCGCGAACACGCGCGTGTTCAAGGTCGCGCTCCCCGGAGCTCAGATCAAGCTCGTCGGCGGCGACAGCGGCCACGTCGAGCACGAGCAGTTCGTCGACGACGTGATGCTGGCGCCGTCCGAGCGCGTCGTCATCGACGTGCTCTTCAACCAGCCGGGCGAGCTGACGATGGAACACCGCACGCCAGAGCGGACATATCGACTGGCGTCAATCCGAGTTGGCCAGGAGCAAGCCGAGCCGTCGCTGACCGAGCAGTTCGGGGTGCTGCAGAACGAACCGCGACATGGCGGCCGAGCGAGAGCGGATCGCGCCGTACTTCGACGCCGAGCCGGACAAGACGCTTGGCTTCATCGCCGAGATGGACATGGGCGCGCCGGAAGGCGACGGTCCGGTGTCTACAGCTGCCCGATGCACCCGGAGGTCGTGCGCGAGGAGCCCGGGCATTGCCCGGAGTGCGGGATGAAGCTGCTGGCAGTCGAGGCGCCATCGAGCTACACCTGCCCGATGCACCCGGAGGTCGTCAGCGACGCAGCCAGGCCACTGCCCCGAATGCGGCATGAAGCTGCTCCCCTCACACCTCGTCGCCGAGGCCGGCGGCCACCACGAGCACGGAGAAGAGCACGGGCATCACATGCACGAGCACGGTGCCCACGAGCACCACGACCAAGCCCACGAAGGTCACGACCACGCCGCGGCGGGCGGCATCGAGTGGGAAGACGACATGGTCGAGATCAACCGGCTCACCACCCCGGCGAACATGCGCTGGAAGCTGATCGACAAGGCGACCGGCGCCGAGAACGCCGCGATCGACTGGCGATTCCGGGTCGGCGACCAGGTGAAGATCCGGCTGCTGAACGAGATGGCCGGCGACCACCCGATGCACCACCCGTTCCACGTCCACGGCGCGGGCCGCTTCCTGGTCCTCTCCCGAGACGGGATCGTCGAGCCCAACCTGGTCTGGAAGGACACCGTGCTGGTCCGCACCGGCGAGACCGTCGACATCCTGCTCGACGTCACCAACCCCGGCCTGTGGATGGCTCACTGCCACATCGCCGAGCACCACGAGAGCGGGATGATGTTCAGCTTCAACGTCGATCCGTAATCCGAACCATGACCGTTGACGCGAAGAGTGGTTCGGGCCCGGCGGTGGACGCCATGGTAGGTCGCGCGGAAGAAGCGGATAACCGTGGCGATCCCGCCGAAAGCAACTAAGGGAGGCGCGATGAAGACCGCTTTCGTTCTCTATCCCGACTTCACCGCGCTCGACCTCGTCGGCCCCTACGAAGTCATCAGCCGCTGGCCGGACGCAGAGGTGCACTTCCTCGCGCGCTCGCTCGAGCCGGTGCGCTGCGACCAGGGCCTGACGGTGATCCCGACCGACACGCCCGCGACACTTCCTGACCCGGAACTGATCGTCGTGCCCGGAAGCGGGAACCCGGTGCCGGTGCTGAGCGATCAGGTGCTGATCGACTGGCTGCGCGCCGCTGCTCCCAACTGCAAATGGACGGCATCGGTCTGCACCGGCGCCGGTCTGTACGCCGCTGCCGGGCTGCTCGAGGGCAAGACCACGACCACCCACTGGGGTTTCCGGGACAACCTCCGCGCGATGGGAATCGAGGTCGTCGCCGACCGCGTCGTATGGCAGGGCAACCACGTCAGCGGCGCCGGGGTTTCCGCCGGGAATCGACATGGCGCTATCGCTGACCGAGCGCGTCCACGGGCGCGAGCTCGCCGAGTCGCTGCAGCTGGTGATCGAATACGACCCCCAGCCGCCGTTCCAACTCCGGCTCGCCGACCAAAGCCGACGCCAGCACGCTGCGCCTTGCGTTCCGGCTGCTCCTCGGCGACCGCCCGGTCCAAGTTCGCCACCCAGATGCTACGGACACGCCATCGCCGCGCGACTGCGCCGAGCGCGCACGTGCGCTATCCGGCCGACGCCAGGACAAGCACTCGGCGCGACAAGCGATCCACTGACCTTGCCCCGGCTCATCTTGCCGCCGCAGCCATGGCTCAGACGACCCGCCCGTTGCCCACTCGGGTCACTGCTTCCGCTGGCGCGCCCCCGTGATTGCGCTCGAACCGGTCGACGCGGCGACCGTTACGATCCTCGTCGACAACCTAACCGATGCCTTCATGCCGGACGAGGGGCCGGCGCGGCGGTTTTCGTTCATCGCCGAGCATTTGCCGCGAGCACGCGCGGCCACTCTCGAAGGAGGCGAGGTGGTCGAGCAGCTACGGTGCGAGCACGGATTCTCGGCGCTCGTCACCTTCTCCAAGGAGGGCCGCCAGCACCGCGTGCTCTTCGACGCCGGCGTCAGCACCGACGGGCTCGTGGACAACATGCGCTTCCTGGAGATCGACCCCGAGACCGTCGAGGCCGTGGTTCTCAGCCACGGCCACTTCGACCACACCACCGGCCTGGATGGCTTCGTTCCGAGCGGTCGGTCGCGCCAACGTCCCGGTGGTCATCCACCCGGAGTTCTGGAGCCGACGGCGGCTGGTGCTGCCGGGACGCGAGCCGTGGGAGTTGCCCTCGACCAGCCGCGGCGCCCTCGAGGGGTCGGGGTTTCAGATCGTGGAGGAGCGCCAGCCGTCGTTTCTGTTCGAGCGATCGCTGCTGGTCACCGGCGAGGTGGACCGGACGACCGACTTCGAGCGTGGCTTTCCGCTGCAGGAGGCGCTGCGCGGCGGGGCATGGGAGTCCGATCCGCTCGTTCTCGACGACCAGGCGCTGGTGCTCAACATTCGCGACCGAGGACTTGTCGTGATCACCGCATGCGGCCACGCCGGCGTTGTCAACACTGTCCGGTACGCGCGCCGCCTGACCGGGCTCGAGCGGGTCTACGCGATCATTGGCGGGTTTCACCTCAGCGGCCCGATCTTCGAGCCGCTCATTCCGGCGGTCATCGACGCTTTCGGCGCCCTCCGTCCGGACTGATTGTTCCGACGCACTGCACGGGCTTTCGCGCCATCCACCGGCTGGCGGGCGCGTTCCCCGACGCCTGTAATCCCCAGCTGCGTCGGGACGCGCTTCGAGCTGTAGCGGGCAGAGAGCTAAGAATGCGGAGCGACGCGAGGTGTCCGCTCTGGCTCGCCGTCCGGCCGTGGTCATATGGCGGCCATGGCGACCTCGGTCGCCGGAGCTGCTGGCGTATCGGGGCCCGTTTGCTTCGAGCCAAGCGTGAGTGTCACTCGTCGCCGCGCTCACCCCGCACGGGCACGAGGCGCGGAAGCGCTGCGTCCACTCCGCGCCGCTGTCGCAATGCGCGAAGAGGAGGTGTCTTCCAATGACGCCGCTGGCTACTGGAAAGGACGGCAGTCGCGGTTGACCGCCCCTTTCCCTGGGAACGGCAGCGCGCTACGCAGCGGGGTTGGCGAGCCCCGCTTCGCTCACGCCGCGGTACTCCGCGGCAGTCCATCCGGATGCCCCGTATGCGCGGAAAACGCTCATCTCACCGGCTATCGCTTTTGCTTGTCCGCGGGTCGGTAGACCTGCGAGTGCTTTGGCGACAACGCGATGGTCAGCGCCGCGCTGCCCCCGGCCTCTCCCGCCGCGCGGAAGGAGACGCGCGTCGGAGGCGACAGACCGCTCCTTTACGCCTTAAGCGGTCACGGCTACCGCGTGGCGGCTTTGTGCGACGACCGGCAGCCCGCAGCCAGCGCGGGGGCCCGTCGCGCAGGCGCTTGCAGCTTGCGCGACGTCGGCTAGCACGGAACCTCTCGTGCACCGGATCCGGTCGACGACGGCGCAGCCGAGCGGTGGCTCAGATGCTCGTCGCGGAGCAGCTGAGGGCACGTGAGAACGTCTGATCGACCAGCTGAACGGGTGACGGGGCGTTGTGCGGTGTCGACCTCCGACCATTGCTTTGGGCTGACGGCGGGAGGCCCCTCGATCCTGCCCGTGTCTCTGTAGTTGACCGCGGACGGCAACACGTCGCACGCGCACTCGGCACCGAGACACCGTCGCGTGCGTGATCGCGACGCGTAGGAAGGTTTCAGGAAGGCGTGTCGGCGACGCTGCCGGCATGCAAACGAACATCACACACACACCTTCCGGGGGGTGGCTTTCGGTGAGCCGCGCTGACGCGAACCCGAGCCAGCCTTCCGGCGAGTCACGCCGTGGCCGCGTGCTTGCGCTGCTGTGCCTGGTCTATTTCTTGGTGATCCTCGATGCGGCGATCGTGCGGCTCGCGCTTCCGTCGATCCACCTCGCGCTGGGACTGTCGCCCGCGTCGCAGACCTGGGTTGCGAACGCCTACATGCTGTCGTTCGGCACGCTGCTGTTGCTCGGCGGGCGGTTGGCAGATTTGCTGGGGCGCAAGCGGGTCCTGCTCGTCGGCGTTGGCGTATTCACGCTCGCTTCTTTGGCGTGCGGGCTTGCGTCCTCGGGCGCGATGTTGATCGCCGCGCGGGCGCTGCAGGGCCTCGGCGCGGCCGCGATGACGCCGGCCGCTTTGTCGATCCTGATGCGCAGCTTCCCGGAGGGCGCCGAGCGCAACCGGGCGATCGGCGCGTGGGGCGCGACCGGCGGAATCGCGGCGACTGCGGCCTGGATCATCGGCGGCCCGCTGATCGATGGCCCCGGCTGGCAATGGGTGTTCTGGATCAACATTCCCGTCGGTATCGCGATCGCCGCATTGGCTGTCGGGCTGTTGGACGAAAGTCGCGACGCCGCCGCGATGCGCAGCTTCGACGTTGCCGGGGTGGTGTCGGTGACCGCCGCCCTGGTCGCGCTCGTGTACGCGCTTGTCGAAGCGCCCACCGCCGGCTGGACTTCCGCTCAGACGGTGGCGCTGTTCGTGGTGTCGCTGGCACTGTTCGGCACCTTCGCGGCGATCGAGCGGCGCGCCAAGGCGCCGCTCGTACCGCGCCGAATCGCCGGCTCCCGGACGCTGCTCGCGGCCAACCTCGGATTGGGTCTGACGGCCGCCTCGATCTACGGGATGGCGTTCATCATCTCGCTCTACGGCCAGGAGGTGCTGGGCTACTCGGCGCTGAAGTTTGGCGTCGCCGCGGTGGTATTGCCGATCGGCGTGGCGCTCGGGGCAGGGATCGGCCAAGCGCTCGTGACCCGGCGTGGTGCGCGCGCGGTCTCAGCCGTCGGGATCGCCGGGCTGGCGGTCGGCTTCGTGCTACTCGCCCGCCTTCCCGTCCACGGCAGCTACGCGGCCGACCTACTCCCCGGTTTCGTGCTGTTCGGCGTCCCACTCGGTCTCGCGTTCACGGCGTACTCGGTAGCGACCCTGACCGGGGTCGCCAGCCGCGACGCGGGATTGGCGTCGGGACTGAACAACACCTTCGAGCAGGTCGGCGGCGCGATCGGCACCGCGCTCATGGCGACCATCGCCACCGCGCGCACCGGGAACCTTCTCCACGCCGGCGCCGGCCACCTGTTCGCGCTCGACCGCGGCATTCAGCTCGCGTTCGCGACCGCGATCGCATTTCCCGTCCTTGGCCTGATCGTCTCGCTGTTCTTGCTGCCGCGATCCCGCCCGGCAGCCGCGATCGAACCGCTCAGAACCACAGCAGCGACGGCGACAGGCGCCGAATGAGAACGTCGAGGAAGGTTCCGTCGCCGAGCATCCCACCGACGATCACTCGATCGTCGTCGGGCAGGTCGACAACCCGCACATCTCGCCAACAAAGACCCGCTCGAGCGGCAGTCGGTGGCTGAGCTCTCCGCCGGCGACAAGCGAGAAGCGAGCGATGGCGGTGGCGCCGAAGGATTAGGCCGACCGCGGACCCGCCTCGGCCGGTATCTTGGCCGCTGCTTCACGCCTACACCAGTCACGGCGTTCCCGTGGCCGCTTCGCGCGACGAGCGGCAGCCGCCGCCTGGGTGGGGGCCGGCCGCTCCCGCGCTTGCAGCTTCCACGAGATCGGCTAGCACGGAGGCGGGCCACCGAACTCAATCCGGGCAACGGCGGCGCATCCGAGCCGCTGTCGGGGATGCCCGGAATTGGCGATTTGGAAGACCAGCCCCTGGGGGGCGACTCTGACCTGGTTTTGCAGCGCGACGCGCGCTTGGGGTGCTCGTCCTGCCGGGCGAGCGACACGCGGCGGGCAAGTTGCGCGACCGCCGGCGGCCGGCAGGATGCGAGGTGGGATCACCTCGCGCGCCCTAGCGCCGGAGGGTGCAGGCGGTCGCCGCCCGTTTGAACGCCGACGACTTGATGTTGATCGAGCGGGGACAGCTCGGAGCAAGCCGGCGTGGCCCCAGACGGCGCTGCAGCCCCGGCACGCGCCGCCCGGTGGATGCGTCCCGGATCGACGGTCTATTGTCCCGCGGCGAAGCGGGCCACACCGGCCTTGGTGAGGACCCCTCCGTGACGCTGACGCACGCGTCGGCGGCCTGCAGCAGTGCCGGCTGATGCAGGTTTATTCCCGCGTTGGCGAGCATCTCGTGGGTGATCTGTCCGCTGCTGGTCGGGTCGGGGAAGTTGGGGAACCCGTGGCTGCGCAGGCAGCGAGCGAACGCCAGCGCCGCGACGGTCTGCGCTTGCCTGTGTGCCGCGCTCTGGCGTGGCGGGCCGCCACCCGGCAGCAGGTGCCGGCAGGCCGTCTCCGCCGACTGGAACGCGGGCGAACCCTCGGAGCTCGCGCCGATCGATTGCTTGAACTCTTGGGGGGAGGTCGGGTCCGGGAGTTGAGCAGCCCGTGCGAGCGCATGCACTGAGCGAACCTGACGGCGTCGTGCTGCTGGCGTCCCGGGCTGATCGGCGTGGGACTGGATACTCCGGCTCGGCCTGCCGTTCGCCCAGCTGCGGGCGGCCGCGCGGGAGGCCGGGCAACTTGGTTTCGAGGGCCTGTGGACCCCGGCCGGGGGCGTGCCGGACTCGTTCCATGTCTGTGCGGCGTGGTCGCATGACACCTCGCTGCGCACCGGGATCGCCGTCGTTCCGGCAGCGCGGATGTGGACCCGCTGGCCGGCGGCGCAGGCGGCCACCCTGGCTCAGCTCTCCTCCGGCCGGTTCGTCCTCGGCCTGGGCACGGGCGGCTTCGGGCCTGGGTTCTGGCTCGTCGGCCTGCCGGACCGCCCGATCGCGGTGATGCGCGGTCGTCACCCAGGTCCGCGCGCTGCTGGCCGGCCATACCGTCACGGTCGGCGAGACGGTGGCAGGCGCCGCCGGCGGGGGCATGCCGGCTGGCCCAGCTCGGCGTCGCTCGGGGCGGCGGACCTGCCGCCGGCTCCGGTGTACCTGGCCGCGCTCGGCCCGCAGATGCTCAGGCTGGCCGGCGAAGCCGCCGACGGCGCGCTGCTCAACTGGGCGACGCCCGAGCACATCGCGGTCAGCCTGCCCCGGATCGACGAGGGCTCGCCGGCCCGCCTGTGACGCCGGCGCGGTCCCGGTCACGATGTACATCCGGGTCTGCGTCGACGACGACGTGGCCGCGGCGCGGCAGGCCCTCGGGCAGCAGGTGCTCGGCTACGCACCTGGACGAGCCTGGCGTTCCCCAGGACGTCGGCTACCGGGGCCTGTTCGGCCGGATGGGATTCGAAGAGGTCCTGCGCGACCTGGAGGCCCGGAGGGACCAGGGCGCGACACCGTCCCAGCTCGTGGACGCCATCCCGGAACAGATGCTGCAGGCGGTGGGCTACTACGGCCCGGCCGCGGCGGCCCCGGCCGCCTTCGCCAGGCTTAGCGCTGGACTGGACGAGGCCGTCGTTCGGGTCATCACGGCCCGTCCCGGCCTGGAACCCGTCATCGCGGCCATGGCCGCGCTGACGCCATCACTCATCAGGGCCGCCTGAGCCTGAGCCATGTCCGCGAGCAGCACGCCACGCTGCTCATCGGCGCTGTCGATGTGCTGTCCGGGAAGTTCCGGACGTTCAACAGCCGCCATGACCGGATCACCGCCGACACCGCCCTCGCCTTCGAGCGGGCCTGGGCGAACCGGGACGTCGCCTGACCGCGCCGGACCGCCTCGACGTGCAGACCGCGCAGTACCTGCCGGACGACCCGGCCGAGCCCGCACTGGTCGCCCACGGTCGAGATCGCGGTGCACGCCGGCCCCGCTACCGGCTGATCGGGCTGACGCCGCAAGAGGCCCGCGACCTCGCCGCGCTGCTCGCCAGAGCGGCCGACGGTCACAAGTCCATCTGCTCCATCTGCCGGAGCCGGTCCCGGGTCCGGCTGAGCCAGGCGTCGTGGTCCTCGACGATGCGCCGCCAGGCACTCACCGGCTGGCCCAGGTCACCCGGTGCCGGGTCGGTGAAGCCGGCGGCCGCCGAGGTTGTCGCCACCCGGATAGCCGCCGCCGCCGAACTTCTCGTCCAGCGCTGCGTGGTCCTTGGCCCGTTCCGGGGTGCGCGGCAGCGCGTCGAGGAACTCCACCGTCTTCGGCTTCTTGTACGAGGCGATGTGGCCCGGCAGTGCTCGATGAGGCCGGCGGCGCTTACCTCGGCCGTCCCGTTGAGCACGACGACGGCCTTGACGTCCTGACCGAAGCGCTCGCTCGGGATGCCGATCACCGCGGCCTCCTTCACCGCCGGATGGGGCCTCCAGGCAGTTCTCCACCTCGGCCGGGTCGGCGGCTTCTCGCGCAGCGCGAACGCGGACCCGTTCCGGGCTGGGCCGCCTTCGGGCTGCCCGACGGCCGGGCCGCCGGCGACGGGCACACCGACGCCGAGCCGTGGAGCATGCGCGGCTCGGCGGGCTACGCCGCCTGGGCGGGCCGTTACCTGGCGGAGTTCGGCGCCTCGCGGGAAGACCTCGGCCGCATCGCGATCAACGACCGGAGCAACGCGGCGGCCAACCCGAACGCGGTGCTGCGCGATCCGCTGACCATGGCCGATTACCTGGCCGGCCGGATGGTCCGTGAGCCGTTGTGCCTGTACGACATGGATGTGCCGGTCGACGGCGCGGACGCGTTCATCGTGACCACCGCCGAGCGGGCCCGCGACCTGCCCGCCGCCCCGGTCCTCATCCACGCGGCGACCATGGGCATGACCGCGCCGCCGCAGGAGCACCTGGCCGCCGGGCTCGAGGCCACCGGGCAGCCGCTGGCCGCCCGCGACCTGCGGGCCAAGAGCGACCTGTGGCTCGACGACATCGACCTGTTCTTCCCCTACGACGGCTTCACCGTCGTGGCCTTGCGCTGCTTCGAGAGCTACGGGTTCTGCGGCCCTGGCGAGGCCGGGGCGTTCCTGGCCGACAACTGGGACGCGACGGAGAACCGGATCATGATCAAGGGCCGGGTGCCGGTGAACACGCACGGCGGCAGCCTGTCCGAGGGCGGGTCCCAGGGAGCGGGCCACCTGCGTGAGGCCGTCACCCAGCTGCGCGGGCAGGCGGGCCACCGCCAGGTACCTGGCGCGCAGGCCGCCCTGCTCACCCCGGGCGGCTTTTTCTTCAACGCGCAAGGGCTGGTCCTGCGGGCCGGCTGAGGTAGGCACCTGACGGCGTCTTACTCACCCGCCAGCCAGGCGACCAGATAGAAGACGCCGAACGGGTCGGCCTCATAGAGGATTTCCGTGCTGGGAGCCCGGCCGGGCATCGCCCCGGCGAGAACTTGCCATCCGGCCCGGCCGGCCACGAGCAGTTCGCGCGCCAGGTCGGGGTCCATGGCCCGCAGCGGGCCGAGGTCGCCGCCGCGTACCGCTTCCTCGAGCACCGCGTCGAAGGCCGCCGCTCGCGGGTCCAGGTAGCCCGGGGCACGCAGGCTCCGGCAGGCGCTCCCGTCGGCCATGACCAGCAGCCCGACCCGGTCGCCGAGGCTGCGCAGGTCCGCGCCGAGCCGCAGGCAGGCCGCGGCCGGCTCGCCGGGGTGCACCGACTGCAGCAGCCGCGGCCCGCTGTACCCGGCCTCGTCGAGCAGGCGGGCGCCGAGCCCGAGCGGCAGCGGCAGCGGCGGTCCCCCTGGTTCGCCCGCCCTGAGTTCGACTCCCCCGTAATCGACCCGCCTTTGTCAGTCCCACCCTTGCCCGTCCTGCCTCGACCGCCCGCCGGACCGCCGCCCCGGTCCCGAGCGCCGGGCCGAACGCGGCGAGGTCGAGGCGCCCGTCGGCCGGCCAGACGGCCGTGCGGCGCCCCGGCCCGACGACGGCTATGACCTCGGGCCCGGACCGGACCAGCCGTTCGACGGCCGCCGCGCAGGCCTGGCGAAGCTCGGGGATAACCGGATCCAGGCCGGTCAGCTCCCGGGCCAGCAGCGGCGCCGGCGGGCAGATCGCCGCGGAGCCCGGGATCCGTCCCCCGGACCCCCCTTGGGCTAGGCAAGTCCGCGCACCGCACGGGCAGGCGGCAGCTCACCGCGGATGGCCGAGACCATGTCCAGGACCTGGCGGGTCTGCGTGACCTGATGCGCCCGGAAGACGCGGGCCCCGAGCCACGCGCAGACCGCGGTGGTGGCCAGCGTTCCCGTCAGCCGCTCGTCGCGCCCGGCGTTCAGCGTCTCGCCGATGAAATCCTTGTGCGACAGCGAGACCAGGACGGGCCAGCCGGTCGCCACCATCTCGCCCAGCCGCCTGGTGACCTCCAGCGAGTGCCAGGTGTTCTTCCCGAAGTCGTGGGCCGGGTCGATGAGCACCCGCGAGGGATCCACGCCCCGGGTGACGGCCCGGTCGGCCAGAGCCAGCGTCCGCTCCAGCACGTCCGCCATCACGTCGTCGTATTCCACCCGGTACGGGCGGGTCCGCGGCGGCAGGCCGCCGGCGTGGCTGCACACCAGGCCCGCGCCGTATTCGGCGGCCACCTCGGGCAGCCGCTCGTCCCAGCCGCCCCAGGTGTCGTTGAGCAGGTCCGCGCCGGCCGCGCACAGCTCGCGGGCCGTCTGGTGCCGCCAGGTGTCGACGCTGATCACCAGGTCGGGGTAGGCCGCCCGCACCGCGGCCACGAAGGGGACGGTCCGCCGGATTTCCTCCGCGACGGTGACCTCCGCGCCGGGCGCGGCCGGCACGCCGCCGATGTCGACGATGTCGGCGCCCTCGCCCACGACCGCGTGCACGCGTTCCATCGCGGCCGCCTCCTCCCAGGTGGCCCCGCGGTCGTAGAAGGAATCGGGCGTCCGGTTGACGATCGCCATGACCAGCCGCTGCCGCGGCCCGAAGGACCGTCCTCCCAGCCGCAGCGTCCGCTCGCTGCCCCGGGGCGACTCCCCAGCCGCTGCCTCCGGCTCGGAGAGGACCCATCCCCCCGAAGCCGCTCCGGTCATCGCCGGGCCCCGTCGTGCCTAGCTGGCCGGCGGCCCGCGCCGGCGCCGGCCGGCCGACCGGCGGCCGCTCCTGAACCGGAATCGGCCGGGCCACCGGGCGGACCGCGGTGCCTTCCCTGACGAACTGCTGGAGCTGCGGGCTTTCGGGCACCGGCCCCCACCCGCCTGCCCAGCCCTCTTCCCGCGCGCCTGCGCTCCGCCACGATGAGCAACTCCGCGGCCATCAGGGCGAGATCGTGGTCGGTCTGGTGCTTATGGGCGCGCGAACCCAGGTCGACCTGCGCGATGGCATCCAGCCCGCGCTTGGCGGCGGTGTCGAGCAGGGTGGAGAGCTCCACCCCGTAGCCCACCGGGATGCTCAGCGATTCCATCAGCTCGCGCCGCGCCGCCCATTCCCCGGCCAGCGGCTGGACCACGCCCGACAGCTCCGGCCACCACACGCTCAGCAGCGGACGCGCCACCAGTTCGGTGACCCGGCCGCCTTCGGTCGAGGTGGAGCCGTCCGTTCCCGTCGCGATCCTGGCGTAGAACCCCTTGACGAGCTGCACGCCGGGGTCGGCGAGCAGCGGCCCGAGCAGCCCGGTCACGAAATGCGGTCCCCACTGCGTCAGGTCCGCATCGACGAAGACGAGCAGGTCGCCCTCGGTGACGAGCAGCGACTTCCACAGCGCCTCGCCCTTGCCGGGATAGCCGCCGAGCTCCGGCGCGATGTCGCGGGCCCGTGCACGGTCGCGCCGGCCTTCGCGGCTGCCGCCGCGGTCCCGTCGGCCGAATCCGAGTCGATGACCACCACCTCATCGACCAGGGGTATCCGCTCCACCAGGGCCGCGCGGAGCGCGCCGACCACGCCCGCGATGGTGCGCTCCTCGTCGCGCGCGGGAATCACCACGCTGATGCGCGCACCAGCCCGCCGCTTACCCTCCAGCAGCACCTCGGCCGGCCAGTCCCGCCAATGCCAGGTCCGCCGGCCGTACCACGCCTCCGCGCGGCTGTGCACCCTTTACCCCCTGGCTTCTCCCGCGCCTGCCGAGCGCCCCGCCGGAACCACACCCGGCACGGTAGTGCCAGGCCGGGATCTTCACGTTACGTCAGCGCCCGTCCCGCCCCGCCGTGCGACCCCCGACGGCGGCCGTCAGGCGGGGAGCGCGTGGGTTCCCGCGGTGTACTGGCGCCCGAGGCCTCGGCCACCAGAAACCCGTCCGGGAGCTGCCCACCCGCCGCAGCGCGGCCTGCCGGCCCGCCCGAAGGTCACCCGCTGCACAGCACCCGCCCCAGGCCGCTGCACTTCGCCCCGCAGCCATGCGGGGCGGCCTCCGGCAAGGTCGTGGCAACCGGCCACGTCGCGGTCAGTATCTCCGGCGAGCGGCCAGGCGTGCCCTGGCAGGCGCCGCAGCCGGTACCGCGAGCCGCTAGCCCCGGCTCGCCGGCAGCCTTATCGTTGGAGATCAGGTGAACCTAGGATGAGTGGTCTGGCATGCGGATCGCAGTGCTCGGGGCCGGGTCGTGGGGCACGACGGTGGCATCCCTTCTGGCCGGGCACCACGATTGCATCATCTGGGCCCGCGATCCCGAACTGGCCAGGGAGATCTACGAGCGGGACGCCAACTCGCGCTACCTGCCCGGGTTCACGCTGCCCCCCGGGCTGAAGGCCACGGCCGACCTGGAGAAGGCCCTGCACGACATCGACCTGCTGGTGGTCGGCGTGCCGACGCACGGATTCCGGGCCGTCCTGGCCGACGCCCGCCCCCACCTGCGGCCGTGGATCCCGGTCGTCAGCCTGGCCAAGGGCTTCGAGCGCGGTTCGCTGCTGCGCATGACCCAGCTCATCCGCGAGGAATTGCCCGGCCATCCTGCCGCCGCCCTCACCGGCCCGAACCTGGCCAAGGAGATCATGGCCGGCCAGGCCGCGGCGAGCGTGATCGCGACCGAGGACCTCGAGGTGGCCCGGGCGCTGCAGTCCGTCATGCGGCGGGGGTTGTTCCGGATCTACACCAACGACGATGTGATCGGATGCGAGCTCGGCGGGGCGCTCAAGAACGTGGTGGCCATCGCGACCGGTATCGCGCAGGGACTCGGCGTCGGAGACAACACCCGGGCCGCGGTGGTCTGCCGTGGCCTGGCCGAACTCACCCGGCTGGGCGTCGCCATGGGCGGCCAGGCGGCGACCTTCTCGGGCCTGGCGGGCATGGGTGACCTCATCGCCACCTGCATGAGCCCGCTGAGCCGCAACCGGTCGCTCGGCGAGCAGCTCGGCGCGGGCCGGACGCTTGACGAGGTTCTCGGGGCGACCCGGACCGTAGCCGAAGGCGTCGGCACCGCCTTCACCGTGAACGAGCTAGCCGAGCGCTACGGGGTGGAGATGCCCGTCTGCCAGGAGGTGTACCGGGTCCTGGCCGGGAAGATCCCCGCGTCGGAGGCCTACCGCGGGCTGAGCAGGCACCAGCAAGCTGGTCACGAGCGCGAGCCCGGGTGACCACCCGGCCGCCACCGCCCGTTGCCCGGCCAGGTGCCCTGTGTCAGCATGTCGCCATGGCTGAATGGTGGCCCTTTGACCGTTCGCGGACCGATGAGTGGAAGCGGAGCTGGACCGAGATCATCTCGATGTCCTCGGCCGCGGCCGCATCGATGGGCCTGCCCCAGCCGGGAACCCTGCCCGGCGACCCGTTCGCCGCGCTGGTGGACGCCGCCCGGGCCTGGCTCATCGGGAAGAAGCGGACGTTCCGGTTCTCCGGGCATGACCTGACCCTGACCCTGTCCGATATCTCGGTGGACGGCGCGGACCTCGCCCGGGTCGTGGGCCAGTACGGCCACGTCGGCGTCTCCGCGCGAGACGTCCAATGGGACGTCTACCAGCTCGAGCGAGTCGAGGTCCGGGCCAGCAACGTGCACCTGCGGCCGGGCGCGCGGCCGACGCTGGTGGCCGCGCCGGTTCACTGCGAGGCCTTCGTCTCCGCCTCGTTCGCGTCGCGCTGGCTGGCCACCGTGTCGCCCCGGCTGGAGCTGGCCATGCAGGAGGGCGTCCCGCAGCTCGGCGTGACGGGCGTGCCGTGGGTGCGGCTGGAATTCGAGACGGGCGCCGAGGGGCAGTCCATCAGCGTGCGGCCGCGCGCCCTGTACCTGCTCGACCGGCGCGTGTCGCTGCGGTCCCCGGCGTTTTTCCTGCCCGTGCCGGATCTGCCCGCCGGGTTCATGCTGACCTCGGTCGAGCCCGCTCCGGGGGGCTTCCTCATCCGCGGCCTGTTCAGCGAGTGGCAGCGGTCGCTGTCGCGGGAAGACATCGAGCGGCTGCTGGCCGGGATGCGCGCCGGACAGGACCGCCTCGACGTCTGAGCGGTGGCGCAAGTCAGACGGAACGACATACTCGGAGGTAGCGACGACATGACCCGTGGCGGGGCCAGGTACCACAGCCCCCCCCACCAGACCTTCCCTCTCTCGGACCAACCCGCCGCGGGCCGCTGGCCGGGGTGCGCGTGCTCGAGCTCGCGGGCATCGGGCCCGGGCCGTTCTGCGCCATGATGCTCGCCGACCAGGGCGCGACCGTGCTGCGCATCGACCGTCCCGGAGCCGGTAACCCCCGGCCCGAGCGTGACCTGCTGAACCGCGGCCGCCAGTCCGCCGTGCTCGACCTGAAGCACCCGCGCGCCATCGACGCGCTGCTCCGGCTCGTCGACGCCGCCGATGTGCTGCTCGAGGGCTTCCGGCCGGGGGTGACCGAGCGCCTCGGCGTCGGACCCGACGTCTGCCTGCGCCGCAATCCCCGGCTGGTATACGCGCGGATGACGGGATGGGGGCAGCACGGGCCGCTGGCCACGGCGGCCGGGCACGACATCGGCTACATCGCCCGGGCCGGCGCCCTGCACGCCCTGGGCCGGGCGGGCGGCCCGCCTCAGTTCCCGGCCAACCTGCTCGGCGACTTCGGCGGCGGCGGGATGCTCATGGCCTACGGCATCTGCGCGGCCCTGGTCGAGCGGGCCACGTCCGGGCAGGGCCAGGTGGTCGACGCGGCCATCGTGGACGGGGTGGCGTCGCTGCTGGCCATGCCGCTGATGTTCATGGCCCAGGGCGTCTGGCGCGACGAGCGGGGCGTGAACCTGCTCGACGGCGGCGTGCCCTGGTATGACGTGTACGAGACGGCGGACGGGAAGTGGCTGGCCGTCGGCGCCCTGGAGCCGCAGTTCTACGCCGCGCTGCTCGCCGGGCTTGGCCTGACCGACGCGCCCGACCGCGGCGATCCGCGCAACTGGCCGGAGCTGCGCGCGCTGTTCTCGGCCCGGTTCAAGGACCGGACCAGGGACGAGTGGGCGGCCACCTTCGCCGGCACCGACGCGTGCGTCGAACCGGTGCTGTCGCTGCACGAGGCCGCCGTTGACCCGCACCTGACCGCCCGGCAGACCTACGTCGTCCGCGACGGCGTCATCCAGCCGTCGCCGGCGCCGCGGTTTTCCCGGACCCCGGGCCGGCTGCCGACCCGCCCCCCGCGCCCGGCCAGCACACCACCGAGGCGCTCACCGAGTGGGGCCTGGCCGACGCGGCGGACCTGGTCGCCTGCGGCGCCGCCATCCAGGCCTAGACCCCACCCCTCATTCACCGGCCGTGCGGCGGCCGCGTCCCTGATGGTCCCGCCGGATCGCGAGATTCTCGATCTCGATCCAGGCGGCGGATCAGGTCGCGGAGTTCATTCAGATACTGCCCGCCGCGTGGCTAGGTCCGCGCCTGGCCCGAAGAGCCCCCGGTTCCCGGCCAGCTGGAGGGCGGTCTGGAACAGCAGCACCGAGACCGACTCCGAGCTCCGCAGCCGCCCTGGGCCACGTACTGACGCCCGAGCCCGAGGGCCCGGTGGATCACCTCGCGCGTCGGCCGGCCCGTCGACCGCGGTGGGCGCGTCGTCGCCGGCCAGCACGTCGGCGACCAGCCGGTAGGCCTGGACGAACGGCCGGACGATGACCTGAGACACCAGCGGGCGCA
Organism: uncultured Actinomycetota bacterium; assembly: GCA_963851085.1. Lineage (GTDB taxonomy): Bacteria > Actinomycetota > Actinomycetes > Streptosporangiales > Streptosporangiaceae > DATFVJ01. The sequence continues at coordinate 723 of CAWKNX010000024.1, read as the reverse complement.
TCTCGGCCAGCAGCGCGTCCGCCTCGTCCGGGCCCGACCTGAGCCGGTTTCCCGACGCGGGATCGTGCCGGTCCATCTCCTCGTGGACCTGACGCCGGAACTCGTCGCGATCCTTGAAGTAGAACTCGAACTTCAGCAGGTCGCGGAGCCAGGCGATCTCGGCCCAGAACGCGCCGACCGGGTTCGTGCCGTCGACCCGGGCCCGGAGCACGGCCAGCTCGCACAGGGCCGCGTCGAGCATGAAGTGGATCACCGAGTTCCGGTAGAAGGTGGCGGCCAGCTGATGGTCGGGCCCGATCTGCCAGACCGGCTCGCGCCCGTCCGAGGTGACGGTGACGAGTCCGCCCGCGACCAGCACGTCGAGGGTCGCCTGGACGGGTTGCGGGCGGACAGGGCCCGCGCGCTCGCCGTCCTCGGGATCGCGCGGTGTTCTTCGAGGTAGTCGAGCCCGTCGGCCAGGCCGAGCCGGATCTGGCCGAAGGTGAGCGCGGTCCCGTGCATGGCCAGCAAGATGGTGGTGACGGCGGCCGTCGCCGTGACCGGCATGCCCTGGTTGATCCGCCAGGCCACCTCGAAGGCGGTCTTCTGCAAGGCCAGCCGCCGGGCGGCGGGATCGGTGGCGGTCGCGCCGGAAGGCGGCCCGAGGAAGGCGCTCATCGAGACCGGCTCGCCGAAGCGCACGTAGATCTTGCCGTAGTGCCGATCACCCTGCGCCTTGATGAA
>CAWKNX010000023.1:0-554373 GCA_963851085.1 uncultured Actinomycetota bacterium | reverse complement strand
GGTGACGACGACCCACACGCCAGCCTCCTCCCGCGGCCCTGGCTGCGGCTTTGAAGCCGATCTTGACCCCCCATGATCATTAGTAATGCATAGGTGTGAATGGCCATGGGGAGTGGCTTTGATGGTGACGGAGGAGCGGAAAATGTGCAGGAAGGGAGGGGCGCGGAGGGCGAGGAGAGCGATGTGGAGGTTCGCGGCTAGGAAGGATAGGGCGGCAGAACACGGAGCGTGCCCGCAGATTTGGTTAGCCGAGCTGTCGTGTGCCAGCCCGCTGAGGCTTTGCCAGCGCCCTGAGGCATTGGGCGGAGTGCTGCCACTAGGTCGAGGCACCCTGCTCCTCGGCCCGTCGCGCAACTTCGCCCCGCTTGGCCAGACGCACCGATCTGGGACGTGCTCATCCTCCCGCTGCCACTCCGCACTCCAGCGTAGGCCCGCTCGCCTGAGTCTGAGGTCAGCAGGACTCTGTTAACGCCGCAAGTTGAGCGTAGCGGCTCAGCGCGCTGAACCGCAGAAGCACTGCAAGGATCCGCAGGTTATGACGGTCGCACTGCCAGCACTGCCCAAAATTTGCTTCAAGATCTTCTTTGGCGTCTATTCAGGCAGACTCATTGAAGTTAGGGCATCCGCCCTGGTCAGCGATGCCGACGATGCAAGGGCGCCGGTTCAGCCAGCTCGCCGGGAATCGAGGTTAGCCGCCGAGCAGGGTGAGTGCTTTGGTGATGTCGGGGTCGTGTCCGGCGGATAGGTCTTGTGCGGTGAGCGGGAGGTAGTAGTCGGGCGCGACGCCGATGCCGTTGATGAGTTCGTGGTCGGCGCTCAGCTCGTGTTTTGCCGGAAGGGCAAGCAGGCTGGCGTCGTCGAGCAGGTAACCGTCCGCGGGGGCTGACACGATCCCGCGGTCCTGGTGCCGACCAGGGTGCCGAGGCCGCAGTCTTCACTGCGCCGCTGAACGCGTCGCACGCCGAGGCGCAGTTGCGGTCGGTCAGCACGACCAGCCGCAGGTGCAGCAGCGGGACGTCTGTGTCGGTGTAGGTGGCGGGGCAGCTGCCGTGCACGTCGCAGTCGTAGGTGTAGGCCGCGCCGTGGGTGAAGACGCCGAGCAGCCGGGAGACCTCGGGGGGCGCGCCGCCGCCGTTGCCGCGCAGGTCCAAGATGAGCCCGTGCAGCTTGGCGCCCTTGGCCAGGTTCGGTATCGCCTGCAGCACCTGGTCTGCCGCGCCGGGGAAGAACCCGGGCAGTTGCACGTAGGCGATGTCTCCTTTCAGGAGCTTCGCGGATACCGCAGGCGGCGGGGTGATCACTTTCTGGTACACGGCGGCGAACGCGGTCCAGTCCCTGTCGCGGTGGCCGTCCAGCGCTGGCATCGTGGCGTCTGGCTGGTCCATCCCGAGCCGGTCAAGCTCCTGGGTGAACCCGGCGAACGCGGCGACCAGCAGCACCCGGTCATCCAGCACCGGCCCGGCGTAGTAGTGGGCGAACACGCAGTAGTAGGCCTGCTCGATGGTGGTGACCGTGGTTGGCTTCAGCGGCGGCGGGACCGGCGGCGGCGGTGACAGGCACGGCGGCGGCGGTCCGCTGGTCACCGGCGAGCCGGGGCTGCCTGTCGTCGTGGCACGCGCCGGTGAGCTGGGCGACGCCGCGCCGGATACGTGCTTTGCCGTCTGGGTGCAGCCAGCGGCCCCGGCCACCACGACCGCAGCCATCGTGGCAAGGAAAGTCAGGCGCAATTTCCACGTAGACATCGGGATCACCCGTCCTGCGGCCGATCTCTTGCTTAAGGTCCTTGGTTCACCGGGCCCGGTCATGTCGTAAGAGGCAGATGACCGCCAGCGTCAGGACCATCGGCCTGCTTCTTGCTGTCGTCCTCTCCGGACGAGCCCGAGGACATCAATACCGGCAGCCGGGGGCCTGCGCCGGTTCGCTGCCCCAGATCGGCCGGTGAGGGTCGCTGGCGCAGGTCAAGCGTTTGACGGAGGTCCGTAATTGCCCTTCCAGGCCGCCCGCCTTGCCGTATTTGTTCGCTGTACTGGTGTCCGCCGGCTTGCGTCCGCGTGGCGTAACTTGATCGAGGCCCTGCATCTTATCCTCCGTGCGGGTAGCCTACGGAGTCTTAAACTAGACAGGTTGCCTGTCTCAAAATAGACAATTGAGTTCGAGGCAGCGGCCCCTCGCTTGTAAGACGCGCCCCGGTGTCGGCCATGTGTCGGCTACCGTCGTCCACCTGGGTGGCGCATAGCGCCAACTCGTCAGCGACGCGAGCGCAGCGAATGCCCTGATATTGATCTTGTCAGCTCAAGACTGGGCATTAGGATGACCGTTCCGCCCAGTACGCGAACGGCGAGCGTGTCGGCGGCGCGATCACCCGCGCCAGGACTGGTCATCCTTCCCGGGCCGAGCGTGACCTCTTAACCCCCGCAGCGGCACTTGGCGTGCCGGTTCAGGAGAGCTTGGGCGCCTGCGGACGCCGCTGTCACGGTCGGGTGTCCGGGTGCTGTTGCAGTTCCTAGGACGCGATCCCGCCTCGCGCCACTGTGATTAGAGTTCCTGTGTGGTCACTCAGGTGCCCAGCGGGGGGTTGACCTCGGTGGAGCAGTCGCTGGTCGAGCACGTCGGCCGCGGGGAATGGCTCGACCTGGCCGCCGGGGATGAGGCGGTTGATGAGGCCGCGATGCGGTCGTGGGGGCAGTCCCGGACCTGCCGGGCGGCCGTGATCCGCGACATCTTGCGTGGGCGGCTGGTGGCCGACCCTGATCCGCATGGGCTGCGGCTTCGGGGGGCCCGGATCACCGGCCGGCTTGATCTGGAGAACCTCACCACGGATGTCAATCTTGAGCTGAGAGATTGCCTCTTGGAGGAAGGCGTCCTCGCCCGGGGTGCCCGCCTGGCTTTCGTCGGCCTGGCCGGATGCCGGCTCGAACATCCCGCCGAGCCGCCGCTGGCCGCCGACCGGCTCACCTGCAGCGTGCTCGCCCTGAGCGAGGCAAGGATCACCGGCCACGCCAGCGCCGGTGCGGTCCGCCTGGCCGGTGCCCACATCGGCGGCAACCTCGACTGCGACGGGGCGAGCCTGCACAACGACTCCGGCCCGGCCCTTCTCGCCGACGGCCTGCAGGTCGGCCAGGACATGTTCCTCCGCGACGGGTTCACCGCCACCGGCGCCGGCGAGGAGGCGCGGTCCGCCTGACCGGCGCCCACATCGGCGGCAGCCTCGACTGTGACGGGGCGAGCCTGCGCAACGACTCCGGCCCCGCCCTTCTCGCCGACGGCCTGCAGGTCGGCCAGGACATGTTCCTCCGCGAAGGGTTCACCGCCACCGGCGCCGGCGAGAGATGGCGCGGTCCGCCTGTCCGGCGCCCACATCGGCGGCAGCCTCGACTGTGACGGGGCGAGCCTGCGCAACGACTCCGGCCCCGCCCTTCTCGCCGACGGCCTGCAGGTCGGCCAGGACATGGGGTGCGACCGCCTGACGGCAGATGGCGGGGTTGTGCTCGGCGGTCACGTCGGCCGGCTCCTCAGCTTTGAGGGCGCGGCTATGAACAACCGCGGCGGATTCGCGTTGTTCTCCGATGGGCTGAGGGTCGACGGCACCATGTTCTGCCGCAACGGTTTCACCGCACAAGGCGAGGTCCGGCTCCCGGGAGCGCAGATCGGCGGGCGCCTTTACTTCGATGGTGCCAAGCTCAGCAACCCCGGCGGCCGGGCACTCGTCGCCTCGCGGCTAACCGTGGGCCAGGACATGTTCTGCCGCAACCAGGAGTTCCCGACCACGAGCAGCCGTTTGTCGCCGAGGGCGCGGTCATCCTGGGCGGCGCCCACATCGGCGGCCACCTCGACTGCACCGGGGCGCAGCTGCGCAACGACTCCGGCCCCGCCCTGTACGCCGACAGCCTGCAAGTCGATCAGGACATGTTCCTGAGCGGCGGGTTCACCGCCACCGGCGGCGGCGACGATGGCGCGGTCCGCCTGTCCGGCGCCCACATCGGCGGCAGCCTCGACTGTGACGGGGCGAGCCTGCGCAACGACTCCGGCCCCGCCCTGTACGCCGACCGCCTGCAGGTCGACCAGGCCATGTTCCTCCGCGACGGGTTCACCGCCACCGGCAGCGGCGAGCTAGGCGCGGTCCGCCTGATCGGCGCCCACATCGGCGGCCACCTCGACTGCACCGGGGCGGACCTGCGCAACGACTCCGGCCCCGCCCTGGTCGCCTACGGCCTGCAGGTCGGCCAGGACATGTACCTCAGCGGCGGGTTCACCGCCACCGGCGGAGGTGAGGTGTGGCAGTCGATCTGACAGGTGCGCGGGTGGGTGGGACGTTCGTCTTCGATCCGGCGCGGCCTGGAGCACGAGGCCGATCCTCACCGGCGGCTCGCGGTGGATGGGCTGACCTACGCCGGTGTGCCCGAGACGGATCTCTGCCCGGGACTGGCGGGAGCTGCTGCGGGATGGCACCCCCGGCTATGCGGCGCAGCCGTATCAGCAGCTGGCCGCCGGGTACCGGGCGCTGGGCGACGACCGGCAGGCCCGCCAGACCTTGATGGCACAACGCGACGACCAGCTCGCCCGCACTGACCCAGGCTGGCCGGAGCGGTTGTGGGGCAGGATCACCAAGGTCACCCTCGGCTATGGCTACCAGCCCTGGCGGGCGCTGCTGTTCCTCGCCGCGGTGGTGGCCGTGTCCTGCGTGCTTGCGGTCGCGCTCGGCGCGCATGGTGCGCTGGCGCAAACCACCAAGACGGCGACCCCAGGCCGGTCATGCACGGTGGTTCAGCAGGTCAGCGTGGGACTGGATCTCAACCTGCCGGTGGGCACCAGCGTGGCCCGGGCGGACTGCGACCTGACCAAGAATTCGGCCAGTGCGACCGCGGCCTGGCTGACCGCTGCCGGCTGGGTCTTGCGGCTGCTGGCATGGGTGTTCGCAGCGCTGTTCATCGCCGGCTTCACCAGCGCCGTACGCAAGACATGATCCATGTGCCGTTGCAGTGCTTAACCGGCTGCAGTGCTAACCCGACGACATTCTGGCGCGCTCGCCACCTGCCACTGCCCGCTGCCGGCTCGCCAGTCGCTAGCCTGCCTGAGGTCAAGTGGCATAACCGGAGGCATGGTCTGCCATTCCATCTGAGGCAGGCGAGCTTGCCCGTCAATGCTGCGATATCGGCTCGGATTCCAGAACGCAACTCCGCGGCCCGCGCGGTGGCCATGGTAACGGGGCGGTCCAGATCCCCCCTCGGCCACCCAGCCCTGGCGTGCCAGCTCCTGGCACCGGCGGAACGCGGTCAGCGCAGTATGCGGTTTCCCGCTCCCGGGGTCCGGCAGCGCGCAGTACTTCGGCTTCGCCCCCGCCCCTCCTCTGCTGGGCGCGGCTCGTTCTCGCACCCGGGATACGTTCGAGCCGAACAGGGCCGCCGCGAATCGACACGCCCGCGAAACCGCCGGTCAGATATGGGGTTGCCGCGGACTACCTCGACCGATTCCGCCAACGCCACTACACCTGGCGCACAGCCTCCCGCACCCGAACCGACGCCGACCAGTGACGTAACCTACGGCTTCGTTGATGGCAGCACACGCCTGGGGCGGCCTGTCGCTGGCATGTGTCACAATTTACTAGTAGATTAGTATTTGCGGCAACATTGCATCCTTGCCACGTTGTCGCATGAACGTGGCCCGGCAAGCCGTACCAAGGAGGCACCGACATGGCCGACGATGAAGAACTGTTCCGCCACGAGGTCACCGCACGGACGGTCGGCCAGCTCCGCGACGCTCTGGCAGACCTGCCCGCGGACACAGCCATGAAGGTCAACGTGAGCGAGGAACCGGGCGGCGGGTCGGTCGACGAGCAGGTCGTCATCGGCGCCGGGTTCTGCACGATCTTCTGGGGCGACAAGCGCGGTGTCCAGAGCGATCCTGTGTTCGGCATCGAGTGCGAGTACCCCCTTCTGGGGACTACTACCGGCCACGGCGTGCTGTCGACCGGCACCCCGACCTCGAAGCGGAGGCTGGGCTATGAGCGCGCGCCGCTGCACCCAGCCTGCAAGTACCCCGCTCAAACACGTACGCAATCTCAGAGACTGAAACACCGAATGGCCCCGGCATCCAGTCGGATATGCGCTGAGGATACTGCGAGCTGGCCGCCGCGAGAAGGTGGGAACCGTTGAAGGCATACACCGTCGAACAAGTTGCGGAGATCCTCAACGTTGGTCGCGACAAGGTGTACTTCCTGCTCAGAACCGGCCAGTTACGGAGCATCAAGATCGGGAAACTGCGCAGGATCACAGATCAGCATCTCGCCGAGTTCATAACATCGCTCGAAGACGTCAATTAGCTGCAATCTGCCTACACGCATATGGTATATTTCTGGCATATCTCAGTGCAGCTCGGCCAGGGAATCTGAAGCACACCAGCTTGCCGGCAATCCCGCGCGGGTTGGAGCAAGCTCACCTACATCACCAGGCAACAGTACGTCAGCGGCGCCCGTTGCCCAATCTGGCCGTGCACGCCACGGCCGAGGCTGCCGTAGCTACCAGGAGCGTGGCGGTGCGCCTCATCAGCAGGCCATGGCACACAAGCTCAGGTCAACTACTGGAAGGAGGGATCAGATGAAGATCATAATCGGAAAATATGAAGCAACCATTTACCCGGAAGGAGGCGGGTACACCGGCGCAATCAGCCTCGGGTTCGATGCTGCGGGCAAACGCATACGCATCAAACGCAAAGGCAGGACCAAGACGCAGGTCAAAGACAAGCTGCGGGAAGCGGCCGACGACTTAGAAGCCGGGATCAAGACCGATGACAAATACACGGTCAAAGACGCGGTGAACGACTTCCTCAGCCAAGGACTGAAAGGCAAGGCAAGCGGAACAGTCGAAAACTACCGCTCGCTCGCAGACAACAACTTGATTCCCCAGATCGGCGCGGCCAAGCTCAAAGAGCTGACAGCGGACGACCTGGACAAATGGATGGACGAACGGGCCGAGGAACTGTCGACGCGCTCGCTTCGCCTCATCCACCAGATCCTGGAGCGTGCGATCCGCCACGCGCAGGCACGTGACAAGGTCAGGCGCAACGTCGCCAGCCTCATCAACGTCCCCGAGGGCCAAGAGGGACGCCCGTCAAAGGCGATGACGCTAGCCAGGCCGTCAAGCTCCTCGAGACGCTGGAAACCGCCACGGACTTTCGGCTCTTCGCCTACGTCATCGTCTCCCTGCTGGCCGGCGTCCGCACCGAGGAAGCACGAGCACTCACCTGGGCCGAGGTTGACCTCGATGCGGGCACGGTGGCTGTGTACCGGTCCGTGCGCGCCAAGGGCGACACCAAGACCCGAAGATCCAGGCGTGTGCTCAAGCTGCCCAAGAAGGCCGTGGAGGCGCTCAAAGAACACCGCAAGCGCCAGGCGGCCGAACGGCTCCGCGCGGGCGAAGCGTGGCAAGACCACGATCTGGTCTTCTGCCGCGAGGACGGCACGCCGCTGGATCGCTGGCACGTGCGCCGCGAGTTCGCCAAGATCACCAAGGCGGCAGGACTCGGCGAGGACTGGACACCCCGCGAACTGCGCCACTCGTTTGTGTCGATCCTGTCCGCCAGCGGTGTCCTGATCGAGGACATCAGCGACCTGGTCGGCCACAGCAGCACATCCGTCACCGAAACCGTCTACCGCCACGAGATCAGGCCCGCCCTCACCACCGGCGCCACGGCCATGAACAAGATCCTCAAGAAGAAGCCGCGAAGAAGAAGCAGACCAAGACAACCAGATCTGCATAACCTGTTTACCGTGACTCAGTGGCTCCCCGTTTGGCTCCCGAAGATCGAAAAGGGGCTCCGGACGGGACTCCGAAACCCCTTCTGACCTGCTACTTTCCGGTCGGGACGGCGGGATTCGAACCCGCGACCCCTTGACCCCCAGTCAAGTGCCCTACCAAGCTGGGCCACGTCCCGGTGCGCGGCGGCTGTCCACCTCGATGCGGCGCACTCGCCGCACGTCGGTACCGCCTTGCACGCCTGATTCAACAGGCTTCCCTACCTTAGCGCAGGGCGCCGGGGTGAGCCGCCACGTGGGGGCCTCGGCGCCATGGACCGACATGGAACCTGGGAACACCCGAGCCGCATGAGGGCCTGGCAGCATGGAGGGCCACCTCGCCAACCTGTTTCCCGGCCGCGGATTGTCGTGGATATGCCGGGCGAGTTCGGGTTCTTTCCGGCGCGGCGCAGTGGGCAGGCCGGGGGACGCCGCGCGAGCCATTAGGATCATTGTCGGTCTGTCGGGGCGGCTGGAGTCGCGCGGCATGTTGCCAGCGAGGACATGTGACGGCACCCGGCGAGGTACCTGCGCATCGGCGGCGAATACGGGTTCGACGACCGGCCCATCGAGGATTACCGCCAGTCGCCTCGGTCGTGGCGATACCGAAAAGGGGCGCCGGCGGCCACGGAACGCCTTCCGCGTTGCACTAGCCTGGTGATCTGTGAACGCCGCGCAATCGGTACCTGCCGCGTCCGCCGGAACCGCCCCCGGCACGCCTGCCGCTCCCGCCGCATCTACCACCGGCGACACCCTTGACACCTGGCGCACCAGGCCAGCCGCGCAACAGCCGGACTGGCCCGACTGCCATGCGCTGCGGGCCGCCGTAGCCGAACTGGCCGGGCTCCCCCCGCTCGTGTTCGCGGGCGAATGCGACCAGCTCAAGGATCGGCTCGCCGCGGTCGCGCGCGGTGAGGCCTTCCTCCTTCAGGGCGGCGACTGCGCGGAAACGTTCGCGGGCGCGACCGCGGACGGCGTCCGGGCCAAGCTCAGGACCTTGCTGCAGATCGCCGTCGTCCTCACCTACGCGGCGAGTGTGCCCGTCGTGAAGATCGGCCGGATGGCGGGGCAGTTCGCCAAGCCCCGGACCACTGCCACCGAGACGCGCGACGGCATCGTGCTCCCCGCCTACCGCGGCGACGCCGTCAACGGCTTCGACTTCACCCCCGAGGCACGCAGGCCGGACCCGCGCAGGCTCCTGTCCGCCTACCACTACTCCGCCGCGACGCTGAACCTCTGCCGCGCCTTCACCACCGGTGGCTACGCCGACCTGCGGCAGGTGCACGCGTGGAACCAGGACTTCGTCCGGCAGAGCCCGTCCGGGCAGCGGTATGAGGAACTGGCCGGCGAGATCGACCGCGCAATGTCGTTCATGCACGCCTGCGGCGCAGACCCCGGGGAGTTCCGCGCGGTCGAGTTCTACTCCAGCCACGAGGCGCTGCTGCTCGAATACGAGCGCGCCCTCACCCGGATCGATTCCCGCACCGGCCTGCCATACGACGTATCCGCGCACTTCCTGTGGGTCGGCGAGCGGACCCGCGCCCTCGACGGCGCACACGTCGAGTTCGCCAGCCGCATCCGCAACCCGGTCGGCGTCAAGATCGGCCCCTTGACGACTCCGGCGGATCTTCTCGCCCTGATCGACCGGCTCGACCCTGAACGCGAACCCGGCAGGCTGACGCTCGTGACGCGAATGGGCGCGAAGCTTGTGCGGGACACACTGCCCCCACTGGTCGAGGCGGTCACGGCAAGCGGGACGCAGCTCGTATGGGTCTGCGATCCGATGCACGGCAACACGTTCGAGGCGCCGAGCGGGCACAAGACCCGGCGGTTCGACGACGTGCTCGACGAGGTGACCGGATTCTTCGAGGTGCACGGGAAGCTTGGCACCCATCCCGGCGGGATCCACATCGAATTCACCGGCGACAACGTCACCGAGTGCATCGGCGGCAGCCACGGGATCGCCGAGGAGAATCTGCACCAGCGCTACGAAACCGCATGCGATCCGCGCCTCAACCGGAGCCAGTCACTCGACCTCGCCTTCCTGGTGGCCCGCATCTACCGGCAGGCGCGCTGAGAGCGCCACGTGGCCGGAGCGTGACACCTGGCGGCAGCGTTAAGGATCAGCTTAGACAGCCCGGTACTCGACACCTGACAGCGCGCAGAAGACCTCCCAGTCGGCGCCCCGGTGGCCGAGATTCATCACCATGTGGTGGGTGCCGCCCGCGCGCAGCCACCCGTCCATGCAGCGGCGGACGCCGGTGGCTGGACGGAACTGCCCGTACGGCATCTCGAGTGCGGGCAACTGCTGTGAATCGAGCACCTCCCCCTCCGACACCACCATCCGGAACCGCTCCCCCCCGAGCGAGACCAGGGAAGCGAGTGTCGCAGGACCTGGCGTGATCCGGAACAGGAAGGTCGGGGGATCAGCGAGCTTGCCGATGCCGAGCGAGCGCTTGATCAGGCGTACCGGCTCGTCGCCGCGGGCCACCTGCCAGTTGCCCTCCCCCATGTGGCTCATGAGGATCGAGTCGGACGGGAAGTCCATCGCGTACATCTCGGTGAAATGCCCCGTGCCGACCAGGATGTGACCGGCGTAGACCATGGTCGCCGCGAGCGCATCGCCCTCGGCGCCGTACCCGTAGCCCTGCGCCATGAGCGAGGACGCGGCCGCGAGCGGGAGCCTGGCGAACCGGCCGTCCTCGCCGATCGCGTCGAAATGCGTCGAGTAGGCGCGATAGCCGCGCTCGGTGAGGATCCGCTCGATCGCGACCTGCATCCTGGCGTGATCCTCGCGCTCCTCGGCTGGCAGCCGCGGGTCGATCTCGAACCGCTCGTTCTCCCACGCGACGAGGTTGGCCACCTCCGCGTCGGTGACGTCCTGCATCGCGCGCCACAGGTCGCCCGGCGCGACGTAGCTGATCTCCGGGCCGAGCGCCCGCAGCAGGGCGTTCTCGTCGACCCTGATGTCGCCCATGTCGTTCATCGCGTAGCCGAAGACGGCGACTTTCAGCGACCGCCACGCGGTGATCGCCGCCGACGCCCGTGCCCAGCGGTCCACCTCCTGCCTGAACCGCTCGCTGTGCCAGTCCTCGGTGATCACGTGGAACGGCAGGCCCGCCCGCACCATCGCGTTCGCGGTGTCCTGCGCGCCGTGAATGCCCTGGTTGTAGGTCATGTCGGCCATGTCCCATTCCGGGGTGACGGCCGGCTCCGGCTGGATGTTCGCCAGGCACACCGGCAGCCGGTTCTCGTTGAACAGGCGGGCCACCCGCATCGCGGGGCCGTACGTCAGCATGATCACCAGAACACCGTCGAGGTCGGCACCGGTGAACTCGCGCATCACCCGTTCGGCGTCCTCCCTGCTCTTCACCGGCGAGCCGACCACGAAGTCGGCCACCCCGGACAGGCGTTCGGCCACATCGTCCGCATAGTGGGCCTGCCGGTCGGTGATTCCAGGGATCATGTCGTCGTAGAGCGCCTGCATGATCCCGAGGACGCCGATCCGCGGCTTACGCTCGGTCATCTGCCTGTCCCTTCTGGCCCGGCTGGCCGTAAACGTTCAGGTATCGCTCGTGCATCGCGTCGATGTCGGCCTGGCCCAGGCGCGGCACGTCGCCAAGTGCGCGTGCCAGATGCACCGTCCTGGCAGCGTCCTCGCACATCGCCGCGGCCTTCACCGCGGACCTCGGGTCAGGCCCGATCGCGAACACCCCGTGGCTGCGCAGCAGGACCGCGGGCGAGCGGTGTCCGGTCAGGGTCTCGACGATGGCCTTGCCGATCTCGTCGCCGCCGATGCGGGCGAACGGTGCGAGCGGGATCTCGCCGCCGAACTCGTCGGCCATCGCGGTGATGACGCAGGGAATAGGCTCACCCCGGGCCGCCCATGCGGTCGCGTACGGGCTGTGCGTGTGCACGACGCCGCCGACTTGTGGCATCGCACGGTAGACGTGGGCGTGCGCCGCGGTGTCGCTGGACGGCGCGTAGTGGCCGTCCACCGCGGTGCCGTCCAGGCGGGCGACGACCATCGACTCGGGAGTCAGGTCGTCGTACGACACGCCACTCGGCTTGATCACCATGAGGTCGAAGTCTGGCACCCGGGCGGAAATGTTGCCGCTCGTCCAGACCACCAAGCCGTTGCGCGGCAGTTCGGCGTGCAGGTCACAGACGGTCTGGCGGACGCGGTCAAGCACATCGGCCGGTGGGAAGCTCATGAGGCCATCATCCCCCGCGCGGCGCCGTTGTCGCTGGCAGCGCCCCTGACCGCGGCCAACATTTGGTTAGCGTTAACATTCTGCTGCTTCATCTCGGCTCCTGTGCGGGCTGAGGTGCGTGTGCATGGCCGCTGTCTAGTCTCCATGCAAATGCAGCGCGGCCGGGCGATCGGGCGCCAGCAAGGTGCGCCGGAAGCTCCGGATGTTGCTATTGTTAGCGCTAACGTTCTCGAGGCGTCAAGAGACGTGCGGGAGCTGTATACCCCTTGACGAGCACACGGCGTGGTGCCAAGACCAAAGCCGCGGGCCAGACGGCCAAACCGGAGGGCCGGGCGGCAGGGCCCGGTGGCCGTGCGCCGTCGATGAGCGATGTCGCCGCTCTCGCCGGTGTATCGCATCAGACTGTTTCCCGGGTGATCGCCGAACACCCCAATGTCCGGCCGCGGACCCGGGCGCGCGTGCTCGCGGCCATCGACGAACTCGGCTACCGGCCGAACACCGCCGCGCGGACACTTGCCACCGGGCGATCGAGCACCCTCGGCGTGGTCAGCATGAACAGCACGCTGTTCGGCCCAGCGTCGACGCTGTACAGCATCGAGGAGGCGGCCAAGCACGCGGGCTATTTCGTCACCGTCGCCAGCGTCCGCTCGTTCGACCGGACCTCGCTGCGCGAGGCCACCACGCGGCTTCTCGGCCAGGCCGTCGACGGGTTGGTGGTCATCGCGCCGCTGGCTTCCGCCGCGGAAGCGCTCCGCGATCTGCCCAAGGACGTCGCGATCGTGTCGGTGGAGGGTGATCCGGACGCCCACGATGCGGTGGTGCGGGTCGACCAGGTCGCGGGCGCCAGGATCGCCACGCAGCACCTGCTCGCGGCAGGCCACCGGACGGTGTGGCACGTCGCGGGACCCCAGGACTGGCTCGACGCGCAGGGCCGCATCGCCGGCTGGCAGGACGCGCTGCAGCAGGCGGGCGCGGAGGTGCCGCCGCTGCTGAACGGTGACTGGAGCGCGCGTTCCGGTTACCAGGCGGGACAGGTTCTCGCCAGGATGCCTGAGGTCACCGCTGTTTTCGCCGGCAATGACCAGATGGCGCTCGGCCTGCTCCGTGCACTCAACGAACGCAACCGCCAGGTCCCTGCCGATGTCAGCATCGTCGGGTTCGACGACATCCCGGAGGCGGCGTTCTACACGCCACCGCTCACGACGGTTCGGCAGGACTTCGACGAGGTCGGCAGGCGCAGCCTGCACATGCTCATCGAGCAGATCGCAGCGGGCGCGGGTGGCACCGGACACATCCTCGTCGACACCGAGCTGGTCGTCCGCCACAGCACCGCGCCGCCGCCGCAGTAAGCGCGCGGCGGCAGTAAGCGCGCACGGCAGCGGTAGGCGGCGGCGAAACCGTCATCGCGCTGTCGACTCCTGCCAGGTCGGCGCGACGCGGCTGGCCCTGCCACCCCGGATCGGCCGGCGGCACCGGCCCGGCCGTTGACACAGGGCACACGCGCGGGCCGCTCGCCACAGCCAGCCTGACGGCGATCCCCTGCTACGCCCGTGCGAACAGAGGCGATACCGACATGCGCGTGCGGCTGCCCGTCCGCGGCTGAGCACGAGAATTATCCCGGACGGCTGCACACCCTGACACGCACCATTTCACTGGCACGCCCACCGGCCCGGGCGGCCGCGGGCACGGCTGCCGGTCTGACCCGTGCCCGCGCGGACCTGTGCGCCCTTACCTGAGCGCCCTCACTAGAGCGCCCTTACCTGAGCGAAGCGAGCTTGATCGCGTTCGCCATCGCCTGGTAGCCGGCATCGTTGGGGTGAAGATGATCGCCGCTGTCGAACGCGGGGTTCATCACCTGCGGATCGGACGGGCTCGCGACGGCCGCGGCGAAGTCGATGACGCCGTCGAACGCCCGGCTGGTCGTGATCCACTCGTTGACGGCGTCGCGCTTGGCTTCCGCGGCGGCCGACCAGTACCCGGAGCCTTTGAACGGGGTGAGCGTGCCGCCGAAGATCTTCATCCCGCGCGCGTGGACCCGGGAGATTATCTGCCGGTAGCCGGCGATGATTTGCGCCGCCGACACGTCCGTGTCCGGGAAGGTGCAGCCAGAATTCGGCGTGTTACTGAACCCGATGTCGTTGATGCCTTCGAGCAGAATGACATCCCTCGCCCCGGCCTGGCTGAGCACGTCGCGGCTCAGCCTCGCCAGTGCGTTGACGCCGAAGCACGCCGAGTTGTGCAGCACCCGGTTCCCGCTGATCCCCTCGTCGATCACGCCGAGGGCATGGCCGGAAGGCCCGCCGAGAAGCCGCCGGGCGAGATCGTTCGGCCAGCGCGCGTTCGCGTCCTGCGATGACTGGTAGCCATCGGTGATGGAGTCACCGAACGCCACCACGGTGCCCCGTACGCGGTGCGGGGCCGCGACGTCAAGCGCGTCGGCGAAGTACCAGGACGAGCTGGTCGTCGTGAACGCGCTTCCATCTTGCTGGCCCGCGTGGTTTCCCGCCGTGGAGATGTAGTTGGTCTGCTGCGCGTCGGAGTGATATGTCGCCGGTCCGGTCGCTTTCGGCAGGTAGATGCTGATGGCGAGATCCGAGAGCGGCGGGATCGCCATCCTGGCCGGATCGCTGCGTGCCTGCCTGCCGGGCGCAATCGTGACACCGCGCCTGCCATGGAACGTCAGCACATGCGTCGTGCCGGGCCGCAGTTCCGCACCGGCCCCCGCCACCGCCAGGTCGACCTGGCCGACCCGCAGCGGGGCTGAGCCGAAGCTGTTGCTGATGGTCACCCGGGCGGCACTGCCCCCGGCACTGGAGAAGACGATGTTGCGGACGGTCTGGTTGTTGAAGCCGGCGGCCGACAGGTCGCCCGGCGATGCGAGTGCCGCGGGCGTGGCCGGTGCGGCGCTTGCTCCCCAGCTCGCAACCCAGTGCAGGCTCCGGCTCTGCTGGGTCGCGGACGCGGTAGCGAGGCCGACGCCGCTGACGGCGCTGGCGATAAACGCCACAGCTAAACCAATCACCCCCATTGCGCAGACGGACGGGAATCGGCTCAGGCGGCGGTACAGGTGGGACATTGCTCATCCACCCCTTTCGTGGTGGAGCGGCGAATGGACGGGGCGCGTCCAGCCATACCCACGACGCGCGCAGAAAACCCGCTCCGCGGGCCCGCCACACATGTTGGTCACAAAAGTTGCCCACAGGCGCCCAGGTCATCCACAGATTCGCGTTCACCCCTGCCAGGGCCCTTGACAAGCTGGCAAGATCGGCAGTGGGGCAACAGCCCCCTATGGGTGGGCGGGCCTTGCATGGTCAGGCCTCGCGACCGATCGCCAGGCAGGCGCCGGAACGCCGCGCAGGGCGGCGGCGGAGCGGGCAGGTGAGCGGGCCGGAAGGTCAGCGCGTCAGGGCACGGTCGCGGATGTCGCGCAGGCGGTGCATGACCTCGTTTTCGCCGCGGCCGAAGTAGTCGTGCAGCAGCGTGTATTCGGCGTAGAGGGCGTCGTACGCCCACGAAGCACCATGGGGCCGGTAGACGTTGCGCTCGATCCGGCCCATCACCTCGGCGGCGGCGGGCACGTCCGGGTACGCGCCCGCCGCGACAGCGGCATGGATCGCGGCACCAAGCGCGGGCCCCTGCTCCGAGCCGATCAGGCTGAGCGGCCTGCCGGTAATGTCCGCGTACAGCTGCATGAGCAGGCCGTTCTTGAGCAGGCCACCGGCGATCACCAGCTCGGTGACGGGAACGCCGGAACGGTCGAAAGCGTCGACGATCGTCCGGGTGCCGAAGGCGGTGGACTCCAGCAGGGCGCGGTAGATCTCGGGTGGCCGGGTGGCCAGCGTCAGCCCGGCCATCATCCCGGACAGATGGTGGTCCACGAGAACCGAGCGATTGCCACTCCACCAGTCGAGCGCCACCAGGCCGTGGCCGCCCGGCGGGATCTCGGCGGCGAGTTCGGTCATCAGCTCGTGCGCCGAGATGCCCCGCGCGGCTGCGCGCTCCGTGTACTCCGCGGGCACGCCCTGCTCGACGTACCACGCGAAGATGTCCCCGACGCCGCTCTGCCCCGCCTCGTAGCCCCAGCGCCCGGCGACGATGCCGCCGTCGACCACGCCGCACATGCCCGGCACCTCGGCGAGGGTCTCACAGTTCAGCACGTGGCAGGTCGAGGTACCCATGACGAGCAGCATCTGGCCCGGCGTGATCGCCTGCGCCGCGGGCGCGGTGACGTGCGCGTCCACATTCCCGACGCACACCGCCGTGCCCTCGGGCAGGCCAGTCCACGAAGCGGCGAGCGGGGTCAGCCCGCCGGCGCGGCTGCCGAGCGGCAGGATCGGGTGCGCCAGCTTGGCGGTGAAACCAGCGAAGCCGGGGTTGAGTGCCGCCAGGTAGTCCTTCGACGGGTAGCGGCCGTCCTGGTAGATGCCCTTGTAGCCGGCCGTGCAGGCGTTGCGGGTCTCGCTGCCGCACAGCTGCCAGGTGATCCAGTCGGTGGCCTCGATCCAGCGCTCGGCGCGCTGGTAGGCGTCCGGATCCTCCTCAAGCAACTGAAGGCCCTTCGCGAACTGCCACTCCGACGAGATCCGGCCGCCGTAACGCGGGATCCACGGCTCGCCCCTTGCATGGGCCAGCTCGGTGATCCTGTCCGCCTGCGGCTGGGCAGCATGGTGCTTCCACAGCTTCGGGTAGGCATGCGGACGGCCGCGCAGGCCGCCGGTCTCACACAGTGGGGTGCCGTCGGCGGTCGTGGCGAGCACCGTGCAGGCGGTGAAGTCGACACCGATGCCGACGACGTGCCCAGGATCGACCCCGGCCTGCGCGATCGCTTCGGGAACCGCACGCCGGAGAACCTCGCGGTAGTCCTCGGGGTCTTGCAGCGCCCAGTCCGGCGGCAGCGGCTGGCCGGTCGCCGGCAGCTCACGGTCGATCACACCGTGCCGGTACCCGTGCACCGCCGTGCCGACCTCCGCCCCGTCGCCGATCCGGACCACAAGGGCACGGCCGGACAGCGTGCCGAAGTCGACGCCGACCACGTACCGCGCGGAGTTGTTAGCGCTAACACTCACGGCCCACATCCTATTAGCCGACGCCGCTTCGCACGTCGGGCCGGACAGAAGCGGACACGGCGACCGTTTCGTGATCGTGGCCCATGAGCCGTCACATGAGGTGTCGCGCCACTCGCACCACGCGGGCCGAGCTTGATCCATGGACGGCGAGGCGCCATGCAGCACGGCTGGCGCCACATACCATCGGTCCTGCACGCCTATTTACGCGTGCTGCCCGGTTGTCGCCTATTTACGCGTGCTGCCCGGTTGTCGCCGGGACCGCTCCCGCGATGGCCCATCGATCTTGCCGTCCGCCGCTCGTGCCCGGTGGGCCAGCTTGATCGATGGCCCCGTTGGTCGGCCAATGGCAGCACTGTGACCATGTACCACTGCCAAGCCACTGCCGCAGCGACCGGCACATGGAACAAGGTGTCCATGTATTGAGACCGGCCACGATCGTGGTGGGTTAGCCCGAAGTTACTTGATCTTGGGTATGCAAATCCGTGCCATCACCTGCCGAAACGTCGTCCGAGGCAAGGCAATGTTCTGGCTACATGACCTCGGCCGGAGCGGCGAACGAGCCGTCCGGAGAAGATCCCTGGTGATCAAGGAGCTATCACGATCGACCCTGCCCCTGGTCTTTCTGGCTACGTCCTTCGGCCGATTCTGCGAAGTCTTCGCAGGTCACCAGCCATTTGCAGCCGACACGCCGACGTAACTTGGGGTAGCCGCTCAATGCGGGGGTGGCCCACCACGATCATGAAATGGCTGGGTCGTGGGGCGGGCCCAGCGCCCGAATCCCTGATCGATGGCCCGCAGGGCGAGGCATCCCACGGCGGTCAGTATCTACCATCGCCTTTGACCTACGGCGGCTTTCATGATCGCGGTAACTTTTCCGCACATACCGCCGAGAAGTTACCGCGCTCATGAAGCCCGGCGCTGCCCGGGCCGCAGCCGTCGCCCGGATCATGATCCATGGCCCGTTGGCCGGCCAATATAGCACGCCTAACGGGCCATGGATCTTGGACCAGCGGGCGCCGCTTACGAATCCCTGGCAGACGAGGTGCCGGCGCGCGTCGCGCGCTCACGGCGCTTTTCGCGCAGCCGCATCGACACGTGAACGGGGCTGCCGACGAAACCGAACTCCTCGCGGAGCTTCCGCTCGATGAACCTGCGGTACCCGGCCTCGAGGAAGCCGGTCGTGAAAAGCACGAAATGCGGCGGCCGCACCCCTGCCTGGGTGGCGAACAGGATCTTCGGCGCCCGGCCGCCGCGCGCGGGCGGCGGGTTCGCTGCCACGAGGTCGGCCAGCCAGGCGTTGAGCCTTCCGGTCGGCACCCGGGTCTCCCAGCCCGCAAGCGCCGAATCGAGCGCGGGCACCAGCCGCTCCGTGTGCCTGCCGCTGGCCGCCGATATGTTCACCCGCGGCGCCCAGCGCGCCGTATGCAGCTGACGGTCGATCTCGCGCTCCAGGTAGCGGCGGCGCTCATCCTCGACCAGGTCCCACTTGTTGTAGGCGATGACGAGCGCGCGCCCGGCGTCGATCACCATGGACACGATCCGCAGGTCCTGCTCGGTGAGCGGCTCACTCGCGTCCACGAGCACGACGGCCACCTCGGCCCGTTCGAGCGCCGCGGCGGCGCGCAGCGTCGCGTAGTAGTCGGCGCCCTGGCTCTCCCGCAGCCGGCGGCGTATCCCCGCCGTGTCGACGAACCGCCACTGCGTCCCGCCCAGCATGACCAGTTCGTCCACCGGGTCGCGGGTGGTGCCCGCGACGTCGTCCACGACCGAGCGCTCCTGCCCGGCCAGGCGGTTCAGCAGGCTGGACTTGCCCACGTTGGGCCGGCCGACGAGCGCGACGCGCCGCGGCCCGGCAGTTATCCCGAACGGCTCCGGTGGTGTCTGCGGCAGCGCCCCGAGCACCGCGTCGAGAAGATCGCCACTGCCCCGGCCGTGCAGCGCGCTGACCGGCATCGGCTCGCCGAGGCCGAGCGACCACAGCGCGGCCACATCGGGCTCGGCCTTGGTGTCGTCCACCTTGTTCGCGGCGAGCACGACCGGTTTGCCCGACTTGAGCAGCACGCCCGCCACGACCGCGTCGGTATCGGTGACTCCGACGGTGGAGTCCACGACGAAGAGCACGGCGTCCGCCGTTTCCGCAGCTAGCTGAGCCTGCGCCGCGACCCGCGCGGCCAGGCCGGTGGCCGACGGCTCCCAGCCGCCCGTATCCACGATGGTGAAGGAGCGCCCGCTCCAGTTCGCGTCGTAGGCCACCCGGTCACGTGTCACACCCGGGGTGTCCTCCACCACCGCCTGCCGGCTGCCGAGAATCCGGTTGACCAGCGTCGACTTGCCGACGTTGGGCCGCCCGACGACGGCGAGGACCGGGGTACTCACTTCCGCCTCCGCACGCCATCTCTGCCGGGCCGGCCTCTTCCGGGCTCACCTCTGCTGGCTCCACGCCATAGGTGCTCACGCGGACACGGTCCGCTGTAGTGCCAGGTCGACGATCTGCGCAATTACCTCGTCGAGCCCGATCTGGGTGGTGTCGATCTCGACCGCGTCGGCCGCCTTGAGCAACGGCGAGACCGCACGGGTGGAATCCAGGCAGTCGCGGCGCGCAAGCTCATCGCGAGTCAGCGCGACGGTCGCCGCGGGGTCGGCGGCGAGGTCCCTGGCGCGGCGCCGCGCACGGGCCGTTTCGCTCGCGGTAAGAAAGACCTTGACCTGGGCGTCCGGTGCGACGACGGTGCCAATGTCGCGGCCTTCGAGCACGATGCCGCACCCGGACGCGTGGGCGTCGGCGATGATGGCACGCTGCAGGGCGGCAAGCCGCGCACGCACGGCGGGGACCGCGCTGACCGCGCTGACCGCGTTGGTCACCTCGCGGGTCCGGATCGGCACTGTCACGTCGGTCCCGTCGACGGCCACCCACGGCGTTTCCGGGTCTGTGCCGGTCTCGATCACCGGGCCGCCTGCGTTCGCCGCGACGTCGGCCGGGTCGGCGACGTCAACGCCCGCGCGCAGCATCCACCAGGTGAGCGCGCGGTACATCGCCCCGGTGTCGAGGTAGCGCAGCCCGAGAACCCGCGCGGCGCCGCGGGCGGCGCTCGACTTGCCTGATCCGGACGGCCCGTCCACTGCGATCACGAGTCCGGCCCTTCCTGTAACGGTCACGCCGTGATGTTATACGCGCGCAGGCCGACCGTGGTCACGCAGGACCGCAGCCGGCCGCTGCGCGATGGCCGGTTACTCCCGGAACAGTTATCCCCAGAACAGTGTTCACCCCTCCCCTATCCCCAGAATCCCGTTCACCCCTGCCAGAGCTCTTGACAACCTGCCAAGATCAGCAGTGGGGCAACACCCCCAATGGGAGGGCGGGTAGTGAAAGGGAGTTCTTGTCAGAGATCCAAGATCGACGGAACCGGCGCCTCGTGGACCAGCCAGCCGCGACCGCGCAGGCCAGAAGATCCAGAAACCGACCGCACCCCGCTACTCGTGAACCAGCCAGCCGCGACCGCGCAGGCCAGAAGATCCAAAAACCGACCGCACCCCGCTACTCGTGGACCGGCCAGCCATGGCCGCGCAGGGCGGCGGCCAGGCGTCCCGCGGCCTCCGGCCACACGGAGAGGCCGCCACGCCGACTGGCAGGCCAGGCGAGTGCTCGATCGAGACGTCCTCGATGTTGACGCTCGGCATCGGCCGCCGCCTGGAAAAGGCGGTTCAGCTCACCTGGCCGGTCGGCGATCACGACCTGCAATACCACGTAGGCGGGCGCGGGCCCGCCGCGCTTGCCCGGGATCCTCGCCACGCCCGCTATCCGCGCGGCAGAGCAGGTCGGTGACCCTTTTCCCGTACATCTCGTCACCGCCCGAGACCTCGCGAAGCGCGTCAGCGGCCGCGGCGAGATCGGCGGCCGTCGCGTCAAGCAGGCTCGCGACCGGTCAGGCGTTCGCGGTGAGGATCGAGGTCCACATGCGCGCGTCGCCCGCCGCAATCCTGGTGACGTCGCGCAGCCCCTGGCCGGCCAGCGCAAGCGCACCAGGCTCCGCGACGGTCAGCCTGGCCGCCATCGCCGCCGACACCAGGTGCGGCAGGTGTGACACGACGGCGACGAAACGGTCGTGGCTCGCGCGCATCCACCTCGACGGGCACGGCGCCGCACGCGTGCACGAGCGAGCGCACTGCGGCGAACGCTTCCGGTGCGGTCTCCGGTAGCGGGCACAGCGCCCACGGGCGCCCGAGGAACAGGTCGGCACGGGCGGCGGCGGGACCCGATCGCTCGCTGCCGGCCAGCGGGTGACCCGCAACGTACGAGGCGAGATCGCAGCCAAGCTGGCGCGCCTGCGCAATGGGGAGCACCTTCACGCTCGCGACGTCGGTATAGACGCTGGCCAGATCCCGCTCCTGCGCGCTTGCGAGCGCCGCCGCCACGGCGGCGGGCGGCATCGCGAGCACGGCGAGGTCGGCGCGCCCGCCAGGCACGCCACCGGCCGGAAGGATCTCCCCGGCGCCGAGATCTGCGGCGAGCCGCTCCACCGCGTCGTCGGAGTCCGAGAGCCACACCTGAGCGCCCGCCTCGCGCGCGGCGAGCGCCACCGAGGTCCCCATCAGCCCGGCACCGACAACGACGATCCGCTGGCCGTCCAGGAGTTGACGTCATTGCGCGATGTCCAGCCGCAGCGTGGTCGCGCCGCGCAGGTACACGTGCTGGATCTCCGATCGTGGCCTGCTCGTGTCGACATGCATGAGCAGCCGGACCACCCGGGGCAGCGCGCCCGGCACGTCGATCTCGGTGGCGCACAGCAGCGGCACGTCGTGGAAGCCGATCTTACGGGCGGCGAGGGCGGGGAACTCGGCGGTGAGGTCGGGGGTCGCGGTGAAGATGACGCTGATCACATCGTCGGTGGTCAGACCGTTACGAGTGACCACCTCGGTCACAAGCTCGGTCGTGCCGTCCAGGATCGACTCGCGGTCGTTGCGCAGCGACCTGGATGGCGCCTCGTATCGCTCTCACCACCATCCCAGGTTATCGGCAGTTATTCAGAGGCCAACGGCGAAGTACAGCTCGCCTATCTCCGCCGTGGTCAGTGCCCGGACGGTGCCTGGCTTCAGCGAGCCGAGCCGTACCGGGCCGACGCTGGTGCGCACGAGCCTGCTCACCGGGTGGCCGACCTCGGCCAGCAGCCGCCTGACGATGTGCTTTCGGCCCTCGTGCAGTGTCACCTCGACGAGCGCGCGCGCACCCGCCTGGTCCACCACGCGGAACCTGTCGACCAGGCCACCATGCCGTCATCCAGCATGATCCCGTTCTGCAGCCGCCGCCCGAGACCGCGCGGCAGCGGGCCAGGGACGTCGGCCAGGTAGGTCTTGAGCATCCCGTAGCGCGGATGGGCGAGCCGGTGGGCGAGCTCACCGTCGTTGGTGAGCAACAGCAGGCCCTCCGTCTCGTAGTCGAGCCTGCCCACGTGGAACAGCCGCTCCTGCCGGTCGCCGACGAAGTCCGCGAGCGTGCGCCTGCCGCGCGGGTCCGTCATCGCGGCAAGCACGCCCGGCGGCTTGTTCAGCGCCAGGTACACCAGGTCCTGGCGGGCCGGGATGCGCCTGCCATCCACCCGGATGATCTGGCGGGTGGGATCTACCCTGGCGCCGAACCGCCGGACGACCTCGCCGTCCACCTCGACCCTGCCCTCGCCGATCATTTCCTCGCAGTGCCTTCGGCTGCCCAGCCCGGCAGCGGCCAGGATCTTCTGCAGCCGGACGCCAGGCTCGGGCTGATGCGCAGTCTCGGGCCCGGACCCGTCTCAGTTTGCCCAGTCTCAGTTTCCAGTTTGCTCACGCTCGATGTCCTCGACGTCGTCCGGCAGGAACGGGGCCAGGTCCGGCAGCTGATCAAGGTCCCGCAGGCCGATGCGCTCAAGAAAGTAGCCGGTCGTGCGGTACAGGATCGCGCCGGTCTCCGGGTCGGTGCCCGCCTCGTCGACCAGGCCACGCAGCACCAGCGTCCGCATGACGCCGTCGCAGTTGACGCCGCGCACCGCCGACACCCGGGACCGGCTCACCGGCTGGCGGTAGGCGACCACCGCCAGGGTCTCCAGTGCCGCCTGGGTGAGCCGCACCTCCTGGCCATCGCGGACGAACCGCTCCACCACCGGCGCGCACTCCGCCCTGGTGTAGAACCGCCAGCCGCCTGCGACCTCACGCAGGTCGAACCCGCGGCCCTGGGCGGTGTATTCGGCGGCAAGCTCGCCGCAGCGCCCCCGCGACCTCGTGGCGGGGGCGCTCGAGGACCTGGGCGAGCACCACCTCGGCACCGGCTCGTCCACGACCAGGAGGATCGCTTCGAGTGCCGCGCGCAGCCGCGGCAGCCGCTCAGGATCATTTATGTCCGTCACTCATCGCCTGCTCGTCCACCTTCATTCGATTCGCTCTCGATATTGACCGGCTCATCGGTGTCCGGGCCTGTCCAGGTCACGTGCAGCTCGCCGAGGGGCTGAATCTGCTCGAACGAGACCGCCTGCTCACGGTAGAGCTCGAGCAGCGCGAGGAACCGCGCCACCACCTCGTAGGTGCCCGCGCAATCGGAGGTCAGTGCGCGGAAGGTGGCGCGGCGCAGCCCCGCGAGCCGCCCGGCCAGCAGTTCTGCCTGCTCGCGCACGCTGGTCGCTTGGCGCGTGGATGTGCTCGACCGACACCGTGGGACCGATTTGGGCGCGAGCACCCTCGCGGCGAGCGCGGCGAACTCCACCGCGCCGAGGCCGACGAGCACTTCTGGGAGCATCTCGGCGAAAGCGGGCTCCATCAGCACGCGGCGCGGGAAACGGCGGGCCTGCTGCGCCATCCTTCCCGCCAGAACTGCCGCCACCTCCTTGTAGGCCCGGTACTGGAGCAGCCGCGCGAACAGCAGGTCCCTGGCCTCAAGCAGCGCGAGGTCCTCCTCGTCCTCCACCTCACCGGCGGGTAGCAGCCGCGCCGCCTTGAGGTCCAGCAGCGTGGCCGCGACGAGCAGGAAGTAGCTCGTCTGGTCGAGGTCCCACGCGCCGCCGTGCGCCGAGATGAAGGCGATGAACTCGTCCGTCACCTGTGACAGCGCGATCTCGGTGATGTCGAGCTTGTGCCTGGAGATGAGCGCGAGCAGCAGGTCGAAATGGGCCCTCGAAGACGTCGAGGTGCACCTGGAAGCCAACGTCGCCGCCGCCTCGCCGACGACGTCGCCCGTAGCCGCGCCGCTCACGGGTCCGACGTTAGCCGAACCAGGCCCGCGCCACGGCGTCCGCCGCGTTCCGGCCCGCCGCTCAGCCGCAGCGCATGGGTGCGGGAGGTGCGGGGGGTGCGGGGGGTGCGGGAGGTGCGGGAGGTGCGGGGAGTGCGGGGAGTACGGGGAGTGCGGGGAGTACGGAGGGTACGGGGAGCGCGGGGAGTGCGGGGAGCGCGGGGGGTACGGGGGGTACGGGGAGCGCGGGGGGTGCGGGGAGTGCGGGAGTGCGGGAGGGAGCGCGGTGGGCGCGCAGGCGCGGACGAGTACGCGCGGAGCGCGGGAGGACTCGCGGAGTGAGCTGAAGCTGCGCGAGGGGTGCGGGCCCGGCGACGGCCAGAACTTGTCGCCGAGATCGACGTTCCACACTCACGTCCCTGCGTAGCTGTGGTCAAAGGTGAGCGCGGTGGGCGGCAGGCCGGACAAGGACGACGCGGTGCTTGGGGTTTTCGCGGGTGAGCTGAATGCTCGCCCGAACTGGCGGCCGGCTGAGCCGCAGCGTATCAGTCGTGGTGCGCGACTCCAAGGATCGCGTACAGTCCGTCGCTACGTCAGCGGCGACGTCGAGCACCACGCCGCCGCCGTGGCGAGCACGCGCACTTCGACCTCGGCTGATGACGACGTAGAGTGGCTGGACACGAGCGGCAATGCTCGCGCCGACTGCGCGGCGGCGAGTACCACGGGTGAGCCGCAGCGTGTCGTCGTGGTGCGCGACTCCAAGGACCCGGACGGGCCGAAGCTGATCCTCAGCGCCGACGCCGGGCACACGTTCACCGCCGCCGCGAACACGGCACGTTCGGCCTCGCCTGAGTCCCCGGCGCACGTCTTACGACCCGGCTTCCACGATCGATGGCCCGTAAGACTCGCCCATGGCACGCCTGTCAGCGCGTGCCATCGAGCCCACTTCAAGATCAGTTGCCGTGGATGCCCCGTGGCGGGTCGCCCGCGACCGTAACGGGACATCCATAAGTCCACCCGCGGCGCCAGCCACACGATGACCCACCGGACATCGAGATCAACTGCCGCTTGGCACACGAATGGCTCGCAGGGTGCAGCGGCTTTCATGATCGCGGTAACTTTTCCGCACATACCGCCGGAAAGTTACCGCGATAATGAAGCGCGGCGCGGCCGGGCCGCGGTCATCGCCCGGAGCATGATCGATCTTGGATGCCTGGCCTTGGGCGGGGTAGCGCGGCAGCCTGATGCCGCGGGGCGACGCACCACGATCACCGGTGCAACGATGCAGACGGCTGTGAAAGCCCGCACATGTGTCACGCCGCAGGTGAAGGGCTCGAAGCGACCGCCATGGAGGGCACTTGGTGAAACTCGCGGTGGATAACGGGCACCACCCCGGCGGGCAGGCGCCATCTTCAGGTTCGTGAACCCTGCGGAGGAACCCGCCCGGGCGCCCGGATTCGGCGAGTTCGCCGCCGGTCCGTGGCGCCCGCCCGCGGCATACTCAGCCTGCCCTTCCGCCTCGGCTACGTCCCCGCTGGGTGGCACGTCGACACCGCGACGCTGGTCGCGCCGGAGCCCGGGCTTTTCGACTCGATGGAGCTTGATTCACCGGATGGCCTCGACGTCATCTTCATCCACTACCTCGATCCGGCCGCCGCGGCCGCGCTCGGCAGGGCGGACAGCCAGTCCGGCAGCGGCGCGGCCGCTCTCATCGTCAACAGGGATGCCCGTCACCAGCCGCGGATCACCAGCATGGGCGCCGTGAGCCAGGCAACCGTCGAACGTGTCGCACGCTCAATCGACTTCTCCGCCGTCACCTCCATCACGTTCCCCTTCCGGCTCACACACCTGCCGGCGGGACTGCACCCCTCCTACGGAGAGCGGGATATCATCCGCTCGGCGTACGTGGTGGGCACGTCGCACCGGCGAAGCACGTGACATTCCAGCCGCCCGAGTGGAGTTCCATTCTCGCGTTCGATGCGACGGCCGACACGCCGTGGCAGGATTCGGCGCGGTCCATTCAGGTCGGCAGCGGGCCCGCGGGTGGCGGTCCGAAGTACGGCCCCCTGACACCACCGTCGCGGGCTACCAGGCACGGGTGTTCGGCCTACCCGAACGGCTTCGTCAACCTCAGCCTCTACCACCTGCCCCTGGTCACATCGTGGACATCACCGTCAGCAGGCAGTGGGCGGGGCGCATCACGAAGGCGGAGATGGCGAAGATCGTAGCGAGTATCGGATGGTCGCCAAGCCCGCCGACTTCGGTAGCTGGCTCACCAACCCGCTGCCCTGAGGTCAGCCGGGTGGAAGCTACCCCAGCAAGGGCCCATCGCTGGGCCTGCAGCGCCAGTAATGGGCCATTGCTGGGCCGGAGCACTGGCCATACACTCCGAATGGCCAGGCAGTGGCGCGGGCCGTCGCCGGTGCGGCGGCCGGGGCGGCCGCGGTCAGCCCGCCCGGTAGGTCACGAACGAGATCGCCACATACTGCGTCACCCAGGCGGCAACCGTGAGCGCGTGGAATACCTCATGGAAGCCGAACCAGCGCGGTGACGGGTTGGGGCGCTTGAGCGCGTACACCACCCCGCCGAGGGTGTACAGGCAGCCGCCGACGACGACAAGCACCGTGGCCGCGACACCGGCACCGTGGACCAGGCCGGGCAGGACGCCGATCGCGACCCAGCCGAGGCCGATGTACAGGGGGGTGTACAGCCAGCGCGGGGCGTCGATCCACAGCATACGGAAGGCGAGCCCGCACACCGCGCCGGTCCATACGGTGGCGAGGACGGCGACCCGCGCGGCGCCGCCGAGCGCGAGCACCGCGAAAGGCGTGTAGGTACCCGCGATGATCAGGTAGATATTCGAGTGGTCGAGCCGTTTGAGCACCCGGCGGGCCGCGACCGACACTTCACCCCGGTGATAGAGGGCGCTGATGCCGAACAGGAGGGACGAGGTTGCCGTGTAGATGGCGGCGGCGGCAAGCGCCTTCGTCGTCGGGGCGAGCGCCATCAGCACCACGCCGGCGGCCGTCGCAACGGGGAATGCCACCAGATGCAGCCATCCGCGCAGCTTTGGCCTCAGCTCACGTGCCGCCTCGCCCGCCTGCGCAGCAAGCCTGCGGGCAGATCTGCTCATATGCCCCATTATCTGGACCGAGGCTGAGGAAAACGGCGGATGATCTCCCTCGCGGCCGGTGAGCCTCGTCACGTCGCGCGGGACGCTCCGGCCGCGGGGGACGTCCCGGCTGCGGGACATCCCACCCGCGGGCCGGTGCTCCCGCCACAGGACACCCCACCCGCGGGCCGGTGCTCCCGCCACAGGACACCCCACCCGCGGCGGCGCTCCGCCGCCGGACCCTTCGCCCGCGACGGCGCCAGGATGCCTGCGCGCGCAGGCGCGGTGGGGCATGTCCGCGGCAAGGCGGCATCTGGACGTTTCGCGCAGACGCGGCGTGGTTGCGAAATCTTTATACGTTTCTGCCGCTTCCACAGAGTGATCAACTTGCGATCCTGGGCGTCCGGCCCTTGCCTTATCCCATGAACCCCCGAGCAAGCAGAGCCGCGACGCCGACGCTCGCTGCATTCATAGCAATCACGGCGCTTGCCGCACTCAGCGTCTCGGCGTGCAGCGCCGGTTTCGGGCGGACCGCGGCCGCGAGCCGCGGAGGCATCCACAAGATCAAGCACGTGGTTGTGATCATGCAGGAGAACCGGTCGTTCGACAATTATTTCGGCACGTTCCCTGGCGCCGACGGGATCCCGATGCGCAGCGGTGTGCCGACCGTCTGCGTGCCCGACCCGAAACGCCGCAGCTGCGTGCGGCCGTTCCACGACACGGCGGACCTGAACCACGGCGGGCCGCACGGCGCACCACAGGCCACCGCCGACATCGACGGCGGGAAGATGGACGGATTCGTGGCACAGGCCGAGTCCGGCCGCACGGGCTGCAAGTACACCCAAGACCCGGTGTGCAGCATCGGGAGCGGCCCGCCGGACGTGATGGGCTACCACAACGGCAGCGACATCCCGAACTACTGGGCCTACGCCAGGAGCTTCGTGCTCCAGGACCACATGTTCGAGCCGAACGCGTCGTGGAGCCTGCCTCAGCACCTGTTCATGGTTTCCGAATGGTCGGCGCACTGTGCCACCCACGACCCCGCTAGCTGCCGCAACAATGACGGTAACCCTGGCTCAATACCTACGCCAGGCAGCTCGAGCCCACCACCGATCTTCGCCTGGACCGACCTGACCTACCTGCTCTACCGGCACCACGTGTCATGGGCGTACTACCTGAAGACGGGCGAGCAGCCGGACTGCGAGGACGGCGCCGCCGTGGCCTGCCCGCCGGTCAAGCAGAACGCCAGGACGCCGGGAATCTGGAACCCGCTGCCTTACTTCGACACGGTCAAGGCTGACCACCAGGAGGGCAACATCCAGGACCTGTCCAATTTCTACCCGGCTGCCAGCGCGGGCCGGCTGCCCGCCGTGTCGTGGATCGTGCCCGCCCAGATCGTGAGCGAGCATCCGCCGGGGCTGGTGAGCGCGGGTGAAAGCTACGTCACCGGGCTCGTTGACGCGATCATGAAAAGCCCCGACTGGTCGTCCACGGCCATCTTCCTGTCGTGGGACGACTGGGGCGGCTTCTACGACAGCGTCCGGCCGCCCACGGTTGACATCAACGGCTACGGGCTGCGCGTGCCCGGCCTGGTGATCAGCCCGTATGCGCGCCACGGGTTCATCGACCACCAGGTCCTTTCCTTCGACGCCTACGACAAGTTCATCGAGGATGATTTCCTGGCCGGCCAGCGGATCGACCCACGCTCCGACGGCCGGCCCGATCCACGGCCGGACGTCCGGGAGAACGCCAAGATCCTCGGCAACCTTGCGGCCGACTTCGACTTCAGTCAGCGGCCCCGCCCACCCGTGATCCTGCCGCTGAATCCGCGGACCGATCTGGATCGCTGATCTGCCGGCATTCGGCCAGCCTGCGCAGGAGCAGGCCGGCCTCGCCGTTCGCGTCCAGGTCTGCGAGCCGCGCCGCGACCGCCTCATAGACAATCCGGCCGCGGTCGGCGGAGATGCCGTAACTGCGCAGCGCCAGCCTGGCGTGCTCCAGGTCGATCAACTCGGCCTGGGACATGTGGACGGTAATTTTCTCACTGTGGTGCCCGCGGCCGGTCGGCCGACTGGGGCGATTCGCCTCACCACGGCGCCGACGCTGAACCGGGGCTCCGTCTGAGGGGGCTTCTTCCCGGTCCGGTGCCGCAGACCCGTCGTCACGCACGCTGAGCTTGGTAGAGCGGAAGAGCTCGGCAGCTCCAGGCAGTCCTACCCGCCTGGACCGGCCTTCCGCCACCGCTCCAGCACCTCCTTGGCGAGATCACGGTAGGCGGACGCGCCCATGGACGATGAGTCGAAGCGGGTGATGGGTTCCCCGGCGACCGTGGCGTCGGGGAACCGCACCGTACGGTTGATCACCGTGTGGAAGACCGTGTCGCCGAAACCGTCGACGATGCTGGACAGCACCTCGCGCGAGTGCAGCGTGCGGGAGTCGTACATGGTCGCGAGCAGGCCCTCGATGGCGAGCTTGTGGTTCAGCCTGCGCGTGACCTTGTCGATCGTCTCCATCAGCAGCGCCACGCCGCGCATCGCGAAGTACTCACATTCGAGTGGCACGAGCACGCCGTCCGCACAGGCCAGGGCATTGACGGTGAGCAGGCCGAGCGACGGCTGGCAGTCGATCAGGAGAACGTCGTACTCGGGCAGCACGGGCTCCAGGACGCCGCCGAGCACGTACTCGCGGCCGACCTCGTGCACGAGCTGCACCTCGGCGCCCGACAGGTCGATGTTGCTCGGCAGCAGGTCCATGCCGTCAACGCCGGTCTTCAGCACCACGTCCGCAGCGGTCACACCGCGCTCCATGAGCATGTTGTAGACCGTGTACTCGAGCTGCAAGCGGATGGATGCCCAGGCCGACGGACAGCGCGCCCTGCGGGTCGAAGTCCACCAGCAGGACCCTTCTGCCGCATTCGGCGAGCGCGGCACCCAGGTTGATCGTGGTGGTGGTCTTGCCGACCCCACCCTTCTGGTTGCAGACTGCGACGATGCGCGCGGGGCCGTGCGTCATGAGCGGCTCTGGCTCGGGCAGCGCGGGCATCGGCCGCCCGGTGGGACCCGCGCCCGGCGCCCGCTCGGATCTGGCGCCGCTCGGTGTTCCCGTGCTCCGTGCTCCCGGCTGCGCTCCGCCGTGCCCGGCGTTGGATGGGCAGCGCGCGGCATTGACTGGGTTGCTGTTGACTGGGTTGCTGCCACCAGTTTGCGAACCTCCCCGGCAGACGACCCTGGGACCTTCTGGCTGGCGACACTAGGGCCTGGGCACGCCAGCGGCAAGCCGACTCACCGGTTGCGCCGAGATAACCGTGAAGCCGTTTTGGGCGTTACCACGACGCGCTGGGTTTAGGAGGCCGCCGAACAACACCTGCCCGGCTCGCGTGCCCCCGCATCCCAGCTGGCGGCGTTGTCGCCCTCGCCGTTACAAACCGCTGGTAGCGGCCTCGGGCTCCGCCTTGCCAGCCGGGCGCGGATGACCCGCTCGCTGATCGGACGCCGTTATTCAGCGGCCTCCTAGCTGAGCGCGCGCGGATGGGCGGCGGCGTACACCTCGCGCAGGTGATCCACGGTCACGAGCGTGTAGACCTGGGTTGTCGTGACCGACGCGTGGCCGAGAAGCTCCTGCACCACACGGACGTCGGCGCCACCGTCGAGCAGGTGGGTGGCGAACGAGTGCCGCAGCGTGTGCGGTGAGACGTCGGCGAGGCCCGGCGCGGCGGGCCGCGGCACGGAGCACCATCCATGCGCCCTGCCTGGTGAGCCTGCCGCCGCGCGCGTTAAGGAAAAGGGCCGGGCCGACCGATGTCCGGCGGTCGCCCGCGGCCCGCCAGCGCGGGCCGTCCCCTGACGAGGTACGCGTCGAGCGCGGCGCGCGCGTAGCTGCCGACAGGCACGACCCGCTGCTTGCCACCCTTACCAGCCAGCCGAACGGCGCCGGGGGTGTCACGCATCGTGCCCGCGCAGCTCAAGGTCATCGATGTCGAGGCCCACGGCCTCGGAGATCCGTGCCCCGGTGCCGTACAGGAGTTCGAGCAGCGCGCGGTCGCGCAGACCCGCGGGTTCGGCGGCACCGGCACGGCGCCGCGGCCCCGAGCAGGCGTTCGGTGTCGGAGACGGAGATCGCCTTGGGCAGCCGCCTGGGCGGCGCGGGCGGGCGCACCTCCCGCGCCGGGTCGGTAGCGGCCAGGCCCTCGCGGAGCGCGAACGCGTGCAGGCCGCGCACGGCGACCACGGCGCGGGCCGCGGAGCCCGCGGACAGCGGTGGATGCCCGTCGCCGCCCTGGCCGCAGCCCGGCGAGAAACGCCGCGACGTCCTCCTCCGCGACGGCCGCGAGGCTCGTCTTGCCCCTGGCGGCCATCGCGTCCTGTGTACCGCAGCAGGTCCCGCCGGTATGACTCCAGCGTGTTCCTCGCAAGCCCGCGCTCGACGGTGAGGTGCTGGAGGTAACCGTGCACCTCACGGTCGAGCTCGCAGGTCGCGGTCAGCCAAGCACCTCCTCGAGCGTGGCCACGCTGCCCAACGGGCAGGCCGTGCGCCTCGGCGACGGGCAGGCAGGTGAGCATCCCCTCGTGTGTGCTGAGCCCGAGCGCGAGCGCGGGGTCGAACCGCAGCGCCTCGCGCCAGCCGCGGCTCGCGATCTCCACGACGTAGGGCAGCGTCACGTTGGTCAGCGCGTAGGTGGATGTGTGCGGCACCGCGCCCGGCATGTTGGCGACGCAGTAGAAGACCGAGTCATGCACGCGGTAGATCGGATCGGCGTGGGTGGTCGGCCGCGAGCTCTCGAAGCAGCCGCCCTGGTCGATGGAGATGTCCACCAGGACGGAGCCGGTCTTCATCCGGCTGACCAGCTCGTCGGAGACGAGCATGGGCGCCTTCGCGCCGGGCACGAGCACCGCGCCGATGACGAGGTCCGCGTCTATCACTGCCCGCTCGACCTCGTACGCGTTGGAGGCGACCGTCTGGCAGTGGCCCTGGTAGATGGCGTCTGCCGAACGCAGCCTGGCCACGTTCTTGTCGACGAGGAGCACCTCGGCCTGCATGCCGAGCGCGATCGCGGCCGCGTTCATGCCGGAAACTCCGGCGCCGAGCACGACCACCTTGGCGGCGTACACGCCGGAAACCCCGCCCATCAGCACGCCGCGGCCGCCGCCGTCGCGCTGCAGGTGATGCGCGCCGACCTGGGGGGCCATCCGGCCCGCCACCTCGGACATCGGCGCGAGCAGCGGCAGCGACCCGTCAGGCAGCTGCACCGTCTCGTAGGCGATCGACGTTATCCCCGCGCCGAGCAGCGCGTCAGTGCACGGGCGCGAGGCGGCCAGATGCAGGTAGGTGAACAGAACCTGGCCCTTGCGCATGCGGTGGTATTCCTCCGCCACCGGCTCCTTCACCTTGAGGATCAGCTCGCCCGCCTCCCACACCGCGTCGGCGGTGGGGACGTATGACCGCGCCCGCCGCGGTGAAATCGGCGTCAGGGATGGCGGAACCCGCGCCCGCGTCGGCCTCGAGAAAGACCTCGTGGCCGCCGCGCACGAGCTCGTGGACGCCCGCCGGGGTGATCGCGACCCGGTACTCGTGATTCTTGACCTCTTTGGGGACGCCCACCTTCATGGCCATCAGACCTTCCTCAGCTCGTGCCGATCAGCCCTCCGGGGCGTCCGCGGCGCGCAGCGCGCGAACCCGTCAGACCGGGCGGCGTACGCGGCCAAGATACCCACCACGGCGGTCGGGTTGTGGAGATGACCGGCGAAGATGCCGCCAAGGGCCGTCTCGAGCGGCATCCACGCGACCTCCATGGTCGCCTCCTCGTGCCGTGGCGCGAAGTTCCGCTGCGACGCCGGCACCTCGGTCAGGCCGCGCGCGAGGAAGATACGGATCCGCTCGCTGCTCATGCCGGGTGAGGTGAAGAAGTCGACCAGGGTGAGCCAGCTCGGAGGCGCGGTAACCTGTCTCCTCAGCCAGCTCACGCCTGGCGGTCGGCCAGTGGTGCCTCGCCCTCGACATCACGCAGCCCGGCCGGCAGTTCCCAGAGCAGCCGGCCGACCGGGTGACGGTACTGGCGGACCATGAGCACCCGCTCACCGTCGTCGATGGCCAGCACCGCGACCGCGCCGGGGTGGTCCACCACGTCGCGGTCGGCCGTCTCGCCCTCCGGCATGGCGACCCAGTCGGTCCTGACGCTGAAGACGCTGCCGTGGTAGCGCGGCAGCGTACGCCAGCACCGGCCAGCACTCAGGCACGTCGGCCGATCGGTGGAGCCGTCATGCGCTGGTCAAGATGGAGTTGCTTCCCGGCCTGCCGTCGCCCGGGCGCACGGAGACCTTGGCGTGCTCCAGCGCGGCTGCTACCAGGCCGACGAACAGCGGGTGCGGCCGGGTCGGGCGGGAACGCAGCTCCGGGTGCGCCTGGGTGGCCACGAAGAACGGGTGAACCGCGCGCGGAAGCTCGGCGAATTCGACCAGCCGCCCGTCCGGCGAGAGCCCGGAGAAGACCAGCCCCGCCTGCGTGAGGCGCTCGCGGTAACTATTGTTGACCTCGTACCTGTGCCGGTGCCGCTCCTGCACGAGGTCGCTGCCGTACAGCGCGTGCGCGGTGGTGCCCTCGCCGAGCACCGCCGGGTAAAGGCCGAGCCGCATCGTGCCGCCCATGTCACGCTCGCCCGCGACCACGTCCCGCTGCTCGTCCATGGTGGCGATGACCGGATGCGGTGTGTCCGGCTCGAACTCGGCGCTGTTGGCGTCGGTGAGGCCCGCGAGCCCCCGGGCGGCCTCGATGACCATGCATTGCAGGCCAAGACACAGGCCGAGCAGGGGGATGCCGTGCGTACGTGCGTAGTGGACCGCGCCGATCTTCCCCTCGATACCACGAACGCCGAACCCGCCGGGAATCACGACCCCGTCGACGCCCTCGAGCCGCCGCGCCGCGCCTTCAGGGGTGCTGCAGTCGTCGCTGGTTACCCACCGGACATTGACGCGGGCGTCGTTGGCGAAACCACCCGCGCGGAGCGCCTCGGTGACCGAGAGATAGGCGTCGGGCAGATCGACGTACTTGCCGACCAGGGCGATCGTGACGGCGCGCGCGGGCCGGTGCACGCGGCGGAGCAGTTCGTCCCAGTCGCTCCAGTCCACGTCCCTGAACGGAAGCCCAAGCCTGCGGACGACGTAGGCGTCGAGTCCCTCCGAGTGGAGCACCTTGGGGATGTCGTAGATCGACACGGCATCGACCGCGGAGACGACCGCCTCCTCATCGACGTCGCACATCAGGCTGATCTTCCGCTTGAGCTCCTGCGTGATCGGCCGGTCCGACCGGCAGACGATGGCGTCCGGCTGGATACCGATGCTCCGCAGCGCCGCTACCGAGTGCTGGGTCGGCTTGGTCTTGAGCTCACCAGACGGCCCGATGTAGGGCAGCAGCGAGATGTGCAGGAAGAAGCAGTTGTCACGGCCGATCTCGTGACGGATCTGGCGGATCGCCTCGAGGAACGGCTGCGACTCGATGTCGCCGACCGTGCCGCCGACCTCGGTGATGACGACGTCCACCTGCGGGCCCGCCATCTCCGTGATTCTCGCTTTGATCTCGTTGGTGATGTGCGGGATGACCTGGACGGTGTCGCCGAGATACGCGCCGCGCCGCTCCTTGGCGATCACACTGGAGTAGATCTGGCCGGTGGTGACGTTGGCCGACCCCTTGAGCTCGGTGTCGAGGAAGCGCTCATAGTGGCCGACGTCGAGGTCGGTCTCGGCCCCATCGTCGGTGACGAAGACCTCACCGTGCTGGAAGGGGTTCATCGTGCCCGGATCGACGTTCAGGTACGGGTCCAGCTTCTGCATGGTGACCCGCAGCCCGCGGAGCTTGAGCAGCCGGCCGAGGCTGGAGGCGGTCAGCCCCTTGCCGAGACTGGACGCGACCCCCCCGGTGACGAAGACGTACTTGGTTGCAGCTGGCCTTGAGACGAGCGGTGACGCAGCCAAATTGGGGCTCCCGTGGTCGATGCGATGGCGGGCGGCCGTGCTTGCGCTGACCGCGCCTGCTCTGTCCTTCCCACGGACTACCAGGATAACAGCCGACCGTTATATGACCCCGCAGCGACACCAAAACCAGCTAAGAGCCTGGTCCGCGGCGGCAGCCGTCAGCGATCATTTCAGCGCGCACTCTGCGGGTCCGGCACGGCGTGCGGGCTGTCGGCTGCTCGGCGCAGGTTCGGGCGGGGCGTCCGTCTCGCCGAAGCGCGCCAGCGTGAGCGCGCCGGCCACGGCGAGCGCGAACCCCGCGGCCGCCAGCCCGACCAGCCCGTGGCGGGTCGTGTCGCCAAGGAAAATGACGCCGATGGTCGCGGGCAGCACCGTCTCGGTCAGGACCGTGGCCGCGGTCGCCGTTGTGACGTCGCCGTGCTCGAGCGCGGAGGTGTAGAACATGAACGAGAGCACCCCGGCCGCCGCGAGCGCGTAGCTGGCTGGGTCGCGGACCAGGTCGGCGGGCGAGAAACCGACGAGGATCCGCGCCGCGACCCCGACCACGCCGTAACCGAGCCCGGCGATCATGCCGAGCGCGAGCGTCCGGGCCCGCCCATGCAGCCGGGCTGCGGCGGCGAACCCGGCCAGGCCGAAGGCACCCACCGAGATGATCAAGCCGAGCCTGAAATCATCGCCGACGTTCGCCGCCCCGGTGGCACCCGCTGACGTCCCGAGCATGGCGATGCCGACGGTGACCGCGATCACCGCCACCCACTCGCGGCCAGCGAGCGCGTGTTTGGCCAGCCACGCGGACATCACCGCGGTCACCGCCAGGCTCGACGGCGATCGCGGCCTGCACGACGAAGAGCGGCAGCCGGCGCAGCGCGACCAGCTGGGCAACGAAACCGACGAGATCCAGGCCGAGGCTGGCGATGAAGCGCCACTGCCCGAGCATGCGGACGAGCAGCCGCGGGGCTGACGCGCGCCGAACCGTGGCTCGCGGCGCGCGCCGACAGCGCCTTGGATGACGGACGCGACGCCGAAACAGCACGCGGCCACGAGCGCGCTACCGAGACTCCACCACACCCTGTCAAGCCTTGCCCCAATCGGCGCTCGAAACAAGTCGGCGGCAGCAGTAATGTCACAGGGTCACACGTGACCCACAGCCGTCCGTGCTGGTGACGCGGTACCGACCCGCCAGCCACGATCGGCGCACTCGTCGAGCAGCGCGGGAAGGGCCCCGAGTCGCGGACAGGCACGACCCCGGCGGCGAGGTGCAGTCCGAGTCATGCAGGAGCACCGTGCCGCCCCCGGTGAGGTCGCGGCGGATCGTGGCGAGCACCGACTCACTGGTCGCGCCCGGCGCCCACTCCCTGCCCCAGCAGGTCCACAGCAGCGGTGTCATGCCAAGCCGCCGGGCGGCGGACATGGCGGCGGTGGTCAGTACGCCGTGCGGCGGACGGTAGAACGCCGGGATCGCGCCCGTCGCCTCGGCCACGGCGTCGCGCGCCCGTGCGATGTCGTCGCGAACCGCGTACGGGCCGCGCAGCGGCAGGTAACGGTGATCCCAGCCGTGCACGCCGACCTCGTGACCGGCGGCCGTGAGCTCCGCGGCGAGCCCGGGCGCCCTGGCCACCATGGAGCCGAGCAGGAAGAAGGTCGCGTGGGTCCGGCGGGCGCCGAGCAGGTCGAGGAAACGCGGGGTGGAGCGCGGGTCGGGCCCATCGTCGAAGGTGAGCGCGACGTGGCCGCCGCTGCCCAGCCCGGCGAGCGCCGGGAAGCACCTCCGGCGCAGCGGGCCGATCGCGGTGACGCCAGGGGCCGCGTGCGCGATCGCGTGCCGCCGCCCCGGCCGCGGCGATGGCAGCGCAGACTGTGCCCGCCACGCCGGCGCACGCTGGCCACGCCGGTCCGCCTGGTCCCCATTTCCATTCCTGTCTCCTCTTTCATGGGATCATTCCATGGCTGACGCATGCACATCTGATACGGGAGGTAGTGGGTGGAAGTGCCAGCGGCGCGCGTGGTGTTCCCCGAGGAGGACAGGGCGGAAATCGCGACAGCCATAATGGACATCCTGGCCAGCGGCGCGTTGACGCTCGGCCCGTACACCGAGCGTTTCGAGACGGCGTTCGCCGCCGCACACTCCGCGCCCTACGCGGTCGCGACATCCAGCGGCACGGCAGCGCTCGACATCATCCTGCGGACCGCCGGGGTGGCCGGACGTGATGTCGTCGTGCCGACGAACACCTTTTTCGCCACTGCCGCCGCGGTGCTCCAGGCCGGTGGGCAGGCCGGTCTTCGCCGACGTCGACGCCACCACGTTCGCGCTCAGCCGCGCCACCGTGGAAGCAGCCCTCACGCCCGCGACCGCTGCCGTGGTGCTCGTGCACATCGGCGGGCTCATCACACCGGAGGTGGACGAGATCAGGGCCCTGTGCGGCGATCTGGGCGTTCCGCTGATCGAGGACGCCGCGCATGCCCACGGCAGCAGCTACGACGGCCGCTTCGCGGGCTCTTTCGGGCTCGCGGCGGCATTCTCTTTCTATCCGACCAAGGTCGTGACGAGCGGTGAGGGTGGCATGGTGCTCACGGCCTCCGGCCACCTGCGTGACGAAGCGCGTATCTACCGCGACCAGGGCAAAGGGGCTTTCACCTCCAATCATCATGTGCGGCTGGGCTCGGCGATGCGGATGAGCGAACTGCACGCGGTGACGGGCCTGGTGCACATGCGCCGCATGAACGCCGCGATTGCCCGCCGCCGCAGCGTCGCGGCGCGCTATACGGGCGAGCTCACCCAGGCGGGCGGCCCACAGCCGCTCACGGAGCCGCCGGGCTGCCGTAGCAACTTCTACAAGTACATCGCGGTCCTGCCGCCTGGAATCGACCGGGCACGCTTCAAACGAGAACTCGCGGAGCGGCACGGCGTGCGGCTGTCCGGAGAGGTCTATGACATCCCCCTGCACAAGCAGCCGGTTTTCGCGGACTACGCGGTGCGGCCGCTTCCGGTGGCAGAGGATATGTGCGCACGGCATGTCTGCCTTCCTGTGCACTCAGACATGCGCGAGGACGAGGCGGATCAGGTAATGGCCGCCGTGTCACGCGCTTACAGCTCCTTCGCAGGAGTCTGAGGGGTGAGTATGCGAGTCGTCGTGACCGGAGGCTGCGGGTTTATCGGTTCACACGTTGTCGACAACCTGACCAGGGCCGGTCACGAGGTCCTTGTGCTCGACATTGCCGCACACCCGCGCAGCCCCGGGGCCAGCTACCGCACGGTCGACATTTTGGACCAGGCGGCGCTCGAGGATGCGGTGCGTGGCAGCGAGGCGGTCTTCCACCTGGCGGGCGCGAGCGATGTCGACCTGATC
The DNA here is from genome assembly GCA_963851085.1 of uncultured Actinomycetota bacterium. Taxonomy (GTDB): domain Bacteria; phylum Actinomycetota; class Actinomycetes; order Streptosporangiales; family Streptosporangiaceae; genus DATFVJ01. Next base: position 515,689 of record CAWKNX010000023.1, on the reverse strand, counting down.
GCCGCGGACCCGCTCGGCGCGATCCGGGTGAACGTCGACGGCACCGCGTGCGTCCTTGAGGCCGCGCGCCGGCAGGGCTGCGGGCGGGTGCTGCTCGCGAGCACCGTCTGGGTGTACGGCGCCGCCGCGGGCAACGGTGAGCTCAGCGAGGAGGCACCGATCGCGCTGCCCAAGGCCGGGCACGTTTACGTATCCACCAAGCTCGCCACCGAGCTGCTCGCACACAGCTACCGGCAGATGTACGGCCAGCACTTCACCATCCTGCGGTACGGGATCCCCTACGGTCCGCGGATGCGCGACGCGCTGGTGGTGGCACGGTTCGCGCGCGCGGCGCTGGCCGGCCAGCCGATCACCATCGCCGGCACGGGTGAGCAGCAACGTAACTACGTGTACGTGGAAGATCTCGCCGACGCCCACGTCCGCGCGCTCTCGCCGTCCGCCGAGGATCAGACGCTGGCGCTCGAGGGCGACACGCCGGTGTCTGTCCGTGAGGTCGCCGACACGGTGCGCCGCCTCGCCGGCCCGGTACCGGTCGAGCACGTGCAGGCCCGGCCGGCGGACTACAGCGGGCGCAGCGTCTCGAACGCACTGGCGAAGGAGGTACTCGGATGGTCGCCGAGCACATCGTTCACCGAGGGCGTGCGGCGCTACCTGGACTGGTGCCGGGCAAGCCAGCCAGTCGATGATCCCGGTCCCGGCTCATGAGGAAGGCCCTGCTGCTTTCTGGTTCGCTCGGGATGGGCCACGACGTCATGGCGCAGGCATGCGCCGAGTCGCTCGAGGCGCGCGGCTGGTCGACCACCACACTGGACGCGATGCGCCTGCTCGGGCGCACCGGCGGCTCCGCGGGCGAGATGGTGTTCCGGTCCATGCTCGCCGTGCCCGGCCTTTACGACGCCTACCATTTCGCCACGCTCAGAACGGGCAACAGGCTGGCGCTGCTTACCGACGCGGCGGCACGAGGCCAGATAGTGCCACGCCTGCGGCGGCACCTGGACAGCGATCCCGCCGATCTGGTCATCTCCGTCTTCGCGACCGCGGCGTCCGCCGTCAGCCGGCTGCGCGGGAACGGCGCTTCGAGCGGCCGCTACCGTGACATGGCGCACGTGGTCTTCTGCACCGACGTAACGCCGCACCGGCTCTGGGTCCACCCACATACCGACCTGTACCTGGTGACCTCGCGGGCGGCCGAGTGCGCCGTACTGCGGTTCCAGCCGGAGGCCCGGGTGGCGGTGGTGCCCGCCCCGGTGCGCCCGGGGTTCTACGAGCCACCGCCGCAGCAGGAGGCGCGGGCGGCGATCGGCGTGCCCGGCAGCGATCGCTGCGTGCTGCTCATGTCGGGCGCGTGGGGACTCGGGCCGCTCGCGGTAACGGCGGCGGCACTCAGCCGGGCCGGCCTGTGCGTGCTCGCGGTCGCCGGGCGCAACAGGAAACTCGAAGCCAGGCTCCGCGCCGCGGCCCGCCGCGAGCCCCGGCTGCACGTGTACGGCTACACCGACCGGATTCCCGAACTGATGGCCGCCGCCGACCTGGTCGTCACCAGCTCTGGTGACACGTGCTCGGAAGCCCGCGTCGTGGGGCGGCACGTCCTGCTGCTCGACGCCGTGCCCGGGCATGGCCGCGACAACCTGCAGCACGAACTGGAGCTTGGCGACGCGAGTGTGACGTCCGCGCGCCCCGCAGACGTCGTCCGCAGCGCCCTCGCCGCGCTCGACCGGGTCAAACCGGCGAGGCCCGGGCCGACCAGGTCGGCCGCCGACTGGGAGGCTGCCCTGTCCCATGCGCTCACCCGGATAGGCCTTAACGGCTGACGCGTGGCGGCAGGCACGCCGGGAGAACGGCCTGGGCGGGGCCTAAGAGGCCGCTGAACAACACCTGCCCGGCTCGCGTGGCCGCGCATCCCGGCTGGCGGCGTTGTCACTCTCGCCGTTACGAACCGCTGGTAGCGGCCTCGGGCTCCGCCTTGCCAGCCGGGCGCGGATGACCCGCTCGCTGATCGGACGCCGTTGTTCAGCGGCCTCGCTAGGCGAGCTGAACAGCCAGCCGCGCGCGTACCTGCTCGGCAGCGGTGAAGCGGATGGCGTGGATGCCGAGCCTGGCGGCGGCGGCCACGTTGTCCGCGCGGTCGTCGGTGAAGAATACGTCCGCGGGATCGGCGCCGAGCCTGGCCAGCGCCTTGCGGTAGCAGCGGGGGTCGGGTTTGGCCAGCCGCAGGTGACAGCTGAAGAGCAGGTGCTCGAAGTGGCGGGCGAGCGGAAGCGCCGCGACCGCCTCGGCGACCGCGTAGGGCGCGTTCGACAGCATGGCAAGCCGCGTCCCGTTTGCCGCGAGGTCCTCGATCAGGCGGACGGTACCTGGCTGAAGGTGCAGCCAGCTTGCGGTGTCCAGCGAGTTGAGCTCCGCGGTCGCCGAGCCGTCCCATGGGCGGGCGGCCTGCCCGGCGGCGGCGCGCCAGTAGTCGTCGGCGGTGACCTCGGCGAGGTCATAGGCGTGCCGGCGGGCCCAGTACGCGTCGCTGAATTCCGGCACCGGCCTGCCCACGACGGCCGCCATCGCGGCGACGGCCCGCTCTGGCTGGGGTGAACTGATCACGCCGCCGTAGTCGAACACAACCCACGCCATGCGATTCCTTCCGCGAAGGACCGGACCGGCGCCGTCGGACCGGTGACGGAACCGGCAGGTGCGTAACGACCGTCATACGGAAGAGCCTGCTTGAAAACCCCATGCTCTGCTGCACGGCGCGGGGGCGCAGGCGGCGTCCGGGACGGCGGAAGCCGGTGCGTGGCACGCCGAGGCGACGTTGGCCGGGGCGTGGCCATCGAAGACACCCAGACTAGGCTGTCAGATGCCCGCGGCCTGCATCCCGCGCAGTTCCCGCTTGAGCTCCTTTATCTCGTCGCGGTAGCGCGCCGCGAGCTCGAACTGAAGCTCGGCAGCCGCGGCGTGCATCTGATCGGAAAGCTGCTCGATGAGCGCGACAAGCTCGCCACGCGGCATCCCGCCCGCCTGCCCGCGGCCGCCCGCGGCCTCGGCAAGGCCGCTGCGCGACGACAGGCCAGGCACGGGCGCCTTGCCACGGCTCTGCTGACGGCCGGACCCGCCGATCAGCTTCTCCGTATCCGCGTCCTCGCGGGCCAGCTGGTCGAGGATGTCGGCGACACGCTTGCGCAGCGGCTGCGGGTCGATGCCGTGCTCGGTGTTGTAGGCGACCTGCTTGTCGCGCCGCCTGTTGGTCTCGTCGATGGCCCGCTGCATGGACGGGGTGACCTGGTCGGCGTACATGTGCACCTGCCCGGACACGTTCCGCGCGGCGCGGCCAATCGTCTGGATCAGCGACGTGCCCGAGCGGAGGAAGCCCTCCTTGTCGGCGTCCAGGATGGAGACAAGCGACACCTCGGGCAGGTCGAGGCCCTCGCGCAGCAGGTTGATCCCGACCAGGATGTCGTACTCACCGAGCCGCAGCTCACGCAGCAGCTCCACGCGGCGCAAGGTGTCCACCTCGCTGTGCAGGTAGCGGGCCCGGATGCCGAGTTCGAGCAGGTAATCGGTGAGATCCTCGGCCATCTTCTTGGTGAGCGTCGTGACGAGCACCCGCTCGTTCCTTCCCGCCCGCTCCCTGATCTCGTGTACGAGATCGTCGATCTGGCCCTTGGTGGGCTTGATCACCACCTGCGGGTCCACCAGGCCGGTCGGGCGGATCACCTGCTCGACCACGTCACCCGCGACCTGCTGGAGCTCGTACGGGCCTGGCGTCGCCGACAGGTACACCGTCTGCCCGATCCGCTCAGTGAATTCCTCCCATTTGAGCGGCCGGTTGTCGATCGCGCTCGGCAGGCGGAACCCGTGCTCAACCAGAGTCCGCTTACGCGACACGTCACCCTCGTACATGGCGCCGATCTGCGGCACGGTGTTGTGCGACTCGTCGATCACGAGCATGAAGTCCTCGGGGAAATAATCGAGGAGCGTGTTGGGCGCGCTGCCCGGCTCGCGGCCGTCGATGTGCCGCGAGTAGTTCTCGATGCCCGCGCAGCTGCCGACCTGGCGCATCATCTCGATGTCGTAGGTGGTCCGCATGCGCAGCCGCTGCGCCTCGAGCAGCTTGCCCTGGCGCTCGAGCTCGGCGAGCCGCCAGGCCAGCTCCGCTTCGATCCCCGCGATGGCACGCTCCATCCGCTCCGGGCCCGCCACGTAGTGCGACGCGGGGAAGATGTAGAGCTCCTTGTCCTCGGTGATCACCTCACCGGTGAGCGGATGCAGCGTCATCAGGCGCTCGATCTCGTCGCCGAACATCTCGATCCGCACGGCGAGTTCCTCGTACACCGGGATCACCTCGATGGTGTCGCCCCGGACCCGGAACGTCCCCCTGGTGAACGCCATGTCGTTGCGGTTGTACTGCATGCCGACGAGCTTGCGCAGCAGCGTGTCGCGTTCGATCGTGTCCCCGACCCGCATCCGGACCATGCGGTCCACATACTCCTGCGGCGTGCCGAGCCCGTAGATACACGAGACGGACGCGACCACGATCGTGTCGCGCCGGGTCAGCAGCGAGTTGGTGGCCGAATGCCGCAGCCGCTCCACCTCGTCGTTGATGGACGAGTCCTTCTCGATGTAGGTATCCGTCTGCGGGATGTACGCCTCGGGCTGGTAGTAGTCGTAGTAGGAGACGAAGTACTCGACAGCGTTCCTGGGGAGCATCTCGCGCAGTTCGTTGGCGAACTGCGCGGCGAGCGTCTTGTTCGGGAGCATCACCAACGTGGGCCGCTGCACGCGCTCCACCAGCCACGCGACCGTGGCGGTCTTGCCGGTGCCCGTGGCACCGAGCAGAACGACATGCTCTGCGCCGCGCCGGATCCGCCGTTCCATCTCGGCGATCGCCTGTGGCTGGTCCCCTGACGGCACCATGTCGGTGATGACATCGAACGGCGCGACCTTGCGCTGCAGGTCGGTCACGGGACGCACGGCGCTCACTCCTTACCACAACGGCGTGCCCTCCACTGTAGGGCCCGGGTCTGACAGCCTCGCCTGACCCGCCGCCTCCCCTGGAACCCACCCGCGGCGCCCTGCATTCCCCGCGATCAGCGCGCCAGGCGGCAGCCGTTCAGGCTGTGCCAGCCCCGGGGGGCGCAGCGCCCGCCCGGGGACGTCCCGGACCCCGATGGCCCGGAACCCCCCGCACCAGTGGTTGGCGCATCCGCGGCAGCCGTTCAGGGCGAATCGTGACGACGCTCAGCCGTCACGGGCGCGGCGCCGCAGCTCGGCCCACAGGTCGCCAACCTGGCGGTCGAGTTCGGCCAGGGACCCGGAGTTGTCGATCACGATGTCCCCCGCGCCCACGATCGCGAGGCGCTGGTCGCGGCTGGCCTGCGCGGCGATCCGGGCCGCCGCCTGCTCCTTGGTCATGCCGCGCAGCCGGACGAGCCGGTCAAGCTGGGTGTGCCGAGGCGCGTCCACGACGACGACCAGGTCGAATCCGCCCGCCAGGCCGCTCTCGGCGATCAGCGGCACGTCGAACACGACGATCGCCCCGGCGGGCGCCGCCTGTTCGAGTGCGGCCATCCGCTCGCCGACGAGGGGATGCACGATCGCGTTCAGCTTGGCGCGCATCCCGGCGTCGGCGAACACCAGGCGCGCGACCGCATCCCTGTCGAGGGTGCCGTCGGCGTGCAGCACACCGGGGCCGAACTCCGCGACCACCCCGGCGAGCCCGGGCGTGCCCGGCTGCACCACGTCGCGCGCGATGGCGTCCGCGTCGATGAGCACGGCACCGTAGGACGCGAGCCGCCGCGACACCTCACTCTTGCCGCTGCCAATTCCCCCGGTCAGCCCGACCCGGAGCATCGAATTCGTCGAGTCCGGCTGCTAGGGCATGTCCCGCAGATCTCCGGCGGCGCGGATCGGCGCCCATGCGACGACCGGCGGCGTTGTCGTCGTCGCCGATACGAACCAGTATCGGCTCCGCCTCCGCCTTGCCGGATCGCCGCCTGGCCACCGCCTGCATCCACCGAGATCCACGGGACACACCCTAGCTCTGGCCGCCGGAGAGCTTCTCCCGCAGTGCCGCGAGCGCCTCGTCGGACGCCAGCGCGCCGTTCTCACGCTCACCCGCGCCTTCGCTCGTCGACGTGGACGACGAGGTGGCCGCGGTGGGGGACGACGAGGACGACGAAGAGGACTGAGTGCTGGCACTCGCGGTCGCCTCGGCGTCGGCCTTACGTGCCTCCTCGACCTGGCGGCGGTGCGCCTCGTACCGCGAGCGTGCCTCGCCGTACTGGCGTTCCCATTCCTCGCGCTGCTGATCGAAGCCCTCGAGCCACTCGCCCGTCTCGGCGTCGAAGCCGTCGGGATAGACGTAGTTGCCCTGCTCGTCGTAGGTGGCGGGCATGCCGTAAAGCGTCGGGTCGAAATCGTCGCCCACGGCCTCGGCGATCGTGCCCTCGTTGGCCTGCTTCAGCGACAGGCTGATCCGGCGCCGGTCGAGATCAATGTCGATGATCTTGACGAAGATCTCGTCACCGACCTGCACGACCTGCTCGGGAATCTCGACGTGCCGGTCCGCGAGCTCGGAGATGTGGACCAGGCCCTCGATGCCCTCCTCGACCCGCACGAACGCACCGAACGGCACCAGTTTGGTGACCCGGCCCGGCACGACCTGGCCGATCTGGTGCGTGCGGGCGAACTGCTGCCACGGGTCTTCCTGCGTGGACTTCAGCGACAGCGACACGCGCTCGCGGTCCATGTCCACGTCAAGCACCTCGACCGTGACCTCCTGGCCGACCTCGACCACCTCACTGGGATGGTCGATGTGCTTCCAGGACAGCTCGGACACGTGCACAAGCCCGTCCACGCCGCCGAGGTCAACGAATGCGCCGAAGTTGACGATGGACGACACCACACCCTTGCGGATCTGGCCCTTCTGCAGCGTGTTGAGGAAGGTCTGGCGCACCTCGGACTGGGTCTGCTCCAGCCAGGCGCGACGGGAGAGAACCACGTTGTTGCGGTTCTTGTCCAGCTCGATGATCTTCGCTTCGAGCTCCCTGCCGACATACGGCTGGAGGTCGCGGACCCGCCGCATCTCGACCAGCGAAGCGGGCAGGAAGCCGCGCAGGCCGATGTCGAGGATGAGCCCGCCCTTGACGACTTCGATCACCGTGCCGGTGACCACGCCGTCCTCTTCCTTGATCTTCTCGATCGTTCCCCAGGCGCGCTCGTACTGCGCACGCTTCTTGGAGAGGATCAGGCGGCCTTCCTTGTCCTCCTTCTGCAGGACAAGGGCCTCGATATGCTCGCCGACCTTGACCACGTCATGCGGGTCGACGTCATGCTTGATCGACAGCTCGCGTGAGGGGATGACCCCTTCGGTCTTGTAACCGATGTCGAGCAAGACCTCGTCTCGATCGACCTTGACGACGGTCCCTTCGACTATGTCGCCGTCATTGAAATACTTGATGGTCTCGTCGATCGCTGCGAGGAAAGCTTCCTCGGACCCGATGTCGTTGACCGCTACCTTGGGCGTTGAGGTTGCCTCGGTGCTGCTCGTCATGTGGTGGTTGGCTCCGGATACGGACATGGAATCTTCTTTGGGCGCCAGGATTTGGCCGTCAACCGATGATGGTTACTTGTGGCCAGAGCGCAGCGATCAGGATATGAGAGCATGCCGGGCCGGTCAATCGAACCCGGTCACGTTAGCGTCTCACTAATGTCCAGCCTCTGCCCAGGTGCGGCCGGTACCGATCGACACCTGCAGCGGAACCCCCAGCTCCGCCGCGCCGCACATGTTTGACGTCACGAGTTCGCGCAGCGCGTAAAGCTCGCCAGGCGCCACCTCGAAAACAAGCTCGTCATGGACCTGAAGCAGCATCCGCGAGCGCAGCCCCTGCTCACCCAGCGCCCGGTCCACGGCGAGCATGGCCACCTTGATGATGTCGGCCGCGGATCCCTGGATGGGCGCGTTCAGTGCCATCCGCTCTGCCATCTCCCTGCGCTGCCTGTTGTCGGACAGCAGGTCGGGCAGGTACCTGCGGCGGCCGAGGATCGTCTCGGTGTAACCGTCCTTGCGCGCCTGGTCGACGATCGAGCGCAGGTAGTCCCTGACCCCGCCGAACCGTCTCGAAGTACTCGCCCATCAGGCCGCGCGCCTCGTCGGCCGTGATCCGCAGCTGCTGCGACAGGCCGTAGGCGGACAGGCCGTAGGCGAGGCCGTAGTTCATCGCCTTGATCCGGGCGCGCAGTTCCGGGCTCACCTGGTCGGGAGGCACGCCGAAGACCCTGGACGCGGTCGCGGCGTGGAAGTCGTGGCCGGACCCGAACGCCTCGATCAGCGCCGCGTCCTCCGACATGTGCGCCATGATCCGCAGCTCGATCTGGCTGTAGTCCGCCGTGAGCAGGCAGTCGAAAGCGAAGCCGGCCCTCGCCGCACCATGAACCCCTCCCGTATCCGGCGCCCTCCTCGGTGCGGATCGGGATGTTCTGCAGGTTCGGGTCGGTGGAGGAGAGCCGGCCGGTCGCGGCGATCATCTGGTTGAACGTGGTATGGATGCGCCCCTGATCGTCGGCCATCGGGATCAGTGAGTCCACGATGCTCTTCAGCCGGGCGACGTCGCGGTGCCGCAGCAGGTGCTCGAGCACCGGGTGGCCGGTCTGGGCGAGCAGGCCGGTCAGCGCCTCGGAGTCGGTCGTGTAGCCGGTCTTGATCCGCTTGGTCTTCTGCAGCCCGAGCTCGGTGAAGAGCACCTGCTGTAGCTGTTTCGGCGAGCCGAGGTTGAACTCGTGGCCGACGACCGCGTACGCGGCCTGCTCGGCCTCCTTGACCTGACCGCCCAGGCTCGCCGACATGCCGGCGAAGTGATCGGTGTCCGCGGCGATCCCGGTGCGCTCCATCCCGGCGAGCACGGCGACGAGCGGGAGTTCCACCTCGTGCAGGAGCCGGGTGGCGCCGCGCCGCTCCAGGTCGCTGTCGAGCGCGGCGGAAAGCTCGGCGGTGGCTCGCGCCTGGAGCGCGAGGTCGCGCGCGGCTTCCTGCTCACCGCGTGCCGTCCAGCGTGAGCTGGCCGGAGTCCTCCGCGTCGGTGCGCAGCTCGCGGTGCAGGTAGCGGAGCGCGAGGTCGGCCAGGTCGAAGGAACGCTGCCCGGGCAGCGCCAGATAGGCGGCGAGTGCGGTGTCACTGACGAGGCCGCCGAGCCGAAGGCCCCGGGCGTGCAGCGCGAGCATCGGCCCCTTCGCATCGTGCAGAACCTTCGGCTTCCCCGGGTCGGCAAGCCACGCGGCGAGCACCTGCTCGTCACCTTCGGCCAGCTCCACCGGGTCCACGTATGCGGCAGGCCCCTGCGGGCTCGCGATCGCCAGGCCCGTGAACGTGCCGGTGCCGCGGCCCCAGCGTGCCGCTCAGCGCGACGCCCATCGTCTGGCCGCCGCTCGCGTTCTCGTCAAGCCAGCTCGCCAGCTCGTCGGCGCCAGGCATGGCGAGATCCACCTCGAAGCCCTCTTCGGCTTCTGGCTCGACGGACGAGAGGGTCGCGTAGAGCCGGTCGCGGAGCACGCGGAACTGGAGGGTGTCGAAGAGCTGGTGTATCGCCTCGCGGTCCCACGCGCCTGGCCGCAGATCCTGCGGGCCAGCCTCGAGCGGGACGTCACGCGCCAGCTCGGTGAGCTGGCGGTTGCGCAGCACCGAGCCGAGGTGCTCACGCAGCGCATCACCCGCCCTGCCCTTGATCTCGCCGACCCGGTCCACGAGCGCGGCGAGTGAGCCGTACTCGCTGACCCATTTGATGGCGGTCTTCTCCCCCACGCCGGGGATGTTCGGCAGGTTGTCGCTCGGGTCGCCGCGGACCGCGGCGAAGTCCGGGTACTGCTCGGGCGTAAGACCGTATTTTTCCTTAACGGCGCCGGGGGTGAACCTGGTCATGTCGCTGATGCCGCGCCTGGTCATCAGGACCGTCACCTGGTCGGTCACCAGCTGTAGCGCGTCACGGTCACCAGTGACGATGAGCACGTCCATGCCTTCCGCCGCGGCCTGCGTGGCCAGCGTCGCGATCACGTCGTCGGCCTCGTAGCCTGCCGCGGAAAGCTGCTGGATCCCGAGCGCGGCGAGCACCTCGTGGATGAGGCTGACCTGGCCGCGGAAATCGGTGGGCGTCTCACGGCGGTTCGCCTTGTACTCGACGAACTGCTCGTGCCTGAACGTGGGCTCGCTGCGGTCGAACGCGACGGCGACGTGGGTGGGCTGCTCGTCGCGCAGGACGTTGATGAGCATCGCGGTGAAGCCGTAGACCGCGTTGGTGGGCTGGCCGGTGGTGGTGGAGAAGTTCTCCACCGGCAGGGCGAAGAACGCCCGGTACGCCAGGGAGTGACCATCGAGCAGGAGCAGCCGGTCCGGTTTCCCTGTCTTAGCTCTGTTCTTCTGGGCCGGGGTCGTGCCTTCGGTCCCTGTCGCGGTCGCCACACCGAAATCCTAGACGCGGGGTGTGACACCCGCGCGCAACGTCGCCTCCCCCGCTGCCAGGAAATGCGGCGTCCCGCCGCCCACGGGTGGGCGGCGGGACGCTTGACTCCTCGTCAGTTAGCCCGCTTTGTTCAGTGGGCGCCGAACTGGAAGATGGTTGTCGAGTTGAATGTCTGTCCTGCCTTCAGGACGGTGGACGGGAAGGACGGCTGGTTGGGCGAGTCCGGGAAGTGCTGTGTCTCGAACGTGTAGCCAGCGGTCTGCCGGTAGGTGTGGCCGCTGATCCCGACCAGGTGCCCGTCAAGGAAGTTGCCCGAGTAGAACTGGACACCCGGCTGGTCGGTCCAGACGACGAGCGCGCGCCCGCTCTTCGGATCCGCCGCCGCGGCGGCGAGCCGGAGCCCTGCGAACTTAGGTCCGCTCTTGTTCAGCACCCAGTTGTGGTCGTAGCCGTGCGCGAGGACCAGCTGGTTACCCTCGGGCGCACTTGCGTCGCCGATCCGGGAGCCGATCGTGTGGAAGCTCCTGAAGTCGAACGGCGTTCCCTTGACCGGCACGATCGCGCCGGTCGGGATCAGCAAGGCGTCGGTCGGGGTGAAGGAGTTGGCGTTGATGAGGACCTTCTGGGCATATGCCGGGCCCGAGGCCTCGCCTGCGAGGTTGAAGTAGCTGTGGTTGGTCAGGTTGAGAACGGTCGACAGCTTCGCGTCGTCGTTGTGCGCCCGGTAGTGGATCCACAGCCGGCCGGCGTTGTCGAGGCTGTAGGTGATAAACGTGGTGACCTGGGCTGGGAAGCCGGTGCACGGTGGGTTGGTCGCCGCGCAGGTTGGCTCGAACTTGGCGCCCTCGTCGCCGTTCGGGGCGACCAGGTCCATCGTCAGCGACACACTGCCCTTGCCGATCTTCGCGACCGGGTGCTGCCAGATGCGGTTACCCCAGCCGACGAAACCGCCATGCAGGGTGTTCCCGTTGTTGTTGAGCGGCAGCGTGTACGTCGCGCCGTTCAGCGAGAACTTGCCGGCCGCGATCCGGTTGCCGTACCGGCCGATCGTCTCGCCGAAGTAGGGTCCGCCGGTATTCGGCGACGACGGCGGCGGGCTGACCAGGTTCACGTAATCGGCCAGCGTCTTGAAGCCGAGCACGACATCGGCCAGGTGGCCGTGCCTGTCGGGAGCCGCGATCGACTGAACGATGGCACCGTAGGTCATGATCCTGACCTGCATGCAGTGCCGGTTGGTCAGCGTGTACCGCCAGACGATCTGATTGCCGCCGTACGGCCCGGAGTTCGCGACGCCGAAGTTCTGCTTGCTGATGGAGGTATTACAGTGCTTGGCCGCAGTCGCGGCCGGCGCCGCGGTGGCGGCGGTGATGCCGAGCAAACCCGCAGCACCGGCCGCGACGGCGACGGCCGCGCTGAGGCGTATTGCTCTCCCCCGCGTTAAACGAATGCGCATGATGTCTCCCTTGCCTATCCCTGTGTGGGAAGCGAGATCGGACCCCAGTACATCTTGATCGCCTGATCCCGCTGCGTCACCCCTTCCCGGCAAATACATCCGATGAAAATGTCCATCAACACGCGTTGCGGTGCGGGAATAACCCGTTGTCATCGCACTTTGCACGCCGTTTCGGCCGGGAGAACATCGGATGACCTGGGCGAACGGCCGCGAAGCCGGTACGGCTGGGCCCCGCCCAGGGAAATTGGGTGCCCCTGGCCCCCGGCGGCCGGCGGCCGGGCACAAGCCTGGCAAACAGCAGGTAACTGAGTGTTTACGACGCCGCGTCCCCTGCGTGGCCGGACTTTGCGCGGTACGCCAGCGCATCGCTACGGTTGAGCCGAGAGCCCGGGGCGGCCGAGTAGATAACGTGTCGGCCCGGGGAAGGCCAGCACGGCACCAAAGGTCCCCCGGGCTCCGAGCTGCCTCCTGCTCCCGATGCGTCCGGCCTGTTCAGGCCGGTAGCGCCCAGCCGCCCGGCCGGTAGCGCCCAGCCCGCCCGGCCGGTAGCGCCCAGCCCGCCCGGCCGGTAGCGCCCAGCCCGCCCGGCCGGTAGCGCCCAGCCCGCCCGGCCGGTAGCGCCGTGCGGCGACCCTGGTCAGGAGCCGGGACTCACCGGCGCTTGCGGGTCGGCGGCGGCGCTGGCTGGCCCTGCACCACCGTCGAGCACGGCCTGCGCGACATTGCGCATGGTCATCCGCCGGTCCATGGATGTCTTCTGGATCCAGCGGAACGCCTGGGCCTCGGTCAGCCCGAACTGCGTCTGCAGGAGTCCCTTCGCGCGGTCGAGCACCTTACGTGCCTCCAGCCGCTCGTGCAGGCTCTGCACCTCCGACTCCAGCGCACGCCTTTCCGTGAACCTGCTGACGGCCATCTCGATCGCCGGCACCAGGTCGGCCTTTGTGAACGGTTTCACCAGGTAGGCCATGGCACCCACGTCGCGCGCCCGCTCGACGAGGTCGCGCTGTGAGAACGCGGTGAGGATGACCACTGGCGTGAGCCGCGAGGCCGCGATCTGCTCGGCGGCGGAGATGCCGTCGAGGATGGGCATCTTTATATCCAGGATGACGAGATCTGGCTGAAGGCTGTGGGTCAGCTCGACGGCAGTTCTGCCGTCACCGGCCTCGCCGGCGACGACATAGCCCTCTTCCTCCAGCATCTCCTTCAGGTCGAGGCGAATCAGCGCCTCGTCCTCCGCGATCACGACACGACGTTGGGTCTCGCTCACCTGCAAGAGCGTACCCGCAGGAGGTAGATTGGCGCCTGGCCGGACCTCCCACCTCAGATCCAGTCGGAACGGCGCCCCGGTAGACCAACAGGCAGAGTCCGCGGTCTCAAACACCGTGCAGTGTGGGTTCGAATCCCACCCGGGGCACGCGCCCGCCAGCACGAGGCTGCTTGCTGGCCTCCCGCCAGCGGCGCCGACTGGTGGACCACGTCATCAGCGTGCTGCACGGCCGGCCCGATGAACGTCTCGGCGCCCCAGGTGAGGGCGAGCGGGCTGCGGGTCGCCGGTTCACCGGTGAAGGCGAGCAGCCGCCTGCGGTCAGGCCGGGCGGGCGGCCGGGCCATCGGTCGTCTGGCCGCCGCGGGCGTCAGGACAGCGGGCGCGCGGTGGGCGGGATCGGCGAGGGAAGCACGGTGTCGCCGCTCAGATACCTGTCGGCCGCCGCCGCCGCGCTGCGACCCTCGGCGATCGCCCAGACGATCAGTGACTGGCCGCGGCCCATATCGCCCGCGGCGAACACCCCTGGCACCGACGTCGCGTACGAGCCGTCCCTGGCCACGTTCCCGCGCGCATCGAACCCGACGCCAAGGCCCGTGAGCAGCGGCCCGCGCTCGGGCCCGGTGAACCCCATCGCGAGCAGCACGAGCTCGCACGGGATTTCGCGTTCCGTGCCCTCGACCGGCTGGAACCTGCCCTCGGCCAGTTCGACCTCGACCAGCCTGAGCGCGCGCACGCCCGGCCGCGTTTCCGCGGCGCCAGCTTGTCGGCAGCGCCAGCAGCGCCGGCAGCGACCGGCAGTGCCGAGAAACTCCTGGGTCGACACCGAGTAGACGCGTTCACCGCCCTCCTCATGCGCACTGGACACCCGGTAGATCATCGGGTACGTGGGCCACGGCTGGCTGCCGGGCCTCGACCCGGGCGGCCGCGGCATGATCTCCAGCTGCGTCACCGACGCCGCACCCTGCCGCAACGCGGTGCCCAGGCAGTCCGCGCCCGTGTCGCCACCGCCGATGATCACCACGTTCTTGCCGTGCGCGGTGATCGGCGAGGCGGCCAGGTCACCCTCGGTCACCCTGTTCGCCAGGGGCAGGTACTCCATCGCCTGGTGCACACCGTCAAGCTCCCGGCCAGGCACCGGCAGGTCGCGCGCTGACGTGGCGCCGCCCGCCAGCACGATCGCGTCATAGGTGGCTGCGAAGCTCCGCCGCGGAGACGTCCTCCCCCGCGGTCACGCCGCAGCGGAACTCGGTGCCCTCCGCGCGCATCTGCGCGAGCCGCCGCTCCAGGTGGCGCTTTTCCATCTTGAACTCGGGAATCCCGTAGCGCAGCAGGCCGCCCGGCCGGTCCGCCCGCTCGAACACGGTCACCTCGTGCCCGGTGCGGGTCAGTTGCTGCGCGGCGGCGAGCCCGGCCGGCCCGGAGCCGATCACCGCGACCCGCTTGCCCGTCGAGACCATCGGGGGCCGCGGCCGCTACCCAGCCCTCCTGCCAGGCCCGGTTCGATGATCTCGACCTCGACCTGCTTGATCGTGACCGGATCGGCGTTGATGCCGAGCACGCACGCGGCCTCACACGGCGCCGGGCACAGCCGTCCGGTGAACTCGGGGAAGTTGTTGGTCGCGTGCAGCCGCTCCGCCGCCTCATGCCAGTCGTGCCGCCAGACCAGGTCGTTCCATTCCGGGATCAGGTTCCCGAGCGGGCAGCCGTTGTGGCAGAAGGGGATGCCGCAGTCCATGCAGCGGCCTGCCTGCCGCTCCAGCTTGCCCCGGCCAAAATCTGGTGTATACCTCGCGCCAGTCCTGGATGCGCACGTCGACGGGCCGTCGCACCGGCGTCTCGCGCGGCGTGGTGAGGAATCCCTTGGGGTCCGCCATCGAGTTGCCTTCTCCTGAAAGTGGGGGTCACGTACGGGTCAACCGTGCGCCGTGGACATGGCCTCGGCCATCACCGCCTCGTTCACGTCGCGGCCCTCACGCTCGGCCCTGCGTGCCGCGGTGAGCACCCGCTTGTAGTCCTTGGGCATGACCTTGCCGAACCGCTCGACCGCCACCTCCCAGTCGACGAGCAGCCTGCGGGCGACCGCCGAACCGTCTCTATGGCGTGCCGCTGCGACGATGCCGTGAAGGAACTCGCGGTCGGCATCATCGAGCGGATCAAGGTCCACCATCTCGGTGTTCACCCGTCGCCTGTCGAGGTCGAGCAGGTAGGCGATACCGCCCGACATGCCGGCGGCGAAGTTACGCCCGACCGGGCCGAGCACCACCACGCGCCCGCCCGTCATGTACTCGCAGCCGTGGTCGCCTGCGCCCTCGGCGACCGCGACAGCGCCGGAGTTCCGCACGCAGAACCGCTCGCCCACCACGCCGCGCAGGAACACCTCGCCGGCCGTCGCGCCGTAGAGGATCACGTTGCCCGCGATGATCTGTTCTTCCGCGGCGAACGGCGCCTCCCGGTCGGGCGCGGCGATGATCCGGCCGCCTGAAAGGCCCTTGCCGACGTAGTCGTTGGCGTCCCCGGCGAGGCGGAGCGTGATCCCACGGGGCAGGAAGGCACCGAGCGACTGCCCGGCGCTGCCGGTCAGCGAGATGTCGAGCGTATCTGTCCGGCAGCCCTTCGCCGCCCCAGCGCCGCGTCACCTCGTAGCCGAGCATGGTGCCGACGGTCCGGTTCACGTTGCGCACGGGAAGCTCGAGCCGGACCGGCGTGGCATCGGCAAGCGTGCCCTCGGCCAGCTGGATCAGCGTGTTGTCGAGCGCCTTATCCAGGCCGTGGTCCTGCGCCGTCACCCGGTGCCTGACCGGGTCCTGCCCGCCGTCAGCCGCTGCGCGGGCACATGCAGCACGGGTGAAAGGTCGAGGCCGGACGCCTTCCAATAGTCCACGGCGGCGGCGATGTCGAGCAGTTCGGCCTGCCCGACCGCCTCGTCGAGCGTGCGGAAACCGAGAGCGGCCAGGTACTCGCGCACCTCCTGCGCGATGAACTCGAAGAAGTTCACCACGAACTCCGGCTTGCCCGTGAAGCGCTTGCGCAGCTCCGGGTTCTGCGTGGCCACGCCGACCGGGCAGGTGTCCAGGTGGCAGACGCGCATCATCACGCAGCCGGAGACGACGAGCGGCGCGGTCGCGAAGCCGAACTCCTCCGCGCCGAGCAGCGCCGCGATGATCACGTCACGGCCCGTCTTCAGCTGGCCGTCCACCTGCACGACGATCCGGTCGCGCAGCCCGTTGCGCAGCAGGGTCTGCTGGGTTTCCGCGAGGCCGAGCTCCCACGGCGCGCCCGCGTGCTTGATGCTGGTCAGCGGCGATGCGCCGGTGCCACCGTCGTGCCCGGAGATCAGCACGACGTCGGCGTGCGCCTTGCTCACCCCTGCCGCGACCGTGCCCACGCCGACCTCGGCGACGAGCTTGACGTGCACCCGCGCGGCCGGGTTGGCGTTCTTCAGGTCGTGGATGAGCTGTGCCAGGTCCTCGATCGAGTAGATGTCGTGATGCGGCGGCGGCGAGATCAGCCCGACGCCGGGCGTGGAGTACCTGGTCCTCGCGATCCACGGGTACACCTTGTGGCCGGGTAGCTGGCCACCTTCGCCTGGCTTGGCCCCCTGGGCCATCTTGATCTGCAGGTCATCGGCATTCACCAGGTACTCGCTCGTGACACCGAACCTGCCGCTCGCCACCTGCTTGACCGCGGAGCGGCGCAGGTCACCGTTCGGGTCGGGCGCGAACCTGTCGGCGTCCTCACCGCCCTCCCCCGTGTTGGACTTGCCGCCGAGCCGGTTCATCGCGATCGCGAGGGTCTGGTGCGCCTCGGCCGAGATCGATCCGTAGGACATCGCGCCGGTGGCGAACCGCTTGACGATCTCGCTGACCGGCTCCACCTCCTCGATGGGCACGGGCGGCCGGGCGGCACGCGCAGGACCGGCGGCGCCGACAGCTCGTCGCTCGTCGGCGTCGTCGGCGTCGACCCCGCGGATGCGCAGCAGCCCGCGCAGCGTCATCAGGTTCCGCGCCTGGTCGTCGATCAGGCGCGTGTACTCCTTGAATATCTCGTAACGGCGGCTGCGGGTGGCGTGCTGAAGCTTGAACACCGTCTCCGGGTTGAACAGATGCGGTTCGCCCTCCCGCCGCCATTGGTACTCGCCACCCGTTTCCAAATGGCGGTGCGGGAGTGGCTCGCCAGAGACAGGGAACGCGGCCGCGTGGCGCAGCGCGCCTCCCGGGCGAGCACGTCGAAGCCGACCCCGCCGAGCCGCGATGTCGTGCCGGTGAAACAGCGTCCGATGACCTCGTCGCTGAGCCCCACCGCCTCGAAGATCTGTGCGCCGGTATAGGACGCGACGGTGGACACGCCCATCTTGGACATGATCTTCAGGACGCCCTTGCCCAGCGCCTTGATCAGGTTGGCCTCGGCCTTCCTCGCCGTGATCCCGTCGAGCACGCCGCTGCGGACCAGGTCCGCCACGGTCTCGATCGCCAGGTACGGGTTGACCGCCGCGGCTCCGTAGCCAATGAGCAGCGCCACGTGATGGCTCTCCCTGACGTCACCCGCCTCCACCACCAGGCCCACCCGGGTACGGGTCTTCTCCTTGATCAGATGGTGATGCACCGCACCGGTGAGAAGCAGCGACGGGATCGGCGCACGGTCGCGGCCGGACCAGGTCTCGGCAGCCGTTCGGTCGGAAAGAACGATGATCCGGGCGCCGCCGGCGATCGCCGCCGGACACGTCCGCACAGATCTCGGCCAGCCGCGCGGCCAGTGCGTCGCCTCCACCGACCAGCCGGTAGCGGCCGTCGACCACGTACGCGGCGAAGCCGGGCAGGTTGCCGTCCTCGTTGATGTGGACGATCTTCGCCAGGTCGGCGTTGCTGATCACCGGGAAGGGCAGCACGATCTGCCTGCACGAGGCCGGGCCCGGGCCGCAGCAGGTTGCCCTCCGGCCCGATGGCGGACGCGAGTGAGGTGACGAGCTCCTCCCTGATCGCGTCCAGCGGCGGGTTGGTCACCTGGGCGAACAACTGGGTGAAGTAGTCGAACACCAGGCGCGGCTTCTCGGAGAGCACCGGCCATCGGGCGTGTCGGTGCCCATCGAACCGATGGGCTCCGCACCGGTGCTGCGCCATCGGGGTCAGGATGACCCGCAGTTCCTCCTCGGTGTACCCGTGCTGCCGCTGCTGCCTGACAAGTTCGTCGCTGTCGGCCGGCCCGCTCTTCGCGCTCGCCGCGGCGGCCGCGCTGTGCGTCTCGTCGGGCAGATCGTCCAGGTGCAGCAGACCGGCGTGCAGCCAGTCGGCGTACGGGTGCTGCAGCGGCGAGTCGGCCTTGACCTCCTCGTCCTCCACGATCCGGCCCAGGCTGGTGTCGGCAAGGAAGATCCGGCCCGGCTGGAGCCGCCCCTTCCTGATCACGCTCGCCGGGTCGATGTCGAGCACCCCGACCTCGCTGGCGAGCACCACGAAGCCGTCATCGGTTACCCAGTAACGGCCCGGGACGCAGGCCGTTGCGGTCGAGCACGGCGCCGATCACCGTGCCGTCGGTGAAGGCCACGCAGGCCGGCCCGTCCCACGGCTCCATGAGCGCGCCGTGGAACTGGTAGAAGGCCTTGCGCGCCGGGTCCATCTCGGCGTGGTTCTCCCACGGCTCCGGGATCATCATCAGCACCGCGTGCGGCAGCGACCGGCCGCCCATGTGCAGCAGTTCCAGGCACTCGTCGAAGCTGGCCGAGTCGCTCGCGTCACCGTCGAGCACCGGGAACAGCCGCTCGATGCCGCGGCCGCTTGTGCCGTCCGGGATGACGTCCGTCCGCCAGCATCGCCTCGCGCGCCCGCATCCAGTTACGGTTCCCCCTGATCGTGTTGATCTCGCCGTTGTGCGCGATGTATCTGTACGGGTGCGCGAGCGGCCAGGAAGGGAACGTGTTCGTGGAGAACCTGGAGTGGACGAGGGCGAGCCCGCTGGCGTAGCGCCGGTCAGAAAGGTCCGGGTAGAACGGCTCGAGCTGCGGCGCGGTCAGCATCCCCTTGTAGGTGATGGTCCGCGCGGAAAGGCTGGCGAAATACACCCCGGCCTCGTGCTCGGCACGCTTGCGCAGGCAGAAGGCGCGGCGGTCCAGGTCGATCCCCGTGCACAGGCGCCGGCGCCGGGCCTGGCCGTCGCCGGCGGCGGCTACGAACAACTGCGCGAGATGCGGCAGCACGGCGCGCGCCCGCTCGCCGCAGAATGAGGGCTCGTGCGGGACGTCACGCCAGCCGAGTACGGCCAGGCCTTCCTGCGCGGCGATCCGCTCGATGGCCTCGATGGCCGCGGCACGGTCAGGCGCCGAACGGCTGAGGAAGGCCGTTCCTGCCGCGTAGGCTCCAGGCTCGGGCAGGGCAAACCCGGCGACCTCGCGGAAGAACCCATCGGGGATCTGGGTCAGGATGCCCGCACCGTCACCGGTGTCCGGGTCGCTGCCCTTCGCGCCACGGTGCTCGAGGTTGCGGAGCACGGACAGGCCCTTGGCGACGGTGTCGTGGCTGCGGCGGCCGGAAAGGTCGGCTACGAAGCCGACGCCGCATGCGTCATGCTCGTAGCCGCTGTCGTACAGCCCACGGCGGTCGTTCCGGGCGGGCGACCGCCCGGACCCCGACCTGCTGTGCGCTGGCACGAGCCATTTAACCTCCTGCCGTCTCGCCTGCGGATCCTGTCTCAGTGCAGCCGGGACGACTCTGGCCCTGCTCGTGCTATCCGATTGAGATTACCTCACCCAGCGGAATCATCCCCGGCATCGGCCGCCCCGAAACGTCAGCCGTGCCGCGGACGGAGCCGGGACAGTCGGGCCCGCTGTCCCCGCCACAGCCTCCGGACGTACGCTGTCCCTGATTGCGTGCAGTGCGTCGAGCAATCCGGCAAGTTGCACTGGGACTGAGTGCGCCGGTGAACCACTCATCAATATCAGCCAGGTGGTCGGGCACCACGTCGGCGAGCCGGCGTGCGCCCTCGTCGGTCAGGACCGCGAACGAACCCCTGCGGTCGGACGGGCAGGTCTCGCGGCGCACCGTCCCCGACCGCTCGAGCCTGTCCACCACCCGCGTGACGCCGCTCGTGGACAGGTCGGCCTGTGCGGCCAGGTCGTGTCATCCGCAGACCGGCGCGCCGGTGACCTCGCCAGCCGCAGCAGCACCTCGAACTCCATCGGTGAGATGCCGTGGGCGGCGAATGTCGGAGCGAGCTTGGCGTGCAGCCCGGCGAACGTCTCGGCGAGCAGACCCATCGCGGTGAGCCGTGGGTCATCAGTGATCACTAGACTTTCCCTCGGATATTGTTGACGATGGGAATACTTTATCAGTAACATCTGCTCGGTCAAACATTCAAGCGTTCAACCATCCTGTCTAGGAGGCCCGCTGTGAGCGACGCAAACACCCGGACGTGGGAAGGGATCACGATCCCGACGCCCGGGACCTTCGCCCTTGACCCTTACCACACCACGATCGGCTTTGTCGCCAGGCACCTGATGGTGAGCAAGGTCCGCGGCCGGTTCCGTGAGTTCTCCGGGAAGATCACCGTGGCCGAGGACCCGCTCCAGTCGTCCGCCGAGCTGGTGATCAATACCGCGAGCATCGACACCGGTGTACCCGCCAGGGACTCCGACCTCAAGAGCGAGAACTTCCTCAACGTGGAGAAGTACCCGGAGATCAACTTCCACAGCACGCGCATCACCGGCCATGACGGCCCCGAGTTCACCTTCGTCGGCGACCTCACGATCATGGACGTCACCCACCCGGTCGAGCTCACGGTGGAAATCGAGGGCATCATCGACCAGCCGCGCCGCGATGGGCGGCAAGCAGGTCCTCGGCTTCAGCATGACCGGCGAGATCGACCGCGAGGACTGGGGCATCACGACCAACATGCCGCTCGAAGGCGGCGGTTTCGTGGTTGGCAAGAAGATCAAGCTCGAGATCGAGGGCGAAGCCGACCGCGAGGACTGACTCCCGGCAGGCGTGAAACCCCGGCCCAGGCGCAGCGTCACGAAATCGAACACGCCTGCCAGGGGACCGGTGGTCATGCTTTCCGACGACCAGGCGCAAGCCGGCGCATCGCATCGTTCGCGCGCGGCCGCATGCACCGGCAACCCACGCTTCAACGTGCGGCACGGCGACGACAAGAGCTACCCGACCAGACACCTGTCACGCTGACGCCGCCGCTGCGTTTCGGCCGCATTTCTGATCGCGGTGCACGACCCGCGATTGCGGGACTGCCGACCCACCGGTCAACGCCGACCTTTCATGATCGCGGTACTTTCTCCGCGAATATCGCGGACAAAGTACCGCGATCATGAAACCGTTGAGGCAGTGCCAGCCCGGGAGGGCGACCCCCCGGACCCCCCGCACGCGGCGCAAACAGCGCGCCACGCGGCAGCCGTCAGGGCCGTGCCAGCCCGGGAGGCGACCCCCGGACCCCCCGCACGCGGCGCAAACAGCGCGCCACGCGGCAGCCGTCAGGGCCGTGCCAGCCCGGGAGGCGACCCCCCGGACCCCCCGCACGCGGCGCAAACAGCGCGCCACGCGGCAGCCGTCAGGGATGCTGGGTGGCTTCTGCTGTCTGCGAGTCCGCCGCCGCGTCCTCGTCCCTCCGTGCCTCGGCGTCCGTAACGTCCGCGCCGTCCGTGACGTCCGTGCTGCCTGTGACGTCGGCGGCTGTGACGTCGGCGGCTGCCGCGTGCGCGTCGTCCGCACCTGGCTCAGCGATGTCCGCGGCATCGTGGCCCCACGGCGCGGCCACGGCGCCCGCCGGGGACGCCAGTGCGGGTGCGGGCTGCTCGATGACGTCCGGGCCGACCTTGCCACGTGTCCGGTAGAGGTAGATCGCGCCGCCGGCGAAGATGAGGATCGCCACCCACTGATTGACCCGCAGGCCGAGGATGTGGTGCGCGAAGTCGATCCGCAGCGACTCGATGATGAACCGGCCGACGCCGTACGCCGCCACGTAGAGCGCGAAGATGCGGTCACCGGTGAGCAGGAACCTGCGCGCCGCCCAGATCAGGAGCAGCGCGACACCGATATCCCACAACGACTCGTACAGGAACGTCGGCTGATAGGTGGCAACGTTCTCGAACCCGGCCATGCGGTGCTGAGGTGAGATCTCGAGCGCCCACGGCAGGGTGGACGGCCGCCCGTAGAGTTCCTGGTTGAACCAGTTTCCCCAGCGGCCGATCGCCTGCGCGAGCGCGATGCCCGGTGCGGCGGCGCCTGCCACAGGCGACAGCTTGACGCCGGCCCTGCGGCACGCGATCCACGCGCCGACCGCGCCGAGCGCGATCGCACCTGGGATGCCGATCCCGCCATCCCAGATCTTGAACACGTTCCACGGGTCCTTGCCCGCACCGAAATACAGTTCGTAATCCGTGATCACGTGGTACAGGCGGGCGCCGACCAAGCCGAACGGCACTGCCCAGGTGGCGACATCCAGAATCAGCCCCGGGCGGCCGCCAATCGCCTTGTATCGGCGCTCTGCCACCCAGACGGCCACGACCACCCCGGCGATGATGCACAGCGCGTAGGCGCGTATGGGGACCGGTCCCAGATGCCACACGCCCTGGGACGGGCTCGGGATGAATGCGATCGACATAGCCCCGGACGTTACCCGTTATCGCCGACCGATGGCGCGTCGTCAGATCGAGCCGCCGGTTTGCGCGCGGCGCGGACCCCGCGGGCGAGGTCGGCGGCCAGGCCGGTGACCGCGGCGATGCCCGCGCCCGCGTCCTGCACGCCGAGCAGGCACTGCACGAACGCCGATCCGACGATGACACCGTCGGCGAACTGCGCCACGCGCGCGGCCTGCGCGCCATCCCTGACGCCGAGCCCCACGCCGACCGGCAGCGGCGTATGTGCCCGCACCCGCGCCACAAGGCCCGAGGCCGCCTCGCTCACCACGGCGCGCGCGCCCGTCACTCCCATCACTGACGCCGCGTAGACGAAGCCGCGGCATACCGAGACCACCTTCGCCAGCCGCTCGTCAGTCGAGCTTGGCGCGACCACGAACACCGGGTCGAGCCCGTAGGTGTCCGCCGCGCGGAGCCACGGACCGGCCTCCTCCGGGTTGAGATCGGGTGTGATCATGCCCACGCCCCCCGCCGAGGCGAGATCGCGGGCAAATGCGTCCACGCCGTACCTGTCCACGGGGTTCCAGTAGGTCATGACGAGCACGGCCACCTCGGCCGACGCCAGCGCCTGCACGGTGCGAAGCACGTCCACTGTCCGTACACCGCCGGTGAGGGCCCGGTGCACCGCCTCCTGGATGACGGGCCCGTCGATCAGCGGATCGGTGTACGGCAGGCCAATCTCGATCATGTCCGCGCCCGCTTGGGCCATGGCCGTCGCGGCGGCAATCGCACCGTCGACCGACGGGAAGCCGGCGGGGAGGTAGCCGACCAGCGCGGCCCGGCCGTCGGCCGCCGCCTTCTCGAAGACCGCGGAAACGGCGTTCACTGCCGCGTTCCCGCCCCTGCGGTGGCGACAGCGCGTCGCCGGGCCCGCACCGTAGCGCGCCGCGTCCGCGGTCCCTCCTGCCGCGTCCGCGGTCATGTGCAGCCAGCGCGCGGCGGTGTCTACATCTTTGTCGCCCCGCCCGGACACGTTCACCAGCATGATCGCGTCCGGCCCGAGTTCGCGGCCGATGTCAAGCGCTCCCGCCAAGGCGTGCGCGGACTCCAGTGCTGGGATTATCCCCTCCGTCCTGCACAGCAGCAGGAAGGCGTCCATCGCCTGCTGGTCGGTGACGGCGCGGTAGGTCGCGCGGCCGGTGTCACGCAGCCACGCGTGCTCGGGGCCCACGCCCGGGTAGTCCAGGCCCGCCGAGATCGAGTGGGTTTCCAGCGTCTGGCCATCGGCTGTCCTGCAGCAGGTAGGTCCGCATGCCGTGGATGATCCCCGATCGATCCGCCGACGAGGGTCGCCGCGTGACGGCCGGTCGCGACGCCATCTCCGCCCGCCTCGAAGCCGATCAGGCGCACCCCATCGTCCGGGATGAAGGCGTGGAACACGCCGATCGCGTTCGATCCGCCCGCCGACGCAGGCGACCACCGCATCGGGCAGTCGCCCGGTCAGCTCGAGCACCTGGCGGCGTGCCTCGACGCCGATGATCCGCTGGAAGTCGCGCACCATGACAGGGAACGGATGCGGCCCTGCCGCCGAACCGATGCAGTAGTGGGTGTGCCCGACGGTCGTCACCCAGTCGCGGAATGCCTCGTTCATGGCATCCTTGAGGGTCCTGCAGCCGATCCGCACCGGGACGACCTCTGCCCCGAGCATGCTGCATCCGGACGACGTTCAGCGCCTGCCGCCTGGTGTCCTCCTCGCCCATGTAGACGACGCACTCAAGGCCGAGGAGCGCGCAAGCGGTCGCGGTCGCCACGCCGTGCTGGCCCGCGCCGGTTTCCGCGATCATCCGGCTCTTGCCCATCCGGCGGGCGAGAAGGGCCTGCCCGAGCACATTGTTGATCTTGTGGGAGCCGGTGTGCGCGAGATCCTCACGCTTGAGCAGGACCCGGCAGCCGCCCGCGTGCGCGGCGAAACGCGGCGCCTCGGTGAGCGGAGTCGGCCTGCCCGCGTAGGTGCGGAGGAGATGATCAAGCTCGGCCTGGAACTGCTGGTCCGCCTTCGCGTCACGGTAGGCGGCGGCTAGCTCGTCCAGGACGGGTATCAGCGCCTCTGGCGCGAAGCGCCCGCCGTAGGGCCCGAAGTGACCCGGTCGGCATCCGGCACGGAGCCGACGCCCGATTGCATCCTTAACGGCGTCCCGCGGTGCGCGCCTCGCCGGCACTCTTGATCCGTCATCCGCGGTCACCACGCAGCGCCGGGTGAGAACCCGCCGTCACCAGGTCGGCCACCGCGCTGCGCGGGTCCTTGCCTGTGACCAGGCTCTCGCCGACAAGCACCGCGTCGGCTCCCGCCGCGGCGTAAGCGAGCAGATCGTGCGGTCCGCGCACGCCTGATTCCGCGACCTTCACGATCGGAGTCGGGGATCAGCGGCGCGAAGCGCGCGAAGATCGTGCGATCGACCTCGAGCGTCGCCAGGTTCCGCGCATTGACGCCGATGACCTTCGCGCCCGCGTCAACGGCGCGCCTGGTCTCCTCCGCGGTGTGCGCCTCGACCAGCGGTAGCAGGCCGATGGACTCGGCCCGCTCGACGAGGGAGATCAGCGCGTTCTGGTCGAGCGCCGCGACGATGAGCAGCGCCATGTCGGCACCGTGCGCGCGCGCCTCCCAGAGCTGGTATGAGCTGATGATGAAGTCCTTGCGCAGCACGGGTACCTCGACGGAGCCGCGCACGGCGGCCAGGTCTGCCAGGCTGCCGCCGAATCTGCGCGGCTCGGTCAGCACGCTGATGATCCGCGCTCCCCCGCCGCGTAATCACGGGCAAGCGCCGCCGGATCCGCGATCGCCGCGAGCTCGCCCTTGGACGGGCTCGCTCGTTTCACCTCGGCGATCACTGCGACATCGTCGCCATTGAGAGCGGCCAGCGCATTCCGCGTCGACGGTGCATCGCGGGCCATCTCCTTCAGACGATCCAGACTGGTGCGCCGCTGCCGCTCGGCGAGATCCGCATCGCACACAGGCCAGAATCTCGTCCAGAACGCTCACGCCGATACGGGCCCCCTCCGGTCGGTTGCCATGCGCCCCGATGGTATCTGGACCGCCGCCCCGGTGGTACTCCGGCCCCCGGCCGAGCGGCGCGCCCGGACCGCGCAGACGGAGCAGCGGCCGGTCACGAGCTTGACGCAATCGGTCACGAGGCTGACGCAACCGGTCACGGCGCCCACGCTACCCCGCTCAGCCAACCGTCCCGGGGAGCCGTCGAGATCAGGTAGACCACGAAGATGAACCCGAGCACGTCGAGCACCGTCGCCACGATGGCCCACGTCCGCGCCTTCCTTGACGCTTCGAGGGCGCCCTGCTGATCTCCCGCCTGCCATTTCGGTATTACCTGCCGCGCGAAGTGGGTGGACGCCAGGCCGGTGGGGACGCCGCCGATCAGGCAGAACAGCACGCCGCCGACGATCGCGGCGATTCCCCACGGCAGATATGTGCGCGGCGGCGTGCCGTAGGAGCCGAGTGGAGCTCCGTAGCCCGCCGGCTGACCAATCCCGCCGTAGGGCGGGACGCCGTAGGGCGGGACACCGTATCCATGGCCCTGCGCCGGCCCGGCCGCGCCGGGTCCGTCAGGTCCGGCGCGTCCGTCAGGTCCGGCGCGTCCGTCAGGTCCGGCGCGTCCGTCAGGTCCGGCGCGTCCGTCAGGTCCGGCGCGTCCGTCAGGTCCGGCGCGTCCGTCAGGTCCGGGTCCGTCAGGTCCGGCGGGTCCCCAGTAGGGCCGGCCGGGGCTCGGGCCCTGGGACCCCTGGCCGCCGCCGCCCGGCGCGCCGGGGCCGCCGGGCGGTTCGCTGTGGCTCATGGCCGGGGAGCGTAACGCGGACGCGGGCCTGCCAGGTGCGCCGGGTAGGTGGCCGGAGGGTGCCTCGGCCGGTCCAGGTTGGGCAGCGGGGCCATGCTCACGCGGGGCAGGGTGACGATCTCCGGGTTGCACTCGACGGGGGCGAGCCAATGCCCGCCGCCAGGCCGCGAGGCGACGAGCAGCATGGCGTAGTCAGGCAGATGCTGCAGCGTGGTCGGCTCGACGGCGTACTCGTACACCCTCTTGGTGGATTCCGCGTCGCTCCAGTTGGTACCTGCCGCGCGGGCGTAGGCCGTCGACCAGGTGCGGCTCGACGTACGTTTGGCGCCACCTGCCCGCGCGAGCCCGGCCAGCCCGGCGAGCCCTGCGCCGCCGAGTCCCTTCAGCCAGCCGGTCGCCGCACCCACGTTGATCGTGTCGCTTTCACCGAGGCTCTCACTCACCTCGGTCGTGTGCGTCTCGTTGCCGCCGAGACTGGCGGTCACCTCCGACAGCACGAACCTGTGCTGGCGGCCGATGAAATCGGCCGCGCGCGCCGCCTCCTGATGGTTCCCCAGCCGCATGAACCCGGCCGCCCCGCCGCCGAGCAGGTCCGCGGACCCCTCGCGCAGGTGCCTGAAGAGCAGGGTAAGCAGCACGCCACGGCGCTCACACGCGTCGGAGAGGCGCTCCACGTGGCGGCGCGCGAGTTCGTCGGCGCCGACGACGATCACGGCGGGTACGTCCGCCGATGCGCTGGTGACGTGATGGGTCAGCCACTGGACGACCATGCCGGCGAGCAGTTCGTCCCGCACGCTGCGGGCGCCGGGCTGCAGCGCTATGCAGGTCAGATAGGCGGGGTCCCGGGGGGGTCCTGGCGCGGCGAGGCCCGCGAGTGGGTGGATGTATGACTCCATCCGCACCAGGTCCGGATGTACCTGGCGCAGGTATTCGGCAGTGAACAGGCCGTCAGCGATGTGGGCGCGCTCGGGCGGCGACAGCAGCCCGGACTTGTCCTGCTCGCCCATGAGGACCCGCAACGCCGCGGCCAGGCGGGCCAGCGAGACCGGATCCCCGAGGGCGCCGCACACCTCGCCGAGAATCCGGCTGTCGATGGCACGTTCCGCACGCGCGGCCTGCGCGTCATCGGGATGCATCGCCTCGACCAGGGCCGCCGCCAGCTGCTGTGCCGGCAGGCCGGCCAGCACACTGGACCCGGCGAGCTGAGCGGGCAGTACCTGAACGTCCACCGGCGCCCCGGCGGCACGCGCCGTCAGGGCGAGCTCACGGCAGACAAGCTCGCGGGAGAAATCGGCGACGAGAGCCGGGCGCTCGGCCAGCACGGATGTGCCGTACACGGTCAGGAATGCTTCCCAGCCGTGCAGGCTGCCGCCGAAGACGTCGACCCGGCGCGTGCCCGCCGGTGTGCGGGCGGCACCCCACTCGTCCAGACCGTCGACCCTGTCCCTGTCGGCCCGCTCATACGCGGCCTTCCGCTCGGCCCACAGCGCGACCTGATGCTGATGACCCGCGGCAAGATCACGCTCGGCCTGCTCGACCGCACGGGTGGCCTCGCCGCGACGGGTCGCGGTCGCCGCGATCAGTGCGAGGGCAGCCAGCACAGCGGCCACCCCGACGACCGTGACTGCCGCGCCCAGCACGTGGCTGCCGGGGAAGAGGGACGCCACCGCGGTCAGCAAGACCGCAAAGACGAGCACCGCCGCGATGATCACGGCCGTGACGACGAGGCCGCGGCGGAAACGCTGCTGCGCCGCCTGCCGCGCGGCCACCAGGTGCGGCGGGACGGGCGGGCGTAGTGGCGGCGGCTCGGGAAAGACTGTCGCGAACTGACGCCGGTCCCTGAAGATCCAGCCCAGCCGCTGGCCAGGTTCGAACAACCGGGCCCGCAGCGGTAGCAGGTCGCTGCTGTCGTGTGCTTGCAGGCTCATCGCCGCGGCCTCGCCGTCAGTGACATCTCCGGCCGCCAGGAATTTGGCGGACCACTCGATCAAAACAGAGCCGGCCGCGCCTTGTCACGAATTCCTCAGCCGCGGGCCGCCGTCACGCGGCAGTCCACACCGCAGTAGGGCGGGACCCTGGGGCGACGTCGCGGGCCATCACGCCAGGGCAACGGCGGTAACGGGCAACGGTGCAAAAAGAATCCAATGGTGCGCAGATGTCCGGGTGCCGGGCGTATAAAAGCGCGTCCAATCATGCTTGTCTGCTCAAGTTCGCGTGGAATAGACTCGGCGACCTGATGTCACCGGGGAGGGGACCAGTCGTGACCTTTCAGCCACCAGCGGACGAACCGCTTCAGCCACCAGTGCCACAGCCTCCTGAGGGCTGGCAGCCACAGCCGCAGGCACCGCAGCCGGGCTGGCAGCCACAGCAGCAGGCCTGGCTGCAGCCACAGCAGGGCTGGCAGCAGCCACAGCCGTATATGCAGCAGAACCAGCCCTATATCCAGCCGAAGAACCCGGCCGTCGCGGTGGTCGCTTCACTGCTTCTTCCTGGCCTCGGATCGATGATCAGCGGCAACGCCGGCATCGGCGTGCTGATCCTCTGCCTCTACATAGTGTCGTTCTTCTTCTGGCTCCTCTTCCTGATCGGCGTCCCGTTCACGATCGGGTTCTGGATCTGGGGGATGGTCCAGGCACATGCCGACGCCGTCAAATGGAACCGGCAGCACGGAATTCTTTCCTAGCGCCTGCTCTTAGCGGTCGGTGAGACTCGATGGCCTGACGGGCCGCTCGCGGTGGCTGGAACACCATACACGCCAGCAGCGCCCCTTGATGACTAACCGCACCGGGAGGCCGGTGGTCGAGGCCGGGCACGGGTGGGTGCCCTGCGGGCGAGCGGGCCCTGCGGGCGAGCCAGGCACCGGTGGGTGCCCGGCGGGCACCGTGGGGCGAGCCGGCACCGTAGGGCGAGCCGGCACCGTGGGGCGAGCCGGCACCGTGGGCGAGCCGGCACCGTAGGGCGAGCCAGGCACCGTAGGGCGAGCCGGCACCGGTAGGTGCCCCGCGGGCGCTGCGGGCGAGCCAGGCACGGTGGGCGAGCCAGGCACCGGTGGGTGCTGCGGGGAAGCCGGGCGCCCGCGGCCCCCAGCAACGGGCCGTAGGCGCCCCGGGCAACAGCAGCGATGGGCTGTGGGTGCAGCTCTGCTGGAGGGACGTGGCGAAGCTGCGGGGGTGGCGGCGGGTGGAAGGATGGCTGGAGCGCGCAGTGGCCCCGGATGGGGCCAGCGGTGCCGGTGAGCATGATCGTCGTGGTCGGCCCGCGCTGCGCACCCCCGCGATCCACCTGCACCCGCCACCCTGTCCATGATCGTGGTGAGTTACCCGCTATATCGCATGACCGTCAACATGTAGCGTTGCCCGCTCAGGGCGGTTTCATGATCGCGGTAATCTTTTGGAAGCATACGCGGAATAGTTACCGCGATCATGAAAGCCCGACGCCACACGGGCCGCTGTCATTGCCTGAATCGTGATCTATGGCCCGTGGGCGCCGGATGAGCCTGTCGCATAGTCGCCGATCTCCGGCTGTTCATCCTGCTACCTGCCGGTAGCTCTGCCGCTCGCCAAGATCGATGGCCTCTAGGGCGGCCTATAGACCGAAGTCACGTGATCTTGGGTATGCAAATCTGCACCATGACCTGCCGAAACGTCGTCCGAGGCAAGACAACGTTCTGGCTACATGAGCTCGGCCGGAGCGGCGAACGAGCCGTCCGGAGAAGATCCCTGGTGATCAAGGAGCTATCACGGTCGACACTGCCCCTGGTCTTTCTGGCTACGTCCGTCGCCCGATTCTGCGAAGTCTTCGCAGGTCACCTGCCATTTGCAGCCGACACGCCGACGTAACTTGGGTTTAGACCGACCTAGACGCCATCGATCAAGGTTCGCCCGAACCCTGGGCCTGGGTAGTGCGACAGCCTCGGATACTGGACCACGCACCACGATCATGGAAAAGCCGCTCGCCGGCCCGCGCGCCCAATTCCCCGGGCCGGGTGGTGCGGCGCAGCAGGATGTCGCGGCCGGTATCTGGGGCTGGCGGGTGCGGTGTGGTCCTGTGCCCAGCGGTGGCGCCGCGCACCCGCCGTTGGGTATCACCGGGCCGCCCGTAGACCGTGGCGGGTTCGTGTCATTGCGCGGCAGCCGTTCGGGGAAATGATCCACGAGGCGTTCGCCGACGACCCCCGCGCGGGGCGCGGAGGCTGGGCATGGCCCCGGCACCGCCGCGGGGCACCGCGTGCGTCGGCCGGTGCTGTCCATGCCGTCCGTATCCGGCTGGCGGGTGCCGCGTAACCTCCTCAGCGACGCTTCACCAGAGCCACACCCATCGGCCATCGCTGCCACTGGAGCTGCGGCGATTCCCACGCGGGCACCAGCTCGCCGCGGGTCCCCGATCAGGGGAGTCTTTTGGCCGTTCACGACCCGCTGTCTCGGTTCCCGCATGCCTCGGCGACGTAGCCGACGCCGCGGACGGTGCGGATCGGGCTGTGCGTGCCGAGCTTGGCGCGCAGCGCCGCGACGTGCACGTCGACGCTTCTCACGCCCGCCGCGGCGCCCGGGCGCCTGACGGCGCCGAGCAACTGCTGCCTGCTGAGCACCCGGCCCGCGTTGCCTGCGAGCAGCGCGAGCAGGTCGAACTCGGTCGCGGTAAGGCAGACGTCGGCCCCGGCCACGCTGGCGCGCCGCGCCTGGGCATCCACGATCAGCGCACCAAGGGCGCAGGTGCCCGCGTGCGGCGTCGAGGCAAATGGCTGGCGTACCGCGGCACGGACCCGTGCGGCGAGAATCCGCGGGCTGAAAGGGCGGGCGATGCAGCGCGCGTCACCCTCCCCCGCGATCCCGACGTGCCGCGGCCGCAGCCCGCCGGGACCTTCGAGGCAGATCAACTCCGTCGCTGTGCCGAGGCCACGCACAGGGAGCCTGCGGCGCACCACGCCGGGAGTGAGCCCAGGCATGGTCAGGTCGAGAACAACCACGGCGGGCAGGCCGGTGCGCAGCGCCGCCGCGGCCTCGCCCAGCGTACCCGCGACGCGTACGGTCAGCCCGTCCCGCTCAAGGTACCTGCGCGCAAGCTCGGCCACCGCCGCCTCATGCTCGATGACGAGGACCAGGGCAGAGCCGGGCTCGCCATGTCCGTCATCGCCCGGAGGACTCACCAAGCACTCCGCCGGCGGCGTCAGGGATCGGGGACGTGCCAGGCCCACCCCGCCCAGCGGGCCCGTCACCGCGCGGCAGGTCGGATGATTCCCCGAGACCCGATGGCATGCCGCCGTAGGCGCGAATGACCGATGGATGGAGCAGCGCGGCGGCGATCACGATGGCGAAGACCGTGCCGCCCACGTAGCGGTAGAAGAAGAAGCGGTACAGGCCGAACACGATCAGGGCGATCTCACAGCCAAGCACGACGGTGCGTGCCGCCTGCGTGCCTGTGTGCGCGAGCGCGGCGAGCATGCACAGCGCCGCGACCAGCATGACCGTTGTCAAGACGACCGCGGTGCTCTTGCGGCTGAACAGGAGGCTGACCGCGGTGGCTGCGCATGCCTGCGCGAGCAGCAGCCGGGTAACCAGGCGTACATGTTGGCGCGCTGACGCAGGTAGAAGGGCCGGAGCCCGCCGAAGCAACCCTGTCCTCTTCACACTCACCTCC
Organism: uncultured Actinomycetota bacterium; assembly: GCA_963851085.1. Taxonomy (GTDB): domain Bacteria; phylum Actinomycetota; class Actinomycetes; order Streptosporangiales; family Streptosporangiaceae; genus DATFVJ01. Next base: position 483,470 of record CAWKNX010000023.1, on the reverse strand, counting down.
ACCACTTACCTGTCCAGCGTAACTCCGGCTCGCCAGCTGCCCTCACTGCCCGCCGCCGCGCACTGTCGGATCGGCGCCTCTGTCCAGCGCGTCCCATGCCGTCGCTGGATCGCTGCCCGCCTTCGGCAAACCGCCAGGACGGTCATACCTGCCCGACATCCCTGGCCACCGGGTGCCACGCCATGCGGCCAGCACCCCGGTCGCCACGATGACGAGGCCGCCGGCCGCGGCAGCGGCCCACCAGGGGAACGCTGCCATTGCCAGGCGGGGTGCGCTCGCCGGGCCGAGCGAGTGGGCGGCCGCGGCCGCCGCCACGTGCGCGGGCCTGACGGACGCGGCGGCACCGATCGCGATGACCGCTCCTGCCACAGCCAGCAGCGCACCGGTGACGCGCCTGGCCACGCCGCGAGTGGCGATGAGGGCCGCGAGACAGGCGAGCGCGGCGAGCCCGAGCGCCCCCGCGGCCGGTACCAGCTCGTGCCCTGTCACGGTGACGTGGGACGCGGGCAGCGGCGGCACCGGGGCGAATGACGCCCGCGCCCATGGCTGCGCCACGGCGAGCAATACGAGCCCCGCACCGGCCGCGCCCGCGGCGAGCACCAGGCTGAGCTCGCGGCGCACCCGTGTCACAGCGGGCGATGTGACGCCCGCGGCGGCGGTCGGTGTGGCGGGCGGTGTGGCGGGCGGCCCAGGTGCGCGGCTGGCTGGCGACGGCACCGGGTCAGCCTGACGCGCGGAGTTCACCGGCTACCGCGTCGAGCCTTCCCGCGTCGAAACACGTCCTGTCGCCCGTGTGGCACGCCGCGCCCACCTGGTCCACCTGCACAAGCACGGCGTCACCGTCGCAGTCGAGCGCGACGGACTTGACCAGCTGCAAGTGACCGGAGGTCGCACCCTTCACCCAGTACTCCGCGCGGCTGCGCGACCAGTACGTGCACCGGCCGGTGGTGAGCGTCCTGTACAGGGCCTCGTCATCCATCCAGCCCAGCATCAGCACCTCGCCGGTGTCGTACTGCTGCGCTATGGCCGCGAACAAGCCACGCTCGTCGCGCTTAAGCCTGGCGGCGATCTCCGGGTCCAGCATCACGGCTCCGCTGCTCCTCACGTCTCTATCTTCCCCCCAGCGCTTCATCGGTGACCTCATTCTCACAGCAAAGCGCCAGCCGGGGGACCGCCCCCCGGCGGCGTGCGCGCGCAGGCCAGCCGCGCGACGACCCGCGAAACGGCCCGTGTGTCGCGCAGGAGGCGCGGGAAGCGCTGTCCGCGCCTCCTGCGCGCGGCCTCTAGGATCACATTGTGAATTTCTCGCGCAACGAACGGGACGCGCTGTGCCTGCTCCTCAGTGAAAAGGGACCGGACGCGCCCACCTTGTGCGAAGGCTGGGCGACTCGCGACCTCGCTGCCCATCTGGTACTGCGTGAACACCGCCCGGACGCCTCGGTCGGCATTCTCGGCGGCCCGCTTGCCGGTTACACCGCCCGGATCCAGGGCAAGATCGCGCAGCAGCACGACTATCCGAGCTTGATCAGGATGATCAGGCAGGGCCCGCCGCTGTTTTCCGTCTTCGCGATCCCCGGTATGGACGAGCGCGGGAATGGCGTCGAGTACTACGTGCATCACGAGGACGTGCGCCGCGGAGCTCCGGGCTGGGAACCACGGCAGCTCGACCCGGCTGTGGAGGACGCGCTGTGGCGTCGGCTCGGCATGGCCAGGCTCCTGCTGCGGAGGGCGCCCTGCGGCGTGGTGCTCCAGCGCGAGGACTCACCGGACACGCGGCCGATCACGGCGAAACGGGGCACCCCGACGGTCACAGTCAAAGGGACGCCCGGCGAGCTGACGATGTGGGCTCTCGGCCGTACCTCGGCGGCGCGGGTAGAACTGAGCGGCGACACCGACGCCGTGACCAGGCTGGGCCAGACCCGCTGGCACCTGTGACTTATCCCGCATCCCGCCCGGACGGCGCCGGGCTACGCTGAGGCGCGTGAGCGCTTGATGCCAGGCAGCGAAAGACGCAGCGAGGAAGGCGCCATGGCCGACAAGACAGCTGGCAACGAGGCTGGCGAGTGGTTCGCCCCCGTGCCATCGGGCAAAGATCCCGCCGACATCGACACCTCGGTCGCCCATCCGGCCCGCGTCTACGACTACTGGCTCGGCGGCAAGGACAACTACGCCGCCGACCGGGAAGCGGCCGAACGTGTGATCAGTGTCCGGCCGACCGTTCTCCGCGACACCCGCGCGAACCGTGCCTTCCTTGGCCGAGCGGTGGCGTACCTGGTCGGCGAGGCGGGCATGCGGCAGTTTCTCGATATCGGCACCGGCATTCCCACCAGCCCGAACGCGATCGCCAGGCCGCCAGGCGCCCGCGTGGTATACGTCGACAACGACCCGATCGTGCTCGCGCACGCCCGGGCGCTCCTGACGAGCAGCGTTAGAGTTCTTTGATGATCTTCCCGACGAGACTCGCGGTGCTCGTGGGGGGTTCCGCCTCGGCGCTCAGCCGGTCCATCACTTCCATGTAGTGGTCGGTATCTTCGCGCCGGTCCAGGTAGACGGCACTGGTGAGCTGTTCGAGGTAGACGACGTCCGGGAGGTCACGCTCGGCGAACCGCAAGATGGTGAAGGCACCGCCTGCCGCGGCGTGACCGCCGTGGCGGAACGGCACGACCTGCAAGACCACGTTCTGGAGATCGCTGATCTCGATGAGATGCTCAAGCTGGCCGCGCATCACCTCGGGCCCGCCGATCGGCCGCCGGAGCGCCGCCTCGTCCACCACAGTCCACACGGTCGGCGGCTCGGCGCAGGTCAGCAGCTCCTGGCGGGCCAGCCGCAGGGCAACCCGGCGCTCGATCTCTTCCGCGGGCGCCGGCCGATGACCGAGGACGGTGACGGCGCGGGCGTAGTCCTTGGTCTGGAAGAGGCCAGGCACGAACTGGAGTTCGTAGGAGCGCATGAGCGACGCGGCCTGCTCGAGCCCGATGTAGATCTCGAACCAGTCAGGCATGATGTCGCTGTACCTGGCCCACCAGCCCGCGGCGTTGGCACGTTCCGCCAGCGAAGCGAGCGCCGCACGCTCCTTCTCGTCGTTGACGCCGTAGAGCGCGAGAAGGTCAGTGACGTCGCGCTCCTTGAAACCTACCCGCCCATGCTCGAGGCGGCTGATCTTGGAGCGTGAGGCCCGTATCTCGTAACCGGCATCCTCGCGGCTGATGCCTCTCGCCTCGCGCAGGCGGCGCAACTGGGCGCCAAGCAGCATGCGCAGGACTGTTGGACCGCCCCTTGGCATCGCAAGGATGCGGTCCACAGGCAAGTCGCTGGCCGGCGGAACGGCGCTCATGCAGGCTCCCTGAGCAATTGGAAGGCACCCGGTGGCCATTCCCGGCCGTCGCCGCGAAGCATGTCACGCACCCCCCGCGCCGTGCGGCCATTCCATCCGGCCTGGCCCGTCGTACTGGCTGCGGGGCGCACAGCGCACAATATCACTTTGCGCGCGGTTTGGTCCGTTACCCGCCATGCTGCGCGGCATGTGACGCGGGGCGCAGCCATCCGCCCGGACCTGGGCGCAGGTTTCCCGTAGCGTTACCAGATAAGCACAAAACAAATGCACGTGCATTCGCGCTTGAATCAGCCCTTGCAACTAGCGCGTGCGTACGGGAGGATTTGCCCGGACGGACCACGTATGTGCCGAACCGATAGGACCGCGGGGATGGTGATGACAGCACACACGGCCCGCCTGGCGGCCAGGCAGACGAGCGGCGCCGCGTGCCTGGATTGGTTGCGGCCCGCCCTTGAGGTGGCCGCCCCTGTCGCCAGGTACTTCACGCCTGTGCCCGTCGCTGGCACCTGGACCCGGTCGCCGCGCGTCGCCACGCGCACCCCATGCCTCGAATACGGATCAGTCAAGGCCGCCAGGGATTTCGCCGGGGCGACCCTGCGCCGCTGGGGCATGGCGGACCTGGGAAACGATGTCGGCGTTGTCGTGTCCGAGCTGCTGACCAACGCCCTCCGCCACGCCCTGCCGAGGCCCGCGGGATTCGCCACGCCCGTGCCGATCCGGATCGGCCTGCTCCACCCGGGGCCGTGCGTGCTCTGCGCGGTGGCAGATCCAAGCGATCAGGTCCCGATCGTGAGAGAACCCGACTACTTTGCCGAGACCGGCCGCGGCCTGCACGTCATCGCGTCCCTCAGCGACCGCTGGGGCTGGACCGCACCGAGCCGCAGCGGGAAACTGGTATGGGCCACATTTCCCGCGCCTGCGGGCGTCTGACGCGTTCGGAAGCCCGGCCGGGTCCCGCCCTCGGCGGTCACACGCGAGGTGCGTCAGCGGACGATGTGCCCCGCGGCGCGCAGGACGTCCTTCACCTCGCTGATCCGGAGCTGCCCGAAGTGGAAGACACTCGCGGCGAGCACCGCGTCGGCGCCGGCGTCGACGGCGGGCGCGAAGTGGGCGAGTTCGCCCGCTCCCCCGCTCGCGATCACCGGAACCGTCACCACAGCACGGATGGCGCGGATCATCTCCAGGTCGAAGCCGGCCTTGGTACCGTCCGCGTCCATCGAGTTCAGCAGGATCTCACCGGCGCCAAGCCCGGCGGCGCGGGCCGCCCACTCGACCGCGTCGATCCCGGTGCCGCGGCGGCCGCCGTGCGTAGTCACCTCGAACCCGCTTGGTGTGCCTGGCGCGCGGCGGGCGTCCAAGGACAGCACCACGCACTGCGAGCCGAACCTGGCCGCGGCCTCCGCGAGCAGGCCGGGCCTGGCGATCGCGGCCGTGTTCAGCGACACCTTGTCCGCGCCCGCCCGGAGCAGCCGGTCCACATCGCCCGCGCTGCGCACCCCACCGCCCACTGTCAGCGGAATGAACACTTCCCCGGCGGTAGCCGCGACCACGTCGTACATGGTGTCGCGCCCGCCGCTCGACGCGGTGATGTCGAGAAAGACGAGCTCGTCGGCCCCTTCCTCGCCGTAGGCGCGGGCGAGCTCCACCGGGTCGCCCGCGTCGCGCAGCGACCGGAAGTTCACCCCCTTGACCACGCGGCCCTCGTCCACGTCCAGACACGGGATGACCCGGACCGCCACCGTCATGCGACCGCCCCGGCGCGGCGCCCCTCCGCGCTGCCGGTGGGACGATAGGCGACCGCCTCGACCTCGACGAGCATCCGCGGGTCGACGAGGCCGGATACCTCGACCATGGACGTCGCGGGCAGCGCCTCGCCGAACGCCTCGCCGTGCGCACGGCCGTACTCCTGCCAGCGGCTGATGTCGGTCACGAAGATCCTGGTGCGCACGACGTCGGAGACGCCCAGTCCGAGCCGGCCAAGTGCCGAGGCGACGTTGGCGATCGCCTGCGCCGTCTGGTGATACGCGTCACCTTCGTGCAGGAACGTGCCGTCCCGCACGGACGTGCATCCGCTGACGAATACGAAGTCGCCTGCCGCGACGGCGCGGCTGTAACCGACCACCGGTTCCCATGGCGTCCCCGAGGAGATTCTCTGTGCTTTCATGCGGCCACTGCCTCCAGCGCTTGGGTGAGGGTGAACGCCCCAGCGTAGAGAGCCTTGCCGACGATGGCACCCTCCACGCCGAGTGGTGCGAGGGACGCGATCGCATGCAGGTCGGCCAGGCTGGCCACACCGCCGCTGGCGATCACAGGGCGCGGCGTGGCTGCCGGCGACCTCACGCAGCAGGTCAAGATTGGGACCCTCCATCGTGCCATCCTTGCTCACATCCGTCACCACGTAGCGGGGGCACCCGTCGTTCTCCAGCCGCTGCAGCACTTCCCGCAGGCTGCCGCCTTCGGACGTCCAGCCGCGAGCCGCGAGCCGCGAGCCGCGGACGTCCAAGCCGACGGCGATCTTCTCACCGTGCTCGGCGATCACGTCCCGCACCCAGCCGGGATTCTCCAGTGCAGCGGTGCCGATGTTGACGCGCGCGCAGCCGGTGGCGAGCGCGGCGGCCAGCGACGCGTCGTCGCGGATTCCGCCAGACAGCTCAACGTCGATGTCGAGCTTGCCCACCACCTCAGCGAGCAGCTCGCGGTTGCTGCCCCGGCCGAAGGCGGCATCCAGATCGACCAGATGAATCCACTGCGCGCCGCCGCGCTGCCACGCGAGCGCCGCCTCGAGCGGATCACCGTACGAGGTCTCTGTACCCGCCGCGCCCTGGACGAGCCTGACGGCGAGACCACCGGACACATCGACCGCGGGCAGCAGGATCAGCGTCATGGCAGCATCCATCCGTTCGGTTTGACGCCAGCGTGATGCGGGCCGTTCACAAGCTCTCCAGCCAGTTCCTGAGCAGCGCTGCACCCGCGTCGCCGGATTTCTCCGGGTGGAACTGGGTGGCCGACAATGGCCCGTCCTCGACCGCGGCGGCAAACCGCTCCCCATGCTCCGCCCAGGAGATGAGCGGCGAGGTGGGGCCGGGCTCCCATTTCCGCACGGCGTAGGAGTGCAGGAAATAGAAGCGGGTGCTGCGGGCCGAGCCCGGCGAACAGCACCGAACCAGGCGCCGCCTGGACCGTGTTCCAGCCCATGTGCGGGCAGCACGGGCGGCGTCGAGGCGCTCCACCCGTTCCGGGCCAGTAACCGCAGCCGTCCGTGATTACGCCGTGCTCGACACCGCGTGGCGAACAGGATCTGCATGCCAACGCAGATGCCGAGAACCGGCCGCCCGCCGGCCAGTCGCTTGCCGATCACCTGATCGCCACGGATCCCGCGGAGCCCCGCCATGCAGGCCGCGAAGGCGCCCACGCCCGGAACGACCAGCCCGTCCGCGTTCAGCGCGGCGTCACGGTCGGCGGTCACCTCGGCGTCCGCACCGACGCGGGCAAGGGCGCGCTGCGCTGACCTGAGATTTCCCGACCCGTAATCGAGCACGGCGATCTTCGGGCGGCGCCGCCGGCTCACAGCACCCCCTTGGTGCTTGGCACGCCGGTCGACGCGCGGGTCCGGCCGCGGCCGCGTCCCGCAGCGCCCTGGCGACGGCCTTGAACTGCGCTTCCACGATGTGATGCGGGTTACGGCCCGCCAGCACCCGCACATGCAGGCAGATCCCCGCGCTTGACGCGAGTGACTCGAAGATGTGCCTGGTCAAGGTCGTGTCATAGGAGCCGATCATGCGGCGCCATGGATGCCGGTTCCTCGTGCACGACGTACGGCCGTCCCGACAGGTCCACTGCCGCCTGCACCAGCGCCTCGTCGAGTGGCACAAGCGCGTCGCCGAACCGGCGGATCCCTGCCTTGTCGCCGAGCGCCGTGCGCAGCGCCTCGCCGATGACGATCGCGGTGTCCTCGACCGTGTGGTGCGCGTCGATTTCCGTGTCGCCGCTCGACCTGCACGGCCAGGTCGATCCCGCCGTGCTTGCCGAGCTGGGCGAGCATGTGGTCGAAGAACGGCACCCCGGTGGAGATATCGGCGAGCCCGGTGCCGTCCAGATCGAGCTCCACCACGACCCGGGTCTCCTCTAGTGACCCGCTCGGCACGCGCGGTCCTGCTCATGCGTCACCCGCCGCCATTACGTCGCACAGCCATACGTCACCCGTTCATCGCGGAGCGCCCGGCGGAACCGCGCCATCTCCGCCGGGGTACCGATGCTCACCCGCAGCCAGGCGGGCGGGCCGAGCTCGCGGATGAGCACGCCACGGTCGAGCAGGCCCTGCCAGACCGCGTGCCTGTCGGCGAATTCGCCGAAGAGCACGAAATTGGCATCGGAGTCCGCCACCGCGAATCCCTCATCGCGCAGCCAGGTCACGGTGGCGTCGCGCTCGGCCCGCAGCGCGGCGACCGCACGCGAGCAGTTCGCCCGCGTGCGCGAGCGCCGTGCGCGCGACCGCCTGCGTGACCGCCGACAGATGGTAGGGCAGCCGGACAAGCAACAGCGCATCGATGACAGCCGGGTCCGCGGCGAGGTATCCCAGCCGCGCGCCCGCCATCGCGAACGCCTTCGACATGGTGCGGGTCACCACGAGCCGCGGATGGTCGGGCAGCAGGGTCAGCGCGCTCGGCGTGCGGGTCCCTGCCGAACTCGGCGTACGCCTCGTCCACCACGACCATGCCGCCGGCCGCCGCGCACACCGCGTCGATCACCGCGAGCGGCAGCGCGGTCCCGGTGGGGTTGTTCGGCGAGGTGAGGAAGACCACGTCCGGCTGATGCTGCCCGCACCGCCGCCACCGCGTCGTCCGCGCTCAGGCCGAAATCCTCGTCCGCGCTGCCCGCCGATCCAGGCGGTGCCTGTCGTCCGGGCGATCATCGGGTGCATCGAGTAGGACGGCTCGAACCCGAGCGCGCTGCGGCCCGGCCCGCCGAATGCCTGCAGCAGTTGCTGTATGACCTCGTTGGAGCCGTTGGCCGCCCACACCTGCCGCGCGGTCAGCCCGTGCCCGAGGTAGCGGGCCAGGTCGCCGCGCAGCTCAGTGGCGTCACGGTCGGGGTAACGGTTGAGGGTCCTCGCGGCCGCGGCCACAGCCGCGCTGATCGCCGCCGACCAGCAGCGGCGACGGTGGGTACGGGTTCTCGTTGGTATTGAGCGCAGCGGCCGCCGCGAGCTGCGGCGCACCGTAAGGTTCGCGCCCGCGCAGGTCGTCCCTGATGGGCAGATCCGCGAGCCGTGTCACCGGCGCGCTCACTTCCCGGCCTCCCTCGCGGGCCGACGGCCCGGCGCCTGCGGCAGCGGCTGGCTGAGATCCACCACGAGCGCCCCGTCACAACCGCACCTGGACCGCAGCGACATGCGCAGTCAGTTCCTCGGCTCCGCCGAGCGCACGGATGTGCGCGGCGCGCACCGCGAGCGCCGCGCGGTCGCACTCGACCACGTGGATTCCGCGCAGGAACGACAGCGTGGAAAGGCCGCCGCAGTAACGGGCGGTGCCGCCGGTCGGCAGCACATGGTTCGACCCCGCCAGATAGTCGCCGAGCGACACCGGTGCGTACGGCCCGACGAAGACGGCACCCGCATTCCTGACCCGCGCCGCGTCGGCGTGAGCATGCCCCGTCTGTATTTCGAGATGTTCGGGCGCCCACGCGTCCGCGACCGCGATCGCCGCGGCGATATCGTCCACCAGGACGTGCGCGGACTGCCCGGCGCAGCGCCGTCTCGATCCGCCCCCGGTGTCGCGGCCGCGGGAAGCTGGCGGGCAAGCTGCGCGTCGACGCGGTCGGCGAGCGCCGGGGTCGGGCGTGATGTGCAGGCAGGCGGCGAGTTCGTCATGCTCTGCCTGGGCGATGAGGTCGGCCGCGACGAACGCCGGGATCGGCCGTGGCGTCCGCGATGATCGCGACCTCGGTGGGCCCGGCCTCCGCGTCGGTGCCGATCCGGCCGCGCAGCAGCCTCTTTGGCCGCGGCGACGTACACGTTTCCTGGCCCGGTCACCATGTCGGCCGCGCGGCAGTCCGCGGTGCCGTAGGCGAACATCGCGATCGCCTGGGCGCCGCCCACCGCGTGCACCTCGTCCACGCCGAGCAGCGCGCAGGCGGCGAGGACCGCCGGGTGCGGCAGCCCGCCGTGCTCACGGCGCGGCGGCGACGCCACGGCAAGCGATCCGACCCCTGCCACCTGCGCAGGGACAACGTTCATGACGACCGACGATGGATAGGCGACCAGGCCGCCAGGCACGTAGAGGCCGACCCGGCCGACCGGAACGTAGCGTTCGGTAACCTTGCGCGCCGACCGTGACGCTGGTGGCGGGCTGCGCGGGCAACTGCGCCTGATGGACCAGCCGCACCCGCCTGATCGCCTCGTCGAGCGCACGCGCGGACCGCCGGGTCGAGCCTGCCGAGCGCGGCCGTCAGGGCCGCAGGTGGCACCAGCGTGGACTCGGCGTCGACACCGTCAAATCTGGCGGTAAGGTCGCGGATCGCGGCGGCGCCACGCTGGCGGACCTCCTCGCAGATGGGCAGGACCGCGTCGATGGCGGCCGCGACGTCGAGGGTGGCCCGCGGCAGAACGCGGGACAGTTTCTCCTGGCTCAGGTCGGCAGGCGAAGACCCGCGCAGGTCGACTCGGGAAATCACCCCCCAAGTTTAGGGGCCGCGCCGCTGCGATCACGCTCACCGCCCGGCGGCGCGATGCCCTGGCCTGCGCGTCTGGCGTCCGCGGCTTGCGGCCAGCGAGCAGTTCGGCCAGCCCCACCACCAGGGCGGCGGTGAGTCGGCCAGATGACCAGCCCGCACGTGCGCCCGCGAAGCACCAGCGGCGCGTGCAGGATCGGCGCCCTTGTGGCTCAGGAACAGCGCGCTTGCGGAACGCGGCGAGGCCGATGTTACGGCCGATCCACCACTGCACCAGCGACGCGGCGAACCCGCCGAGGATCAGCCCCGCCACGGCGACCGCGCCGTCGCCTGCGGACGGCCGCGACGTAGCCGACCACCCCGGCGAGCAGGCCCCCGATCACGCCCACCACGCAGAACCAGCCGTCGGCGGCGATGAACGCCTTCGTCTCCGGGTTCATGACCTCGGCCACGCCGGGCCCGGTGACGATGACGGTGACCCGCGGGATGATCGCGGACCACATGAACCCGCCGGGCACGCCGAGCAGCGCAACCGCGACGGTGACCACGGCAAGGACCACCCATGCGGCGCGGGCAAGGTGCGGCGCTTGGCGGCGGGCGGAAGCGAGCGTTTCTTCTACAGCCATCCTGCGGTGAAGCGTATTGGATCCGCGACGCCGCCGCGTTCTGGCTGGCCTTAACCCGCTCTGCTCTGGTACGGTCATCCGCTAGTGACCGGCGGCTGGGACCGCAATCGGGACGCCAGGGACATGATCGAAGTTCGCGAGCTGACCAAGCGCTACGGCAGCAAGCTGGCCGTCGATCACCTGACATTCACGGTCGCCCCGGGCACGGTCACCGGGTTCCTCGGGCCCGAACGGCGCGGGCAAATCCACCACGATGCGGCTCGTGCTCGGCCTGGACCATCCGAACTCCGGATCCGCGACGATCAACGGCAAGCCATACCACGCGCTGGCCCAGCCGCTGCGCACCGTCGGCGCGCTGCTCGAGGCAAAGTCGGTGCACAGCGGCCGCAGCGCACGCAACCACCTGCTGTTCCTGGCGCAGACCCAGGGACTGCCGCGGTCGCGGGTGGATGAGGTGCTCGGGCTTGTCGGGCTGAGCGAGGTAGCGGACAAGCGGGCGGGCAGCTTCTCGCTTGGCATGAGCCAGCGGCTCGGCATTGCCGCGGCGCTGCTCGGCGACCCGCAGGTCCTGCTGCTTGACGAGCCGGTGAACGGGCTCGATCCCGAGGGCGTGCTGTGGATCAGGAACCTGATGAAGCAGCTTGCCGCCGAGGGCCGGACCATCCTGGTGTCCAGCCACCTGATGAACGAGATGGCCGTCACCGCCGACTACCTGATCGTGATCGGCCGGGGCAGGCTCATCACCGAGTCGAGCACCGAGGACGTCATCGCGCGCAGCACGGCCAAGTCGGTCCGCGTCCGCAGCTCCCGACGCGGCGCGGCTGGCAGAGCTGATCACCGCGGCCGGCGGCACGGCGGTACCCGGCGGCGACGGCGCCACGCCGGGCGAGCCCGCCGCGGCGAACGGCGCCGGGCTGCTCACGGTCACGGGCATGGAGCGCGGCGCGGATCGGTGAGCTCGCCGCGTCCGCGTCGATCGTGCTGCACGAACTGACCCCGCTCGCCTCGCTGGAAGAGGCGTTCATGGAGCTGACGTCCGGCAGCCTGGAGTTCGGCAGGCACGGGCCGGCTCCGGTCGGCTGCCACGGATGGGAGTGCCCGATGACGGCCGCATCACCGGCCGCGCCGGCCCGCGGGCCAGCTGTCCCGGCACCCCGGCGGCGCACCGGGGTTCGGCGGCCTGCTGCGCGCCGAGTGGACGAAGATCCGCTCGGTGCGCTCGACGGTCTGGACGCTGATCCTGTTCGTCGTGATCACAGTCGGCCTCACCGCGCTGTTCACCTGGCTGACCGTGGCCAACTGGACCGGCCCGCGGGCGGCGCGACGGGACGCGACAGTCCGTCGCCGATCCGGTCGGCTTCATCCTGGGCGCGGGGGTCGGGCTCGGCCAGCTCACGATCTGCGTGCTGGGCGCGCTGGTGATCACGACCGAGTATTCGACCGGGGTCATCCGCGCATCGTTGCTGGCCGTGCCGCGGCGGATAGCGATGCTGGCCGCAAAGGCGGTAGTGTTCGCGGCGCTGTTGATCGTGATAGCGGAGATCGTCTGCTTCGGCTCGCTTCTTCGCCGGCTCGGCCATCCTGCACTGCCGGGTGGCCGTCTCGCTGAGCGATCAGGGCGTCACCCGCGCGGTTATCGGCACCGGGCTCTACCTGACCCTGCTCGGCCTGTTCGCGCTGGCGATCGGCGCGCTGATCCGCCATACCGCAGGCGCGATCACCGACGGTCATCGGCGTCGTGTTCGTGCTGCCGATTCTCGGTGGCCTGCTGCCGGGCAGCTGGGGCGCGCACATCAACGCCTACCTGCCCGAGCAGGCCGGGTCACTGATCGACCAGGCGCATCGAGACGTCCGGCCAGCTGCTCAGCCCGTGGCAGGGGTTCGGCGTGTTCTGCCTGTGGACCGCCTTGCTGCTTGCCGCGGCCAGCTACCTGATCGTGCGACGGGACGCCTGACCAGGGCCGACGCATCCAGCGGACCCGCCCCAACCCCCCGCCCAAACCCCCGGGGCAGAGCCCCCGCCCAAACCCCGGGGCAGAGCCCCCGCCCAAACCCCGGGGCAGAGCCCCCGCCCGCCCAGGGGGGCGGCCCCTACATGTGATTCTTCCGTGTTGTGCTGGGGCGGGGAACGGGGGCGTGAGATCTGTGGACGGAAGACTGGCCTGTGGATAACTGATGCCCCAGGCGATCGCGGAGATCAGGCGCGCGCCTGCTCGCGGCGGCCGCTGCGGCTCATGGCCGGCACCCGCTCAGGAGGAGACGAGCGCCGCCGCGCCGAGCAGGCTCTTGATGTCCGCCATGAAGCTGTTGCTCGGCTCCACGGAGAACTCGGACAGGTCGATGAGCAACGGGTTCCTGCCGGGCGCACCAGCTTCAGGTGCACCCGGGTGGTACCGGGGTGAGCGTGCAGCACGTGTTTGAGCTCGGCCGCGAGCCCAGCGGTGATCTTGTCCTGATGCACCGCGATGACCAGCGGTGGCCCGGATCCCGAGCCCGCTGAGGAGATGTCGAGCGGGGTCATGATCCTGGGCGAAGATGCTCACCGTGCCGTCGCGCTCGTTCAGCCTGCCCTTGACCGAGACCGCGACGTCCCCGGCGAGCTCGCCTGTGTACAGGGAGTACACCTTCGGGAAGAAGAGCACCTCGACGGAGGCGTCCAGGTCTTCGAGCGTGACGATGGCCCACGGGTTGCCGCTCTTCTTGTTGATCCGGCGGTCCACCGAGGAGATCAGGCCCGCCACGGTGACGTCACCTTCTGTCGCGGCCCGACGCGAGCAGTTCGGCGATGGAAACGTCCCTGTTGCGCTCCAGTATCCGCTGCGCCCCGTCGAGCGGATGGCTGGAGACGTACAGGCCGAGCATCTCCCTTTCCTGGCTCAGCAGGAACTTGCGCGGCCACTCCTCCGCGCTGAGCTCGAAGTCCAGCCCGATGCGGCAGCCGCGGATCCGCGTCGCCGTCAGTCTCTGCCGCGCCGAACAGGTCGAACTGCCCGATCGCCTCCTGCCGCTTCACGCCGATCACCGCGTCGACGGCCTGGTCCTGGATCAGGCACAGCGACTTGCGTGAGTGACCGAGGGAGTCGAAGGCACCCGCCTTGATCAGGGACTCGACCACGCGCTTGTTGCACACGGTGATCTCGGACTTGTCCAGGAAGTCGGCGAACGAGGTGTAGCTGCCCTTGCTCCGGCGTGTCCCCACGATCGACGCGACGACGCTGGTCCCGACGTTCCTGATGGCACCGAGGCCGAAGCGGATGTCGGTGCCGACCGGGGTGAAGAACAAGTCGGACTCATTGACGTCAGGCGGCAGCACCTTGATGCCGAGCTTGCGGCACTCGGCCAGGTAGATGGCCATCTTGTCCTTGTCGTCCCCGACTGAGGTCAGCAGCGCGGCCATGTACTCGGCAGGGAAGTTCGCCTTCAGGTAGGCGGTCCAGTAGGACACGACGCCGTAACCGGCGGTGTGCGACTTGTTGAAGCCATAGCCGGAGAACGGGACAAGCACGTCCCATACGGCCTTGATCGCCTCGGCCGAGAACCCGTTCGCCACCATCCCGGCGGAGAACTCTTCCCACGAGGCGTCCAGGATCTCCTTCTTCTTCTTGCCCATCGCACGGCGCAGCAGGTCCGCACGGCCGAGCGAGTAACCTGCGAGCTGCTGCGCGATCGCCATGACCTGCTCCTGGTAGACGACCATGTGGTAGGTCTCACCCAGGATCGGCTCCAGAACGTGCTCGCAGCTCGGGGTGGATCGGCTCTACCGGCTGGCGGCCGTTCTTGCGGTCGGCATAGTTGATATGAGTATTGGCGGCCATCGGCCCCGGCCGGTACAGCGCGAGCACGGCGGCGATGTCACCGAAACCGGTCGGGACCATCAGCTTGAGCAGATTCCGCATCGGAGCGCCGTCGAGCTGGAAGACGCCGAGCGTATCCCCGCGCGCCAGCAGCTCATACGTAGCCTTGTCGTCGAGCGCGAGCCGCTCCAGGTCGATCTCGATGCCCCGGTTGGCCTTGACGTTGGCGACCGCGTCGCCGATGACGGTCAGGTTCCGCAGGCCGAGGAAGTCCATCTTGAGCAGGCCGAGTTCCTCGCACTGCGGGAAGGGGAAGCCCGTGATGATCGCGCCGTCGTCCTCACGGCGGTGAATCGGCAGCACGTCGAGCAGCGGCTCGGCGGACAAGATGATGCCTGCCGCGTGCACGCCGCTGCCGCGGGTCAGGCCCTCGATACCGCGGGCGGTGTCGATGACCCGCTTGACGTCGGGCTCCTCCTCGTACAGCGCGCGGACCTCCGCGGCCTCGCTGTAGCGCTCGTGCGCGGGATCGGTGATGCCCGACAGCGGGATCCCCTTGCCGAACACATCGGGCGGCATCGCCTTCGTGATCTTGTCACCGAGCGCATACGGGTAGCCGAGGACCCGGCAGGAGTCCTTGATGGCGGCCTTGGCCTTGATCGTGCCGAAGGTGAGGATCTGGCAGACCCGGTCCTCGCCGAACTTCTCGGTCACGTAGCGGATCATGTCGCCCCGCCTGCGCTCGTCGAAGTCGAGGTCGATGTCGGGCATCGTGATGCGCTCGGGATTGAGGAACCGCTCGAACAGCAGCGAGTGCTCCAGCGGATCAAGGTCGGTGATGCCGAGAACGTAGGCGACCATCGACCCCGTGGCCGACCCCCGGCCAGGACCCAGCGCGATGCGGTTGGCGCGCGCGTACTGGCAGATGTCGGCGACCACCAGGAAGTAGGCGGGGAAACCCATCGCCTCGATGACGCCGAGCTCGTAGTCGATGCGATCACGCACCTCCTGCGCCGGGTCGCCGCCGAACCGGCGGGCCAGGCCCCTCGTCACCTCCTTACGCAGCCACGATGACTGGGTCTCGCCCTCGGGCACGGGGAACTTCGGCATCCGGTCGATCGGGGTGAAGACCTCGTCATAGGGCTCCACCCGGTCAGCGATCACGAGCGAGCTGTCGCACGCGCCCGGCACCTCGCTGTCCCACAGCTCACGCATCTCCGCCGGGCTCTTCAGGTAGTAGCCGTCGCCGTTGAACCTGAACCGCTTCGGGTCATCGAGGGTCTTTCCTGTGCCCACGCAGAGCAGGACCTCGTGCGACTCCGCCTGGTCCTTGGTCACGTAGTGGCTGTCGTTCGTCGCGAGCGGCGGCAGCTCGAGCCGCTTGGCGATGTCGAGCAGCCCGCTGCGGACCGACCGCTCGATCGGGAGCCCGTGGTCCATCAGCTCAAGGAAGAAGTTGCCTGCGCCGAAGATGTCCCGGTAGGCGGCCGCCGCCTCGAGCGCCTTGCCGAACTGGCCGAGGCGCAGCCGTGTCTGCACCGCACCGGACGGGCAGCCGGTCGTGGCGATGATCCCCTCAGCGTGCTGGGCGATCAGCTCGGCGTCCATCCGCGGCTTGCGGTAATACCCCTCGATGGACGCCAGGCTGGACAGGCGGAACAGATTCCGCAGGCCCGTGGCGCTGCTCGCGAGCATGGTCATGTGGGTGTAGGCGCCGGCACCCGACACGTCCCCGCCCTCACCATCCGGGTCGAAGTCGCGCTGGCCACCTTCTGCCCAGAAGACCGGGCGCTTGAGGAGACGCGACTCCGGAGCAAGGTAGGCCTCGATCCCGATGACCGGCCTGACCCCTGCCTTCTTTGCCTGCTGGAAGAACTCGTAGGCGCCGAACATGTTCCCGTGGTCGGTCATCCCGGCCGCCGGCATCCCCAGCCTGGCCGCCTCCTGCAACAGCGGGCTCATCTTCGCGGCCCCGTCGAGCATCGAGTACTCGGTGTGCACATGGAGATGCACGAAAGAGGCCGAGGACCGGGCTGCCGCCATGAGCGATCTTCCTCCTCAGGAGCCTGCTGAGCCTTGCCGCGTACCGCGGGCATGCAGCAGCACGCGTGCTGCGCACGCGTCGCGAATCAGGACCGGGGGAAGTGGCCGGAGCGCCGCCGGTGGCGGCGCGCACCAGCCCGGCCGTGCTAGCTGTGCTGCCCGGGCAGCGCTTGCTTGGATGGGCTGTGAACGTAGCCTAACGGGGCGCCGGAGACCGCGACCAGACGACACTCCGGATGCCCGGTTTGCCCCAGTGAATCGCCGGTGAATCGCCGCAGGGTCGCGGTGGGATCAGCCGCTCAGCTTTCCGCTCTGAGCAGCGCGAGCGCGTGCGCGCAGGTCGGCCGGATAGCCGCTGCTGAACTCCACCCTCCGCCCGTCACCCGGGTGACGGAAGGCGAGCCTCGCCGCGTGCAGCCACTGCCTGTGCAGGCCGAGCCGCTCGGCGAGCACGGGATCCGCGCCGTACAGCCGGTCACCCACGCACGGATGCCTGATAGCCGCCATGTGCACCCGGATCTGATGTGTGCGCCCAGTTTCCAGGCGGATGTCGAGCAGGCTCGCGCCGCGGAACGCCTCGACCGTGTCGTAGTGCGTAATGCTCGGCCTGCCACCCGCCACGACCGCGAACCTGCCGTCCCCGGACGGATGCCGGTCGATCGGCGCGTCGACAGTGCCGCGCAGCGGGTCAGGATGGCCCTGCACGAGCGCGTGGTATCCCTTGTCCACCTCGCGCTCGCGGAACGCGCGTTTGAGCGCGCTGTAGGCACGCTCGCTCTTGGCGACCACCATCAGGCCCGTCGTGTTCGCATCAAGACGGTGCACGATCCCCTGGCGCTCCGCCGCCCCGCTCGTGGCGACGGTGTAGCCCGCGCCGAGCAGACCTTCGATCACTGTCGGGCCCGACCAGCCCGGCGCCGGATGGGCGGCCACCCCGACCGGCTTGTCCACGACCACGATGTCCGCGTCGTCGTACACCACCTCGAGCCCGGGCACGTGGCCTGGCTGGAGCGCGGTGACGGGCGGCGGCGGTAGCGTCACCTCCAGCCAGCTTCCCGCCGTGACCCGGTCCGACTTGGCCGGAGGATGGCCGTCCGCGAGCACCTGTCCCGCCGCGACGAGCCCGGCCGCCCGTGCCCTTGACAGGCCGAACATGCGGGCGAGCGCGGCGTCTACCCGCTCGCCGTCCAGTCCCTCTGGAACCGGCACGGTTCTGCGGTCACCGGCATCGGTCACCGCGGGCCGATCGCCGGCGGCGGCGTCACCGCGGACCGCTTGCCTGGTCGTCGCGTACGTCGATGTCACGCGTCCCGTCGATCCGCATGCCCCGCACGGACAGCAGGATCGCGATGGCGCCACCGCAGACGATCGCGGAGTCCGCGAGATTGAACACGGGCCAGTGCGGCAATTCGATCCAGTCGACGACATATCCGCGCAGCGGGGCCGGTGACCGCAGGAGCCGGTCGGCCAGGTTGCCTGTGGCGCCCCCGAGCAGCAGGCCGAGCGTGACCGCCCAGGGCAGGCTGCGCAGCCGCCGCGCGGTACGCAGGATGAAAATGATCACGCCGACCGCGATGGCGGTGAAGACGATCGTCATGGAGGTGCCGATGTTGAACGCCGCACCGCTGTTGCGCATGACCTGAAGCGTCAGCAGCCCGCCGAACAGGCCGGACCGGCGGATGCCCAGACAACTCGGCGACGACGATCGCCTTGGTGATGGCATCGCAGATGAGTACGGTCGCCGCCACCGCGAGCAGTACGTCGATTCTGCGCCGCGGCGAGCGGCGGACCGGGGCGGCGCATCTGGGGTATGTGACACGGCGTGGCCTTGTGCGGATCCTGCGGGCACGGTTCTTGGCCTTCCTGCTTCCCGCGGCATGGTCAGCGGCGCTCCTCGCGCTGCTTGCACTGCACGCACAAGGTAGCGCGCGGAAACGCCTGCAGGCGTGCCTTCCCGATAGGGTTGCCGCACGATTCGCAGATCCCGTAGGTGCCATCGGCCATCCGGCCGAGCGCCCGCTCGTTCTGCGTGAGAAGCTCCCTGGCATTGTGGGTCACGGCAAGGTCGTGCTCACGCTGGTACGTCTTCGCGCCCGCGTCGGCCTGGTCGTCGCCCGCGTCGCCGACCGAATCGGTCAGCCGGTCGGCGATCTCCGATTCCGCCTTGGAGATCTCCTCGCCCAATTCAGTGATCTCTGTCTCCAGCCTCGAGCGAACGTCGGCGAGCTCCGCCTCCGACCAAGGCCGCTCACCCTCGCGGACGGCAAGCACGGCGGCCGCGCTCCGCCCTCTCGCCTGACTGGGCCGTGAACGCGCGGGCCGCGACCGGCCACCCTGCTGTGGGTGGCGCGACCGCTCCTCGTCGTCCATACTGATGCCCGCGGTACCGGCCATGCGGGCCTCCCTCCGCGCTGATCTTGAATGCAGACAGTGACCGGAGGATAAGTCGCTCGCGCACGAGAGGCAAGCCAGCGCGCGATCATATGACCCCCGGATGATGTCCGCGCACAAGTCTGGCCCGACAGCTGGCAGGACGACGGCGGAACCACTCGCCGACCACAGCAGGAAAACGATGCGGCATCAACCTTTGGCTGTCAGCTATTGTGACAGTCTGCAAGGCGTTGATGGGGACAGCTGCCGCCAGCAGCGCGGGGCACGGAGCGAACCGGGGATGGTGTGAGCCCGGGGCCACGCGGAGCGGACCAGATCACCCCTGAGCCGCCGGAAGAAAGGCAGCGCAGACGCACGCAGCGCGGCAAGGCATGCCAAGTAGAACCGGCAGCAGGTGAATCGAGTGGGTCACGCGTATGCGCGGCCAAGGAGGGTGGTACCGCGGGAGCGCCACGCGGCGTTTCTCGTCCCTCCGGCATGGCATAAGAGGTCGCGACCTCTAGCCACGATCGCAGGAGGCCCGCCCGACGATGCCGCCGCGCCAGACGCCAGGCCCGACATGCCATCGCCCGAGATGCCCGAGCGCACCGCACGTCAGCGACGACCTCCTTCCCGCGCTTCCCGGCCAGCCCGATTTTCCCGCCATCGAGCGGGAGATGCTCAAGCGCTGGCGGGACGAGAACAGTCTTCGAGCGGTCGCTCGCAAAGACCGCGGGCGGGCCGCGGTGGACGTTCTACGAGGGCCCGCCGACCGCCAACGGCATGCCGGGCGTCCATCACGTCGAGGCCCGCGTCTTCAAGGACCTCTTCCTGCGGTTCAAGACCATGCAGGGCTATCACGTCGCCCGCAAGGCGGGCTGGGACTGCCACGGCCTGCCGGTCGAGGTCGCGGTGGAGCAGGAACTCGGGCTGTCGGGCAAGAAGGAGATCGAGGCGTACGGAGTCGCCGAGTTCAACGCGCGCTGCCGCGAGTCCGTGCTGCAGCACGTGGACGCCTTCGAAGAACTGACCGAGCGGATGGGCTACTGGGTTGACCTGTCGCAGGCGTACCGGACGATGGACCCGGACTACATCGAGTCGGTCTGGTGGTCGCTCAAGGTCATCTTCGACAAGGGCCTGCTGATCAAGGATTACCGGATCAGCCCGTACTGCCCGCGGTGCGGCACGCCGCTCTCCGATCACGAACTCGGCCAGCCGGGGGGTTACGAGACTGTCACCGACCCGTCGGTCACCGTCCGCTTCCCGCTGCTCAGCCTGCCCGAGGGCGCCCATCCGGCCCTTAAGGGCGCCGACCTGCTGGTCTGGACCACGACGCCCTGGACGCTCGTGGCCAACACGGCGGTCGCGGTCCACCCGGATGTGACCTACGTCGTCGCGCGCCGCACGGGAAGCGACGACTCCGTCGTCGTGGCCGAACCGCTCTTCGCGAAGGTGCTCGGCGAGGGCTGGTACATCGCAGCCAGGGTCACCGGCGCCGATCTGGCGGGCGCCACATACGCGCGGCCGTTCGGGATCATCGATATTCCCGACGCCCACCGCGTCGTCACCGCCGACTTCGTGACCACCGAGGACGGCACCGGCCTCGTGCACCTGGCGCCCGCCTTCGGCGCCGACGACCTGGCCACCAGCCGCCTGCACGGGCTCCCCGTGGTCAACCCGGTCGGGCCGGACGGCCGGTTCAGCCCGGACATCCCGCTAGTCGGCGGCATGTTCTTCAAGGACGCAGATGCGCGGCTGGTGACCGACCTGACCGACCGCGGCCTGGCGTTCCGCGTCGCGACGCACGAGCACAGCTACCCGCACTGCTGGCGGTGCCACACGCCGCTGCTCTACTACGCGCTGCCGTCCTGGTACATCAAGACCACCGCGGTCAAGGACAAGCTGCTCGAAGAGAACGAGCGGACGAACTGGCACCCGCCGACGATCAAGCACGGCAGGTTCGGCGAATGGCTGCGCAACAACGTGGACTGGGCGCTGTCGCGGAGCCGGTACTGGGGCACGCCGCTGCCGCTGTGGGAGTGCGCGGACGGGCACATGACGTGCATCGGCTCGCTGACCGAGTTGTCGGCGCATGCGGGACGCGACCTGTCGGGCCTCGACCCGCACCGGCCCTACGTGGACGATGTCAGCTTCGGATGCCCGGAATGCGGGCGTCGAGGCCCGGCGGGTGCCCGAGGTAATCGACGCGTGGTACGACTCGGGTTCGATGCCGTTCGCGCAGTGGGGCGCGCCGCACCGCGGCACGGACGAGTTCAAGAGGGCGTATCCGGCCCAGTACATCTGCGAGGCGATCGACCAGACCCGGGGCTGGTTCTACTCGCTGATGGCCGTCGGCACCATCGTGTTCGGCCGGTCGTCCTACGAGAACGTTCTCTGCCTTGGCCTGATCGTCGCCGAGGACGGGCGCAAGATGAGCAAGCATCTCGGCAACGTGCTCGAACCCATCCCGCTCATGGACGCGCACGGCGCCGACGCGCTGCGGTGGTTCATGACGGCGAGCGGCTCACCGTGGGCGGCGCGCAGGGTCGGGCACGGCGTGCTCGAGGAGATCGTCCGCAAGGTCCTGCTCACCTACTGGAACACCGCTGTCGTTCCTGGTGCTCTACGCGAACGCCGCCGCGTCCGCGGGCGACGCCTGGGGTCCGGGCAGGCTCGGCGAGGCGCCACCGCCCGCGCGAGCGGCCGCTGCTTGACCGGTGGGCGCTGAGCGAGCTGCACGCTGCCGTGGCCGACGTCACGGCCGCGCTCGATGACTTCGACACGGCACGCGCGGGCCGCCGGATCGCCGACTTCATCGATGACCTGTCGAACTGGTATGTGCGGCGGTCGCGGCGGCGGTTCTGGGAAGGGCCCGCGGGCACCGGACAGCGCCGCGGCGTTCGCCACGCTGCACGAGTGCCTGGAGACGCTCACCATGCTGATGGCACCGATGACGCCGTTTCTTCACCGACTACGTCTGGGACGTACTGCGCGCGCCGGACGCGCCCGAGTCCGTCCACCTGCCGGCATGGCCGGCACCCGGACGAGTCGCTCATCGACCAGCGGCTGACCGCGCAGATGGCACTGACGCGGCGCCTGGTGGAACTCGGCCGCGCGGCCCGGGCAGCAGTCCTCGGTGCGCACCCGCCAGCCGCTCGCCCGCGCGATCGTGGGCGGGCAGAGCGCCGCCGGGTTCGCCGACCTGCCGGAGCAGCTGCGTGACCAGATCGCCGACGAGCTCAACGTCCGCTCGCTCGACACCCTCGGCAACGTCGGCGCCGAACTGGTCGAATACACCGTGCGGCCAAACTTCCGCGCGCTTGGGAAACGATTTGGCTCCCGAACGCCTGCGGTGGCGGCCGCGATCAGTGCCGCTGACGCCGCTGCGGTGGCAGCCGCGCTAGGCTCGGCCGGCGAGGCCGACTGTCGAGGTGGATGGCACCGTGGTGACGCTGCAGCCAGACGAGCTCATCGTCACCGAGACGCCGAAATCCGGCTGGGCGGTCGTCACGGACGGCGGGCGAAACCGTCGCGCTCGACCTGGAGATCACGCCGGAGCTGCGGCGGCTCGGGCTCGCCCGTGAGGTCATCAGGCTGATCCAGGACGCACGCAAGAACGACGGCCTGGACGTGACCGACCGGATCGAGCTCTGGTGGTCCGCCACGGATCCCGAGCTGACCAGGGCGCTCGCGGATCACGGCGACGTGATCGCGCGGGAGGTTCTGGCCGTGACAGTCGCGACAGGTGAGGGCGACGGTGGCGCGGGTCTTTACGAGCACCGCGATCCCGGGCTCGGCTTTGCCTTCTGGTTCCGCCGCCATTAGCCTGCGGCGGCCATCGACTGCGCGGTGGGCGGCGGCCGGGCGGTTGTCATGATCTAGTACTACAGGGCCAGTTGGACCAGGCCGCGCGGGAAGGGCCTGGTCACGCCCACGATCGGACGAGTTCGGGTACGGCATCACCGCAGGTCGTGGGTGGAAGTGTCCCTGAAGTACTAGGTGCAGTATCCGCCCATGGAACAGCGGCCGGGTATGTGTCAGCCAGGTGATCGACGATCTACCTGGTGTGCGCCGCGCGGCTTCATGATCGTGGTGGGTTACCCGCACATCCGGTGCCCAACGGGCCATTGATCATGATCCAGGCGAATGGCCGCGGCTTAGGCAACGCCGGGCTTCATTGGCTTCATGATCGCGGTAACTTCTCGGCGCTTGCGTTTTAACCCTGGACCGGTGGTTCAGGCGGCTTTCTTGATCACCGGGTAGCGCTGGGCGGGGCGGCTGCGGGATCCTTTGGGCCGCCCGGGGCCGGTGCCGTAGGGTTTTCGGGGGTTTGCCACCGGGGGCAGTGCGGCGCGGATGCGCGGAAAGTCGCGGCGGACCCGGCCGGGGGTGAGGTGGGCGGGGTCGCGGGGGTGTTCCCAGGGCAGCCGCAGGTCGGCGGCCAGGGGGCGGGTGAGGACGAGCTGGGCGTAGGCGGACAAGATGATCGCGGTCCACCGGTCCGCCTGTTCGGGGTGGCGCAGCGCGGGGGTGACCCAGCCGAGGGTGGTCTTTTCAAACCGGATGGTGTGCTCGATGTCGAACCGGTGCACGTAGGCCCGCCAGCAGATATCGGGGTCCGGGGTCATCTGGGCGGGGCCGGACCACCACAGCCACAGGGTCGTGGCGGCTTTGGTGGTGGGCTTGGGCAGGCGGGTCACATCGACCCGGATCACATAGCCGCGCACGATCGGCGCTGGGGCGGTGCCGGCCCAGCGGCCGTGGCGGCGGATGAGCGGGTGCAGCCCGGCCCAGGCGCGGACGGTGACGGTGCCGTAGACCCGGTCACCGGTGGCAAGCCGCGCATCCGGGGCCCCCCAGGTGGCGGGGTCCTTGAGGCGGAACGGCGCGCCGTGGCGGCGGGGCCGGCCGTTGGTGCCGGGAAGCCGCGGCGGCGGGTCGCGGAAGAACACCCGGTTCTTGCGCAGCCGCATGGTGAGGTCAAGATGACCATGCTAGAGAGTGCGGGGGCCGAAGTCGAGGACCCGGCGGGGGGATTTTCACCGGCGGGCCGGGGTGGGGGTGACGGGCCGGGGCTGGTGCTGCCGGAGGAGGTGGTGGCGCTGCTGGCGGGGCAGCTGGCGGGGCGTGCCAGGTCCGGGGATCCGGTGACGCTGACGGGGCCTGGCGGGCTGCTGACGGGGGTGATCGGGCAGGTTCTGCAGGCGGGGCTGGCGGCCGAGCTCGGCAGCCATCTGGAGGACGGCGGGGAGAACCGCCGTAACGGGTCCAGCGTGAAGACGCTGAACACGGAGATCGGGCCGGTGAAGGTGGCGGTGCCGCGGGACCGGGACGCGTCGTTCGCCCCGGTGCTGGTGCCGAAGCAGGCGACGCGGTCCGACAGCCTGAACGCGGTGATCGTCAGCCTGTACGCGAAAGGGATGAGCGTGCGGGACGTCGCGCTGCACGTGCGGCAGACGGCGCGGATGGAACACCAGCAGCTGCGCCCGCTGCCCGGCCAGCTGATACGACAGGGTGGCCGGGTCATAGGACGAGCCGGCGTCGAAGACGAACAACGGCACATCATCGCCGGCACCCAGCCGGGCCAGCACGCCACGGACCTGCGCCACCGTGGCCGCTGCCACATCCTCGCGCGGGCCGATCCGGCGGGCATCCACCGGCCAGGTCCACGAGTCACGGGCGAAGTTCAGCTGGCTGACCTTCTGATAACACCAGCCCGGCACCACCGGCTTGCCCCCGGCCCGCCGGGACGGGTGATAGCACAAGCCCCGGCCCGGGGAGGTGCCCGCCGCACACCGCGGCCAGACCGTGCCATCCACCGCGAATATCAGCGGCCACCCGGCCGGGCGGCGCGTGGCCAGAAGATCCGAAAGCCCCCCCGCGCCGATCTGGCCGTGCGCCAGCGCCGCGTAC
Source organism: uncultured Actinomycetota bacterium (assembly GCA_963851085.1). Lineage (GTDB taxonomy): Bacteria > Actinomycetota > Actinomycetes > Streptosporangiales > Streptosporangiaceae > DATFVJ01. The sequence goes on along the minus strand of CAWKNX010000023.1, from coordinate 458,721 downwards.
TCGCTGCCGTGCCCCCGGCGCAGCACCGGCTCCAGCGGCAACCGCGGCAGCGACGTCACCGGCCCGCCCGCGCACAGCACCGCGTCCGTCAGCTCGAACAGCGTATCCGCCCACGGCCCCAGGCACCCGTACCACCCGGCCCGGAACCCCGCCAGATCCCCCCACGCCGCCACATCCCCCGGCACACCCGGCGTTAACCACGCCATACTGGACACCACGGCCACCGCACTCACCTCCGCGTCTCTTGATCGAACACGAAGATGATCATTCGGTGGCCGCCCAATGTCACGGCGACACGCCGCAGACGATCAGCAACCAGCCGTAACAGGGTTAAAACGCAAGTCGGCGATATGTGCAGAAAAGTTACCGCGATCGTGAACGAAATGCGGGACACAGTGACCGGTGGGGCGGATGATCCAGACGGGACGGCGGCCGACGCCCACCACACGGCGCTGGCGGCGTTGCCTGACCACCGGCAGGCCACCACGGCGGCGCGGGCCCTGCCCCCCGCCAGGCGGTCCGGCCCGGGCGGCCCACCGCTCCGCAGATTCGTGGCCGCCCGGCGGCGGACGGGCTTGATCGTTGGCCCGTAGGGGGCGCTATCGCGCCACCAGCGGGCCGACCATGGCCGGTGCTCAAACGCACATCGCGCGGCTGCCAGGACGTACCACTACCCTGCACGCGGCGGATTTCGTGCTCAATCGATATGGCAGGCCATACAGGGGGTACAGCCGCCGGCTTCGGCCTCCGCGAGTGTCATGGTGTCCACGTCCTCGTCGTCGATGACCTGGATGAGGACGCAGTCGTGCAGGTGATGGCGGGAGACACCGCGCACCACCCAGACCGTCGCGGCCGGATCCCCCGCATCCGCGGTGGCGCTCTCGGGTGATTCCGCACCCACGTCGGCCGGTGACTCGTCCTGCTTGTCGGTCGCCGTGCGTGCGTGGAGACCCTCCCCCGCCGCCCCCGGAGCGTCCGCAAAATGCTCGTGGTTCTCGGCAGCCGGGCCGCGTTTCCCGCGATCCGCACCCGCGGCCACGGGCCCGGCACGCTCACGATCCGCGGCCCCGGACCCGGACCCGGCGAACTCACGATCCGCAGGCCGCGCCTCCGCAACCGAACGACCCACGGCCCACTGCTCCGCCTGCTCAGGTTTCGCGGCCCCGGCCCCGGTGAACCCACGATCCCCGGCCCCGGCCCCGGCCCCGGCCCCGGCAGGCTCAACGTCCGGCGCCCCCCCGGTCTCAAATTGCCGTGCGCCGGTTTTCGGCACCTCAAGCTCGGGGTCGGCAGTCCCCGGTTCCGCCGCCCGGCGGTCGCGCTCCGCTGGTCCGGGCTCCGCTTGCAGAGGTTCCGCAGCTACTGATGCGGCGGCTGCCGATGCGACGGGCTCCCAGGTTGGCGGCACGTTCACGGTCTGGACCCACGCCGGTGGTTCGGGCGTGGACGCGGTGAAGGTTTCAGCCGTGTCCCGGCCTGTGGCCCATGCGTCGGGCACCAAACCAGGCAGGCAGGAGGTGCATGCGCTGAAGCCTTCCTCAAGCGCCTCGTTGACAGTGAGTTCCTCGGTGAGCCGGCCGGTCAAACGGATGCAGCCCGGCACGTGAAAACGGCGCCGTCCCGGCACCACGAGGACGACGTCGCTGTCCGGCTCCGCCGAAGCGGCTGCTGACCGCGAGGTACCGGAAGCGCTGTGGCCCGCCCCGGCCAACGCCCTCTTCTCGGCAGCGACGGCAGCATCCCCGGCCGGCTGCGCGTCCGCTATGGCAGCCTGCCCGCGACCGGATCGCGCGTCAGCGGCACGCACGCCCGCCGCCACGCCGCCGGCCGCCGTCCCGGTCTTGGCCGCCGTCCCGCTCTTGGCCGACACGCCACCGACAGCCGGCCCGGTCTTGGCCGCCGCCCCGCTTGCGGCCGCCGGCCCGGTCTTGGCCGCCGCCCCGCTCTTGGCCGACACGCCACCGACAGCCGGCCCGGTCTTGGCCGCCGCCCCGCTTGCGGCCGCCGGCCCGGTCTTGGCCGCCGCCCCGCTCTTGGCCGCCACGCCGCCGGCCGCCGTCCCGCTCTTGGCCGCCGGCCCGCTCTTGGCCGCCGCCCCGCTTGCGGCCGCCGCCCCGCTTGCGGCCGTCGCGCTCTTCACTCCCGCACCCGAAGCCGCCCCGGCCTCCGCTCCCGCGGCGCCGGCCTCGCTGAAGTGCGCCGACGTTGCTCGAACGAAAAGGTCGCGGCGCACGAAGACGCCCGCTCCAAGCAGGAGTGCCGCCGCGACGCTCACGCCGATCGAGATGTACACCACCAAGAGGTTGCTTGTGATCATCCCCGCGGCGAGCAGCAGGATCGCGATCACGACCCCTGCCGCACTAACGACGATCACAAGTAACCTCCGTTCGGCCGATGTCAGAACGTCGCGACCTGATAACCAGGTGCTCCGGCCCCGTCTGTGCTCCAGACCCCATCACGGCGGGCACCGAGGAAGCTGCCCAGGGCCGCCGACTGTCGCGTTACAGCGTCGCAGTCCAGCCTTGCTGTCATGGACGGTTCCGCCGTCGCGGCCAGCCCCGGCAGGCAGTTCCGCCGCCGCGGGCTGTCCCCCCGGCGGCGGTCCCGCGTCGCACCTAGGCCCCCGCGGACAGTCCCGCCACCGCACACGGTCCGCCGTCACGCACGGTCGCCACAGACAGTTCCGCCGCCGCAGATGGTCCCGCCATCGCGGGTAGCCCCCCGCGGACGCTCCCGCCGCCGCGGGCGGACCCGAGCGTCACGGTCGGACCGTCACGGAGGTACCGGCTTGCTACAAGCGCCTAGCGGCGCTCGTGCGGCGAGGATCCATCCGCCGGCCGGTATCCGCCATGCGGTGCGGACTCCGCAGGAGTCGGGAACGGGCCCGTGCCACTGGACGGCTGGCCGTTGCGCATGTCGGCGTGCTGAAGCGAGGCTCCGACCGGCTGCGGCTGCCCTGAGCCGATGACCGGGAAGGCACCGCTGTCTGTCGCGCCGGCCTCCAAGTCGCGCAGCTGCCCCTCCAGGTATGCCTTGAGCCTGCTGCGGTACTCGCGCTCGAATGCCCGTAGATCGTCAACCCTGCGCTCAAGCTCTTCCCGTTGCTGCACCAGGGAACCCATGGCCTGACGGTGCCGCTCCTGCGCGTCGCGCTCAAGGCTTTCTGCGCGCGCTCGGGCGTCGCTGGTGATCTGCTCAGCCTGGCGCCGCGCCTTGCCGAGGATCTCGTCCGCCTCGCGGCGCGCACGGCCGAGCGTCTCGTCGGCCTCCCTGCGCGCATCAGCGATGGCCTGGTCCGCGGTCTGCTGCGCGAGCGCGAGCACGCGCGCGGCGGTGTCCATGTTGTCCTCGGCAGGCGGCATGCCCATCAGCACGGGCTCCGGCTGCTTGGGTTCCATCGGTGGCGGCTCTGGGGCCATGAGGTCTGGCTTGGGCTCAATGACAGGCGATGTGTGGAGGGCGGGCACCTTGCCCCGCATGCATTCGGCCAGCTTGGCCCGGAGTTCCTCGTTCTCCTGGATCAACCGGTCAAGCTCTGCCTCGACCTCGTCGAGGAAGGTATCGACTTCCTCCTCGTCGTACCCCGGCCGAAGCCTGGTCGTGCTGAACTGCTTGTTCCGCACATCCGCGGGCGTCAGCGGCATGTCGTCTCCTTGGCGCGCTTGGAAGTGTCCCTAGGACCGTACCTGATCAAAGCAACCCGACAAGTTTGATCATGGCCAAAACCACAATGAAAAGCACCGTGAAGCTCAGGTCCAAGGCCACGTTACCGAGTCGGACCGATGGGAGGTACCGACGTAGCAATCTAAGTGGTGGATCGGTTGTTGTATAAATCGCCTCAGCGAGTACCAGGACGATCCCTGACGGTGACCATGACCTGGAGAACGCCTGTATCCAGCTCAGCACCAAACGCCCTATGAGCAACAGCAAGTAGAGCGAGAGAGCGTAGACAAGAATGATCTTGAGGAGTCCCACAACGCTTCCCTGCCCGCGCGCCTGACGCGCACCTAACCTGAATGGATACGGTTCCGTATCCCTGCGTGTCCACGAAATGACTCTGTGTCAATTAGCCCTGGTTAGCTCTGATTGAAGAAGCCCCGTTCCGCAATCCGCGCTTTGTCCTCCGCTGTCACTTCCACGTTCGCCGGTGATAGCAGGAACACCTTATTGGTCACCCGCTCAATACTCCCGTGCAGGCCGAAGATCAACCCCGCGGCGAAGTCCACCAGCCGCTTGGCGTCGCTGTCGACCATCTCGGTGAGGTTCATGATCACGGGAGTTCCCTCACGGAAGTGCTCGCCGATCGTCCGGGCCTCGTTGTACGTGCGCGGATGCAGCGTCGTGATCCGCGCAAGGTCGGTGGTGTGCTTGACGGAGTCAGGACGCCAGTCAGCCCCAGCGTAGCCGCCGTCCGCGCCGACATCGGCCCGGCCCGCGCGGACCTCCTGCCGGTCAGCGGCATCAGCCCGGTCGGGCTCGTCGTCATACTCGTCGTACTCCTCGTACGGAGTCGTACTTGTCCTGATATCGGTCATCGTAGCGGTGGTCGTCCTCCACGAGGCCGAGGTAGACCGCCATCTTGCGCATCGCGCCGGCCATCCGTCAGTCCTCCGTCATGCCAAAGGGTGCAGCCGCGATCGGCTGCAGTCCCTGCGCATCGCGCCGGCCATCCGTCAGTCCTCCGTCACGCCAAAGGGGGCAGCCGCGACCGGCTGCAGGTCCCTGCGCATCGCGCCGGCCATCCGTCAGTCCTCCGTCACGCCAAGGGGGCAGCCGCGACCGGCTGCAGGTCCCTGCGCATCGCGCCGGCCATCCGTCAGTCCTCCGTCACGCCAAAGGCGGCTGCCGTCCGGTGAACCCTGCTGGCTGCATCGTCGCTGCAAGCGTGCCGACTAAACCTTGCTGCGGCGGGTCACGTGACCCCTCACGTGCGGGACATTACCTGACGAAGACGCGCCTGGCGCCGAGCAACGCCGTACCGACACGCACGTGTGTCGCGCCGGCTTCGATGGCCTCCTCAAGATCGCCGCTCATGCCTGCCGAGATCATGGTGGCGTCCGGATGCACGGCCCTGACGGCAGCCGCCACCTCCGCGAGCCTGGCGAACGCGTCCCGCGGCGGCATGTCCGAGTGGCGCGACCGCCATCACGCCGCCCAGCCGGAGCCCGCCGCTGTGCGGCCACCTGGTCGGCGAGGGGCACCGCGTCGGCGACGCCGACGCCGCCGCGCGGTACCCCGGACACGCCGACCGCGCCATCGAGGCTGACCTGCACGAGGCAGGTGATGATCCGCCCCGCCCGCGTGGCCTCCCGAGCGAGCACCTGGACCAAGTGCGGCCGATCGACGGAGTGGACCACGTCGGCGTAACCGACCACGCTCCGGCATTTCCTCGTCTGAAGCTGGCCGACGAAATGCCAGGTCAGCGGGAGATCAGCGCACTGCGCCGCCTTGGGTGCCGCCTCGGCGTCCCTGTTCTCGCCGATGTCGGTCAAGCCGAGTTCAGCCAGCAACCTGATGTCGGACGCGGGCCAGGTCTTGGTGACGGCGATCACGGTGATCTCACGCACATCACGGCCCGCGCTGTCGCACGCGGCCGCGATCCGGGCGCGGAGTGCGGTGAGGTTTTCCGCGAGTTCCGCCCGCCGCCTGGCTGTGGGCGCCGTGGGAGCAGTCATCCGCACATCATCCGCACATCATCGCTCGCGCCAGATCAGCGCGGCGAACCGGCCGGCCTCGCCGTCTCGCCGGTGCGAGCAGAGGTCGCCGGTCTCGGCGGTGCAGCGCCGGTCATGGCGGACCCGGCGGACGCCGAAGGCTCGGCAAGCTGGGCCGAGATTCCGGCCCTGATATCAATGCCCGGGAGCACCGGACCGGGTCACGCACCGAGCCTGCGGGACGGCCTCGGCGACGCGGGCCTGCAGCTCCGCGGGCACCTCGTAACAGCCTCCGCAGATTGCCGGGCCGACCAGGCCGTGCATCCGCGCAGGCTGGGCACCGGCGGCGGTCATCGCGCGGACGAGCGCGGGGACCACGCCGGCTTCCGTTCCCGCACGGCCTGAATGCGCCGCGCCGACAATCCCGGTGCCAGGATCGACGAGCAGGACGGGCGCGCAGTCCGCGGCGAGAACGCCGAGCACCACACCTGGCATGTCGGTGAAGACCGCGTCCGCCTCCACGGCGGCTCGCCAGGACGCACGTAGCTTGCGCGGGCACCGTGCACCTGGCGCATCCACACCATCTGCGCGGCGTCGATACCGCAGGCTCGCGCGACAAGCTCGCGGTTCCGCATGACCGCGGCGGGATCGTCACCGATCGAAAGCCCAAGGTTCAGCGGATCGTAGGGCGGCCGGCTGACGCCGCCCCACCGGCCGGTGATGGCGGTGCGCACCCCGGGCACGAGCTCGGCGCACAGATACGACGCTCGCCGCAGCACCCATCGACTACTTGAGGAAGTCGGGAACGTCAAGGTCGTCGTCTTCCTCGAAGACCACGGGCCGCGCCGGGTGGTGGCGGCGTCGAAGACGCGCGCGGCGGCCGCCGAGTCGGGCTCGGCCGGCCGCGGCACGAAGGCCCGCGCCGATGCGTGGCCCGCCGCGTCGCCTGGATTTCTCACCGAACTCGGAGAAACCGTCCGGCATCGCGTCGCCCGGCGCGCTGCCGTCCGTGGATCCGATTACGCAGGACCAAGCGTTGCCTCGTCCGCGGACCCAGGCCGGCGCCAGCGGGTGAAGGCTGGGCGGGCGCCACCACCTCATCACCGTGGCCGGATCCGAAGCTCTTCGTGCCAGCCAGGCCCGCCGAACCCGCGGAGCCCGGCAGGCCGGCCGAACCCGGCAGGTCGGCCGAACCCGTGCGGCCGTAAGAACTCGCGTGGCCGTCGAAGCCGGCGTGGCCGTCAGCATCGGCGTGGCCGTCGAAGCCCCCGCGGCCGTCGAAGCCCCCGCGGCCGTCGAAGCCCGCCGGGCCCGCTGGGCCGCCCGCGGCCACGTGCGCGGCTGCCACCGGCTGCGCCGCGACAGGTTCGTACGACCGACGGCAGGTGGCGGACTCCCTTCGCTGAGGAATACGCGGGGACCGGTGTGGCCGAGCTCCTGCTCTCGTCGAACCCGGCGGCGATCACGGTGACCCGTACCTCGTCGCCGAGCGCGTCGTCGATGACCGCGCCGAAGATGATGTTCGCGTCGGGCGCCGCCGAGTTGGCGACGAGCTGCGCTGCCTCGTTGATCTCGAAGAGACCCAGGTCCGAGCCGCCCTGAATGGAAAGCAGCACCCCGTGCGCGCCATCGATGCTCGCCTCGAGCAGCGGGCTCGAGATCGCCATTTCCGCGGCTGCCACCGAGCGGTCGTCGCCGCGCGACGAGCCGATGCCCATGAGCGCCGAACCAGCACCGGACATCACCGACTTGACGTCCGCGAAGTCCAGGTTGATCAGCCCGGGCGTGGTGATCAGGTCGGTGATCCCCTGCACACCGGAGAGCAGCACCTGGTCGGCAGCCTTGAACGCGTCGAGCACGCTGACCTGGCGGTCGGAGATCGAAAGCAGGCGATCGTTCGGGATGACGATGAGCGTGTCGACCTCGCCGCGCAGCCGCTCGATCCCGATCTCCGCCTGGATCGCGCGGCGCTTGCCCTCGAAGCCGAACGGCCGGGTCACGACGCCGATCGTCAGTGCGCCGAGCGACCGCGCCATGTTCGCGACCACCGGGGCGCCGCCGGTGCCTGTACCGCCGCCCTCGCCCGCGGTGACGAAGACCATGTCGGCGCCCCTGAGCACCTCCTCGATCTCCTCACGGTGGTCCTCCGCGGCCTTGCAGCCGACCTCCGGGTTGGCGCCAGCGCCAAGGCCGCGGGTGAGTTCGCGCCCGACGTCGAGCTTGACGTCGGCGTCGCTCATGAGGAGTGCCTGCGCGTCGGTGTTGATCGCGATGAACTCGACGCCCTTGAGCCCCTCTTCGATCATCCGGTTGACGGCGTTGACGCCACCCCCGCCGATTCCGACGACCTTGATGACCGCGAGATAGTTCTGCGGTGCTGCCACGAGGAGGGACCTTTCCGCTCGTTTACCTCAACAGGCTCGGCTGAACAGCTGGGCTGAACAGCTGGCGGCAGCGCGATCCGCAGTGCGCGAATACCGCGCTGACCAACCCTCACCCTCAAGTTGAGATTTAGCATTATGTCAACCTGACGATTGATACGGACAGTAGGGTCGCTCGGCAGCGGGGTCAACTAACCGGCCACGATCCGGCCCGGCGTGTCGCGGGCCGCCCGGCACATACCTCAGTGGAATCTGACCTCGCGGCTGCTGCAGACTCTCGATCGCGCCCGTCAGCGTGTCGTCGCGACGGTCGGCGCGCTCACGTCGTAATAGCGCGCGTGGGTCCGCATCAGCACGGCAAGGACCCGGGCCTTCGCGGCGGCACGGCCCGGGCTCCCCCAGACGACTGTCACCCCGCCGGTGAGATGCAGTGTGACCTCGTCGGCGGTCGGCGCGGTGACCGACTCAGCCGGCCGGACAGCGCGCGCAGGGCAGTTCATGCAGCACCGCGACCGCTGCCGCGACGGCCGGGCTGCCCCGCAGCGGGCCTGACGGCCTGAAGAGTGGCATTCCCTGCGGCGGCCGCGCCGCCGACACGACGACGACGCCGAACCGGTCGACCAGGTCGTACCCGCTGCCATCGGCGACCGCGAGCGCGGGTGTCCGCTCGGTGATGTTTATCACGATCCCGTCCGGCCAGTTCCTGGTGACCCGGGCGGACTGAACCTGCGTGATCGCGTCGACCCGGTGGCTCACCGCCGCGGTGTCCACCCGGATGAGCGGCAGCCCCAGGGGGATGGCGGCCGCCGCGAGTGCCTGCGAGCGCGAGACCCGGTGCAGGCCGGTGACCTGGACCGAGCGGACGACGAAGAAGCGGGAGCCGAGCAGCGCCCAGGCCACTCCCGCAACGATTCCCGCGAGGGCGAGAAGAACGAAGGCGGCTTTCCACGGGTCGAGCGGCCGCCGCTGCGCGGTCCGGGTGGAGCGGCGCCCGCGCCCGGACCCGGCGCCACCCGGGCCGGTGCCAGCCGGGCCGGTGCCACCCGGGCCGGTGCCACCCGGAGCGGTGCACCGGCACCGTCTGCGGCGCCAGGCCCGGCAGGCGAAGGCGCCTTTGTCCGATGGGGCGGCGCGAACGCGCCGCTTCTGCGCAGCCGTTCTGGAGGCTGGTGCGGTCACTTCACAGACCCTCGTCTACGCGGCCGGCATGGCGATCACGCAGTGCCGCGACGATCAGCGGCCCGAGCGCCGTCACGTCCCCGGCGCCCATGGTGAGCACCAGGTCACCCGCCTTGGCGATACCTGCGACCATGCCCGGCACGGCGCGGGCGTCCGGCGTGAACTGCCCGCGTCCGCCCGGTATCGCGTCGGCTACGAGCCGCCCGGTCACCCCCGGCTCCGGGTCCTCACGTGCGGCGTAGACGTCGAGCACGAGCGCCTCATCCGCCAGGCCGAGCGCAGTACCGAGATCGGCGGCGAAGATCCGGGTGCGGCTGTACAGGTGCGGCTGGAAGACCGCGATCACCCGGCCGCTGCGCGGGCCCGCGCCGTCGGTGCCGTCCACGATCTCCCGCGCGCTGCGCAGGTCAGCGGCCAGTTCCGTGGGGTGGTGGGCGTAGCTGTCGAGCACGCGCACGCCGTCTGCCTCCCCCTTGAGCTCCATCCGCCGCCGCGTGCCGCCGAACGTGGCCAGGCCGGCGGCTGCCTCAGCGGCGGGAAAGCCAAGCTCCACGGCGACGGCGAAGGCCGCGGCCGCGTTGAGCGCGTTGTGACGGCCCGGAATACCGAGATTTATCCCGAACGGCTGCCGCCCGCCCGCCCGCACCTCGAAGCTGACACCCATGCCGCGTGGAGCCACCCGGGTCACCTGGTAGTCGGCCTCCGGCCCTGCGCCGTAACTGCGCTGCCGCAGGCGGTGTCCTGCCGCTGACGCAGCGACGGCTGCCGCGAGCGCACGCGCGCCCGGGTCGTCGGCGCAGGTGACAAGCAGCCCGCCAGGGCTGATTCGGGCCGCGAAGCGCTCGAACGCCGCGGCGATTTCCCGCACGCTGCCGTAGTTGTCGAGATGGTCGGGCTCGATGTTGGTCACGATCGCGGCGTCGGGGGCGAGCAGCAGGAACGACCCGTCGCTCTCATCGGCTTCCGCGACGAACAGCTCACCGGTCCCCCGCGCAGCGCCGATCCCGGTGGACACGAGCGTGCCGCCGATAACGTAGCCAGGGCCGGCGCCGCAGCGCAGCAGCACGGTGGCGAGCATGGACGAGGTCGTCGTCTTGCCGTGCGTGCCAGCGACGGCGATCCCCCGCCGGCCGAGCATGATCGACGCCAACGCGGTGCCCCGGTGCATGATCCGCAGACCCCGGCCGCGGGCCTCGGCCAGTTCCGGGTTGTCCTGCCTGATCGCGGTGGACACCACGAGCGTGTCCGCGGCGCCGAGATTGTGGGCATCATGACCGACGTAGACGACCGCGCCGATCCCGGCAAGCTCGTCGAGGACCTGCGAATGCCGCGCGTCGCTGCCAGACACCGCGACTCCCGCGGCGAGCATCACGCGGGCGATGCCGGACATGCCCGCGCCGCCGATCCCGGTGAAATGGACCGCGCCAAGCTCGGCGATCGGCACCGGGTCGGCCGGTGCTACCAGGCCCATGGCGCGGCGCCTTCCCGGGCGGCCCGCCTCGCCGCCCACCTCGCCGCCCGCCCCGTTGCCCGCCCCCTTGCCCGCCTTGCCGACACGTTCATGGCCCGCCCTGCCGGAGCCTTCGCCGCCCGCCTTTCCTGCCGCCTCATTGCTCGCCCCGCGTGACCGCCATCACCTCATTGGCCAGGGCGAGGTCGGCGTCGCGGCGCCCGAGCGCGGCGGCTGCCTCGGACATGGCGGCGACCATCGCGGGGTCGCGAAGCACCGGGATCACCGTGTCACGGATCCATTCCGGTGTGAGCTGCGCGTCCTCGACCAGCAGGCCACCGCCCGCGGCGGCGATCGGCGCCGAGTTCAGCCGCTGCTCGCCGTTTCCGTGCGGGAGCGGCACGTAGGCGGCGGGCAGGCCGACCGCCGTGAGCTCGGCGCAGGTCATCGCGCCGCTCCTGCAGATCGCGAAGTCAGCGGCGGCGTACGCGAGATCCATGTGGTCGACGTAGGGCAGCGTGACGTACGGCGGGCCGTCCGCGGGCATCGGCGCCTCCGCGGTGTTCTTCGGCCCCACGATGTGCAGCACCTGAACACCTGCCTGCCGCGCGTAACCCGCCGCGCCGAATGCGGCGCCGTTGAGCGACCGGGCGCCCTGTGATCCGCCTGTCACCAGGAGCACCGGGAGGTCCTGCCTGAGCCCGAAATGCGCCCTGGCCTTGTCGCCGAGTGCGAGCCGGTCGAGGGTGGCGATCTCGTGGCGGAGCGGGATGCCGATGTAGGTCGCGTGCGGCAGCTGGGTATCGGGATGCCCCGTGTACACGAACCTGGTGAACCTGGCGCCGAGCCGGTTGGCGAGGCCAGGGCGCGGGTTCGCCTCGTGCACGACGATCGGCACATGCCGACGGCGCGCGGCGAGATAACCCGGTGCCGCGACATATCCGCCGAAACCGACAAGGACGTCCGCCCGCATCCGGTCCAGGATCCTCGCCGTGGCGTTGATCGCGCCGGTCAGCCGGCCGGGGACGGCGAGCAACTGCGGCGTGAGCGCGCGGGGCAGCGGTACCGCGGGAATGAGCGCGAGCTGGTAGCCCCGCATCGGGACGAGCCTGGTCTCCAGCCCGCGCTCGGTGCCAAGGCAGATCACCTCGATCGCCGGGTCATACCCACGCAGCGCGTCGGCAAGGGCAAGTGCGGGCTCGATGTGGCCGGCCGTACCGCCGCCGGCGAGGACAACCCTCATCACCGGGCTTACCTCCTCGCTACGGTGAATCTTCGCGCGCCAGGCACGACGATGCTTGCGGTGCCGGCGCGAGCTGGGTCCGCGGGCAAGGGGCCGGTTTCTACTCCAGCGCCCTGCCCAGGCCAAGCCAGCTTAGAACGCGGCGCACCGCGCCGGGGCCACGAGCGGCGAGAGCCTCAGCCGCGCCGGGTTCCCGCTTGGCGAACGCCATCAGCATGCCGATCGCCGCCATCGTGACGAGCAGTGACGAGACCCCAGCGGAGACCAGCGGAAGCGGCACTCCGGTGATCGGCAGCACGCCGATCACCGCACCGATGTTCACCAGCGCCTGCACCACGATCCAGGCGGTGATCGCCGTCGCGGCGCAGCCGCATGAACGGATCGCTGACGCGCCGCGCGATCCGCAGGCCCGCGTAGCCGAGCCCGCCGAACAGGCCCACCACGCAGAGCGTCCCGGCCAGGCCAAGCTCCTCGCCGAGGACCGCGAAGATGAAGTCACTTGACGGATCGGGCAGCATGCCCCATTTCTGCCTGCTCGCGCCGAGCCCGACGCCGAACCAGCCGCCCGATGCGAGCGCGTACTTGCCCTGCAGCGGCTGCCAGCCCGACGTCGCCGCGTGCGCCTGCGGGTCCACGAAGCTGGTGATCCGGTCGAGCCGGTACGGCGCGAGCGACGATCAGGATCGCCACGACCAGGCAGACGAAGCCCAGCATGCCGATGAACAGGCGGCCTGGGGTGCCGGCCACCCACAGCAGCGCGAGGAAGATCGTGAGCAGCACCAGCGTGGTCCCCAGGTCGTCCCCGACCATGACAAGCACGCCCAGAATCCCCGCGCCTGGCATGAGCGGCACGAGCAGATGCCGCCATTCGCGTCAGCCGCCCGTAGCTGCTCGTTCCGGCCAGCAGGTCGGCGCCCCAGAGGACGAAGGCGAGCTTGGCGAACTCCGATGGCTGGAGCTGGATACCGCCGATCGGGATCCACCGGGTCGCGCCGTTCATCTCTACGCCCGACCCCGGAGCTGGGCGAGCAGCAGCCCCACGATCGACAGGCCCATCAGCGGGTAGCCGACGACGCGGAACGCGGCCGGCGGCAGCTTCGGAAGCCACCAGCATCAGCGGCAGGCCGAGCGCGACACCGAACAGCTGCTTCTGGAACTCGAGGAACGGCGAGTCCCCCTGCGACAGCATCTGGACCGATGACGAGGAAAGGACCATGACGAGCCCGAGCGCGAGCAACAGCGAGCCGATGCCGACGACGAGGTAGTAGGAGGTGAGCGGTCGGGCGAGCAGCCCGCGCGCGCCCGCGAGCATCTCGGACGTAGCCGGGGCGCCCATGCCCGTTTCGCGGGCTGGCTGCGCCACGGCGGTTCCCGCTGACCCGCCGTCAGCCGCACTGGTCATGGCCCGGTGAGATCGTGGGCGGCCGCGCGCGGTCCCGCTGCCGTCGGTCTGCGCCGCTGCGGCTGCGGCGGCGGCGAGCTTGCGCACGGCCGCGGCGAAGGCGTCACCACGGGTGCCGTAGTTCGCGAACATGTCGAGCGATGCGGCGGCAGGTGCGAGCAGCACCGTATCGCCCGGCCGTGCGAGCGCCGCGGCCTCGGTCACCACGTGGTCCATCACCCCAGTGTCGGTGCCGCCCACCTCTGCGACTGGGACATTCGGCGCGTGTCGCGCCAGAGCCTGGCGGATCTTGGCCCGGTCCGTGCCGAGCAGCACCGCCGCCCGCAGCCTGTCCGCGGCGGAGCTGACGAGACCGTCCACCTCCGCGCCCTTGAGCAGCCCGCCCGCGACCCATACGACCGTCGGATAGGCGGCGAGCGAGGCGGCCGCGGCATGCGGGTTGGTGGCCTTGGAGTCGTCCACGTAGTCGACCCCCCCGACCCGGCCGACCAGGCTGATCCGGTGCGGTTCCGGCTCGAATGCCCGCAGCCTCGCCGCGCACGGCGGCGGGCGGCGACGCCGTAGGCACGGGCCAGGGCCGCCGCGGCGAGCGCGTTCGCCACGTTGTGCGGCGCGGCCGGCCGCACGTCGGTCACCGGCGCGAGCCCGGCCGCCTCGCCAGGCGGGCAGAACGCACGGTCGGTGAGCACGCCATCCGCTGATCCCGAGTTGCCCGGGTGCCGGCACCCCGAGGGTGAAGGCGACGGCGGCGTCGCCCGCGGCCTGCCGCGGCGAGCCGCGTTGACCAGGCGTCGTCGGCGTTGCAGATGGCGATGGTGCCGGGCGCGTAGATCCGTCCCTTCGCCCCGGCGTAGGCGTCCATGCCGCCATGCCAGTCGAGGTGATCGGGGGCGACATTGAGCACGGCGGCGGCCAGCGGGCGCAGGGTGGCGCTCCAGTGCAGCTGGAAGCTCGACAGCTCCACGGCGAGCACCGGGTAGGGCTCCGGGTCGGTCACCACGGCGGTGAGCGCGATGCCGACGTTGCCCGCGGCGATCGTCCGGTGGCCGGCGGCTGGCCAGCATGGCAGCGAGCATCTTCACCGTGGTGGTCTTGCCGTTTGTGCCCGTGACGGCGAGCCATTCCTGCCTGCGGCCGTCAGGCAGCACGGGCCGCAGCCGCCAGGCAAGCTCGACGTCGCCGATGACCGGTATACCCGCGGCGAGCGCCTGCGGCGAGCAGCGGCGTGTCCGGGCGCCAGCCCGGTGCGGTGACGACGAGATCCGTGCCCGCTGGGCGGGCGTTCGCGGCACCGCGCCGAGAACGATCCGTGACCCCGGCGGATTCCAGCTTGGCCGCCTGCGCCCGCCGTTCCTCGTCGTCGCGGTTGTCCACAACGGTCACCCGCGCCCCCCGCGCTGCGAGCGCGCGGGCCGCGGGCGGCCCGGAAACGCCGAGCCCGGCCAGCAGACGCACACCAGCCCGGTCTCGCCAGCCTCAGTGGCGCCGGATTATCCACAGACGGTACCATCGGGGCACGGCGGGTTATCCACAGAATCCCGTTCACCCCTCCCGTCCGCCTTGACAGCCTGACAGAATCAGCAAGTAGGGCACCGCCCCCATAGGGAGGGCGGGCTCCTGCAGGGGAAGGCGCGCTTTGCAGGGAAGGCTCTGCCGGGTGAGGCGGCGTCTCAGCTTGGGCACGCGCAGCTCCACGCACAGGCCCGTCGCGCCGATGGTCCGCCAGCCCGGGTGGAGGACCGCCGGCAGCCCGCCGGACATGCGCGCCGTCGCCTGGGCATCCATTCCACGTGGACAAGCGTCCGCGAGCCCGAGGCGGCCGCCGTCTCATTTCATGTTCGCGGTAACTTTTCCGCGAATACTTCCAAAAAGTTACCGTCGATCATGAAACCGGCGGCTGAGCAAGTCACTCGGGCACCCACTCCACGCCAGGCCCGCGCGGCCATGTTCCGCCAGCCCGGGTGGAGCACCCCGCAGCCCGCCGGACATGCGCGCCGCGCCTGGGCACCCATTCCACGTGGAGCGCCGCGAGCCCGAGCGGCCGCCGTCTCATTTCATGTTCGCGGTAACTTTTCCGCGAATACTTCCAAAAGTTACCGCGATCATGAAACCGGCGGCTGAGCAAGTCACTCGGGCACCCACTCCACGCCAGGCCCGCGCGCCATGTTCCGCCAGCCCGGGTGGAGCACCCCCGCAGCCCGCCGGACATGCGCGCGGCTCACTTGGGCATCCATTCCACGTAGAACATGCCGAGCCCGAGCGCGATGAACAGGCCGCAGATCAGCCAGAACCGGACGACGATGGTGGTCTCCGCCCAGCCGAGGAGCTCGAAATGGTGCTGCAGCGGCGCCATGCGGAACACCCGCCTGCCGGTCAGCTTGAACGAGCCCACCTGGATGACGACCGACAACGTGATGATCACGAACAGGCCGCCGAGAATCGCCAGCAGCAGCTGGGTCCTGGTGCAGACGGCGAGCCCGGCGAGCACGCCGCCGAGCGCGAGCGATCCGGTGTCGCCCATGAAGATCTTGGCCGGCGGCGCGTTCCACCACAGGAAGCCGAAGCAGGCGCCGAGCACAGACGCCGCCACGATCGCCAGGTCGAGCGGATCGCGCACGCTGTAACACTGCGAGGCGAGGAAGTTCGTGCAGTCGTTGCGCTCCTGCCATATCCCGATCAGCACGTAGGCGGCGAGAACCAGGCCCGCCGCGCCGGTGGCAAGACCGTCCAGGCCATCGGTCAGATTCACCGCGTTGGCCGAGGCGGCGATCATGAAACCACCCACAGCACGAAGAACGGCCCGATCGAGCCGCCGATGTCACGCAGGAACGAGATGTGCGCATCCGCGGGCGTGATGTCGTAGCCGTCGGGGAAGTGCTGCACGAGCAGTGCGAACACCACGCCGACCACGACCTGGCCGCCGAACTTCGCGCCGCTGCGCAGGCCGAGGCTGCGCTGCTTGTAGATCTTGATGAAGTCGTCGGTGAAGCCGACGAAACCGAGGCCGCTCATCAGGGCGAGCACGAGCAGGCCGGAGACCGACATCGGCGACAGCGTGGCCACGTGCCCGACGAAATAGCCGACCAGCGACGCGATGATGATCACTGTGCCGCCCATGGTGGGCGTGCCGCGCTTGGTGGCGTGCCCGGCCGGCCCGTCCGCCCTGATTTCCTGGCCGTAACCGTGCCTGCGGAAGACGCGGATCGCGAGCGGGGTGCCGAGGAGCGCGAGCGCGAGAGAAACCGCGGCAGCGACGAGGATCGTCTTCACGGCGTCACCTCATCAGGTGCGGCCGCACCTCACGGCCCGGGCAGCTCACCGAGCAATGCCAGCGCCACCTGTTCGAGCCCGGCCGCGCGCGACGCCTTGACCAGGACGACGTCGCCGGGTGCGAGCAGCACGGAGATGGCCGCGGACCGCGGCCTGCGCGTCCGGCACGTGCAGCAGGTCACCCTGCCAGCCAGGCTCCGCCTTCGCCCCCGCGAGGATCGGCGCGGCCTCGTCACCGACGACGACGAGTGCCGTGACGCCGGCCCTGGCGGCGAGCGCGCCCACCTCCTCGTGCGCGGCCGCGGACGCCTCGCCTAGCTCGGCCATGTAGCCCGAGCACCGCGAAGCCCCGCCGTCGCAGCGCGCCCTGCTGTCCTGCTGCCCTGCCCGCCGTCAATCATCACCCGCAACGAGGTGAGCGCGGCTGCCATCGCCTCGGGGCTGGCGTTGTAGGCGTCGTTGATCACCGTCACCCCATCGGGCCGCTCCGTCACCTCCATCCGCCACTTGCTCCGCGCCACCGCGGCCGACAGGCCGTCCGCGACGGCGTCCACCGGCATGCCAAGCTCGCGGGCGAGCGCGGCCGAGGCGAGCGCGTTCTGGCACGTTGTGCGCGCCGCGCAGGTTCAGCCGCACCGGCGCGGCACCCTCGGGGGTCACCAGCGTGAAGGCTGGGCGGCCGTCACCGTCGACGGCCACATCGGCTGCCGCGGACGATGGCGCCGCTCTGATCGCCCGAACGTCACCACCCGGGCCGCCGTGCGGGCCGCCATCGCCGCCACCCTGGGGGTCGTCGGCATTCAGCACCGCGACGCCGTCGGCGGGCAGCGCCTCGGGCAGCTCACCCTTGGCCCTGGCGACCGCGTCCAGGCTGCCGAACTCGCCGATGTGCGCGCGCCCCACGTTCAGCACCGCGCCGAGCCGCGGCGGGGCGATCTCGCACAGCTTCGAGATGTGGCCCGGGCCGCGGGCGGACAGCTCGAGAATCAGGTACCTGGTCCGCTCGCCGGCGAGCAGGACGGTGAGCGGATGGCCGAGTTCGTTGTTGAAGGATCCCTCCGGCGCGACCGTCGGGCCGAGCCGCTCGGCAAGCTGCGCCGTCAGGTCCTTGGTCGTCGTCTTCCCTGCCGAGCCCGTTATCCCCGCGATGGTTAGCCCGCTAGCCGCGCAGCCGCTTGGCATTCTCATGGGCCAGCGCTGGCAAGTGCGGCGGGCACGTCGGGCACGATGAGTGCGGGCACCCCGGCGGGCCGTGTGGCCAGGACCGCGACAGCGCCCGCCCGCAGCGGCGGCGGGCGCGAAGTCGTGACCGTCAGCGCGTTCACCTGGCAGCGCGGCGAACAGGCCGCCAGGCCCGGCGCGGCGCGAGTCGATGACGACCGGTCCGCGCACGACCACGCCGGGATCGGCGACCTGGTCCAGGGCGGCCCCGGTGATGGTGGCGATCTGCGCGAGCGAAAGCGGGATCACACGTCCTCCGAATCAGACGCAGCCAGGGTAGTTGGCCGCAGGGCCCGGCGGGCGCGCTGGCGGGCAAGCGCCTCTGCGGCCACCTGCCTATCGTCGAACGGAAGCACACAGCCAGCCACGTACTGCCCGGTCTCGTGGCCCTTGCCCGCCACCACGACGACGTCGCCGCGGCTCGCCGGTCCGCATCGCGAGCGCTATCGCGGCGGCACGGTCCGGTTCGACGATCACATGTGCGCGCTGCGCCTGTGGCACGTCGATCGCACCGTCGAGCATCGCCGTCAGGATGGCCAGCGGATCCTCCGATCGCGGGTTGTCGCTGGTGAAGATGGCCACATCGGCCAGGCGGGCGGCGATCGCCCCCATCATCGGGCGCTTCGCGGCGTCCCTGTCGCCACCGCAGCCGAGCACGATGACGAGCGTTCCCTGGGTGACCGGGCGCAGGGCCCGCAGCACCGCCTCCACCGCGGCCGGCTTGTGCGAGTAGTCGACGAGCACGGTGAAGTCCTGGCCCGCGTCGACCTGCTCGAGGCGGCCAGGCACACCTGCGCAAGCGCCCACGCCCGCCACCGCGGTCTGCAGCCCGATGCCCGCCTCCACGAGCGCGACCACGGCGCCGAGGGCGTTCGCGACGTTGAATGGGCCGGGCAGCGCCACGACCCCGTCGGCCTCCACTCCCCCGGGTCCCACCACCCGCAGCGAGCTGCCGTCCGTGCCGAGCCGCACGTCCACCGCCCGCCAGTCGGCTCCCGGGTTGCCCTCGGCCGAGAACGTGGTCACGGGAATCGGGCGCGGATCCGGCCAGCATCCTGCCGTACCTGTCGTCGACGTTGACGACGCCGGTCTGGGTGTACTCCGGTGTGAACAGCCGCGCCTTGGCGGCGAAGTAGTCGTCGATGTCCGCGTGGAAGTCCAGGTGGTCCTGGGACAGGTTGGTGAACACCGCCACGTCGTAGGACGTCCCGGCCACGCGGCCGAGGGCGAGAGCGTGGCTGGAGACCTCCATCGCCGCGGCCGTCACGCCCCGCTCGGCCATCACCGCGAGCAACGCCTGCAGATCCGGGGCCTCCGGGGTGGTCAGGGTACTTGCCGTCGCCTCGCCGTCGACCCTGGTCTGCACGCCGCCGATGAGCCCCGTCCGGTGACCGGCCATTTTCAGCGCAGCCTCCAGGAAGTAGGTGGTTGTGGTCTTGCCGCTCGTCCCCGTGACGCCGATGAGCAGCAGCTGGGCGGACGGGTTCCCGTACACCCAGGACGCCACGCTCGCCGAGCCGCGCCCGCGGATCGGCCACGACCAGTGCCGGCAGCCCGGCCGCGGCGGCGGCACGGCTGCCGGTGGCGTCGGTGAGCACCGCGACCGCGCCGGCGGCAGCGGCGTCACCGCTGAACTCGGCGCCATGATGGCGGCTGCCTGGCAGCGCCACGTAAAGGTCCCCTGCCAGGACACGGCGCGAGTCGTGGGTAACGCCGGTGAGCAGAAGCATCACCGGGCGTTCGCGCGGCCGGCCGCCGGCGCCGCTCGCGGCGGTGATCGTCGCACCGAGCAATGCCGCCAGCTCATCGAGGGCCGGGGGTCGACGTGGCGGGGACGCATGGGCACGGGCACGCGGAGAGGTTACCGGGGATCACGGAGCTGTGAGCCGGACGTGCGGTGTCTTGCCCCCAGTCGGCGGAACCTTCATCGTCTGGAGCGCAAACTTCATGATCTCGTTGAACACGGGTCCGGCGACCGCGTTGCCGTAGTAGTCGGCGCTGCGCGGGTTCTCGACGATCACCGCGACGACCAGCTGCGGGTTTCCCGCAGGCGCGATGCCGACGTAGCTCGAGTTGTACCCGCGCAGGCACCCGCACGCCGGATCGGGCCGCTGGGCGGTGCCCGTCTTGGCCGCGACCGCGTACCCGGGGATCAGCCCCCACGGCCCGATGTCGAGCTTCGGCACCCATTGCAGTATGCGGAGCAACTGCGCCGAGGTCCGCGGCTGCAGCACGCGCTGCCGCCGTGGCGGTTTGGCGGGGGTGAATCCGCCGTGGCCATCGGTGATTCCGTCCCGCCACGATCGAGGGCGTCACCCGCACGCCGCCGTTCGCGATGGTCGCGTAGACGCTGGCGAGCTGGACCGCGGTGATAGTCGACACCCTGGCCGAAGGACAGCGTGTAGCGCTGGTCACCCCACCACTGCTTCGGCGGCGCGAGGATGCCCGGGCTCTCTCCTGGCAGGCCGACGCCCGGTGGGCTGGCCGATGCCGAAGTTCCTGAAGTACCTGTACTGGACCTGGGGGCTGACATGCTGTACGACCTGCACCATGCCGACGTTGCTCGAATGGACGAGTATGCCGGCCAGCGTGAGGCGTTCGGTAGGGTGCTGATCCGCGTCATGGAACTGGAATCCGTCGACCGTGATCTGGTAGGGCACCGTGTAGGGGCTGTACGGAGTCTGGCCACCTTGTTCGAGTGCGGCGGCCGCCGTGATCACCTTGGCGGTGCTGCCTGGCTCGAACACGTCAGAGACCGCGGGGTCGGCGGCTGCCGGGTGCTGCCGCGGCGGCACCGCGGCCCTTCGCTCGACTCGGCGGCAATCGCGAGCACCTGGCCCGTCCGCGGCTGCATCACCACCGCCATGCAGCTGTCGGCCTTCACCTGCGTAACCCGCGCCGCGCAAGCCCGCTCCGCCTCCCATTGCAGATCCGGCAGAATGGTCAGGCGCAGCGTCGCGCCCGGGCACGGCCGGGGTGATCCTGCCGCCTGCGGCCGGGATCGGCTGGCCGCCCGCGCCAAGCTGCACCACCTGGCTCCCGCTGCGCCCGGCGAGAAGCGAGTTGTACGAGTATTCGAGCCCGGCAGCGCCGTGCAGCACGCCGGACGCTATCCGTGGTGGTGAACCCGAGCAGGCCGATCGGCGAGCGGGCCATCCGGATAGACCCGGTTGTATTCCGGGGTCATCGCGATGCCGGGAATCTGCTCGACCGTGATCCGCAGCGCGTTGATCTGGTCGGCCGCCTGCGGCGTCACCATGTCCTTCAGCACCACGTACTCAGGTGAGGTGGGATGGTCGAGCTCTGGTCAGGATGTCGCTGGCCGGCATCCCAGCGGCCCGGCAAGAACGCTCGCGTACTGGCTGCGCTCGGCCTCGGTCTGCGCCGCGGTCGGCCGGCCATCTGGGTAGGATCCGCGTACACCAGATCGGCGTCGACCGTCATGGCGAGCGGGCTGCCCGTCCGCTCCCACTATCGACGCCACGGACCGCGGGGATGGGCAGGTCATGCAGGCGCTCGCGCTGGGCGATCGCGCGGTACTTGCCGTACTCCATGCCCTGGAGCTGAACCAGCCGGCCCGCGAAAAGAGAGAGCACGAAGGCGATGCCGAGCACCCCGACGCGCAGCCGGCGCATGGGGTCACCGCGGCGGAACGTCGCGTTGCGGACTGGCGGCTGGCCATGTTCTGCGGCCACCCGCGCGCGTTCTGCGGCCACCCGCCGCGGGCGCGGCTCGCCAGCACCTGGCACGCGGCCTTCCGGAGTCGCTCCCGCCACCCGGGCCCGGTCGGGAGGTCCCGCTCCCCGCCGACGCCTGGCGGTCTGCCGCGCAGGTCGCGGGCCAGCCGGGCGGCCAGCCGGACGCCGACGGCTCCTGCCGCCGGGCTTCGGCCCAGCGGACCGGGGCCAGCGGGCCGCCCGGCCGTGCCGCCGCCCGGGCCGCGGCCGGGCCTGTCTGGCGGCCGCTCGCGGCCGCCACGGCCGCTGGCCGTCTCCGCCCGTCAATTGCCTGTCCGGCTGACAAGCCCCGGGATCCGGCCATAAATGCGGCCCGACTTCAGGTTCACGAACCGCGGCTGGCCGACAGGGACCATGCCGAGATTTCCTGGCGCGCTGCGCGATCGCGCTCGGCGATTCCGCATACGCGATCTGCTGTTGCAGTTCCTCCTGCTGGCGCGCGAGTGTGGCGTTGGCCTGCTGCAATGACGTCATCTGGAATGCGCCCGCGGCGAGAACGGTGTTCAGCAGCAGCAGGCAGACAAGACCTCCGCTGAGCAGGCCCACCACGAGGAATACGAACGGCGGCCGCCGCGCGGCCGCGACGCCGCGCGCCGACGGTTGCGGCGGCAGGCCGCGCGCCCGGTTCGCCAGCCGGCGCACTCGCTGCGGGCGCGACGCGTGGTGGGCGCGCAGGGTCTGCCGGGCCCGTTGGACGCAGGGCCCCTGGTGCGCGCGGAGCGCGCTTGGGCGCGGCGGGGCGCGCAGGGCGCGGATCGGACCGCGCTGGGCTGCCGGGTGACCGGCGCCAGGGCGTTCCGGACGTGGCGGGGCCTCCTGTGCCGGCTTGCCCGTGACCTGCCGGACCGGTCTTCCGGCCTGCCGTGGTCTTCCCGCCTGCCGCGGCGCCGCGCTGGACCACCTGCTGCTGCGCGCCCGCCTGCCCGCCTGCCGCCCGCTGCCTCGCCGCCCGTCACCCATGGCAGCCACGCGGTCCCGGCCCGCCGGAGGCGCCGCGACGTTGCCTGCGCTCCCCTTGCCGCCGTGTTGTTGTGGTCATGCCGTCCCCTTGGCTGTCCCTTGGCATTCACGCTGCCACCCGCTCCGCCGCACGCAGCCGGGCCGACGCGGCGCGCGGGTTGCGTGCCGTCTCTTCTTGGGAGGGCCGCTCCGCCCCGCGGGTGAGCAGCCGGAACTTCGGCCTGCTTGCCGCGAGCGGAAGCGGCAGTCCAGGCGGGGTGGTGTCGGTCACCCGGCCGGCAAGTGCCCGCTTGACGATCCGGTCCTCGAGCGAGTGGTAGGCGAGAATCACGATCCGGCCGCCGGTCCAGAGTGCGTCGAGCGCGCCGGGCAGCGCATGCTCGAGCACCGCGAGCTCGCTGTTCACTTCGATCCGCAGCGCCTGGAACGTGCGCTTGGCCGGATGGCCGCCCGTGCGGCGCGCGGCCGCGGGGATCGACGCACGCACGATGTCGCTCAGGTGGCTTGTCGATGTGATGGCAGACCGTGCGCGCTCACGGACGACAGCGTCCGCGATCCGACGCGCGTATCGCTCCTCCCCGTACTGCCGCAGCACGCGTGCGAGCTGGCCGGCGGTGTACGTATTCACCACGTCCGCCGGCGCTCAGTTCCTGCCCGCGGTCCATTCGCATGTCGAGCGGCGCGTCTGCCGCGTAACTGAAACCGCGCTCTGGCTGGTCGAGCTGTGGCGATGACACGCCGAGGTCGAACAGGACTCCCTGTACGTGGCGGTAGCCGAGCCCATCGAGGATCTCGGGTATCTCGTCGTACCTGCCGTGCACGAGCGTGACACGCCCGGCTCTGCTTGCCTCGGCGGCAAGCACCTGCCGCGATCTGTCGATCGCATCGACGTCCCTGTCCACTCCGACGACCACGAGTTCGGGGTGCGCCTCGAGCAGGGCCTTCGCGTGGCCAGCCCGGCCGAGTGTCGCGTCGACGAGTACCGCGCCAGGAGAGTCGAGCGCGGGAGCGAGCAGCGCGAGGACACGGTCGAGCATGGCAGGAACGTGGTCAGCAGCCGCTGCGTTCACCAGACCCCCTTTCGCGCGTGAGCCTGCGGTGCGAGCCGCACCAGCCGCCCACTCATACGACATGGCGTCCGGCCAGGTCTTCATCCGCCACTGCGCCGCCTGCGCCGCCTGCTCCGCCTGGCGCCGGGGAAGGGACGCCAGCCGTCGCGGGCCGGTGCGGGTGAAGACCTCGCCGAACACCTGCGCGACCCGTGAACCAACACCGGCACCGACCGGCGGGCTCGTGGGCGCGCGTCACAGCACTCCTGGCAGCACCTCCTCGGATGCGGCTGAGAACGCCTCCTCCTGGTCGGTGAGGTAGGCGTCCCATGCCTGCGCGTCCCAGATCTCCAAACGCGTGTTCGCGCCGATCACGACGCAATCGCGGCTCAGGCCCGCGTACTCCCGCAGGCTGGGCGGGACCGTGATCCGGCCCTGCTTGTCGGGCACCTCGTCAGACGCGCTCGCGAAGAAGACGCGGCTGTAGTCACGGACACCCTTGGATGTCACCGGAGCGTTACGCAGGGCCTCGGTGATCCGGCCGAACTCTGCCTCGGGGAAGACATAGAGGCATCGCTCCTGGCCTTTCGTGATCACCAGACCTCCGGCGAGTTCCTCGCGGTACTTGGCAGGAAGGAACAGCCGTCCCTTCTCGTCGAGGCGTGGTGTGTGAGTGCCGAGGAACATGGCACCCACCTCCCCTGCCCCCCACTGCAGCGCGGTATGGAGCACGGCCGCTCCACACCGCCCCACTGTACCCCACATTTCTCCACCGTCAATCGCGTCGATCGCCTCATCAGGCGTATGAGCCGAGCAAATGCCCAGCTCAGCTGGTGTGGAGTGAAGTGGAGCGGGGTGAGTGCCAGCCCGGGGGGCGACCCCCCGGAACCCCCACGACACCGGTGACACGTCAGATGAGCCGACTCGCCGCGGCAGCCGTTATGGCAATGCCAGCCCGGGGGGCGACCCCCCGGAACCCCCACGACACCGGTGACACGTCAGATGAGCCGACTCGCCGCGGCAGCCGTTATGGCAATGCCAGCCCGGGGGGCGACCCCCCGGAACCCCCACGACACCGGTGACACGTCAGATGAGCCGACTCGCCGCGGCAGCCGTTATGGAAGATGCATGGTGTCGACCGGGCGGGGCATGGCGAACGGGAGCGGGCATCAGCCGCAAGAGGACATGTGCCAGCCAAGCCATCGCGCGCGGACCTGCCAAAGACGTACTGTCGGTAGGCACAGCGCAGTACGTGCGGCGGGTATTTTTGCTCCCGTAGCCAGCGCCACGGTGGCGCGGGCGGAGCGGGGCGCCACGGGCACGCGCCTGAGGAGGCTACGTGGTACTGAGCACCGGAGCGGAACCCGAGTACGCGCTCGACGATCTCGTCGGCATCGCCGGCAAGATCAGCCAGGCCATCCAGTCGGTAATCGAGGGGAAATCCGACGCGGTCAGGCTCACCCTTACCGTACTGCTCGCCGAGGGCCATGTGCTGATCGAGGACGTTCCTGGCGTCGGCAAGACGATGCTGGCCAAGGCGCTCGCGCGGTCCATCGACTGTTCGGTCAGGCGGATTCAGTTCACCCCCGACCTCCTGCCGAGTGACATCACCGGGGTCAGTGCCTACAACCAGGAGAGCCGCGAGTTCGAGTTCAAGCCCGGCCCCGTCTTCGCGAACATCGTGGTCGGCGACGAGATCAACCGCGCCTCACCCAAGACCCAGTCCGCGCTGCTCGAATGCATGGAGGAGCGCCAGGTCACGGTGGACAGGACCACCTACACACTCGAGCAGCCGTTCATGGTCATCGCTACCCAGAACCCGATCGAGATGGAAGGCACCTACCCCCTGCCCGAGGCGCAGCGTGATCGTTTCACCGCGCGCATCTCCATGGGGTACCCGGCGGCCGCCGCGGAACTCGAGATGCTGGACGTGCACTCCGCGTCGTCGCCGCTGGACCAGCTGATCCCCGTCGCGGAGGCGGCCGATGTGCGCGGCCTGATCGGCGCGGTACGGCAGGTGCACATGTCCGATCCCGTCCGGCACTACATCATCAACCTGGTCACCGCCACGCAGGACCCATCCCGACCTCCGGCTCGGCGCCTCGCCGAGGGCGACGCTGCACCTGGTGCGCGCGTGCCGCGCGTACGCCGCACTTGACGGGCGCGACTACGTGATCCCCGACGACGTGCAGATGCTCGCGAGCCCAGTGCTCTCCCACCGGCTGCTCCCCGCGGCGGAAGCCGCCGCGCAGCACCGGTTGCCCGAGCAGGTCGTGGCCGATCTGGTCCAGCGGCTCCCACTGCCGCAGCGGCGCTGAGCCGGGCCGGCGCGGAAGGGATGCCCGTATGCGGGACGTGATCACCGGCCTCACCACGCGGGGCAGGTCGTTCCTTGCCGCGGGTTTCGCCGCCGCCGTCTGCGGGCTCGCCCTGGGTGAGCGCGGGCTGCTGCAGATCGGTGTGCTCCTGATGGTTCTGCCGCTCCTGTCCGCGCTGGCCACCAGCAGGACGCGGTACCAGCTCACGTGCGTGCGGCAGCTCATCCCGGCCCGGGTGCCTGTCGGCCAGCCCGCGATCGTCACCCTCCGCATGGCCAATGTGACCCGGCTGCGCACCGGGCTGCTGCTTGCCGAGGACGAGTTGCCGTACCCGCTCGGCGATCACCCGCGGTTCATCCTCGAGGGCGTGGAGGGCGGGGGGACGCGTGAGCTGACCTACCGGATCCGCTCCGACGTGCGCGGCCTGTTCAGCCTCGGGCCCCTTAAGGTGCGGGTCGCCGACGCGTTCGGCATGGTGGAGATCTCGCGGTCGTTCACCGAGCACAGCAAGCTCGTCGTGACCCCGCACGTAGTGACGCTGCCGGCTACGCACACCGCGGCCGACTGGCTCGGCGCGGGTGACCGCCGGATGCGGATAGCGGCCACCGCGGGCGAGGATGATGTCGCGCCACGGCCGTACCGCGACGGCGACGACCTGCGCCGGGTGCACTGGCGCTCTACCGCACGCCATGGCGAGCTGATGGTCCGCCGCGAGGAGCAGCCGTGGCACAGCAGGGCATCCCTGTTCCTCGACACCAGGTCGATCGCGCACGCGGGTTCTGGGATCAGCTCGTCCTTCGAGTACGCGGTCAGCGCCGCGGCCTCGATCGGCGTGCACCTGGCCCGCCAGCAGTTCGAGATGCAGATGATCACCGACACCGGGCCTGTCGCCGCGGGCGGGATGTTCGAAGAGGTGATGCTCGACGTGCTCGCCGCCGCGCGGCCGTCCCGCGGCACGACACTCGCGAGGGGCCTGACCGCACTCGCCGCGGGCCCAGGCGGCCTGGTCGTCGCCGTGGCCGGGCGGCTCGACGCCACGCAGGCGAGCGAGCTCGCACGCAGCTGCAACAGGGCCAAATCGGCCATCGCGGTGCTGCTATCGGTCCTGACCTGGGAAGGCCGCTCCGGCGATGGCGCGCGAACGGGCTCGGACGAGGCGGCAGTAATCCTCGCGGAAGCGGGGTGGCAGGTCCTGACCGTCACGGCAGACACGCCACTGGCCGAGGCGTGGGGGCGGCTGCGGCAGTCGGCCTCACCTGGTGCCACGCGGATATGGGCGCAATGAACGGCCATCCGGGCGTCACCCGCCCGCCGGGAAACGCGTTAAGAGCGAAGAAACTGGCAGGCAGATGAACCTCCGGCTCACGCTGACTGCCGCGATCGCCACCATCGCGGCGTCGATTGCCCTGCATCCGCTCATCGCGTCGTCCGCGTGGTTCTGGGAGGGGGTCGGGGCGGTCATCGTGGTGGCGGGCGTGGCCTCGCTGACCAGGCTCCGCACGCTGCCTGCCGCCGTCTGCCTGCTCGCCACCGCGCTCGGCCTGCTGCTTTACCTCAACCTGGTCTTCTCATGGAATCACTCGTTCGGCGGCGTGGTGCCCACCCAAGCCTCCCTCGCCGGGCTGCTGCGGCTCAACAGCGTCGGGTGGTCTGAGTCGGCGAGGTTCGCGCCGCCCGTGCCCGGCCTGCGCGGCGTCACCTTCCTCGCGGTCGCGGGCATCGGGCTCGCGGCACTGTTCACCGACCTGCTCGCCGTGCGGCTGCGTAAGGCCGCTGTGGCCGGCCTGCCGCTGCTCGCCCTGTTCAGCGCGACCGTGGCGAGTAAGGCCTCGGCCCCCGCCATCGACGAAGCTGCGATCTTCTGCGCCGGCGTGGCGGGATACCTTGCCCTGCTCGTCACGGACGGGCGGGAACGGATCCAGCTTTGGGGCCGGCTGGTCTCGGTGCGTTACGCAGGCTGGCCCAGGCCCGCGCAGGCGCAGCCGCCGCCGCGGCAGGCAGTGCGGCGCTCAGGCCAGGGACCAGGCTGGGGACCGTCCAGAGGACCGGGCCAAAGGTCGCAGAGCCAGGAAGCGCCGCTGCCAGACACCCATGCGCTCGCCGCAGCCGGACGGCGGGTCGGCATGGCCGCCGTGGCGGCCGCACTGGTCGTGCCGCTGCTGATACCTGGCCTGCATGTGCGGGATCTTTTCGGCCACGGGCCAGGCGCCGGTGGGCAGGGCGACGGGTCGCTCGTCTCCTTGCCCAACCCGCTGGTCCAGCTCGACCAGCAACTGCACCGCACAAGCGCGCGGACCATCCTGACCTACCACAGCGACAATAAGGACCCGCCGTACCTGCGGATATACGCCCTGGACCTGCCTCCGACCGCGGTCAGCTGGGGCCTGTTCCTACAGCAGGTCACCAGCCTGGGGCCGACGGCCATATGCCGAGCGCACCTGGGTTTCAGACCGCCTACTCCCGCCCGACGCACACCCGGGTTACCGTCGCCCACGGAGTGACAGGGACGGTGTTCAGCGGAACGCACACGGAAAACTTCCTCCCGCTGCCGTATCCAGCCGTCACGGTGAGCGGCGCTGGCAGCGGCTGGGCGGTGGACCCGGACACGCTCATGACGTGGTCGGCGAATTCCATCAGCGGCCTCAAGTACACCGTGACAAGCAAGGACGTGGAGCCGACCGCGCAGGAGCTCCGCAGCTCGCCAGCGCCCGCGCCGAGCGTCTCGGCACAGGAACTGTCCGTGCCGCGCGCCTACAACTCGCTCGCCGCGCTCGCCCGTCAGATCACCAGCGGCGCGGTCACGTCGTACGACAAGGCCGTCGAGCTGCAGCAATGGTTCACCGGATCGGGGAGGTTCACCTACAGCCTCGCCGCGAGCGAACCGAACACCCCCGTCGGGCTCGAGGACTTCCTGCTGCACAGCAGCGTGGCTTCTGCCAGCAGTTCGCGTTCGCGTTCGCAGTGCTCGCCCGGCTGCTCGGCATTCCCGCCCGCATCGCGGTCGGCTACACGGCGGGCGCGAGCACCGGCCACGGCAACTGGCGGGTCACCACGAGCGACGCACACGCCTGGCCCGAGCTGTACTTCCAAGGCGCCGGCTGGCTGCCGCTGGGAGCCGACGCCTGCTGGGGCGGGCATCGGCCAGGGGACGGCGAAGGCGCCGACCTACACGATCCCGGTCGGCGGCCCCACGGGCACCGGCGGCGCACCAGGGCAGACCAGCCCAGGCAGCACCGGACAGCAGCCGGGCCAGGCGAGCGGCACCGGCGTCTCGCAGCACCAGCGATTCATCCCCGACCAGGGCGCTGGCGGGGTCAAGGCCGCGCATCACAATCACCAGCAATGGCTGTGGTGGCTGCTGGTTCCTGCGGCGCTCCTGCTGATGATCGCGCTGCTGCCGCTCGGCGCGCGTCTGCTCACGCGCCTGTGGCGGATGCTGATCATCACCCGGGGCACCGCTCCAGGCCGCTCGCGAAGCCGCCGGCGCGCGTCCGCTGGGACGGCGGGCGCTGGGACGGCGGGCGCGGGCCCGGCAGGCCCGGATGCGGCACCCTCGGCGAGGGCGCGCGCGGCGGCCAACGGCTCGCCGGCGGCAGCGCGCGGCCGCGGATGCCGCGCGGGCGCGCATCCACGCGGCCTGGCTCGAAATACACGATGACCTGGAGGATTTCGGCGTCGGCTGCCCCGCTAACGAGTCGCCGCGCGCACTCCTGCACCGCGTCACCGCGGAGCTACGGCTACCACAAGCATCGCTCGACGCACTTCGCCGGGTCGCGGTCGCCGAGGAGCGCGCAAGCTACGCGCCGAGTCTTGCTGAGATGCCGGCCCTGCGCGCTGACGTCATCTCGGTACGCAAGGCCGTCGCCGCGTCAGTGAACCTGCGCACGCGCTGGCGGGCGCGCATCTTCCCCGCCTCGAAGTTGTCGGCGCTGCGGCATACGTCCGGGCACGCCCTGGACGTGTTCGGCTGGATCGAGGTTGCTACGTCCTGGCTGGCGGCACACCTGCGGCCGGGCCGACGCGAGGCAGGAAGCGCCAGTGTCCGGTAGCGTACGGCGCGCCGCAGCAAGCGGCGCGCCGGGAGAACGGCGCCACGGGACGGGCGCCGAAGCAGCAGAGCGCGGGGGACTTACATGTCCCCTTCCTGGCGTCGGCGCCAGCGCTCTTCCAGCCGCTCCATGAAGCCGTGACCTGCGGCGCGGCTGCGGCTCTTGCGGCCCGCGCGCTTCGGGCGAGCCGGGCGCGCCGTCGGCGCCCGCTTGGTGGCCGACCCGCTGATACGCCGCCAGCTGGTAAGAGCCCACATGGCTGTCGCGAGCATGACGAGAAAGCCCGCCACACCGATCCAGATGTACTTAGATACGACCCCGGCAAGCAGCAGGCCAACACCAATCAAGAACCCCAGCCCCGCCTTGACCACCCGGCGCTTGTAATGCACCCGTGGATCGCTGGTTCGCACTGCGTGCGCGAACTTGGGGTCCTCAGCCTCCAACGCCCGCTCGATCTGATCGAGCAGGCGCTCCTCATGCTCAGAGAGCGGCACGGGCGCCTCCTAGGGAAACCTTCCGCGCGCGGAGTCTGGACACGACCACGCGGGACTGCTTCCAGAATACGAGTCTCACCATGCTGCTTGGAAGGGAGCGTCGCTGTTCGGCTTTATCACACGCACCCGGGCCTGATCTGATCAGTTACCGCCGCCGCGCCTGTCACTGCCGTCACCTCCGTCCCGGGCGCGGCTAACCTCGGTGGCGTCGGCCTTTATGAGCGTGGCCGGGCCGACTGCCCCCGGGCCGAAGCGCGCCGCGATCCTGTCCATCGCACGTTCCGCTTCCGACCAGCCGGACGGGCGGTCGTCCAGGGCAAGCTGGGTAGCGGTGTCGGTGCCGGTCCCGATCAGGTTCACGGCGCGCACGCCGACCAGCCGCAGGGATGCCCCCGCATCGAGCCCGGCGGCCTCGTAGAGCGCGCAGGCCGTCGCGTGGATCTGGCGGGCCACGTCGGTCGGCTCGGGCAGCGTGCGGGACCTGGTGATGGTGCGGAAGCTGGCGAGCCTGAGCTTCACCACGATGGTCCGTGCGGCGTATCCCGAGGCCCGCAGGCTCTGGGCGGTGCGTTCGGACAGGCGGAGCAACTCCCGCCTGATCACGGCGGGGTCGGCCACGTCCGCCGGGAAGGTCTCCTCCGCGCCGATGCTCTTCTCCGGCGTGTGTGCCACCACGGGCCGGTTATCCTTCGCCCAGGCGAGACTGGCCAGGTGAGTGCCGACAGCCTCGCCGAACTCGCGCCGCAGCGTCGCCGGCGCGGTCTGCGCAAGGTCGCCGACGGTGCGCAGGCCGAGCCGGGCCAGGACCTGGGCGGCCCGCTCCCCTACCCCCCACAGGGCCTCCACCGGCAGCGGGTGCAAGAAGGCGAGCACATCGGCGGCGGGCACGACGAGCAGGCCGTCCGGTTTGCAGCGCGCGGAGGCGAGCTTGGCGATGAACTTGCTCGGCGCGACGCCGACCGAGCAAGTGATCCCGTGCTGTTCGCGGATCCGTGCGCGGATCAGGGCGGCGATCCTGGCAGGCGGCCCGAGCATGCGCTGCGCGCCTGACACGTCGAGGAATGCCTCATCGAGCGACAGCGGCTCCACGAGCGGGGTAACCGCGCGGAAGACGCCCATGATCTCACGTGAGGCCGCCGTATACTCGCCGCGGCGTGGCGGCACAAGGACGGCGCGGGGGCAGAGCCGCAGGGCCCGCGCCGTCGGCATCGCCGACCGCACCCCGTACGCGCGTGCCTCGTACGTGGCGGACAGTACGACGCCGCGGCCGCCGCCAGCGACGATCACCGGCTTGCCGCGAAGCTCCGGCTGGTCGCGGACTTCCACGCTCGCGAAGAAGGCGTCCATGTCCGCGTGCAGGATGTGGCAGTCGGCATCGTCCATCAGCGGTTGGTCATCGATAGCCGAAGACGTGCAACTGCGTGGCGATGTCGCGCAGCGCCGGGTGCTGCGCCGCGGCCTGCTCGAGCGCGAGCAGCGCCTCACCCGCACCTGGATCGAAATCCACCAGCGCGCTCGGCACGAGGTCGGAGAAGACGCGGATCCCGTGTGCTGCGCCGGGCCGCAGGCCGGCCTTCTCGATGAACCCGGTGAGCCCGGTGAGCGTGAATCGGCGCGGCGGGCCCATGTCGTGCGCGCCGCCGGTTCCCGCGTCGCTGAGCAGCCGCCTCGCCTCGTCGAAGTGCCCGGTGAGCGCCCGGTGGATGGTGGCGGCGACCGCACCGGCCGCGAGCACGCTCACCGCGGCGCCACCGCGCAGCACGCGCGCGATCGTCACGAGAGCGGCCGCCGGGTCGTCGACGTACTCGAGCACGCTGTGGCACAGGATCAGGTCGGCGGACGACTCGCCCGCGATGCCTGCCAGGTCGGCCACATCGCCCTGGACCGCGGCGAGCGGCACACCCTGCTCAGCGGCGCGTCGCTGCGCGGCGGCCAGGGAATCCGGGCTGGGATCCACCACGGTCACGTGATGGCCCAGGCAGGCCAGCGGCACGGCGAATCCCCCGGTGCCACCGCCCGCGTCCAGAATGTCGAGGCACTCGCGTCCCGTCTGCTCCACCCGCGCCAACGCGGCATCGCGCAGCGCCGCCCACACCACCGCCGTGCGCGCCGCGCCCTGCCTGCCCAGTTGGTCGTCGGACACGGCCGCCTCCTTCACCGCTCGCCCCTGCCTGCGCCGCCTGCGCTCAAATGTAGTGGCGGGGGCCGACATCCGCCTGCGCCGCCGCCGCGGACGGGGCGCGAATTCCGATACTTAACGGCTGCCGCGCGGCCCGCCATCCGCGCCGCGGCGCCAGGCTCCGGGGCTCCGACGGCCCCCACACCGGCCGCCCCCACACCAGGCGGCGGCCCGCCCGCGGTGGCCCGCCCGCGGTGGCCCGCCCGCGGTAGGCACACTGCCCCGCCTGGATCACTCGCCCTACTGGCTCCATTCGTCCCACCCACTCGTCCCATCCCCCACTCACCTCACCCACCCCCGCCTGCCTTATCCACCGCATATACCGCGCGGGCAGAATGACCCCAACCCGATGGCCCACGAGGCCTCACAGCTCAGCCCGGTCGGTGGCCCGGACCACAACCCGCTGCCACCGGCCGCTCGCCGGAGCTGACCGCTACCGACCCGGCCCAGCAGAACGCGCAGAACGGCACGCAGTGCCCAGCCAACAAGCTGGCCGCCTTACCCGCCTTACCCGCCTTACCCGCCTTACCCGCCTTACCCGCCTTACCCGCCTTACCCGCCTTACCCGCCTTACCCGCCACCGCATGGTGCACCCTTCTCCATGATCGTGGTGGATGGGCCGAGAGCCTGCTCAAGATCATCTGTGCCTCTTGGGCGCGATGGCCATCGCAATGCCCTACCCCAGCAATGGCCCATTGCCGCTGTGAACCGAGGGCGCCGTGCACGGGCATGTCGCCGCCGTGGACGGGTCCCCGGTGCCGGGGAACGCGTCCCGGTTCGCGAACCTGACCGGTGATCAGCTGCACGAACAGCCGCTTCACCTCGGCGCGGTGCCGCCGGATGAACTGCGCGACCGCCCGGTGGTAGCCCCAGCAACGGGCCATTGCTGGGGGGTGCCGGAGCACGGTGCCCGGCCGCGAATCGAAGTGGTGCCGCCGCCAGGCCGCCGAGAGACTCACGATGGCCCGCAGGGCGACGGATCCCACGGCGGTCAATATGTACCATCGCCTTTTGACTCATGGCGGGCTTTCATGATCGCGGTAACTTTTCCGCACATACCGCCGAGAAGTTACCGCGATCACGAAGCCCGGTGCTGCCTGGGCCGCGGCCATCGCCCGGATCATGATCCATGGCCCGTTGGGCACCGGATGTGCGGGTGATGCACCAGGATCATGAAAGCGACGGCAGAAAGGAAGCATGCGCGGCCGTCACATGACGGGTCCCGCAAGTCTCTGGGTACCGCTGGCTGGGCACCACGGGCTGGGCACCACGGGCTGGGCACCACGGGCTGGGCACCACGGGCTGGGCACCACGGGCTGGGCACCACGGGCTGGGCACCACGGGCTGGGCACCGCTGGGCCCACGGGCTGGGCACCACGGGCTGGGCACCACGGGCTGGGCACCACGGGCTGGGCACCACGGGACGGGCCCGGCACCACGGGCCCGGCACCGTCGGCGCGGGCGGATTCCTGGTTCGCGGCACACCGGGCAGGATGGGTTCCATGACGCTGCCGAACCTTGAGCGCAAGCCGTTGTACGCACCCCGGGGGGCCGTCGCCACCAGCCAGCCGCTCGCGGCCTCGGCGGGCCTGGCCGCACTGAGGCGCGGCGGCAGCGCCGTGGACGCCGCCATCGCGGCCGCGGCCGCGCTCACCGTGGTTCAGCCGGCCTCCAACCAGGTGGGAAGCGACCTGTTCGCGCTGGTATGGGACGGTGCGCGGCTGCACGGGCTGAACGGGTCAGGGCGCGCGCCCGCAGCGCTCACGGCGGCCGAGATCCGCCGCCGTGGGCATCGGAGCATGCCGCTGCGGGGCTGGCTGCCCGTCACCGTCCCGGGGGCGCCGAGGGCCTGGCGGGATCTGCACGAGCGGTTCGGCAGGCTGCCGTTCGAGGATCTGCTGCGCGACGCGATCGAGTACGCCGACCGCGGCTACCCGGTATCGCCTACCGCCGCGTACCACTGGAAGGCCGGAATCAGCGAGTCCGCCGCACTCTGCGGGCCGGAGTTCGAGGGCTTCCTGCCCATGTTCGCCCCCGGCGGCCGGGCGCCTGCCGCCGGCCAGCACTGGCGCAGCGGGGATCTGGCAGAAACGCTGCGCCGCATCGCGGTAACGGGCAGCGAGGACTTCTATACGGGCAAGACGGCCGAGCGGATCGCCGCGTTCGCGGCCCGGACCGGCGGATACCTGTCCGAGGCCGACCTGGCCGGGCACACGAGTACCTGGGTGGCGCCGATCGCGGCGTCCTACCGCGGTCACGAGGTCTGGGAACTGCCGCCGAACGGCCAGGGCCTCGCGGCACTGCTCGCGCTGAACATCCTCGGCGGTTTCGAGATGCCGCCGCAGGACTCGGACGAGCGGTACCACTTGCAGATCGAGGCCACCAAACTCGCACTCGCCGACGCTCGCCGCTACGTCGCCGACCCGGATCACGCCGCCGTGCCTGTCGCGGGCCTGCTCGCCCCGGACTACGCACGCACGCGCCGCGCGCTGATCGGTCCCCGTGCGCTTACGCCGCAACCGGGTGAACCGGACCGCGGCGGCACGGTCTACCTGTGCGCCGCCGACTCCGATGGCGTCATGGTGAGCTTGATCCAGTCGAACTACCTGGGCTTCGGCGCGCACGTGGTCGTGCCGGGCACGGGCGTGTCACTGCAATGCCGCGGCGCGGGTTTCTCGCTCGACGAGGGCCATCCGGGGTGCCTCGCGCCAGGCAAGCGGCCCTATCACACGATCATTCCCGGATTCCTCACCCGTGACGGCATGCCCGTAGGGCCGTTCGGGATCATGGGTGGGCACATGCAGCCGCAGGGGCACCTGCAGCTGATCAGCAACACGGTCGACTACGGCATGGACGCCCAGGCGGCGCTCGACGCGCCGCGCTGGTACTGGGCGCAAGGCCGCCGGGTGCATGTCGAGCCCCGCGTGCCGGCCGCGGTCCGTGCCGCGCTCGCCGCACGCGGCCATGACATCACGACAGACGACGCGGTCGATCTCGTCGGCTGCGGGCAGGCGATCTGGCGCCTGGCCGGCGGCGGCTATGTCGCGGGCAGCGAAGCGCGCACCGACGGCTGCGCGCTCGGTTACTGATCCGCCGCGGCGGTGGGGGGCGGCGCGGGCTGCTGGTCCGCCCGCTCCCGCTTCAGCTCGAGCACCCGCGCGAGCAGGCCGTTGACGAAGGCAGCAGAATCATCGGTGGAAAGCTCACCCGCGAGCAGCACGGCCTCGCTGATCGCGACGCCATCGGGTACCTCGTCCGCGTACAGCAGCTCGAATACACCGATCCGCAGGACGTTCCTGTCCACGGCGGGCATCCGGTCGAGCGTCCAACCCGTCGAATGGGCGGCGAGCAGCCCGTCGATGTGCTCACGATGCGCCTGGACGCCCCGCACAAGCTCCGCGGCGTATTGCGGAACCGGCGGACTCGCCTGTGCCGTCCGCTCGGCGAGCACGTCGGCGACCGGGACGCTACGCAGCTCGGCCTCGAACAGGACGTCGAGCGCGCGCTTACGGGCCTTGCTTCGCGCGGACACGTCCGCCGACCGCCTTCCCTATAACATCCGGGGCCGCCCGCAGCGCCGGCATGGCGCGCGTCATGCGCGCCCGAGATACTCGCCGCTGCGCGTGTCGACCTTGATCTTCTCGCCCGTGGTGATGAAGAGCGGCACGTGAACCAGCGCGCCGGTCTCCAGCGTCGCCGGCTTGGTACCGCCGGTCGACCGGTCCCCCTGAACGCCCGGGTCGGTCTGGCTTACCGTCAGCTCGACGGCCGCGGGAAGCTCGACGTACAGTGGCGTCCCGTCGTTGAACGCAATGGTCGCGGTCTGCTCTTCCAGCAGGTAGTCCGCGGCATTGCCGACGACGTCGGCGGGGATGTGCGGCTGGTCGTAGTCCTGGGTGTCCATGAAGACGAAATCGCCGCCTTCACGGTAGAGGTACTGCATTTCACGCTTGTCGACGTTGGCGACGTCGACCTTGACGCCCGCATTGAACGTCCTGTCGACGACCTTGCCCGAGAGCACGTTCTTCAGCTTTGTCCGCACGAACGCACCGCCCTTCCCGGGCTTGACGTGCTGGAAGTCGACAACGTTCCAGAGCTGCCCGTCGAGGTTCAGGGTCATGCCGTTCTTCAGGTCGTTCGTGGTGGCCACGTCTGCCGTCTCTCCCGCAAGCGGCGCCCCTCGTCATAGGACGAGCAGCTCCTTGGTGATCGTCGTGAGGAGTTCTCCCGGTCCAGCCCCGGCGCGTACCACCAGGGTGTCTTCGATCCGGACGCCGCCCTTGCCCGGAAGGTAGACCCCAGGCTCGACGGTGATGGGAACCCGGTCCCCGAGTGTACCGGTCCCGTCGTGGTGCATCAGCGGTGCCTCGTGGATCTCAAGGCCGACGCCGTGGCCGAGCCCGTGCCCGAAATGCCCACCGTGACCGGCCGCCTCGATGAGGTCACGGGCAGCGGCGTCCACGGCCGTGACGTGTGCGCCCGGCCGCGCGGCGTCCACGCCCGCCTGTTGCGCCGCGGCCACGAGCTGGTA
The DNA here is from genome assembly GCA_963851085.1 of uncultured Actinomycetota bacterium. Taxonomy (GTDB): domain Bacteria; phylum Actinomycetota; class Actinomycetes; order Streptosporangiales; family Streptosporangiaceae; genus DATFVJ01. Next base: position 421,604 of record CAWKNX010000023.1, on the reverse strand, counting down.
GATGTCCCGCTGCCAGCCCGCGGGCTCGCCGACAGCCACGGTTCTCGTCATGTCCGCGTGGTAACCGGCGCAGCGTGCACCGAGATCCATGGTGACGAGGTCACCCGCGGCGACCTCACGGCCGCTGGGCACGTGATGCGGGATGGCACCGTTCGGCCCGCTCGCGACGATGGTGGCGAAGGCCGGCTCGTCGGCGCCCAGATCGACCATGCGGCGCTCAAGCGCGATCGCCAGCTGCCTTTCCGTGATGCCGGGGCGGATCGACGCCACGACCCCGTCGAACGCCTCGCACGTGAGCCTGCACGCGGTCGCGATCGCAGTCGATCTCTTCCTCGTCCTTCACCATCCGCAGGTCTTCCACCGCCCGGCCGAGCGGTGCGAACGCGATTTCTGCGTTGGCGGTGGTCAGCGCGGAATACTGCGCCACGGTCACCGCGTGCGCCTCGAACAGGATCCGGCGCAGGCCGCTGCCCGCTGCGCGCTGCGCCAGGACGCCCGTGACATCTCGCGCGGTGACGAGTTCGACGTCTGGGCAGGCGCGATCGGCCGCCAGCGCGTACCTGCTGTCGGTCGCGAGGATGGCGGGCCGGTCGGCGTCCGAGGTCACGAGCAGAGCCGCGTTCGAGCTTGCGAGGCCCGTCAGGTAACGCACGTTGGTCCGGTGGGTGATGAGCGCGGCGTCAGCGCCTGATGCTGCGACCCTGGCCGCGAGGCGCTTCCTGCGCGCGGCGTGAGCTTCGGGCATGGCCCGACTGTACGCAACGCGGCGCCGGGCCGCAGCACCGCCGCTCCGCGTCAGGCGGCGAGGTCGCGGATCCGCTCGATCAGGTGCACGCGCTCGGCGTGCGTGCCTGCGATGGGCGTGACGTTGAGCGTCGTCACACCGGCCTCCTTGAGCGCGGCGAGCCGCTCGCGCAGATACGGCTCCGGCCCGACCAGGGAGGTACCCGCGAGCAGGTCGTCCGGCACGAGCGCCGCCGCCTCGTCCTTCTTGCCGTCCAGATAAAGATCCTGAATCTGCCTGGCCTCGGCCTCGTAGCCATACCGCCGCGCCAGGTCATTGTAGAAGTTCCTGCCCCGTGCGCCCATGCCGCCGATGTACAGGGCCAGCATCGGCCGGAAGAAGATCGAGCACGCCCTTCGTGTCTTCCCTGATGGCCAGCGGTGCCTGCGCGATGACGTCGAGCGCGCCGATCGTCGGGTCCCGCTTGGCCAGGCCGGCCGCGAGCGCCTCGCCCCATACATCCCCCGCCTTCTCTGGCAGGAAGAAGATCGGTTCCCAGCCCTCGGCGAGTTCAGCGGTCATCGTCACGTTCTTGGGGCCGATCGCGGCCACGACGATCGGGATACGCTCCCGCACCGGGTGGTTGATCAGCTTGAGCGGCTTACCGAGCCCGGTCCCTTCGCCGGGCGGCAGCGGGATCGTGTAGTGGCGCCCCGCATGGATCAGCCGCTCGCGGCGCCATACCTTACGGCAGATCTCGATGATCTCCCTGGTACGCCCGAGCGGTGCGTCGTAACGCACACCGTGCCATCCCTCGATGACCTGCGGTCCAGAGGCGCCGATGCCGAGCACGAACCGCCCGGCGGAAACGAAGTCCAGGCCGGCGGCGGTCATGGCGGTGAGCGTGGGCGTCCTGGTGTAAAGCTGGAGGATGCCCGACGCGAGCTGGAGCCGCTCGGTCTTGGCCGCCAGGTAGCCGAGCTGGCTCACCGCGTCGAAGCTGTACGCCTCGGGCACGAAGACGATCTCCAGACCCGCCTTCTCGAAGTCGGCAAGTCCTTCTGCGGTCTCGGCGAAACCGCCCGCATAGCCAAGGGGCATCCCAATTCGCATGCGCCGCACCTTCCACGGGCTCGCAGTGGCGGAGTCGTTCGGCTTACTACTGCACAGTAGCGGGCGCGGGACGTGCGGCCGAGCCCGGACGGTACCTGGAGCGGGCCCGCGCTAATCCTCGCCACCCATCTCCGCGATCGCCTGGAGCGCGAGCTGATAGGACATCAGCCCGAACCCGGCGATGGTGCCGTCCGCCACGGCGGCCACCACCGACGCGGCGCGGAACGCCTCACGCGCGGCGGGGTTGGAGATATGCACCTCGATGAGCGGCGCGGTCCGCTGCGAGAGCGCGTCCCGCAGCGCGTAGGAGTAGTGCGTGAACGCAGCTGGGTTGAGCACCACCGGCGTCCGGGCGTCGGCGGCGTCGTGCACCCAGTGGACAAGCTCGGCCTCGTCATCGGTCTGGCGAACGTCCACATGCAGGCCGAGCCTGCGGCCGGCGGCGCGGCACAACTCGGCCAGCTCGCTGTACGACACTGTCCCGTACACGTCGGGCTCACGGGAACCGAGCCTGCCGAGGTTCGGCCCGTTCAGCACGAGTACGTGCCTCATGACGCGCTGACCTCCACATAGGCCTCGGCGAGAAGCTCTTCCGGCGGATCGTCGAGGACCCGGGGCTTGGCGAGGCCGTCGAGGACCACGAAACGCAGCCGTGCGCCGCGCGTCTTCTTGTCGACCGCCATGATCGATCGCAAGCTCCGCCCACGCTCCGGCGCTGTATGCCGTCGGCAACCCGACCGCGGCGAGCACGGCGGCGTGCCGCGCGGCGGTTTGCTCGTCGAGCCGGCCGGTCGATCCGCCCGAGCGCCGCGGCGTAGACCATGCCGATGGCCACCGCGTCGCCGTGCCTGAACCGGTAGTCCTCGGCACGCTCGATCGCATGGCCGAGCGTGTGCCCGTAGTTCAGGATCTCGCGCACGCCGGCCTCGCGGAAGTCGGCGGAAACCACCCCCGCCTTCATCCGCACCGCCCGTTCGACCAGTTCCCTCGTGTGCACTCCCTCCGGTGAGCACGCCCCGTCCGGATCGTCCTCGATCAGGTCCAGGATGGCCGGGTCTGCGATGAAGCCCGTCTTGATCACCTCAGCGAGGCCGCTCACGTAGTCCGCGCGCGGCAGCGACACGAGCGTGGTCAGGTCGCACAGCACCCCAGCGGGCGCGTGGAACACGCCGACCAGGTTCTTTCCCGCCGGGATGTTCACGGCAGTCTTACCGCCGATCGCGGCGTCCACCATGGCGAGCAAGGTGGTGGGGAGCAGCACCACCCGCACTCCGCGCAGCCACGTGGCCGCGACGAAGCCGGCCAGATCGGTCAGCGCTCCCCCGCCCACCGCGACTATGGCGTCGCTGCGCGTGATGCGTGCGGCCGCGAGGCCCGACCACAGCTCGGCCGCGACACCCAGCTCCTTGGCGGCCTCGCCGTCCGGCACCGGCTGCGCGTGCACGAGGAAACCCGCCGCCTCCAGGGCGGCGTGCACCGGCCGGGCGATCTCACCGAGCCCCGCCGCGTGTATCAGCGCGATCGACCGCACATTCGCGCCAACCAGGCCGGGCAGTTCGCTCAGCACGCCCGTTCCGATGACGACCGGGTACTTCGCAGGTCTGCGGCGCCGCCGTCCCCGCCGACGTCGATCCGGGTCGTCACTGGGTCAGCCCGTTTTCCGCGCTCCGCACGACCGCGGCACCGATCTTCCCCGCGAGCTCGTCCGCGATCTCCTCTGGCGCGTAGTCGTCGGTCGGCACGGTGACGGTGGCAAGGCCCTCGTAGACCGGCAACCGCTCGGTGAGCAGGGCCTTGAGCTGCGCGCGGGGGTTGCCCATCAGCAGTGGCCGTGGCCGGTCGAGGCCGTTGCGCGCGGCCAGCGCGTGCAGACCTGTCTCCAGGTAGATGACGGTACTTGCCGCTGAGCAGGCGCTGGGCCTGCGGGTCCAGTACCGCCCCGCCGCCCAGCGCGAGCACGCCGCGGTGCTCGCGCAGTGCCGCCACCACGGCGTCCCGCTCGAGCGCACGGAACACGGGCTCGCCGTCCTGCACGAAGACGTCGGCGACGGGCTTGCCCGCCATCGCCTCCACGTCGTCGTCCGTGTCGCGAAACGCCACGCCGAGCAGGCTGGCGAGCAGCGAGCCCACGGTGGACTTGCCCGAGCCAGGTGGCCCGATCAGCACCGCCAGCGGCCCGTCACTCATGGCTGTCTCCATCCCGCGGTCACGACCGCCATCCCTTCCCGCGCTCCGTGCTCCGTACTTGCCCGCCTGCGGCGGGCGGCCGCTGCCTGCCCTGCGCCCCGCTGACGGTCGATCCCGAGCTGGCAGGCGCCCCTAGACCACTACGTCGGCCATCCCGTCGCGGCCAGCGTGGACAGGTACCCACGAAGATTACGCGCCGTCTCGTCAACCGAGTCACCGCCGAACTTCTCCATGGTGGCGTCGGCGAGCACGAGGGCCACCATCGATTCCGCGACCACCCCGGCCGCGGGCACGGCCGTGGTGTCGCTGCGCTGGTTGATGGCCTTGGCCGGCGCGCCGGTCCGCACGTCGACGGTGTCGAGCGCCCGCGGCACCGTCGATATCGGCTTCATCGCGGCGCGCACCCTGAGCACCTCGCCGGTGCTGATGCCGCCCTCGATGCCGCCGGCCCGGTTGGTCCGCCGCCTGATCCCCCCGTCCGGGTCACCGCGAGATCCGCCGACCTCGATCTCGTCGTGGGCGCAGGATCCGCGGCGGCGCGCGGTCGCGAATCCATCGCCTATCTCGACGCCCTTGATCGCCTGGATTCCCATCAGCGCCGCGGCCAGCCGCGAGTCGAGGCGCCTGTCCCAGTGCACGTGGCTGCCGAGCCCAGCGGGCAGCCCGTAACCAGCCACCTCGACCACTCCGCCGAGAGTGTCGCCGTCCTTGCGGGCCGCGTCGATCTCGGCGACTATCGCCGCGCTGGTGGCCGGGTCTGCACACCGGACCGGATCCGCGTCCACCCGCGCACGGTCCGCGGGCAAAGGGACGAGGCCGTCCGGCGCCTGCACGGTGCCAAGCGCGATCACGTGGCTCAATATCTCTATCCCCGACGACTGGCGGAGGAAGGCCCGCGCGACCTCACCCAGCGCGACCCGCGCGGCTGTTTCCCTCGCGCTTGCCCGTTCCAGGATCGGACGCGCGTCGTCAGCGCCATACTTCTGCATTCCGGCCAGGTCGGCATGGCCCGGGCGTGGCCGCGACAGCGGCGCGTTTCTCGCCTGGTCCGCGAGAGCCTCGGGATCGACGGGATCGGCGGACATCACCAGTTGCCATTTAGGCCATTCGGTGTTGCCGACCTGGATCGCGACCGGGCTGCCGAGCGTGCGGCCGTGCCGCACGCCGCCGATGATCTGCACCTCGTCCTGCTCGAACTTCATTCGCGCGCCGCGGCCGTACCCGGCCCGCCGCCGCGCCAAGGCGGCGGCGATATCGCTTGTGCTGATCAGCACGCCCGCGGGCAGCCCCTCCAGGATCGCGACGAGGGCAGGACCATGTGACTCCCCCGCGGTCAGCCAGCGCAACATGGTGCCGATCCTGCCATGTCAGCTGGCACCGCCGCGTGCAGGGGGCGGCGCTTCCGTTCCCGCGGGCGGCGCCCGCGCATCCGTCCCGCGCCCGGCCCGGGCGGTGTTCGCGCGGCTCGCCGACGAGGGCACGACGTGAGCGGCGCGTGACGTGTCAGCCCGGTGGCCCGGGCCAGACGGCGATCTCGATTCCGCGCCGGAACCTGCCTGCCAGGGTGGCCATGATGGCCGAGGCCGCGCGCCGCGCCGCCGCCTCGGGCTGAGCCGCTCCGGCGTGGCGCGCGGCGAGCACGAGGCGCACGGTGAGGTCGGTTCCGCCGGTTCCAGCGCCGAGCTCGGCAGCGGCGATGCCGGGATCCGCCGCGACCACGGCGTCCACGGCCGAGCGAACGTCCGGGTCGTCCGCGGGCCACGGCACGGCTTTGCCCGCGGCCAGGGCCGCGAGCCTGGCACCCTCGACTGCCAGGGGTACCGGGCCCGCGACATCCACGACCACGGCCTGCGCGGTCTCCGCGGCCGCCGCCTGGCACACCTGGTCCGCTGCGGCCGGCATCGGCCGTGCGTCTCGCCGCCATCTGCTCAGCGCGTCCAGGCTGGTGAACGCGACGATCGCACGGCGGCCATCACGCCCGGTCAGCGTGGGAAGCGCCATGTCACTTGTCTTCTCGCGGCGCAGCACCCGGCCGCCTGGCGACCCCGCGTCAGCGGACTCGGTGGCGACCGCAACGACGGGGACGAGCAGCCGCGCCCGCGCGAGCGCGGTCAGCACAGCGTGTTCGCTCTCCTGCCCGGCCGCGTAGGCGGCGAGCGCCGCGGCGAGCAGCGGTTCCGCGGCGCCGTCGTCGTCGCGGAACCGCTGATCCGGCGTGATCAGGCCAGGCACGTCTTCGAGATTACGGCAGCCTGTCTGGCCAGATTCCACCTTCCCGCTTCCAGCGAACGGGACGGTGGCCGGACAGATCTCCCCGTATGCCAGGCCACCGGCGGCCGGCCAGCGCCTGGACCGGGACGTCGCCAGATAAGCGGACGTAACCGGCGCTGAGGCCGCGACGTGAGCGGTCAAGGCCGGATCCGGTGCAGCGGCGGTCAAATAGCCGGCCAGATCTGCGGACACGTGCCGTACGGGCCACGGCGCGGCGGGCTGCCGCGACCCCGAAGCGGTTGAGACGATATTTCCCCGTATGGGATCCTTCTTGACTGCACAGCAGCCTGACTTAGGGAGTGGCGTGTCCCAGGGCGTGGACCCGGCCTGGCCGGTGGAACAGGGAATACCGATGCAGAAGGTGATCCCGCCGCGGCTGGTTGAGCCATACCTCAGCGGGCAGCGTACGGTCGTCGCCGGTTTCGTCTACCGGGTGCGGGACAGCGCGCTCCAGCATCCTGCTGAGCTCTACGACGCACTTGACCTGGGGTATGAAGGGTCGGAGTTCAGCAGGGACATGCCTGAGGTGTATGTGCTGCGGTGGCTCGCGAGGGACATTGACACCTATCTGGTCCCCTACTCGACCCAGATGGGTGGAGACTGGCAGGACAAACCACCATTCACGGGATCTGGATTCACTTCCTCGCGTCGGCATGTCGTCGCGGAGTTCTACACGGGACCGACCTGCGTTCCCGTCGGCGCGGAGATGTACCGGATTACCCAGGCGGGGGAAGAGTTCATCGCGCAGTATGACGGACGGGCCTGGCTGCGGCCGCCAAGGGAGGGCTGAGCTATGCGATACCGGCTCATGGCGACCTACCGCGGAGTTTCGTACGAGGCTGGCCTGGGCCCGACCGACGCCGACGTAATCCTGTTCGCCGCGAGCCCGCCGCCAGAAGAACTCGGCTTCGAGCCCGCCGCGGGGTATTGGCGCAAGCCGGTCAGCCGTGGCGAACTCGACGCACTCTGGGAATCGCGGCCCGTCGGCATGTACAGATCAGAACCGTGCCTGGTGCTCGAGGAAATCGGGGATCGGCTGCACGTCACCCACCTCGGGCACGACGCCTATCGCGCGGAGCGCCTTGGCTTCTGGCAGGTGGACCGCGGCGTCTACGAGGTAGTGGTGCCGCACGATGAGGTCTCCGACCTCAGCGATGAGCGCGTGGACTATCTGGCGGGCCCGGCCCGGGGCGGAGGGCTTCCTGACCCTGGTGGCCCGCGTCACATGGCGGCCCAGACGGACGCGGGCTCGCCTGCACCCGAGTCGGCGCCCATTCCCGAGCCGGCGCCCGCGCCCGCGCCCCAGGCGGCGGCGGCGCCTGGACGCAGGCGCGCCTGGCGCGAATTCCAGACGCCTGACCACCCAGCCGGCTACGGAGGTACTGAGCGGAGCGGCAACGGCGGCTGGAACGGGGCGACCTCGTCAGGCGGCAGCAGCCCGCACGGTGGCGCCGACGCAGACTGGAACGGTTATGGCAGCGACGACGCCGGCACCATGAATGGAGCACGTAACGCCGATCATCCTCGCTCCGCGAATGGCGCACATCCATCGGAGCGGCCCTCGCCGAACGGGCTCGGGCCGCCGGGGGGAAGGGGTGGAGCCGGTCATCCAAGCGGGTGGGAAAATCTGCCGCCGCCCGATTCCGCGGCGGGGAACAGGGCGTGGGAAGGGACGGCCGGACGCGGCAGTCGTGAACGCGGCGGCGATCACGCCGCCCACAGGCGTGGCCTGGATTATCGCGGTGCGGACGACCGTGGCCTGGACTATCGCGGCACGGACCAGCGTGGCCTGGACTATCGCGGCACGGACCAGCGTGGCCTGGACTATCGCGGCACGGACCAGCGTGGCCTGGACCATCGCGGCACGGACCAGCGTGGCCTGGACCATCGCGGCACGGACCAGCGTGGCCTGGACTATCGCGGCACGGACCAGCGTGGCGAGCAGCAGCCCGGCATTGACGAGCATGGCCCTGGCCCGCGCGGAGCGGATCACGTCGCCACAGGTCATGGCGGCCCAGGTCATGGCGGCCCAGGTCGTGGCGGCCCAGGTCATGGCGGCATGGACCAGCGCGGTCTGGATCAGCGCACAGGCCCGGGCGGCTCGTACCGCGAGGGCACCGGCGAGCGCGCGTCGCGGGATAGCACCGGCCAGCACGGAACACAGGAGACTGCGGGCCAGCGGACCGGCTGGGAACCAGCGGGCGAGCGAGCACTGGAAGACACAGACCAGCGCGGATCCCGTGAAACCACGCAGCGCGCCAAGCACAGGGAAAGTGATCAGGATCTCGGCGCAGGTGTGCGCCGACCTGGCGGCGGAGCACACAGGTCCGGTTCACGCGTGGCCGACTCACTCGGTGGCCTGACGGCGCGAGATGAACCGTCAGGGACAGGTTGGACCGACGCACCCGACGGCGGCGGCGCGCCGCCGAGACTGCCGAAGCGACGTTGCGATGAGGCGTGGCACGAGCAAGAGCGCCCGCCTGACCTGTCGGCACCGCCTAGCCCGGCGGCGCAGCCTGGTTCGGCGCCCGCTCCCCTGCCGCCCGAACCCCCACCCCTTGGCGCGCCTCGAGCGGCAGTGGCACCATCAGTGGCACCGCGGGCACTGCCGCCGGCAGTGCCATCGACCACGGCGATACCGCCGGTGACCCCGCCGCCCACGACGACGTCACCAGTGCCACCTGCCACGTCGCCGACCCTGGGTCCCGCGGGCGGGCTCCCGCCAGCGCGGCAGCAGGTTCACGGCGCACCGCCTGCACCAACGTCGCCCCCAGGCGGGTTCCCGCAGGCAACGCGGTCCCCGGCACCAGCACCGGACCCACCAGCAGCCGGATTCCCCCGCGCAACCCACCCCGCAACACCAGCACCGCACTCACCCGCGACCGGATTCCCCCGCCTACCGCAGCCCGCAACACCAGCACCGCACTCACCAGCAACCGGATTCCCCACAGCGCAGTGGCCGGCGCAGGGTGCGCCTGCCGCACCGCAACCGGCGGCACCGCCCATAACCGCGCCGCCGGCGACGTCCGCAGTGCCTAATTACTCGCCGCCGGCGCCGGTTTCGCCTGCGACCGGGTTCCCGCAGGCAACGCGGCCCGCAACACCAACGCCGGATTCGCTTGCGCCAGGCCTTCCCCCGGCGACACAGCCCCCGGCAACCCAGCGTGCAGAACCAGCACCGGACTCACCCCCGGCCGGATTCCCCCGCCCACCGCAGCCCGCAACACCAGCACCGGGATCACCCGCTGGTCTTCCGCGGAGGCCGCCGTCCACGGCATCGGCGGCGCAGACGGCTGCGCAACCGCCCACGGAACAGCAAGCGACACCGCAGGATGCACCGCCCACGCTTCAGCCGGTCGCACCGCAGGCGGGGCGACCGCTGGAACCGTTGACATCGCTGGCGCCTCCAGGAACACAGCCGGCGCCCACGGAACCCGCACCGCAGCAGCCGCCAGCGCCGCAGCCGACATCGCCAGGCGCCGCGCTCGCCTCGGGGCCTGGACCGCGCGTCGCGCCCGCGATGCCGACGCCGCCAGCGTCCGGGCAACCAGCGTCCGGGCAGCCCCCTGGGCCGGAGTCGCCGGCACCTCAGGCAGAGCCCATGGCGGCCGCGCCGCACGGATCGGGGCTGCCCGCATCCCCGTTTGCTTCGTCCGCGCGGCCAGCGCCTGGGCTTGCCTCACCCCGGACACCCTCGGCCGAGGGCCCAGCCCCGCTGCCGCCGCGACGGCGGTCCGTCCCAGGCGTGCGCGCCGCGCCGCCAGCTGGGGAAATGCCCGCATCGCCAGGTGGCAGGCGCCGCCGGACCAGGGTGGAGACCCGCTGGGTTTTCAAGGATCTCGTTGACATGGCCGCGATACCGCAGGCGTCCTATGCCGTCGACGAGGAGGTAGACGGCGCGCTGTGCCTGATAAAGACCGATGACGGATACGAGGTCTTCAGCGCGACCGACGGCGCCAAGCATGAGGTGCGCTTCTTCGATGACGAGGAAGCCGCGTATTTCTACCTGTTCGGCGTACTAGCCGCGGAGGCGATACGCAACGGCCGGCTGCTTCCACAGGACCGCTGACTTCGTCCCCGCGCGCGGGGGCGGACACCTGCACGTTCGTGATCGCCGCCTGTCAGGTGATGAGACCCAGGCGTCATGAAGTGGTGCCGACGGCGGCAGCGTCCATTTCGTCGAGCCACGCCCGCACCACGGCGTCGTGCTGGCCGAGCAATGGCGGTGGTGCGTGCTCACGGAACGTGGGGCTGCCCGCGCCGTCTGCGGCACCGGCAGCACCGGCAGGCCTGGCAACCCCAGCAGGCCCGGCAGCACCGGCAGTCCCAGCAGCCTGAACCGTACCGTCAACCCCGGCAGCACCACCGGCCCCGGCATCGTCGCCGAAGCGCAGCGAAGGACCTGGCAGCTCGATGCGGCCAAGGAGGGGATGATCCACCGTGATCACCAGGCCCTGCGAGCGCGTCTGCTCCCATTCATAGACCTCGTCCATGGTGCGGATCGAGCCCGCGGGCACGCCCGCCTCACCGAGCAACCCGAGCCAGTGCCCGCGGTCCGCCCCCGCAAGCCGCTCTTCGATCTCGGCGATTAACTCGTCCCTGTGCACGACCCGCGCATGGTTGGCCCCGAAACGCTCGTCGTCGGGGTCGATTTCGGCGACAGCGGCGAAGCGCCGCCACTGCAGCTCGTTGGCCACGGCGATCTGGATCAGGCCGTCAGCGCAACGGAACGCACCATACGGCGCGATCGACGGGTGATGGTTCCCCGTCATGTGCGGCACCTCGCCTGCCACCGTCCAGCGGGTGCCCTGGAACGCATGAGCGCCCACTACCGAAGCGAGCAAGGACGTACGTACCACGCTTCCCGCGCCCGTCCGCTGCCGCTCGAACAGCGCCGCCACCACCCCCACCGCAGCGTTGACCCCGGCGAGCACGTCCGCGATGGACAGTCCCGACTTGACCGGGTGATCGCGGTCCGGCCCTGTCACGCTCATCAGACCGGCCTCACCCTGAACGATCTGGTCGTACCCGGGCCGCCCGCGCTCGGGGCCGTCGGGCCCGAAGCCGCTGATCGAGCAGATCACCAGCCGGGAGTTGAGCTCGTGCAGCCGGGCGAGGCCGAACCCGGCCCGGTCGAGCACTCCAGGCCTGAAGTTCTCCACCAGCACGTCGCTGTGCCGGACCAGGCGGGCAAGGAAATCCCTGCCCGCTGCCGACTTCAAGTCACAGGTGACCGACTCCTTGTTCCTGTTGCAGGACAGGAAGTACGTACTCACGTGATCCTCGGGAGGCCCGGCGAACGGCGGCCCCCACTGCCTGCTTTCGTCACCTGTGACCGGTTGCTCCACCTTGATCACCCGGGCACCGAGATCACCGAGCAGCATCGTCGCGTGCGGCCCTGCGAGCGCACGCGTCAGGTCGGCGACGACAATGCCCGTCAGCGGTCTGGTCACCAGAATTTCTCCCTGATAAATGGATGCCAGAAGCATATTGCCCCGGGCGCCCGTTGCGCCCCGCACGACCTGGCACAGGGCCGCCACGCTGGGGGATCTTGCCGCCTAGTTCCGGAGTTGGCGCTGTTCGCGCACATGACATGCCCCCTACGCGTTAAGGTGCAAAAGCCGGCGGGGTTGACGGTCCCCCGCTCCCCAAGCAGCCCCGTCGGCATCTCCTGTCTCACTGGCTGTGCCGGCCGCGGCTGACGATCCCACCCCCACGATTACGGCGCACGGCCGCCACAGCGACATGATGTGAGCATGAGGATGGTGGGCACGGCGAGTCTCGGCGTGCGGAGCCTGATCGACGGCCCGCGCCGCACGGCCCGCGTGATCGCTGCCTTTCCCGCCGCCGTGTATCTGGAGATCCGCGCGCCCGGTCCAGAGCCCCGGGTGCTCGCGCTCGTCACACCCGCTGCCGTCCGATTGCCGAACGCCGTCGTCCTCACGCCGGACCGGCTACCGAGCAGGGATGCAGGCACGAGACGCGCTGCCGCGATGGATCCGGGTCCCCTCACCCCCGCCGCGTCCGCCGGCGCCGCCTCGGTGGGCGAGGGCACCGTGCAGGCAGGCCGGCTCCGGGTGCCGGTGCGACGATGGTGGGACCCATCGCCAGTGCTCGGCCCGCTGTCCCGAGCCCGGCTCGAACAGGGCTGCCTGCTGGTAGAGGAGATCTGTGCCGTCTCCGCACGGCGCCCCGGCCTCGACGGCCACGAGGCCCCGGCGGCCCTGGCCGCCTGCTGCGCGGCAGGGGACCTTGCCGGTGCCGTCGAGGTGGCAGAAGACCTTGTCGGGCTCGGGCCCGGGCTCACTCCCAGTGGCGATGATGTGCTCGCAGGCCTGCTGCTCGCGCTGCGCCTGCTCGGCGGCGCGATCCGCGGCGGCACGCGGGCGGTCTGGCTGGCGGACTGGCTCAGTGCTGCGGTCACCAGTGACGCAGGTGACAGGACGACGTCTGTGTCCGCGACCCTGCTGCATTGCGCCGCCCGTGGTCAGGCCGCGGCCGAGGTCGCGGCCGTGCTCCGCGGGTTCGCCGGCCAGGAGCCAGTCGGGCCCGCCGTCACGCGACTGCTCGCCGCCGGCCACACCTCCGGCGCCGACCTCGCCTGGGGCCTCGCCGCCGGCTGCCGCGCCGCGCTGGTGTTGTCCGCCGACCTGCTCGGACACATACACTGACCAGACGGCACCACCCAAGCTCCATAACGGCTGCGGCATGCCGCGCCACCCGGACCCGGTGTCACTCGCGATGGAGTCGCGGGCACCGCGCACGGCGATCACGGCCACCGCGGCGGCGAACGCAAGCGCCGAAACGGATCGCGGCCCGGAACCCCCCGCAGCGCCGCAAACGGCGCACCACGGAGTCGTAAAGGCCGCGCCCACCCAGGGGGCGACCCCCCGGAACCCCCCGCAGCGCCGCAAACGGCGCACCACGGAGTCGTTAAGGATCATGGGGGTCCAGCACGTGATTGCGCGAGCCCTTGTCACCGGCTGCATCGTTTTCCCCGCGCCGCTGCTGCTCGTCCCGCTCGCGGGCGGCCCCGCGCCCGGCCGTGCTCGGGCTGCTCTTCCCCGCCGAGTTAGGCTCCGGCGTCGGCGGCATGGCTACACCGACGATGTGCAGGCCGTCCAGCGGCTCTGGCCTGGGGATACCCGGACCTCAGCGGCCCGGAACCCCGGCGGCGCTAGCCGGGGACGGCCGCCGGAACTCCCGGCTTGAGCCGATGCGTCAGCCCCCACCCGTCATCCAGCTGGGGGCTGACGCGTCGCCGGTACCGGCTCAGTTGCTAGCCGAGACCCGAACCTTGACGTGGCGGAACGAGTTGGTACGGAGGCCGTGCGCCGTTACCGGCGTGCTCAGCCAGATGCCGAAGTGGTTCCTGGATATGAGGTTGTGGGCGATCGTCACGCTCACCGGCGTGCCACCGGAGAAGACGAGCACTCCGGTCGTGCGCAGATCCTGCGGTGAGGCCGGCGCGTCGAGCGGGTCTCCGCCGAGGTTGTTCGTGCCGATGACATTGTCGATGATCTTGTTGCCGCTCAGGTCCTCGAACTGGCCCGGGCCGACCGTGTGAGCGTGCATCGTCACGCCGGCCAGCTCGTTGCCCGCGATGTAGTTGTGCGCGACCAGGTTGTTGTACGAACCGGTGCCCGGTCCGGCGTTGGCGAACAGCACGCCGGCGCCTTCACCCTTGAGGCCGTTGCGCGTGACGACGTTGCCCCAGATCACGTTGTCGTACACCCCCGCCACCGACGGCTGCCGTTTGCCCGTGGAACTGAGCGCGGCCGGGTTGTGCCCAGGCACGGTGATCCCGCAGTCAGAGGCGTTGTTGGTGATCGTGTTACCCGCGATCAGGTTGTGGTGGGTGGGTCCCGTCTCGTCGGTCAGCAGGACGCCGCCGGAATTATCGGCCACGTAGTTGCCTGTGACCCGCGACCAGGCGACGGTCAGCAGGTGAATGCCCTCGCCGCAGTCACCGGGAATCTGTCCCTGCGCCGCACACTCGAAATACGTCGAGACGGGTGGGACGCCGCCGCCGAGGTCGTTGTGCACGACGGCGCTGTGGCTGATCGAGATGTCACGGATGGTGCCGGTTATGCCCGCGGCAAGAATGCCCTCGCCCAGCGCGTTGGTGATCTTGAAACCGCTGATCCGCACGTGGGATGAGACGACGACCACACCGGCGAAGATGGTCAGTGGACCGACGCCCGGCGGGTTGACGACGTAGGTGGGAGTGACATTCTTTTCGTCGATGGTGGCCCGCCTGCCCTCGAGGGTGAGCGGGTTGGAGACGACGACCTGTTCGTGATAGACACCTGGGCAGACGACGACCTTGCCCCCCGGCGCCGCAGCCTTGACCGCCGACTGGATCGTCTTGAAGGCCGCCGAGCGGCAGGACCGGTCTGCACCCCATTTCTTGGCGTGATGGGAGACATACAGGGTGCCCTGGTGATGGGCGCTGGTCGTGGTGGCGGCCGACGCCGCAGCCCCCTGCGCGATCACCAGGCCGGTGGCCAGAAGTGGCGCCAGGATCGGGCCCGCGATGCGGGCGGTTGGACCAAATCTCATTTCTTCCCCTCCCTGGAGAGCTTGGACGCAGGCACCTTCGGCCCGGCGCACGGCGAGGGCTCAGCGGCCCTCACCGGCAAGGGACTTGCGCATTGCGAGCGGATGTCGTGCGCCGAGTTACCCAACGCTGATCGCCGCCCCGTCCCCGCCACGCCGTGCTCGGTCCCGAGCCCGCGTCACGCGGTTACCCTGGCAAAACACCAGGTGCCCTGTCAACACCTGCCGAGGGTGACCTCGTGGGTGGAAGTCCCCCAACTTGAGCGCCTTCGCCGCGGGCCGGCTCACCAGCGCATTCGCGCACTCACCTTTCGTTAACCCCGGCCATGGCCGGATCGGGGTCGGGCGGCCGAGGGGCTACTCGGCGTGGAGCGCGGACACGGTCCGCGCTTTCGCCGCCCAGCCGGCGGGGAGCAGCGCGCCCGTGACCGCGAGCACGAGCCCGGAGAGGGCGAGGGCCCAGCACACCGGCCGTGGTTCTCGCCTACGAAACAGGTCTCGTCCGGCCGGGTGAACAACAGCCGGGCCCCGGCAAGGACTGATCGGGGCCGCGCCGCTCCGCTGATGGCCCGCACCCGGCTATTGGCGGGAACCCGGCTATTGGCGGCTCCGCGGCGGGGTAGTGGGAACACCGTGACCACGGCGGAGAATGCGCGGCCAAGGCAGAAGTGGCGCGGTCTGGTGTCCGCACGCGTGCTGCGGGTGACAGGCCGCGGCGCCGCGCTTGTGGCGGTGGCGCTGATCGGTTCCTGGCTGGGCTTGGTCCTTGGCGGGCACAGCAATGTCGGCATCGGCCCGGTCGACACGCGCATGAGCCTTCAACCTTCGCTTTCCGGGCAGACCGTGGTCGACGTCCCACCTCTCGGCTCACTTCAGATCGACAGTCACAAGGGCCCACTGCGGCTCGACGTGACCGTGCAGCGCGTCAAGGAGGACGATGTCCGCGCCATCTCCCACGATCCCGGCGAGTTGCGCGGGCTCCCTGATCAGGCCACGCGTGATCTCAGGCACGCGGTGACCGTGGTCGCCGTGCGCGGGCTGCTCGCGGCTGTCTGCGGCAGCCTGCTCCTCGGCCTGCTCGTATTCCGCCGCGCGGGCCGCGCCGTCATCACCGGTGGCATCTCGCTGGCCGTGATGGCCGCGAGTGGACTGATCGCCGCGGCGACGTGGAACCCCGACGCGGTTCTCGAGCCCCGTTACACCGGCATGCTGTCCAGCGCCCCATCGCTCATCGGCAGCGCACAGGACATCGTCACGAGCTTCCAGACGTACCGCAAGGAACTCGCCCGGCTGGTCACGAACGTCTCGCAGCTCTACCAGGTGACCTCGCACCTGCCGACCTACCAGGCAAGTCCTGACACGATACGGGTCCTCGACGTCTCCGATATCCACGACAATCCGGCCGCGTGGAATGTGATGCACTCGGTGGCCGATGAGTTCCACGTCAGCTTCATTATTGACTCCGGTGACCTCACCGACCATGGCAGCGGTCCCGAGAACGCGCTCGCCAGCCAGGTGCCGGCGTTTCATATGCCGTACGTGTTCGTCAAGGGAAACCACGACTCGATCTCCACCGAGGAGGCGGTGGCCAGGCAGAAGAATGCCGTCGTGCTGACGGGCAAGGTGGTCACCGTCGACGGGCTGCGGATCATCGGTGACGGCGATCCCCGGTTCACGCCTGACCTGTCCGTACAGGTTCCCGGCGAACAGGCCGTCGCCGCCATGGGCAGCGAACTCGCCGCCACGGCCCGCCTGGCCGACCCGGCTCCGGACATCGCCTTAGTCCACGATCCGGCCGCCGGCGTCCCCCTCGACGGGACCGTCAGTCTCGTCCTGGCTGGCCACCTTCACCGGCGCATGACCCAGATGATGCCGCACGGCACACTGCTGTTCGTGCAGGGCTCGACCGGTGGCGCTGGGCTGCGCGCACTGCAGTCCACACCACCGACCCCGCTCGACTGTGCGGTGCTTTACTTCGACCGGACCACACATCGCCTGCAGGCGTGGGATGACGTCACGCTGGCTGGACTGGGCGGGGCGGACGTACAGATTCAGCGTCACCTTGTCAGCATCATCAAGCCCGCCAGCCCCAGCGCCAGTCCCAGCCCCAGCCCCAGCCAGAGCCCGGGCCCGGGCCAGACCCTCAGCCGGAGCCAGAGCCCGGGCCCCGGCCAGGCCAGCGGCTCTCCGGCGGAGCCGGCCCGCACGCTCAACGCCCTGCTGACGCGCCTGCGCAGAAGTTCGGCCGGCTGCGGAGGTTAGGGGGTGTCCCCTCAGCCGACTGCCGATGAAGCACGCTTGCGTCACTATGGCTGACGGCCCACGCGTCGCGGGCGTTCTGGGCGCGTACCTGGTGCTCTATCCGCGCGCCAAGGTCTGGAGTTTGGTGCCCTTCCTTTTCTTCATACCGCTGCGCGTCCCGGCCTGGTTCGTGCTTGGGCTCTGGTTCGTGCGCCAGTGGGTGTATTCGGCCGGTTACGTGTCCGCCGGAGCCGGTTTCTGTCGCGTATTTGGCGCAGGTATTCGGATTCGTCACCGGCGCTGTGATCGGCTTGATCCTGCGGGCGAGCGGTGGCCCGCGGGCGCCCGCCCCCGCGAACCGCGCACGATAGCGGCACCCGCGCGGCCAATTCAGGGGCGCGGTGGATTCCGAGCAGTCAATTCAGCGCAAAATCCGCCGCCATCACAGCGGCAGGTCGGCCAGGTGATCCTATGATGAACGCTTGGTAATCGGTTCGCTACTGTAAGCAATGGGTATTGGCGACCGGGGGCCATCCGGTCCTCGGTTGGCTAGAGAACGGGGGTTTAGATGAAAACGGTACGCAAGCTAGCCGGAGTTTCGGCCCTGGCGATCGCACTGTCGACCGGAGCGGCCGTCGCCGCAGCGGCCTCGGCGGTACCAACGACGTCACCGGCAGGGAGATCAGCCGCGCACCTCGCGCAGCCCGGCGACATGGCGCAGCCAGGCCAGCCAACACAACTCGGCGAGCCGCAACCCAGCCAGCCGCTGCCCGGCCAGGCGCAGCCCGGGCAGGCGCTGCCCAGCCAGCCGCAGCCCGGGCGGCCAACACAGCCGGGTCAGCCAACCCAGCCGGGCCAGTCTGGTCAACCCGGGCACGCAGGAAAGGCCACGCATCCGGGGATCCCGGTTGTCGTCTTCGACTGCCGCGGCCACGCTCAGATCCGCCCGCACAGCTTCATCGTCAGCTGCGCGGACGCGAACGACTACCTGACCGGCCTGCAGTGGTACAGCTGGGGCCCGACCACGGCGTTCGGGCGCGGCACGGAATGGGTGAACAACTGCACTCCGCACTGCTCAAGCGGCAGGTTCTTCCATCATCACGTGCAGGTCGTGCTCTGGCGGGTCCGCCAGGTGAGGGGTCGCCATGGTGGATGGTTCCGCTTCACCCGGCTCACCGTCGGGCACGTCACCCACACTGTGTAGGTGAAATGACGTCGCAGCGGGCTGGCGGACACGGTCAAGCAGCCGCCTGATCCGCTGTCACGGGCGGCCGCAGCGCCATAGCCTGCGGCCGCCCTGCGGCTGCCACCGCGATGCGGCGATGCGGTGATCGCTGCCGGCCGGGCGCCCACGGGCTGCGCAACCCGTGTGCGCTGTGGGTGGCGGGGTGCACGGGACATGGGGCACGCTCGCCAGGGCCCAACGGGAAATTTTCATCCTCCCCGCAGTCGGCGACCTGGCACTTTCAGGCGTTCTTTCACATCGGGTTCCTCATCCAGCGCGCCCGGCCGATGCTGCATGCAGCGCCATCGAGCCACGTCAGGCGCTGCCAGGAGGCGACCAATGCAGCCACCGCGACCGCGGACGGCCCGCAGGCACGGTACCGGCCGCTTGCGGCTGACCGGGTTAGCCGGCCCGCGCAACGCGCCAGCCAGTACCACGACACCCGGTACCACGACGCCCGGTACCACGAAACCCGGTACCACGAAACCCGGTACCACGAAAACCGGTGCCGTGGTGGGCAGACTCGTACGCAGCGCCACCGGCACGGCAGTCGGCAGCGCGCTCGGCGCGATCGCGATCGGCGGGGTCGCGGTGCTCGTGGCCGGCCTGCTGATCCCGGCTGGCCGCTCGGCGGACGCGGCATCGGCCGCCGGTTCGGGTTTCTGGCACACGAGCGGCAACCAGATCCTGGACTCGGGCGGCAATCAGGTCCGCATCGCGGGCATCAACTGGTACGGGTTCGAGACGCCGGACATGGTCGCGCACGGCCTGTGGGCGCAGGATTACCACGCGATCATCGACGACATCAAGAATCTCGGCTACAACACCATCCGCATCCCGTTCTCCAACCAGATGGTCGAGCAGAACCCGGTGCCGCAGAACCTCAGCTTCTGCAACACCGGGCCGGTCAACACCGACCTGAAGGGCCTGACCTCACTCCAGATCCTCGACAAGATCGTCACCTACGCCGGCCAGGACGGCCTGAAGGTCATCCTGGACGACCACCGGTCCGAGGCAGGCGAGTCCGCGGAGCAGAACGGCCTCTGGTACACGAGCACCTACACCAACCAGAACTGGATCAACGACTGGACAGCCCTGGCCAAACGGTACGCGGGCAATCCCACCGTCGTCGGATTCGACCTCCACAACGAGCCGCACACCCCCGCGGGCGATACCTACGCTCAGGGCGCCACCTGGGGCTCCGGGGATCCGAGCACCGACATCCGCCTCGCCTACGAGGCAGCGGGCAACGCCATCATCGCGGCCGACCCTGGCGCCCTCACCAACCTGTGGAACGCCACCTACACCCAGTCGGGTGAGCAAGTCACCGTCACCAACGCGTCCTACAACGCCACGATCGCCGCGAAAGGCTCGGTCACGGTCGGCTTCACCGGCAGCTTCACGAGCAGCAACGCGGCACCGGCCAGCTTCACGGTCAACGGCACCGCCTGCACCTGATCCGTCGCGTACTCACCACGGGGGTGGCGTGCTCCAGGGACGCCGCCCCCGTGGTGCCACACCGGACCGCCATGCCCAGAGCGCCGCGGCCGCACGGGTCAGGCGGCGGCGCCGCAGCACCTGAATCAAGGCGTGTCATTTGATCCTGACCCGAAAAAAAGACCTCAGCGGGGGCGCGCGGCAGCACCCCGGCGGAGCTTGCGGAGCCGGGGTGGGGTGTGGCGGGGGTTAGCTGCCGGTGTTTGGTGGGGCCGCCGCTGGTGGTGTTGGGGGTCAGGCGGCCTGGGTGGTTGCTGGTTCGCTGGGGTCAGGGCCGGCGCCGGGGATGCGGCAGAGGGTGACCTCGAAGCTCGAGGGCGCCGAGCTTGCCGACGTGGTGGGCGATCTGCCGGCGGGTGCTGGCCTGGCGCTCGTAGTAGTCAGGGCCGAGGTCCTGATACCGCATGCCGGGGTGAGACAGCAGGGCGTGGTAGACCTTCAGCTGGGTGTTGCCGACGGCGACCTGGGCCTTGGGTTTGCCGCGTCGGCGGGCCAGCCGCCGGTAGCGGGCGCCCTCGCGGGTCTGGGTGCGGCCGGCGGCCACGGCGGTCTCGCCGAGACAGGCCGGCCAGGTACCGGTTGCCCTTCTTGGCCTTGGCCCGGCCTTTGCGCTGCCGGAGGAGTTGTCCAGCGGGGTGCGCCCGGCCCAGGAGGCCAGGTGCGCGCCGGTCGGGAACCGGGTCATTCCGGCCCCCGTCTCGGCGAGGGCGTCCTGGGCGGCGCGGCGTCCCCAGCCGGGCATCGACCCGGCCTGCCGCAGCTGTTCCTCGTACGGGGCCAGCAGCCGCCTCGATCACCTCGGTCAGCCCGTCGATATCGGCGGTGAGCCGGTCGATGCGGGCGAGCATCGTGGCCAGCAGCGCGGCGAGCTCGGGCGTGAAGAACTCCGCGCCTTCCAGCGCGGCTTCCAGCTCGGCGATCTTGCGGCGGGCCCGGGCCCGGGCGAGCTGGGCCAGCACCTTGGGATTGCGCTCCCCGGCGATCAGGTGGTCCATGATGTCCCGGCCGGTCACCCCGTGCAGGTCGCTGACCACCGATGACAGCTTGATCGCGGCCGATTCCAGCAGCTTCTCCGCGCGCTGCTTCTCCCGGGTCCGCTCGCCGGTCAGGTCCCGCCGGTACCGGGTGTGCTCGCGGATCACCCGGAACTCCGGGGTCGCGACGAAGCAGGAGGTGACCGCGCCGCGCTCGAAGCACGTGGCCAGCCACCGCGAGTCCGGCGGATCCCGCTTCGGCCGGCCCGGCAGGTTCTTCACCTGCCGGGCATCGGCCAGCACGCACTCCAGCCCCTCGGCCTCCAGCCGGTAGAACGGCCCTTTCCAGTAGTCCCCGGTTGCCTCCATCACCGCGCACGGGACCTGCCAGGACCGCAGCCAGTCCGCCAGCGCCAGCACCCCCCGCTTCGTGGTGGCGAAGCTGCGGGTCTCCTGCGCCCGCCGCGCCGGGTCCTTATCCGACGGCACCCGGATCGTCGCGTACATCTCCGCCTTGCCGACGTCGATGCCGCAGACGCGGTCCCGGTACAGCGGCTCACCGGTCACCTCTTCCACGTTCCCTGCCCTTCCCGTAGTACGCTGATACCCTGCCAGTGCGGTACCGCCCGGGGAACCGGGGGGCAAGCGGAAGAAGCTGACCCGCGCGCTCGAAGCGGCACTCAACGGCCCCTTGAATATCCGGATCCCAGCGTCAGACTGATACGCGGCCTCTACCGCGCCAAGGAGAAAACGACGTCACGGGCGGTACCGCAAGACATCCTCCCGCTGACCCGCCGCGTGCAGCGCCTGCCACAAACCTCAGCCCGCGCGGCGGCAGCACCCCCGCTATTTTCACGCCACTACGGCGTCGCCCCGCGTCACCAGGACTGATACGTGAATCGGCCGATTCCCATCCAGCAGCGAGCGGCCACCACCACAGGCGGGGGATCCCGTGGGGTGGAGCCCCCCGGGGCAACACAGTCTTAACGGGCTGCGCATCGAAGCGTCATCGCGGCCGACGCTTACACGTGGCGCGGGCACCACCGGCTCGGGGGCAGGATGGGCATACCCGGGTCCGGCCCCATGGCGCACAGGAAAGCGCAACCACCAGCGCGACGAACGGAGCGCAGATGACCGCCCAGCCGTCCATCTCTGTCCGTGGTGAGGCGACGCTCGAGGTCGACCCCGAGATCGCCGTCGTCTCTGTCACCCTGATGGCCCGTGACGCCGACCGGCACCGTGCCCTCGACCTGCTTGCCAAGCGGAACGCCCAGGTGATGGCGCTGCTGCGGGCGCAGGGAGCGGCAGTGGAGAAGATCGAGAGCGGCTCCGTCAACGTCCATCCCGAGTTCAAGCCAAGCAAGATCGGCGGCAAGATCAAGGAGCGTATCGCGGGCTACGTGGCCCAGGGAAGCGTCGGGGTGACAGTCGGGGACTTCACCGTCCTCGGCGATCTGGTAGCGGGCCTTGCGAGCGAGGAAATGGTCGCCGTGACGGGACCGTGGTGGAGCCTTCGGCCAGACAGCCCGGTGCACCGCCAGGCGCGCCTGGCGGCCGCGCAGGACGCACTGCGCCGCGCACGCGAGTACGCGGAGGCGTTCGGTGGCCGGGTGACCGGGCTTACGGAGGCGGCAGACGCCGGACTGCTCACCGACGTCCAACAGCCGGTCCGGATGCGTGCGATGGCGGCCCGCGGCGGCGCCATCGAGATCGCGGAGAGACAAGAGGATCTTGACTTCGAGCCTGCCAAGCAGACGGTGCGGGCCCAGGTCGAGGCGCGTTTCACCATGACCCCGCCCGAGTTCGAGACCTGAGGCGGTCAGGCTGGCCACAGCCTGACCGCTAGCTAGACCCGCGCGTAGTCGCTAATGTCCTGCTCGAAGTCCTCGACAAGCTGCGCCGTCAGGGTGCGCCGGGTCCGTGCGATGCCATGCAGGACATCGGCCGTGGCCGCGAGTTCCGGACCCTTTTCGAACATGACCCGCTCGAACACGTGCTGCGCCGTCCGGCGCGCGGCGAACTCGATATCGGCTGGCGTAAACATGTCAGACGCGCTGACGATCTCGTCAACGTCGAGCTCGTGATGCGGGATGGCGGCCAGGTACCGCTCCCAGATCGCCTTTCGCGCGCCGGAATCGGGCGGCCCTACGGGGATCACGTAGTCGAACCTGCCGTGCCGGAGAAACGCGCTGTCCAGCGCGCGGACGGAGTTGGTGGCGCAGACAAGGAGGCGCTCCTCCTGCTCGCGGAACGGCGGTATGAGCTTCAGCATCTCGTTCGTGACGCCCTGAGCCGCCGATGGGCTCCTGGGCTGGCGGCGCCCGGCGATCTCTTCCACCTCGTCGATGAAGAGTACGAGCTTGTCGAGTTCCGCGACGAGCGCGAATGCCTCACGCAAGGCGGCGGCGAGACCGGTCGGCGAGTCGCCCGCGAGCCGGGAGGGGAACAGCTCCACGAACGGCCACCCGAGCCGCCCGGCGACCCCCTTGGCGAACGTGGTCTTTCCTGTCCCGGGTGGGCCGAAAAGAACGACCGCACGCGGCGGGACAAGGCCAAGCCGCTCCGCGAGCTGTGGCTGGGCGAGCGGCAAAATCACCCGCCGCTCGATGAGCGCCTTCTCGCGGACCATGCCGCCAAGCTGGTCCCAGGTGCCTGCCCGGACTGGGCGGGCGCCGAGCTGCTCGAGAACGCCGACGTGCCCCGGTCCGACGGGTTCGAGCTTCTCGAAGAAGAGCATCCCGGGACGAGCCGTGTAGCCGCAATTCTCAAGAGCCAGCGAGCCGACCTCACCCGCACCCGTCAGCAGGCAGTCAATCCGGTGCACGCCGGCGGCCACCAGGCGCCGTTCCAGCTCGCTGAGCATTGAGCTGCCGATCCCCCGGTTGCGCCAGGCCGGTGCGAGGCTGATCCTCATCAGCCAGGCACGGCCTCCCGTTACCGTCGCGACCGCCGTGCCGACCAGCTGGTCACCTACCACCGCCACGACCGCGGGCTCGTGCGCACGGACCGCGGCGATCAGGTCGGAGAGACTGAAGATCGGGTGCCCCCTGTGGTGGCGGGGTCATCCCACATCCGGACGGCCGCGTCGAGATCGTCCTCGTGGAAGTCACGTACCCGCCACAGTGCCATTGCCACAGTGTCGCAGGCCACAACGTCTCAGACCGACGTGTCGCGGCCGACGTGTCGCGGCCGACGTGTCGCAGGCCGCCGCTCAGGCGCCCGGGCGCAGGGACGGCCGGAGTGGCCGGTTGGTGCGTCTTACCGGCCGCGACGCTCCCCAGCCGGATGCGAGACCCGCTGCCTCGTGCGCCCACAGCACGTCACCGGGCCCGGCGGTGCTGCCCACGCGACCTCCAGATGGCGCCGCCATCTGGAGGTCGCGCGCTTCCGCCTCCAGATGGCGCCGCGGGCTGGCGGTTCCCGCCCGCCAGCCCGCGGCCTCCGTTACAACTCAGTGACCGTGGCCGTCATGGCCGTCGCCGCCACCGTGACCGTGGCCGTCATGGCCGTCACCGCCACCGTGACCGTCGCCGCCGCCGTAGCCGTGGCCATGACCGTCGCCGTAGCCGTGGCCATGACCGTCGCCGTAGCCGTGGCCATGACCGTAGCCGTGACCGTGACCGTAGTCGTGGTAGTAGCACCAGTGAATCCAGGGCCAGTGGCCGCACCAGTAACCCGGGTGCTGGTGCGCCTGCGCCGATTGGGCACTCTGCGCGACGGCCGGATGGGTCGTCGCCGCGTCAGCCATCGGCAGGCTCATCGCGCCGGCGAAGCCGAGCGCCACGAACGCAGCGCCGCTCACCGCAGCGCGCTTGAACAGCATCTTGGACATTGGGTTCCCGTGCCTTTCTGTTGGTGGCTGATGATCCTCGGCTGTTCGCTGCGGGCCGGCTGTCGCCAGACCCCGTGTGACCGTCGGCGGTCCCCCGCACCGTGCCGGACCGGCGATGCCACGGCCGGCCAGCGGATGTGGTGGCGGTGAAGTGGCTCAAGGTCAAGCCACCGCGAGGCGAGCCGTGCCGGTGGCCACGCGCGTC
The DNA here is from genome assembly GCA_963851085.1 of uncultured Actinomycetota bacterium. Lineage (GTDB taxonomy): Bacteria > Actinomycetota > Actinomycetes > Streptosporangiales > Streptosporangiaceae > DATFVJ01. Next base: position 396,776 of record CAWKNX010000023.1, on the reverse strand, counting down.
GATTGGATCACTGTCGAGTCCTCCCCCTGGTCGGCCGCGAAGAGCTGCCTTGGATCTCAACTGTGGAGACGCCGTGAGGCGCCGTACATGAGACTTCCCGATGACACTTCAATTCATGCGATGCGACACGCAAAATATTACTGCCGCCAATCGAAAGAATATAATTTGTGCTCAATGTCCGCCCTTTTTTTCGCCGCCATTACGCTGCTGCAGCTGTTTTCTGATGCTGCGCACATGATCTATACGAGCGGCGTAGGCATCGGGAAAACGTTGTCACCCAGGGAAAACGTTGTCGAGCCAGAAATGCGCTTGGAAAACGTTGTCGGAAAACGTTATCAACGGATTAGTGGGCAACAAGTGCGAGCCAGCGTCCCAGAGTGCAACTGTAAAAGTCCGCGTGCCGCGTCCTGGCTGTGCGCCACCGGATGACCCGCAGGAACGCGCCTGGGACGGCGGGGCTGAGCGCGGGGACCCGACGCCCCCATCCGCGCGACCTCTAAGGTAGATACTCCGCGCCGAGGGAGCTGCCGTGGCGATCGTGACCGGTCGCCAAGCCGTACCCCTCGCTGACGATCGACGATACTCGGCGCGCCAGTGGCGGACGCGCCGCGGCTGCACGAGTGGTCGAGCTGGGTACAGCGGCAGTTCGACATCCGGGCGCTGGCCGACGATCTCCCCAGCATCGAGCGCGCCACCGCGGCGGCCTGCGACTACGCCGAGGAACTGCTTGGCCAGCGGCGAGCGGCGCCCTCCGACGATCTGATCAGCAGCCTGCTCGCCGCGGAGGCGGAAGGCGACCGGCTTTCGCACAGCGAGTGCGTCAACCTCGTGCTCAACGTGATCGCGGGCGGCATCGACACCACGCAGAGCCATCTCGCGCACGCCTTGCGGCTGTTCGCCGTGTACCCGGACCAGTGGGCGATCCTGGCGCACCGCCCGGACCTGATCTCGCGGGCCGTCAGCGAGGTGCTGAGATTCGAGCCGATCACCCCGTTCACCGCGCGGATCTGCGTCGAGCAGGTAGAGCAACGCGGCGTGGTCTTCCCGGCCGGGACGATCGTGGCGATCTGCGCGGAGCGGGCCAACCGCGAGATTGTTAACTGCGGCGCCGGTGAGCCGGCCGACCGCGAGTGGTTCGGCATCACGGCCGACCGCGACGACCGGCTGCTGACGTTCGGCGCCGGGCCGCATTACTGCCTTGGCACGAACCTGGCCCGTGCGGAACTCGAGGAGGCGCTGGCGTTCCTCGCACCGCGCCTGCCAGGTCCTGCGCCCGACTGCGTACCTGACCTCGGCGGCGTGGAGGGCATCTACGGAATAAACGAGCTCACCCTGCGCTGGTCGAGCCCATAGGGACGACCCCTGGCACGCGGCTGTGGAGCGATCGGCACGCCACGCGGCAGCCGTAGACTGTATTGCCCCGGGGGGCTCCATCCCACGGGATCCCCCCGCCTGTGGTAGTGGCCGCCCGCTGCTGGATGGGAATCGGCCGATTCACGTATCAGTCCTGGTGACGCTGCGGGCGCCGACCTGGCGGAACGTCCTGGCCTGGGGCGCCGTCCGCCACACCGGCGGCGACGCGGCCCTTCCATGCGCCGCCGCGGCCGGCCCGGTGCTGGCGGGCGGAGTCGAGGGTCATCGCCGCGTACATGAGCGCGATCAGCGGCAGGCCGACGGCGCGTATCGGCGAAAGCCGGTACAGCCGCAGCATGGGTAGGTAGGTCACGGCCATGACGAGCCAGCCCGCGAGTCCCGCGGCCGCGCACCACCACGCGGCCGAGCCGCTGCCTGCCGCCGCGCCGACCAGGCCTGCAAGCGCGGCGACGGGCGGGACCAGATAGAGCCACAGCAGGCCAGCGATTGTGCAGGCGAGCAGGACCGGCGAATAGCGCAGCTGGTAGTAGGCGCTCCGCGTGACCATGTGCCACAGCTCGGCGAGCCTGGGATACGGACGGAGGCTGACGACGCCCGTGCCGAATCCGAGCCAGCACCTGCCGCGTGCCGGCGAGCACTTGATCAGGCGCCCGAGTGCGACGTCGTCGATCAAGGCGCCACGGATCCGCTGCATTCCGCCGGCGTCGGCGAGCACCTGACGGCGGACCAGCATGCAGCCGCCCGCCGCCGCGGCGGTACGCCCGCCCGGCCGGTTCACCCGCCTGAACGGGTAGAGCTGTGCGAAGAAGTAGACGAACGCGGGCACGAGGATGCGCTCCCATGCGGTCTGGGCACGCAGCAGCGCCATCTGCGAGACCAGATCGCGCCGGTCCGCCATCGCCGCCTCCACCAGAGCGGTCAGCATCCCCTGTTCGTAGGCGATGTCGGCGTCGGTGAACAGCACGTACTCGCTCTCACCCGCCGCACGGATCCCCTGCTCCATGGCCCACACCTTGCCCGCCCAGCCGCCGGCGCCCGCTCTCCCCGGATGACCCGCAGCGGTACGGCGGCGCGCAGCGGCACGGCGGCGGCAGCCGGGCGGCAGGGTCGGCGGGGCAGGCGGCGGGGCAGGCGGCGGCGGCGCGGGCTGCGATCGCGGCCGCGACCTCGGCCGTGCCGTCACTGCTGCGGTCGTCAATCAGAACCACGTCGAACGGACCCGGATAATCCTGCGCGAGCAGTGTCGGCAAGGTGAGCGGCAGGATCTCGCCTCGTCGCGGGCGGGCACGACCGCCACGACCGAGGGCCAGCGCCGCGGTGGACCGTCGCGGGGGCTGACGCGGTGGAGGCCGTCGCTGGGCGGGAGGCGCTGATCGGTGCGCCAGTAGCCGCCGTGCCCCACGAGCAGGTAGACCCAGGCGAGGAGGGCGGCCGCGGCAGCGCGGCGCTACGGCCAGAACCGGCACGAAGTCCCGCTCGGCCCGGCTACGTCGCGGCCTGCTGGTCCTGCCGCCCGGCAGGCAGGCGGGCGGGTCCGTTGCCGCCGTGCTCAGGCGATGCCGCGAGGTTCTTCTTGACCAGGTCGAGGATCGTCACACCCTGGGCGACGAGCCCGGCGGCAAGCTCACCGAGGCCATCGGCGCCGTTCAGGACGCTGATGTTCGCACTGGCCAAGCCGCCTGCCGCCTCCTTGACGATCAGCGGCAACTGGTCGATGAGCATCCGGTCGAGCGCGACACGGTCGTTCGACGCCGCGGCCTGGGCCTGGACCGTCATCCGCTCCGCCTCGGCGTGCGCGAGAATCCGCACCCGCTCCGCGTCGGCCTCGGCCGGCTTCACGATCTCGGCCACCAGTTGCTGCTGGCGCAGTTCGGCCTGGCGCTGCTGCCAGTTCGGTCTGGGCGGCGATGACCGCACGCTGCGCGTCCGCCTGCGCCAGCGGGCCGGCCTGCGCCGCCTCGGCCTGTGCCTTGTCCACCTCAGCCTTGTACTGCGCCTGCACGACCGCCGTCTGCCTCGCGTATTCGGCCTGCTTGCGCTGCGACTCCTGCTCGGCCTCGGCTGCCTGCTGGTTCGCCTGTGCCTGCGCGATCTTCGCCTGCCGCTGGATGGCGGACGACGTGCGGGGCAGCCATCGCGTCGATGTAGCCGGTCCCCATGTCGTCGATCGACTGGATCTGCAGCGAGTCGACGATGAGGCCGATCTTGGCCATCTCCGCCTTCGAGCCGTCCAGAACCTCGGTCGCCAGCTTCTGCCGTTCTGTGACGATCTCCTCGACGGTCATCGAGCCGATGATCGAGCGCAGGTGGCCGGCGAAGATGCGGCCGGTGAGCACGGACATCTGATCCTGGTCGGACAAGAACCGCTGCCCGGCGTTGACGATGCTCTCCTCGTCGTTGCCGACCTTGAACGCGATGACCGAACGGACATTCACAGAAATGCCCTGCTTGGTGACGCAGGTTTCTGCGACCTCCGCCTCGCACATCGCCAGCGTCAGGAAGCTGGCCCTGCGGATGCCGGGCACGACGAACGCGCCGTGGCCGGTGACGACCCGGAATGGCGCGGCGTTTTTGCCATGCCTTCCGCCCGCGACCAGCATGGCCTCGTCGGGGTTTGGAACGCGGTAACCGAACATCGTTCATCTCCTAAATGGAGTCGTTGGCATCACTGCCAGTAACGTCCAGCGGGCCGGCCCACTCGATCACGTCGACGGCCCTCGCACCGCGGGAGTCGATGACCAGCACGGTCTCGCCTTTCTTGAGCGGCTTGTCCGACCATGCCAGATACGCCTCCGATCCTCCGCGGATCTTGACGAGCACTTCCCCGGGGCCTGCCGGACCCGCGGGTAGCGACGATGAGGACGCCCACGCAGCCGATTGCCGCCTCATCCCGAGCCACGGTCAGCCACCCTCCGCGCAACCCTTCGCGCGACGCAGATCTGCGGCCCAAGACTATCCACGCGGACGCCGTTTCGATGTTTCGCATGCCCTGTGTTCTTTCGCGCCAATTTGCTGCGCGGCTGCCGGACCATGAAGGAGGGCGGGTCGCGGCCAGCTAGCGGTGCGCCTCGTCTTCGATGCGGGCGATCTCGCCTGGATCGAGGGAGAAGCCGAACAGGTCGAAATTCGAGGCGATGCGCTCCCGCTGCTCCGGACTTCGGGATGACGGCGATCCCATGCTCGATGTGCCAGCGCAGCACGACCTGAGCGGGTGTGACCGCGTGCTTGGACGCGATCTCGGCAAGAACCGGGTCGCGCAGATCGGTGCCCTTGAGCGGGCTGTATCCCTCGACGGCCACGCCACGGTCGCGGTGAGCGGCCAGCAGGACCGGGGTCGTGCTTGCGCGGGCTCCACGGGATCTGGTCCACCGCAGGCGCCTGCCCGGTCGCGTCGACGAGTTCGTCGATCTGGCCGATGCTGTAGTTGCTTACCCCGACCGCCCGCGCGAGACCCTGCTCGCGCACCGCCAAGAACTCGCGCCAGGTCTGCGGCCGCGCGCCTGCCCGCGGCGGCCAGTGCACCAGCCACAGGTCGACGTAGTCGATGCCGAGCCCGCGAAGGCTCGATGCGAGCGTCTCGCGTTCGCGGCCGACGTTGCCCGCGGGCAGTTTCGTGGTCAGGAAGACCTCGTGCCTGTCCACGCCGCTGTCGCGCAGCGCGCGCCCGATCTCCGCCTCGTTGCCGTACATCGTGGCCGTGTCGATGTGCCGGTACCCGAGTTCCAGGGCGAAGCGGACCGACTCGTATGCCTGCCGGACACGCAGCCGCCAGGTACCGAAGCCCACGATCGGCATGTCCACGCCGCCGGGCAGCGGCACCGTCGGAATGTCATAGTCACTGCCCACGACCGTCATTATCTCCCGTATCAGGATGCGACCCCACCACGGGCGCATCTTCAGTATGCGACGTCACCACGAACCCGGTGGGTAGCAGGCAGCCGGCTTCAGCGCAGGCGGGCGCTGCGACCATGCGAACGGCCCATGGTGCGGGACAGACGTGACTGACACAATAGTGGCGCAGAACAGTAGCGCAGACGCAAGCTCCGGGACGCAAGCTCCGGGACGCAAGCTCCGGTTACGCGGATGGAGGTCACCGTGCTCGTCGCACCGATGGGTGGCCTGCTCGCGCAACTGACCGGCTACGGCCACTTCGCCGGGCACGTGATCGGCACGCCGTCCGGCCTGATGGCACTGGCCGCAGCCGCGCTGACGTGCGCTCTCGCCGGATTCCTCGCCCGCGCCGCCCGGTCCGCCCGGACGGTCACGGTGATCCCGCTGCGCAGCCGTGCCACGGCGCTGCGCGCGCGGTCCCGCCGCTCCGCCTTCCTGCGGCAGCGTGACCCTGACGCCGCAGGCCGCAGCCGCCCGAGGGCACCCGCATCGGGCCCGGCGGCCGCCTGAGCCCGCCGCGTCTGTCGCCCTGTCGCTGTTCAGTCGCCCTGTCGCTGTTCAGTCGCCCTGTCGCTGTTCATGGGCACAGCCGGTGCCTGACCTGGGCACGTTGCTGCCCGCAGGTGCCTGACCAGGGCACCGCAAGTGCCTCACCCTGGCTCTGCGGGCGCTTGACGTGTGCACGCGGCCGCCTCCAGCTGTCATTCCGTCACATCTGACCCGCTGGAGGGTTGCGCATAATGTCCCGTCTGCTCAATATTTCCCGTCTTCTCGATGTTCCGGTCGGCGTCGCCTATCACGTCGTATCCGCTCTCGCGACCTGGCTCGCCCCGTTGCCTGGCGGCCTCGCGACGGCCGCCGCGATCATCGCATTCACCGTGGCAGGGCGGCTGCTGCTGCTGCCGCTGAGTTACTACGCGATCCGCGGGGAGGGTGCCCGCGCACGGCTGCTGCCTCAGTTCCAGGAGTTGCAAAGGCGTTACGCACGCCAGCCCGAGCGGCTGCGACGCGAGCTGAGCAAACTGAAACAAGCCGAGGGAGCAGGACTGTTCGCGGGCTGCCTACCCCTGCTGGTGCAACTGCCCTTCCTCAGCGTCATGTACCGGCTGTATCTGTCGCGTGACGTGCACGGCTCCCCCAACACACTGCTCACCCACCACCTGCTCGGCGTTCCCCTTGCCAGCCGCCTGCTCAGCGGTGCAGGGCCGTTCAGCCAACAGGGCGTCGTCTTCTTGGGTCTGCTCGCGCTGCTCGGGGTCGTGGCCGTGTTCTCCGCGAGAATGGCGCGCACCCCGACCGGCCAAGGCCAGCCTGGCCGGGAGCGCGCCGGGCAGCCGGCCATCCGCGGTGGGCAGCCGACCACGCGCACCGGCCGACCGGGCGTGAAGCCCGACGGGAAACTCCCTGTCCCGCGTCCCGAGACGCCCGGCGGCGTGGTCGGCATGCTGACCCGGCTGGCGCCGTACGGCACCATGCTCGTAGCAGCTGTGGTGCCGCTGGCCGCGGGCCTGTACCTGCTGACCACGACCGCGTGGACCGTCCTCGAACGCACGGTGATTCGCAGAAGGATCCTGTAAATCGGCCGATTCTCAGCCAGCAGTGAGCGGCGCCACGGTCTACGGGGGGATCCCCGGGGACGACCCCCCGCAGCCCCCGGCACACCCGCGCGCGGCCACACCAGCGTGCTACGCCACACCGCGCAGCCGTTAGGGAAAAGGGTTCGCGATTTTGGCCACGGCGAGCACCCGCGCTGCGGCGAGCATCCGCACTGCCGCGAGTGTCTCGGCCGCGAGCGGCAGTGTGACGGCGATCCGCTGCACGATCCCGTTCCACGGCTCGAGCACCCGTGACGCGAAGAGCACCAGCGTTGTCGCGCTGACCAGAGCGAGGGCCAGCATCGCAGGACGCAGAACCGACCAGAAGGGGTCAGCGCGGAAACGGCGGGCCAGCGCGATCGGCCCGGCGATCATCGCCGTGTACGCCACACCGCTGACGATGTCATGCGCCTGGTTGTGCCACGACTCACCCGCGAATCCGGGGCCGACGAGAAGCATGTGATCACGCCGCAGCAGGCCCGCGGCGACCGCCGCCGCGCCCGCGACCACGACCAGCCACGGCCCCGTACCGGTGGCCGCGGGCTGGCTGCCCGGACCGGCCGGCAGCTGGGTGCCCGCCCCGGCCGGCTGCTGGGTCCCCGCCCCCCGTGCGCCGAGCAACCGGCCCAGGGCGATGCCGAACGCGATCGAGCCGGCGCCGAGTGCGACGAATCCCGCCATCATGATCTGCGGCTCCTGCGCGTCGATTGCCGCCAAGCCGCTGAGCTGGACCTCTGCCACCGAATGACCGGTCTGGCGCAGCGAACTGACCAGCCATGCGGCAGTGAACAACACAGGACCTGCGACTCCGCAGAGGGCACAGAAACGCAGGCCACGCGGGGACGTGTTACGCGGCGACCTCATGCGAGGCCGAGTGAGGTGTGCCCGAGTCATGATCGCGGTTGTGCCTTCGCCTGGCTGGCCCGGCCGGGAGCCGATCTTCTGACGACGTACAATGCGGGATGGTACGCCGGGCGGTGCGGGACCGGGTGGCGACCCCACGGAACCCTTCGCGTGCACCGCGGGCGGCGCGGCCACCGCGATTCTGCTCGGCCGTCACGACATCGATCTGGCGAGGTCAGCGGCGTGCGGAGTGTTGAGACCGTACTTGCACTCGTTGTTCTGGCCACTGTGGTCGCGGCTTTTGCCAAACGGCTGCGCATCCCGGCTCCCTCGCTGCTTGTCGCGGCCGGCCTGGTGGTGGGCCTGCTGCCGGGTGTTCCGCCCGTCCGTGTCACGCCTGACGTGGTCAGCCTCGTGGTCCTGCCGCCGTTGCTCTATACGGCGAGCGAGGAATTGCCCTGGCGGGATCTGCGCGATGTATGGCGCCCGGTCACCGTACTTGCGGTGGGCTTGGTGCTGATGTCCGCTGGTGCGGTCGCCCTGGTTGCGGCGGCCGTGGCTCCACTGACCGCGAGCATGGCATTCGTTCTCGGCGCGGTACTCGCGAGCACGGACCCGGTCGCGGTGACCGCGCTCGGGCGGCGCCTGTCGCTGCCGAGCCGGGTGCAGGCACTCGTGCAGGCCGAGAGCCTGTTCAATGACGCGACCAGCCTGGTGCTCTTCCGGATCGCGGTCTCGCTCGCCGTGGCCGGGACCGCAGCAGGGACGTCCACGGGCATGCGATGGCTGCACGGCATCGGCCAGTTCACTGTTCTGGCGGGCGGCGGCGCGCTCGCAGGTGGCGCGATCGCGGCCGGGGTCGTGATTGTCCGGAGGCGGATAAGTGACCCCGTACTCGAGACCGTCGTGGCCCTGGTCACACCGTACGCAGCCTACGTGCTCGCCGAGACGCTGCGGGTGTCCGGAGTGACCGCGGTCATCGTGGCCGGCATGATTATCGGCGCGCGGCTGCAGCGGGTGACGAACCCGCAGACGCGGTTGCAGCTGCACTCGGTCTACCAGACAGTCGTCTTCCTGCTCGAAAGCGTGGTCTTCAGTCTCATCGGCCTCGAGCTGCCCACGCTCATCCGCGCCCTTTCCCGCACCGGGCAGCGGTGGCCGCTGGAGGCACTCGCGATCTCGGGGACCCTTATCGCGACACGGGTCCTGTGGGTCTTCCCGCTCTCGGCGATAGTCCAGTGGCGGCGCGGCGCACGGCGCCCGTCCTGGCAGGTGCCCGCCGTCGTGTCGTGGGCGGGCACACGCGGCGTGGTGCCGCTGGCGGCGGCACTGTCCATCCCGCTGACCACCGCCGCGTCCCCCGCGTCGCCCATAGCGTCCCCACTGCCCGAGCGTGACCTCGTCCTTGTGCTTGCGACAGCGGTCATCGCGATCTCGCTGATCCTGCAAGGGTTCACGCTCGAACCGCTCGTCCGCTTCGCCGGGATCAGCAGGCCCGCGGCCGACACCCGGCACGAGGAGACCGTCGCGCGGCTTCGCCTAGCCGAAGCGGGGCTCGCGCGCCTGGACGAACTCGCCGACCTGGAGGCCGTGCCCGACGTGGTGGTCGACCGGCTCCGCCGCAGCCTGCAAGCCCGCATCAGCCACAACCGCGCCCGCATGGATGAAAGCCCGGATCCCGAATCGACCGGCGCAGCCGACCGTGACATCCGCCGGGACCTCATCGCGGTGGAGAACGCAGAGCTGAACCGGCTCTACGAAAACGGCAATATCAGCGACGTGACCCGCAGGCGCGTGCAGCGCTCGCTCGACCTGGAGGCAACCGGGCTCGGCGACGAGCATCAATGAACCGTTCGCCTCGCCGACCGTCACGATCGATGTGCGACCCGCTGCGGACAGCGAAGGTGGGGCACTGGTATATCGGAGGGATGATCCCGATCACTGGAGCGCAGTATGAGATCTCAGCAGGCGACTACCGGGCGACGGTCACCGAGGTCGGCGCCGGCCTGCGTGAGCTCACCCACGCGGGCCGCCCGCTCATCGCCTCTTACCAGCCGGATGAGCTTCCCCCGGGCGCCGCGGGTCAGCTTCTCGCGCCATGGCCGAACCGCATCGACCATGGCCGTTACGCCTTCGCCGGTTCCACTCATCAGCTCGACCTTTCCGAGCCGGAGCTTGGCAACGCGATCCACGGGCTGACCCGCTGGGCGAGCTGGGCTCCGGTGCAGCACGAGCCAGACCGCGTGCTGCTTACACACGTATTGCACGGACGGCCCGGCTATCCGTTCTGCCTAGAGCTGGACGCACAGTACCGGGTTGGCGCGGACGGCCTGCGAGTCGACCTCACCGCGCGCAACTCAGGAAGCCGCGCCGCGCCCTACGGCACCGGATCACACCCGTACCTGAGCGGCGGTACCCGGATCGACGATTACCTGCTGACCGTGCCCGCGTCGCGATGGCTGCACGCGGACGAACGCGGTATCCCGACCGATCCGCCCAGTGACATCACCGGTACGCCGTTCGACTTCAGGCGGGCCCGGCCACTCGGCGGCACACACATCAACCACGCCTTCACCGGCCTGGAACGCGACGACGATGGCAAGGCGTGGACCCGCGTGTGCACAGGACACGGCGAGCTTGCGCTTTGGGTTGGCGATGGCTACGGATGGCTACAGGTCTTCACGGGCGACAGCCTCGGCGAGCCACATCGCCGGCAGGCGATCGCGATCGAGCCCATGACCTGCCCGCCCAACAGCTTCGCCACCGGGCAGGATCTGATCACCCTGACACCTGGTCAGGGCGTGACCCATGCCTGGGGGCTCGAGTTTGTGCGGCACTGACGCTGTCGGTGCTGTCGGTGCTGTCGGTGCTGTCGGTGCTGTCGGTGCTGTCGGTGCGGCCGGCGCTGCCGGGGCTGTTGGCCAACAGGGCAAACGCCGCCAGGTCCGCCGGGGTGTCCGCGTCCGCGGGGTCACCGGTGTCGCCGCATTCCACGCGCGTGACCAGCTCAGGATGAGCGCGCAAGAACGGGCGCGCCCCGACGTCGCCGACAGCATGCTCGATCACCCCGGCCCAGTACTCGCGGGCGAGCAGCACGGGGTTGCGCGCCTCGCCATGGTAGGTGGCCACGGCAACGGCCGCGCCGTCGCGGTGGGCCGCGATCAGCCGTCGCACCGCCTCCGGGCCCACGAGTGGCTGATCCACCAGGGCGATGACCGCGGCACGTGAGGCTGGGGGGGCGGCCCCTAGTCCGACCGCGAGCGACGAGCCCATTCCGGTCAGCCAGGCGGGGTTGTGCGCGACGATCACGTCGGCTAGATCCCACGCGAGCTCGACCGTGACGGCGCCCGTTACGACGATCACGGGCGCTGCGCCGCCGTCCCGCAGCAGCCGCACGCCGCGGTCGGCGAGCGGCTCACCCTCGAACTCGGCGAGCGCCTTAGGTTTGCCGAACCTGGTCCCCTCCCCTGCGGCGAGCAGCACACCGGCGACGTGCGGGCGCGCGTTCACGGCTGCTTACTCATGGGACCGGCTGCGTACTCACGGAACCGGCTGCCTGTCCCCCGGCCGTTCATGGTGGATTCGGCCGTCGGTGGACGTCAGCGCCTGACCCGACCCTCCCCAGCGCAACTGAATCAGCTCGGCGGCCACCGACACCGCGGTTTCCTCCGGCGTCCTGGCCCCGAGGTCGAGGCCGATCGGCGACCGTAGCCTCGCCAGCTCGGCCTCGGTCAGCCCGACCGCACGCAGCCGCTCGAGCCGGTCCTCGTGGGTCCGCCGGCTGCCCATCGCACCGACGTACGCGGCAGGCGTGCGGAGCGCCACCTCGAGTACGGGCACGTCGAACTTGGGGTCATGCGTGAGCACGCAGATTACTGTGCGCTCGTCCACGGCCATCCGCTGCAGGAAGCGGTGCGGCCAGTCCACCACGACCTCGTCGGCGTCGGGGAACCGCGCAGGCGTGGCGAAGACCGGGCGGGCGTCGCAGACCGTCACGTGGTAGCCCAGGTATTTGCCGATGCTGGCCACCGCAGCGGCGAAATCGATCGCACCGAATACCACCATCCGGGGCGGCGGGGCGAACGAATGCACGAAGACGCTGAGCTCGTCCGCCCGCCGCTCCCCCCGTGCGCCGTAGTGCCGCATGCCGGTGAGCCCCTGCGCGAGCATGCCACGGGTGTCGTCGTCCACGGCGTCGTCGAGCCTGGTGAGGCCGAGGCTGCCGGACGCGTCAGCAGGCCAGATCACCCGGCGGGCACCGAGGCTGCCCGGCCCGGCCACGACCGTCGCGACGGCGACGGGCTCACCAGTTCCCACGGCCGCCGCGATGTCGCCGAGTTCGGGGAAGCTGGACCTGTCCACCGGCTCGACGAAGACGTCGAGTATTCCGCCGCACGTCAGCCCGACAGCGAACGCGTCGTCGTCGCTGACGCCATAGGTCTGCAGCACCGGCTTGCCGGTATCGCAGACCTCACGTGCGACCTCGTATACGGCGCCCTCGACGCACCCGCCGGATACGCTCCCCACCACGTCGCCCGCCGCAGATACGGCGAGCGCCGCGCCAGGGTCGCGTGGCGCGCTGCGGAAGGTCCGGACCACCGTGGCGAGGCCAAACGTCTCTCCGGCCTGCCACCACGCGGAGATTTCGGTCAGAATGTCACGCACGATTTCAGGCTACGTCCCTCGGCGAGCTGTGGTCATCGCACGACGTCACTGTTCTAACGCAAGTACCTTGCGAAACGCGCATCTCGTGGTCTGTGAGAGGTACCTTGAGCGAACCGCTGCCAGGTGGTTCGCAAGGCTCTGCTTGTTCTCGGGGAGCGCGTAGTCGGTTCTGCGTGCGACGACGGCAATGCCGCGAGATGCCCGGCTGGGCGGGGTCGTGGGCTACCTGGGCGGGGTCGTGGGCTACCTGGGCGGGGTCGTGGGCTACCTGGGCGGGGTCGTGGGCTACCTGGGCGGGGTCGTGGGCTACCTGGGCGGGGTCGTGGGCTACCTGGGCGGGGTCGTGGGCTACCTGGGCGGGGTCGTGGGCTACCTGGGCGGGGTCGTGGGCTACCTGGGCGGGGTCGTGGGCTATCGTCCTGGACTACAGAGCCAAGAAGACCTCTCTGATGCGGATTCCGTGCCTGGCTGGTGACTGCGTGAAATCGCCGCAGGTATCTCAATCGTCAGGCCGCACCCCTCCGCATTGCAGCTGGTGATCAAAGGGTTTGCTGGCGTGGTTGGTGCAAGCGGCAATCCCTGCATCTGTGGATAACTCAACTGGCCCACGCCTGTGTTGTGGATATCCGCCCGAGGGTTCGCTGTTATCGCTAAAATGTTCGTATTGCTACCACCTAGCTGCCCAAGGAGGTGAGTTCGGTGACCGTGTCTGCGTGCGATCCCGCACCAGGGCCGGTGCCTGCGCCGGTGCCCGTAGCTGCGCCGACGCCCGTGCCTTCCCCGGTGCCTGCGCCTGCTTGTTCGGCCGAGGCCGACGCCGATCCGCTCGCCTCCTGCGGTACCGGGGCGGCGTGGACGCGCGGCACGCGGGACGAGGAATCCTGGCAGTTTGCGGTGCTGGCTGAGCAGATAGCCGCGCTCGGTGTCGGCGAGCCGCCCACAGAAGCGGAGTTGTGGGGCCTTGCGCCTGATCCTCACAGCGATCGGCCTGCCAATGCCGACTGTGACGTCGCCTCGGAACCGCTGATCACCCAGGCGGCAGCGGAACGCGCCGCCGCGCCGCCCGAACTGTTCCCGGCCGGGCTGCTCATACGTGACGGCAGCGGGATGGGTATCGGCTTTGCCGACGGCGGCGTGCTTGACGTGCTCGATCCGGGTCCGGTGCTAGCGGGGTTCACCGCGGACGCCTGGGCCGGGGGGCTGGGCGTGCTGTCTGACGACGAGCTGATCGGGGTGCTGCGGGCCTGGCGGCGGCTGTCGTCGTGGGCGGCGGCCGGTGAGCTCGCCGCCGTGAGCGAGCTGACCGCCCGCCGTGAGCGCGGTGCGGGCGTATATGGCCCGGGCAGCTCCGTCCGCCAGCCGGTGGATTGCGTGGCGGATGAGCTGGCGTGTGCGCTGACGCTGACCAGGCGGGGCGCGGAGAATCTGGCCGACCGGGCGAGGTCCCTGGCGGATCTGCCTGCCACGGCCGCCGGGCTCCGGCTTGGCCGGATCGACATGCCGAAGGCGCTGGCCATCATCGACGGGGTGGCCGGGCTGGAGCCGGGCCTCGCCCGCGCGGTCGAGGACATGGTGCTGGTCAAGGCACCCGGCGAGACGGCCGGTGAGCTGCGCGCGGCGGTCCGCCGCGCGGTGCTGGCGGCCGATCCGGCCGCAGCGCGGGTGCGCCGCGAAACCGCGGAAAAGGACGCCCGGGTCGAGCTGTGGGACGAGCCGGCCGGCACGAAGGCCCTGGCGGGGCGGGATCTGCCACCCGCCGGGGTGCTGGCCGCCGATCAGCGGATCTCCGCGATCGCCCGCGAGCTGAAAACCCGGGGCGCCGCCGGTGGCCTGGACGTGCTGCGCGCCCGGGTGTACCTGGCCCTGCTGGCCGGCCAGCCCCTGGATCAGCTGCTGGATCAGCTGCTGCCCGCCCCCGCCGGCACCGTTCAGCCACCCGGTGACCTACCGCCCGCGCACGGCACCGCACCAGACACCCGATGCCGGCGCCCGCGCAGCCGCCCCGCCCCCGGCCGTGGCTGGTGCTGCGGGCGGCCGCGCAGCTGAGCGTGGCTGGTACGCCGCCGCAGAAGCCGCCGCTGCGGGTGCGAACGGCCGCGCTGGTGAAAGTGACGCAGCGCCCGCCCCCACCGCCGCAGGTGCGCCTGCGGCCACCCCGGCCGCAGCCAGCGGCCCCAATGGTGGCGGCGCCGAAAGTGGCTGGTACGCAGACGCAGACGCTGGCTCCAGTGCCGCTGCGGCGGCGGCCCGCGGACGTGATGATGACGGCGGTGAGGATGGCTGGTACGCAGACGCCGGTGCCGGTGCCACGCTGGTTGGCACCGGTCTGGGCGCTGGCGCCGACGGTGAGGGCGGGCCTGATGATGATAGCGCCGGGATCAGAGGTGGCACCGGGCCGGATGGTGACGCGACGGCAGCCTCCCTGGCGCGTCCCCCGGCATCCGCCCTGGGCAGCGCCGGTGCCGGAACAGACGCCGGTGCCGGAACAGACGCCGGTGCCGCTGCAAGGCCGGCCGGATCCACCTGGAGTGGTCTTGATCTTGGGCGGCTGGCTGGGTCGGTGAACCTGACCGTGCCGCTGACGACGCTGCTGGACCTGGCCGACGAACCCGGCGAGGCCGCCGGGTTCGGGCCGCTGGACGCCGCCACCACCCGCCTGCTGGCCGGCGCCGCCGCCCGCCACCCGGCGACCCGGTGGTGCCTGACCGTGACCGACGGCACCGGGCGGGTGATCGGGCACGGCTGCCGCGGCCGGGACCGCGCCAGCCCCGCCGGTGACCGCGCCAGCCCCGGCGGCGCGGGCCGCGGCCTGGTGATCAAGATCGACCCGCTCGCCTTCCCCGGCTGCGGCCACCAGCGGGAAACCCGCGGCTACCAGCTCACCCCGCGGCTGCGGCACCTGATCGAGATCCGCGACCGGACCTGCACCTTCCCCGGCTGCCGCCGCCCCGCCGTGCGCTGCGACAAAGACCACACCGTGCCCTACGGCCACGGCGGCCGAACGTGCGAATGCAACACCGCCGCGCTGTGCAGAACCCATCATCAGGTCAAACAAGCCGACGGCTGGCACCTCGAGCAGCCCGCACCCGGCGTCCTGCAATGGACCACCCCATCCGGCCGCACGTACACCACCGGCCTGCACTGACACGCCGCGCGACGCGCACAGAGACACCCCACCGAGACAATCACGCAGAGCAGACAAACCGCATTCCCGCGAGCCGGCACGTCTGGCGGTGCCGGAAAGCTCCTGTGTCGCGCGGGGATGCTGGTGTCGGGGAGCACTGGTTGCGGCAAGTGCGTTGCGGGTTTGGCGGCCAGCACGCCAGCACGCCAGCACGCCAGCACGCCAGCACGCCAGCACGCCAGCACGCCAGCACGCCAGCACGCCAGCACGCCAGCACGCCAGCGAATGATGCCACTTTCGGTCATGGTGGTAGTTCATTACGGCTTGCTGAGCCTGAGCAGGTGGGCCGCAGGGGCGTCACGCACGGTCGCCTGTGATCACTGCACGGAAGCCGCTGGACCCGCTGAGGCAGGTGCGGTACTCCCGCGCCGCCGGTGGTACAACGGGAGCCGGACCGTAATGGTCG
Source organism: uncultured Actinomycetota bacterium (assembly GCA_963851085.1). Lineage (GTDB taxonomy): Bacteria > Actinomycetota > Actinomycetes > Streptosporangiales > Streptosporangiaceae > DATFVJ01. The sequence goes on along the minus strand of CAWKNX010000023.1, from coordinate 380,818 downwards.
TGCCGACGTCTTCCTGCGACTGAACGTCTATCTCGCCGCCGTGGCTCTCGGTGATCGTCCGGACCACGGAAAGCCCGAGGCCAGTTCCTGGGACCAGGCGCTCGATGGCGTTCGAGCCGCGGAAAAACCGAGTGAAGAGCTCATTCTGGTCCTTGTCAGGGATGCCTATGCCGGTGTCGCTGACTGTGATGACCGCTGAGTTCTCCTCACCGGTGGCCGTCAGCGTCACCTTGCCGCCCGGCGGGGTGAACTTGACCGCGTTCGAGAGCAGGTTCATCAGGATGCTGTCGAGCAGGCTGGCATCACCAGGCACGATGAGGTCCTCCTCCGGGCACTGGGACGTGATGGTCAGCCCGCCGGTATCGGCGGCGGGCTGAATGGCGGCGACCGCCGCGGAGATGATCCCAGCCAGGTTCACCTGCCGCGTCGCCGCGTTGACCGCGCTAAGTTCAATCTTGGAGAGCGTGAGCACGTGCTCGATCAGGATCCGCAGCCGCGCCGCGTTCCTGCCGATCGTCTCGAGCATCCGATCCTGGTCGGCGTTGACCGGCCCCGCGTCCCTGTCCCTCAGCAGCTCCACATAGCCTGAGATGCTCGTGAGTGGGGTGCGGAGCTCGTGCGAGACGGTCGCGAGAAAGTCGGACTTCGCGCGGTCAAGGGCCGTGAGCTCAGCTACGAGGCGGTTCTCCGCCTCGTGTTGGCGGGCGTGATGGAGCCCGCGCCTGATGTCGCCGGCGATCGACTCGAACGCGTCGATCTCGGCCGCGGTCCAGGGGCGGCCGGGCGTGAGACGCTCGGCGGAGATGAGCCCGACAAGCTTGGTGTCCAGGCCGAATGGCGTGATCAGATGCGATACCACGCCGAGGCGGAGCAGCGGCTCACGGACCAAAGGAGGGACGAGCCGCTCACCTTCCTCGCCGCGCAGGTCCTGGATTACGAAGCTGGTTTGGTTCCTGAGCAGCTCGTTTGCCCATTCGAACCCATCTGCGGGAAGATCGGCGAGGAAGCCGGCCGGCAACGGCAGATCCTGCTCGTGGCCCTCGGGCCTGCCCAGGTGCCCGTCGCTGACCAGATGCATGAACGCCAGGTCACAGTCCAGGTTCTGCTCGATCGTGGTGCACGCCTCGCGGATGACGTCCCCGGCACTGAAATGCTCACGGATGCGGATCCCGGCGTCCCTAGCCACAACGCGCAGCCGAGTGTGTTCGGCTTCCTCGGCGCGCAGCCGGTCGCTCTCGTCGGCCAGGGCGTTGACCGACCGTGCGGCCTCGCGTACCTCGGCGGCTCCGGTTACCTCGGCGCGGGCCGTGTGGTCACCGGAGGCGAGCCGCCGCAACGTGCCTGTCAGGGCAAGCAGTGGCCTGGTGATGCTGCGCATGGTGGAAAGCGAGGCAAGCAGCACGATCGCGATCGCGATGATGAGCGCCGCGCCGCTCACGACCAGGCCGACCGCGAGCGACCGCCGACCGGTGCTGATCAGCTGCCTGCTCTGCTTGAACAATTGCGTTTCCATCGCGGAGTTAGCGTCCAAGAAGTTATCCACCGTTTTTGCGGAACGCTGCATCAGCTTCGCCGCCTCGGCGACTGCCATCGGCCGGGTGAGGGCATCGTTGGCGGACGCGTACCAGGCCGCCGCTGCCGTCACCTGCTCGGCGACGTATCTGAGGAGGGCGGGGGTTGAGAGTCGGCGCACGGCCGCCATGGACTTCGAGAATTCGATGCTGGCCTCGAAGTAGTTTTCACGGAAGCTGGGATCGCGGGTCAGCAGGTAGCCGGACAGCGCCGCGACCGAGGTTGCGAGGTCCCCCCGAAGTTGGGAGCTTGCGACCAGCAATGGCTGTGTCCGTATGGTGAGATTATCGACCGTCTCGTACTGGTGCACCGCACCGATGAGAACAGCGGCGGCGGCACCCGAAAGCAGGACGCAAAGGGCGACAAAGCTGTCACGAAGCCGGCGTCCGATCGATTGTGGCGCCCTCATCGCGGCAACATCCGGGTCGCGGCGTTCCAGGCCACCGCGCTCATGGTCGCCGCGCTCAGGTTCGCGGCACTCCGGTTCCCGGCGCTCATGCCTGGATCCGGGCGAGCATGGCCTCAATACGGCTCATCAGTTCCCGCGGGCTGAATGGCTTCACGATGTATTCGTCAGCGCCGGCCGCCAAACCGGCTTCGACGTCGGACTCTTGCGCGCGGGCGGTCAGGATGACGATCGGGATGTCCGCGGTAGCCGGGTCGCCTCTCAGCTCGCGGCAGACGTCGAGGCCGGACATGCCGGGCATCATCACGTCGAGCACGGCCAGGTCCGGTATGTCGCGCCGCGCCGACGCGAGCGCCGACAGCCCGTCGGCGAACTCACGGATGTCGTGCCCTGACTGCCGCAGCTTGAATGTGACGAGGTAGCGGATGTCCGGGTCATCCTCGGCCAGTAGAACCGTAGCCATCGGGCCCCCCAAGGCACACTCCGGCGAGGAGCCCCCCTGCACCGGCATGCGCCGGTAGCGACTTGCCGTAATCTTTATACTACTCTTCGTAATCAGACATCCTGAAGTGGCTGGCCTCGGATTCTGGCGAACCGACCGCTGCAGGAGCGCGGCCGAGCGGCGGGTACCGAGCGGTGGGGCTCACCGCAAGCCGATAAGCAGCACCCGCACCGTGCCATGCCGCACCGTGCCCTGTCCGGGCCGGCCATGTCCGTGCCGCTCAACAGCCATGCCGCGCCGCGCCACGTGCCCCTGGCCGGGCCGTGCCTACGCGGCGCAGTTCCGTGCCGCGCGATGCCTACGCCACGCCCTGTCCGGGCCGGCCATATCCGTGCCGCTCAACAGCCATGCCGCGCCGCGCCACGTGCCCCTGGCCGGGCCGTGCCTACGCGGCGCAATTCCGTGCCGCGCGATGCCTACGCCACGCCCTGTCCGGGCCGGCCATGTCCGTGCCATGCCGATGCCCGCAGCGTGCCTGTGCCGCGCCATATCGTGCCGCGCCATATCGTGCCGCGCCATATCGTGCCGCGCAACACCCGTGCCGTGCCGCGCAACACCCGTGCCGTGCCGCGCAACACCCGTGCCGTGCCGCGCAACGCCCGTGCTGCGCAAACCCGTATCGTGCCGCGTAACGCCGGTGCCGTGCCGTGGTGTCGCGGCCAGCTACGCGTCAGTGATCAGGGCTGCCGCCGCTGCGGCTCGGGCGCTTCGCCGCGCTGGGCGATCAGGGCACGCAATTGTGTCACCGCCTGCTGCGCGCACTCGCCGTCCGTGGACTGGATTCCCATCGCGGCGATCGTGGTGCCGTCCGCCAGGTCCAGAGTCGGCCACGGCTCACCGGGTTCCATCCGCGCGTCGAGCACCTCCGCCCAGTCAAGCTGGGTGGTACGCAGCACGTTCACCACCGTGAGCCCAGCCGCCGCGGCCCGCAGCTCGCACCGCCCGAAGAAGTACAGCGCCGTCGCGACGGCACCAGCAAGGATGACCAGCGCCACCTGGTCCGCCGCCTGGAAGGTGGGCACGACCAGCGCGACCACGAGGACGGCGGCGAAGCTGACCACGGCGAGGGTGTGCGGCACGATCCGGCCCCGCCTGGGTCGCCAGCGCACCGGCAGCCGCTGCGATCCGCTCATGAGAGCATCATCCACCCGGGCGCACGAGCGGCTGACACGCGGGCGCGCCCCACCCCACTCGCCGACCCGGGCCATCAGGCCTGTGCAGGGTGCGCCTCCCCAGGTGCGCCACGCACGTGATGCGCCTCCCCAGGTGCGCCACGCACGTGATGCGCCTCCCCAGGTGCGCCACGCACGTGATGCGCCTGCCCAGGTGCGCCGCGCACGTGATGCGCCTGCCCAGGTGCGCCGCGCACGTAGTGCGCGGGCGGCTCCGGGTGCATCAGGAACTCGTGGTGGGAGATGTTCCAGGCATAGGCGCCGGCCAGGGCGAAGAGGACGATGTCGCCTGTGCGCAGGCACCTTACCCATACGTTGCGGGCGAGGACATCTTTGGGCGTGCAGAGCTGACCGACGAGAGTCACCGGCTCGTCAGCGGCTCGCTCGCGCTGCCAGCCGTGCGGCCATCGCCCCACCGGAAGGACCATGAACGGCTGGTCATGTCCCTTCGCCGCTGGTGTCCGCAGGTGATGAGTGCCACCCGCGACCACGGCGAACACCTCGCCGTGGCTGCGTTTCACGTCCATCACCCTGGTGGCGTACCAACCGCAGTACGCCGTCACCGCGCGACCCGGCTCGACGCGTATCGTCTCCCCCGGCCGCGCGAGCCTGCCGAGCCCTCGCCCGTACGCCAGCCAGTCAAAATGGTCACACGGCCGCCGATAGTCGACGCGCATGCCGCCACCGACGTTGATCTCAGCAATCGGTATCCCGCGCTGCGCACCCCAATCGCGTGCGAATGTGATCACGTTGGCCGCGATGCGGAGGAGGGGGGCCGCGTCAAGCCCGCTGGCCAGATGGGCGTGCAAGCCGCGCAGCCGCAGTCGCCGCAGCCCGGGCAGCAGCAAGCCACAGTAGTCGAGGGCACCCGGCTCCATGCCGAACGGCGTTGGGCGCCCCCCCATCACGAGCATCCCCGCGGGCAGCGGCACGCCGCCCACCGGCACGCCGCCGGTCGGTACGCCGCCCATCGGCGCGCCGCCGGTCGGTACGCCGCCCACCGGCACGCCGGCGTCAGCTGCCCGCCCGGCTGGCGCCGGATCCGGCAGGTTGACCCGAAGCAGCACATCCACGTCACGTTCCGCGGCGTCTGCGACCCCCGCGAGAAGCCGGAGTTCATGCGGGCTTTCTACGTGCACCTTCGCACCGGCTCTGACCGCGGCAGCAAGCTCGGGAGCCGTCTTGCCCGGGCCGCCGAACGCCACCGCACGACCTGGAACGTACTTAGCCACGTGCGCGAGTTCGCCGCCGGACGAGACCTCCAGTCCGTCCGCGTGAGCTGCCACCACGCGCAGCAGCTGCGGATCGGGGTTCGCCTTGACCGCGTAATAGAGCTCGACCCCTGATGGCAGCGCTGCCGCGATCCCCGTGGCGTGACCGGCGAGTTGATCCAGGTCGTATACGTAGGCCGGCAGCTCGCCCTCGCGGCCGAGCTGCCGGCCGAGGTCACTCACCCCGGGCGGAACGTCAGGCGGGCATGGCGCCTCAGGCCGGCGCCTCAGGCGGGCATGGCGCCTCAGGCCGACATGGCGCCGGCGCGTTCAGCTCGCGCATGGCGCCGTGAACGTCGGTGCCTGCTCGACGGCACCGAGCGGATTGGGCACGTGCACATACGTCGCGTAGCGGTCGGCGGCGCGGGCCCAGCGAGTCCGCAGGTTCGCCTTGGCTGGCAGCGGCACGCCCGCTAGCAGCGCACGCAACGGTGCCGGGCAGCCATAGCCCCGCGCGTATCGGTCGAGGACCGAGCGGGCACACCGCCACAGGTCGGCTTCCAGCCCGACATGCCTGTCGGCGATGGTGGCCGCGAGCTCGGCCAGATGGTTGACCACAAGGCAGTAGACGATACGGTTCCAGCCCCGCTCACTGTCGTAGGCAAGGGATTCGGCGACGCGCGCAGGAAGCCCGGCCAGGGCCGCCCCGTGGTGCTCGGCAAGCAGCTTGACGCCTTCCAGGTCACGAAAGATCACCTGCACCGGCTGGCCGGCATCGTCGATCCCGATCAGCACGTTCTGAAGATGAGGCTCGAGCACCACTCCATGGGCCAGGTAGGCATGCAGCGCCGGCGGCGCGACCTGGTGCAGGTACGCCTCCCACCAGGTCATCAGCCAGCCGGGATCGCGGCCGTCGAAAAGCGTCGCGTGCGGTTCGGTCAGCGCCGCGGCGAGCAAGGGCGTCACACCGGGCCGCAGGTGGGCACGCAAACCGTCTCGCACGATCACGGCAAGGCCCTCGAAGCAACGCCGGTCGGCCAGCGACGCGGTACGGTAACCAGGCTCGCCGAGCAGGACGGTGCCAGGGAAATGGGCGGCGATCTCGGCGAATACGGGCCCGAGCAACCTGGTCAGCGTGGCCGCTCCAGTCAGCTCGTACCAGGCGCTCTTGCGCACACAGTTGGTGATGCGGACGTCAAGGCTGAACTTGCAGAACAGGTCGGTGACCGGGTCGTATACGGTGCGCACCGACGACGTGGGCACGACATGATGCGGCCCGGGGCCGAGGTCACGAACCAGGCCGCTAGCCATCGCGGACCTGAACTGGGGCCGGTCTTCCAGCATGCTGAGCTGCCACGGGTGAGCTGGCAGCAGGCAGAAGCCGTCTGGCACGGCTGGGCCGAGGCGGTCAAGTGCGGTCACCTCACCCTCCTGGGTCACCACGTCGGCACGGACCGCGAGAAGGCGCAGCGGGAAACCCGCACGGGCCTCCGGCGCGTAGCGCAGCCACTCCTGTGGCCGGCCCTGGCGCGCCTTCGGAGCCGGGTGGAATCGGTGTCCCGCGACCAGTGCCTGCTCACTGGCGAGGTAGCGCCGGATGAGAAGATCACCTTCGCCCGTCCGCAGCTCCCCACCTGGCCCGATCGGCAGGTCCTCCCCGCTCGGAGTTTCTGTCACGGCGGCGATCGCCGCGTGACTCGCCACTACCTGCGCCGCGAACTCGTCGTTCTTGTTGCCCGTGCACAGGGACAGTTCCTCGGCGATGAGCCCAGCCAGGCCGTCCCAGCCGATCGGCTGCCACGATCCGTCACGAAGCTCGGCCACGTCGCCGGTCAGGCGCGGGCTGACCCCGGCGGACTGGCGACGTTGCCGTACCCGCAGTAGCCGCCCGACCCTGGCCAGCCTGACGAGCAGGTAGGGGCCGTGCGGCCAGACCTGCCGCTCGGGCATTGACACCTCGCGGACCAGGCAGTTCACCAGCGCCTCGCTGGTGAGCGCATCCGCGTCAGCCGGCCTCGTCGCGGGCACGGTGAGGAGACCATCGCCGGCAACGCCGCCATGTATGGGTATCATCGCCCGCTCCGAAGGTAGTTGGGGCAACTGGTGCCGTAGAACTTGTTGACGTCGCCGGCCCCGAGACGGTCCTTGGCGACAAGGGTTCCTGCGATCACCATCGACTTGCCCGGCAGCCGCCGCGCGTCGAAGAGCCGCGCGCGAAGCAGCGCCGCAGGACCTGGGCCCGCGTGCCTTTCCACCGCGGACTCCAGCCGCCGCCTGATCAGGCCGAGCAGCTCTGCCTGGCCCGCGGCACCGCGCTCCGCCAGGCCGAACGCGATGGCGCCCGCACACAGGTGAACCACGATCGTGATGAAGACATCGGCAAGCGAGTCGTCGGATCCGGTGAGCATGCGCTGGTCCGCGAACGCGGCGGGCGGCGGCGCGCTGATCTCTCCGCGGGCGCCGAGCGCGTTCCTCAGCCTCGGCAGATGAATCAGCGCACCGTCGAAGTCCTTGATCAGCAGCCGGATCCCCGACCCATCGACGACGAGTGCGGTGTTCTGCTGGTGTGCCTCCAGGGCGATGCCGTACCTGGCCAGGAGCCGCACGTGAGTGTCGAACAGCGCGCGGAAGTACACATCGAGCAGGCTGCTGAGATCACCGCCGAACCACCGGCTGGACAGGTCCTCGATGACCAGCGGAGCCGCGTGTCCGTGGCCCGCCCGCGGCACCGGAGCGAGCAGCGCACCGACCGAGACGATGTCGCTGTCTTCGAGCCCAGGCGGGTAACGGCGCAGCAGGTAGCCGAGTGACTCGTGGCCGGCGTGGCCGTACGTTCCCTCGTCGGTGACGAGCAGCCGGTCAAGGAGCGGATCGATTCGTGCCGCGGCCGCGAGAATGCCCTGCACGAGCCTTCCGTCCGCCAGGCTGCCCGGTGTGATCACCCGCCGGTTGCGCAGGCCCAGGGTGCTCGTCGGCAGCGGCAGCTTGAGGTGGCTCGCTGGATCGTCGCAGACGGACACGGTCCTGGTGGAAAGCGTGGGGATCACCCGCAGATATGAGGACGGCGCGATGTGCGCTTCCGCCAGCAAGCCACGGTCGTGGAGCGCGGCCGGCAGCGCGGCTCTGGCGCTCACCGGATGAACGGGCAACAGCTCGTGTGTGGCGGCGAGGCCCGCGGGCAGCCCGACCTGCTCAGGCACGGGCCACCAGGTGGCAGCTTCACCACCGGCGTGGCGGACGGCGGCAGCAGGCAGCGCGACCCAGGCAAGCTCGAAGGTCGGGTAGTACTCGGGCGCGTAGTGCAGATAGTCGCCCGCGGAGAAGCCGAGCCGGCATTGCGCGGCCGGATAGACAGGATGCCCGGTCCCGGCGGCAAGTGCGTCGTACCAGACCACGCCGCGCGGCCCGCGGGTCGCCGCCGTGCCACCGTCGTGCCTGAGCTCGGCCAGCTGGCCGAGGACACGCGGCCGGTGCCGCTGTGCGAGCCGCAGCGCGGCCAGTGCCTCGTGGCATTCGCGGGTGAATGCCGCCACACCGCCGCGGTCACGCGGATCGCAGACAGCGGCGAGCATGGCAAGCACGTCATCGAGCGACAGCGGGCCCGCATCCCTCGCCACCCGAAGGTCGGCAAGGAAGCCGCCTGACTCCAGCGGCACACGCAGGCCAGGCCCGCAGCCAGGCACGAGGCACTGCCCCCCGGCCGGGCCCTGGATGTGGCGGCGCAGATTCGCGTAGTCCTCGCGCAGCAGGGTGTCGAGCACGCGGACGGACAGTTCGTGTTCGGGACCCGCCTGGCCTGGCCGTAGCCGACGGGTACCGCGCGAGTGCGCCGCCCGGTCGGCGGCGGCCTGGTGTGTCATGGCGTGAGCTGCCAGCGGTTGCGGGTGCGGAAGCTCTGGACGGCACTCTCGACCGGCCCGCGACCAGGGCCGACGGCGCGAATCACGCCCAGATAGTCGCGGTTGGTGCGGGTCAGCTCGACCGAGTCGCCCACGGCCCGCAGGGGCCGGTAGACGAGCCGTACACCGTCGTCTCCGGTGAGTTCGGCCGGGGGTGGCGCGGCGGTCAGCACGCCGCTCGTGTCCGCTACGACATAGTCCGCGACGGCGTGCCCCCGTGCTCGCGGTGGCGTCGCGGCAAGCGGCTCCCCCAGATGGATCCGCAGGACCTGCTCGAAGAGCGGTGCCTGGAGCAGATCGGCGAGCAGGAAGTCGCAGTGGTCGCCGATCAGCCGGTCGTTGACCTCGATGATGCGCGGCGCGCCGCGGGATGGCCAGACGAACTCGGTATGGCAGGCGCCGAATCCCGCGCCGAGTGCCGCAAGCGCGTCCCCGACGCGTCGCCACACGCCCCGAGGAAGGCTGTCGTCCCAGGTGAGCCGTTCCTCAACGAAGAAAGGCGGTGACGAAAGCCTGGTGTGAAATCCGCCGAGCACCCAGGTGGTGACGCCGTCGCTCAGCGTCTCCAGCGTGTACAGCTCGCCCTGCAGGTACTCCTCGGCGAGCAGCGTCTGGTCCGGCCTGCGCGCGCCGATCTCGGCGTACCGGCTGCTCAGCTCGGCCTTGTCACGGACGAGAACAACGTCCTCACTGGCGACGCCGTCACGCGGCTTGACCACGAGGGGGTACGGCAGCCCGTCTGGGACGTCGGCGCCCGGCGGAAGCTCGACCGCGGCGACCGGCTCGTCACCGGCCTCGGCGAGGCGCCGCCGCATGAGCGCCTTGTTCTTCGCCCGCAGCGCGGATCGCCAGTCCTTGCCAGGAAGGCCGAAGTAGGCGGCGGCCAGCGCGGTCTGCGCCTGTAGGTGGTCGGAGTTGGAGAACACCCCGTCTGGCGCGGGGAGCGTGGCGACAGCGGCGATGAGGGCGCGCACGTCGTGAACGTCGCAGCGGACCACGTCGGCCGGCGGATGACTGTCCGGCTTCTCGTGGGCTTCCGGCTGGTCGGTAAGGACGATGACGTCCACGCCGAGACGTGCTGCGGCGGGAAGGATGCCGTAGCTGACCGAATCGGTCGGCTTGCTGGCGACGAGGTGAAGGCGCATGACTCCTGACCCATGTCGATCCACCGGGACGTCGCCTACTAGTATCACGTCGCGTATTCAATTACTAACTTTTAGTTAAGACCTCGGGGGATTAAAGTGATGAATGGCGCAGAAGGGTGTCGAGAAGCGTCAGCCGCCGGGTGCCAACACGGCGCGGGCTGGCACGAGGGCACGGAGCCGTACCTCGCGTCCGCACCCGTCGCCTCGCGGGCCTGGCTGCTCATCGAGCATCCCGGTCCCTGGCCCCGTAAGTCCTGCGGAAGCGGCATTCCCGCAGCCACTTCGAACGGCCGTCTCGGCCGCGGGCCACCTCGGTATCCGGATTCAGCTGATCAGGCGGCCCGGCCGCCGGCGCGCCGCCGCGGCGATACCACGGGATGCGCGCGCTGATCCGATTCCCGCGCCCTTCGGCGTCTACCTGGGCTGGAGTGCCGGGCCCCGGCCCTGGCTCGCGCGCCGCACCGTCGCGGAGCCAGCTGACCTCGCCGGGCTCGACCTCGCGGGCCTGGCGCTCGGCCGGCCAGGGGACTTCGGTGACCCGGTACCAGGACCGCTGCTGCTCGTGTGCACGCACGGCCGCCGCAACGTGTGCTGCGCACGGCTCGGCAGGCCGCTGGCGGCGATGCTCGCGACGCGCCACACCACGGAGGTCTGGGAGACCACGCACGTCGGCGGGGACCGTCACGCCGCCAACCTGGTGATTCTGCCGCACGGCCTGTACTACGGACCTGCGGACGACTCGTGCGCCGAGGCGGCGATCGACGCGTACCGCCGCGGCGAGGTCGTCCTGGACCGATTCCGCGGCCGGGCCGGTCAGTCCGAGTGCGCGCAGGAGGCCGAGTACCACCTCCGGCGGCGGACCGGGTCACGCGGTATCGATGACGTGCAGAGCGCCTTAGATTCCCCCGCCTCCGGCCAGGCTGCCGAGCCCGAACGTCAGCGCGGCAGCCCCGACACCGAATACGAGCTGGCGTAGCCCGCTCGACCACCAGCTCCGTGCGGTAACCCGCGACACGACCGCACCCGCGGAGAACAGGCCGATCACCGAGATGACCACTACGGGAAGCAGCGAAGACACGCCGAGCAGGTAAGGAGCGAGCGGCAGGAACGCGCCAACGGCGAACGACAGCAGGGACGAGCTAGCGGCGAGGACCGGCGAGGGCAGGTCGGTCAGGCAGACCCCGAGCTCCTCCCGCACGTGGACGTCGAGGGCGCCCGCCGGGTTGCGCGAAAGCTGCCTGGCCACCTCGGCGGCGAGCGCCGGGTCGAGGCCGCGAGCCCGGTAGAGCCCGGCAAGCTCGTCCTGTTCCGCGCCCGGGCTCCGCTCGTGCTCGCGCCGTTCCATCTCGATCTCCGCCAGGGCGAGCTCCGCCTGCGAGGCGACCGACACGTACTCACCCGCCGCCATCGAGAACGCGCCCGCGCCGAGGCCCGCGATCCCCGCGAGCACGATCGCCGCCGGTGTCGGAGTGGCTGCCGGCCGCGACACCGGTGATGAGCGCGAAATTCGAGACCAGGCCGTCCATGGCGCCGAACACGGTGGGCCGCAGCCAGCCCCCGGTGACGTCACGATGCGTGTGATGGATCTCCGCCCGGCCAGGGAAGCTCAGCTCCGAGGTCGAACTCACGTCAGGTCATCCTCCACCAGCGCTCGCAGCGGCGGCATCGATTGCTGCGCGAATGCAAAGAATATGCCTCTCCGGGGTTGACATGTCACACAATGTAAATGACGCTAAGGCTACCTAACTCTTTTTAGGTGAGGCTTACCTAAATGATCAGAGTCGCCCGACTCCACCGGCGAATGCAAATCGCAAATGGAGGACGCAGATGTCTCGACGGCGCTCGGGCCTGGTCCCTGTGCCCGCACCCCGGAACCGGCTCGCCTGATCGGACGACCGGTTAGAAGCAGGCTCTTAGCGGTCAGCGATCGGGGATGCTCATAGCGGCCGCTGCGCTCGCCGGTTGCGGGAGCGCGGGTGCCGCCGCCGGATCGGCAGCGGGTCCAGACGCATCACGCTCTACAACGGCCAGCACGAGGAGACAACCGATGCGCTGGTGGCCGCGTTCACCCGGCAGACGGGAATCAAGCGTGCGGTCAGGTCCGACGATGAGGACGTGCTCGTCCAGCAGATCGAGCAGGAGGGCCGGGCGTCGCCCGCTGACGTGGTGTTCACGGAGAACTCGCCCGCGCTCGACGTGCTGCAGGAGAAGCATCTGCTTGCCGCGCTGCCCGCATCGACGCTGGCCGACGTCCCGGCCAGGTTCAGACTCACCGCGCGGTGACTGGGCAGGGGTGTCGGCACGGGTGAGCGTGCTCGTGTACAACACGCGCGATGTCCCGAGGAGCAAGCTCCCGACCTCGGTGATGCAGCTCGCCGGGCCGCAGTGGAGCGGCAAGCTGGCGATCGCACCAGGCGAGACCGATTTCCAGCCAGTGGTCACGTCGATCGCCGACGCCTACGGGCAGCGCGCCGCGCTGCGGTGGCTGCGCGCGATCAAGGCGAACGCCGCAGGACCACGTATACCCGGACAACGAGACGATCACCGCCGACGTGAACTCGGGCCAGGCACAGATAGGGATCATCAACCACTACTACTGGTACCGGCTCAGGTACGAGATCGGCGCGGCGAACATGCACTCGGCGATCGCGCCTTTCGCGGCCGCGCGATCCCGGCTACGTACTCGACGTCTCCGGCGCGGCGGTACTTGCCTCGAGCAGGCATCGGGTCCGCGGCGCAGCGGTTCGTCGCGTTCCTCGTCAGCAAGCAGGGACAGCAGATCATCGCGCGTGGCGACAGCTTCGAGTACCCGCTCGGCTCCGGGCGTACCCACGAGCCCGCCGCCTCATCCCATTCAGCCAGCTGCGCCCGGACCCCGCCGGTGTCGCCGCCCTGGGCGACGGGTCGCTGGCACTGAACCTCCTGCAACAGGCGCAGCTGCTGTGAGCGGCCTGCCCGCTGCCGCGTCAGGCCACGTCAGCCTGCTTGGCCGGCGACGCGCCAGCGGCCACCACGTTCCGCGCGTCGTGGCCGGCACCAGCCTGCTCGTGGCGGGCGCGCTGCTGCTGCCCGTCGTCTTCCTGATCAGCGAGGCGGCCCAGGTTGGCCGCGCGCAGATGATCCGGTTGCTGCTGCGCCAGCTGACCGCCACGCTCCTCGTCAACACCGCCACCCTGACCGCCGCTGGTCACCGCCGCGTGCGCCGTGATCGGCGTCGCGTGCGCCTGGGTCGTGGAACGCACGGACCTGCCGGGCCGGCGGGTGTGGGCCACGCTGATCGTGCTGCCGTTGGCCATGCCGGACTTCGTGGTCGGCTACGCGTGGACCTCCGTGGCCCCGGCGATCCACGGCCTCACCGGTGCGGTACTCGTCATGACGCTCAGCATCTACCCCCTGGTATATCTGCCGGTGGCGGCGAGCCTTCGGCGGCCGACCCCATGCTCGAAGAGGTCGCCCGCTGCCTCGGCCACAGCCCCGTCAAGGTCTTCCTTCGCGTCACGCTGCCGCAGATCCGCGTGGCGCTGTTCGGCGGCTGTCTCGTCGTCGCACTCGCTCTGCTCGCCGAGTACGGCGCGTTCGAGATCGTGGGCTTCCAGACCTTCACCACCGAGATCGTCACGGAGTTCCGCGTCGCCTTTGACTCCGCTGCCGCCTGCGCGCTTTCGCTGGTCCTCGTCATGCTCGGCATCGCCGTGCTCGCGGGTGACGCGATCATGACCGCGGCCAAGCGGACAGGCCGCCGTAGCCCGCAGGGGACCCAGCCACCCCGGCGCCAGCGCCTCGGTCTCGCCGCCATCCCCGTCACGGGCGGGCTCGCCGTTCTCGCGGGTGCCGCCGTCGCGGTGCCGGTCACGATCATCGGCTACTGGATGCTCCAGGGTCAGCGTTCCTCGGTGCCGCAGGCCTCCATCGCCGCCGCGGCGGCGAGCACGGTCGCCTACAGCCTGCCCGCGGCGGCCGTGGCGACCGTGGCCGCGCTGCCGGTGGCATTGCTCGCGGTGCGGCACCGCGGCCGCGGCGCGGTCCTCCTGGAGCGCACCACCTATCTCGTGCAGGGCCTGCCCGGGCCGGTGATCGCGCTGAGCTTCGTCTTCTTCGCCGTGCACTACGCGATCGGGATCTACCAGAGCCCGGAACTGCTCATGGCCGGCTTCGCCGTCCTGTTCTTCCCGCTGGCGCTGATCGCCGTGCGCGCCGCACTCACCCACGCCCCGCCCCAGCTGGAGGAGGTGGCGCGCTCCCTCGGCCGCCGCCCGGCGGCCGTGCTGGTCCGGGTCACGCTGCCGCTGATCGCACCCGGCCTCGCCGCCGCGTTCAGTCTCGTGTTCCTGTCGGCCGTCATCGAGCTGACGACGACCCTGATCCTCATCCCGACGGGCGCGCATACCCTCGCGACCGCATTCTGGGCGCAGGAGTCCAACACCTCCTATGCCGCCGCGGCGCCGTACGCCGCGCTGCTCGTCATCATCGCGGTCGTCCCCGGCTATCGCACTCGGCCGCTATCTCGACCGCACCCCTACCCACAGGATTGGCACCCGATGACCCGACTTTCCGTGTCGACGCTGCATCACGGCTACGGATCCCAGCCGGTGCTGCGCGGCCTGAGCCTGGAGGTCCAGCCCGGCGCGGTCACGGCGATTCTCGGCGCCTCAGGCAGCGGCAAGACGACGCTGCTGCGGGTGATCGCTGGTTTCGAACGCGCCGCGCGAAGGGATCGTGCAGGCTCGGCGCCGCCGCCGTCGACGACGGCCGCAGGTTCGTACCACCGGAGAGACGGCGCATCGGGTACGTCCCGCAGGACGGCGCGCTGTTCCCCCACCTGAGCGTGCAGGCCAACATCGGCTTCGGGCTCCCGCGGCGTGGCCGCGCGGCCAGGGCGCGGCTGCTCGCCGAGCTCGTCGGCCTGGCCGACCTTGTCAAACGGCGCCCGCACGAGCTGTCGGGCGGCCAGCAAAGACGGGTCGCACTTGCCCGGGCGCTTGCCATCAGGCCCGATCTGGTCCTGCTCGACGAGCCATTCGCCTCCCTCGACGCCGCACTGCGCGGCAGTGTCAGAAACGACGTCCTGCGCGTCCTGCGGGCGGCAGGGACCACAACCGTGCTCGTCACGCACGATCAGGACGAGGCCTTCGACGCGGCCGACACCGTGGCGGTGCTGCGTGACGGCGCTATCGCGCAGCACGCGACGCCCCGCGAGCTCTACGACGAGCCCGCCGACTGCGAGCTGGCCCGCATGATCGGCCACGCCAACCTCATCCCCACCGACATCGACGGCGACCACGCGACGAGCCCGCTCGGGCGCCATGCCATCCGCGGCGCCACCACCGCAGCCACCGCGGGCGCGGCCACCGCGGGCGCGGCCACCACCGGCGCCGCCACCACCGGCGCCGCCACCACCGGCCGCGGCCACCACCGGCGCCGCCGTCACCGCCGCGGCCACCACCGGCGCCGCCGTCATCCTGCTGCGCCCGGAACAGCTCGAGGTCCGTTGCCGCCACGACGGCCCGGGCCTGCGGGGCCGTGTTCAGGAGAGCAGGTACCACGGTCACGACACCCTCGTCAGCATCCGGCCAGACGAGCCCTGCGGCGCGCCCGTCCTGCTCGCCCGGACCAGCGGGAGCCACGACCTGTCTCCTGGCACGCCGGTGACCGTAACGAGCCGGGGCGCGGTGACCGTGTACCCGGTGTGACCTACTCGACGATCTTGGAGATCGGGATCTCCAGGATGTCGCGCGCACCTGCTGCCCGCAGCGCGGGGATCAGCGTGTTCACCCCGCGCTTGGGCACCACAGTCTCCACCGCGTTCATGTCACCGCTGGCCAGCGCCGTGATCGTGGGTGAGGACATGGCGGGCAGCATCTTGATCACCGCCTGCAGCCTGGCGGCTTGGCACGTTGAGCTTGAGCAGCACGTTGCCGCGGGCGCGGATCGCGCCGGACAGCAGCAGCGAGATGTCCTCCATCGCGGCGCGCTTGGCCGGATCCTCGTACGCGGCCGGGTTGGCGACCAGTTCGGTGTAGCTCGTGAGCAGGATCTCCAGGATCCGCAGGCCGCTGGCGCGCAGCGAGGATCCGGTCTCTGTCACGTCCACGATCGCGTCCACGATGTCGGGCACCTTGGCCTCGGTAGCGCCGTAAGACGGCACCACCATCGCCTTTACCCCGCGCGAGTCGAGGAATCGCTTGGTGAGCGACGGGTATTCGGTGGAGATGCGGATTCCCTCCGGCATGTCGGCCGCAGAATCCCAGGACGCGTCCTGCTGGACCGCGAGCACGACCCGCACCGGGCTGGCGGTGTTCTTGCTGTAGCGCAGTTCGCCCAGGCTCATGACGTCGGCGTTGGTCTCGGCGATCCAGTCGCGGCCGGTGATGCCGAGGTCGAACAGGCCCTGCTCCAGGTAGGTCGGGATCTCCTGCGGGCGCAGGAACCGGACCCGGTCGATCCGCGGGTCATCGATCGACGCGTGGTAGTCGCGGTCCGAGCCGCGCCGGACGGTGAGATCGGCGGCGTCGAACAGATCGAGTGTCGCCCGCTCGAGCGAACCCTTGGGAAGTACGAGCGACAGCATGTGAAAAGCCTTTCAGCCAGGATGACGGGTGGTTGCCGAGGACAAGGGACATCTAGGGATGTCGGCGCCCGTCAGCGCTGGCTTCATGGGCCGCCCGAGCGGCTCCCGCCGGACGGCACTGATGCCGGCGCGGGCGGCTATGGGGCGGCTAGTGCGGGCCCGCAGCGAACGCAGCACGAGCGCGGTGTCAAGCGCCGCCACGACGGCCTCCCATCCCTTGTCCTCGCTGCTGCCCGGCAGCCCGCAACGCTCGCGGGCCTGCTCAAGTGTGTCACACGTGAGCACGCCGTTACCCACAGGAACCGCCGAGTCGAGCGCCACCCTGGTGAGGCCGGCGGTCACCGCGTCGCAAACGTACTCGAAATGCGGGGTGCCGCCGCGGATCACGGCGCCCAGGCACACCACGGCGTCCGCGCGCCGCGCGAGTTCGGCCGCCACCACGGGCAGCTCGATGGTGCCAGCCACCCGCACCACCAGCGGGTCTGGCACGCCGCACGCGGCCGCCGCCGCCACCGCGCGCGCCACGAGTGTATCGGTGATCTCCGTGTGCCAGCGCGCCGCGACGACCGCCAGCCGCAGGCCGCAGGCGTCCAGCGGTCGGCTGCTCCGGCCTCCCCGCGCCGCTCACGGCAATACTCCCGAACGGCTGCCGCTGCCTGGCGCACGGGCTGCGGGGTCGCTCCCCCGCCCAGACGATCTCGAACCCGCCGCGCCGTTTGACGACGGCAGGCCGTCGATCAGGTGGCCGAGCCTGTCCCGCTTGGCGACCAGGTAGCGGAGGTTGTGCGTGGTCGCGACGACCGGCAGCGGCACGCGGCCGATCACGTCGATGCCGAACCCGGACAGGCCGCTCACCTTCGCGGGGTTGTTGGTGAGCAGCCTGATCGAGCGCACCCCGAGGTCGGCGAGGATCTGCGCGCCCGTGCTGTACTCGCGCGCGTCGGCGGGCAGGCCGAGCTCCAGGTTGGCGTCGACCGTATCGGCGCCCGCGTCCTGGAGGTGGTAGGCCTGCAGCTTGCTGAGCAGGCCGATACCGCGGCCCTCGTGGCCGCGAAGGTAGAGCACGATGCCGCGGCCCTCGGCCGCGATCGCCGCCATCGCGGCGTCGAGCTGCGCACCGCAGTCGCAGCGCTGTGACCCGAAAACGTCTCCGGTCAGGCACTCCGAGTGCGCGCGAACGAGCACGTCCGTGCCGTCGCCGAGGTCGCCGAGCACCAGCGCGACCTGCTCGCTGCCGTCCACGGAGTTCAGGTACCCGAACGCGCGCCACAGGCCACGCGCGTTCGGCAGTTTCGTCTCGACGATCCTGCCTGACCATCTGCTCACGGTGGCGCCGGTACTCGATGAGCTGCGCGATCGAGATGAGCGCCAGGCCGCGGGCGTCGCAGAACTTGCGCAGGCTGGGCAGCCGTGCCATCGTGCCGTCGTCGTTGACCACCTCGGCGAGCACGCCCGCCGGGGTGAGCCCGGCGAGCCTGGCGAGATCGACCGCGGCCTCGGTGTGGCCGGGCCGGCGGAGCACCCCACCCTCGGTATAGCGCAGCGGGAAGATATGTCCCGGGGCGGACCAGCTCGTAGGGTTCGGTGGCGGAATCGACCAGGGCGCGGATGGTCCGGGCCCGGTCGGTGGCGGAGATGCCCGTCGTGACCCCGTCGCGCGCGTCCACGCTGACCGTGAACGCGGTCCGCATGCGCTCCTTGTTCTGTGCCGTCATCAGCGGCAGTTGCAGCCGGTCCAGATCGGCGCCCGGCATGGGGACGCAGATGACGCCGCTTGTGTGCCTGATGGTGAAGGCGAGCAGCTCGGGCGTGGCCTTGCTCGCGGCGAAGATGATGTCGCCCTCGTTCTCCCTGTCCGCGTCGTCCACCACCACGACTGGGCGCCCCGCGGCGATGTCGGCGATCGCGCGCTCGACGTCGTCGAGCGGTATATCTATTTCACCGACGCCGATGGCCGCACTGATCGGGCCGTCCGAACTGGCGGCGCGTTCCGCTGCGGTACTCATCCCTGCCTCCCGCCGAGCAGCTTTTCCACGTATTTGGCAAGCACGTCGACCTCAAGATTGACCGTCTCTCCAGGACGCTTGCGGCCCAGCGTGGTCAGCTCGAGCGTGACAGGAATCAGGCTCACCTCGAACCACGGCTCGTCCGGCTCCGGCGACCCCGGCGCCATCCCAGGCGTGTCGCTGACGGCGGACACGGTAAGGCTCACCCCGTCAACGGCGACAGATCCCTTTTCCGCGACATAACGCGCCAAGCCGTAAGGGAGCGTGATCCGTACCACCTCCCAGTGCGGCGCAGGGGTCCTGGAGATGATCCTGCCGGTCCCGTCCACGTGACCCTGCACGAGATGGCCGCCGAGCGGATCGCCGGCGCGGAGCGGGCGCTCGAGATTGACTGGCGCGCCCGGAGCCAGGACGCCGATGCCGGAGCGCTTGAGCGTCTCGCCCATCACATCTGCGGTGAACGCGCCGTCACCGCTGGCCGTGACGGTAAGGCACACCCCGTTGACGGCGATCGAATCACCGTGCGCGGCACCTGCCACCACCTTGGGACCCCGTACGGTCAGCCGGGCGGCGCCGTCGTGTCGCTCGAGTGCGACGACCTCGCCGAGTTCCTCAACGATTCCGGTGAACATCCGCGTCACCCTCCGGAGCGTTCTGTCAGTCCGGCTCCGGGGGGCATGTCTGCATGAACCCGACGTCGGCCTCACGGCCGCGCCGCGCGTGCTTCCTCCCATCCGGACTTTCACCGTCGGTACCGGAATTTCACCGGATCAGCCGGCCGATGGCATCGGCCGGGTCGCGGACTGTCACCGCCGGTTCGGAGTTACACCGACCCCGGAGCACGCTTCAACTGCTTCAACCAGTGTGCCATGCGGGCTATTCCGGGCCGATGCGCCCGGTCCGCCTGACACACGGCTATTCGCCAAGCAAGCGCTTGGTCACAGATCTGGCCCAGCTCGCGTGTGCGGTCGCGCGTTCCGCCTGTGCGCGCAGCGCCTGGACCGCGCTCGCCGGGTCGTCAGCCGAGTAGACCGCCGAGCCTGCCACGAACACGTCCGCTCCCGCGGCCGCGCAGCGCTCGATCGTCTCCTCGCTCACCCCGCCATCGACCTGCAGCCACACCGATTCCTCGCGCCCCGCCATCAGCTCGCGGGCACGGCGCACCTTGGGCAGCACGACGTCAAGGAACGGCTGGCCACCGAAACCCGGCTCGACCGTCATCACGAGCAGCATGTCGATGACCGGCAGCAGATCCGCGTACGGCTCCACCGGCGTGGCCGGGTTGAGCGCGAGCCCGGCGCGCGCGCCCGCGGCGCGGATCATCCGCAGCGTCCTGATCGGCGACTGCGCCGCTTCGACGTGAATGGTCACGTTGCGGGCCCCGGCCTCGGCATAGGCGGGCGCCCAGCGGTCGGGCTCGGTGATCATTAGGTGGCAGTCCATGGGCAGGCTTATGTGCTTGAGCAGCGAGGCCACCACCGGCAGCCCGATCGTGAGATTGGGCACGAAGTGGTTGTCCATCACGTCCACGTGCAGCCAGTCGGCGACGCCCGACACGGCCTGCGCTTCCTCGGCGAGCCGGGCAAAGTCCGCGGACAGGATGCTCGGCGACATTTGAACACCCATCGACTGACAGTCTAGCGGCGGCGCGGGCCGCGGCTCCTCCGCCACCGGGGGGAGTGCCCCGGCGCGCCGACGAGCGCCACCTCGTCGCCCGAGCGCAGGCGCAGTAGGAGGACCTCACGGTAGTTGTCGTCGCCGACCCGGTCGAAACCCGCTTGAGCCGTCCCTGTGCCTTCACGTAGCTCAATGGGGCCCGTGCTCACGCGTCGCGGCGGAGCAGGGCAACGAAGATGGCATCGGTTCCGTGCAGGTGCGGCCAGAACTGCGCGTAGCGGCCAGGCACGGGACCCGCCGCGCCGCCGGGGCTTCTCGGGCTGCGCAGCGCGTCCGCGCCGAGCGGGGACGCGCTGCGGGCCGGCACCGCGGCGAGCACCGCGGGCGCGTCGAGCACGGCGGCGGCGAGCACGGGGGCGGCCGGCCCGGCGCCCGCGGCGGCGGCGGTGACGTCCTCGACCACGCGGCGGGTCTCGTCGACGTGCGGTGAGCAGGTCACGTACGCGACCACCCCGCCCGGCCGCACCGACATGAGCGCGGCCGTGAGCAGCGCGCGCTGCAGCGCGCCGAGCCCGGCGACGTCCCGCGGCGTGCGGCGCCAGCGTGCCTCGGGCCGGCGGCGCAGCGCGCCAAGACCCGAGCAAGGGACGTCGGCGAGCACGCGGTCGAAGGCGCCGGGCCGCCATGGCGGCGACGTGCCGTCCGCCACGATGATCCGCCCGGCGCTGCCCGCGGCGGCTGCCACCCGCGGCACGCCGCCCGCGGCCCGGCCCGCCATCGAGGCGCGCGCCAGGGCCGCGCGGTGCGGCTGGATGTCCGCCGCGACCAGCCGGGCGCCGCGCGCGGCGGCGATCCCGCCGAGCAGGCTCGCCTTGCCACCTGGTCCCGCGCACAGGTCAAGCCAGAGCCGATCGGGCCCGGTCAGCGCGGCACCCGCGAGCGCGACCGCCGCGAGCTGGCTGGCCTCATCCTGCACCGCGGCACTGCCGTCCGCCACCGCGGGGATGTCCGCGGGGTTTCCTTCGCGCAGGTATGCGCCGTACGGCGACCACCGGGCCGGCCGGGCACCCGCGGCGGCGAGCTCGGCGGGCGTGACCTGGCCCGGCTTGGCGAGCAGCGTGACCCCCGGGCGGGTGTTGTCCGCGACGAGCAGTGCCTCCGTCTCGGCGAGCCCACCATCGGTGTTCTCGCCCAGCGCGGCGGCTATCGCGGCCACGATCCAGCGCGGATGGCTGTGCATGACCGCGAGATGACCGACCGGATCGTCGGCGCGGATTGGCGCGACGATCGCGAGCCAGTCGTCACGGTCACGGGTAGCCACCCGGCGCAAGATCGCGTTCACGAACCCGGACGGCCGGGGACCCGCCACATCCTTGGCCAGGTCAACGCTGGCTGCCACGGCCGCGTGCGCGGGGATCCTGGTCGCGAGCAGCTGATGCACGCCGAGCCGCAGCACCTCGCGCAGCGCCGGGTCGATGCGGCCGACCGGGCGGTCCGAGCAGACGTCGATCACCGCGTCGTAACTACCCTGGCCGCGCAGGGTTCCATAGGTCAGCTCGGTGGCGAGCGCGGCGTCGCGCCCGGCGATACCTCGCTCGGCAAGCAGCGCGGGAAGCAGCAGGTTGGCGTACGCATCGCGTTGCGCCACCCCGCGCAGCACGTCGTAGGCCGTGCGCCGCGCCGGATCGGCCCTGCGCCTCGTTCCAGGTGCGCTCATGTCAGCCCAGCCGCTCGCCACCGCGCAGGCGCAGCCCGCGTACCCATTCGATGGCCCGCATCGGGCGCTTGCCCTCCGGGCGCACGTCGCCGAGCGCGACCGGCCGCGTGCCCGTGCCCACGAGCACCTGATCACGGGTGACACGCAGCTCACCCGGTGCCGCCTCGCCGCCGGTGGGCACCACCGGGCCGAGCTTCACGCGAGTGCCGCCCAGTACCGTCCACGCGCCCGGCTGGGGGGTGGCGGCCCGGATGAGCCTGTCCACCGCGACGGCGCTGCGTGTCCAGTCCACCCGCGCGTCCTCAGGTGTGATCTTGGGCGCGAGGCTGACCCCATCGGCGGGCTGCGGCTGAGCCTCCAGCTGACCGGACTCGATCCCGTCCAGCGTGATCACGAGCAGGCGCGCGCCGACCACGGCCAGGCGGCCGAGCAGATCGCCCGCGGTGTCCTCCGGCCGGATCGGCTCGGTCACCACGCCGAACACCGGCCCGGCATCGAGCTCCTCGACCAGCCGGAACGTGGTCGCGCCCGTGATGTCGTCCCCGTGCAGGATGGCGTGCTGCACCGGCGCCGCACCGCGCCAGGCTGGCAGCAGCGAGAAGTGCAGGTTGACCCAGCCCTGGGCACGGGATGTCGAGCGCGACCCTGGGCAGCAGCGCGCCGTACGCGACGACGGGGCAGCAGTCCGGGCCGATCTGGCGGAGCCGCTCGATGAAGGCCGGGTCGCGGGGCCTCCCGGCGTGAGCACCTCGATGCCGGCGTCACGCGCACGGACCGCCACCGGGCTCGGCGTCACGCGCCTGCCCGTGTCCCTGCTGCCCCGCCCGGCGGGTGCGTCCGGCCTCGTGATGACCGCCGCCACCTCGTGCCGTGAGCCGAGCAGTGCGTCGAGCGCCGGCACCGCAGCCTGTGGGGTGCCCGCGAATACCAGGCGCATGCGCTACAGCGCCTTACCCAGGGTCGGATGCGGCGACGCCTTGACCACGGGCGCGGGCTCGCCGAACCATTCGGCTTCCCTGATCGCCTTCATCGCGAGCTTGCGCTGCTGCGAATCGAGCCGGTCGATGAAGAGCACGCCGTCCAGGTGGTCGGTCTCGTGCTGCGCGCAGCGGGCGAGCAGCGACGTCCCCTCGAGGATGATCGGCTCGCCGTGCATGTTGAAGCCCTTGGCCACCGCGCGCAGCGCCCGTTTCGTCGGGAAGGCGAGGCCGGGGATGGACAGGCACCCCTCCTCCTCGGTTTCCTCCTCGTCGGACAGATCCAGGGACGGATTGATCAGATGACCCAGATCGTCCTCGACGTGGTAGGTGAAGACGCGCAGGCCGACACCGATCTGCGGGGCGGCGAGGCCGGTGCCAGGAGCCTCGAGCATCGTGTCGGTCAGCTCCTTGACCAGCTTGCGGAGTTCCGCGTCGAAGTCACGCACCGGCTCGGCGGGGGTGCGCAGCACCGGATCGCCGAAAAGACGGATCGGCTTGAGTGCCACGATTATCCTCCAGAACGGCTTACGCGATGCTGCGCGTCAAGTTTACGGGCACCCGGCGGCAGCGGTGGCCGGGCCTCCGCAGCTCACCGGAGCCGGTCGGCGCGCACGGCCTCGGCGCCGAGATGCTGTGATCGCGCCTTGAACGCGGCCTTTCTCGCCGCCTTGGCGACGGCCGGATCGGGGTGGTGCTCGGTGAGCGTGGTGAGCAGGGTGATGAGGTCCGGGTGCGCCACCTGCCATAGCCCGCCGACCAGCGTGGCTTGCTCGGCCACGGGAAGCTCGGGCAGCAGTTCAGCCGCGACCGCTCCAGGTTCGGCCTCCTCGAGCAGCCCGGCACCGAGATCGACAAGCAGCCAGGCTCGCTCCGCGGCGGTCAGGTCCGCCTGCACACCAAGCTCGCGCAGCCAGATGGCCGCGTGGGGCCGGAGCACCGGGTCGTCAAGAGCCGACCGCACGAGCGGGATCACCTGCTCACCAAGGCGATCGATGATCGCGAACGCGGCGCCGCGGGCGCCAGGCGAGGACGTGCTCGCGGCGTCGAGAAGCTCGGCCGCGGCCTCCTGCGGCGTGCGCCCAGCCAGCCATGCGGCGATCTCGAGTTCGCCGTCCTCGGCGTCATAGCCCGCGAGGCCCGTCAGCAGGCCCGCCGCGCCCGAGGACGCGGCGCAGCCGAGGACCGGCGCGGAGAAACCCGCGGCGATCAGCCGGTCCTCGCATGCCCGCCGCGCCGAGCGCGGTCAGTGCCACGGTGAGCTGGTCATCCTGCATCGTCGACACCAAGTTCCGCGACGCCAAGATCGGCGAGCGCTTCGAGTGCCTGCGACATCCGCGCCCCCGGATCGGGCGCGCCGCCGCGCCGCCTGGCCCTTCAGCCGCGCGCGTCGCGGCGGTCGCGGCGGCGAAAGCGTCGGCCAGCGCGTCCATCCGCACCGGCGCGCCCGCCGCGTACAGCAGGGTCGCAAGGCCCTCGAGTTCCTCGCTCACATCGGTGGGCCCACAGCCCAGGACCGCGTCAAGTGCGCCCCGCCAGGCGGCGAGCAGCCCGTCCGCGTCGTGGCCACGCAAGCCGCCCGGACACACCGATGCCCGGTTGCCCGCGATCGAGATGAGACCGGCGCCGACCGCCGTGTGCCACAGCAGGTCGAGTTCACGCACGTCGCCCGCGCTGCGCAGGCGCCAGCGCCGCTGGGCGGGCCTGCCTGGCCGTCAGCGGCGATCTCGAGATCGGCGATGATCGCGGCGGCGTCAGCGAGCCGCAGCAGGCCGCTGCGCGGTGAGCTGCCTGTCGGCACCCACCCAGCCGGCCAGCCGCTCCGCCTCGCGCAGCAGCGGCGCCACGAGTACCGCGGCCGCGAGCTCGTGCGGCGGCGCGATCCGTATCGCTGGCAGCAGCGGGCCCGCGCCGCCAGCCGCCGGTGTGCGTGGCGCGGGAGTAAGTGACGCCCTTCGGCCCACGCAAGCACCCTACGGCCTCGGCGGGTGTCATATCAGCTCCAACGGGTCGACCTGCACGCGCAGCCGTTCGGGATCCTTATGGGCCGACCGTACGGCCTGTGCGTCGGCCAGGGTGCGCGCGAGCCGCATGCCCGCCGGCCGCGGTATCCGCACGAGCGCGCGGTACGGCTCGCCGTCGGTGTCGCCTGTCCCGGCTGACGGGCACCGGCACCGGCCCGAGGACTTCGGCGCCATCAGGGAGCCGCGTGCCGCGCAGCAGCTTGTGCACGGCCTCGGCGCTGCCGGTGACCGACGCCATCCGGACCGCGGGCGGGAAGCCGAGTTCGGCTCTTTCCGCCAGCTCACGCTCTGCGTAGCGTGACCGGGTCCCAGCGGATCAGCGCCTGGACGGCTGGCAGCGCGGCGTCCGCGAGCACCACCACGATGCCACCGGCAGAGCGCGGCCGCACGAGCGCGGCGGCGTTCATCCACCTGCGCAGCGCCTCCTCGCCTGCCCGCAGGTCGGCACGGCCGAGCAGGGTCTGCCCGTCCAGCAGCAGCGCCGCGGCGTAACCGCCGTCCGCGGCAGGCTCGGCTCCTGGGGTCGCGACCACGAGCGCGGGCGCGGCGGGAACCCGGCCGAGCCGGTCCTGCCCGCCCGACACGCGGACGGCGGCAGACGGGAACGCGCGGCCGAGTTCTTCCGCGGTCCGCCGCGCACCGGTGACCAGAGCACGGATCTGCCCTGCCTGGCATCGTGGGCAGCGCCATGCTGTCGCGGGCCTGCCGCACCACCGGCAGTGCGCCGCGGCGTGCGCAGACTCCAGCGCCAGCGGGCCGCCGCAGCCCGTGCAGCGCGCCTGCTCACGGCAGCGCGCGCAGCCGATGGCCGCAAGGTAGCCGCGCCGCGGCACCTGCACGAGCACCGGCCCACGCGCCAGCGCGTCCCTGGCTGTCCGCAGCGCCACGCTCGGCAGCCGGGCCGCGCGCGCGGCCTCATCCCTGGCCAGCTCGCTGTCGTCGCCGGCCGCACGGACCTCGGGCAGATGGTGGCGGACCTGTGCCCGGTCCGCGCGCAGCGGGTGCGCCCAGCCCGCCTGGACGAGCTGGGTCATCTCCGCGGTACGGGAGAAACCGCCGATCAGCGCCGCCGCGCCGGCCGCGGTGTGCGCGCAGCGCGAGCACCTCCCTCGCGTGCGGGTAGGGCGCGCGCCGTTCGGCGTGCAGATCGTCGCCGTCATCCCAGAGCACGACAAGCCCCAGATCAGGCACGGGTGCGAACATCGCGGACCTGGTTCCCGCGACCACCCGGACGCTGCCGCGCGCAGCGGCGAGCCAGCGCTTGTAGCGCTGCGCGGGACCGAGGTCCGCGCTCAGGGCGACGTGCCTGCCGGGGCCGAGCACCGACGTGAGCGCGGCGTCGACACGCGCGAGGTCGGCGGACTCTGGTACCACGACCACCGCTCCGCGGCCCGCCGACGCCGCCGCCGCGACCGCGACGGCGACGGCGTGCGGCCAGCCCTGGCCGGGCAGCGCGGACCAGGCGGCGCGCGGCGATCGGCCGTCCACGATGGCGGCGAGGAACGCGGCGCCCGCCTGGTACTGCGCCCACGGGCCTGGATCGGGGGCGCAGTATCCCACGGCCGACGCCGCGGCCTGCTCCGATGGCTGCGATTCCGTAGCCGCGTGCCGCGGCGGTATCGCGAGCCGCAGTACGTCGGCGAGGGTGCCCGCGTAGTGGTCGGCGACCGCCCTCGCGAGCCCGGCGAGTTCGGCGGTGAGCACCGGCTCCGCGGAAACCACCCGGTCGAGGAACGCGAGCTTGCCAGGGTGGTCGCTGCTGGCGACGCGTTCGAGCAGGTAGCCGTCGGTCAGTTTGCCCGCGAACCTGACGCGGACCCGGCAGCCGGGCACGGCAGCCGCGGCGAGCTGCTGCGGGACAAGGTAGTCGAATGGCCGGTCGAGGTGGGCGAGCGAGACGTCGACGGCTATCCGGGCAACCGGCAGCTCGGCCGCTTGGGTCCGCACGGGCGGCTGGCGCGGCGGCCGCCGCCTGGCTGGCGCAACCTGAGGCACGGTTCCGTCCTACCAGACCGCGCCCACCGGTCTCGTCACCCCAGGCGCATCGACGCGTCCTGCTCAGGCTCCGCCTCGTGGTCCAGATGGTTCATGACCATGATCACGCCGTGGATCGTCCCCTGCTCGCCGCGCAGCAGGCTGCACTCCACGTGCAGGCGGACCGGGCGGCCCCGCCGGTTCACCGCGTCGACCGCCGCCTCGGTCACGTCCGCCTTCTCGGTGAGCATCCGCTGCAACAGCGGCACGATCTGCTGCACGGGCAGGCCGATGTCGAGGGTGAGCAGGTGCCTGCCCTCAGCCTCGTCGGAGCGGAGCCCCCACAGCTCCTCGGCACCTGGGCTCCACACTCGCACCCGCAGATCCTCGTTCACCACGACGACCGCGCTGCCGAGGCTGCGCAGCACGGAGCCGAGGAACCCGTTGGCCGCGTCAAGCTCCTCTGTCCGCACCCGGAGCACGTCGTTGATCGCCTGGAGCTCGTCGTTGGTGGACTGAAGCTCCTCGTTCATCGTCTCGAGTTCCTCGTTGGTGGACTGAAGCTCCTCGTTGGTGGTCTCGAGTTCCTCGTTGGTGGACTGAAGCTCCTCGTTGGTGGTCTCGAGCTCCTCGTTCAGCGACTGAAGTTCCTCGTAGGCCCGCTCCAGGTCCTGGCTGGAGTGCTCAAGTTCGTCACGCAGCCTGCGGTAGCGGGTCGCGTCGATGAAGCTGATCCCGATGCCGATCTGCTCATCGGTGTCGCTGAGCAGCGGGAGGACCACGATATCGAGGATCATCGGCTCCGTGCCCGCGCCACGGTGCCAGGTGACTTCGGTCAGCTCGAGCGGGCGTTTGTCCTTCTTCACCTGCTCGATGACCGACCGGAGCTCAACGGGACGGTACGAGACCTCCAGATCATGGAACGGCCTGCCCACGTCGCGCGGGTGGAGGTTGAACATCCGCTCCGCGCGGAAGTTGGCCACGGCGAGCCTGCCCGTCTCGTCGAGCGCAAGCTGCGCGACCGGCCCCGCCCCGAACGCGGCACCCTGCAGACGGGCCGCCGGCGGCTGTCCGTCCGCGCCGAATTCAGTGGCCGGGCGGTGAACGTCGGCGGCACCCGCGTTGGGGACCTTACGGAACAGGCGTTTGCGAAGGTCGAGCGGCTCAAAGCGGTCGCCGTGATTAAGCAGCATCTCGGCCTTGCCGAGGAACAGGTAACCAGGGTCGGAAAGCGCGAAGTGGAACTTGCGGATTATGGTGGCCTGCGTTTCCGCGGTGAAGTACATGAGTGTGTTGCGTGCGACGAGCAGATCCACGCGGGAGATTGGGGCATCCCTGGTCAGGTCGTTGCGGCCGAATATCACCTGCCTGCGCAGGTCCCTGCTGAAGGCGTAGCCCACCGCGGCCGGCTCGAAGTACTTTGCCCGCAGTTCCGCTGGGACATCACCGACCTGCCGCTGGCTGTAGTTCCCGGCGCGCGCCTGCTGGAGGGCATCCTCGTCGAGATCCGTGGCATAGATCTTGACCCGGTTGCTGTAACCCTCCGGGCCCAGCACCTCGGCCAGCAGGATCGCGAGCGTGTACGCCTCCTCACCGGTGGCGCAGCCCGCGCTCCAGACCCGGATCGGCCGGGCGCTGCCCTTGGCGGCGAGCAACTCGGGCAGTACCTCCGAGTTGAGGGCCTCCCACGCCGCCAGGTCACGGAAGAAACCGGTCACGTTGATGAGCAGGCTGTCGAACAGCCGGCTGAATTCATCCGGCTCGAGTTCGAGGTAGTCACGGTACTCGCCGAGCGTGCGCAACTCGCGCGCGTCCATCCTGCGGCCGATCCGCCGCATCAGGGTCGATCTCTTGTAACCCGTGAAGTCGAATCCGCGGGTTTCCTTGAGCATGAATAGGAGTTCGTCAAACTCCTGGTCCGACTCGCCTGGCACAATCGGTAAGCGTACGCCGACGGACTCGCGTTACATAACCGGGACCTTGGTTCACGCTCCAGGTTCCTCGGCCGTTTTCTCCGGTTCGATGACGGTGTCTGCGGGGCCGGGGCGCCGTCCGGTGCCGCGCCGTCCGGGCCGCCGTCCGGCTCAGCAGCGGGAACGGCCGGAGCTTGCAGCCGCCTGACCGCATCCGCGGCGCTCTTCGCCTCACTGGCGGCCTTCCTGAACAACGCGGCGGAGACGCGGTGCCCGCGAAGTTCGGCGGATTCGGCCAGCTCCTGGCTGAGGCGCCAGCGTTCATCCAGGCGGAGCGTGGCTGACCACAGGGCACGCTCGACCGCGGCGGAGTGTCCCTCGGCAAAGCTGGAAGGCGACCATGAATGACCGAACGCGCACTTATAGCGCACCGACGGTGTCCCTTCGTGCTCGGCGCGCAGGGCGCCGCCGCATTCCGGGCAGGACAACGCGGTCTCGGGCTCGGCAGTGGGCAGCAGCGGGTGCAGCAGCAGTGTGACGTACCGTTCAAGCTCATGGTCTGGAGCCTGCTTGGCCGCGGCGACCTGGATGCGGCTCTGCTCGTCGAGGAATTCGGCGATCTGCCGCACCTTCAGGACGACGGCCCGGCTCGTCCTGGCGATCGCGGCACGCGGCATCCCCTCGTAGGCGCTCTCCCCGGGGTCCTGGATCGCGACCATGCCGCCGCGCCGCTCCACCACGGCACAGCCGACCGCGCCGTCGTCGAGCGTGCCGCTCAGCACGACGGCGACGACGCGTGGGCCGGCGGCAAGCGCGGCGCTGCAGAAGAGCGGATCCGCGGCCGGGCGATGGCCGCTCTGCCGCGGCCCGTGCGAGAGCCGTACAGAGTTGCCGACGACGAGCATGTGCATGTCGGGCGGGGCAACGTAGATCCGGCCGGGCTGCAACTGCTCGCCATCTGCCGTGACACCGGCGTGGAGCAGGCCTGCCCGGTCCATGATCCGGGGCAGCGCGCGGCCGCCCGTCGCGGGGACATGCAGGACCACGAGCACGGGCGCGGGAAAGTCGGCCGGGAGCTGAGCGAGCAGTGCCTGAAGTGCCTCTACGCCGCCCGCTGAGGCGGCGACCACGACGATCCTGCGGCCTCGCGTCGATCCCATGTCCGGCTCACGCTCTCTGCAGCAGCCCTGACGTCCGGCTGTACACCGCCTGCGGCGCCGTCAGCCCGAAGTCTCAATCATCGCTGATCCGCGGATCGCTCGCCTGCGGGAGGGGCGGGCCCGTGCCCGGAGCGTCCCCCGGCCGGGCGGCTTGCCGCTGCGCCGCCGCCCAGATCCGGTGCCTGCGGGCCCTTGAGCGGTATGAAGCGCGGTCAGCCGCGTTCCCGGTGGACATTTCCCCAGGCCGGACAACGGTGACGGTGGGGAACCCGCGGTCGATGGACCTCTGCAGCAGTTGGCGGGCTGCCAGCGTCAGCCCGGGGGTCCACCCGTCAGGGACCTTAAGCTCGATTGTCATCATCGGGCCATCTCCTGAGCACTACCCGGGATCGGCCGCACCCATATTTTCGCGCGGCACACCCGTCGTGCAGACAGTACGCCCGCATAGGTCACGAGCAAAGACGCAGGCCCTGGGAGAGGCTCTCAAATATGTGCGGCCGCGCGGAGTGCCTCGACGCGATCGGTGCGCTCCCAGGAGAAGTCGGGCTCCTCGCGGCCGAAATGACCGTACGCGGCGGTCTGGGAGTAGATCGGCCGGAGCAGATCAAGATCACGGATGATGGCCGCCGGACGGAGATCGAAGACCTCGAGCACGGCGTGCTGGATCTCGTCCGCGGCGGCGTGTTCGGTGCCGAAGCACTCGACGAACACCCCGACCGGCTTCGCCTTGCCGATGGCGTAGGCGACCTGCACCTCACACCGGTCGGCGAGCCCGGCGGCAACGACATTCTTGGCCACCCAGCGCATCGCGTACGCGGCGCTGCGGTCCACCTTGGACGGGTCCTTGCCGGAGAAGGCCCCTCCCCCGTGCCTGGCCATGCCGCCGTAGGTGTCGATTATGATCTTCCGGCCGGTCAGCCCCGCGTCACCCATCGGGCCGCCGATCTCGAACCGGCCGGTGGGGTTGACGAGCAGCCGGTAGTTGGCCGTATCGAGTTCGACCCCGTCAAGCATCGGGGCGACCACGTGCTCGCGTACATCGGGTTCGAGCAGTTCGCGCAGATCGATGTCCGGTGCGTGCTGCGACGAAACCACCACGGTGTCGAGCCGGACCGGCCTCGCGCCGTCATATTCGATGGTCACCTGGGTCTTGCCGTCCGGCCGCAGGTAAGGAACGAGCCCGCTGCGCCGCACCACCGTGAGCCGCCTCGCCAGCCGGTGCGCCAGCATGATCGGCAGCGGCATCAGCTCGGGGGTCTCGCGGCAGGCGTAGCCGAACATCAGGCCCTGGTCGCCGGCCCCTTGCTGGTCGAACTCGTCAGTGCCCTCGCCCTCGCGCCGCTCGTAGGCGTCGTCCACACCCTGGGCGATGTCCGGTGACTGCGCACCGATCGAGACAGAGACGCCGCACGAGGCCCCGTCATAGCCCTTGGCCGACGAGTCGTAGCCGATCTCCAGGATCTTGTCCCTGATGATCCCGGGGATGTCGACGTACGTCTTGGTCGTGACCTCGCCGGCGACGTGAACCTGCCCTGTCGTGATCAAGGTCTCTACGGCGACCCGGCTGCGCTGATCATCCTTGATCATCGCATCGAGAATAGCGTCACTGATCTGGTCAGCCATCTTGTCCGGATGGCCTTCTGTGACCGACTCGGAAGTGAAAAGGCGACGTGACATGTGAATTCCTCTTCTGCGACGGCCGCATCCGGCACACGTTCAAGGCGCGTATGCCGGATGCGGAATCCTGCGTGCCATATGGTGATTTCGCCGAAGTTTATCGGAGAAGCCACCCTGCGCGGGTCTCGGCCGGAAGCATACCGGGGCCTGGACGACCCGGGTAAGTCGGCTGTGTGCTGTCTATGTGGCCGCGGGCCCGAGCCGCTGCGCGACCAGATCCCACACCCGGTCGGCCAGCACCTCCTTGGGTACGCGCGAGATCTCTGTCACCACTCCCCCGGCGGCGAGCACGAGCGCCGCGTTGTCACTTGTCCCGAAGGCCAGCCCATTGCCGACCTGGTTGACGACCAGCAGGTCGCACCCCTTCCGTGCAAGTTTCTCGCAGCCCCGTGTCGAGTATATCGCCCGTTTCCGCGCCGAAGCCGACGATCACCTGGCCTGGCCGCTTGTTCGCCCCGATGTCCCTGTTGTGCACGAGTTCACGCAAGATGTCGGGATTCTCGGTGAGCGCGATCGGCTCGGGGACGCTGCCGCTCTTCTTTATCTTCGTTTCACTGCGCGCGGCGGGGCGGAAATCCGCCACGGCCGCGGCCATCACCACGGCATCGGCATGCATCGCGCGGCCGCGAGCACGGCCTCGCGCAACTGACAGGCTGACGTGACGCGTACGACACTGGCGCCGGCCGGATCGGGCAACGCCACGTTCGCGGCTACCAGCGTCACCTCGGCGCCGCGGGCCACGGCCGTGCGGGCCAGCGCGTAACCCTGGCGGCCCGATGACCAGTTGCCGAGGAACCGTACGGGATCGAGTTCCTCGCGAGTCCCGCCGGCGGAGACCACCACGTGGCGGCCTGCCAGATCGGGGCGCAGGCCGGCCGCACCGCGCGCGAGCAGCCGGATGGCGGTCTCGAAAAGCTCGGCGGGCTCTGGCAGCCTGCCAGGCCCGCTGTCGGCGCCGGTGAGCCGTCCGGTGGCGGGCTCGACCACGATCGATCCCGCGCTCACGCAACAGCGCGACGTTGGCCTGCGTGGCAGCGTGCTCCCACATCTCGGTGTGCATCGCGGGCGCGAACATCACCGGGCAGCGCGCGGTGAGAAGCGTTGTGGTCAGCAGATCACCGGCGAGCCCGTGCGCCGACTTGGCGAGCAGGTCCGCGGTAGCCGGAGCGACGACGACCAGATCGGCCTGCCTGCCGAGCTGAACATGCGGTACCTCGTGCACATCGGCCCAGACACCCGTTGCCACCGGCTGACCGGAAAGTGCGGCCCAGGTCGCGCGGCCAACGAAGCGGAGCGAATCCACTGTCGGCATGACCCGCACCCGATGATCGGACTCCGTCAGCCGCCGGAGCAGCTCACACGCTTTGTACGCGGCGATGCCCGCCCCGACACCGAGAATGATGTTCGCGGGCTCTGCGGTCCCGGGGGGGTGACCCCCCGGGACCGCACGGGACATCGCGTCAGGCTCTGCCGTCCCGGGGGGATGACCCCCCGGAACCCCACGGGACATCCCGTCAGGCTTCGATGGTCTCTGCTGTGAGCAGCTGCTCACGGATCTCCCGCAGCGCCACGGAGAGCGGCTTCTCCTGGACGTGCGTCTCCACGAGCGGGCCCACGTACTCGAGCAGGCCCTCGCCAAGCTGGGCGTAGTAGGCGTTGATCTGCCGTGCCCGCTTCGCGGCCATGATGACGAGGCTGTACTTGCTGTCCACGATGGCCAGCAGCTCATCGATCGGCGGGTTCGTAATGCCTTCTGCGGCGGGAGTCCCTGCCACTTGCTGCCTTTCTGTGTCGCGATCTTGGCCGTTATACGGTACGACCGCCACCGGCCGCAGGAATCCGTTACGGGTTCACTGGAGCACACATCAACATTACCAGCCGCTCGCATACCTCATCGACTGTCGTGTTGACGAGTGTGACGTCGAATTCCTTCTCCGCGGCCGCTCTGTGCGGGCGGTGGCGAGCCGGTGCCGGTCAACGTCTGCCTGTCGGCCGCGCTCCTGTGTCGCCGGACGCTCTCCATGTTGCGAGGCGCGAGTAGACCACAGCTCCTGGGCCGTGGTGCGCGTGCGCTCCTGGGTCGTCTCGAGCAATGTCCGGCCGCCCGTGCCCGGCTGTCGTGCGCGACGGAGTCCGTACTCGGCCCCAGTGTCCGCCCACCGCGCTCACCTCGGCGAGTGCGCTGTCGACTCACGTCCTGACGAAGTGGTACTCGCGCCCGTCTTCCTCACCCGACGCGGCCGCCGCGCATCACCGCACCGACAGCCAGCTCGCGGGCAGGCCTGCCGGAGCCGGGCGATGACCCTGCTCTCCCGGCGCCGGAAGGCCACGACAGCATCAACCGCGCCTCGCGGCCGGCCTGGCCTGTGCCTGGCTGGCCGCAGGCGCGACCGCCGGGCGAAGCGGCCGTGCCCCCTTCGCCCGCCTCCTGTCAGTCAGCCTCGGTCAGAGATCATCCCCGCCGAACTCGTTCTCCAGCGCCGCGCGCTGGTTGGTGCCGAGACCACGCACACGGCGTGAGTCGGCGATGTTGAGCCGGTCCATGATCTGCTTAGCGCGGACCTTGCCCACACCGGGGAGCGACTCAAGCAACGACGACACCTTCATCTTGCCGATGATGTCGTCGGTCTGGCCCTCTTTGAGAATCTGGGCCAAAGTTGTGCCACCGCGCTTGAGCCTGTTCTTGACTTCGGCACGTTCCTTGCGGGCCTGGGCAGCCTTTTCCAGGGCCGCGGCGCGCTGCTCTGGGTGAGGGGAGGAAGAGCCACGCCGGTTCACCTCGGGTTTCGTCTAGAAAAACTGCGGTCGGGAGGGGAACCTAGCGACTCGGTGCCCCTTCAGGCAACGCAAACCCGTGTTCGTCACGTCACAAATTGGCTGATATTACTATCTGCACAGGACCGAATACTCATTGTTACCAAAATATAGATCATCTAGCCCCCGCGCAGGCAGGATGGGTCCGCCGTTCGCACAGGTGAGCTTACGTGCCGCAGGACCGGAATGCCGGCTGACACCTGCGCTCGGCGCCCGGCGACAGCCGTGGACAGCGGAGGTGTCACGACAGGTTCGTCACGCCCCGGCGCAACGACGCGGCCAACGCGGCGGCGGCAGCGCCAGGATCGGGCGCGCTCGTGATGGGGCGCCCGATCACGAGCAGATCGGCGCCCGCGTCCAGCGCTTCCTTCGGGGTCGCCACCCGTGCCTGATCCTGGCTGTCCGAACCCGCCGGACGCACGCCAGGCGTGATCAGTATGATGCCCGGGCCAACCTCCTCACGCACCGCGGCGACCTCCTTCGGCGAGCAGACCAGCGCCCGCGCACCGGCGGCGACCGACTGCGCCGCGAGCCGCCGCGCCACGTCGCGCACGGAACCGGCCACGCCGGTCTGCGCAAGATCGGCCTGGCTCAGCGACGTGAGCACGGTCACCGCGGCGATCTGCGTCTCTGGCGCGGCCTCCACAGCGGCCCGGATCATGGCCTGGCCGCCGGCCGCGTGCACGGTGAGCAGCGCGGGCCGCAGGCGCCCGACCACCCGGGCGGCTCCGGCGACAGTGGCCGGGATGTCATGCAGCTTCAGGTCGAGGAATACCTGGATGCCGCTCGCTCCACGCACCGACGCCACCACGCTCGGCCCGTACCGCAAGTACAGCTCCAGCCCAATTTTGACCGTGCTCACGTGCGGGGTGACCAGGCTCGCCCACCGTGCCGCCGTTTCCAGGTCGGGTGCGTCGAGTGCGACGGCGATCGGCGCCGGGCGCGGCGGGGTGCTCATGTGGCGGGCCTCCGTCATGGCTTCCTGTGGTGGGTGCTGCGAAGCAGCACCGCCCCTGCTGGCTCGTGCGCGAGCCCGACGACGTCTCGCAGCCGCCCGACACCGCGCGTGGCCAGTTCCTCTTCGAGCTCGCGCAGGATGCGCGGGCAGGCGGACGGGTCATGGAATATCGCTGTGCCCACGCTGACCATGTCGGCGCCGGCCAGGATGAATTCGAACGCGTCCCTCCCGGTGCGCACGCCGCCCATCCCGATGATCGGGATGTCCGGCAGGGCCTCGCGGACCTGCCAGATGCACCGGACAGCCACTGGCCGGATCGCCGGCCCGGACAGGCCTCCGGTGATCCCGGCGAGGGCGGGCCGCATGGTGTCGGGGTCGATCGCCATGCCGAGCAACGTATTGATCAGCGCGAGGCCGTCCGCGCCCGCGGCGATGCATGAACGGGCCACGGTCACGATATCGGTTACGTCCGGTGACAGTTTCGCGAACACCGGAATGTCATACCTGGCGTGGGCCCGGACCGCCGCCATCACGGCGGCGGCGGCGTCCGGATCACACGCGAACACCTTCCCCCGGTCCTCCACGTTCGGGCAGGAGATGTTCACCTCGATAGCGGTGACCCCGGGCGCCTCGGACAGCCGCCCGGCGAGTTCGGCGTACTCGTCCACGCTCCCGCCGGCGATGGACACCATCGCGCGGGCGCCGCGTGAAAGCAGCCAGGGCAGGTCACGCTGCAGGAACGCGTCGATACCCGGCCCCTGCAGGCCGATCGAGTTGAGCATGCCGCTGTCGGTCTCCACCATCCGCGGCGTCGGGCGCCCTGCCCGCGGGGCGAGCATGACCGACTTGGTCACCACCGCGCCGATCTTGGAGACGTCGAAGAACTGCGCGAGCTCACGGCCCGACGCGGCGCAGCCCGAGGCGGTGAGCACCGGGTTGGGCAGCTCGATATGGCACAGCCTTGTCCGCAGGTCAACCGGCACTGCCGGCCTCCAGCGGCTCCTGGCCGGCCGCGCGCTTCCAGCCGGGCGCGCCCAGCGCGTCGAACGGGATCGTGCCCACGTCGTCCCACCGGACCGCGTCGGCGCGGAACACCGGCCCGTCCACGCACGACCGCACCATGCGGGTGATCCCGTCGGTGCCCCGCACCGGCAGCACGCACGTCATGCACACCCCGATGCCACAGGCCATGGACTCCTCCACAGAAGCGAGCACCGGGATGTCATACTTACTGGCCCCACCAGTAACCTCCCGCAGCATCGGCATGGGCCCGCATGCGTAGATGACGTCGGTCCGCCCGTCATGGATGACCTGGCTGAGCACATCGGTGACCATGCCGCGTGTGCCGAGCGAGCCGTCATCGGTAGTGATCATGGCGGTCCGGCCGGTACGGCGCGCGGTGAGCGCGCCGAACACCCGGTCCGCGCTCGCGGCGCCGAGCAGAAAGTCCACCTGGCAGCCACGCGCGCGCAGGCGGTCAGCCAGGGAGAACAGCGGTGAACTGCCATAGCCGCCACCGATGAGCAGGCAGTTCACGGGGTCGCGGGGAATCGGGAACGGGCGGCCGAGCGGGCCGGCGATGTCGAGCGTGTCCCTCGCGCGCCGCCGCGCGAGCCATTGCGTGCCGCGGCCGAGCGCGGCGAACACGAACTCGACCGTGCCCCCGTGATCTGGGCGCACGTCGTAGATGGAGAAGGCGCGGCGCAGCAGCATGGCGGTGTGCGGCCCGCCGACCGCGACCGCGACGAACTGGCCCGGCCTGAAACGCTCGGCGATGGGCGGCGCGACCACGGTCATCGCGTAGTAAGCATCGACCCGGCGGACCGTCAGCACCGTTCCGCGTACCTGGACAGGTGCCACGCCTGTCTCACCGTCCTCAGCTGTCATGTCCCCGAAGCCGTCATGTCTGCGCGCCCGCGCCCCGGATCCTGCTCGCGTGCTCCTGCAAGGACCGGACGCCGACCTCGCCCCTGATGATCGCCTCTATCCCCTGCACG
Source organism: uncultured Actinomycetota bacterium (assembly GCA_963851085.1). Classification (GTDB taxonomy): domain Bacteria; phylum Actinomycetota; class Actinomycetes; order Streptosporangiales; family Streptosporangiaceae; genus DATFVJ01. The sequence goes on along the minus strand of CAWKNX010000023.1, from coordinate 343,509 downwards.
GCGGCGGCCAGGCCGGCCACGGTCGTCACGCACGGGATGCCGCGCCGCACGGCAGCGGTCCTGATCTCGTAGCCATCCAGGCGGGGGCTGGCGTGGCCTGGGCTGCCGAACGGCGTATTCACGATGAGATCGACCTCGCCGGCCAGGATGCGGGCCACGATGGTCGGCTCGCCATCCGGTCCGGGTCCGTCACTGTGCTTACGTACGATCGTGGCACGCAGCCCGTTGCGGCGCAGCACCTCGCCGGTTCCCGCGGTGGCCAGGATCTCAAATCCCAGATCGGCGAGCCGCTTCACGGGGAACACCATGGACCGCTTGTCCTTGTTGGCCACCGAGACGAAGGCACGGCCCTTGACGGGCAGCGACCCGTAGGCGGCCGCCTGAGATTTCGCGTACGCGGTGCCGAAGGCCTCGTCGATTCCCATGACCTCGCCGGTCGACCGCATCTCGGGGCCGAGCACCGTGTCCACGCCGCGGCCCGCCGCGTCACGGAAGCGGTTGAACGGCAGCACCGCCTCCTTCACCGCGATCGGCGCGTCCAGCGGCAGCGTCCCGCCATCACCTGAGGCGGGCAGCATGCCCTCCGCCCGCAGCTGCGGCACGGTGGCGCCGAGCATGATCCGCGCCGCCGCCTTGGCCAGCGGCACGGCGGTCGCCTTCGACACGAACGGCACCGTACGCGACGCACGCGGGTTCGCCTCGAGCACGTACATCACGCCCGCCGCGAGCGCATACTGCACATTCAGCAGCCCGCGCACCCCGACGCGGCGGGCGATCGCCTCGGTCGACGCACGGACGCGGTTGATGTCGTCGATGCCGAGCGTGATCGGCGGCAGCGCGCAGGCGGAGTCACCGGAATGGATCCCGGCCTCCTCGATGTGCTCCATGACACCGCCGAGGAACAGTTCCTCGCCGTCGAACAGCGCGTCCACGTCAAGCTCGACGGCGTCGTCGAGGAACTTGTCCACGAGGATGGGATGCTCCGCGGCGACGCCGGCGAGCTGGCCGGCGCGGCCGATGTATCCCTCCAGGGTCGCGTCGTCGTAGACGATCTCCATGCCACGGCCGCCGAGCACGTACGACGGCCGGACAAGCACCGGATAGCCGATCTGGTCCGCGATCGCCTTGGCCTCGGCGTAGGAGAAGGCGGTGCCGTGCCTGGGCGCTGGCAGGCCCGCGTCCGCGAGCAGCCGCCCGAACGCCCCCCGTTCCTCCGCGAGGTGGATGGCATCCGGGCTGGTGCCCGCGACCGGCACTCCCGCCTCGGCGAGCCCGCGCGCGAGACCGAGCGGCGTCTGCCCCCCGAGCTGCACGATGACCCCGGCGACTGGACCCGTCGCCTGCTCGGCAGCCACCACCTCGAGCACGTCCTCCAGGGTGAGAGGCTCGAAGTACAGGCGGCCGGAGGTGTCGTAGTCGGTGGAGACCGTCTCCGGGTTGCAGTTGACCATCACCGTCTCGAAGCCGGCGGCGGCCAGCGCGAACGAGGCGTGCACGCACGCGTAGTCGAACTCGATGCCCTGCCCGATGCGGTTCGGGCCGCTGCCGAGGATGATCACCTTCGGCACCGGGCCCGCAGGCACTTCGGTCTGCTCGTCATACGTCGAGTACAGGTACGGCGTGCGCGCCGCGAACTCAGCCGCGCAGGTATCGACCGTGAGGTAGACGGGCCTGATGCCGAGCGCACGGCGCAGCTCGCGGACCACCGGCTCGGGCATGCGGCGCAGCTCGCCGATCTGCGCGTCAGAAAAGCCCAGCCGCTTGGCGGCCAGGAGCACGCTTGCCGTGAGCGCGTCAGCCCGCGTGAGCCGTTCGGCTTCCTCTTGGATCCCAGCAATCTGATCAACAAACCACGGGTCGATTCCGGTCGCCGCACACAGCCCGGTCACACTCGCCCCGGCCCGCAGTGCCTGCTGAACGGCCACCAGCCTGCCGTCGTGCGGCGTCCTGCAGCGCTCAAGCAGCTCAGCGGCATCTCCTGGAGGGTCGGCCCAGGAGAAAGACGCTCCGGGCCGCTCAAGCGATCTCAGGGCCTTCTGGAGAGCCTCTGGGAACGACCGGCCAATCGCCATCGCCTCCCCGACCGACTTCATGTGCGTCGTCAGCGCCGGATCGGCGCCAGGGAATTTCTCGAACGCGAACCTCGGCACCTTGACCACCACGTAGTCCAGGCTGGGCTCGAAGCTGGCCGGGGTCTGCCCGGTGATGTCGTTGGGGATCTCGTCCAGTGTGTAGCCGATGGCCAGCTTCGCCGCGATCTTGGCGATCGGGAAGCCGGTGGCCTTCGACGCGAGCGCGGAGGACCGCGACACGCGCGGGTTCATCTCGATCACGACCATCCGGCCGGTGACCGGCTCCACCGCGAACTGGATGTTGCAGCCGCCCGTGTCCACCCCGACCGCGCGGATCACCGCGATCGCGACGTCGCGCATGTGCTGGTACTCGCGGTCGGTGAGCGTCATCGCGGGCGCCACCGTGACGGAGTCGCCCGTATGCACGCCCATCGGGTCGATGTTCTCGATCGAGCAGACCACCACCACGTTGTCGTGACGGTCGCGCATGAGCTCGAGCTCGAACTCCTTCCAGCCCAGGATCGATTCCTCGAGCAGCACCTCGGTCACGGGGCTCGCGTCGAGACCGGCGGCCGCGATCAGCCGCAGGTCCTCCTCGGTCACGCCGATCCCGGAGCCGGACCCGCCGAGCGTGTACGACGGCCGCACGATGACCGGATAGCCGAGCTCGCCCGCGGCCCGCAGGCACTCGTCCATGGTGTGGCAGTTCAGGCTGCGCGGGACCTCGGCCCCGAGGCCGGTGACGATCTCCTTGAACCGCTCGCGGTCCTCACCGGCGCGGATCGCGTCGATCCTCGCGCCGATCAGCTCGACCCCGTGCTCGCGGAGCACGCCCGAGTCGTGCAGTGCGACGGCGCAGTTGAGTGCCGTCTGCCCGCCGAGCGTGGGCAGCAGGGCGTCCGGCCGTTCGCGCTCGATCACCTTGGCCACGACGTCGGGGGTGACGGGCTCGACGTATGTGGCGTCGGCGAACTCCGGGTCCGTCATGATCGTCGCCGGGTTGGAGTTCACCAGGCTGACCCTGATTCCCTCCTGCCGCAGCACCCGGCAGGCCTGGGTGCCCGAGTAGTCGAACTCGCAGGCCTGGCCGATCACGATGGGGCCCGAGCCGATAACGAGAACCGAGCGCAGGTCGGCGCGGCGCGGCATCAGCGCCGTCCGTCCATCAGCTCGGTGAACCGGTCGAAAAGCCCCACGGCGTCGTGCGGCCCCGGCGCGGCCTCCGGGTGATACTGAACGCTGAAAGCTGGGCGGTCGAGCAGCCGCAGCCCCTCCACCACGCCGTCGTTCAGGCACACGTGGCTCACCTCGGCGGGACCGTAGCTAGTCCCGAACGGCTGCGCCCGCGGCGCCGCGCCTGCCCGTGCAGTGCCTGCGTGTGTGGCGCCTGCCGTCCCGGCTCCCGCGAGCCCCGCACCTGCGTGTGCGGCGCCCACTGGCCCGGCACCCGCTGGCCCGGCACCCGCGCGCCCCGGACCTGCGTGTGCGGCGCCCGCTGGCCCGGCACCCGCGCGCCCAGCCCCACCGGCCTCACCTACACCACCAGCCCTGCCAGCCCCGCCAGCCCCACCAGCCCCACCAGCCCCACCAGCCCCACCAGCCCCACCAGCCCCACCAGCGACAGGAGCCCCACCAGCGACAGGAGCATCGCCGAAGCCGGGCGGTGCGACCGCGAAACCGTGGTTGTGACTGGTGATCTGCACGCGGCCGGTCGCCAGGTCTATGACCGGCTGGTTCACCCCGCGGTGCCCGAACAGCAGCTTGTACGTGCCGAGCCCGAGGGCGCGGCCGAGTATCTGGCTGCCGAGGCAGATGCCGAACAGCGGGATCCGCTCGTCGAGCACGGCGCGCATCGCCTCGACGGCGTACCCGGCCGCGGCTGGATCACCTGGACCGTTGCTGAAGAACACCCCGTCAGGCTGGACGGCAAGGATGTCCGCGGCCGTCGAGGTCGCGGGGAGCACGTGGACCTCGCAGCCGCGCTGCGCCATTTTGCGCGGCGTCATCGCCTTGATGCCAAGGTCCACCGCGGCGACCCGGTATCTGGTCGCGGTACCGGCCGGCGGCGTCACCACGTAGGGCTCCGGCGTGGACACCGCACGCGCCAGGTCGGCGCCTGCCATCGACGGGCTGGCGAGCACGCGTTCCAGCAGGCCGTTCGGCTGTGCGACATCGGCGGGCGCTGCCGATATCCCAGCTCGCATCGCGCCCTTGTCGCGCAGGTGCCTGGTGAGCGCGCGGGTCCCCACGACCGCGATGCCCAGGACGCCCTGCGCGCGCAGTTCGTCGTCAAGGCTGCGGAGCGCGCGCCAGCTCGACGCGATCCGCGCCGGTTCGCGGACCACGTAGCCTGCCACCCAGATCCGCCGCGACTCGTGATCTTCGTCGTTGACTCCCGTGTTGCCGATATGCGGCGCGGTCATCGCCACGATCTGCCGGTAGTACGACGGGTCGGTCAGCGTCTCCTGGTAGCCGGTCATGCCGGTGTTGAAGACCATCTCGCCGAACGACGTGCCCGCTGGATGCGCGTCCTGCGCTCCATGCACCGCACCGAACGCGCTGCCGCGGAACACCCGGCCGTCCTCGAGCACCAGGACTGCTGGTGGGCCGCTCATATCTCCGCCTCCGTCACAGGGCCATTCCATGATCGCGGTAGATTTTGTGCCGTATGCGGGCTGTTGCAGAATCCATTGCGCGTCTCAGATGCCGAGATCGCGCTATCGACGGTGGCAGGCACGACAACAGCGCCGCAGGCCACTACAACGGCTCTTCGTCCGTCAGGGTGTGCCGACAAGATCAATCTCACGGTTCGAGACGAGTTCTCGATTTTGATACAGCCCGTATGAGGCTGTCGCACAACTCGTGATCTCGAAAAGTCAAGCTCATTTTGTGCGGCGTGTTGCGTCGATGATCTCCACTCAGCAGGCTCAGAGGCCCAAAAACTGGGGTCCACGCTCCACTCGGGCCTACTGCCGATGGCCTGGACAGGGTTACCCGACAGCCTCGTATGTGCAGGAAATCCACTACGATCATGGTCCGAAGCCAGCGGGAGCCAACTCATGCCAGCTTCCCTTCGACTACGGAGGGGGCCCCGCGAAGGAACGTCGCGACCACCCGGCCCGGCAGGATCATGCCCGCGAACGGCGTGTTACGGCTCTTCGACGGGGAAGCGGACGTGTCCACCTCCGTACGCCCGGACGGGTCGTAGAGCGTCAGGCAGGCGGGGGCTCCGGCCCGCATCGGCTGGCCATGTCCATCCAGGCGCCCTATCCGCGCCGGGCGGACGGACATCCGGTCCGCGACGGCTGCCCAGTCGAGCAGGCCGGTTTCCACCATGGCTTCCTGCACAACGCGCAGCGCTGTCTCAAGACCGGTCATCCCGAACGCGGCGACCGCCCACTCGGTCTCCTTGTCCTCGGCGGGGTGCGGCGCGTGGTCGGTGGCCACGCAGTCGATGGTGCCGTCGGCGAGCGCGGCGCGGAGTGCGGCCACGTCTACGGCGGTCCGCAGCGGTGGGTTGACCTTGTAGACCGGGTCGTAGCCCGCCGCGAGCCGGTCGGTCAGCAGCAGATGGTGCGGCGTTACCTCCGCCGTGACCCGCCAGCCCTTGCTCTTGGCCCAGCGGATGATCTCAACGGAACCCGCGGTGGAGACGTGACAGATGTGCAGCCGCGAATCCACGTGCGCGGCGAGCAGGCAGTCCCTCGCGATCACGGCTTCCTCTGCCACGGCGGGCCAGCCTGCCAGGCCGAGCTTGCCCGACATCTCGCCCTCGTTCAGCTGTGCGCCTTCCGTGAGCCTCGGTTCCTGTGCGTGCTGCGCGATGACGCCGTCGAATGCCTTGACGTATTCGAGCGCGCGGCGCATCAGCACAGCGTCGGAGACGCAGCGGCCGTCGTCGGAGAAGACGCGGACCCTCGCCGCCGAGTCGGCCATCGCGCCAAGCTCGGCAAGCTGGGTTCCGCCCAGGCCCTGGGTCACCGCGCCCACCGGGTAGACGTCACAGTGGCCGGCCTGGCGGCCGAGCCGCCACACCTGCTCCACCACGCCCGCGGTATCGGCGACGGGCTCGGTGTTAGCCATCGCGTGCACGGCGGTGAATCCGCCGAGCGCGGCCGCCGCGGTGCCCGTCGCCACGGTCTCGGCATCCTCGCGCCCGGGCTCGCGCAGGTGCGTATGCAGGTCGACCAGACCGGGAAGCGCGATCAAGCCGTCGGCGTCGATCACCTCGGCACCGCCGCTGCTCAGGCCATGGCCGGTCTCGGCGATCACGCCGTCGCGGATCAGCAGGTCACGCGGCTCGCCGCCGGTCAGCCTCGCCCCCTTGATCAGCCAGGTCGCCATCACACCGGCACCTCCATACCGCCGAGCAGCAGGTAGAGCACGGCCATCCGGACGCTGACCCCGTTGGCGACCTGCTCAACCACGGTGGACCGCGGCGCGTCGGCGACGTCGGCCGCGATCTCGACGCCCCGGTTCATGGGCCCCGGATGCATCACGATGGCCTGCTCCGGCAGCAGCGCCATCCGGGCGGCGTCAAGCCCGTAACGGCGGCTGTATTCACGCACGCTGGGGAAGAAGGCGTCGTTCATCCGCTCCTGCTGTACCCGCAGCATCATGATGACGTCGGTCTTCGGTACCGTCGCGTCCAGGTCATAGCTGACGGCGCAGGGCCAGGTATCCACCGCTACTGGCAGCAGGGTCGGGGGCCCGACGAGCGTGACGTCAGCACCCAGGGTGTGCAGCAGGAGGACATTGGATCTCGCGACCCTGCTGTGCAGGATGTCGCCGACGATCGTGACCCGCAGTCCGTCAAGCCTGCCGAGGCGCCGGCGGATCGTGAAGGCATCGAGCAGCGCCTGCGTGGGATGCTCGTGTGTGCCGTCTCCCGCATTGACCACGCTGCCCCTGACCCAGCGGGCCAGCCTGGTTGGCGCGCCCGAGGCACTGTGCCTGATCACGACGCCGTCCGCACCCATGGCCTCGAGTGTCTGCGCGGTGTCCTTGAGGCTCTCCCCCTTGGCGACGCTGGATCCCTTCGCGGAGAAATTGATCACGTCGGCGGACAGCCGCTTGGCGGCGGCCTCGAAGGAGATACGTGTCCTGGTGGAGTCCTCGAAGAAGAGGTTGACGACTGTCCGGCCGCGCAACGTGGGCAGCTTCTTGATCGGGCGGTCGGACATCCGCGCGAGCTCCTCCGCGGTGTCCAGGATGAGCAGGGCGTCGTGCCTGGACAGATCGGCCGCAGAGATCAGATGGCGGTTCATGACTGCCCCCAGGTGCCTTGTCCGGATCCATCACCATGCGGATCACCCTGCGCGCCGCCGGGATCACCCCTTGCGCCATCGCCCGGATCACCCCGCGCACTGCCGCGCGGATCGTCAGGACCGAGGAGCACCACCTCCTCGCCATCCGTCTCTTCGAGCAACACCCGGACCACTTCTTGGTGCGAGGTCGGCAGGTTCTTGCCCACGTAGTCCGCACGGATCGGCAGTTCGCGGTGACCGCGATCGACGAGGATGGCGAGCTGGATGGCGCGCGGGCGCCCGATGTCGTTCAGCGCGTCAAGTGCGGCACGGACGGTCCTGCCGGAGTAGAGCACGTCGTCGACGAGGACGACGGTCCTGCCGTCGATGCCCTCCGCGGGCATCTGGGTGCGGCCGAGTGCGCGGGCCGGGCGCAACCGCAGATCGTCGCGGTACATCGTGATGTCAAGTGAGCCCGAAAGCACTGGGTGCTTTTCGACCTGCGAGATGCGCTCCGCGAGGCGTTGCGCGAGCGGCACGCCCCGTGTCTGGATGCCGACCAGGACGACGTCGCCCGCGCCCTTGGTTCGCTCGATGATCTCGTGCGCGATCCTCGTCAGCGCACGGCTGATGTCGGCACGCTCAAGAACCGGTTTGCCGGTGCCGTCCGGGGAACCGCCCCGTGCCGGAACCCCGGCGCCCGCGGAAGATTCACCACCGGCATCGCTGTCGGGCTGGCGGCCCACTTGTCCTGGCTGCGGCGTGCCAACGGCACCGTCGTGATGAGCACCAGAAGCAGCATGCATGATTATGGACCTCCTTTCCCGCCTCTCCGGACGGGCCTTAAAGGACGTCTGTCGACGTCACGGTACCAGGACCGAGAGCTGCTTCGCCGGACCAACGCACCGTGAGCGGGACCAGACGGTGGCTACCCGGTGAATGCGACGTTCATGACATATTTGTCGCCCGCTACCCGTATCGGGCTGGCCGACGGGACACTCGCAGCCGGACGGAAACCGCTGGAACCCTTGCGGCACAGCGCTTTCCCCGCATGAGCGGGCCCCTCGGGGCGGCTACGGACGGCATGGACAAAGAGCGAAGCTTCGCCTAGTTTTTGCCGTTCGGCTTGACCTGGGCCCGCTCGCGGCTTACTGTCACTGTCCGTAACCATTACCGTAAGTGACGACTGGCCGGGGGGCCGAGAACATGCCATCTGAGTACGCAAAGGCACTGGGCGCGCGGCTGCGCGCCATCCGCACCCAGCAAGGCCTGTCCCTGCATGGGGTCGAGGAGAAGTCCCGCGGCCGCTGGAAGGCGGTAGTGGTCGGCTCGTACGAGCGCGGCGACCGTTCGGTTACCGTTCAGAAACTCGCCGAACTCGCCGAGTTCTACGGCGTCCCCGTGTCTGAGCTGCTGCCTGGTGACGCCGCGCCGACGCCACTCGCGCCCACGCCGAAGCTCGTCATCGATCTCGAGCGCATGATCGAGCTGCCGAAGGACAAGGCTGGCCCGCTCGCCCGCTATGTGGCCACCATCCAGAGCCAGCGAGGCGACTACAACGGCAAGGTCCTGTCCATCCGCCAGGAGGACCTCCGCTCCCTCGCCGTCATCTACGACAAGTCCCCGACCGACCTGACCGAAGAACTGATCAGCTGGGGCGTACTCGACGCCGAGGCGCGCCGCGCCGTCGAGGCCTTCTGAGTTCGGGGCCCGGCAGCCCACGCCTGGCTGCTGCCCGCAACAGGTCGGCGCCGCTGCGGTCGGCGCCGCATCGGGTCAGCCTTGACGCCAGCCGGGGCCCCACCGGGCCAGCCCCACGCGCCCGGCACCTGCACCAGGCCAGCCCCACGCCGGTCACGCACGAGGTAGGTCGCCGCCGGTCGGTGCCCGCATCAGTCAAATGGGGCGCGTGTGACGGAAGGTCGTCCCGAGTCGGCCGTGTCGCCGGACTGGCCATGCGTCCCGGGCCTACGGCCCGAATAGATTCCGGGTAGCGTCCGGCCTGCACGGCTCACGCCCGATTTGTCTTGACTGTCGGTTCGGCGCAGAAGGCGTGCGCCTCCCCCCTGTCCGGATACATGATCGCGGTATTTTTTCTGCGGTATTCGCGGACAAGTTACCGCGATCATGAGCTCAAGGTCCTTGCTGAGCCGATCGCTGAGCCGATCCCTTAGTACGTACGCGTGCACGGCCTACTCGCGCCATGCCCAGCCCGAAGGCTCGGCCCACGCCAGCGCCCAGCGCACCCGCCCAGCCCACAGCGCACCCCAGGTCGGCACATCCGGCCCCGCGCAGACCCGGCCACAGACCCGGCCCACTGATCCAGCCCACAGCACGCGGCCGGCACACCCGGCCAAACCAACGCTATCCCGTGCAGACCCCCCGCGAGGTCGCGGCCGGGTGGCCTGATTCGCGCGGCACGCGCGCACACAGGCATCGCTCGGATGCGCGCCACGACAGCCATAAACGACGCCGCGCCAAGAGGCCCGCACCTTTATTGTCTCGGGATGGCGCGCCAGCGCTGCACATAGCCGGGACGGGGTCAGCGCCGCGCGTGGGCGGGACGGCGGGCCAGCGCTGCGCATGGCCGGGTCGGCGGGACGGCGTGGGACATGGCCGGGACGGCGCGGGCCAGCGACGCAGATGACGGTCCGGCTGATGGTCACGGCCAGGACGGGGGTCAGCGCCGCACGTGGCCGGGACGGCGGGCCGGCACTGCGCGTAGACGGGACGGCGTGGGACATGGCCGGGACGGCGCGGGCCAGCGACGCAGATGACGGTCCGGCTGATGGTCACGGCCAGGACGGGGGTCAGCGCCGCGCGTGGGCGGGACGGCGGGCCAGCGCTGCGCATGGCCGGGTCGGCGGGACGGCGTGGGACATGGCCGGGACGGCGCGGGCCAGCGACGCAGATGACGGTCCGGCTGATGGTCACGGCCAGGACGGGGGTCAGCGCCGCACGTGGGCGGGACGGCGGGCCAGCGCTGCGCATGGCCGGGTCGGCGGGACGGCGTGGGACATGGCCGGGACGGCGCGGGCCAGCGACGCAGATGACGGTCCGGCTGATGGTCACGGCCAGGACGGGGGTCAGCGCCGCACGTGGGCGGGACGGCGGGCCAGCGCTGCGCATGGCCGGGTCGGCGGGACGGCGTGGGACATGGCCGGGACGGCGCGGGCCAGCGACGCAGATGACGGTCCGGCTGATGGTCACGGCCAGGACGGGGGTCAGCGCCGCACGTGGGCGGGACGGCGGGCCAGCGCTGCGCATGGCCGGCCATGCGCAGCGCCGCTGCGGTTGCCTCACGTACGGATCACTGGGACGACATTCACCGACCCGGTCAGGCCGCGAGCACCCCGAGAGCCTCTTCGACCAACCCGAGGAAGGTCTCGGAATCGCGGAGCAGATCATCCGCCTCGCGTGCGCTGACCGCCCGTGGCAGACCCGCCTCCGCAGCGGCACGTTTGGCCGCGCCAGCGGCGAAGAAGGCCGCCCATTCCGCAAGCGCGGGCGCCACACGCGGTAGAAGTTCCCAGACGCTGCGTGGCCCGCGTCGGCGCATGCCGCCGCTGGGCTCGGCCCGCGCGGAAACCACCGCAGCAGCCGCGCGCAGGGCTGCCAGATGAGCGGCCACGTACCTGGTGGCAGGCGCGGGTTCCGCGGCCGCCGCCGCGAGACCGTGGCGCGCTGATTCGAGCAGCGTCATGATCGACGGCGCCACCGGGGGCCGCTCCGCGCGCACCGCTGCCGTGATTGCGTTCATCGCTGCTACCTCCCTGGCACTTGGGCGAAGCGGTGGCCAGGCGAGGCGCTTCCCCTCGCCGCGCCTGGCCGCGTACGGCCACCTCGGGGGTCTTGAGGCCACCGTACGGCTCCGCTGGCTCTCATTCGAACACGAGTTCGATGAGATGTCCAGCCGGTACCGGACACATGTTCGAAGCTACTCGGGGGGTGTGACAAATCCGCGTGCGCGCGCTCCATGGCCGGAGCCGGGCCGGTCAGCACAAGTCCGCGTACTGGCCGGCGCAATCACGACGTGAACCGCCATCGGATCTGATGTCATGACCTCTGAATGGAGCGGTATGGGGCCGTCGTGGGAGGTTGACTCGTGTGACCGGGCAGGCGGGATCGTTGCTCGGCGGCCGCTACCGCCTCGGCGAGCCCATCGGGCGCGGCGGAATGGGCACGGTTTGGCGTGCCGTCGACGTGGTGCTCGACCGTGCGGTCGCGATCAAGATCCTGGCACTGCAGGTGCACGACGATCCGGACGCGAGCGAGCGGCTCCGCCGCGAGGCCCGGGTACTCGCCCGGCTCGCCCACCCCTGTCTCGGCGGTGTCTACGACTACGGCGAGGAGAACGGCCGCGCCTACATGGCCATGGAGTTCCTGACCGGCGAAACGCTGCAGAGCCGGATCGCCAGGGTCAGCCAGCTGCCCGCCACCGATGCGGCCGAGATCGCAGCCCAGGTGGCCGAGGGGCTGCACGCCGCCCATCAGGCTGGTGTGATCCACCGCGACGTCAAACCCGGCAACGTCATCCTCACCGGGCAGGGCGCGAAACTGGTCGACTTCGGGATCGCGCTTGGTGCAGGAGACGACCGGTTGACCGCGACAGGGACACTGGTCGGAAGTGCCACCTATCTGGCTCCGGAGCGCTGCTCTGGGCGCCCGGCGACGCAGGCGTCCGACGTTTACTCCCTAGCGGTTGTCCTCTATCAGATGCTGGCCGGAATACCGCCGTTCACCTCAAGTGATCCCGTCCAGCTCGTGTCCGCCCATGCCCACGACCCGGTGCCGCCCTTGCCCAGCGACGTGCCGGCCGTGCTGGCCCAATGCTGCATGCGAGCGCTGGAGAAGGATCCAGCGCTGAGGCCCGCGTCAGCGCTGGCGTTCGGTGCGATGCTGCGCGAATGCACCAGACGAGGGCGCCACGCGCTCGGGACCGACACCGGCGGCAAGCCGGAGCCCGGGCTGCCTGGCCACTCGGGGCCGCTCCGTGGAAGCGTCGCATCGGGCGGGTTGGCGCCGGGCAACAGTGCCGCGGCGGCGGACGCATTCGGGCCTGCGGACGCATTCGGGCCTGCCAACGGATCCGCGCCACCCCGCTGGGCCGTGCCAGCCCAAGGACCCGGCTCGCATGCCCCAGCCCCGCTGCTCCAGACACCAGGCGCGCCACTCCAGACACCAGCCCCGCCACTCCAGACACCAGCCCCGCCACTCCAGACACCAGCCCCGCCACTCCAGACACCAGGCCCGCACGCCCAAGCCCCACGCCACGCCCCGCCGCTCACCGGACCTGGCCCGCCGGACCCGGCACCGGCCCTGTCAGTGCACCGATCCGGTGCGCCGGACGGATCCGGCGCAGCCCACGGGTACGCCGGCGGCTCCTGGCCGGCGACCCAGGTATTGCCCACAACCGAGCCCTGGCCGGCACATCCGCAAGGCAGGCGGCGCTGGTGGCTGGCTGCCGCGGCGGTGATCACCGCGGTTGCCGCGGTAGCCGCGATCACCGTGGCGTTCACTGGCACGTCCGCGTCCCGCCACGCGGCCAAGCGGACCGAGGCGATCGCCGTGCACACGAACCGCGGCAGTCCCACAGCGGCGCCGCCGTCACTGCCGCCGAGCTCGTTACCCGCCACCGCGTGGGAGATAGCCGTGGGGACCCAGCAGAACCCCGGCCAGGCTCAGCCGCCGCCTCCTGTCCTCGCACCAGCCGGCACGACGGTCCGGCTGGCGGAGACCCTGCTCAACGGCACCCAGCAACGGGTCACGAGCGCGGCCCTCAGCCTTTCCGCACCGCAGGGCTGGACGGTCACGCCCGAGTCGCCGCCAGCGGTTGGATCCGTCCCGGCCGGCGGCAAGGCCACCGTCACCTGGAGAATCAGCATTCCCGCCGCCACACAGCCCGGCGGCTTCAACCTCGTCGGCACCGCCACCTGCGCGGCGGCCGCCTCCTGCACTGCCGCACCCGTCAATGGCAGCGCCGTGGTCCCCTACGCGTCATTCAGCCAGGCGTTCAACAACCTGGGTATCGCGCCGCAGACGGACGGCGCGGCGGCGAACCTGGACGGAACCGGCCAGAGCTACCAGGCTGAGGCCCTCGCGGCGGCCGGCTACCTGCCGGGCGGGCAAGTGACGCACGACGGCATCTCCTTCGCCTGGCCGGACTCATCGCCTGGCGCGCCCGACAACGTCGCCGCACAGGGCCAGACCTTCCTCATCTCCGCCACCGGGGCACATCTGGCGTTTCTCGGCGCGTCGGATTTCGGCGGCACCGGAGGCGACGGGGTGATCTTCTACCAGAACGGCACGCAGCAGGCGTTCCACCTGGTCATGGACGACTGGTGGAGCAACCAGGCGACCGCGGGCCAAGACGAAATCGCCGTGACCACCCCGCAAGCCAACGGTCCCCCCGGCCAGCCGCCGCTGACGGGCCCGCCGGTGGCGGTCTTTTTCGCGGCGATACCGCTGCAGCAGGGCAGCGCCGTCGCCGCGGTGACGCTGCCCGCGGGATCGGCACCAGCGATTGGCGTGCCGTGCCTGCACCTGTTCGCCGTGGCACTCGGCTGATCCTGGCGCCCGGCTCATCCTGGCGCCCGGCTCATCCTGGCGCCCGGCTCATCCTGGCACTGCGAGATCCCATAGACCCGACTGGCGAGACGCCGGCCCAGAGCCACCTGATCGTCTCTGTAGGCTGGCTGGGTGGCTCCACAATTCGGGTGGCTGGAATTGGACGCGGCCGCCTTCGCAGGTGCACTTGACCCGTGTCTGGCGGTGTACGCGGCCGCGATGAACACCCCGGCCTTCCAGTTGCCGGGCAGACGGGCGATCATGGACCGGCATCTCGGCTACCCCCGCTTCCGCGGCATCGCAGCGACCAGCGGCGCGGGGCCCGATTCGATCATCGGCTTCGCGTACGGCTTCCACGGCGCGACCGGCCAATGGTGGCACGATCTCGTCGACACTGCTGTCGCCGCGACCGCTGGAACGGCGCTTTCCAGCGCCTGGCTTGCCAACTCTTTCGAGATTGGCGAGGTACACGTGCACCCCGACTATCAGGGCCACGGCGTGGGCCGCCGGATGCTGCTCAGGCTCACCGCCGGCCGCGCCGAGCGCACCGCCGTGCTGTCCACCCGTGACGCCGCCTCGCCCGCACGGCACCTTTACCGCACGCTCGGCTTCACCGACCTGCTCACCCACTTCTGCTTTCCTGGCGGTCCGGACCGGTACGCGGTGATGGGGGCGCCGCTGCCCCTGGCGTCAGGCTGACGCGCGCCGGAGCGCCCGCGCCCTGAGGCCGAGCAACTGGTAGATCTCCCGCGTCGCGCTCGACCGGTTGAGTGTGTAGAAGTGCAGGCCTGGAGCGCCCTCGTCGAGCAGTCGCTGGCACATATTCGCCGCGTACTCCACCCCAATTTCCCTGACGGCTGCCGCATCATGCGCCACCCCACGAAGCCGTTCGGCTAGATCGGGCGGAAACTTTGCGCCGGACAGCTCCACGGCCCTCTCGATCATCCGCACATTGGTGATTGGCATGATGCCCGCGATGATCGGGACGTCACAGCCGAGGGCGGCGACCCGGTCGCGCAGCCGCAGGTAGTCAGCGACGTAGAAGAACATCTGGGTGATCGCGAAGTCGGCGCCCGCGCGGCACTTGCGCACGAAGTAGGCGACATCGGTCTCGAAGTCGGGCGATCGGAGGTGCTTTTCAGGAAACGCGGCCACACCGACGCAGAAATCACCTGACGCCCTGACCAGCCGGACGAGGTCCTCGGCATACCGCAGACCCTGCGGGTGCGGCACCCACTCCGCGTTGGGGTCACCAGGCGGGTCACCACGGAGCGCGAGAACATTGCGCACGCCCTCGGCGGCATATGAGCCGATGACGTGCCGTAGTTCGGCTACCGAGTGGTTCACCGCGGTGAAGTGCCCGACCGGGGTCAGCGTTGTCTCGGCCGCGATCCGGCCGGTCACCCGCACGGTGCGGTCCCTGGTGGAGCCGCCGGCACCGTATGTCACGGAAACGAACGTCGGCGCGAGCGCCTCAAGCTGCCTGATGGCACGCCACAACTGCCGTTCGGCATCCTCGGTCTTGGGCGGCATGAACTCGAACGAGTAGGACTCTGCGCCCCCCGCGAGTAGCTCACGTATCGTGACAGTACGTCGATTCGTTTCGAGCACCATGCGGCAAGGCTAGCCGTGACCCTGGCTGGCGCGCTAACGCGGCCGTGCGGGCGCCTCGCCCAAGTGCAAGTCGCGCACTAGCCTCGCGACCATGGCATTCCCGCCCGCGGACCACCCGTCGCGCCAGCCACAGGGTTACCCACCGGCCGCTGACCGCGGGGCCGGGCACGGGGGGACCGGGCCCGGCGGGGCCGGGCTCGAGCGGATCAGGAACGAGGTGGGGCAGGCGCTTGAGCGGTTCACGCGGCAGCAGCGCCCGGTGCTGCTCGCGGTCGGCGACGAGCTTCTGCCCGGCCTGACCGCGATCGAGGCGCTGCTCGCCGGGG
This sequence comes from uncultured Actinomycetota bacterium, assembly GCA_963851085.1. Lineage (GTDB taxonomy): Bacteria > Actinomycetota > Actinomycetes > Streptosporangiales > Streptosporangiaceae > DATFVJ01. The sequence continues at coordinate 327,684 of CAWKNX010000023.1, read as the reverse complement.
GTAAGCGGCTGCGGCCCGCGTTCTGTTACTGGGGATGGCGCGGCGCAGGCGGCAGCGACTGCCCCGAAATCATCACCGCCGCGGCCGCACTTGAACTCCTGCACGCAAGTGCGCTCGTGCATGACGACGTGATGGATGGCAGCGACACCAGGCGGGGCCGTCCCTCGCTGCACCGGCGTTTCGCGGCCAGGCACCTCGAGGCGGGCTGGCACGGGTCTGCGGACTCGTTCGGTGTCGGCGCCGCCATCTTGATGGGCGATCTGCTGCTGTCCTGGACCGACGAGATGTTCCATGCGAGTGGCTTGCGCGCCGAAGCGGTCGAGCGGGGGCACCGGGTGCTCTCCGTGATGCGGACCGAGGTGATGGCCGGGCAGTATCTCGATCTGCTCGAGCAGGTCAGCGGCGGCGGCACGGTGGAGTCCGCGTTGCGCGTCGCGAACTACAAGTCAGCGAAATACACCGTCGAGCGGCCCCTGCATCTCGGCGCCGCGCTCGCCGGAGCCCCGGCCGACGTCGTGAGCGCCTACACGAGCTACGGGCTGCCGCTCGGCATCGCGTTCCAGCTCCGCGACGACGTCCTCGGGGTGTTCGGCGACCCTGCGCAGACCGGCAAGCCGGCCGGCGATGACCTGCGCGAGGGCAAGCGGACCGTGCTCGTCGCCATCGCGTTCGCCAAGGCAGGACCGGCGCAGGTGGCAGCGCTCGCCCGGCGGCTCGGGGATCCAGGCCTCGATCAGGCGGGCGTGACCGAGGCTCAGGAGATCATTCGCGGCGCCGGGGCGCTGCGCGCGTGCGAGGAACTGATCGAGCGCTACGTGTCCGAGGCGCTCACGGCGCTCACCGACGCGCCGGTCACCGCCGCGGCGAAGGACGCACTCGCCGAACTCGCGCTGGCCGCGACGTCCAGGACCGGGTAGGCGCCCGCGGCCGTCGGCAGGGCGGCCGCCGGGTCGGGTCAGCAGGGCTGGTGCCGGGTCGGGTCAGCAGGGCTGGTGCGACGCCTGATAACCCGGGGGCGGAATGCCGATGAGATAGCTGGCGCCACCGGGCTGGAGGTAGAGCGTGATGGTCCAGCGTGTGCACGCCAAGTGGTCCGGGCTGTCGGCGGGCAGCTGATGGCTGGTGAATTCGACAATCGCGGCGTGGCGGCCGCCAGAAAGCGCTGACAGGCCGATGAGGATGGCGCCGGAGTCGGTCGTGGACCTGAACCCGGTGGCGAACTTCTGCGGCGTCTCGGTCCGCTGCATCTGGGGGCCGAGCAGCGGCCGGAAACGCTGATAGTCATGCGCGTTGATCGCGGTGAAATAGCCGGTGAGGAAGCTCGCCACCGATGCGGCAGCCGGGTCGCGCGCCGCGGCGGCGGTTACCGCCACGGTGGCGCGGCCGACCGGCGGGCTGGCCGGCGGCGATGGCCGCGCAGTGGGGCGCGCAGGCGTCGGCGAGACCCGCGGCGCGGGCTGGGACGGCGAAATGCGCGGCTGGCTCGTGGTGGCACTGTGGCTGGGCGCGGCGGCCACCCGGCCGGCGTGCGAGCGCAGTTTGAGGGCGAGTGCGGCTGCCCCGGCAGCGAGGAAGAGAATGACGAGCACCGTGATCACGACGGTCCTGGCCCGGTGGCCGGGAGGGCCAGGAGGCTCGGGCTGCTGCCGTAAGTAAGCCTTCGGGGGCTGCTGGTCGTCCCACATTGGCGGCGGTGCCTGCGTCCTGGGCTCCGGGTCCTCCCAGATTGGCGCCGGTGACATTGGCGGCGGGTACGCGTCCTCCGGTGGCCACGGCTCCTGGACTGGTGGCTCCTGGACTGGTGGCTCCTGGACTGGTGGCTTCTGCCCGCCCCACGGCTGCTCCTGCCCACCCCACGGCTCCTCCTGCCCACCCCAGGGCTCCTCCTGCCCACCCCAGGGCTCCTCCTGCCCACCCCAGGGCTCCTCCTGCCCACCCCACGGCTGCTCCCATCGGTCCTCACCGGAATCGGCCCGGTCCCCCGGGTGCATGCCGTGAGAATGCTCCCAGCCGCTGGAAGGGTTCCAGTGGCTCATGGGATGCCCCGTTCCGCCTCGCCGGCCAGCCGGTCCTAGTCGCCGCACACCCAGGAGCGGCAGGATATTGGCACTATAAGTCCTCTTTCAGTGGCGAGGCCTGCACAAGGTCACGGGTTGGATCTAACCAGGAAGTAGCAGCATGGTTACCCCGCGACTACCGGGTCGGCACCCGTCCGGACCGGCCCACCTGCCGACCCACCAAGAGCCGTGGCCGCGGAGTTGCCGCCGAGACCGCTCTTATGGCTGGTGCCGCTCGCCTGAGAACCGCCGTGTGGCGGCGGGCAAGGTGCGCGGCCAGCGCGCGGCCCGCTGACGCTAAGCCGCCGCCCTGAGGCGGCGCGCGAACGCGGCCGCGACGGCCGCGGGATCCTGAGCCTGCGTGATCGCCCGCACGACCACCGCGCGGCGTGCCCCTGCCGCGATGACATCGTCCAGATTCCGCAGATCGATGCCGCCGATCGCGAACCAAGGACGCGGCGCTGGCAGCGCGCTGGCGTATGACAGCAGCGGAAGGCCGGGAGCGGGGCGGCCTGGCTTGGTCGGGGTCGGCCATACCGGACCCGCGCAGTAATAGTCGACGCCTTCTTCTGCCGCCGCGGCCGCAGTCTGTTTCTCCGCGTGAGTCGAGCGCCCGATCAGCGGACCCGGCCCGATGATCTGGCGCGCGATCGGCACCGGCAGGTCATCCTGGCCGAGGTGCAGCACGTCGGCGCCCACCGCGTAGGCGACGTCCGCACGGTCGTTTACGGCCAGCAGCGCGCCGTGTCGCTCACACGCCTCGCGCAGCAGCGAGAGGTAGCCGATCTCAGCGCGCGCCTCCAGCGCCTTCTGCCGCAACTGGACGATGTCCACCCCGGCGCCGAGCACGGCGTCAACGAACGCGGCCAGGTCGCCCTGGCGCTCGCGCGCGTCAGTGCACAGGTAGAGCCGGGCATCGTTCAGCCGCTCACGCACGTCGGTGACCATGGCCGCAGCCTAGCCAGGCCCCAGTGCGGCACGGCTCCGCGGGCGCGGGTTGGGCCCACCCGGCTCCGGCAGGGACCGGGCTCAGATCGCCAGTGCCTGCGCGCGCCGGTTGACCTCGGTGCGCCGGTTCTCCGCGATCGCCTGGATCGGGGTCCCGGGCAGCGACTCGTCGACCGTGAACAGCCAGCGCAGCGCCTCGTGGTCGTCGAACCCGCAGTCGAAGAGCAAGGTCAGCGTGCCATGCAGGCCCTTCACGACCTGACCGCCGTCAAGGAAGGCGGCCGGCACGGCCATGGCGCCGCCCGGCCGGTTGACGCCGAGCAGCCTATGGTCCCGCAGCATCTGCTTGACACGCGCCACGGGGATGGCGAGTTGCCCGGCAACCTCGGTAAGAGTGAGCCAGGCGCCGACGCGAGCGTCGGTCTCAGGGTCTATCAGTGCCACGTATCCCACTTTCCCACCTCATGCACACCGTCAAACTCGCTCGTTGCTGAAACCCGCGTGACCGCGGCCGGCGAGCCGAACGTACGCCTGAACGACGCCGGCCTGCCTGGGCTCCGCTCATGATCTGGTAGCGACCGCGTCGCGCACCTGAACGTCCGGGTCCGCGAGCCGCACCGGGTCCACGGCAGCGCCCGACGCGACGACGCGGCGGCCCTGGCCGAGGTCGCGCGGGCGGCCCACGGTCAGCAGCGCGATCAGCCGGTCGCCAGCCAGCCAGCAAGCCGTCCACCGCTCCCCTTGAGGGTCGCCGCGCCAGATCAGGCGGTCCGCACCGTCGTGATGGCCCGCGTACTGCAGCATCCGCCCAAACTGCTCCGACCAGAAGTACGGCACCGGGTCGTATATCTCGCTGCCGCCAAGCAGGTTGGCCGCCGCGACCTCGGGCGCGTGCAGCGCGTTGTCCCAGTGCTCGACCCGCAGCCGCTGCCCATACCTGCGCGACCAGAACGCCGCGCAGTCACCGGCCGCGAAGATATCGGGCAGCGATGAGCGCAGCCGCTCGTCCACGGCGACCCCGTTCTGGAGCCCGATGCCGCACCCGGCGAGCCACGCCACGGCTGGCCGGACGCCGACCGCCGTCACGACCTCGTCCGCCGCAAGCTCCGAGCCGCTAGCGAGGACGAGCCCGCCCGGCTGCACCGACTCCACGGCCGTGCCGAGCCGCAGGTCCACCCCGGCCTGCGCATACCAGTGCTCAGTCTTCGCGCCAACCTCGGCGCCGATCGCGGTCGCGAGCGGCGCCTGGCCTGCCTCCACGACCGTGACCTGGCACCCGCGGGCAGCCGCTGCGGTGGCAAGCTCCGCGCCGATCCAGCCCGCGCCGACGACGGCGAGCCGCAGCCCGGGGCGCAGCAGGCGGCGCAGCGTGCGCGCATCGTCGATGGTGCGAAGGAAGCGCTGCGGCCCCTCGCCGGGCAGCGCCACCGGAACCGCGCCCGTGGCCACCACCAGCCGGTCGAATGGGTGGGCCGCACAGTCGGTTAGCAACGCACCGTCCGCGACGCCCACGGCCGTCTCGCCAAGCCGCAGATCGACGCGGAGCGCGGCGAGATCGGAGTCGAGGGTCGTGTCGTCGACGCCACCGGCGAGCAGTTGCTTGGACAGCGGCGGCCGGTCATAAGGTGCGTGTGGCTCCGCACCGACCAGTGTCACCACGCCGCCGTAGAGCCGGGCGCGCAGCGCCTCGACGATGCGCAGGCCCGCCAGCCCGCCTCCGGCCACGACGACCCGCGAGATGCTCATTCGGCATAAGGTAGACCACGAGCCCCCGGCGAGAGCACGCCGGAGCTTCAACGCGCGGGAGCCTGGTGCGGACTGGGCTGAGAGGGAGGCTGGTGAGCCTCCGACCGTACGAACCTGATCCGGATCATGCCGGCGAAGGGAGCCGATCGGATGACCGGTCCGCGTTACGACACCATCATCATCGGGGCTGGCGTGATCGGCCTGGCCATCGCCTGGCGCGCGGCGCAGCGCGGGCTGACCGTCGCGATAGCGGATCCGCAGCCAGGCGCGGGCGCCAGCCACGCCGCCGCGGGAATGCTCGGCCCGGTCTCCGAGGCGGCCTACGCCGAGCAGGAACTGCTCGCGCTCGGGCTGTCGGCGCGGGAGCGCTACCCGTCGTTCACGGCCGAACTGACCGAACTGACCGGCATCCCGACGTGCTTCAGGCAGACAGGAACCTTGCAGGTCGCCTACGACTTTGACGACCTTGCCGTGCTGCACAGGCTGCACGACCTGCAGGTGTCCAGCGGCGTGGAGGCATCGCGGGTCACGGCCAGACAGGCCAGGGACCTCGAGCCGATGCTCGCGCCGTCGGTCCGGGGCGGCGTGCACGTGCCGGGCGACGGATCGGTCGACCCGAGGATGCTCACCCGCGCGCTGCTCGACGCGGCGGCACAGGCAGGCGTGACCTTGTACCGCGAGCAGGTGGCCCAGATCGTAGTGACGGGCACAGTGGCCGGCGGGCGCGCATCCGGCGCGACGCTGGCGGACGGCACCGGGCTCGCGGCCGCGACCGTCGTGCTCGCGGCCGGCTGGCGGTCGGGGGGGATCGGCGGTGTACCCGCGGCCGTCCTGCCGCCCGTCCGGCCGGTGAAGGGCCAGATCCTGCGGCTGCGCGGGCCTCACCCGCTGCTCTCCCGCTCGGTCCGCGGCGTGGTGCGCGGATCATCGGTGTACCTGGTTCCGCGCACGAGCGGTGAACTCGTCGTGGGCGCGACGCAGGAGGAACTCGGCGCGGACACCCGGGTCACCGCGGGCGGTGTGTGGGAACTGCTGCGAGATGCCCGCGAACTCGTCCCCGGAATCACCGAGCTCGAGCTCGCGGAGGCCACCGCGGGGCTGCGGCCAGGCACCCCGGACAACGCCCCGGTGCTCGGCCCGTCCGCACTGCCCGGCCTGGTGCTCGCGACCGGTCACTTCCGCAGCGGTGTCCTGCTCGCCCCGGTCACCGCCGATCTCATTGCGGAACTTCTTGATACGCAGCGGCTGCCGCCGGCGGCCGCGCGCTTCTCACCGGCCCGATTCGCGGCGGCGGGCGCCGTGGAGGGAGCGTCAGTATGAATGTGATCATCAACGGCAGGCCGTGCCAGCTTGCGAAGGGCGCGACCGTCGCGCAAGCCGTTATGGCTGTGACCACGGCCACCAGCGGTGTGGCCGCAGCGGTGAATGACGAGGTGGTGAGCCGGGCCGCGTGGGATGCCACGCACGTCGCCGAGGGCGACCGGGTCGAGGTGCTCACCGCGGTGCAGGGAGGCTGAGGTGGACGACCCGCTCATCATCGCCGGGCAGAAGTTCGGCTCGCGGCTCATCATGGGTACGGGCGGTGCGCCCAGCCTGGAGGTGCTCGGACGGGCGCTCGACGCGTCGGGTACCGAGCTCACCACGGTGGCAATGCGCCGGGTCGACCCGGCCGCACGCGGCTCGGTATTCGAGGTACTGCGTACCCGCGGTATCAGGCCCCTGCCTAACACCGCAGGCTGCCACACCGCAGGTGAGGCGGTGCTCACGGCCAAGATGGCACGGGAGGCGCTCGGCACCGACTGGGTGAAGCTCGAGGTGATCGCCGACGAGCGGACCTTGCTTCCCGACCCGGTGGAGACGCTCGACGCGGCCGGACTGCTCGTCGCCGACGGCTTCACCGTGCTCCCGTACACCAACGACGATCCGATCCTGGCGCGTCGGCTCGAGCAGGCGGGATGCGCGGCGGTAATGCCCCTCGGCGCCCCGATCGGGTCCGGGCTCGGGGTGCGCAACCCGCACAACATCGAGCTCATCGTGGAGGCCGCCGCGGTCCCTGTGGTACTCGACGCCGGAATCGGCACAGCGAGCGACGCGGCGATCGCGATGGAGCTTGGCTGCGACGCCGTGCTGCTCGCCACCGCCGTCACCCGGGCCGAGCGGCCCGACCTGATGGCCGGGGCCATGCGGGCCGCGGTCGCCGCCGGACGGCTCGCCTACCTGGCTGGCCGGGTACCGCGGCGGCGTTATGCACAGGCATCGTCCCCGCCCGCGGGCTGAGCCCAGCGTACGCGCCGGCGGTCCCCAGACCGGCGGTCCCCAGACCCGGTCCGCTACCCCAGACCCGTTGTCCCCAGACCGGCTATCGCCAGACCGGTTATCCCCAGAACAGCGTTCACCCCTGTCGCACCCCTTGACAACCTGCCAAGATCAGCAGTGGGGCAACGCCCCCAAGGGTGGGTGGGTACTGTAAAGGTTCGGCTTTCGGGCGTTGGACGCATCGTCACCTGCCCGTTGCGCACGGTCATGCCGCCACTTGCTTCTGCGCTTTGGCGCCGCGAAGATGCCGCGACTGTCCGTAGACTGCTCGCAAATGGACGCGACGCTTGCGGACCCCCTGGTCGGGCATCTGCTCGACGGGCGCTACCGTGTCGAGTCCCGCATCGCTCGCGGCGGGATGGCAACGGTCTACGTCGCCACTGACATGCGGCTCGACCGGACAGTGGCGCTGAAGATCATGCACAGGGAACTGGCCAGCGACGCCGATTTCGTCCGCCGGTTCATCGGCGAGGCCAAGTCGGTAGCGCGCCTCTCCCACCCCAACGTCGTCGCGGTCTTCGATCAGGGCAGCGACGGCGAGCACCTGTACCTGGCCATGGAGTATGTGCCCGGCCGTACCCTGCGCGACCTGCTGAACGAGCGCGGGCGACTGCCGCCTGCTGAGGCACTCGACCTCATGGTGCCCGTCCTGGCCGGGCTTGGCGCGGCGCACCAGGCGGGTTTCGTGCACAGGGATGTGAAGCCGGAAAATGTGCTGATCACCGCCGACAGGCGGGTGAAGGTCGTGGACTTCGGCCTTTCCCGTGCCATCGCGGCGGCGCGGCACACGAAGACGGGCATGGTCATCGGCACGGTCGCCTACCTGGCACCCGAGCAGGTCTCCCGCGCAACGGCGGACGCGCGCAGCGACGTCTACGCGGCCGGCGTCATGCTGTTCGAGCTTGTGACAGGCCGCCAGCCGCATACGGCTGACACGCCGCTCGCCGTGGCGTACAAGCACGTCAACGAGACCGTCCCGGCGCCCTCGAGCGTCGTCCCCGGATTGCCGCGGGCGCTCGACGCCCTGCTGGCGGCCGCCACGAGCCGGGACCCGGCGCTGCGGCCGGCGGACGCCGGCCAGTTGCTGCACGCTGTCTTCGACACGCGCCACCACCTGCCTGGCGGATCAGCCTTCGCGCCCGGTGCCGAGATGCCGCCGCCGGGGTCCCCGAGCCAGCCCGGCCAGCCATGGCCACACGGCCAGACCAGCCAGCCCTGGCCGCAGGCGCAACCCGGCCAGCCTGGCCCGCCCGGCCCGCACCCGTCCGGCACGGCGGCACCCTACGGCCCCGGCTCGCCGCACGGAGCGATGCCGCCCGCGCCGTCACCACCGCCCGGCCAGCCCCCCGCTGGACCGGCCCCGTCCGGACCGGCCCCGTCCGGACCGGCCCCATCCGCACCGCCGCTTCCCCCCGGCGGGCCCCAGGTCGGTGGGCAGGCGCCGCAGCAGTCGACGATCTTCGGTGTTCCCGGCGTTCCTGGCGTCGCCGCGCTCCCGGCGTTCGCCACGGGCCCGCGCAGCGGCGGCACCAGCGCCGTCGATGATGCTCCGCAGATGAGCGGCTTCCGCACCGAGTTCTTCGGGTCTCCCGCTGAGCAGAGCAACAACACGCTGATCGTGTCACGCGGCAGCGGCGGTCAGGGTCCCCGCCAGCGCCGCGGACTGGCCGACTGGCTCTTCAGCCGCCGCGCGGCCTATCTGGCCGGCGGGCTCGCCGTGGTGCTTATGGCCAGCCTGCTCGTCTGGTGGCAGGCGTCCGGGCGCTATACGCGGGTGCCCGACGTGGCGGGTCTCACCACGGCGACCGCGGCCGCCGAAATGCGCAACCTGGGTTTCCAGGTCAAGACGGGCCCACCGCAGGTGGACAACCAGGTGCCCAAGGGTGAGGTGGCGCGCACCGTACCGCGCAGCGGCAGCCACGCGCTGAACGGCTCCACGATCACCTTGATCTCATCCGCCGGGCCGCGCATGATCTCGGTGCCCAATGTGACCGGGCACGCGGTCGCGGACGCTCAGAAGGCGCTCAGGGCGGCCGGGCTGACGCCTGGGGCGATCGAGCAGCGGACCTCGCCGACAGTCCCGCAGAACGAGGTGATCAGTACCGACCCGCCCGCGGGGACGTCCTGGCCCCAGACGAAGCCGGTCAAGCTGACAGTGAGCGCCGGCATCGGGCTCCCCGACTTCACCGGGCAGCCGAAGCAGGTCGCGGAACAGTGGCTGCAGCAGCACCAACTGCAGGTGCAGGAGCAGCCGGAGACCAGCACGAGCCAGCCGCAGGACAGCGTGATCAAGCAGAGCCCGCCCCCTGATTCCTCGATCACCCAGGGCGAGGTCGTCACGCTCTACATTTCGACCGGCCCGCCGATGGTCCAGATTCCCAACGTGACCGGCACGTCCGTGCACGACGCCAGCAAGCAGCTGGAGGCGCTCGGATTCCAGGTCACCGTCATCGGGTTCGGGCACGGCCACGTGCTCGCGTTCCAGCCGACAGGCCAGGCGCCCAAGGGCGCGACCATCACCATCGTCGCCGGCCCAGGCGGCTGATTCCGCCACACGGCGCTACTTGCCCGCGCCCGCACGGGGCAGTCCAGCCGCGCCCATATTTGGCTGCCGCTGGACCCGTCAGGCCCACTGGTGGCCCGTTGGCGGTGCTACAGCACGCCTATCAACGCGTGCCATCGAGCCCACTTCAAGATCAGTTGCCGCGGATGTCCCTAAGTCCACCGGCGGCGCCAGCCACACGATGACCCATCGGGCATCACAAGATCAACTGCAAGCCTTGGTGCACGAATGGCACGCAGGGCCAGATCACCCCAACAACGGGCCATCGGTGGGGTAGCGGGCGGCCAGCAGGAAGCCTCTAAGCTTGACGATCATGTCGCAGCGACCGATCGGCGCCCACGTGCCGGTGGCCGGCGGACTCGCCACCGCCGGCCTGCGGTACGCGGCCGGCGTCCGCGCCGAAGCGGTCCAGGTGTTCGTCTCCAATCCGCGCGGCTGGGCGCTGACCCAAGGTAGTCCAGCCGAGGACGCCGCACTCGCTGACGCCGCCGCCGACATGCCCGTTTTCGTGCACACGGCCTATCTGGTCAATCTGGGCTCGCCGGACGCGCAGACGGCCGACCGCTCGGTGGCGTCACTGCGGCACGCGCTGCGCCGTGGCGCCCAGATCGGCGCGCGCGGCGTGGTCGTGCACACGGGATCGGCCGTGCGCGGCGACCGGGGAGCGGCACTCCGCCAGGTCAGGGAGCTATTGCTGCCAGTGCTCGACGAGATCGGGGAGCAGGGCCCCGACGTACTGCTCGAGTCGATGGCCGCCCAGGGCAACACGCTGTGCGCGGCGGTCGCCGACTACGCCCCCTACCTCGACGCGCTCGACCGGCACCCACGGGCGGGAGTCTGCCTGGACACCTGCCATGTGTACGCGGCCGGCCACGATCTCGGCGGACCCGGCGGCGTCGCGGATACGCTCGACGCGCTGCACGCGGCCGCCGGGCCCGGCAGGCTCAAGCTGGTACACGCCAACGATTCCAAGGACCCGTGCGGGTCGCGGCGCGACAGGCACGAGAACATCGGCACCGGACACATCGGCAAGGAACCATTCCGCGAACTACTGTGCCACCCGCTGACCGCGGGAGTGCCGTTTATCGTCGAAACTCCAGGGCACGCGGCGGCACATGCGCGCGACATCTCCCTGCTCAAGAGGCTCAGTCGCCGCTCGGCCTCCCGCAGGAGTGCGCCCGCAGGCACCCGCACCGCGGGAGCGTAGCGCCGCGCCTGGACGGCCCCCAGGGATCCGTCCGCATCGCGGCGGACGGCGGACCCGGGAACGGCCCGACACGCGGCATCGCGCAGACCGCCGGACACGTTGGCATCGCGCAGACGGCGGATGCGCTACTCTTTATCTCGTGCGTCAGCAGTTTTGGTTTTGGTATGGCTACCGGCCCGAAGTCCGGACGGTCGCCCGCCAGACGCTGCGCTGACGGAACGACGTGACGGAAGCCCCGGGCCGGAGTGGCCCGGGGCTTTTGGTTGTTTGAGGACCGGCAAAGGAGAGAAACCATGGTCGTCGTGATGGCCCAGGAGGCAACCGGGGAGGACGTCGACGCCGTCGTCGACCTCGTGCGAACCGCGGGCGGCGAGGCGTTCGTCAGCCGTGGCGTATCCCGCACGATCGTTGGGCTGGTAGGCGACATCGAGCAGTTCGAGGCGCTGAACCTGCACAGCCTGCGCGGCGTGGGCGACGTCGTCCGGATCTCGGTCCCGTACAAGCTGGTCAGCAGGGAGAATCATCCGGACCGGTCCGTTGTGCGGGTGGGCGGTGTGCCGATCGGCCCGGACACCCTCACGGTCATCGCCGGCCCGTGCGCCGTGGAGACGCCGCAGCAGGCGCTCGCCGCCGCGCAGATGGCGAAGGCCGCAGGCGCTTCGCTGCTCCGCGGCGGCGCGTACAAGCCGAGAACGTCGCCCTACGCCTTCCAAGGGCTAGGCGAGAAGGGGCTGAAGATCCTCGCCGACGTGCGGGCAGAGACCGGGCTTCCCGTGGTGACCGAGGTGGTCGACGCGGCCGATGTCGAACTCGTTTCCAGCTACGCCGACATGCTCCAGATCGGCACCCGCAATATGCAGAATTTCGGCCTGCTCCAGGCGGCAGGCAGGGCCGGCAAGCCGGTCATGCTGAAGCGGGGGATGAACGCCACCATCGAGGAATGGCTGATGGCCGCCGAATACATCGCACAGCGCGGCAACCTCGACATCGTGCTGTGTGAGCGAGGCATCCGCACCTTCGAGACGGCCACGAGGAACACGCTGGACATCTCCGCCGTGCCAGTCGCGCAGCGGCTGTCCCACCTGCCCGTCATCGTTGACCCGTCGCACTCGGGCGGGCGCAGGGAACTCGTGCTCCCGCTGTCGAGGGCGGCGATCGCGGTCGGCGCCGACGGGATCATCGTGGACGTCCACCCGTACCCGGAGACCGCGCTGTGCGACGGCGCACAGGCGCTCGTCGGCGCTGACATCCGAGAGCTCGCCAGCGTCGCGCAGCACCTGCCGCCGATCGTCGGGCGCACCCTGGCGCCCGCGCCGCAGCGCATGCACACCGCGTGAAGAAGAAGCCTGAAACAGGCGGCGGTCAGCTCGCCTGACCCACCAGGAATGGCCGGTACTCCTGCGCCGAGGACACGAGCCCGCTGACGAGTTCATCCGCGCCGAGCCTGCGTTCGATCATGCGCAGGTCCGCCGCATTCGCCCGCGTCTCGACCCGGCGGGGTGTCAGCAGCGTGCAGCAGTCCTCGTCCGGAAGCTCCGAGATGGACAACGTGCGGATGCGGCGTGCCTCGGCCATGATCTCTGTCTTGTCCCAGCCGATCAGCGGGCGCAGAATCGGCAGCGAGACCGCGTCGTCGAGCGCCGTGATGTTGGCCAGTGTCTGGCTGCTCACCTGGCCCAGCGAATCGCCAGTGACCAGCGCGGCCGCGCTGAGCTTGGCGGCGAGCGCCTCGCCGGTCTTGAGCATGAGCCTGCGCTGCGCCATGATCTGAAGCCGCTCGGCGCCGCTGGCCGCGACCCGCTGTTGCGTCTTGCCGAACGCCACCACGAACAGCCGTGACCGGCCCTGGAACTGGTCGAGTTCCCTGATCAGGGCGTATGCCTTGTAGATCGACTCCGGGCCGGTCAGTGGCATGCCAGAGAAATGCAGGAAGTCGCAGCGCAGGCCGCGCCGCATCATCCGGTAGGCCGCCACGGGCGAGTCGATGCCGCCCGACATCAGCACCAGGGCGCGACCGCTCATCCCCACCGGCAGGCCGCCCTGCCCGGGCATGCCGCCCGTGAAGACGAACACCTCGTGGGTGTCGACTTCCACGAAGACCCGGGTGTCCGGGTGGCTCAGGTTCACGGCAAGGCCGTGCGCCTGCTGTATGCGGGTGCCGATGTGCGCCGCCAGTTCCGTCGACCGCATCGGGAAGCGCTTGTCCCTGCGCCTGGCACGGACACCGAATGTGCCGGTCGCCCCAGCGGTCAGTGCCACCGCCGCCGCCGCTGCGGCGTCCGGGTCCTTCCGCACGCGCACCGCGCGGTGAACCCGGACGATCCCCATGACCGAGCACACCCGCCTGGCCGCGGCATCGACCGTCGCGACCGGGTCCGCGTGGCCTTCGCCGCCCTGGCCGGTGTCCACGCGGAGCACGATGACACCCTCACGGCGCCACACGTCCACATTCACGCCGACGTCACGCAGGGCGGCGCGGATGTTGTCGTACAGCATCCGTTCGAACCGCTGGCGGTTGCGCCCCTTCAGGACGATCTCGCCGAGCTTGAGCAGGACGCATGGCTCGGCCAAGTCGATAGCAGACACGCCCATAGTGTGCCAGGGATTGGGACCAGTGCCGGACCGGCAAGGCCATATGACCCTGCACCATGCTGGCCGGGGCGGCCGAGACTGGTGCCAGCGGGGTCCGTGGGACACCGCGCACCCATCAGGGAAGTCACATGAGCCTGATCTTGCAGCGCGCCTGCCTCATCGCAGCGGCCGCGGCTGCCCTGGTTCTGTCGGCCTGCGGTGGTTCGGCGACTGGGCCGTCCGCGACACCCACCCCATCAGCTTCGGCCTCCGGGTTAGCCAGCACGTCACCGCCGGCCCGCAGTACGCCGCAGCCGCAGGCGTCAGCCACGGCACCCGCCGGGCTTCCGGCCGGCTATCAGCCGCTGTTCCCCTTCGCCAGCCTCACGGCCGCCCAGACGTGGGAGGCGAGCAACCGGTCCGGCGGGCATCAGCCGTGGCACCTGAGCGCGGCGGGCACCGCGCTCGCGTTCACGGCATACCTGGGCTACCCGGAAGTGAACCGGGTGGCACATCAGGCGGTCAGCGATGGCGACGCCCACGTGGCGGTCGGATATGTCCTCCCCAACAACAAGATCGCTACCGCGGCCGTCGTCCACCTGGTCAAGTTCGGCTCCGACCCGGACGCGCCATGGGAGGTCGTCGGCACCGATGACACCACCTTCTCCCTCGACACGCCCGCGTATGGCAGCACGGTCTCGTCGCCCGTGAAAGTGGGAGGCGCGATCACCGGAGTGGACGAGAACATCCGCGTCCAGGTCTACGGGCCGGGCTCCAGCGCACCAGTGGGCACCTACTGCTGCCAGCCGGCGGGCGGCACGAAGACACCGTGGTCGGTGACCGTGACGTTCCACGCCGCACCCGGCCAGACGCTCACGATCGCGGCCTCGACCGGCGGGCATGTCGCGGGGGTCGAACGGTTCGCGGTCACCGGCGTCCAAGCCGGATAGATACCTATCCTGAACGGCTGCCGCGTGGCGCGCCGTTTACGGCGCAGCCGGATTCCGGGCCATCGGGGTCCGGGGTGTCCCCGGGCAGGCACTGTGCCCCCCGGGCTGGCACAACCTCAACGGCCGCCGCATGGCGCGCCGTTTTACGGCGGAGCCGGGGGTTCCGGTGCCCCGGGCCGGCACAGCCTCACGGCTGCCGCCTTGTGCGGTGTCCGGGCGCGGCCGGAGTTCGGCCGTCACCTACCGGGGCCGGTGCGGCCCTGACGGCTGCCGCGGCGCGATCTGCGCGAGCGTGCGCCAATCTGCCCCCGGGGGAAGTGGTGGTTTGCCCAGGACCGCGCGGACGCGGCACGGCTCACCCCGGTACCCGCCCGAGCCGGGCCGGCCCGGGGGCAGGAGCGTGCCGGCCGGGCCGGATCGGCGCCATGGTTGGCCCGCGGCGGGCGCTATCCCACGGCTGTCAATATGCACCATCGCCTTTGACCCACGGCGGCTTTCATGATCGCGGTAAGTTTGCCGCACATACCGCCGAGAAGTTACCGCGATCATGAAGCCCGGCGCTGCCCGGGCCGCGGCCATCGCCCGGAGCATGATCCATTGCCCGTTGGGCGCCGGATCCGGCGCCCCGTGGGCCATCGGGTGCTGTGATCGACCCCATCAATGGCTCATTGATGGGATTATCCGTCGGCCGAAGCTGATCTTGAAACAGGGCAAGATGGTACACGTTGACAGTCGTGCTATCCGGCACCCGGCGGGCCATTTGTGTGCCAAGCCGCAGTTGATCTTGATGTCCGGTGGGTCCTCGTGTGGCTGGCGCTGCCGGTGGACTTGTGGATGTCCCGTTACGGGGTCGCCCCGGGCTGTTGCACAATCCATTGCGCGTCTCAGATGCCGAGATCGCGCTATCGACGGCGGCAGGCACGACAGCATCGCCGCAGGTCACTACAACGGCTCTTCGTCCGTCAGGGCGTGCCACGGCGCGCTCGCCAGCGGGTGTGCGGGGGGATCGGGAGGCACCGGTTAGGCGCGCCAGCAGAACCAGAAGTGCATCAGCCGCCGAGGACCGCGCAAAGCAGCCGGTTCTCGCCACGCTGCCACAGCGTGCCGACCTCGGCGAAGCCCGCGGCCCGCAGGGCCCTGACGTGGGTGCCGAGCAGGACCGATTCCGATCGGTGGTGGTCAATGCTCGCGCGGCGGCGCGACCGCTCCGCGACGGCATCCGCCAGCGCAGGGTCGGTGAGCACCGCATCCCACCAGCCTCGCCAGGTCTCGCCGTGCCCGTCCGGGAAGCGCCGCTGCTCCTCGCGTTCCAGGATCGCCCGGTCGAGGCGGGCGAGCGTGGGCGAGTCCGTCTCGTCGACCTTCAGGTGGTCGCCGTCCAGGAGCAGCCCGCCCGGACGCAGCACGCCCGCCAGTTCTGCGTACATCGCGGCAAGCTCGGGCCCGTCCAGCCAGTGCAGCGCCGTGGTGCTCACCGCGGCATCGGCCTGGCGGGCCAGGCCGATGCCGGCCGACCAGCCCGGCACGCCCAGGTCCACGTCGGCGAAGGTGAGGCCGGGCCGGCCGGGATAGCCAGCCCGGCCGAGGGCGAGCAGGACAGGATCGTCGTCGATCGCGATCACGGTAGCGGCGGGAATCCGGTCGAGCAGCCGCACCGCGAGCGAGCCCGGGCCGCAGCCGAGGTCGAGAACCAGCGGGTCGGCCCGGCCGCTGCCCTCCTCGACCGCATCGATGAGGGCGGTGAACCTGTCCTCGCGATCCGGCAGATAGCACTCCTGCTGCCGGTCCCAGCGTTCGATCCAGCTCCGGGCTTCACTGCCGAGGTGCGGCATGCAACGTCTCCTCTGTCACTGACGACTATGATTTCGTCAGTTACAACGCTAGATCTGAGGATGTAACTGGTCAAGTGAATTTCAACAGTCACATCGATACTGTGGTGACCGTCGCGGTCCGGCTCGTGAACATGCTCACCCCGGGTGAGGCTCACGGCCGCGCGTACACGCCGCCGGGCGGTGCGCGGCTCGCCGAGGCTGCCGCCGCTGCGCTGGCCGCCGGATACGACGCGCCGCCTGATGCCGGCGACCTCCCGGCAGCGGTCACCGCCACGCTCCGGGCAGGCCGGCCGGACACCCGGCGGATGGGTCCGCACGAGGCGGCGGAGCTTTCCGCCATCGCCGGCGCGCTGCGAGCGGTGTTCGAGGCCGTCGCCGCCGGCGACGTCGACGCGGCGGCGGAAACCGTCAATGCCCTGCTCGCGCAGACCGGCGCGCGCCCGCACCTCGACAAGCACGACGGCGAGCCCTGGCACCTGCATTTCACCAGTACGGACGACTCCCTAGCGCAGGGCTGGGCCGCTGGGTGCGCCACCGGGCTCGCGGTCGTGCTCGGCAGCGAACTGTACGGCAGGCTCGGCGTGTGTGCCGCTCCCCACTGTGACCGGGTCTACGTCGACACGTCGCGCAACGGCATCCGCAAGTTCTGCTCCGCCTCGTGCCAGAGCCGGGTCAAGACGGCGGCATTCCGCGCACGCCGCTGATGGCTTGGCGTGCCGCGGCTACGACCCGAAGAACACCTCGGCCTCCTCGTACCGCTCGGACGGCACGAGCTTGAGTTCCTTGGTCGCCTCGGCCAGCGGCACCCGCACGATGTCCGTACCGCGCAGCGCGACCATCTTCCCGAAGTCGCCGCCGTGCACCGCCTCGATCGCGTGCACCCCGAACCGGGTGGCGAGCACCCGGTCGAACGCGGTCGGCGTGCCGCCACGCTGGATGTGCCCAAGGACCGCGCAGCGCGCCTCCTTGCCCGTGCGCTCCTCGATCTCGTCGGCCAGGCGCTGCCCGATGCCGCCGAGCCGGACATGACCGAACGCGTCGAGTTTCTGGTTGGCGAGCGCCATCTCGGCCTCGACCGGGTGCGCGCCCTCGGCGACCACGACAATCGGCGCGTACCTGGTCTGGAACCTGCTCTCCACGTAGGCGACGACCTTGCCGATCTCGAAGGGGCGCTCCGGGATGAGAATCACGTTGGCGCCGCCCGCAATCCCGGCGTGCAGCGCGATCCAGCCCGCGTGCCTGCCCATCACCTCGACGATCAGGGCCCGGTGGTGGCTCTCCGCGGTGGTGTGCAGGCGGTCGATCGCCTCCATCGCGATATTCACGGCGGTGTCGAAGCCGAAGGTGTAATCGGTGGCACCAAGATCGTTGTCGATGGTCTTCGGCACGCCAACTACCTTGAGTCCCTGCTCATACAGCGCTGCGGCGACGCCGATGGTGTCATCGCCGCCGATCGCGATCAGCGCGTCCACGCCAAGGCCGGCCATGTTGTCTGTGATCCGTTCCACGCCGGTCCGGCCGCTGCCGTCCGCCTTCAGCGGGTTCGTCCGTGACGAGCCCAGAATTGTTCCGCCGCGGGGCAGGATCCCGCGGACGGCCTGCACATCGAGGGTGATGGTGTCACCCTCGAGCGGACCGCGCCACCCGTCGCGGAAGCCGACGAATTCATAGCCGTACTGCTGTACGCCCTTGCGGACAACGGCACGGATCACGGCGTTCAGCCCGGGGCAGTCGCCGCCGCCCGTGAGCACTCCCACTCGCATCTTGATTCCTCTCGTCGCGCCGGATGGCCGGACACGGTTCCCGGGGCCACACTAGTGCGTCGCGCCGGGGGCTCCTTCGCCGATAACGGTGATCCAGGTGGATGCATCGCAAGGCTGTGCTTGTTCTCGAATGAGTGCGTAGCGGTGTCCTGCGCGCGACGACCGACAACGCGGCGAGGCGCCGCCTGGGCGCCCTTAGGGCGGAGACGGCCCTCGATGCGACACACTGGTGCCATGAACGTGCTCGCCATCGACGCCGGCACCACGGGGGTCACCGCGCTCGTCGTCTCCGCTGACGGCAAGATCCGCGGCCGCGGTTATGCGGAGTTCCGTCAGCACTATCCGCAGCCGGGCTGGGTCGAGCACCTGCCAGAGGGAATATGGCAGGCGACGCTGTCGGCGGCCAGGCAAGCGCTCGCAGGCGGCCCCACCGTGCAGGCCCTGGGCATGACGAACCAGCGCGAGACCCTGGTCGTGTGGGACCGCCGCACGCTGGCCGCGCCCCGCCGGGCCATCGTCTGGCAGGATCGCAGAACGGCTGCGCTGTGCGCCCGCCTGCGTGACGCGGGGCACGAGCCGCGGGTAACGGAACTGACCGGGCTGCGGCTCGACCCGTATTTCACCGCCACGAAACTTTCCTGGCTCGCGGCGAACGACGAGGTCACCTGGGGCGCCATCGCCGACGGCAGCGCGGTGGCAGGCACCGTGGACTCCTATCTCATCGCGCGGCTGACCGCGGGACGCCGGCATGTGACCGATGCCTCCAACGCGTCGAGGACGCTGCTGTACGACATCCAGGCGGGGCAGTGGTCGGCGGAACTCTGCGAACTGTTCCGCGTGCCGATGGGCGCGTTGCCTGAGGTGGTCCCGTCCTACGGGGTGGCCGGCCACGTCGACCCCGACGAGTTCCTCGGGCTCGACGTGCCCATCGCGGGAATCGCGGGCGACCAGCAGGCGGCGCTCTTCGGCCAGGCGTGTTACACGCCTGGCGACACAAAATGCACCTACGGGACCGGTTCCTTCTTGCTCGTCAACACGGGGAAGTCGATCGTCACACCCCGGTCGGGCCTGCTCAGCACCGTCGCGTGGCAGGAGCCGGGCGGCGAGCTTACCTACGCACTCGAAGGAGCGATCTTCGTTACCGGCGCGGCCGTGCAGTGGCTGCGCGACGGGCTCGGCATCATCGATGCGGCGCCGCAGACCGAGGCGCTCGCCGGGACCGTCCCCGATTCTGATGGTGTGGTGTTCGTGCCGGCGCTGACCGGGCTCGGCGCACCCGACTGGGATCCCGACGCACGCGGGACGATCCTCGGGATCACGCGAGGCACCACCCGCGCGCATCTGGTCCGCGCGACCCTCGAGGCGATCGCGTACGAGGTGCGGGACGTGTTCGACCTGATGACCGCCGTGACAGGGCACGCTCCGACGGTGCTGAAGGCCGACGGCGGCGGGAGCGCCAACAATCTCCTCATGCAGATGCAGGCCGATCAGGTGCAGATCCCGGTGGAGCGGCCCGTGGTGGCCGAGACCACGGCACTCGGCGCAGGCTTTCTGGCCGGCCTCGGCACTGGCATATGGTCATCGCCCGCGGAGCTCGCGGGCACGTGGCAGCTCGACCGGAGGTTCGAGCCAGGGCCGCCCGACGAGACCGGGCATGATCGCTGGCGCTCCGCCGTGGAACGCGCCAAGGGCTGGGCGCAGTAGCCGCAACGAACGGGGCCTGAGCTCGCCCCTGGCTCGGGCCGCGGGCAAGGCTGGGCGCCGGGCCGCGGAGCCGTTCGGGATCATCATCGTCGGCTGGTGACGCGGCGAGCGCCTCTTCCGTGCGCGGCGCATCCGACCGGGCGAATCCGTCCGAATACCCGTCGAAGGGATCGCGGCCGAGGGGAGCTATCTGGGGCGGCGCCAGGTCGCTGTCGTGGGCAGCGGTGTCACGGGCCTGACCGCGGCCTACGTGCTGCGGGGCTCGTGCGATGTGACGCTGTTCGTGGCCGACGACAGGGCGGGCCGGCACGCGCACAGCCATGACGTCGGCGGCATCCGGCTTCGTCGTGCCTAACTCGCGGACATATCCGCTGCTCAGCCGGCACCTGCCCGGCCACCTCGCTAATCCTGGTCGCTGGCGGCTGCCCGGTCACCGGCTGCCTCCCGGTCACCTTCCGGCCCCTGTTCATTGCCAGCGGCCTCGTCGCTGCCTCCGGCCTGGCTGACGGCACCAGCTGTGCGCTTACCAGCGGCCTGCAGCTCCGTCTTGGCCCGCTGAGCGTACTTGCCCACGTACTCCTGCCCGGACAGCTCCATCAGCGCGTAAATGATCTCATCGGTGACCGCGCGGAGGACCGTCCGATCCGATTCCATGCCGTAGTAGCGGGCGAAGTCGAGCGGCTTGCCGAACCGCACGCCGGGCCGCACGCGCAGATTCGGCCGGATCCTGCCTGACGGCTGGAGCTCGAACGTGCCGACCATCGCCGCGGGGACCACTGGGACGCGGGCTTCGAGCGCCAGCCGGGCGACGCCGGTCTTGCCGCGGTACAGCCGGCCGTCGGGTGAGCGCGTGCCCTCCGGGTAGATACCGAGCAGCTTGCCCTCGGCGAGCACGCGCAGCCCCGTCCGCAGCGCCCGTTCACTCGCCTGCCCGCCGCCCCGGTCGACAGGGATCTGCCCGACGCCCCGGAAGAACGCCTTGCTGGCCAGGCCCTTGATCCCGGAGCCGGTGAAGTACTCGGCCTTGGCGAGAAAGATCACCTTCCGCGGCAGCGGCAGCGGGCCGAAGAAGTGGTCGGCGAAGGACAGGTGGTTGCTCGCGATGATCGCCGGTCCTTCGCGGGGCACGTTCTCGGTGCCCTCTGCCCACGGTCGGAATACGATCTTGAGGATCGGCCCCAAGATCGCCTTAACCAGCCAGTAGAACACCCCGGCCTCCTCACCGTGGAACCCATCCGTCTGCATCTTGCCATCAGCGACAGGCACTTCCTACCTGCGGTGCCCACGCGATTGCCGCCAGCAGCGCCGGAGATCCAGATGAAGCCTGTCAGGTGCCGCTGCCGTCGCGCGATCGATCCCGCCATGCGACGATGCCAATCAGGTAAAGCTGAAACCGAGGGGGAACTCCATGCCCGTCATGCCAGGCGCCGAGCCGTACTCCCACGATGGCGGGCCGGTGGGCGTCCTCCTGTGTCACGGATTCACCGGGTCGCCGCAGTCACTTCGCCCATGGGCCGAATACCTTGCCGACGCGGGATTGAGCGTGTCACTGCCCAGGCTCCCAGGGCACGGGACCACCTGGCAGGAAATGGCGCGGACCCGGTGGGAGGACTGGTACGCGGAGGTGGACCGCGGGTTCGAGGGCCTGGCGACGCGGGCAAGCGAGGTCTTCGTCATGGGCTTGTCGCTCGGTGCCTGCCTCGCGCTGCGGCTGGCCGAGGTGCATGGAGACCAGGTGAGCGGCCTGGTTCTCGTCAACCCGTCCATCGTCGCGGATAGCCGCCTGTTCGTTCTTACCCCCGTCATGAAACACGTCGTGCCGTCGCTCAAGGGCATCGCGAGCGACATCAAGAAGGAGGGTTCGCGCGAACTCGCGTATGGCCGGGTGCCGGTGAAGGCGGCCGCGAGCCTGCCCCGGCTGTGGAGCCTGACCCGTGGCGGACTCGGCAACGTGACGCAGCCGGTGCTTGTCTACAAGAGCCCCGAGGACCACGTCGTCGGGCCCGCGAGCCTCGCAGCGCTCCGCAGCGCACTGCCTGAAAACCAGCTCACGGTCCGGACCTGCGACAACAGCTATCATGTCGCGACGCTCGACAATGACGCACCGGCCATATTCGAGGGAAGCCTGGAGTTCGTGCGCGCGCACAGCCATGCCGGGAAGGGGTGAGCAGGTGGACGGGCCCGACACGGCTGGCCGCGAGCACGACGAAGAGGAAATCTGGCGTGACCTCGTGGCCCGGCTCGACCCCGGCCGCGAGGCGGAGGACCAGGATCCTGGGGAGGATGTGCCGTGGCCGGCCGAGGAGAATCTGGATGTCAGGTCCTTCGGCGCCCGTGTGATCAAGCCGGCCGATCCTGACGTCCTGCCATCTGAGCCGGTGCCGACCCCGCCCGGCGAGCCCGGCCGCACCCGCGCCCGAGGAAAGCGACGAGCACTACGTCCCGCCGCCGCCACCACCGCTCCCCCATCTCGACAGCGTCACCAAGGGCGCCTGGCTGGCCCTGTTCGGTGGCCCCGCATACCTTCTCGTGGCCACCACGGCGGGCTGGACGATACCCGCGTGGGCGGCGTTTTGCGGGGTCGCCGCGTTCATCGGTGGCTTCGTCACCCTCGTGGTCCGAATGAGCGACGAGGATCGCGACGACCCGGGCTCCGACGACGGCGCTGTCGTCTAGCGCCAGGGAGAAAGCCAAGCCTTATCCGGATGCGTGAACCGGCCGATTCCCATCCAGCAGCGAGCGGCCCTACCACAGGCGGGGGATCCCGTGGGGTGGAGCCCCCCGGGGCAATACAGCCTTAACGGCCGCGCGGGCTGCGCCAATCCTGACGTGCGGCCGCTGGCGGCGGGGCGGGGCGAGGCGAGGCGCGAGCCTCCGGAACACCCACCCGGCCCAGGTGGCTCCGCACGAAGGGACGGCGCATCCGCCGCAGCCGTTAGGGCAATGTCTTCGTGTCAGGGCGGGCGAGCGAGATCGGCGGCGCCGACCAGGCCTGCTTCCGGGCCAAGCTCCGCCAGCAGGATGTTCGCGGACGGCCGGTGGCCGCGGCCGGTGAGTGACTTCTCGAATGTCGTCCGGGCCGGATCGAGCAGCAGGTCCCCCGCGTCTGACACGCCACCGCCGATGACGAAGCAACCCGGGTCGAGGATCGCGGCCAGATCTGCCAGGCCTTGCCCGAGCCAGGATCCCACGATGTCGAAGCAGCGCAGCGCGGCCGGATCTCCCTCGGCCGCCGCGCGGGTGATTTCGGGCCCGGAGATGCGCTCCGGGTTGCCGCCGGCGAGTTGCAGCAGGCGCTTGGCGCCTTCGGGCGACCGGCGGGCCAGATCCCTCGCCTCAGCCATGAGCGCGTTGCCGCTCGCGTACTGTTCCCAGCAGCCGCGATTGCCGCACCCGCACATCCGGCCGTCCGGCACGACGCGGTAATGGCCCGGCTCGCCGCCGATGCCCCACCTGCCGCGGTAAAGCTCGCCGCCGAGGACGATGCCGCAGCCGATCCCGGTGCCGACAGTCAGGAGGATGACGAAGTCCTGCCCACGAGCCGCGCCAAACTTGGTCTCGGCCCAGACCGTGGCGTTGGCATCATTCTCCACGACGACGGGAATCCCCAGCCGGTCCTCGATGGCCTTCTTCACCGGCTCGTCACGCCAGCCGAGATTCGGTGAGAACACCACACACGCACCGGCCCCGTCGACGAATCCAGCGATGCCAAGGCCCACCGCGTCCACCACGTGGCGGCCGCACAGCTCGGTCACGACCTCGCTGATCGTTGTGACCGTCTGCACCGGATCGCTTGACGGTGTAGGCCTGCGCAGCTTCTCGACGATCTTGCCATGCTCGTCCACCACTCCCGCCGCGACCTTGGTCCCCCCGACATCGATCCCGATGGTGAGGCTCACGTTCAGGCCTGCTGCCCGTTTGAGGAAGGCGGCGGTTGCGCACCGGCCGGCCCGTCCTCGGTGGCCTGTTGCTCGGGCGTGGACGGCTCGTGGCGTGCCGCGGCGGAGGCAGGCGGCCCTGACGACGGCCCAGCGTGCTCAGCGGCAGGTCCGCCTGGCGGTGCCGGCGAGGCCGGCTGCGGCCCCGGCATGCGAGAGAGCGCCGCGTCGACCGCCGCCACGACGTCGTGCGCGGCCGACATCAACGCACCTGCCGTCTCGCCCACGCGGCTGGCCATGTCCGGGTTGGAATCGCGGGCCATCCGGATGGCGCGGCACACGGGGCACCAGGCGCATTCGGGAGCGTTGCCCACGGACGCATCCACGGGTTCCGACGTGGCGGTCTCCCATACGTCGTTGCTCTCGCCGCGGATCGTCTTGCTGACCTGGCCGGCGAACTGCTGGCCAAGACTGCGTGCGCCCGCGACGGCCAGCCGCCGCTGAAGGTCGTCGAGCCACGTCATCGGGCGTCTCCCAGCTTCTCGGTGTACTTCTTCAGGCCGTGGAGCGCCTGATCGATGATCATATTTATTGCCCTGCGCTTGATGATTCCAAGCATCGGGATCCGGAGGTCGATGGCGAGCTCGTAAGTGACCTCGGTGCCATCGTCATGGTCGACGAGCAGGTAGCTGCCGTACAGGGCGGACAGCATGGTTGACGGCTTGGCGAGTTCCCAGCTCGACCGGGTGTCCGCGTCCCACTCGTACACGAGCTCAAGAGTGTCCCTGATGAAGCCCGCATCCACGACCATACGTACCTGCCGCGCGCGCCCGTCCGGCCCGGGCTCGGTCACCTCGATGGACTTCATAGCGCCGGCCCACTGCGGGTAGGAGGGAAAATCAGTGATCACAGCCATCACGGTTTCCCGCGGGGCCGCGATGACCGCGGTCGAGCTTGCAATTTCTGGCATCAGCGCCTTCCTTCCCGGTCCGCGACCCTGCCCGGAGCGTACCGCTACCACTCGAGTACATAAGGCGTCTCGGTAGCGCGGAAGTGCCCCACGTTGATGCACTCGGTCGTGCCGACCCGCGCACGTCCGGCCAATGGCTGATGCACGTGACCGAACAGGACGTACCGCGGCCTCGTCTGCCTGATCGCCTGGAGCAGCGCGTCGCTGCCGCGTTCGAGCCGCCGCGCGACCGTGTCGTACAGAAGCTGGGGAATGGCAGGCGGGATGTGGGCGCACAGCACATCTACCGCCCCTACCGCCGCCACCTTCTCCGCGTAGACGTCATCGTCGATCTCGTTCGGTGTCCGGTAGGGCGAACGCAGCCCCCCGCCGACGAACCCGAATGTCCAGCCGTCAAGCTCGATCCGCTCACCGTCGAGCACCCGGTGCCCCGGCCGCAAATGGTCCGGCCACATGCGTGGGATGTCCACGTTCCCGTACGTGAGGTAGGCGGGTTCGGGGAGCACGGCGAAAAGCTCCGCGTACTGACGGCCGACGGCGGCCTCGACGTGCTTGGCCGGGTCGCCACCCAGTGCTGCCCACAACCCAGCCGACAAGGCCCGGGCCTCGTCGAAGCGATGCGCAGTGCGCAGCGTGATGAACTCGCGCGCATTCTCCGCACCGAACAGGTCAGCGAAGATCCCCTGCCCGTGATCGGCGTAGTCGACGAACAGGATCAGGTCACCAAGGCAGAACAGCGCGTCGGCCCCGTCACCAGCCCGGGCGAGCGCGTCCGTCCTGCCGTGCACGTCACTGACCACGTGGACCCGCATGATGACACCTTAAGAGCGCGGCCAACGATTCCTGTTGCCGGCCCGCAACGCCGGATGCGCTGCTGCCCGCCCGGGTACTACCGGTCGGTAGTCAGTCGCGATACCGTCCATGGCAGGCTGTTATGCAGCCCGACAGGACGTGACAAGGAGACGTCGTGCGCGAATACAGCACACCGGCCCTGGTGCAGATCCCTGACTCGGCCAACCTCACCGACATCGTGTTCAAGCGGGCCGCTGACGAACCCCAGGCGGTAGCACTGCGCCGCGAGGACGGCGATGGCTGGCGCGACGTGACCGCCGCCGAATTCCGCAGCGACGTCGTGGCGACCGCCAAAGGCCTGGTCGCCGCCGGGATCGGGCCCGGCGACCGGGTGGCGCTGATGTCCCGCACCAGGTACGAGTGGACCCAGATCGACTACGCCATCCAGGCGGCGGGCGCGGTCAGCGTGCCGATCTACGAGACCTCCTCGGCGGAGCAGGTCGAATGGATCCTGTCCGACTCCGGGACCAAGGCGATCTTCGTGGAGACGAGCAAACACGAGGCTACGGTCGCCGATGTGCGCGGCAAGCTCGCCGACCTGAGCCATGTCTGGCAGATCGACGCGGGCGCGCTCGGCGAACTCACCGCAGCGGGCACGGACGTGGCCGATGACGAAATCGGCACGCGGCGCGCCTCCCGGGGCGCCGCCGACCTGGCCACGATCATCTACACCTCAGGCACCACGGGCAGGCCCAGAGGCTGCGAGCTCACCCACCGCAACCTGCTGTCTGACGCGAGAAACGCGTTCGCGGGCTCGCTCGCCGAAGCGATCAACATCGCCGATGGATCGACATTGCTCTTCCTGCCGCTCGCGCACTCGTTCGCGCGGATCATCCAGGTGGGCTGCCTGGAATCGGGCACCGTGCTCGGGCATAGCCCGGACCTCGCCAACGTGCAGCCCAACCTTGCCTCGTTCCGGCCCACCTTCCTGCTGGCCGTGCCGCGCGTCTTCGAGAAGGTCTACAACGTCGCTGTGCAGCAGGCAGCCGAGAGCCCGGTCAAGGAGAGGATCTTCAAGACCGCGGTCGACACCGCGATCGCCTACAGCAGGGCGCTGGACGACGGCGGCCCTGGAATGCAACTCCGGCTCAAGCACGCCGTGTCCGACAAGCTGGTGTACGGCAAGCTGCGCGCCGCAGTCGGAGGGCAGGTGCGCTACGCGGTCTCAGGAGGCGCGGCGCTCGGCGAACGGCTCGGTCACTTCTTCCGCGGGGTCGGCATCACGATTCTGGAAGGGTACGGGCTGACAGAGACCAGCCCCGCGGCGACGGTGAACCGGCCCAACCGTAACAAGATCGGCACGGTGGGCCTTCCGCTACCCGGCGTCGCCGTCCGGATCGCCGATGACGGCGAGATCCTCATCAGGGGCGCGATCGTCTTCGAGGGCTACTGGCACAACGACGCCGCCACCAGTGAGGTGATCGACGAAAGCGGCTGGTTCCACACGGGCGACATCGGCGAGCTCGACGATCAGGGCTTCCTGCGCATCACCGGCCGCAAGAAGGAACTGATCGTCACCGCCGCTGGCAAGAACGTCGCCCCTGCCGTGCTCGAGGACCGGATTCGCGCTCACCCGCTGATCAGCCAATGCATCGTCGTCGGCGAAGGCAGGCCCTACATCGCCTGCCTGCTGACCCTGGACGAGGAGGCCCTTGCGCATTGGAAGGAGCGGCATGGCAAACCGGCCGATGCGACCGTCGCCAGCCTCAGGGACGATCCCGAGCTCGTGGCCGAGATCCAGGCCGCGATCGATGATGCAAACAAGGCCGTGTCCCGGGCCGAGTCGATCAGGCGGTTCCGCGTGCTCGGCACAGATCTCACCGAGGCCGGCGGTCATCTGACTCCCAAGCTGAGCGTGCGCAGGTACCTTGTGACGAAGGATTTCGCCGACGAAATCGAAGAGCTTTACAGCTAGCGGGCCCGGACCGCGGCGCTTCGCTGTCAGCCTGCGAGGATGCGTTCCAGGCGCTGCGCGACAAGCTCCCAGCGCCACTCGTCCTCCACCCAGCCACGGCCCTTTTCGCCCATGGCCGCGGCGCGCCCGGTGTCACGGAGCAGTTCGATCACACGGTCCGCGACCGCGTCGGCCGACCGGCCGTCCACCACGTAGCCGGTCTGACCAGCGAGCACGGCGTCCGGAGCGCCGCCAGAAGCACCGGCGATGACGGGCAGGCCGGACGCCGAAGCCTCCAGGTAGACGATGCCGAGCCCTTCCACATCGAGTCCGTGCCTGCGGGTCCTGCACGGCATCGCGAACACGTCGCCGGCGTTGTAGTAGGACGGCAGATCGCGCCGGGGCACGGAGCCGGTGAAAGTGATCGAGGATGTCACCCGAAGCCGTTCGGCCAGGCCTTCAAGCGCCGCCCCGTACCGCCCGCCACCTACGAGCAGCAGCGCCGCATCACCGACGGCGGACCGCACGCGCGGCCATGCGCGGATCAGTGTGTCCTGCCCCTTGCGCGGCACGAGCCGTGATACGCAGACCACGACAGGGCGCCCGGCCAGGCCCAGCCGCTCCCGTACGGCCGCGCCACCCTGGCCTGGGCGGAACACCGTCACGTCGACGCCCGGCGCGAGCCGCACCATCCGGGCCGCTGCGGCGGGCGACAAGGCCCGCGCGAGCCTGGCACGGAAGTAGTCACCGAGGTAGGTGATGACGTCGACCTCGTCCCCGATCCTGCGCAGCAGCGACCGGGCGCCCGGCAGCATCGCCCAGCCGGCCTCGTGGCCGTGGGTGACCGCGACGCATCGCTTGATCCCCGCGCGGCGCAGGCCAGGGGCAAGCAGGCCGAGCGGCGCCGCCGCGCCGAAAAGGACGGTGTCGCAGCCGTGTTCCCCGACGATCTCCTGCGCACGGCGGAGCACTCCCGGCACGGGAAGCATCAGCGAGCCGGAATGGCGGATCACAGGGAACGGCTGCGCCGCGTCGAAAACGGCGGCCCCGTCCCACGACGGGGCGTACACCACGACCGAACCCGGCGGGCGCGCGGACGCGAGCGCGTGCACGAAGGACTGAATGCCGCCCTGCCTGGGTGGATAGTCATTGGTTAGCACCAGGGTCTTCGGCGTCACGCTCGCAGATTCTAGTGGTCCGCAAGAGGAGGCCTCGGCCGGCTGTGCGTGCTACGGCCGGACGGCGCCGTCGAAGGTCTGGGCGTACCAGGACGTGGTGATGGGAATCTCCTCGACGGTCTGGCCGGGCTGCGGAGCATCCACCAGCATGCCGTTACCTACGTACATGCCCACGTGGCCTTCACCGTCGAAGAGCATCAGGTCGCCGGGCTGCATGTCGGCGGTCGCCACATGCGGGAGCGAAGCCCAGTCGTCATAGGTGGTACGCGGAATCTGGACGCCCGCCTGCGCCCATGCGACCATCACGAGCCCGGAGCAGTCGTACCCAGCGGAGTAGGGGCCGGTGCCGCCCCACGTGTACGGCGCCCCGATCTGGGACAGTGCGAACGCCACGGCCACCCGGGCCGCGCCCTTGGCCGGGCCCTTGTAGATGATCCCGCCGCCGCTGCCGGAACCGCCGCTGCCGGAACCGCCGCTGTTCGAGGGGGGCGGTGCGGTCAGCTTGTTCAACTCGGCCTGGTTCTTGGCGATGAGCTTCTTGAGACGCTCGTACTGCGCCTGCTTGCTCGTTTTGAGTTGGCTGACCGCGGCGGTAGTCCTGGTCTGCTGCTGCGACGACTGGAGGACCGCGCTCGCGGCATTGAGGTACGCGGACAACTGCGCGCGCCTGTCGGAGGACAGATGGTTCAGCAGTGACGCCTGGTCAAGGATGGCCTGGGGGTTGCCACTGGTGAGAATCGCGCTGGCTGAGTTGAGGTTTCCCTGTTCATACGCGGCGGAAGCGATCTGCGCGACGGCAGTGCGCATCGCCGCAAGCTTGTGCTTGTCCTTGCCGAGTGTCTGGTTGATTATCTTCAGCCTGGCGGTCGCCGCGTTCAGGTCCGTAATCGACTGGTCGTACTGCTGCGAGACCGCGTCGAGCTGTGACATCAGCTTGCTGATCTTCGCCCGGACCTGGCTGGCTGTCGGATTTGGCGTGGCCCTCGCCGCCCCGCCGTAGGCGAT
Source organism: uncultured Actinomycetota bacterium (assembly GCA_963851085.1). Lineage (GTDB taxonomy): Bacteria > Actinomycetota > Actinomycetes > Streptosporangiales > Streptosporangiaceae > DATFVJ01. Next base: position 298,250 of record CAWKNX010000023.1, on the reverse strand, counting down.
GAACGCACCGGCGAGGGCGATCCCGGTGATGACTGTGATGCCTCGGCGTACACGCGAGGCGGTTTGTGCCGGGTGCGCACCCACGGATGTGACACGCTCCTTCTCCCACATGCCGCCTACCGGGTGAGCTGACGGGTTCGGGCGGTGGAAGACGCGCCCTACCGGTGCGGTCAGCAAGTGACCGCACCCGATTCACCCCTGGAGGAACTGGCCTGGCGGAACGTACCGCTGGACCGTGTGGTCTCCTCCGGCGGTTCCCCGGCTCCAGCGCCAACCATGCGGTCAGCGAGGACTCGGCGGGAGCCCATCACCGCCGCCACGATGACAGCTGAAAAGTAATGTGGCTCGGGCGGAGACATTAGTGAAGATCACGAATGGTTTCAACCACTTCGGCCATACTCGCCCCGGTGTGCCGCGTAAAGCTTGAATCAGGATCCTGGCCTGAGCGGCTCAGGCTACAGTGCCTGGCCGCCTGGTGTGGCCGAGTAGCGGGTTCCCGCCCATCGCAGGAAGTTGACCTGCGGTTTTGTGTCCGTCATTTCATTCATCTACCCGGACGTACCGTCACGCTCCGCCCATCGGCGCGAGCGGAAGCGGGCCCGACTGGTGCAGGCGCCGGTCGCGACGCCAGGTACCTTTCTGGTCGCATCCGCGTCCGCGATGGCGCTGCGGTGACGTGGCGCCGCGGTGACGTGGCGCTGCGGTGAGGCGGCGCTGCGGTGAGGCGGCGCTGCGGTGAGGCGGCGCCGCGGCAGGTCGGCGCGGGCACGGTTCAGGACGCGTGGGCCTCGGGCAGAGCGAGCCGGAGCGGTGGCACCATCCCGGCGTCGGCCAAGGTCCGCAGTGCGCGGCGCTCCGGCTCGCCAATCTCGACCTCGACGCCGAGCAATGTCCCGACGACACAGTCCCCGCATGCGATGTCACGCATTTCGCAACGGTCACAGTCGATTAGCATCGCCGCTCCTTTCCGCTCGTGATCCCGCGTGCCGGAACCACGTGTCAGACGTTAGGAGGGGGCACCGACATTTCTCGCGCACGGCGGGTGAGGCCGGTGATGCGGGTCACGGGCGCTGCGCGGGCCTGGCGACGATTTCGACGGTGTCCGCCGCGTCGCACCAGCGGCAGCGGACCTGCTCGACCTTCTCCGCGAGCACATGCCGTTCCTCAACACTCGGATCCCCCGACAGGTCCTGATGCACGTAGTCACGGGAGCGGACCGTTCTGATGACATCGAACCTGGTCAGGTTGCCGCACCGCGTGCAGCGCCACCGTGTCTGCTCAGTAGGCCAGGGCACGTCCATGGATTCCCTCCCCCGGAAATCGGGTCCGGCCGCGCGGGAAGCCGCGCTACGAGCGTACGGTGTGTCGCTGACTGTCATACAGGAATCACGCCGCGCTTACGTGCTGGCGCCGTAACCCGCTTGCGCTCGGACATCTCCAAGCCGCGGATGATATGCCGCCTGGTGTCGGCGGGATCAACTATGTCGTCGATAAGTGCCTGCTTGGCGGTCAGATACGGATCGATTTGCGCGCGCACGGTCGCGACGAGATCGTGCCGCAGCGCCTCCTGAGCCTCGCCGGGCTCCTCCGCGGCAAGCTGGCGGCGGAAAAGGATATTGACCGCGCCCTCCGGTCCCATGATCGAGATCTCCGCGGTCGGCCAGCCCACGATGTAGTCGGCCCCGTACTGCCGGCCTCCCATGACGTAGTACCCGGCACCGTAAGCCTTGCGCAGGATGACGGTTACCTTGGGAACGGTCGCGCACGAGATGTTGTGGAGGAACTTGGCGCCGTGCCGCAGGATGCCCCGGTGCTCGACCTCGCGCCCGACGACGAAGCCAGGCACGTCCACGAGGAAGACGAGCGGGATCCCGAAGGCGTCACAGATATTGATGAATTTCGCCGCCTTATCCGCCTCGTCCACGGAGATGGCGCCTGCCCGAACCATGGGCTGTGACGCCACGATTCCCGCGGGGCGGCCACCGAACCTGGCGAAGCCGGTGATGAGGGCTTTGGCCCAGTCCGGCTTGATCGCGAAGAACTCGCCGTCATCGGCGATCTCCTTGATCACACGACGCATATCGTACGCCTTGCGCAGGTTCGCGGGGACGATCTCGTACAGCTTTTCCGATCGCCTGTCCGGCGGATCGGACACCGGCCTGAGCGGGAGCGGGTCACCGTAGCGCGACGGCATGAAAGACAGATACGCACGGACCAGGCGGAGGCACTCCGCGTCGTCCGCCGCCTCGACGTCCGCCACGCCGGAGATCTTCGCGTGTACCGCCGAGCCCCCCATTTCCTCCTCCGTGAGCTCCTCCCCGGTGGCCGCACGCACGAGGTGGACTCCCGCGAGTGCCATCGAGGACGTGCCCTTCACCATCGGGACGAAATCGCACAGGGCCGGAACGTAACCCGTCCCCGCGCTGCAGTGCCCGAGGACGGCACCTACCTGCGGCACCACGCCGCTCATCTGGCTCATCTCGCGGAACACATCACCCGTTCCGCCGAACGCGCCGACCGCCTCGTTCACCCGCCCGCCAGCGGAATCGAGCAGGTAGACGACGGGATGGCCGTGCCGGACGGCAAGCTCCCGTGTCCGCGCTGCCTTCCGTTCGCCATGCATGCCCATCGACCCGGCAAGCACGGTGAAGTCGTACGCGATGACCGCGGCCTTGCGGCCATCGATCTCACCAATGCCGGTGACCACGCCGTCCGCCCAGGTGCGGCGGCCCTGCGTCTGCGGTGTGTCGGCCGCCTGGGCCAGGAGGCCAGCCTCAGTGAATGTCCCGTGGTCGAAAAGGAGGTCGAGGCGCTCCCTGACGGTGAGCTTGCCGAGGCCGTGCTGACGCGCGATGAGCTTCTCGCCACCCATCCCGAGCGCGTCGGCCCGCCGCCCAGCGAGGTCACGCGCCAGTTCGCGCATGGCGTCGGCGCCATCTGATGCACGGTCCGCCGCGCCGCCGCCTGCTGCCCGTGCCAGTTGGGCGTCCAATGACCCTCCCGCGATACCGAATGGGATTCGATGTGTCGTACGCTACCCCGCAGCGCAGCTCCAGCCGGGCACCGTGGCCGTATGTGGCAACGGCGCAGGGTGCGCATTGCCGCGTAATGTCGGTAGCAGGGCCTATGGTCGGCAACGTGACGACCTCGAGTAGCGTGCCGGAGGCGCGCGGTGACGCCCGGCACGAGGCGCGCGGAGACGCCCCGCACCTGGCGCCGAGCGGTGAGCGATCAGGGCTGCCCGATGACTTCCCGTTCGAAGCGTGCCTCTACCTGGAGCAGGGCGCCCTCGACGGCCTGTCCCGCCCGCTCGCGGAGACTGAGTTCGTGGTCATCGATCTGGAGACCACAGGCGGATCTCCCGCCGACGCGGCGATCACGGAGATTGGCGCGGTGCGTACCCGCGGCGCCCCGGTCGGCTGGCCGGGCAGGACCGGCCGCCTGTCCGGCGCCCGCGGCCCGCGTACGGCCGCGGGCCCAGGCGCTGCCGGTGGCCCAGGCGCAACCGTGGGTCCAGATGCGGGCGGCGGTGCAGGCGCGGGCGCGGACGGCGGCGCAGGCGCGGACGGCGCGCGGGAATTCGCCACTCTCGTCAATCCGGGCCGCGCCATACCGCCGCACGTCGCCGCCCTGACGGGGATTACCGACGCGCTCGTGACCACCGCCCCCCGGGTCGAGGAGGTGCTGCCGCAGTTCATCGAATTCGCCGCCGGATCCGTGCTTGTCGCGCACAACGCACCATTCGACATCGGCTTCCTCAGAGCAGCATGCGCACGGCACAACGTGGCCTGGCCCGCGCTTCCCACGCTCGATACCGCTGCGCTGGCCCGGCGGATGCTCACTACCGACGAAGTTCACGACTGCAGGCTCGGCACGCTCGCCGACTTCTTCTGCGCGGACACACGGCCGAACCACCGGGCCCTCGACGATGCTCGCGCCACAACCGCCGTGCTGCACGGCCTCCTCGACCGGCTCGCGCGCCGCGGCGTGCATACGCTCGAGGCGCTCCGCGGTTTTGGGCTGCCGCCAGCGCCGCAGCGGCGGCGGATGCGCCAGCTCACGGCGGCAATTCCACGGACGCCGGGCGTGTGCGTGTTCACCGCTGAGGACGGGCAGGTGCTCCACGTGGTGCGGAGCTCGGACATGCAGGCGCGTGCCTGCGGCTACTTCACCGCGGCGGAGACGCGTGGCGGGATCCGCGAGATGATCAGCAGAACGGCGCGGATCGTGCCGGTCCGTTGCGCCACGGCGCTCGAAGCTGAGGTGACCGAGATCCGGCTGATCGCCACGCACCTGCCCCCGTACGGCATGGACCCTCTGGATGGTCCTGGCAGCGGGGGCGGTTCCGCGGGCGGGGGCGGTTCCGGGGGCGGGGGCGGTTCCGCGGGCATGGCTGTGTCGGCGGGCACAAGCAATACCGGCGGCTCTAACAGCACCGATGAGGCAGGTGGTGAAATCGGCAACAGCAGAGGCACTAACGGCACAGGAGACACCGGCCGGGCTCGTTCCGCTTGCTGCGGCGGGGCGCCTCAACCTTCCAGTGGCCTGCTCGCGCTCGCGGCGGTTAGGACGGTCGTGGCCGCACGGCCGCGATTCTCCGGCGGATGGGACGTGGCATGGATCGCACACGGGCTCCTCGACGCCACAGCGGTGCTGCCCCGTGGCACCGGACCGCCAGCGCGCGACAAGGCTTCTGATGCGGCGATACCCTGCGGGACCCACGCGGGTTCTGCCGCCGCGGCCGCGGCCGAAGCTGCCGAGACCGCGTGTCTGCTCACCTGGCTGGAATCGCCTGGAGTACGGCTGATAGAGGTGGAAGGCAGCTGGTCGGTTCCGGTCCCGCGATGAGTGGTTCGGATAACCTACGGCTGTCGCCACGCGAGACGGCAGCCGTGCAGCTGAGCTAGCCGGCGCGTGAGGCGGCGGCCGCAGCGAGACGGCAGCCCGCACAAGGCCGCCGAACGGCGCCCCAGGGAGGCAACAAGTGGTCACCGCGATTGTTCTCGTCCGCACCGAGGTTCATCGCATCCCCGAGGTTGCCGCCGAGATCGCACAGATTCCGCAGGTCAGCGAGGTCTACTCGGTGACGGGCGAGTTCGACCTCGTCGCGATGGTGCGCGTCCGCGCACATGAGGAACTCGCTGACGTGATCACGGGAACGCTCAACAAGGTGCCCGGCGTGACGCACACGGAGACCCACGTCGCGTTCCGTACCTATTCGCGGCACGACCTGGAGGCCGCGTTCGCCCTCGGCTTCAACGACGGGGCAGAAGGCTGAACCGTCACGGCAGCGGCCTGGCCAGCCAGCGTCCGTCACGGCCAGCCAGCGCCACCACCAAGCAAGTGCCACCGCAGCAGCCCGGCCAGCCAGTGCCACCACCAAGCCAGCGCCACCGCAGCAGGCGGGCCAGCCAGTGCCACCACCAAGCCAGTGCCACCACCAAGCCAGTGCCACCACCAAGCCAGTGCCACCACGGTAACCGGCGAGCCCGCGATCTGGCGGCTCAGCGGGTTCAGCCGCTCGCGGCGAGCCGCTGCGTAGCCTGCACCCAGCGGGTGAGCAGCCCGGCAGCGGCTCCCGAGTCGACGGCGGCAGCCGCACGCTCATAACCCGCGCGCAGTGCACCCGTCAGCGCCGCCGCACCCGGCACGCCCGTGTCCGCGGCAAGGGCCGCAGCGGCGTTCAGCAGCACGGCGTCACGAACCGGGCCATGCTCGCCACTCAGCACCGCGCGTGCCGCCGCCGCGTTGTATGCCGCGTCCCCGCCCGCCAGATCAGCGGGTTTCGCGCGGGCGATCCCGACGTCAGCCGGGTCGATCACCGCGACACTGATCTTGGCCGGCTCGCCCGGCTGGACGACCCACACCTTCGATGTCGTTGTCGTGGTCAGCTCATCAAGCCCGTCGCCGCCGTGAAACACCAGCGCGCTACAGCCGCGACCGGCGAGTACCCCGGCGATGACCTCGCACATACGCTCGTTCGCCACCCCGACGGCGAGTGCCTGCGGTCTGGCGGGGTTGGCCACCGGGCCGAGGAAGTTGAACACCGTCGGCACGCCCAGTTCGCTCCGCGCCGCGGCCGCGTGACGCAGCGCCGGATGGTAGAGCGGCGCGAACAGGAACACGATCCCCGTTTCCTCCGCGACCTGCTCGGTCAGGGCAGGGGGCAGATCGATAACCACGCCGAGCGCTTCGAGCACGTCCGCGGCGCCGCACGCGGACGACGCGGCGCGGTTGCCGTGTTTGGCCATTTTGGCGCCCGCAGCGGCCGCGACGATCGCGCCCATTGTGGAGATGTTCACCGTCCGTGCCCCGTCGCCACCTGTGCCGACAAGATCGGCTATCCGGCCAGGGATCCGCAGCGGCAACGCGTGATCCAGCATGGCCTGGGCAAGGCCGGTCATCTCGGCGGCCGTTTCACCCTTCGCGCGCAGCGCGACGCCGAATCCGGCAATCTGCACGTCGGTCGCCGCACCGGACATGATCTCGTTCATCGCCCACGCCGTTTCCGCCGTCGTGAGCGACTCACCCTTCACGAGCGCACCGATCAGCGCGGGCCACGTCGCAGGAGAATCCATCGCGTCACCTTCGGAGTCGTTCGGGATCATCGGTCGCGCCTCGATCACCTTCTGTAGCGCTGGCGCGGAGGCCGGCTGCGGCGCTGGCGCGGGCGGCCGACTTCGGCGCTGACCGCCGGCTACGGCGCTGACCGCCGGCTACGGCGCGGGCGGAAGGGGGTCAGGCGCCGGTCAGAGCGGTGCGCTGGCGCATCAGGCCGCCAAGCGCGGCCGCGAGGGCCGCCGGGTCGATGGGATGGCTGACGACCGAATCGGCGCCGCTCCAGGTAGCCAGCCAGCCATCATCGGGCCGGCCGATGATCAGGAGCACCGGCGGGCAGTTGTAGATCTCATCCTTGGCCTGCCTGCAGACCCCCATCCCGCCGGCTGGCTGCGCCTCGCCGTCAAGCACCATGACGTCCACGGTGCCCGCGTCGAGCAAGCGGAACAGGGCCGGTTCTGTCGCGCACTCGATGATCTCGGCTGGCGCCACATCAGGCGCAGGCCGACGCCCGATGGCAAGCCGGATCGCGGCACGGGTGCGGCCGTTGTGGCTGTAGACAACGACCTTCATCGGCTTTTCCGCCGTCGGCTTTTCCCGCGGCGGGTTCTGCTGCGAGTCAGGCGATTCATGCGAGTCGGGCGATTCATCCGTACTGCTCATGTGTTCGTCCATCAGTTGGCCGCTGCGTGGGGCAACAGGTGCGGGTCATGGGTCTACGCAAGGATGCTAGCCGCCCCGATCACGGCTTCCGCGCCGAGTACGGGCCGAGTACGGGCCTGGCCTAGTACGGGGGGCGCGCGATAGGCGGCGACGCCGTATCGCCATAATGGCCCACGTGGCGACAGTAACCACGGCCGAGACGGCACCGCGCGCGCCGTCCTCGAATCGGCCCAACCTCGTCAGCGTGGGCACCATCATCTGGCTGTCCTCCGAGCTCATGTTCTTCGCGGCGCTGTTCGCGATGTACTTCACGGTGCGCTCAGTCACCAAGGGGGCGGGGGGTGTCTGGCCCGGGGCCCATCTGAACAGGCCGTTCGCGTCGATCAACACGACGGTCCTGGTGCTCTCCAGCGTCACCTGCCAGATGGGCGTGTTCGCTGTCGAGCGTGGCAAGATCAGGCGCGTGGGACCGCTGCTGCGGCCCATGTTCTGGAAGCTGAGCTGGGGCCTGCGCGAGTGGTACGTGCTTTCCTTCCTGATGGGCCTGTTCTTCATCTGCGGACAGGCGTACGAATATCACGACCTGGTCACAAAGGAGGGCGTGACCCTGTCGTCGAGCGGCTACGGGTCGGTGTTCTATCTGACCACCGGCTTCCACTTCCTGCACGTGACCGGCGGGCTCATCGCCTTCCTTTTCATCCTGGGACGCACGTTCGCCGCGAAACGCTTCACCTATGAGCAGCAGGTCAGCGCCATCGTCGTCTCGTACTACTGGCACTTTGTCGACGTGGTGTGGATCGGCCTGTTCGCCACCATCTACCTCATCCACTGAGCGGAGACAGGGACAGCAGTGAGCTGGATCACCGCGCAGCGCCGGCACCCAGCGGCCGGATACGCCGTCGTCCTTCTCGGGCTTGTGCTCGTCGGCGTGGTCTACGCGGCGCTCGTTGGGCACAAAGCCTCGGCGGCCGGCGTTCCACCCGGTGCCTCCAAGCAGGAAATCGACGCGGGAAAGCAGTTGTTCGACGTCACCTGCGCGGACTGCCACGGCATCAATGCCCAGGGCACATCCCGGGGACCGAGCCTGATCGGGGTCGGGGCCGCGGCCGTCTACTTCCAGGTCAGCACGGGCCGCATGCCGGCCAAGGAAGCGGGCGCGCAGGTGCCCCAGAAGCCGGTCACCCTGACCGACGCGCAGACACGGGCGCTCGCCGCCTACATCCAGTCGCTCGGTGGCGGGCCGCAGATCCCAGACGCAGCGCAGGTCGACCCCGCCGGTGCCGACGTCGGGCTCGGTCAGCAGATCTTCGTCGCGGAGTGCGCGCAATGCCACAATTTCACCGGCGCGGGCGGCGCGCTGACCTACGGCAAGTACGCACCCGCCCTCACCAAGGCGACCCCGACGCAGATATACACAGCGATGCTGACCGGCCCACAGTCCATGCCGGTCTTCGATGACACGACCCTCACACCGAGCGAGAAGCGGGCCATCATCGCCTACATCACGCGGACCCGGTCGGAACCCAACCCAGGCGGATTGAGCCTGGGCCGTGTCGGGCCTGTCACCGAAGGCATCGTCGGCTGGCTCGGCGGCCTTGGCATCGTGATCCTGGCCGCCATGTGGATCACTGCGAAGCAGCGTGAGCAATGACTGAACACGGCAATAACCCAGAACGCCCGGGCGCGGAGCACGTGGGCGAGGAACAAGGCCGCGCGGTGCGCCATCGGGTGATCGGCACACCGCCGCCCGCGCAGGCACGGCGCCTGCTCGGCGACGGCGGCGCGGCCGAGCGGTCCGCGCCGCCGCCCAAGCCGCGCGAGCTGCCCGCTGACCTGCCGAATCCCGAGCGGGCCAAGCGCGTGGAACGGGTCGTGGCATTGTGCTTCATGATCTCCTTCGTCGCCAGTATCGGGTTCATCGCGAGCTACGTGATCTTCCAGGTGCACACGGTGGACAAGACGCTGAGGTCCAATCTCGGGCTCGGCCTGTCCATGACGGTGGCCTTCCTCGCCCTGGGCGTCGGCGCCACCATCTGGGTCCGGCACCTGATGCCGCACGTCGAGCTGACCGAGGAGCGCAAGCCACTCGCCTCGAAAGAGGAGGACCGTGCGGCGTTCGAGGAAACCTTCGAGGAGGGCGCCGCGGCGAGCCAGTTCGTCAAGCGCCCACTGGTGCGGCGCAGCTTGCTCGCCGCGTCGACGGCGCTCGCGATCGCGCCGCTCATACTGCTGCGCGACCTCGGCCCACTGCCCCGCACACAGCTAAGGCACACCGCGTGGAGGAAGGGCAGCCGCCTGGTTATCCTGGGAACCAACAGGCCGATCAAGCCCGCCGACTTCGCCTCGCCGGGTGCGATCATCACCGTGGTACCGGAGGGAATCGGCAACGACCTCGACGCGCTGGCCAAGGCGGCGGTTCTTATCATCAAGTTCCGCCCGGAGGAACTGCTTGCGCCGACCGTCATGAACTGGACCGTAGATGGCATCGTCGCGTACTCCAAGATCTGCACGCATGTCGGCTGCCCGGCGGCCCTTTACGAGCACACGACGCACCACATCCTGTGCCCGTGCCATCAGTCGACGTTCGACGCGCAGCGCGGCGCTAAGGTGATCTTCGGCCCGGCGCCACGGCCCCTTCCGCAGTTGCCGATAACCGTCAATTCCGACGGTTATCTCGTCGCGCAGAGCGACTTCCACGAACCCGTCGGCCCGAGCTTCTGGGAGCTAGGATGAGCACCGCGGACAAGGCCCTGCGCGGTATCGGCGGCTACCTTGACGACCGGTTCCGTGGCGCCAAGTCGGTGCGCAACCTGCTCAAGAAGATCTTCCCCGACCACTGGACCTTCCTGCTCGGGGAGATAGCGCTCTACTCGTTCATCATCCTGCTGCTCACCGGCACATTCCTCACGCTGTTCTTCAAGCCGAGCATGACCGACGTCATCTACCACGGCTCCTACACGAAGCTGAACGGCGTGCACATGAGCGAGGCGTACGCCTCGACGCTGAATATCAGCTTCGACGTCCGTGGCGGCCTGCTGATGCGCCAGATCCACCACTGGTCGGCGATCCTGTTCCTCGCCGCGATCATGGCGCACATGCTGCGGATCTTCTTCACCGGAGCGTTCCGCAAGCCGCGCGAGATCAACTGGCTGATCGGGGTCACCCTGCTCGCGCTGGGCATCGTGGAGGGATTCGCCGGTTACTCACTTCCCGACGACCTGCTCTCCGGCACCGGGCTGCGGATCCTGGAGGGCGTACTGCTTTCGATCCCGATCGTCGGCACGTACATAACCTTCTTCGTCTTCGGTGGCCAGTTCCCCGGGCACGACCTGATCCCCCGGCTCTACATCGTGCACGTGCTCCTGCTGCCCGGGATCATCCTGGCGCTGGTGAGCGCGCACCTGTTCTTCATGTTCCACCAGAAGCACACCCAGATGCCTGGCAAGGGGCGCACGGACCAGAATGTTGTGGGCGCGCCGACGTACCCGTATTTCATGGCAAAGACCGGAGCCTTCTTCTTCTTCGTCTTCGCGGTGTGCGCCGGGCTCTCCACGTTCGCCCAGATCAACCCGATCTGGCTGTTCGGGCCATACAACCCCGCGGCGATCTCGGCGGGCAGCCAGCCCGACTTCTACATGGGCTGGCTGGAGGGCTCGCTGCGGATGATGCCGGCCTGGCAGATCAACTTCCTGGGCCACAGTCTCGCCCTGGGCGTCTTCATAGCCGGGCTTCTCGTGCTCGGGGTGCTGATCACGGGCCTTGCCATCTACCCGTTCATCGAGCAGTGGGTGACCGGGGACAAACGGGAGCATCATGTCCTCGACCGGCCGCGGGACGCGCCCACCCGGACGGCCATCGGCATGGGCGGCGTCACCTTCTACGGCCTGCTCTGGCTCATCGGCGGCAACGACCTGATCGCGCGCTTCTTCGACCTCCAGCTCTACTGGATCACCTGGTTCGGCAGGGTCGCGGTGATCATCGGCCCGGTTATCGCGTACATCGTGACCAAACGGGTCTGCCTGGGCCTCCAGCGCAAGGACCGCGACCTGCTGGTCCACGGGGTCGAGAGCGGCATCGTCATGATGAAGCCGCAGGGTGAGTTCATCGAGGTCCACCGGCCCGTTCCCGACGAGGTCCGCGCCGTGCTCACGGCCAGGAAGGAACCGCCCAGGCTGCAGGCCGCACGGACGGACGAGAACGGCGTGCCCTCCCCTGCCATGCACGGCGTCCTCGGCAAGCTGCGGGTACGGCTCAATCACGTCTTCGCGGAGGAGATCCCGCTCCCCGAGGGCGACGGTCACGGCAACGGCCACCACGACCTTCCCGCCGACGCGGAAGAGCGGCCGGCCCTGCCGGAGAAGTCCGAGAAGCCGGAGCCGACCGGGCGCACGTAGCGCGGCCGGCCCGGCTCCGCCGCGATCGGGGCGGTGCGTCCGTGCCTACACCGCCTCGCCCTTAAGCGAGAACGACGCCAGCCGCATGATGGCGAACGTGAGCGCCGCCACTGTCACGATCGAGCCCATCACGACCGCTGTGGTCAGCGAGAGCCCGGCGTTGAGATCGGGATTGTGTGCGATCGAGTTCGCGACGCCGAGCGAATACTGGCCGACCGACAGCTGCCGCGCGCCCGCGACGAAGTTGCCGAGCAGACTTTCCCAGATCAGAACGTAAAGCAGCCCGACCGCGACTGCCCGTGTCGTCAAGACGGAGATCATGACGAAGAGCGCGTTGTAGATCACCGACCCGGCCAGCGCGCCGATGAAGAGCCCGATCGCGAGCTTGCTCGCACCGGTCGCGATCAACCCGGAAAGCAGCTCGGGCAGGGCAACGAAGATCATCGTCAGTACCGCCGCGACCGCGAACTTGCTGACGATGACCGAGGACCGGCGCACCGGGGTGGCGAGCAGGTGGATGATGCTGCCGTCGTCAATCTCCGCGCCGAGTACGCTCGTGCCGATGATGAGCGCGGTAAGCGGCAGTATCACCGAGAACCCGAAGTCGCCGAGAATAGTACTCGGCCACGAGGTCAGCGACGGCTTCGCCAGCTTCAGCAGCAGCGTGAGCAATACCAAGATAAACGGTGGGATCGCGAACAGGAATGCCCGTTTGCGGCCCATCGTGGCGCGCAGCGTGATCGAGGCGACGACGCTGTTAACAACGCTGGACATAGGAGTTCACTGCTTTCTTGAGGATCCGGCTTCCGGATGCGTTGTCGGATGCGATGTCAGGGCGCGACGAGATAGGCGAAGACGCTTTCCAGCGACTCGTCTTCTGGCAGCAGTTCGTGCAGGCGGATACCTTGCTCCCGGCTGAGCACGGCGATTTCCCTGCTGAAGGTGCCGTAGTCGGAGGCCCGCACCTGCAACCCCTTCGGCGTCACCTCAACTCCGTTGACCGCCGGGCGCCCGATGAGGGTGGCGCCGAGCAGCCGGTCGTCGGACGTGCGCACCAGGAAGACGTGGGGCCGGCTGGTCATCAGCCGCCTGATCGCACGGAAATCGCCGGACGCGGCGAGCCGCCCGGCGACGATCACCTGGATGGTTCCTGACAGCCGCTCCACTTCTTCGAGTACGTGCGAGCTGAACACGATCGTGCGCCCTTCCGCGCCGAGCTCGTGGAGCAGATCCATCATCTGCAAGCGCTGCCGTGGGTCCATCCCATTGAATGGCTCGTCGAGCAAGATCAGCTCAGGATTGTGCACGAGCGCCGCGGCGACTTTGATCCGCTGGCGCATGCCCTTGGAGTAGGTGGAAATCCGGCGGTCCTGCGCACCAGCCATTTCCACGATCCCGATCGCACGGCGCGCGGCACCTTCCGGATCCGGGAGCTCGTGCAATCTCGCGGTGGTGCGCACGAACTCCTCGCCGGTCAGGAACGCATAGACCGAGTCGCGTTCTGGCACCAGGCCGAGCGTGCGGTAAATATGAGGATTGCGCCAGCTCACGACGCCGCCGACGGTCAGCTTCCCACGTGACGGTTCGAGAAAGCCGGCGACCATGTGCAGGAGTGTGGACTTCCCCGCGCCGTTCGGGCCGAGCAGCCCGGTGACGCCTGGCCCGATCGTCATCGTGATGTCGTTGACCGCGACAACGTTCCCATACCAGCGGGAGACGCTATGAAGCTCGATCGTGCTCATGCCACACCCATCTTCCGGTACCGAGTGAAGAGGACGCCGAGGCTCACCGCGACTAGGGCGAGGAGCATGAGCCCGTAGAGGGGACCGTAGGACCCCAGATCGGGCACCGGGCCTTGTGTCGTGCCACCCAGCCAGCGCCGTACCCCGTCCATCACCGTGAACGGGCTGACCAGGCCGGACAGCCGCGCCCCGGCCGTCGGCCCGGTTACGAACAACGGCCCTGCGGCATTGCGCGCAACCACCCGCAAGATCGCTGCGAGCGTCAACGTGAGGAAGAAGTAGATCGCGATCGCTCCGGTCGCGTAGGCGCGCCGCCCGGTGAGCGAGGCCAGTGCGAGGCCGATCGCCGCGAGCAGGATCGCCCACATCACCCCGACGAGCAGGCCGGGAATGAGCGCCTTTGTCTCGCTCCAGACCGCGCCAGGGCCGTTCGCCGACACTATCGTGCCCAGGTAGAGCAGGAGCAGCGGAATCTCGAGCATCACCAGGCAGGCCGCGATAAAGGCGCCGAGCTTGGCCAGCGGATAGTCCAGCCTGCGCAACGGTCTCGAGAAATAAAGCGGGAGCACGTGGCTGCGCAGGTCACGGGAGACGAGTTCGGGGGCCTGAACGGCGACGAAGATCGCCATGACCACGACGCGCAGCTGGAATACGTACGTGTCGTAACTGATCTGACGTATATGGGTTTTTCCGGTTGCGACAAGGACCGCGTTCACGATCGCCGGCAGGCAGATGAGGGCGAAAGTGATCAGCGGCACGATCTTGGCCTTGACACCACGGCCCAGGCCGAAGGCACTGCGGAAGCTGTGCCAGCTCAGCGCGCGGGCAATCTGAAACCTGCCCAGGCGGACGCCCTCATAGCGGCGGTAGCCTAGGTCGTGAATGACTCCGCCATTGGCGGCTAGCTCAGGCATCGGGTGCTCCCGTCATCTCGAAGGCGGGCCCTTCGCTGGCGCGGAAGAGTTCCTCGACCCGGTGCCGCCGCTGCTCCATGCGGTTCAGTGGCAGGCCGAGATCGGCGACAGCGTCGCGGACGGCGTCATAGGTGCCATCGCCCGTCACCTGTACGAGCAGTGCCCGCTGGAACGGGCGCGGCGCGAGGCCACGCCGGGCGAGTTCGGACCGCAGCAGTTCGGTGCCCTCATCGACCTCGATCACGAGGACCTGGGTCACCTGGGTAAAGCTGGTGATCGTGTCAGCCCGCAGCAACCGGCCGCCGTCGATGGCCACAAGATGGTCGCAGATCCGCTCGATCTCGCCGAGCAGGTGCGAGGCGACCACGATCGAGATACCGAACTCGGCGCCGATCCGGCTGATCAGGTCGAGCATCGCGCTCCGCCCACCGGGGTCGAGGCCGATCGTCGGCTCGTCGAGCAGGAGGAGCCTGGGATCACCGACAAGTGCCTGGGCAAGCTTCACCCGCTGCTTCATCCCGGTCGAATACGTGCCGATCTGCCGGTACCGCTCCTCGTACAGGCCGACATGCCGCAGCGAGTCCGCGGCGCGTTCCTTGGCGGCGGTCGGCGGGAGGCCGGACATCCGGCCGAAGTGCGTGACAAACTCGGTGGCGGTGACGTCAGGCAGCAGGCAGTCATGCTCTGGCATGTAGCCGGCCAGCGTCCTGATCCGCTCGCCGTCACGCATGCAGTCATAACCGAGCACGCGCGCCCCGCCGGTCGCCGACCCGAGGAGGCCGAGCAAGATCTTTATGAAGGTCGACTTGCCCGCGCCGTTGGCGCCGACCAGCCCGGTGATTCCAGGGGCGACGGACACCGTCAGCCCGTCGAGCGCGGTCACCCCGCCCGGGTAACGCTTGGTGAGCGCCGTCGTCTCGATGACGGGCGCGGAACTATCCGGTTCTGCCTCAGCCATGATCCTGTCTGGCCTCGCTCTCGTCTGCCATATACCGCGGCCGGTTGCCGCGGCCCGCAATGGGACCCCGTTAACTCAAAGGACCCCTCCTACAGACCACAAGAATGCCGCTGCGCGGCCGTGGCTGTCGTCATCCTGAGGGCGTCTTTGCCCTCCGCCTCTAGCCCGATGCCGATGCCGATGCCGCGCCAGGAATGCCGGGATCGGCGGCGGACGCTGACGCGAGTCCCCCCATAGGCCTAGGTCCACCGGGCGACGTGGGCGCGCGGGAATGCGGGATACGGTGGATTCGTGCGCACCGAGCCGCGTCCGCCCCTCACCAAACGGCTCCGCCCCGGCCATTGGTTCGCGCTCGACGTCTTCATCGCGAGCGTGCTCGCGATCATCCTGTTCGGCGCCTACTTCAAGAACACTGAGCTCTACAGCTTCCCAACCGTCAACGGGCTTGTACGTCTGTGGATGGCGCTGATGCTCGCCCTGCTGACATGCGTGCCCGTCGCGTTCCGCCGGCGTCAGCCTGTCGCGGCGCTTGCTTGCGTGCTGGCCGTCTCCGTGGTCACGAGTATGTTCGGAACGGCGAAAACGCAGCCGACCTTCGTGGCCATCGCGTTGGTGCTCTTCGTGGTCGCGTCCACGTGCCGCCGTAAGGTGTCGATCGCCTCACTCGCCGTGGTGCTCGGCCTGCTGACCGCGGAGAATGTCGCCATCGAGCACGGGCCGATCGGCGGCGGTGTCGTCCCCGTCATTCTGTTTGTCATCATCGTCTGGACCATCGGCTACGCGGCACGGCAGCGGCGCAGCTACGCCGCGCGACTCCAGCAGCAGGCGGCGAGCAGCGCGGTCACCGAGGAGCGGCTGCGCATCGCGCGTGAACTCCACGACGTCGTCGCGCACAGCATGACCGTGGTCGCGGTTCAGGCCGGCTTCGGGCACCATGTCATCGACACCCAGCCCGCCCAGGCGCGCGCGGCACTCGGCGCCATCCAGACGACGAGCCGTGAGGCGCTGACTGAGATGCAGCGATTGCTTGGCGTCCTGCGCCAGGCGGATCCTGAACGGGCCGGGCCCGGCTCTCAGCTTGGCCGCGGCGGAAGTGACGTCACGGGCAGGCGTGGCGGCGACGCCGCGCACAACGCGCCGCCCGGGCCGCCGCTGCTCCCCTCGCCCGGCCTCGCCGACCTGGACCGCCTCGTCGCGCGCACCGCTGACGCAGGTGTGCGGGTCAGCCTCAAGCGGCAGGGCAGCAGCAGGGACATCCCGGCCGGAATCGACCTGTCCGCCTACCGGATCGTGCAGGAGGCGCTCACCAACGTGGTGAAGCACGCGGGCGCCACATCATGCGATGTCACGATCAACTTTGGGGACGATCACCTGTCCATCGAGGTCATCGACGATGGGCCAGGTGGCGTGATCGCGGCTGTGCCGGCCGCGCGTGGCGCCGGAACCGGCGACGGCGGGTGCACCGCCGCTGACGGCGGCTTAGCTGGCCACGGCGGCCACGGCATCATCGGCATGCGCGAACGCGTCCACCTCTATCGCGGCGAGTTCAGCGCGGCGCCGCGGCCTGGGCAGGGTTTCCGGGTGGCCGCGCGCCTGCCCCTCGCGGACGGCACGCGGTGACGCTTCGCGTGGTCGTGGCCGACGACCAGGCACTTGTCCGGGCCGGTTTGTGCGGGATCATCGCCGCGACCGCCGGCTTCGCCGTGGCCGGCGAGGCCGCGGACGGCGCGGAAGCGGTCCGCGCCGCGCGGAGCACCCACCCTGACGTCGTCCTGATGGACATCCGGATGCCCGTGCTCGACGGGATCGAGGCGACCCGCAGGATCACGGGCTCCGCCGAGACCAGCGGCGTCCGCGTCCTTATTCTCACGACATTCGACCTGGACGACTACGTGTATGCGGCGCTGCGGGCCGGAGCAAGCGGCTTTTTGCTCAAGAGTGCCCTGCCGGAAGATCTGCTCACCGCTATCCGTGTCGTCGCCGCAGGTGACGCCCTGCTCGCGCCGAGCGTTACGCGGCGCCTGATCGAGGAATTCGCGCGCCATAACGCGGCCAGCACAGCCGCAGCGGCCCGCAAACGGGACAACATGGCGCTGAACGTGCTCACCGCGAGGGAACGCGAGGTGCTCGCCCTCGTTGCCCGCGGTCTGTCCAATACCGAGATCGCACGTGCGCTGAGCATCAGCCTGGCGACCACGAAGACGCACCTGGCACATCTGCTGACCAAGCTCGGTGCCCGCGACCGTATTCAGCTCGTGATCTTCGCCTATCAGACAGGTATCGTCGCGGTCACCTGAGCCTCTCACCGACGGGTGCCGCCACGGCCGGAGGGCGCGACCGCCGGCGGAGCGGTCGCGGCTGCGGAGGGCGTAGCCGCGGCTGGGGATGGCGTGCCCGCGGACACGCCGCCTTGGGCGGAGCCTGCGGCCGGAGCATGCGGCGCGGCAGGCGCGGCAAAGTAGCTGCCGTCCGGTCCGGCCACCACGGCCTGCTTGAGCGCGCTCCCCCTGACCAGCTTCTTCCACGACAGGAACCAGATCGTCCATCCGTCGCCCGGCGTCCCCTGCACCGGGCTGCCGACGATGGTGACAGGCTCGCCGCGGCCGGCATTGTCGTAGTACCAGGCCGCATTGTCCGGCGCCAGGTTCACGCAGCCGTGGCTGACGTTCGCGTAGCCCTGCTCGCCAACCGACCACGGTGCGCTGTGGATATAGTCCCCGCTCCAGGTGAACCGGACCGAGTCATAGACGAGCACGTTGTAGTAGCCGGGATCCCCCTGGCAGACACCGAAGCTGCACGAATCCATGTCTACCGGGTTGCCCTTCTCAATTGTCAGGTATTCACCATCTGGTGTGTCGTCGCCGGGCTGACCGGTGCTGATGGGCCAGTCGAACCGCAGCCTGCCGTTGACCCACACCTTCATCCGGTGGCTGCGCGCGCTCGCAACGGTCACGAGCGATTTGCCGATCGTGAACTGCCGCGACAGATCGGCAGCCCCATACACACCACTCGCGCCGCGTACGCCGGCCAGATGAGCGGTGAACCGCACCCTGTCGTAAGCCGGCCAGTACCTCCTCGGCCGGAACCACACGGTCTTGTCGTCCAGCCAGTACCACGCCCCCACCACCGGCTTGGTGCTGCGGATCTCGAGGGACCGCTCCACCTGGGCCTCGTCGTGAATTGGCCGGCTGAAGGTCACCATGATGGGCATGCCGACGCCCACCGTCTCACCAGGAGACATGTCGACCGAAGCAGCGAAGGTCCGCGCGGGCGCCGACGTACTGAATGTCGCGTACCGCGTGGCCATGCGGCCGTGCCGGCCGATCGCCGTGGCGGTCACCGCGTAGGTTTGCGGCGAGGCGAGCGCCCAAGTGCTGTGCCAGGTCATGCCGCCTGAGCCGAGATAACCGGCGACCTCGTCGCCCCGCGCGTCCTTGACGGTCACGTCGGTCAGGCGGCCACCAGATGCGCTGACCGCGACACCCAGATCGGGCCTGTCGTCGACCGCGCCCTGACCTGGGCTGATCGTGACCTTCGTGACCTGCTCAGACCTGTGCACGGCGGGCCTGCCACCCTGACAAGCCGTAACCGTGATCGATGCGGCAGCCAGCACGGCTGCCGGAGCCAGCCAGACCGTACGGCGCCCACGCCGCTTCGCCATTGTGGTGACACTCCCCCGCATGCTCGACCTCCCCCAGGCGGCACGTCACAGTCATTCCCGCAGTAGCGGAGAGATAACGCTTAGTAAGGACGAAGCACGCCAGGTGAGCCGGGAACTTCAACGATGCGCAGCGATCTTAGCGCGGAGGGTAATGGATTGGACGGGCCCGGCGCTGGATCGGAGTGTCCGCGCCTGACCGCGATCAGTGCGCGTAGACGCCGCGGTAGTACTCGAAGACGAACCCGATCGCGGACAGCAGCACGAACAGCATCCCGATCAGGAAGAGCCACCAGCCGACCGCGAAGCCAAACGCGGCCAGCGCCGCGGACAGACCCGTGAACAGCGGCCACCAGCTGTGCGGACTGAAGAATCCGATCTGACCCGCGCCCTCGCTGATGTCGGCTTCTGGATTGTCCTCGGGCCTGCGGCGCGGCAGCCGACGGCCGGTGAACAGCACGTAGAAGCCGGTGAGGAAGGCCAGACCCACGGAGATACCGAGGGCAGTCGTCCCGGTGGGGTCGTAGGACGTGAACCAGTAGACAGCATCCACCACGGCGAAGAACGCCGCACACCCGAGGAAAAGAATACCTTCGACCTTCATCGGCTACCTCGCAAGAGGACGGGCGCTACGAAAAGGCTCATCATCGGTTACTCGAGCGCCTGATGGGCCTGACCGGCGGGCTGCATGGGACGACCAGCACGAACGTGCGGGTGATGCAGATCGAACGCGGGCCGCTCGGAGCGGATCCGCGGAATCTGGGTGAAGTTGTGCCGCGGCGGCGGGCAACTCGTGGCCCACTCCAGGGAGTTGCTGAAACCCCACGGGTCGTCCACGGTCACCTTCTCGCCGTGCCGCGAGGTGATGTACACGTTCCACAGGAAGAACAGCGTGGACGCGCCGAGAACGAACGAGCCGATCGAGGAAATCTCGTTCAGAGTGGTGAATCCCGCATCCGCCGGGTAGGTGGCGTAGCGCCGCGGCATCCCCTCCACGCCGAGCCAGTGCTGTACGAGGAAGGTGACGTGGAACCCGATGAACAGGGTCCAGAAATGCCACTTCCCGAGCGTCTCGTTGAGCATCTTGCCCGTCATCTTCGGCCACCAGAAGTAGAAGCCGGAGAACATGGCGAACACGACGGTGCCGAACAGCACGTAGTGGAAGTGCGCCACCACGAAGTAGGAGTCACTGACGGCGAAGTCGAGCGGCGGCGAGGCGAGGATGACACCCGTGAGCCCGCCGAAAAGGAACGTTACGAGGAACCCGAGCGCGAACAGCATCGAAGTCTCGAATGTCAGCTGGCCGCGCCATATCGTGCCAACCCAGTTGAAGAACTTCACCCCGGTCGGCACCGCGATCAGGAAGGTCATGAACGAGAAGAAGGGCAGCAGCACCGCGCCGGTGGTGAACATGTGGTGCGCCCACACCGTCATCGACAGACCCGCGATCGCGATCGTGGCGCCGACCAGGCTCTTGTAGCCGAACAGCGGCTTGCGGCTGAACACGGGCAGCACTTCGGTGATGATGCCGAAGAAGGGCAGCGCCACGATATAGACCTCGGGATGCCCGAAGAACCAGAACAGGTGCTGCCAGAGGATCGCGCCGCCATTGGCCGAGTCGAACACTTGCGCGCCGAGCTTACGGTCGATCTCGAGCACCAGCAGCGCCGCGGCGAGCACAGGGAACGCCATCAGCACGAGGATGCTGGTGAGCAGGATGTTCCAGGTGAAAATGGGCATCCGGAACATGGTCATGCCGGGCGCGCGCATGCAGAAGATCGTGGTGATGAAGTTGACCCCGCCGAGGATCGTGCCGAACCCAGCCAGGGTGAGGCCCATGATCCACATGTCGCCGCCGATGCCCGGTGAATACACCGCGCTGGTCAGCGGAGAATAGGCGTACCAGCCGAACGCTGCCGCCCCGCCCGGGGCGAGGAAGCTGAAGAGCAGTATCAGCCCGCCGAACAGGAACAGGTAGTAGCTGAACAGGTTGAGCCGGGGGAACGCGACGTCAGGTGACCCGATCTGGAGCGGCACGAGTTCGTTTGCGAACCCGACGAACAGCGGCGTGGCGAACAGCAGCAGCATGATCGTGCCGTGCATGGTGAACAGCTCGTTGTACTGCTGGTCCGACACCAGGTGCTGACCCGGCTGCATGAGCTGGGCCCGCATGATCATCGCCATGATGCCGGCGATCAGGAAGAACGCGAACGACGTGATGAGGTACAGGTGACCGATCACCTTGTGGTCGGTCGAGGACGCCCAGGCGGCGATGATCGAGCCCTTGCGCGCGGGAGGCGCCTGCGCCCCGGTTTCCGGCACCGGCTGCTGGATGGTAGTCACTGGACACTCCCGGCTGCTGTCTGCTGAGCTGCCTGCTGAGCGGCGATGAATTGCTGGAACTCCTGCTGGCTGACGACCTTCACCGTGAAGAGCATCTCACTGTGGTACATGCCGCACAGTTCCGAGCACTCGCCGCGGAACGTTCCCGTCGCCGTCGTGGTGACCTGGAAGTGGTTCGGGTGACCGGGGACGACGTCCCGCTTGAACAGGAAGGCCGGCACCCAGAACGAATGGATCACATCGGGCGAGGTCAGGTTGAAGCGCACCGTCTCCCCGACCGGCAGGACAAGGGTCGGGTCCTTGCTCGGTGTCCCGATGATCTGCACGTTCGCGAGATCCGGGTACTGGAACTCCCAGCTCCACTGGAACCCGGTGACGTTCACCACCACATTCGGGTGCGCCGAGAGTGCGTCGATGTTGTTCTCATCACGCGCGGTGTAGTAGAAGAGCACCGCGATCATGATGAACGGCACGACCGTGTAGAGGACCTCGATCGGCAGGTTGTAGCGCACCTGCGGTGGCAGTTCGTCGGAGCGCTTGCGGAAGGCGATAACAGTCCAGATGATCAGGCCCCAGACGACGGCCCCGACCGCGAATGCCGTCACCCAGGAGCCTTGCCACAGGGTCAGGGTCACCTTGCCCTGCGTCGTGATCGGCTTCGGCATGCCGAGGCGGGTGAACGCGTTCGAGGTGCAGCCGGCCAGGCTGGTGAGCAGCACGGCGAGGATGGCGGCTCGCGCTGCCCGCCGGCGCCGTGTCTTCGGGGCCGCCACCACGCGCCTCGAGGGCTGAGCCGCCCTGCGCGATGCCATCGGGCGCCTCCGGCGTAGGGGCAGATGGGTCGGACTCACAATGCGAAACAGTACCGGGCCGCCGCGTGGCAGCTTCGGCGGGTCCCAGTTATCAGGCGATCCGCGAGCCCGCGATACCGCTCGACGCCGGGCGGTCCCGCCGCGGCGGTGCCTTCACGCTACGCCACCCGCCTCCCCAGCCACCTGGTGCCCCGGCCCGGCTAGTGTCATCTTTGTGGCCTATCTGGACGCCGCATCGAGCGAGCCGCTCCATCCGGCAGCGCGGGCTGCCCTGCTGACCGCGCTCGACGACGGCTGGGCCGATCCCGCCAGGCTGCACGGCGACGGGCGGCGAGCACGACTGCTGCTCGACCAGGCCAGGCAGCGGGTGGCGGCGGTGCTCGGCTGCCGCGCGGACGAGCTTTCCTTCACCAGTTCTGGGACGCAGGCAGCGGCTCTGGCCGTACTCGGCACTGTGGCAGCGCGGCGGCGTTCACCCCGCTCCGGGGGGCCGGGCGTGCACATAGTGGCCAGCGCGGTCGAGCACTCGAGCGTGCTGAACGCCGTCAGCCACTGCGAGCGTGCGGGCGCCGAGGCCACGATCGTCGGGGTCGACCAGCAGGGCCGCGTTGACCCGGCCGAGTTCGCCGCCGCGCTGATGCGTGCCGCGTCTGCGGCACGAGGAAATGCCTCGGCTCCGGCGCGAGCGCAGGACGCGCGGCCAGGCGGCACAGTGCTCGCCTGCCTCCAGTCCGCCAACCCCGAGGTAGGCACGGTCCATCCGGTCCACGAGGTTGCCAGCGCATGCCGTTCGGTATCCATACCGTTGCTCGTCGACGCGGCGGCGTCAGCGGGCCGGATGCCCATCCCCGGCGCCTGGTCGCTGCTCACCGCGAGCGCGCACAAGTGGGGCGGCCCGGCCGGCATCGGCGTTCTTGCCGTGCGCAAAGGCACGAGGTGGCGGAGCCCGCTACCCGAGGACGACCGGGAGGGGCGCAGGGTGCCCGGATACCCGAACGTGCCCGCCGCCCTCGCCGCGGCTGCCGGCCTCGAGGCCATGGATACCGAACGCCTGACGCGGGAAACCGCGCTTCGCGCTCTCACCGGCCGGATCCGTGCCCGCATTCCTGATGTCGTTCCGGATACCGTGGTGTACGGTGACCCTGTCCAGAGACTGCCACATATTGTTACCTTCTCATGTCTCTACGTAAACGGTGAGGCGCTGGTGACGGAACTCGACCGGGCCGGATTCGGTGTGTCGTCAGGAAGTGCGTGCACGGCCGATTCCCTGCGGCCAAGCCATGTTCTCGAGGCAATGGGCGTGGTTACGCACGGCAACGTCCGGGTATCGCTACCCCGTGCCACCACCGAGGACACGATCGAGCGGTTCCTCACCGTGCTTCCGGGCATCGTCGCGGGCCTGCGCGGCACCGCCGATCCGGCGGTGAGCGCATGAGCGTGCCGCGACAGCCGGCGCCGTCCGCTCCGGCCCTTACCATCGACGCACTCGGACGCAAATGCCCGATCCCGATCATCATGCTGGCGGAGCAGATCAGGGACGTGCCCCTCGGCGCGCTGATCGCGGTGCTCGCGGACGATCCCGCGGCCCGGACCGACGTGCCCGCATGGTGCGGGCTGAAATCACACGAGTTCGTCGTGGAGCAGGCATTGCCGCGTGGCTGGGCGTTCGTGATCCGCCGCTGCTACTGACGGCGCACTCCACCCACCGCCGCCGGTCGCGGCGCACTCCACCCACCGCCGCCGGTCGCGGCGCACTCCACCCACCGCCGCCGGTGGCGACGCACGCTGCCTCGTCGGCGCGGGCCAACGATCAATCTCGCCTACCGTTGGAGATCATGAATCGTGCCCTGTCGGTGGGCCAGTGGCGCGGAATCTTCCGACGAACCGGGGATCGCTTTCCCACCATGGCCGGTCTCCCGCGCCGCCATCGGGCGGGGCGACCTGCTCGGGCTCCACGTCGGCAGGCTGCCCTTCACGCGCGCCGCGGCCCGCCGCGGCGGCGTCCCGCGCTTTGGCGGCGTCCCGCGCTGTGGCGGCGTCCCGCGCTGCCGCGGCGGCGTCCCGCGCGTCGAGTTCGGCGTCGATCTGGGCCGCTTCTTCCTCATCCTCTCTGATCATCTGAATCAGCATGGCGGCAAGAAACGGCAGGCCGACGAGGTCACCCAGGATCCACAGCGCCCCGCCACCGAGAACCTGATCGGTGCGCAGGTTCGGGCCCCAGGGCCGGGCCAGCGCGGTGTAGTGCGGCCCCGCGATGAGGTGCTGGTCCGCGATCACGGCAATGCCGAGAAAGGCATCGAACACCACTTCGGCTCCGGTGATCCACAGCGACGCCAGATACGGGTACTCCTTCGGCACCGGGTCCACCCGCAGCAGCGTCCAGAAGAAAAGGAAGCCCGGCGCTATCAGGGCCAGGTAGGTGAGTTCGCGCACCAGATCACTGTGGAACGCGGCCGCGTACCAGCCGGTGAAGTACAGCACGAATGGGGTGGCGATCAGGATCACCGCGGTGATCAGCGGGAACGTCAGGACGCGGGCGGGCTTTCCTCGGATCGCCGCCTCGGCGCGCCTGCCCAGTGGCTCGGGCAGCGCCGCGATGGCGAGCGTGAGCGGGCGCCCGAGTGCGAGGAAAAGTGGCACGAGCAACAGCAGCAGGATCGTCTGGACGGCCCGGACCCAGAACAGGATGTCCTGGTACACGCCGAGCCATGACATCGTCGCGATGACCAGCACGCCGAGGCCGATTCCGGCGAGGAAGATCCTGCTCACCGGCCACGGCCGGGCCTTCCGCACGCGGCGCGTCGCGGCCAGGTAGCAGCCCGCCGCAAGCAACACGACGATCAGTACGGGGACGTCGAGCGTCCACGACGTGAACGCCCTGGCGAAGGTGAGCTCTGGCGGGCCGTGATACCCGGCGGACAGCAGCGGCGCGGCGGCTGGCAGCGCGGCGGCTGGCGGCACGGCGGCTGGCGGCACGGCGGCTGGCAGCGCAGCGGCGTGCAGCCCAGCAACCGGCAGCCCAGCAACCGGCAGCGGGGCAACCGGCAGCGGGGCGAGGGACGGCACACCGGCCACGCTACCGCTACCCCCGTGCGGCTCCGCACGGCACGGACGAGGCGTGGCACTCCCCTGCCGACCGCTCGGCGCCCGCCAGTTCATGATCGCGGTGGATTCTCTGCAAATACGACCTAATTCCACCGCGATCATGGCCCGCCCAAGCGCCAGGCACCCGCCCGCCGCGAGAACGCGCCGATGGCGCGGTTGGCGCAGCTAGTGTGGCTCGTGTGGCCAGTGTGGCTAGTGTGACCACAGGCCTCGGCCGCCGAGGCACCCGCCGCGCCCCGCGGCAAGGCCCGGGGCCTCCCAAGACCTCCATTCCATGATCGCGGTAACTTTTCCGCGATATGCGCGGAAAAGTTACCGCGATCATGAAGGCAAGGTCTCGGGGAAGCCGACTGTCAGGTGCGACGAGCCGTCCGCGTCCTCGCGTATCGTCCCGTTCATGATCGCGATTTCGCCGCGGTCCGGCGAACGCGACGACCGGCACGAACTCTCCGCTGTCGGCGGCGTTCAGCACCCCGACCCGCTCGTCACCGACGTGCACCGTCACCCGGCCCGCGTCGTCCTGATCTGGCGGGGAAACGCCGAGCCAGGGAGCCGCACCGGCCCGGCGCGTCAGGGCGCGCAGCCGTCCGGGCCCTCCCCACCCGGCGGGCGGCCCCCCAGGAACCCCCGTCCGGGAGCCGCACCGGCCCGGCGCGTCAGGGCGCGCAGCCGTCCGGGCCCTCCCCACCCGGCGGGCGGCCCCCCAGGAACCCCCGTCCGGGAGCCGCACCGGCCCGGCGCCTCAGGGCGCGCAGCCGTCCGGGCCCTCCCCACCCGGGGGGCGACCCCCGGACCCCCGGATCCCCGGATCCCCGGAACCCCCGAAGAACGGGCATCTTGCCGACGACGACGGGTAGCAGGACACGGCCGTCAGAGGTGTTCGGCGATCTCCGCGGCGGCGTCGTCACCGTATGTGGCCGAGAACCTGTCGAGCAGGGGGCCCTTGTGCAGCTCGTACTCCTGCGGGCCGACCGTCTCAAGCGCATGCACCGCGATCATGTTCCCAAGCTGCGCGGCGCGCTCGACTGGCAGGCCCCACGCCAGGGCGGAAAGGAAGCCCGCGCGGAACGCGTCGCCCCCGCCGGTCGGGTCGGCCGCCCGCTCGACCGCAACCGCGGGAATGGTGAGTGAGGGCTCACCTGCACGGTCGATGCGCACGCCCTTCGGGCCCAAGGTCGTCACCCGGATCTTGACCCGCGACAGCACCTCGTCGTGGGACCAGCCCGTCTTCTGCTCCGTCAGCGCTGTCTCGTACTCGTTCATGAACAGGTAGAACGCGCCGTCCACGAGCCGACGGATCTCGTCACCGTCCATCCGCGCGAGTTGCTGCGACGGGTCCGCGGCGAACGGGATTTCCCGCTCACGGCATTCGGCCGTGTGCCGCAGCATCGCCTGGGGGTCATTCGGGCTGATCACGACGAGATCGAGGCCACCGAGCCGCTCCGCCACCGGCGCGAGTTCGATGTTGCGAGCCTCGCTCATCGCGCCGGCGTAAAACGACGCGATCTGGTTCTGGTCGGTATCGGTCGTGCACAGGAACCTCGCGGTGTGCTGCAGCTCGGAGACGTGCACCGAGGCCGTGTCGACACCCTTGCGCTCCAGCCACGACCGGTAGTCGTCGAAGTCCGCGCCGACCGCGCCCACAAGCACGGGCCGCAACCCGAGACAGGCCATTCCGAACGCGATGTTCGCCGCGATCCCCCCACGGCGTATCTCCAGCGCGTCCACCAGGAACGACAACGACACACTTTCGATCTTCCCGGCTATGAGCTGGTCGGTGAACCGGCCGGGAAACGTCATCAGATGATCAGTCGCGATCGATCCTGTTACGGCGATCCGCACAATGTGCTCCTTGCTGACGCGTGGCCGGCGGAACCCCCGCCGGCTCAGCAAGATTACCGGCAGATGGCCTAGTGGAAAGAATCCCCGCAGGCGCACGATCCTGTGGCGTTCGGGTTGTCGATGGTGAAGCCCTGCTTCTCGATGGTGTCCACGAAATCGATCGTCGCGCCGGTCAGGTAAGGAGCGCTCATCCTGTCTGTGACAACCTCCACACCACCGAACTGGCTTACCTGATCCCCATCCATCGAGCGCTCGTCGAAGTAGAGCTGGTAACGCAGGCCAGAGCAACCGCCGGGCTGCACAGCGACACGCAGCCGCAGATCATCCCGGCCTTCCTGGTCGATCAGGTTCTTCACCTTGACCGCCGCAACGTCGGTGAGGATAATGCCCTGCTGCGTGGTCTCGCCCTGAACCGTCATATCTCGCTCGCTCCTGCACTCGCTAGTGGGTCACGACCGCCTCACGGCGGCGCGCCATGGCCTTACCCCTGGCTCAACGATATGACTCCTGCGGTCATTCCGCCTCCACCATGACGAGTCCGCGTCCACGGCGCTCCCGATCACCATATGTCGCGACCTGACCCGACGGCATGCGCGCGCGCCACGTATCATAGGTATCGTCAGTCGGACGATAAGGGGACGCCATGACGATGACAGCAGGCCACCGGCTTCCGCTGCTTGTGCTCGGCGCCGGGTCCGATCGCCACAGCGAGCGCGGTGTGCGGTGCCCGGGCGCGCTTCCCCCGGCGTCCGATCCCGCGCTCGCCGAACGGGCACGGGCCGCGAAGCAGGCACTCGGCAGCAGCGTGTTCGTGCTCGGCCATCACTACCAGCGTGACGAGGTCATCGCGTTCGCTGACGTGACGGGTGATTCGTTCAAGCTGGCCCGTGACGCCGCCGGGCGGCCCGAGGCGGAGTACGTGGTGTTCTGCGGCGTGCACTTCATGGCCGAGTCCGCCGACATCCTCACCACCGATCGCCAGCAGGTGATACTTCCCGACCTGGCGGCGGGCTGCTCGATGGCGGACATGGCAACCTTCGACCAGGTCGAGGAGTGCTGGGAAGTACTGGAAGACGCGGGCATCGCCGACGATGTGGTCCCGGTTACTTACATGAACTCCTCCGCCGACATCAAGGCGTTCGTCGGCCGCCACGGCGGCACCGTGTGCACGTCCTCGAACGCGCGGCGCGCGCTGGACTGGGCCCTCCGCCGCGGCAGCAAGGTACTTTTCCTCCCCGACCAGCATCTTGGCCGCAACACCGCGGTGCTCGAGATGGGCATGGACCTGGCGGATTGCGTGGTCTACGACCCGCACAAGTCGGAGGGTGGGCTTTGTCCCGAACGGCTGCGCGGCGCGACGATGATCCTGTGGCGTGGCCACTGTTCTGTGCACGGAAGGTTCAGCAGGGAAGCGGTGGACGAAGTCCGGGCGCGGATTCCCGGCGTCAACGTGATCGTCCACCCCGAATGCCGTCACGAGGTCGCCATGGGCGCCGACGTCATCGGCTCCACCGAGCGGATCATCGCCACCATCGAGCAGGCGCCCGCGGGTTCGGCGTGGGCGGTCGGCACCGAACTGAACCTGGTGCAGCGCCTCGCGGCCAGCCATCCGGACAAAACGGTCGTCTTCCTCGACCGCACGGTCTGCTTCTGCTCCACCATGAACCGGATCGATCTGCCGCACCTGGTGTGGGCGCTCGAGTCACTCGCCGACGGCCAGGTGGTCAACCGCATCCAGGTGGAGGACGAGGTCGCGCGCTACGCCCGGGCAGCGCTCGACCAGATGCTCGCGCTGCCCTAGCGCCTGCTCTTGGCGCGGTTCGCGCCGGCGTTCACAGGCCGGGCGCACCCCAGACGGGAAACCACCGGCCCAGATCGGTCTCCAGCGGCAGTTCGCCCTCGATCGCGGCTTTGACCTGAAGTTCCAGTGCGCTGTCCCGCTTCTCGCCAGGCAGGGGGGCGAACGGGTAGAACGTGCCCCGCTTGTAGAGGTACACGATGGCGAGGCTGCGCTGGCGCGGATCGCGGAAGGTCACCAGCGAGCACAGCAGCGACGGCCCGAAACCGTTGTCGGCCAGCGACGAGTTGACGGCGTGCAGGTTGGTGACGAGCGCCTCGAACTGGTCGGCGGGCTGGCGGATGACCATCCAGGTGAAACCGTAGGAATCGTTCGTGATCTCGACCGGCATCGTCTTGTCCGCGTCGCTGTCGAGCAACTGGCGTACGTCGGCCTCCACGTCGCTGAACGCGCGGCCCTCCATCTCGCGGAAGCAGACAGAACCTGCCCCGGTCGGGACGAACGACGAGCTCGCCGCGAGGGTGATCGCGGCCGACGGGAGCGCGAACAGGCGGTCCAGATCCGGCTGGACCGGCTTGGTCCTGCCCAGCAGCGCGTCCAGGAACCCCACGCGTGCTACCTGCCGATCTGCTGCGAGATCTTGGCCAGCTGCGCCAGCCTCTTCTCCAGCGACGGGTGGGTGGAGAACAGCTCGGAGATGCTGCCCTTGGTGAACGCCGGGACGAAGTAGAAGGCGTTGAGCGCCTGAGCGGTGCGCAGATCTCTCGTCGGGATCCGCGCGATCTGGCCACTCACCTTCTGCAACGCGCTCGCGAGCGCGCTGGGCTGGCCGGTGAGCATCGCGCCCGCGCGGTCGGCGGCGAGTTCGCGGTAGCGCGAGAGAGCGCGGATCAGCACGAAGCTGATGGCGTAGACCAGGGCGGAAACCGCCATGATCGCCGCCATGATGGCGAACGTGTTCTGATCATTGCCGCGGCGATCACGGCCGCCGCCGAACAGCTCGCCATAGAACGCGAACCTGACCATCAGGCCCGCCACGATCGCGAGGAACGAGGCGATCGTCATCACCGTGACGTCTTTGTGCGCCACATGCGACATCTCGTGCGCGATCACGCCCTCAAGCTCGGCGCGATCCAGCCTGCGCAGCAGGCCGGTGGTCACACAGAGCACGGCCACCTTGGTGTTGCGCCCGGTGGCGAAGGCGTTCGGCATGTCGGTGTCGGCGATCGCGATCCTGGGCTTGGGCATGTCCGCGAGCGCGCAGAGCCGGTCGACCACGCCGTGCAGTTCGGCGGCGGCGGGGCTGTCCTGCGGGCTGACCAGCCGTCCTCTCGCCGCGGCGAGGGCGATCTTGTCGGAGTAGAAGAGCGAGCCGATCGTCATCCCGCCGCCGATCAGGACGGCGATGATCAGGATGAGGCCGGCGTTGGCCGGAAATTGGCTAGCAAGAAACACCATGGCCAGGACAAAGGCCACGAGGACGAGCCCGAGCAAGAACATCGTCAGGCCCATCCGCGCGGTGAGCCCCTTGTCGGGGGCGAATCGGGTCCGCGCCATCAAAATCTCCACCTTCCCCGCGCCGTCACCCACACTCCTGCTGACATGCTTTCAACCTTGGTGTCAGCCCGGGATAAGGCCTTCTTCGCTCATCAGCTCCCTGACGTCTTCCATGGTCGCGCCGGCGGGCGGCAGGATGAGATCGGAAGCGTGCAGCGCGTCCGCCGGAAGCGGTGACCCGATCGCGCGGACCTGGGAAAGCAGTGCCTCGAGCGCGGCGTGGAAGGCAGGCTCATCGCCGCCGCTGAGCGCCGCGTCCAGCTCGTTATCGAGGAGATTGAGTTCGCTCACGGCTGAGTCGGCGACACTGAGCTGGCCCTCGCCCATGATTCGGACGATCATGCGCCCTCCCCGGCGGCGGGCGGCTGATCAGCCGGCTGCACGGGTGGCGCAGGCTGCCCGGCCTGGCTGGCGGTGGCAGCGCTGGCGGTGTTAGCCGAGCTCCCGCCCTCGATCTGCGCGGGCGCCGCCTGCTCCAGCTCGCCCTTGAGCCGCCGCATCTCGAGTTCGACATCGGAGGAGCTGCTCATCCGGTCCAGCTCGGCCTGGATGTCGTCCTGCTGCCCGCTGCCCGTGAAGTCCTCGAGGGCGCCGGAGGCAAGCAGTTCGTCGATCGCGCCGGCGCGTGCCTGCATCTGGGCGGTCTTGTCCTCGGCGCGCTGGATCGCCATGCCGACGTCGCCCATCTCCTCCGAGATGCCGGAGACGGCCTCGCCGATCCTGGTCTGAGCCTCGGCCGCGGTGTAGGTGGCCTTGATCGTCTCCTTGCGCGTGCGGAACGCGTCCACCTTGGCCTGGAGCCGCTGCGACGCGATCGTCAGCTTCTCCTCCTCGGCCTGCAGCGAGGCGTACTGCGCGCGCAGATCGCCGATCTGTCCCTGCACGCCCGACCTGCGGGTGAGCGCCTCACGCGCGAGATCCTCCCGGCCGCCGGCCAACGCCTTGCGCCCTTGGTCCTGCAGCTTGCCCGACTGCAGTTCGAGCTGGTTGATCTGCAGTTCGACACGCTTGCGTGAGGTGGCGACGTCGGCCACGCCGCGCCGCACCTTCGTCAGCAGCTCAAGTTGCCGCTGGTAGGAGTAGTCAAGGGTCTCGCGCGGATCTTCCATCTTGTCCAGGGCCTTGTTAGCCTTGGCTTTGAAGATCATCGAAACCCGCTTCATGACGCTCATAGGCGCGGCCGTCCCCTTCGTCCTGTAGGCCGTCTCACGGTGCCCGCTGACTTCGACTCAGTGTTACCAACTCTAGAACTACTTAGCGTGTGCTCTGCCGCCTTGCGGAGCAGGGTGGCCGTTCCGCAGATCGGATTCCACCCTACGCGGTCACCTATGTGACCGTCACCACGTTCACTACCGGTAGGATTTGCCCGTGTTCCGACGCCAGCGCGCAGCCTCGGCGGATGAGCTTGCCCAGGACGCCGCTGGCAGCTCGCCCGCCGCGAACGGTGACTCCACAGGGGCGGACCGTGGGGCGCAGAGCCGCACGTCCACCACCGCAGGTAAGGGGCGCCCGACGCCCAAGCGGAGCGACGCCTCCCCGCGCCGTCAGCCGTTCGCGGCACCGGGCAACCGCAAGGAGGCGGCACAGCAGGCGCGCGCGCGCAACCGGACCGAGCGGGCGCGCCGCGCTGAAGGGCTCAGGCGCGGCGACGAGAAATACCTGCCAGCCAAGGACACCGGGCCCGTCCGGGCACTGGCCCGCGACTACGTCGATTCGCGGCGCATGCTCAGCGAGTACTACCTGTACGTGGTCGGGGCACTGTTTGTCCTGTTGCTGCTGGAGAGAACCCTTCCCGTCGCAACAGTGATCGTCTACCCACTCGTGCTTACCGCGATGCTCACGGTCGTACTCGAAGGTGTCATTACCAGCAGGCGGGTACGCAAGATCGCCGCGGAACGTTATCCGGGCGAGCCCACCAAGGGAGTGGGCTTCTACGCGATCATCCGGTCGGCGCAGATCCGCCGGCTTCGTCTACCTCCCCCGCGGGTCAAGCGCGGCGACAAGATCTGGTGAGCTGAATTCGCCGGCCCTGGGTCAAGCGAACAGAACGGTGTCAAGGCGAACAGCGCGCCGTGTCACTGTGACGCAGGGACGTGGGGCCGCACCGGGTGCTCGCCCGTCGCGGGTCCCGGCAGGAAGGGCGCGATGCGCGTCATCGCGATCGAGGAGCATTTCCTGACCGCCGAGGTCGCCGCCGCCACCGCCGCGTCGTACCGGCCGGCGGGCGGCCAGGATGACACGATGGCGAAGCTCGACGATCTCGGCGAGCGGCGCCTGGCGGACATGGACTCCGCCGGAATCGACGTGCAGGTGCTGTCCCTTGGCCAGCCGGCCACCCAGCAACTCGACGCGGCGATGGCGGTGCCGCTCGCCAGGGATGCCAACGACAGGCTGGCTGCGGCGGTCGCCGCGCACCCCGGCAGGTTCGCCGGTTTCGCGACGCTGCCCACCGCGGACCCGGCCGCTGCCGCGGCCGAGCTTGACCGCGCGGTGACGAGTCTCGGCTTCAAGGGCGCCATGATCCATGGCCACACCCGCGGCCGGTTTCTCGATGATCGCGCCTACCTGCCGATACTCGAACGGGCAGTGGTGCTCGACGTGCCCATCTACCTGCACCCGACCTTCCCGGCGCCGCAGGTGATGCAGGCGTACTACGGCGGTTTCGACGCGCCAGTCAGTCGTGCGCTCGCCACGGCCGGCTGGGGCTGGCACGCCGAGACCGGCCTGCACGCGCTGCGCATGGTGCTTGGCGGCGTGTTTGACCGCTTCCCCCGGCTGCGGATCATCGTCGGCCACATGGGCGAGCACATCCCGTTCTCCCTCGCCCGTGCCGACGAACGGCTGAGCCCGGTGGCCACGCATCTGAACCGGCGCGTAGGCGAGTACTTCCAGGAGAACTTCTACATCACGACGAGCGGCTACTTCACCGACCCGCCGCTGCTGTGCGCCCTCATGGTCCTCGGCGCTGACCGGATCATGTTCTCCGTCGACTATCCGTACAGCGACAATGCGGCGGGGCGCGCATTTCTCGATCGAGCGCCCATCAGCACGGCCGACCGCGAAAAGATCGCGCACGGCAACGCAGAACGGCTGTTGCGCATGTGACGCGATCAGGGTCTCCGCGTTTGGGCGCGGCGCGGCCGCCGGTGTCGCAGCGCCCCCGGCCGTGGCGGCCCCGCGGCGCCGCGCGTGGCGGCCGTCGCGCCTCCGGCGTGGCGGCACCGTGATGATCACATATTGTCGTGCGCATGGAACATCGTCGCCTTGGCCGGTCCGGCCTGAAGATTAGCGAGATCGCGTACGGAAACTGGATCACACACGGCTCGCAGGTGGAAGAGGACGCGGCGCGCGCATGCGTCGCCACGGCACTCGACGAGGGGATTACCACCTTCGACACGGCTGACGTATACGCGGGCACACGTGCCGAGGAGATACTCGGCCGCGCGCTGGCGGGCGTGGGCCGCGAATCCATCGAGATCTGCACGAAGGTGTACTGGCCGACCGGCACGGGCCCCAACGACAGCGGGCTTTCGCGCAAGCACATCATGGAGGCGGCGGCTGGCTCGCTCCGCCGGCTGCAGACCGACCACATCGATCTCTACCAGGCGCATCGCTACGACCACGAGACGCCGCTCGAGGAGACGCTGCGCGCGTTCGAAGATCTTGTCCGGCAGGGCAAGGTTCTCTACGTAGGGGTGTCCGAGTGGCGGGCAGAGGAGATCAGCGACGCGCTGCGGATCGCCGACCAGATGGGCTTCGACCGGATCGTGTCCAATCAGCCGCAGTACAACATGCTCTGGCGGGTGATCGAGTCCGAGATCATTCCGCTGTGTGAGAAGGAGGGGATCGGCCAGGTCGTCTGGTCGCCGATCGCACAGGGCGTGCTGACGGGCAAATACCTGCCGGGTAACCCGCCCCCGTCCGGCTCACGGGCCACCGATCCGAGCGGATCGGGTTTCATCAGCCATTTCCTTGACGAGAACGTGCTCACCCGGGTTCAGCAGCTCACGCCGATCGCCGCCGAGGCCGGGCTGTCGCCCGCGCAGCTCGCGGTGGCGTGGACCCTGCAGAACCCCAATGTCTGCGCGGCCATCGTTGGCGCCACCCGGCCGGAGCAGGTCAGGGAGAACGCGAAAGCGTCGGGAGTCCGGCTGAGCGACTCGGTGATGCGGCAGATCGACGGCGTGCTCGGTCCGGTCATCGTGCGTGATCCCGCCAGGACAGCGAGCCCGCCCAAACGCCCCTGAGCAGCGGCGGCGTGGCTACTCGGCGGGGTGCAGGCTCATCGGCCCGTAGGTGATCTGCCCGTCATCGAGGAGCGTAACCTGGTCGACCCCGGACGCAAGCAGGGTCCGCCAGCGCTCGCCGAGCCAGCTCTCCGCGTCGGACTGGCTGGGAAACGTCTCCTGCGGCAGCGTCTTCGCGGAAAGCGTCGTGCCGTCTGCCTTCTCGTACCGCCAGGTCCAGGTCACCGTGCAAGTGTATAGAGCGGTGTTTTGACGCACGGCACGGCACCGTGCTGCACTGCACGACCATATGGACATGGAGATGGCCGGTACCGGCGGCCAGGCCGGATGGCCGGAGCCCGGCTGTGGGTGCGCTTCCTGTTCCGCCGCAAGGCGGTGCGGCCAGACGCGCGCGCCTACGCAGATCGTGCTCGACGGGATCGCGCGGATCGACTTCCCCCTGCGGGCGGGACCGGAGGGGGAAGGACCGCAGGAGGCAGGACCGCAGCGGATGCCGGCCGGTTACCTGGTCGGGCAGGTGAGCGGAGGACTTGAGATCACCGCGCCCGATGGAAGCAGGCTGCTTTGCGCCGCCGGGCCGGGCACGGTCCCGCGGCCCCCGGACGGTACTGCACCCTACGACGCCGTGCTGCTGGACCTGCTTGGCGATCCCGCACAGCTCGGTGGCATGCGGCGGCGGGGCCTCGTGACAGAAACGACGGCGGTCGCGGTCATCCACATTGATCACCGGCTGCCTTCTGAGCGGGAACTCGCACGCCGCTGCCGGCTCTGGCGGATCATCGCAGCCGCCGACGGAGATCACATCACGGTCTCCGCACGGAACAGGCACGGCGGCCAGGACCCGCAGGGCACGCAAGGAAGACACGACGCGCAGGGAGAGCGGGGTATGCCTGACTCAGCGCACGGCTGCGGGTACGGCCAAGCGCACCGCTCCGTAGCCGCGCTGCCGCGGCCGTGGCGAACACTGCTGCTCGGCGGCGCGCGCAGCGGCAAGTCCGCGGAAGCCGAACTGCGGCTCGCCGCGGAGGCCGAGGTCACGTACGTCGCGCCGGCCGGACCCGGACCCGGCGGCGATCCGGAATGGGTCGCGAGGGTGGCCGCGCACCGGGCCCGCCGCCCTCGCTGGTGGCAGACCGTCGAGACCACGGACCTGGCCGCGGTGCTGCGCTCGAGCACGGGCGGCATCCTGGTCGACAGCATCGGCAGCTGGCTCGCCGCTGTGCTCGACGAGGCTGGGGCGTGGTCCCATCCGCCAGGCGATCCGCAGGTCGCGAGCCGTGTGGCGGCGCGGATCGGCGAACTTGCCCACGCGTGGAGGGATACGCGTGCCTACGTCGTCGCGGTGAGCGAGGAGGCGGGTTCGGGCGTCGTCCCTGGCACGGAAAGCGGCCGCATGTTCCGCGACGAGCTTGGCCGCCTCAACCAATTGCTCGCCGCGCAGTCCGAGGAAGCCCTTCTTGTGGTAGCGGGCAGAGCGCTCTCGCTGCCAGGATGAACGAAAGCTGTTAGGTTTCTCTACGCTGTTGGAAGAATGCGCTTCCGGCAGTTTGGCCGGCCGGAGGATCCACCGGACTCTCCGCCAACAGGATCGCCGTCCGCGCCCGGGACGAGGTGGTGACGACAATGACGCGAGTGGTCGTCGTTGGTGATCTCATGACAGATGCGGTCGCCCGCGCTGCTTACCCGCTTGTCAAAGGAAGTGATACGCCCGCGACCGTGACCATGCACGGCGGCGGATCCGGCGCCAACATCGCCGCCTGGATGGCGGTCGAGGGCGCCGATGTCGCGTTCGTCGGGCGGCGCGGTGCGGACATCGCGGGCCGGAACAGGGACATGGAGCTCATGGGCTATGGCGTGGACGCCAGGCTCGTGATGGATCCTGAGCGGCCGACGGGAACGTGCGTGGTAATGGTGACCCACAAGGGCGACCTCACGCTGCTTTCCGACCCTGGCGCCAACGCGGCCCTCTCCCCCGAGGACCTGCCCAAGGACCTGTTCACGCCGGGAAGCCATCTGCACATGTCCGGTTACACACTGCTGAACGAGGGCTCGCGCCCCGCGGCTCTCGCCGCGTTCAGCCTGGCCAAGCGGGCGGGCATGTCGATATCCGTGGACGCCGCGTCGCACGCGCCCGTCGAGCGGGTCGGGGCCGAGCCGTTCCTCGAACTGAGCCACGGCGCCGTGCTGCTTTTCGCGAACGAGCCCGAGGCGCGCGTGCTCACCGGCCGGGACGAACCCGACCAGGCCGCGCGCGTGCTCACCGCCTGGTACCCGCAGGTCGTCATCAAGATGGACGCGGACGGGGCGCTCTTCTACGCCAACGGGCAGCCGGAACCTGTGCACGTCCCCGCGTTCGTGGTGGAGCGGCCGCTCGACCACACGGGTGCCGGTGACGCGTTCTGCGCCGGGTTCCTGCCGGCCTGGCTGGACAAGAAGCCGCCCGGCGAAGCCCTCGCCGCGGGAAACCGGCTGGCAGCGAAAGCTCTCGGCCAGGTCGGCGCCCGCCCCGCGCTCTAGCCCGCACCGCGGCCCAGGACATCTCCCTAACGGCTGCCGCGGATGCGGCGCCCCACCGGCTGCGGAGACCCGGGTTCACGGGTCACGCCGCCGTGTCGCGGTGGCACGGGGGCGCGCCCACGCAGGCCGCCTGCGCGCGGTGCGGGGCCCCCGACGCGGACGCCCGAACAGGGCGGGGCGCGGCTGTGGCGGCCTTGACGAGGTCGGCATTAGCAAGACGTTTGTCGTCAACTACGACGAAGCTATCCGGATCGTAACCGAGGTCGGCGCGGTTGCCATCGAACTGGAGCACCGCCCCGACATCGATGTCCGGTGGGACAGGCTTTCCTTCGCCATGACAACCCACACCGCCGGGGATGTAGTAACAGAACTGGATTTCACCCTTGCGGAGCGCATCGACCAGATCGCGGCGGCCCACGGCGCCAAACCGACAGCATCCTGAACGGGGCGGGAGTGGATAGTAGCAGCACATGATCGGCGCGCCGGGCGGCAGCCGGAGAAATAGTCAAGACCTGTGGATCGGCGTGTCACGCGGCTCGAGTCCCAAGAGCACGCCAAGGACCAGACGTGAACGACCCGCCATCGAACTGATGACGCTGCTCACGGTCAGTCGTCCGGACATCCGGAGTGTCCAGACGGGCTCAAGCGGTCGATCAGGAAGGCGAGGATTTCGTTCCTGGCCTTCAGCGTGGGATGTCCGTCCTCGTCGACGAGGTGGGCGGTGACAACGCTGTGGGGGGACCCGACCACGTCGCGGAAGAACGGGGGCGGGTTGGTGTTGGCAGAACTGCCCGGAAGGACGCGGCCGTCGAAGGCGTCGCCGAGGAGGGCTTGGTAGGCGGCGAAGCGCTGGCCGGTGCACCAGCGGTCGTCGTCGAAGCGGTAGGCGAGAACCTTCAGTCCATCGCGCGCGATGCGGTCTCGGACCGCGCGCGCGTCCTCGTCGCTGATCTCGAGTCCGGCGGGGTCGTCCAGTGGCAGTGACGGGTGGTTGACCACTGGCGCGGTGACGGCTGGCTCAAGCGCCATGGTGAGTGCGAAGTTGCCGGTGAAGCACAGACCGATCGCGCCGACTCCGGGACCGCCGCATTCGGCGTGGGCTTGGCGCGCGAGCCCGCGTAGCCACATGGTGACGGGGCTGGTGCCGCCCCTGGCGAACGCACGGAACTCGGCACTGACGCACGCGCGACGGACAACCTTCTCACCACCCTCGGCCGTGGGATAGGCGCCGTCGATCCCGAAGAGTGAGGGGACGTAGACGGTGAAGCCCGCATCCCGCACCCACCGCGCTAGCCGAAGGACGTCAGGGCTGATGCCGGGCATCTCCGGCATCAGTACCACGGCTGGTCCGGAACCCGCGACGTACACCGTCTTCACCACCCCGTCCACGTCCACGAGTCGGCGGGAGAAGTCCGTGATCGCGTCGTCAAGGCGTCCGCCGGCAACTCTCATACCGACAGCGTGGACTGATGTGCCCACACAAGGTGATAGGCCAGATCGCCATGTATGAGGGTAATCTCGCCATAGGCGTGGTGCTGAGGAGGCGAGCGTGAGCGCGCTGCGGGTTGGTGTCCTGGCCTATCCAGGCTGCTTCGCGTCCGAGGTGTTCGGCGTACCCGATCTATTGACGATGGCCACGCACGTTGCTGGCCCGGGCCGCGCCGGATACGAGGTGTCGGTCGTTTCGCCTCGTCGCCGCGTCGCCGCATCGGGTGGTGCGGCGTTGGCCGTCTCTGCGCTGCGCGAGGTCGACGTCCTTGTCGTGCCAGGGTTCGAGCTCCTGCCGGGCCTCGACGTGGACGCGACGCTCGCGCTCCTCGCCCCTGAAATTGCGGCGATCCGCTCACACGCTGCTGCGGGCAAGGTCGTCGTCTCGATCTGTGTCGGTGCGTTCCTGCTCGCCCAGGCAGGACTTCTCAAGGGACGCCGGGCTACGACGGCATGGCTCTTCGCGGACGAATTGGCTCGACGCTGTCCGGACGCTGATGTCCGACCCGAACGTCTCGTCGTCACCGACAAGGGGGTGACGACGACAGCGGCCTTCAGTGCCATGTACGACTTCGCGCTGGAACTGATCCGCCAACACAGCGGTGCCAGCGTGGCACGGACGACCGCGCGTGTGGCGCTCATCGACGATGCGCGATCGTCCCAGACGCCGTACGTTGACGCGCGACTTCTTCCGCAGCCCGGAAACGAGTTCTCCCACGGGGTCATGCGACGGCTCGACCAGAACCTTGCCGCCCGATACGACCTCGTCGCGTTGGCCGGCACATTCAATGTCAGCACTCGGACGCTGCTGCGGCGCTTCGCAGACGAGACAGGCCAGAGTCCGCTCGATTACCTGCAGTCGTCGCGCGTCCGTCGCGCCCGCCACCTGCTTGAGACGACGGACCGAACGGTCGCCAGCATCTCCGCCGCGCTCGGTTACAGGGACTCCGGCACCTTCGCTGCTCTCTTCGCCAAGCACACGGGACGACGCCCAAGGGACTACCGCGAATCCTTCCGGCGTGGTGCCAACTGATGGCGACCTTCCCCTGGCGCGAGGTAAGCAGCGCGGGAGCCGGGTCCCTTGGTCACTCGCCGGCGTAGCCGGACGGTGGCGAAGGTGACCCACAAGGGCGACCTCACGCTGCTTTCCGACCCCGGCGCCAACGCGGCCCTCCCCCGAGGACCTGCCGAAGGACCTGTTCACGCCGGGAAGCCACCTGCACATGTCCGGTTACACCCTGCTGAACGAGGGCTCGCGCCCCGCCGCGCTCGCCGCGTTCAGCCTGGCCAAGCGGGCGGGCATGCCGATATCCGTGGACGCGGCGTCGCACGCCCCGTTGAGCGGGTGGGTGCGGAGCCGTTCCTCGACGAGGCCGAACTGTGCGGGATCCCACACCCGTCCACCGTCGCGGCAACGGTTATCAGCCTAGATGCGGCCTGAGACTCCCAGGAGCCGCCGCAGCACATGATCGGCGCGCCACACGGCAGCCGTTCGGCAAAAATGGCGGGCTGAAGCGGGAAAATGGGGTGCATGGCCCGACGGAGCAGTACCACCACCCCACCGCCGCCCGACGACTTCGAAGAGAAGATCGTCGACATCGACGTCGCCGAGGAGATGCGCGGCAGCTACCTCGAATACGCCTACTCGGTGATCTACGAGCGCGCGCTCCCCGACGCCAGGGACGGGCTGAAGCCCGTGCAGCGCCGGATCCTCTACCAGATGAACGAGATGGGGCTGCGGCCCGATCGCGGTCATGTCAAGAGCGCACGGGTGGTCGGCGACGTGATGGGCCGGCTGCACCCGCACGGCGACAGTGCGATCTACGACGCGCTCGCCCGGATGGCACAGCCGTGGGCGATGCGCCTCCCGCTGATCGACGGGCACGGCAACTTCGGCTCGCTGGGCGGAGACGACGCCCCCGCCGCGATGCGCTACACGGAGGCGCGGATGGCGCCCGCGGCCATGGAAATGGTCGCCTCCGTCCACGAGGACACCGTCGACTTCCGGCCGAACTACGACGGCCAGGAAACCGAACCGCATGTCCTCCCGGCCGCCTTCCCGAACCTGCTCGTCAACGGTGCCGCGGGCATCGCGGTCGGGATGGCCACCAACATGGCGCCGCACAACCTCGGCGAGGTGATCGCGGCCGCCAGGCACCTGATCGACAACCCCGAGGCGACCCTCGACGCCCTGATGCGTTTCGTGCCGGGCCCGGACCTGCCGACCGGCGGGAAGATCATCGGCCTGGACGGCGTCAGGGACGCCTACCAGTCCGGCCGCGGCACGTTCAGAACCCGGGCCGCCACGCGGATCGAGAAGATCAGCCCGCGGCGTACCGGGATCGTGGTCACCGAACTGCCGTACAACATCGGCCCGGAAAAGGTCGTCGCGCGCATCAAGGACCTGGTGCAGGCGAAGAAGCTGGCCGGAATCGCGGACCTGAAGGACCTGACGGACCGGCAGCGCGGCCTGCACCTGGTGATCGAGGTGCGGAGCGGATTCCACGCCGAAGCGGTGCTCGAGGAGCTTTACCGGCTGACTCCGATGGAGGAGTCGTTCGGGATCAACAACGTGGCCATCGTCGACGGCCAGCCGCGCGTGCTCGGGCTGCGCGAACTGCTGCAGGTGTACGTGGATCATCGCATCGAGGTGGTCAGGCGGCGCAGCGAATTCCGGCGCCGCAAGCGCGAGGAACGGCTGCACCTGGTCGACGGCCTGCTGATCGCTTTGCTCAACATCGACGAGGTCATCCAGGTCATCCGGGCGAGCGAGAACCCCGCGGACGCCAAGCAGCGGCTGATGGACGTATTCGAGCTGTCCGAGATCCAGGCGCAATACATCCTGGACACACCGCTGCGCAGGCTTACCAAGTATGACCGGCTCGAGCTCGAACGTGAGCGCGAGACGCTGCGGAGCGAGATCGCCGATCTGACCGCGATCCTGGATTCCGATGCCCGGCTGCGCGCGGTCGTTTCCGGCGAGCTCGCGGACATCGCCGGGCGGTTCGCCACGCCCCGGCGCACGGTCCTGCTCGAAGGCCCCAGCGCCGCGCCGAAGACGGCCGCCGTGCCGCTGGAGGTGGCCGACGACCCGTGCACGGTCCTGCTGTCCGCGACCGGCCTCATCGCCCGCTCGGCCGTCACAGGCTCAGACGCGGGCAATGCCGATGATCCCGAACGGCTGCCGCTGACGGGCCCCCACGGCGACGGCGCAGCGGTACCCGTGGCAGGGCCGCGCGGGGCGCACGACGTGATCTCGTCGGTGGCACCCGCGACCGCGCGGGGCAGCATTGGCGTGGTCACCTCGGCTGGCCGGCTGATCCGCCTCAGCGTGCTCGAGCTTCCCGCGCTGCCGCCTGCCGCGCACGCGCCGGGGCTGGCCGGGGGTGCGCCGCTGGCGGAATTCATCACACTGGCCGCCGGCGAGACGGTGGTCGGGCTCGCCTCGCTCGCCCCGGACGGTCCCGCGCTGACGCTCGGCACCGCGCAGGGCGTCGTGAAACGGGTGACGTCCGACTACCCGCAGGCGCGCGACGAATTCGAGGTCATCGCGCTGAAGGACGGCGACACAGTGGTGGGCGTGGCCGCGGCGGCCGACACCGACGACCTGGTGTTCGTGACGAGTGACGGGCAGTTGCTGCGCTTCGGCGCCGCCTCGGTCCGGCCGCAGGGCCGCGCGGCCGCGGGGATGGCGGGGATCCGGCTGTCCGCACGTGCCCGCGCCGTGTGGTTCGGCTGCGTCGATGTCCGCGCCGGCGGCGCGGCCGCCGTGGTGGTCAC
This sequence comes from uncultured Actinomycetota bacterium, assembly GCA_963851085.1. Lineage (GTDB taxonomy): Bacteria > Actinomycetota > Actinomycetes > Streptosporangiales > Streptosporangiaceae > DATFVJ01. Next base: position 255,874 of record CAWKNX010000023.1, on the reverse strand, counting down.
GGTCGCCGGCCGCGCAGGAGCCCTGCCAGGCACGGCCGCCGCCAGCGTGAAGGTCGCGCCGTACGCCGATTTCCCGCCGAAGGGCCGCGGCACGGGCGGGGTCCGCTGCCACCGGTTCCTCAAGGGCGAGGATGAGCTGATCCTCGCCTGGGCGGGCCGCTCGCCCGCGCTCGGCGCCACCGCCGCCGGCGCACCTGTCGACCTGCCAGGACCGTTCGGCAGGCGGGACGGCTCCGGTGTCGGGCTCGCGCATCCACTGGCGGTCGTGGGCGCGGCCTTCGCGGTGCGCGCCTAGGGCACCTCTGCGCCGCTGAACAACACCTGCCCGGCTCGCGTGGCCCCCGCATCCCGGCTGGCGGCGTTGTCACCCTCGCCGTTACGAACCGCTGGTAGCGGCCTCGGGCTCCGCCTTGCCAGCCGGGCGCGGATGACCCGCTCGCTGATCGGACGCCGTTGTTCAGCGGCCTCCCAGGGCTCCTCGCGCCCCCGTGGCGCCCGCATCGCGTTGCCGTGGCGCCCGCGCCGGGCCCCCCGGTGGCGCCCCCACAGCGCCTCCACATTGCCCGCATAGCGCCTGCATAGCGCCTGCGGAGCGGCGTGCGCGCGTCTCGCGGCCCGGCTGACACGTCGCGCATTTTACGTAGCCGATCTAGTGCTCGTTGGCGATCCGTGCACGTTACATCGTTCCTAGCCTCTTACCAAGGGGCAGGTGGGATGCCGCGGGCAGCCGATTCCCAGCGCGGGGAACAGGGATCTGGCGGTACAGCCGAACCTCGCGACGGAGCGCGGGATCTTGCGCGCATCGATCGGGTAATCGAGGAGGCTTAGTGGAGATAGACGAGGTCGCTGCGCGCTTGGTGCGGCAGTACTGGGCGTTGGTCCTGGTGTGTATCGCCCTGCCCCTCGTTGCCATCACACTGGTCACCGCGAAGCAACCGCCGATGTACGCGGCGAACGCGCGGATCATCACCGGCTACGTCGTCCCGGCGAGCAGCTCGCAGGCGGATGCCATCGTCAGCCAGGTCTCCGGCATCGCGACCAGCCGCAGCACGGCCACCCAGGCGCTCAACGCCGCCCGGGCGAACCGGGGCCTGAGCGACTTCATCAACAACCACATCTCTGTGTCCGGGCTGGGCAGCTCCCAGGTCGTTGACCTCACGGTCACCGACCGTAATCGGTATGTCGCGCAGAAGGCCGCAACCGTGCTCGCCACCGACGTCACGAACTCACTCAACAACGTCGGGGAGAGCGGGCTCCTCCAGGCGCTCAAAGCCATCGACAGCCAGGTCGTGGAGCTCACCCAGAAGCGGGCCACCCTGGGGCTTCAGTCCGCGGCGAACCCGCACGATCAGCAGTTGCAGGCCAAGCTGGCCGGCCTCGACGAGGTGATCGCGAACCTCACGGGTGACCGCGGCCGGCTCTTGGCGCAGGCGAGCACTCAGGGGCGCGCCGCGGTCATCGACAAGTCCGCCCTTCCGGCTCTCCCGGAATCCAAGGCACTCGCGCAGAAGCTCGGACTGGCCGGACTGCTCGGTCTGGTCGCGGGGATACTGTTCGCCGCCCTCGCGGAGACCGCGCGGCCAACGGTGCCCGGCGCGCGGCGGGTCAGCCGCCGGCTCGGCGCACCGCTGCTCGGCGCGTTGAACAACGCGGACCTGAGCGGCGATGCCACCGCGGGCATCGACTATCTGAGCCTTCGGCTCCGGCTGGCCGCCAAACATTCTGGTGTGTCCGCCGTGGCGCTGGCCAGCGTCGAAGCCGGCGGCACTGCCGATGATCTCACCGATCTGGCCGCCGCGCTCGAGCGGGCCATGCCAGGCCGGCGTGGTGGGCGGCCTGGACGGCCGTGGCGGCCTCGCCGACCCGGTCGGCCCAGCGGAAAACGGTCACGACGGGGCGCTGGCCGCGGAGAAGGTGAGCGCCGGGATCGGCCGGGCAGGCACGCTGGTCCAGAACCACAAGGCGACCGCGGAGCAAGGGAAGCTACCCCACGTCTACCCGCTCGGGCGGACGGATGCGGCGGCTGAACGGGGCCGTGTCGGGCTTGTCGTGCTGTCCGGCCCGGTTGCCCGCGTGTCGGATGTCGCCGCGCTTGCCGACCTCGTCGCGTCATCCGGCTGGCCACTGCTCGGGGTTGTCGGTGTTCCCCGTGGCCGGCGTAAGCGGTCGGCCAGGCGGCAGCCTCCCGCCAGCGGGTCTGCGCACGCGACCAGCGGAACTGCGCCGCAGCACGGCGGGGAAGAAACCGGCCGATGACCGTCACCACTGGCCCAGTGGCGTTCGCCAGGGCCGACGTCGTGCCGGAGGCACAGCACGCCGCGCTGCGCGTGATGCGCTCCGGGTGGATCACGATGGGCCCGGAAACTGCCGCGTTCGAAAAGGAGCTCGCGAGCTACCTCGGCGCACGTCACGTCGTGGTGGTGTCGTCGGGGACAGCGGCGATCGAGCTGGCGGTGCGCGCGCTGCGGCTCGCGCCCGGGGCCGCCGTGCTGACGCCAAGTCTGACCTTCTGCGGGGCGGTCGCCCCCATCCTGCAGGCAGGCCTGCGCCCCGTCCTGGTCGACGTCGACGCGCGTACCCTGCTGCCCACGCCCGCCACGGTGGCGGCGGCGGCGCGCCGTGCGGGCCGCCCGGCCGCCATGGTCGTCCAGCACATGGCCGGTCATCCGGCGGACGTGGCGGAACTGGCCGATGCGGCCGGCCTGGACGCCGACCGCGTGGTGGAGGACGCCGCACACGGGCTTGGCGCGGAAATACACGGGGCTCCCGTGGGCGCCACATCCCACGCGGCCTGCTTCAGCTTCTACGCGACGAAGAACCTCCCCATCGGCGAGGGCGGCGCGATCGCAACCAACGACGACGAGTTCGCGGCCTACGCGTGCACGGCGCGGCTGCACGGCCTGAGCCGCGACGCCTGGCGGCGGTACCTGCCCGGTGGAAGCTGGCGGTACGACGTCACCGAGCCCGGCCTCAAGGCAAATATCAGCGACATCCAGGCGGCGATCGGCCGAGCCCAGCTCGCTCACCTGCCTGCCTGGCAGACGCGCAGGGAGCAGCTTGCGGCGCGCTACGACGCGGCGCTCGCCGACGTGACCGGCCTCGGCCTGCCGACGCGGCCAGCACGCGGGCGGCATGCCTGGCATCTGTACCAGGTACGCGTGCGGCCGGAGTACGGCCTGTCGCGCGATCTCGCGATCGACGCACTCACCAGCCAAGGCATCGGCACCTCGGTGCACTTCATCCCCGTGCACCAGCTATCGGGTTTCAGTCAGGCACTCGGCACGGAGGAATGCCGGTCCGTGCCCGTCACGGACCGGGTAGCCGAGGAGATTCTTTCGCTCCCGATGTACCCGGCGCTCGCGTATGGCGACGTCTCCCGGGTCGCCGATGCCATGCAAACCCTCGCCGGCCGGACCTCCGCGGCCTGAGAAGTGCGACAGCAAAGGAGGATGCGGTGCTGAGCTTGCCGGGCATCAGGAAACCTGCGGCGGCCGATGGCCTGCGGACGCTCGTCGTCGGCGCGGGCGAAGCAGGCCGGACGCTGGCTCGCGCGCTTCGGCGCAGCCCCAACTACGGCCTCGCGCCCATCGGCTTCCTCGACGACGCCCCCGCGCTGACCCGGGTCGTCGGCCTGCCGGTGTACAGGCCCATCTGGGCGCTTCCTGACGTGGCGCACGCGCACCAGGCACAGGCCTGCGTTGTCGCGATCCCGTCACTGCCCGCGCAGCAGCTAGCCACCATCGTCGACGCGGCCAGGGCCGCGGGGCTGCACGTGCGTTACCTGCCATCGTTTCTCGCCGCGGTCGAACGCGACGCGCGCCTGTCCGACCTGCGCCAGCTACGGGTGGAAAGCCTGCTCGGCCGCAGCGAGCTGCACGTGGTGAGCCAGAAAGCGGCCAGGCTGATCTCCGGTCGCCGGGTACTCGTCACGGGCGCGGGCGGATCGATTGGCAGCGAGCTGTGCCGTCAGATCAGCGGTTTCGGCCCAGCGGCGCTCTACCTGCTCGACCACGACGAATCCAACCTGCATCGGCTGCAGCTCGAGATCACGGGAAGCGGGCTCCTCGACGCGGACGAGATCATCATCGCCGACATCCGGGACCGGCGCAGGATCGATCGGCTCTTCGCGGCCACCCGGCCCGAGCTGGTCTTCCACGCCGCGGCGCACAAGCACCTGCCGCTGCTCGAACGTCACCCCTGCGAGGCCGTGAAGTCGAACGTGCGTGGCACGCACAATCTGGTCGACGCCGCGGTCCGCCACGGCACAAGCCGTTTCGTCCTCATCTCCACCGACAAGGCGGCGGACCCGACCTCCGTGCTCGGCGCCACGAAACGGCTGGCCGAGCTCGTCGTGCAGCGCGCGGCCGGTGGCCCGGTGACACTCGCCTCGGTCCGGTTCGGCAACGTCCTCGGCAGCCGTGGGTCGTTCCTGTCCGTGCTCGCGGACCAGATCGCGCGCGACGAGCCGGTCACCGTGACCCACCCGGACGTCTCGCGTTTCTTCATGACCGTCGAGGAGGCCGTGGGCCTGGTTCTCGAGACCGCGGCGATGGCGGAGTACGCGGAGACGTTCGTGCTCGACATGGGTGAGCCCGTGCAGATCGTGAACCTCGTCCGCAACTACGCCACGCAGCTGAAGGTGCCGAACGTCGAGATCCGGTACACAGGGCTGCGGCCCGGCGAGAAACTCTCGGAGAAGGTGTTCTCCGACGCCGAGGAGCGGGTGCCAAGCGCCCACCCGAAGATCTGGGCGACCCGCCGCACCGAGCCACCGACTGATTTCGCGTGGCTTCTGGATGACCTGTACGCCGCCGCCGACGACGGTGACTCGGCCGGCGCCAAGGAACTGCTGCGGCGGCTGGTCCCCGAGTATCAGCCCACCGACCGCCCGGAGACGACGGTCAGCGCAGGCGCACCGTATCCGGACGGCTTCTGATGCGCGCTCTCACGACCGCCGGAGAGCGTGTCGTCATCGACTGCGCGCTCCCCAGGCTCAGTTCGCTGATCGAGAGCGCGGCGGCCGGTGAGCTGCGCGACGCGACCACGGCGGCGCAGACCATTCACCTCGAGATCCAGGCGGACCGGCGGCCGTTCGGCCACAGCGGGTGGACGCTCGTCACCCGCGGCGCCTGGGCCGCGCCACCCCGCGTGCTTGTCGCCGACGCGTGCTCATCCGGGTTCGACCTGCTGGTGGATCCGCGTGGGCCGACGTTGCACGTGACGGCGCGCTACCGCCCGACGCCGCGCACCAGGGCCGCCAACATGGCGCTCGCCAGCCGGTTCAGGCTCCTCGCCGCGCAGACCCTGCTGCACTACCCAGCACTGTGGTGGGCGTCACTGCGCGGCAGGGTGCCGCTGCACGTGTCGGTGATGTCCGGCAGCGATGGCGTGACGATGCTCGCGGGGCCGGGGGGCGTCGGCAAGTCGACGCTCCTGTCGGCCGGGCTGCCGCATGGTGAGGTCGCTACCGCCGACAACCTGTGCGCCTGCGACACACGCACAGCGTACGGACTCGTTGAGCCCCTCAGGGTAGAGGGCGGCCGTCCCGGCGGCTCCGGCGGCTCCGGCCCCCACGGAGCCGCCGGAGCCGCCGGGGCACCGCACGGCCGCAAGGAGTACCCGCTGCCTGGCAGAGTCCCGTCCCTCGAGCCGGACAGGCTCGTGGTCCTGCGCCGCGCCGACGCGGATGAGCAACGGACCACGGTCCGGCCGATCTCGCCAGGTGCGGCAGCGCGGGAGCTGGTCGCGGGTACCTACATGGCCGGCGAACTGCGGCGCTTCTGGTCGCTGTCCGGCACGCTTGCGCTCGGGACCGGGCTGGGGCCCGCGCATCCGGAGGTGGCCAGTGTGGCCGCGGCGCTCGCCACCCGGCTCCCCTGCCTGGAGGTGCGCCTGACGGCCGGCTCACCAGCGCCCATCGGCGAGCTGCTCGGCCTGGCTGGTGCGCAATGAGCCGCCTGTCCGTCGCGGTGGTGGTCACCCGCCTGCAGGCCGGCGCCGGCGGGGTAGCACTGCGCGGCGCCCTCGCCCTCGACGCCCAGCGCTACCAGACCACGATCATCGCAGGCGGCACCGGCGGCGCGGCGGACTCGGACGGCAGCGGCGACAGCCTGCTGACGCGGGCCACGGACGCCGGAATGCGCGTGCTCACCGTGCCCGAGCTTGTCTCGCCGCTCGCGCCTGGCACCGATGCCCGGGCACTGCGCGTTCTCACCGGCCAGCTGACCGAGGGCGGCTTCGACGTGGTCCATACGCACAGCGCGAAAGCCGGCGCACTCGGGCGGATGGCGGCGGCGCGGGCCGGCATCCCCCGGGTGGCCCACACCTTCCACGGCTTCCCGTTTCACGAGTTCCAGTCGTGGCCGCGCCGGGCGGCGTACGTCGGCATAGAGCGCTACCTCAGCCGCTTCACCGACGTCTTCCTTGCCGTCGGCGGGGCGGTGGCGGCCGAGGCCGTGCGCAGGGGGATCGCGGCACCCGACCGCCTCCGGGTGATCAACCCGGCCATCGAGTGCCCCGATGCGCCGAGCAGCCCGGCGGTGCGCGCCGCAGCACGCCGCCGGCTGGGAGTGCCCATCGGGTGCAAGGTAGTCGGCACGGTCGGCCGGGTCGACTACCAGAAGGCACCCGAGTGTTTCGTCGACGCCGTAGCCGCGCTCGGCCGGGCGGACGTCTACGCGGTCTGGGTCGGGGACGGCCCGTTGCGCCGCGAGCTCGAGGCACGGGCGAAGCGGCGCGGCCTCCGCGACCGCTTCATCTGCCTGGGCCACCGCGACGATGTGGCAGAGCTCCTGCCGGGGTTCGACGTGTTCGTCATGGCGAGCAGGTACGAGGGCCTGCCGTGCTCTATCGCCGAGGCCATGACCGCCGGCGTGCCGGTGGTAGCGACCGCCGTGAACGCGGTGCCAGACCTGGTGGTGGCCGGGGAAACCGGCCTGCTGGCCGGCCCGCAGCGGCCGGGCCAGCTCGCCGCCGCCGTCGCGTACATGCTCGACGCGCCCGCCGAGGCGGCCCGCATGGCCGCCGCCGCCCGCGACCTGGTCGGCAGCAGGTTCACCGCGGAGTCTCTCGCCACCGTACTCGAGAGCGCCTACACGCACGGACCAAGCAGGACCCCACGCCCACGCGGAAATGTTCCGCTCGCCCGGCCCGCATGACGGTCACTGGAGGAGTTCATGGATGTCACGCTCATCGCCCGGGGAGCGAAGGAGGAGGGCGGCCGCGATCCGCGGGTATTCGACAGCAAGGACATGCCCGCCTCTGAGCAGGCACTCAATGACCTGCGCGCCACCGTCGGCGACGACGCAGACCTGGCGGCGCCACCCGTCGTGCTCCCGGATTTCCATCACAAGTCGAACATGGAGCTGCCCTCGTCGGTGGCCGTGGCGACCCGTGGGTCCATCCGGCCGACCCTGACCAGCGCGTCGGTGAACTGCGGCATGGCCCTGATGGCGCTCGGGTCCGACCGGCCCGGGCGGGCGGGGATCGAGGAGTTCTACCGCCGGGTGCGTGAGCGCTACCCCTACCCGCCGCGGCGCCGCCCTGAGCTCTCGGCCCAAGACGTGCTGCGGTGCGCGACGGACGGCGGAAGGTTCGGCGCCCTGCGCTTCGGTGCCGAGGAGTCCATCCTCGAGCGTATCGAGGAGTCCGGCACCCTCGACCTCGAGCGTTACGGCGGCGCGGACCGGCTCAGGCGCGAACTTCCCGGCATTGTGCCGCAGCTCGCGCGGCTCAGGTTCGGCACGGTCGGCCCGAGCAACCACTTCATCGAGCTCCAGGAGGTCGAGGAGGTCTTCGACCCGGAGGTGGCCGCGAGGCTCGGCGTCGCCGAGGGCCAGCTGACCCTGCAGTATCACGGCGGCGGCGGCGTGCTCACCGGGGCGGTCGGCGCCATGTTCGGCCGCCGCAAGCACTACCCGCGCGAGCTGCGCGCGGCAATGTCGGTCGTCAAGCCGCTGTTCCACATCACGACCGCCCGCTCGCTGACGCAGCTCAGGCAGAGGTACGCGCTCTACTTCGCGGGCGGATGCCCGCCGGTGCGGCTCGACAGCGACGAGGGCCGCAGGCTGATGCTCGCCAACGCGGCGGCGATGAACTACGGCTTCGCGTTCCGCGTCGCCGTCTACACGGCGCTGCGCCAGATCGCCGCCGACGTCTTCGGCGGCTCGCCCGGGCAGCTCGTCGTGGACTCCCCCCACAACTCGATCTACGAGGAGCAGGTCGGCGGAAAACCCGCCGTCGTACACCGCCACAACTCGTGCCGCGCGTACCCGGCGGAATTGATGCCCACGGGGACGACATTCGCCGAGACCGGGCAGGCGGTGCTCGTGCCAGGCACCCACCGGACGTCGTCGTACCTGTGCGTCGGCGCCGGCTCCGCGGAGGCCCTGCACTCGGCCTGCCACGGCGCCGGCACGGTCATCTCGGACTTCGCCGACAGGGGGATCTCCAAGCCGGACGAGCAGCAGCGCAGCACGCTGCGGTTCCGTTACGACGGCGCCGCACCGGCGCAAGCCGCCCAGCTGGACGACAAGGGCGTCAACGAGGCGCTCGGGGTCCTCGTCCGCGGTGGGCTCGTGCGCCCGGTGGCCAGGATGCGCCCGTTCGCGGTCCTGCACTAGGGAGCGCCGGTGACCGCGCATTGGACCATTCAGGGAGAAAGGTGGCGGCTCCTCGCGCCCGCTGACGCCGTGGTGGTCCACGCGGCGTCCTGGCCACTGACCGTGCGCCGCGTCACCGCACGACTGCGCGCACTGCCGCCGGGCACGCCCGTCGTCTTGCTGGACAGCCGGCCCGGCGGCCGCCTTCGTGCCCGCCGGATCGCCGCGACCGGCGTGCTCGTGGTGGACCGGCAATACGTCGCGATGCCGTCGCTGCACAAGGCGATCGTCATCGCCGAGGACACCAGGGAGTCACTCTCGTGGGCATGCCGGTCGCTTGTCACGCCTCCCCCGGGCCTGACCTGGGCACACGCGCCGGTGGACGCGGCCGTGCGGTTCCTCCGCCGCCGCCCCGGGGTCGCAGGGACGCTCGCCGCCGGCCGCGTCGTGGTGGGGAGGAGGACATGAATCCCCAGGTCACCGGCCAGTTCACCGGCCCGTTCGCCACCCAGGTCGGCGAACCGGCGGGGTCGGCTGGTCCCGCGCTGGCTGCGCAGGGGAGAAAGCTCCGCGCGTTCCTCGGCGCCCAGGGCAGCGCGACAGTGCTGCTCGACGGTTCCAGGGACCCGAACTCCGGCGTAACCGTCCTGGTGATACCGCCCGGCGCCGACGGGCCCAAGCTGGCCGTGAAGATCGCGACCACCCCGGCCGCCGCCGAGGTCATCGGCGGCGAGGCGCGACTGCTTGTCCAGCTGCGAAGCCGAAGGCTGCGCCGGGTCGAGAGCACACTCCCGCGCCACGCGGGCGTGTTCGACGCGGACGGAATGCTCGCGGTCGCGGCGTCCGTAGTGCCCGGCGTGCCGATGAGCACGGGTTATCACGCTTTCCGGCATATCGCACGGCCCGCCGCGGTACGCGCGGACTTCGATGCCGCGGCGCGCTGGCTCGCGGCCCTGCACGCGGACAGCGCGGCCGCGGCCGCACCGATCTCGCTGCTTGACGGCGTGGTGGAGCGGGTCGCCGCGCGCTGGCCCGATGACCGGGCGGCGCACGCGTTCGCGGCGCAGGTCGGGCCGCTCGCGGCCCGGCTCGCATCCGCCGCGACCCCGCGCACTGTCGTCCACGGCGACTTCTGGGCCGGAAATCTGCTGATGACGGACGGCACGGTCACCGGCGTGGTCGACTGGGCGACCGGGGAGCTGTCCGGCGAGCCGCTGCGCGACGTCGCGCGCTTCGCGCTCAGCTACTCCCTCTACCTCGACCGGCACACCCGGCCGGGCCGTCAGGTGGCAGGTCATCCGGGGCTCCGCGCGGACGGCTGGGGGGCCGGCATCCGGCATGCGATCGCCGGCCAGCACTGGTACAGCGAAATCGTCCGTGACTTCGTCACGGGTGCGCTCCTGCGGCTGGGTGCGCCCGCCGAATTGTGGCGTGCCGCGCTGCTCGCCGGGCTGGCCGAGGTCGCCGCCACCGCCGACCATCCGGATTTCGCTGCCCGCCACCGCGACCTGCTGTTGCAGCTGATCGGTGAGGTGCCGCGGTGAGCAGCCTCGTCGCCTATCGAGCCGCGGGGCAGGCCAGTTCGAGTCTCCCGCCGGCCGCGACGCCGCCACCGAGCCCGCGGGTGAGCCGCCGGGTCAGCGTGATCCGGGTGGCGCTGGTCGGCGCGGTCTGGGCGCTGCCGCTGCTGCGCCCGGCTGGCCCGGGCAACACCGGGCCGGTGGACATCGTGGTCGCGGTCGCCGTCCTCGCCGCGGCACTGTGGATCTCCGGGCACGGTCACCGGATCCGGCTGACGTACGCCGTGCCGGTGGGCATGTCCGTCCTGGCTGGGTCGCTGGCGGCGGTGGTCGCCTACTCGGGTGCGTACATCAGCGTCGGCGGCAGCTTGCTCGCCCTGGTCCAGGACGTGTTCCTGTTCCTGTGGGCCGTCGCCATCGCGAACGTGAGCCGGGAACCTGCGCTGCTGCGAGCCGTCACCCGTGCCTGGGCGGTCAGCGCGACCTTCTGGGCCGCCGTTCTGATCTTCGGAGTGTTCGGGCATATTTCCGCTTTGTCCGGAATCACGCCGAGAACCGGTGTCCGGGCGTCACTCACGCTGGGTGACCCGAACCTGGCGGCCAACTACTTCGTCTGTTCGCTCTTCGTGCTGCGCGCCGCGCGTTACCCGCGGCGCCGCGCGCCGCGTTGGGCATGCTGCGCGCTGATCCTGATCGCGATCGGCCTGACCGGCTCCAACGGCGGTGTGCTTGCTCTCCTGCTGGCCACTCTGCTCGGCTGTGTCTTCACGATGGTCCGCCGCCGAGGCCTGGCCCCCGCGGTGCTGCTCCTGTCGGCGGTCGCGGCGGTCTCGCTCGTCGTGGTCCCGCACATCCACACGCAGACCATCGTCGCGAAGGCCCAGGCGAGCGTGCCGCTCCTGCGCGACTCGATCGGGCGCCAGGCGGAGAGCAGCGGCAGCCGCAGCACGATCCTGGCGCAGACGGTGAAGCTCTACTTCAACGACGACAACCTCTTCGGTCTCGGGCCAGGAGGCGTCAAGGGCGCCCTGCGGGCGCGGCAGTTCTCCTACGTCAAGATGGCGCACGACGACTACGCGGCCGCCCTGGTGGAGCGCGGCGCGCTCGGCGCGGTCGCCCTCGTCTTCCTCATCGTCATCGTCGCAGCGCGCTGCCGCCGGATCGCGGCACGCCCCCTGCGGCCCCGCTACGCCGACATCGTCCCCCGGCCTGAGCTACTCGGCGCCGCGGTGGCCGCCATGTTCTTTTCCGCCTTGCTCTACCAGGTCCTGCACTTCCGCCATGTGTGGCTGCTTTTCGGGCTCGTCGCGGCGCTTGACCTGTGGGGCCGGCAGGATCGCGACGCCGACCGGCTCGACCCGCCGGACACGCGGAGCCCGAGACAGACACTCAGGGACCTGTGGTGGTGGCCGCGAACCCGCGACCCAGCAGGATCCGCCACCGGCGCACTGCCCGCACGCGGTGCACCGCCCGCGCGCGAGCAGGGATCCGGCGCGAAGAAAACCTCGACCCGGTTCGGCGCCCTCGCACCGGTGCTGACGGCCAACGTCATCGCGCGCGTCATCGCGCTGGCCGCGCTCGCCGCCGCGACGGTTCTGGTCGCCCGTGCCGGTGGGCCGAAACTCGTGGGCGAGCTGACCCTGCTCCGCGTCCTGCCGGGCCTCGCGGGGGTGCTCGCGTGCTGCGGCCTGCCCGCTGCCATCCCCTTCTTCCTGGCCGGACGCGCATACGCGGCCAGGCCCCGGCTGTGGACCACCCTTGTCCTACTGACGCTCGCCGGCGCACTGCTCGCGTGTGCCGGCTGGCTCGCGCTGAGCCCCGTGCTGCACGTGGTGTTCTTCCGGCTGTGGGGCATGGGGGTGGTGGCGGCCGCGACCGTCCCCGTGTTCACCCAATTGTGGGTCGCGGTCGGCAAGTCGTTCCTGCAAGGCGAGAACGACATGCGCGGCGCCAACTGGGCAATCGCCGCGGAGGAAGCCGCGTTCCTGCCGGTCTACCTGGTCCTGATCCCGTTCATGCACGGCACCGCCATCCTCATGACAGCGCTGGTCGCCTCCGACCTCCTGGTCGCCGCGGGCATCGGGGTGCGGCTCTTGCGGCGAGGTCATTTGCGGCACTGGGGCAAGCCCGACGTCGGGCTCGCGGTGAGAGTCTGCCGGTATGGCCTGCGCGGCCAGGTGGGCGGCATTCTCAGCCTGGTCAACCTGCGGCTTGACGTGGCCATCCTCGGGGCGCTGGCCGGACCCGGCGTGCTCGGCGTGTATGCCGTCGCCTCGAAGTACGCGGAACTGCTCCGCCTCCCCGGCCTGGCCATCACCTACGTGCTCTACCCGCGACTGGCTGTGCAGGATCCAGCGGAGGCCGGCCGGCGCGTCGCCGCCATGCTGCCGCGCGCGTTCGGCCTGACCGTGCTGGCCGCCGTCCCGCTGGCGGCAGCGGTTCCGCTGCTGCCGTTGGTCTACGGCCACGCGTTCAACGCCGCCGTGATCCCCACCTACATCTTGCTGGTGGGCCTGGTCGGTGAGGGCGTGGCCGGGGTGGTGAGCGCCTACCTGTATGGCGTCGGCCGGCCTGGTGCCAACTCCCTCGGCCTGGGCGTGGCTGTCATCGTGACCTTGGTCCTCGACCTGCTGCTCATCCCGCACTACCACGCCGTCGGCGCGGCCTTCGCGTCCGCCGCGGCGTACCTGACGAGCAGCGCGGCACTGCTCTTCTGCTATTTCGCCGTGCGCAGGGCATTCCGGCGGCCTGCGCCCGAGCAGGCCGTGGTCAGTGCGTCGTGATTGGTCGCAGCCTGCCACGCAGGCGCAGGCCGGTCGCCCAAGCCGTGGCCGTGGCCCTTGCCGTCGCAGTCGGGGGCGGTGCGTGCGCCACGCATCAAGGCAGCGGCGTGGCCGTGTCGTCCGGGTCAGGGCCCCATTCCACTTCGGCGCGCGAGTCCGCCTTCCCGTCCGCGTCGCCGTTCCGGGACTCGCCGCGGACGGACTACGCAGCCGCCATAACCACTGCCGTGCGCCTCCACCTGCGGGTATGGATCGAGGCCGATATGGTGAAGCGCTGGGAAGGCGGCCCGGCCTCGTTCCGCGACGCGGTTGCGCGAGTGGCGGCGCTGGCCAACCGGCCGGGCGTCGCCGGAATCAAGATCGCGGACGAACTCGGTTACCACGACGGGCTCGACAGCTCCGCCCTGATCAGCCAGTTCCTGGCGGACACCTCCCAAGCCCTGCGCCGGGCGGCTCCCGGCAAGCTGATCCTCGCCGACATGGTGCTGCCCGAACTGGGCTGCCTGCCTGGCCAGCCCGGGGGCCCGGGGCCGGTGGCGTGCGCCGCGACGGCGCGACGCCAGTACCCGCAGCTCGCGCTGCCGCAGGTTGACGGCTACCTGCGCATGCACGCGATCGACGTGCTCGATCTCAGCACCGGGCTCCTGACCGACAGCACCTACGCGGCATGGGGCACGACCGCCGCCGGCGCGCAGCAGGCCGCCTGGCAGGAGATCTCGCGCCGGGGCTGGCCGAGCCTCGTGCGGCTGCAGGCCCGCAAGGCGCTCGCGCACCCCGGAAGTTATCCGGGCACTCCCGCCCAGGCCGCCGCGGACCTGCACACGTTCATCGACATTCCGCTCGAGTCCGGCGCGCGCGCCGTCGACGTGTGGACGTGGCACCAGGAGTACGAGGGCGCGATGTACCAGCTGATGAACCCCGGGGCACGGCCCAACGCGCTATGGAACGGGCTACTTCAGCGGCGGAGCGCACGCGACGTGCTCTTCACCCACATGAGCCCGCATTCGGTGCAGGCCGGGGTGAACGCCGACCTCAGGGCGATCGCCACCGTCTTCACCGACGTCTTCCTCCCGGCGGGTACGGGATGACCGCCCCGGCCTGCCACCCAGGGCGCGGGCCCCCACCCGCCCACACACCACGCCCCCCTCCCCGCCCGGCGTCGCACCCCCGCGACGCCATTTGACCTACAGCTTCTCGAGAGGGAGACGTAATGGCGTTCCAGCGCGGCCGGTGGCCGGCCGTCGGTGCGATGCCCGAAGCGCAGCCCAGTTCGCGGGCAGCCCACCCCGGCCCGTCAGGGCCGGCGGGGAGCGCCCATGAGCAGTGAGTCGATGCGTATCACGTATCTGGGTCACGCCGGCTTGCGAGTGGACGGGGTGGACCTCAGCCTGCTGATGGACCCCTGGTTCTCAGCGCGAGGCGCGTTCCAGGCGGCCTGGTACCAGTTCCCGAGCAACGCCCATCTGGACCGGGCCACCCTGCTCGACTGCGACTACGTCACGGTGTCACACGAGCACCTCGACCACATGGACCTGTCCGTCCTGCTGGCCCTGCCCGCCACCGCCACGGTGCTCGTGCCCCGGTATCCGTCGCCGAACTTCCGTGACCGCCTCAGGGCGGCGGGAGTGGCGAACGTCATCGAGGTTCCTGCCTGGCACCGGTTCCGGCTCAATGAGCGCGGCGACTGGCTGACCTTCATCCCCGAGCAATCGCCGATGTGCCACGACTCGGCCGTCCTCGTCTCGGCGGGCGGCGCGTCCCTGCTGCACTGCAACGACGCCAGGCTCACGGTGGGTCAGGCACGCCGCGCGGCCATCGAGTGCGGCGGCCGCCTGGATGTGCTCGCCGCGCAGATGGCCAGCGCCACCTGGCATCCCATCTGCTATGAGTATCCGCCCGAGCAGATGGCGCAGATCTGCGCCGCGAAACGCGCGGGGAAGTTCCGTGCGGCCGGCCAGTTCGTCCGGATGGTGAAGCCGGAGCTCGCGGTGCCGTTCGCGGGGCCCATGTGCTTCCTCGATCCTGAGCTGCAGCGTTACAACCGCTGGATCAAGGCGCCTGGCCTGTTCCCCGATCAGCGGCAGGCGGCCGACTTCCTCACCAAGCGGCTACCCGGCCAGGAAGTGGGCCGGTGGCTGCCAGGTGACGCGTACGAACCGCTCGCCGGGCGGCACATCCCCGACAGCATCTGGCGCGACTTCGACTTCGCGGACACCGACGAATACCTGGACGCGTACGCGGCCTCCCGCCAGCGCGACATCGAGACCGTGCGCGCGGCCCATCCGGAGCCGGGCACCGAGCTGCGCGATGCGTTCGTCGAGCACTTCAGGCGGCTGGGCGAGATGAGCCCGTACTTCCTGGAGCGCATCGACATGACGGTGCGCTTCGAGCTGACCGGAGCGGTCGAGGGACGCTGGGATGTTGACCTGCGGCCAGACGGCGTCCGCGTCGATCTCAATGGCCGTGCGCGCCTGCCGGCGTACGGCTTCCGGCTCGACTCGCGCTGGCTGGCGCCCGTGATCTTCGGCCAGATCGCGTGGGAGGACCTGCTCCTCTCGCTTCGCTTCTCGGCCTGGCGTGATCCGGACCTGTACAACGACTATCTCATCGGCCTTCTCAAGCACGCCGAGCCGCAGGCTCTGGCGGCCGTCGAGGCGTACGAACGGAGCCGGTCGACCGACGAGAAGATCGTGGTCGACGCTCCCGGCGGTCGTTACGAGATCGGCCGCTACTGCCCGCACGCCGGCGAAGACCTGGCGGTCGGGAGCACCGTGGCCGGCGGGGTGCTCCGCTGCCTCGGCCACAACCTGGAGTTCGACCTCGCTACCGGCGCCTGCCTGAACGCCCGCTGCGACCCCTTGATCACCCGGCGTCTCGCCGCACGGGTCCCCAGTGGAGCCGTCGAATCACCCCATCTGGAGGTCTTCTGATGCTGCACGTGCAACGAGGTGACGGCACATGGGAGCCGCGGCGTCCTGGGGCTGCGACGGCGACCACGGCGAGCATGCCGGCCCTGAGAGTCGACTCCGCGATGCCGCCAAGTCCAGGCCGCCGGCTCCTCGACATCGGTGTCGCGGGCGTGGGCCTGGTCCTGGTGGGCCCGCTCTTCCTCGCCCTCGCGGTGGCGACCCGCGTCAGCACCGGGGGCTCAGCCATCTTCCGTCAGGTCAGGGTGGGGCAGGGCGGCGTGCCGTTCACGCTGCTGAAGTTCCGCACCATGCGACCCTGGATATCGGGCCCGGAGGTAACCGCTCCGGGTGATCATCGCGTGACGCGGCTCGGCGCGCTGCTGCGCAGGACGAGCATCGACGAGCTGCCTCAGCTGGTGAACCTGCTGCGTGGCAACATGACGCTCGTAGGCCCGCGGCCCGAGACCTTGGCGCTGGCGGTGCGCTATCCCCCCGAGCTCCAGTTCGTCTTCAGGTACCGGCCCGGCATCACCGGTCCCGCCCAGGTGCTCGTGCGTGACGAGAAGGTTCTTGGGCAGTCCGCGGACGTCGAGAGCTTCTATCTGACCGAACTCGTCCCACACCGGGTGGCCATGGACCTCGAATACCTGAAGGATCCGACCGTGGTCCGGACGGTTCGCTGGTTTGCCCACACCCTGCTCTACCTCGTCCGCACGATGCTGCGCCTGCCCTGACCGTATCGGCGTGCATCGGATCGCGGCTGGCCTACACGGGGATGAGGTCGACGTGGATCGCGGCGGCTTCCGCAAGGGCGCGCAGGTCTCCCGGGAGCATCAGGCCGCACCCCGGCCACCGCCCGCTGTGCCCTGGTGCCGCGGCTCCGGATCGCTCTGAGAGGGCGTCTGCTCTGGTCAGGCGCGGGCACCTCAGGGGTCCGCGGCCGCGGACCCCTGCGGCTCACCGCCGCGGGCCGGCCGGCTCACCGAGCTTGTCAGGTGAAGGTGACGACCTCGGCCAGCCAGCTGCCCGTGCATGTTCCTGTGGCGGTGAAGCTGCCCGTCGCCGGGGGGATCTGATACGCCCGCACGAGGGCGTTCGAGCCGACGGTGTAGCTGCCGATGTTGGTCCAGCCCGGATCCCAGGTCAGTGAGGTCCCGCCGAACGTCGCCGTTGCCGCGAATACGAACTCGCCCGGCCGGCTGGTCGTCCCGCTGGAGCCTGACGAGAACGCCCCGGCCGGACCGCTGGCCGCGGAATGCCTGTCGGGAGTGCTTACCCCGGCCACCTCGTCGCCCGTGATCCGGTAGGTCGCCGCGCTCGGGAACGTGATCGTGATCCGGTCGTTGACCGCGAGCCCGCTCTTGGCTACGCCGGACAGGGTCACCAGCCGGTCACCTGCGCCGTCGGAGATGTCACTCGCCACGCTGAGCGTGTCGCCCGCGCTGTCGGTACCGCTGACCGTTCCCGGCGTGGTGCCGGTCAGCTGGGCGACCGCGACAATCAGATCGCCCGCCGTGACACCCCCGGTACGCCAGACGGTCACATAGCCAGACGTATGCGTGCTCGTGGAGTAGTTGGTCGCGATCTGGTTGATGTACCGCGCTGTGGTTCCCGACGAGCTGACGGTGACGGCCTGGGTGGCCTTGGACGTGAGCCCGTTGCCGTCGGTCACGGTCACCGTGGCGGTGAAGCTGCCCGCCGCCGGGTAGCTGTGGCTGGCAGTGGCGCCCGCCTGCGGGCCGACCGTGGTGCCGTCACCGAAGTCGAAGGTGTAGGAGCTGATGGCCGAACTTCCCGGGGTCGACGCCGACGCGTCGGCGGTCACCGCGAGCGGCGCCGTGCCGGAGGCAGGGCTCACCGTCAGCTTGGCCGTCGGCCCGACCGGGGCCGACCCGGTGACGGTGACGGCCTGGGTGGCCTTGGACGTGAGCCCGTTGCCGTCGGTCACGGTCACCGTGGCGGTGAAGCTGCCCGCCGCCGGGTAGCTGTGGCTGGCAGTGGCGCCCGCCTGCGGGCCGACCGTGGTGCCGTCACCGAAGTCGAAGGTGTAGGAGCTGATGGCCGAACTTCCCGGGGTCGACGCCGACGCGTCGGCGGTCACCGCGAGCGGCGCCGTGCCGGAGGCAGGGCTCACCGTCAGCTTGGCCGTCGGCCCGACCGGGGCGCCGCCCGGCTGGAACTCGTACGCACCCCGGTCGTAGTACGACCCCGCCGGGTTGGCCTGTGAATTGGACACGGACGGGTCGTCGACGCGGGGATTGCCCGAGATATCCGCTGTCTGTTCGCCAGAAGCGAGGGAGTTCGCCGAGTCGATGGCGGGAGACCCTTCGGTCAGCTGGAGGTTCCACGCACCCGCGTTGGCGAACTTCGGGTCGGCGAAGACGCCGTTGGTCTCCTGCCCGGTGGCCTGGTTCAGCCCGTTCTGGGTGCTGTAGGCGGTTCCTGCCCACGTGTACTCGGCGCCCTTGCCCGTCTGCCACACCAGGTTGTAGTTGGCGGTCGTGGTGGCCGGCGCGGAGTCGTAGACGCCGATGTTCCCGATCCGCCGGTTGCACGTGTTCGTGTAGGGAACGCCGGTCGACGGGTTCGGGACGATCGGGGTCGGGTTGATGACAGCGCCGGTCGCGTTGTTCTCTGAGACGTTGTTCTCGATGTCGTAGTTGCCGCTCGTGCCCTCGACGTTGATGCCATCCGTGCAGTTGTAGAAGACCGTGTTCCCGATGATCCGGCCCCCGGTGACGTCGTAGTCGTCGATGCCATGGTCACCGTTGTCGTACGTCACGTTGCCGGCCACGAGCGTGTTGTTACCGCCCGTGTACATGTTGATCCCGGTGTCCTCGTTGGCGTAGGTCACGTTGCCGATGATGAAGTTACCCGGCGCTATGACATCGATACCGTTCGCGTTCCGCTCGTACTGGTAGGCGTTGTGATACGACGTGTTGCCCTGCACAGTGACGCCGGTTGTGGACCCGGTCAGGTAGATGCCGTGGGCGGAGTTGTCGTGCGTGACGTTGCCCCGGATGACCCCACCGGCCAGATTGCGGAGGTAGATCCCGGCGGCGGGGCCGGTTACCGGCGTGCCTGCGAAGGACTCCGTGTTATTGGAGATCGTGACATTGCTGCCGCCCGAGACGGAGATGCCATAGGACGACGTGCCTGTGATGATGAAGCCCGAGATCACGATGTAGCTGCGGCTCGACAGGGCGAATGCTCTCGTGCCGCCGCTGATTGTCACGCCGGGGTTGGCGGTGAAGGTGATCGGGCTGCCGCTGACTCCCGAGACCGCCGGGTTGACCGACGTCCCCGTGTACGTGCCGGCGTTGACAAGCACGGTGTCGCCCGGCTGGGCCTTCTTCGCACCCGCGGCGATCGTGCAGAACGGCTGCGACACCGTGCCAGTGCCGGTGTCCGAGCACGAAGAATTCGTGTTGTCCACGGTGTAGCTGGTGGACGCGTGCGCCGGGCCCGCGGCCACCGCGCCGGCCCCGACGAGGGCGCCAAGCACGAGGCCAGCGATGCCTGCGCGGCGTGTCGTCACGCTCATGTGCATGGCTCCTTCGTGGTGCATGACCGGACGAGCGATGGGACGGATCGCATGTTGGCGCACGCCTCCAAGGGCGCGGAATCATTGCCCGATGGCCCCTGGAACTCAGCCGGCCAGGCCGCGTGAAACCCCGCCATGGATAAGAAAGACGAATAAGTTGTCAGGCCCAACGGGTCGTGCGCCGTGACCGCGATAGCATCCCAGCCCCCCACCACCCGCATAGCACCTAATCGATGATACGGCCGATCCCGCGCGGAAAACAAGTGCCTTGGCACGGTGACCTGCGTCTTTGGCTCATGCGAGAGGCCAATCTGAAAGGCCCGGACGGCCACTCGCCTCGCGCATACTGATCGCTTTCCTGTTGCCTACAGCATTTTACGTAGCTGCTCTACGTAAAATGCAGTAGGCGAGGCCGGGGACCCGCCTGGGCGGCCCGGACCAGCCGGGCCCACGCCCACCGGATGCGGCGGCGTCCGGCGTGGCCGGGAGGCCCCGGCCGGCCACGAGGCGGGACATCCTCGCCGGGCGACTGGTGAGCAGCGACGGCGTCCGTTTCCGCGGTTTCGGGCAGGACCCGGGCAAGGCTCAGGCAGATGCTCGTGATCTACGGCCGGCCAGGGCCCAGCCGGCCTTGCCCACATCGGCCCATGGGGATCGCACGTGCCGTTGTCCTGCCCTTACGGAAAACGTCCAGGAATGGCATCTGCGCCGCAGCTCAGGCGCACGCCGGATTGGCGCGGGCGCAGGATGGGTGCGCAGGCCCGGCCGCGCTACGCGGGCATCTCCACGCTTAGCCAGGCCCGGGATGCGGTCACTGATAGTCACGTAACGTTGGCAGATGAATGCAATAAGTATTTGGGCCGGCCCAGGGACTTTTGGAATCGCGGAGATGCCCGCAGAATGGGTTACGTAACCTCGTGTCCACATCGGGTATCCGAGCAAGACACTGGTTCGACGGGGACCGTTCATTTTCACCGAGCCTCGGATTACCGGTGGGGGACTATATGACAACGCGGGCGCGGCAGCGTGCGGCCGACCTGGCCTGTGCGCCACGGCAAGTGCTTGCCGAGGCACCTGCCGCACCTGACCTGATCCGGCAGGCCGCTCACGATTTGCGTCAGCCAGTCGCGGCGATCCTGGCGCTGGTATCCGCGGCCGCGGCGCATTCACAGGAACCGGACCAGGTGCGGCGGCGGCTCGGGCAGATCGCCGAGCAGGCGACCTGGATGTCCAAGATCATACGTGACCTCCTGATGGTTCAGGATGGCACCGAAGTGGCCGATGTCTGTGCGCTGGTGCGGGACGCAGTGGCCGCAGAACGCTTGATTTATCCGGGGTTGATCGAATTGCACCAGGCAGACGGGGAGCCACGATATGTGGTGGGGACACCCGTACGGCTTCGCCGCGCCCTCGCCAACGTCCTGTCCAACGCGACCCGTGCCGCAGGCCAGGACGGCCGCGTCGAGCTGACCCAGCAGCCAGGCAGGGACGTGGAACTGCTCGAGATTGTCGACGACGGTCCGGGTTTCGGGAAGGTAGCACGAGACCACGGCATCGGCCTGCGGGTCACCCGGCAGATGCTCGCTGAGTGCGGGGGGTGGCTGGAACATGAACAGCTTCCGACCGGCCAGACGCTGGTCCGGCTGTTCTTGCCGAACGCGTCAGCGGGCCGCGGGGCAGGTGCCCGGTGAGACTGGTGCTCGGCGACGATCACCGCCTGTTCATCGATGCGCTGACGGTAGCGCTGACCGGGCATGGGCTGACCGTGGCGGCATCCGCTACCTCGCCGGAGGAGGTGCTCGCCGCCGTCGCCGCGCACCAGCCTGACATCTGCCTGCTCGATGTCCGCTTTCCCGGCGCCAGCGGTCTTGACGTCCTGCGGGTGGTCTGCGCGCGGTATCCCCGCGTCAAGGTCGTCATGCTCTCGGCAACCTCAGATCCCGATGTCGTATCCGCCGCGATCGAGGGGGGTGTTGCCGGCTTCATCCGGAAGGACCAGCAAGTGGCCGACATCGTTCACGCTCTCGCCCGCGTGCGGGCAGGTGAACGGGTCCTTGACACCGGCCTGCTGCGGGCCGTGGTCCGCAGCCTCCATCAGCCAGTCGCCCGCGACAGTGACTGGCTGCTCGGGTTCCTCACCTCGCGTGAAAAAGAGGTGCTGATGCGGATGATGGAAGGGGAATGCACCAAGCAAATCGCGCGATCACTCGCTATCGCACAGAGTACCGCCCGGACTCACGTCCAGAACGTTCTGGTCAAGCTCGGGGTCCACTCGCAGCTGGAGGCGACCACGGTAGCGGCGCAGACCGGCCTGTTCGGCCGGCCCGGCCGGTACTCCCTCGGCACGTCGGTCCAGGCGGCGGGCGGCAGCTGCTGACCACCACGTCGGGGCTGCCGCCGACAAATCTGGCCTCACGCAGGCTGCGCGGGTCGCACACCAGGCAGCTCCTGGTCGTGGACGATCATCACGCCTTCGCGGAGGCACTTGCGTGCAGGCTCGACGCCGAACCGGGAGTCAACGCGGCCCCAGCCACAACGATCGAGCAGGCGCGTTGGGTGCTGAGCGAACGTCCGGTGGACGTGGTGCTGCTCGATGTCGACCTTGATGGGCGCGACGGCATCCGGTTTGCGGACGAGGTGTTGTCAGAGAATCCCAACGTGCGTGTTGTCATCGTCACCGCAGGTGAGGACGAGAGCCGGGTTGTCGAGGCCGCACGCGTCGGCGTCTCCGGCTGGGTGCCGAAGGACGAGCCGGTGGAGCAACTGCTGGCGGTGGTTCGCGGTGCGATGAGCGGGGAGACATGGATACCGCCCCGGCTCCTCACCCAAGTTCTCGCCGAGCTGACCTCCACACAGCGTGACCGCACGGAGCACGAGCTGCTCATCGCCACGCTGACCAGACGCGAGAACGAGGTCCTGTGCTGTCTGGCTTCGGGCATGAGCAGGGACGCCATCGCGGGAGAACTATGCCTGTCGAGCAATACCGTCCGCACCCATATCCAGAACCTGATGGGCAAGCTTGACGTTCATTCCACGCTGGCCGCGGTCGCGCTCGCACGGCGCGCTGGCCTGATTGGCTCCGGTGGTCCACCCGGCTGAACAAGCAGGGGCCAGAGCCTGGGCGGCAAAGCCGGTCACAGCTCCCGCCAGCGGTTGACCGCCTGGCTTCGGCCGTAAACGCCGATGCGCTGATAGATGCTGCAAATATGGTTCTTCACCGTTTTCTCTGAGATCACAAGCCGTGCCGCTATCTGCCGGTTCGACAGGCCATCGGCGATCAGCCCCATGACTTCGCGCTCGCGCGGCGTCAGTTCGCCGCCGCGATGGCGCCACACCATGCCGTTACCGTGCTGAGTGCGGTCTTCGGAGTTGGCAGGGTGAAGTGAAGGCACCGGGTTCCGCCGCGCCGCGTCAAGCATGATCTGAATCAGATCGGCCGGTTCGAACTCGCCAAGCGCCGCATATCGGTGCTCACCGGCCCCGGCAGTGCGCACGGCGAGGCTGCCGTCGTCGGCACAAGTCAGCACGACCACCTGAGTGAGCTCGTCGACCTGGGGGATGACCGCCGACCCATCCGCCATCTGCATGCAGGCGTCGAACAGGAGCACATCGGGCCGGTGCCGTCTGACCTGCTCGATCGTCTCTTTGCCGTTCACCGCCTCAGCGACGATCTCGACCTCTGGCGCGGACTCCAGTACCGTGCGCAGGCCCGATCGCAGCACCGGGTTCTCCTCCGCGATAACCACCCGCGCCACCGGCGCCACCGGCGGCGCCGCCGCCGGCTCGCGCCTGCCGGTGGCGGGCACCGGAATCTGGACCACGATCCGGGTACCCGGGCCCGGCCGGGATCTTATGGTCAAGACGCCACCGACCCGCCGGGCACGCTCAGCGATCCCGATCAGCCCCTGGCGGCCTGCCGATTCCAGCTCCCGCACGTCGGCCGGGGGGGAGAAACCGACGCCATCGTCTGCGACGGTGAGCGAGATCCCCTGCGCCATCCTGCGCAACGAGACCTGCACCTGGGAGGCATGAGCGTGCTTTTCCACATTGCGCAGCACCTCGTGCAGGATGACGACGATCTCGCGCCGGATCTCCTCCGTGGCCTCGCTGCCCGGCGCTACCGCGACGCTTACGCTGGCTCCCGCGGCGATGCCCCAGGCTGCCGCCACGCACCTGACCGCGTCGCCAAGCGCGTCATCCCTCAGGTTGTTGATGACGGACCACGTCTCGGCGACGGCGTGCTGGGCAAGCCGGGCAAGATCACGGAGTCGCTGGTCCAGCGAGTGCTGGTCGGCGGGCCGCTGCTGCGAGCAGAGTGATGCCGCGGCGATGGCTATGCCCAGCAGGTTCTTGCCGATGCAATCGTGCATTTCACGCCCGATGCGGGCCCGTTCGGCAGCTACGGCCGCTTGGACAGCGAACGCTTCGCCCTCGTCGTCAGGGACGTGCGACCAGGCTTCGTCATCCCACGAGGCGGAGTTCTGGCCGACCAACCCGGACTCGACAGCTACCAGCCGTGCTCCCTGTGTGAGTGGTCGTGTCATGTCGGTGAGTGGTCGTGTCATGTCGCCGTCACCCCGCATAGCTCAGCGTGGTTTCCCTAAGCACCCCCACATGCCTTGGTAAGCCGCTGCGGACCGGCCGTCGGTACTCCGTGTACACAACGTTACGAGCCGCGTGGTTATCTCTTCCTGTGTGACGCTCAGCACAGATCCTGGGATTACCGGGTAAGTACCCGAACTGCCAGGAAAGCGTCTTGTCACCTCTCTGGTAGCAAACTCTCTACGCACGCCGGCCGACCGCCGCCGTGTGAGCTGCCTGCCGCTCAGCGGTGGCGACGGCCGCCGCGGCCCAGTGCGGCGGCGCGTGCGGCCGCCTGCCGGACGCGGCGGCCCTCGGCCGGTGCCGGTGGCTCGGGCACCGCACCGCGGTCGCCTGAGGAAGCACGCCGCGGCTTGCGGCCATCAGCCGGCGCGCGCGGCAGTGGCGGCACGAGTGCATGCTGCTGGCGGGCAGCGCAGCGCGTGGCGAGCGCGCCCAGCAGGTCCCTGGGGCCCGCGGTGGGCTGTTCCTGGTACTGCCAGCGCCGGATGAAGTCCCTCGTCTCGGCACCGGGGTCGAAGGCGCCACCGGCGAAACAGCCCGCGACGGCGAGTGCGGCCACGCAGGGGTCGTCCCCGGGCAGTTCGCGGACATATCCGGCAGCATCGATGAGAGCGAGCACGCAACGCGCCGCGCGGGCGGGATTGTCGTCGACGGCATCCAGCCGCCAGTGCGCCTGCTCGCGTAGGTACTGGGCAAGCAGGTACTGAGCAAGCACCAAACGTTCAGTCACGGAATGTAATTATGCCGCAACTAAACGGTGCATCTGTCGAGTCTCAGCGACGAGTCGGCTGCTCAACGTGATGGCTTGCCACCCGTCGACGGTCAGGCGTCGACGCGAGCAAGGTAGCCGCAGTGCCGGGTGCTCCGCACCTGCTTCGGGTCCCGCGCCGGGCGCCGCCGCTATGAGGTTCCGCAGCTGGAGGAGGTAGATCTGGGCGGCGTTTGCCCGAGGTTGCTGTGTGGGGGCGGCGTCTGGTCAGGCATCGATGCGGGAGGGATCAAGCTCGGCCGCCCCACTCACGATGAAGTCGCGGCGTGGGGCGACCTCGTTACCCATCAGCAAGTCGAATATGACAGTGGCGGCAGCCGTGTCGTCGACACGGATCCGCCGGAGAGTACGGCGCCGGGGATCCATCGTGGTCTCGGCGAGCTGGGCCGCATCCATCTCCCCGAGGCCCTTGTAGCGCTGCACGGGCTCGTGCCAGCGCTGGCCCTTGCGCTCGAGTTCGAGCAGACTGCGGTGCAGTTCCGGATCGGAATAGGTATAGCGGTACTTCTGCTGGCCTTTGCGCGGATTCGTCAGCTCGATGCGGTGCAGCGGCGGCACGGCCGCGAATACGCGGCCAGCGTCGAGCATCGGGCGCAGGTACCGGTGGAACAAGGTGAGCAGCAGGCACCGGATGTGCGCGCCGTCGACATCGGCGTCGGCCATGAAGATGACCCGCTGGTAGCGCGCGGCGTCGAGATCGAAGGTGCGCCCCGACCCGGCGCCGAGCACCTGGATGATCGCGGCGCACTCGGTGTTCTTGAGCATGTCGGCCAGCGACGCCTTCTGCACGTTGAGGATCTTGCCCCGGATCGGCAGCAGCGCCTGAAACTCCGAGTTCCTCGCCAGCTTGGCGGTGCCGAGGGCTGAGTCGCCCTCCACGATGAACAGCTCGCTTCGGTCGTCGGCGGATCGGCAGTCGACCAGCTTCGCGGGCAGCGCGGAACTTGCGAGCGCGCTCTTGCGGCGCTGGTTCTCGCGGTGCTCACGAGCGGCGATCCGGGCCTTGGCCGCGGACGCGACCTTTTCGAGCACCGCGCGCGCCTGCTGCTTCTGGCCACGCTTGGGCTCGGTGAAGAACGACCGAAGCTCCTGCCCGACGACCTGCGCCACGATCTTCGACGCGGCCGGTGTGCCGAGCACCTCTTTGGTCTGGCCCTCGAACTGCGGCTCGGGCAGCCGGACCGCCACCACAGCGGTCATCCCCTCGGCCACATCTTCCTTGGCCACCGGGTCGTCGCCGTTCTTGAGCAGCCTGACGCCGCGCATCTGCTCATTGAGGGTGCGGACAAGTGCCCGCTCGAAGCCCGCGACGTGCGTGCCGCCTTTCGGCGTCGCGATGACGTTCACGAACGAGCGGGTCACGCTGTCGTAACCGGT
Source organism: uncultured Actinomycetota bacterium (assembly GCA_963851085.1). Classification (GTDB taxonomy): domain Bacteria; phylum Actinomycetota; class Actinomycetes; order Streptosporangiales; family Streptosporangiaceae; genus DATFVJ01. The sequence goes on along the minus strand of CAWKNX010000023.1, from coordinate 229,767 downwards.
CCCCCAGCGCAGCGCGACGTCGACGCTGAGTTCGCGCTCCACGTCGGCGGGAGTCATGTGGCCCTGCCCGTCGAGCACGGGGACGGTCTCGGTGAACCGCCCGGAACCCGACAGGCGCACGACGTCGGTGACCGGTTCGTCGGGCGTGAGGTGGGCGCAGAACTCGCTGATGCCGCCGTCGAACCTGAACTCCCGCTCGGCGGGGCCACCGTCCTCGCCAGCCTCCTGGTCACGGGCATCGACCACGGACACGGTGAGCCCGGGCACGAGGTAGGCGGTCTGGCGGGCACGCTCGGCAAGCGCGCCGGACGGGATCTCCGCGTCGCGCAGGAATATCTGCCGGTCCGGCCAGAACCGGATCCTCGTGCCCGTCACCCGCCTGGCGATCCTGCGCACCTGACGCAGGCCTGGCGCTGGGGTGAATGGTGCCTGCGGGCCCGGGCCGGCGAACTCGCCAGGCACGCCGCGCCTGAAACTGACGGCATGGGTGTGGCCGCCGCGGTCGACTTCCACGTCCAGCCGGGCGGCGAGCGCGTTCACGACCGAAGCCCCGACCCCGTGCAGCCCGCCGGACGCGGTGTAGGAACCGCCGCCGAACTTGCCGCCGGCGTGCAGCCGGGTCATCACAAGCTCCACGCCGGTCAGGCCGGTCTTGGGTTCGGTGTCGACCGGGATCCCGCGGCCGTCATCGCGAACCTCCGCGCTGCCGTCGGCGTGCGTCGTGACCTCGATGCGCGAACAGTGCCCGCCGAGTGCCTCGTCCACCGAGTTGTCGAAGATCTCCCACAGGCAATGCAGCAGGCCTCGACTGTCGGTCGAGCCGATGTACATCCCTGGGCGCTTGCGGACCGCGTCGAGGCCGTCGAGCACCGACAGGTGATGCGCCGTATACGCATCGGCGCCGGCAGGTGTTCCGGGCACAGGCGTGCTGATAGGGGCGGTCACGGGTGGTCTCCTCCAGGCGCGGATCCTCGCCAGCGGCGGGGACGGATGCCTCACCGCAGGGTAGCCGGTCCCGCTGACATCGCGGGACAGGCACGCCGCAGGCCGGGTCATGAGCGCGCAGAGTATCCAATGATGGCATTTCCGTGAGCGAAACCAGTTACTGAGGTGAACTAAGGCGTTACAGTAAGTCGGCAGTGACTTAGGTCACTTCACGCGGACTTTCGCTTGTGGCGTACGAGGAGTCGGATTGGGAACGTCGAGGTCCGGCAAAGTGTTGTGGTGAGCTGAGAGTCACAGAAGATTGATCGGGCCGGACCACAAAGCCGGAACCGCACGAAGGAAGACAGCTGAAGGCGAGGAAGCGACCTTGAACGGAGCTCTAGCCCCTACCAAGCCGCTCACCGCCGCGGACCGTTGTGACCGCTGCGGTGCCCAGGCATACGTCCGTGTCCTGCTCGCCAACTCCGGTGAGCTGCTGTTCTGCGCGCATCACAACAGGAAGCACGCGTCGGCGCTGATCAAGATAGCGGTAGAAATCCAGGACGAGACACAGCGGCTGTCTCATGCTGAGGAGACGGCTCGCGAGCGCTGAGCCCATTTTCCACGCGCCCCGCCGTCCTGATGGGCGGCGGGGCGCCGTTTTCCCCGCGCGCCTCGCTCAGGGCGTCTCCCGGAGATCTTTGGCCAGCCGCGCGACAACCAGGACCTGTGGGGCGCGCCCGTGCCCGCGCAGGTGGGGACCCGCGCTGACACAATGAGTCTCATGCGGAGCCTGCGCGTCCTCGGCGGCTGCGGCGGCTGGCCAGAAGCCGGGCGCGCGGCGTCTGGCTTCCTGGTCGAATGGGATGGCTTCCGCATCGTCCTGGACCTCGGTTACGCCACCTTCCCCCGGCTGATCACGCACTGCCCCGCCGACCAGGTCGACGCCGTGGTTCTCACTCACGGGCACGCCGACCACTGTGTGGATGCCCATGCGCTGTACCGGGCACGTGCCTACGGCGACGCGAAGCTCCGCAGGATCCCGCTGTTCTGCATAGAAGGCGTGATCGAGCGGCTGGCCGCGTTCGACCCCCGCGCCGACCTCCACGAGGTGTATGACGTCTATGAGCTTGAGTGGCCGCAGCGAGCGGGGCCGTTCGGGATAAGGGGTCTTGAACTTCCGCATCACCTGCCCAACGCCGGGGTCCGGCTGGAGGCGCCGGGGATGACGCTCGCCTACACCGGCGACACGGGCCCTGACCCCGCGCTCGCCGACCTCGGCGCGGGCGCCGACCTATTCATCGTGGAGGCGACCGTGCAGGGCGCACCGCCATCCGGCCAGGTGCGGCTGGACCTGACCGCCACCGAGGCCGGCGAGTGGGCGGCGCGTGCCGGGGCGCGGCGGCTCATGCTGACCCATTTCTGGCCAGGCAGCGACCGCGCGGTATCGGTCGCCGAGGCGGCTGCTGCCTTTCCCGGCGAGGTGCTCACCGCCGAGGAGGATCTGCTTGTCCCGCTCGGCTGACATGGCCGGGGTGATATCTGCCAGGATCGCCTGCCGTTTGCCGGGTACGTCCTTACCCAGTAGCTAGGGAGGAATGACGGTGGCGCACAAGGACGGCAAGGTGAAGGCCACGGCCCGTAAGATCAAGGCCGCGGATGCCAAACGGCTGCCGCGGGGCATCTACGAGCAGGAACTGGTCCGCTTGCAGGCGGAACTCGTCAAGCTCCAGGAGTGGGTGCGGGCGGAGGGGCAGCGGGCAATCGTGATCTTCGAAGGGCGTGACGCGGCAGGCAAGGGGAGCACGATCAAGCGGGTCACCCAGTACCTCAATCCCCGCGTCGCCAGGATCGCCGCGCTGCCAGCGCCGACCGAACGTGAGCGGTCGCAGTGGTACTTCCAGCGCTACGTTGAGCACCTGCCCGCCGCAGGTCAGATCGTGCTGTTCGACCGCAGCTGGTACAACCGGGCGGGCGTCGAGCACGTGATGGGTTTTTGCACCAAGGAGGAGTACAAGAGGTTCCTCCACCAGTGCCCCATCTTCGAGCGGTTGCTGGTCGAGGAGGGGATCCTGCTCCGCAAATACTGGTTCTCGGTAAGCGACGCCGAGCAGCAGATCCGGTTCAGGTCCAGGCTCGATGATCCGATGCGCCGCTGGAAGCTGTCCCCAATGGACCTTGAGTCCATCACCAAGTGGGAGGACTACTCGCGGGCAAAGGACGAGATGTTCGTGCACACCGACATTCCGGAGGCTCCCTGGTACGTCGTCGAGAGTGACGACAAGCGGCGCGCACGCATCAACATGATCGCGCACCTGGTCTCGAGCATCCCCTATCACGATGTCCAGTGGCGCCCGCTGGAGTTGCCGTCCCGGCCGCCCGCGCAGGGCTATGTGCGGATGCCGCGTGAGTCCCAGACCTACGTACCAGACCACGCGGCCGCACTGCTCGCCGCGAACGGCGACGGCTCTCGCCGGCGCCAGTAAAGCGTGCCGCGTGAGCCGTTCCTGCGCGATGAAACCGTCGTAGTAGACGCTCCCCCCTTGATATGCACATCGATGATCGCGTCGACGTCTGCGACCACCGCGGTGCGGACACGGATCTCAGAATCCCTCATTTGAATCAGCCTGCCACGTCCGGCCAGCAGCCGACCGACTGATTCACCCACCACGCCGCCGTCATCCGTGAGCGGCGCGCGGCGACGGCCGGCGGATGAGCTTGATGGTTGGCCCGCTGGGGGCGCTATCAGGCGCCCAACGGGCCATCGATCACGATTCAGGCCATGGGAGCGTCCCGGACAGCGCCGGCTTTCGTGATCGCGGTAACTTTCCGGCACATACCGTGGCAAAGTTACCGCGATCATGGAACCGCTGGCCTGACGGGGACGGCTGGACGCCGTGACGCGGCCCGCAGGTGGCGGGCGGGCCAGACGCCGTGACGCCGCCCGCGAGTGGCGGGCGGCGTCACGGCGACGCGCGGGGCTGGATCAGTCGAGGTAGTCGCGCAGCACCTGGGAACGGGAAGGGTGGCGCAGCTTCGACATGGTCTTGGACTCGATCTGGCGGATCCGCTCCCTGGTCACGCCGTAGACCTTGCCGATCTCGTCGAGCGTCTTGGGCTGCCCGTCGGTGAGCCCGAACCGCATCGAGACCACGCCTGCCTCACGCTCGGACAGCGTGTCGAGAACCGAGTGCAGCTGCTCTTGCAGCAGGGTGAAGCTGACCGCCTCCCCTGGCTGGATGGCCTCGGAGTCCTCGATCAGGTCGCCGAACTCGCTGTCACCGTCCTCGCCGAGCGGCGTGTGCAGCGAGATGGGCTCACGGCCGTACTTCTGTACCTCAATGACCTTCTCGGGCGTCATGTCGAGCTCGGCCGCGAGTTCCTCCGGCGTTGGCTCACGCCCCAGATCCTGAAGCATCTGCCGCTGCACCCGGGCAAGCTTGTTGATCACTTCCACCATGTGCACGGGGATGCGGATCGTCCGTGCCTGATCGGCCATGGCACGGGTGATGGCCTGCCTGATCCACCACGTCGCATAGGTGGAGAACTTGTATCCCTTGGTGTAGTCGAACTTCTCGACCGCGCGGATAAGGCCCAGGTTGCCTTCCTGGATCAGGTCAAGGAACAGCATCCCGCGGCCCGTGTACCGCTTCGCGAGCGACACCACGAGCCGAAGGTTCGCCTCCAGCAGGTGGTTCTTGGCGCGCCTGCCGTCCTCGGCGATCCACTCCAGATCAGCCCGGCCGTCCACACCGAGCCGGGTGCCGTCCGCGGCGAGCTTCTCCTCGGCGAACAGCCCCGCCTCGATCCGCTTCGCCAGCTCAACCTCCTGCTCGGCATTGAGCAGCGGCACCTTCCCGATCTGCTTGAGATAGTCCTTCACCGGGTCGGCGGTGGCGCCTGCCGAGGCGACCTGAGCCGCAGGGAGATCCTCGTCGTCGTCGCCGTAGACGAAAGCCTCGTCATCTGTCTCGGTGTCCGCCGCCGCACCGGCGGCCTGGTTCACCTCCCGCCCGGCGGTCACGCCGTCGGGGCCGTCGCTGCCGTCCACGGCCTCTTCGACATCGGCGGCGTCGTCGACGTCAGCGACATCGGCACCGTCATCCACGACCACGACCGATTTCCGCGACGATCTCCTCGTCGGTGACGTCGACGTCTTCGAGGTCGTCCAGGTCGCCGACGTCGTCCGGGCCTATCAGATCGAGGTCGTCGGCCACGGCGTCGGCGTCGGCCACGTCGTCCGGGCCGACGTCAAGCTCGCCCGACCGGTGGTGATCCGGCCGGGCCGGTCTCATCCGACCGGGGCCCGCCCTTCTTGCGCGGAGCGTGCTCCGCGCCCGGAGCCGACGCGGAGGTCGGCGACGCGGGGGTCGGCGACTCAGCGGTCGGCTCGTCCACTGCGCGCGGCCGTTTTCTCGCCGCGCCCCGGCGCACCCGCCCGGAATCCGCGCCCAGCTCGCCTTCTCCTGGCGCGGGCACGGCGTCATCCACAAGTGCGACCGCTGTTTCTCGCTGCTGTCTAGCCGGCGACACAGATACCTCTCCTGCGAACATCTGGCGAGATTCGGACCCTGCTGGGAGAACCCGGTTTCGTGGACCATCCCATCCACCACATTAGGCGGCCCGAGGCGGTGCATCGTCCCAATCGGGCAGTCTGGCTGCGGCGGTGACCGAGGTCCCTCGGGTTCTCACCTGCGCTCATGCACATCATTCTTGTGGCACCTGAAGTACGAGGACGGTGACATCGTCGTCCTGCTCGTGACCTGCGAGCATCCGGTCCACCAGGTACTCAAGCAGCCTGTCAGGATGTGCGATCACCTCCGGGGATGCCTGCCCGGCGACCATGACGAGTTCGTCAAGGCCGGTATCGAGGCCGCGGTCGCGGCTCTCCACTAGTCCATCGGAGTACCAGACCGCCGTGTTGCCCTTTTGCAGGCGGAAAGCGTACTGCTTGCGCGGGCTCGCCCAGCCGAGCGGGGTGCCCGCGGGCGTCGTGTCGAGGTGCGGCGAGCCGTCTGCTGACAGTAGCAGTGGCGGCAGATGGCCGGCGTTGCCACCGACGCCTTCCCCGGTCACCGGATCGATGACCACGTAAGCGACAGTCGTGACCTGCTCCTCAAGCTCGGTGGCGGCGAACAGCCGGTCGAGCCCGGTAAGGACCGCCGCAGGGCGCGGGTCGGTGAGGGCGAGCGCGCGAAGCGCATTGCTGACCCGGCCCATTCCCGCCGCCGCTGTGACCCCTTTGCCCATCACGTCTCCAACCGCGACCGCAAGGCGACCATCCGCCAGCACGAACGCGTCGTACCAGTCGCCGCCGATCTCCATGTTGCTCGTGACCGGCAGATACCTCGCCTCAAGCACGATGCCCGGCACATCGGGCAACCGGTCCGGCAGCAGGCTGCGCTGCAGGGTCTCCGCAGTCGTGTGCTCACGCTCGAACAGGGTCGCCCGCTCGACCGCGAGTGCGCACTGACCGGCCAGCGCCTCGAGGAACACACGCTCCTCTTCGGTTATCTTCCTTGGCCGGGCGAAGGAGAACCTGAGCGCGCCGAGCGGCGCACCGGCCGCGAGCAGGGGCAGCCCGACCCAGGCTCGTTCGTCGGTGTGCTCGAGGAAGAGGTCGAAGTTCGTCTCCGGCTCGAAGTACGCGCGCAGCGCGTCCGGGGTCTCGATCAGGACGGGCCGCCGGGTGAGGATCGCGGTCGTCATGATGCTCGGCCTGTCGAGCGGTATGTCGTCGCCATGTGAGCCCGGGCTATCGGGGATCCCGGCCGCGTTGATTGTCTTCAAGCGCAGCCGTTCAGGATCAATCAGGGCGACAGCGGAACGGTCCGCGCCGATCGCCGACCGGCCGACCTCCGTGATCACCTCGACGACCTGCTCCACGGTGAGCGCCTCGGCGAGCATCGACGTCGCCTGCTGCAGCCTGGCCGTGCGCAGCGCCGCGGCTGACAACTGCTCGGTCAGACGACCGCGCATCTCCTCGGCCTCACGCTGGCCAGTGACGTCGGTGTTGGCACCGACCCACTCGACCACCTCACCGTCGCGCATGATGGGCACAGCCCGCACGTCGTAGTACCGGTACGCCCTCGCGCGGGTGCGGACCCGGTACGAAGTGTCGAAGATCGCACCGGTCCGCACGCACTCGCGCCACGCGTGCTCCACCCGCTCGCGGTCCTCGGGATGGATGGCGTCCAGCCAGCCGCTGCCGAGGTACTCGCCGAGTGTCTGGCCGGTGATCGCCCGCCATTCCGGCGAGTCCTCCGCGATCTCGCCGGTGGGCGTGGTCACCCAGACGACCTGCGCGCCCGCCCGGACGAGGGACCGGTACCGCTCCTCGCTCCTGCGGACCGCCTCCTCGCTGTGCTGCCGGTCGGTGACGTCCACCGCGATCAGAACGACGCCGGTGATCTTCCCGTCCGGATCGTGCGAGGGGAACCAGGAGAATGCCCAGTGGTGGACTTCCGCCTGATCTCTCCGGCGGAGATCGGCTCGATCCGCCACCTGCGGCCCGTCCGGCGACGGCGCGTGGCGCGTCTCCGGCTACGACGGTCGCGATCTGCTGGTCGGCCTCGAAGACCGGCTGGTCCTCTGCCAGTACCCGCCGCACCGCCGACTCGACTCTCGTGGCGAGGTCGGCGGCCAGATCTCCGACGGCTGCCGCCCCAGATGCTCACGGTGACCCAGCCCGTGCAAGCGCGCAAGCGTACGGTTCACGCGCAGGAACCGCAGATCCGGGTCGAAGAACGCGAATCCGATCGGCGCTTCACGCAACAGCGTCGCGAGCAACGCGGAATCGGAGACGGCCAGCCCGGACACCCGTGGCTGCGGCACGGATGTGTCCGTGCTCACGCTAGAGACCCCCGCGTGGGGCCGGCGCCTGCCATGCGATGGCTCCCTTCGGCCTTCTGCTGTGCTGGGTGACGTGCAGTGTGCCCTGAATACAGCAGGCTATCGGTCTTGGCATGGTACTGGGGACCTGTACGCGCCAGACGGGGCCATCAGACGGCGTGCACGCCCAGCTCCGTTACCCGGCTTCTTGACCCCTTACCGCGGCGGCCGCAGCCTGATCCGCACCGGGTTCCGGCGGCCGCCGCCGGAAGTGGCACCCCGGAACGTGCCCAGCGAGCGGCATCGACAACTCTTCCGCCGTTTATGCGTAACTTTGATACCCCAGCCCGCTACCCGGCTCTAGACCGGGCCCCGCGGCGGCCGCGGCATTATCCGCGCCGGGTTCCCGCGACCGCAGCGGGAAGTGGTGCGCGGCCACCTGCCCGGCCAGTGCTAACGACCGCAACGGCTCTTCCGCCGCCCAGTCTTGCCGGCCGCCGCGAACTTAGGCTCGTCACGCCAGGCGGGCTCGCCACTGAGGGAGCCAGATCCTACCGCAAGTTCGTGAAGACCTAGGTCAGAAAGATCTTGAATTGCGACATGACAGCACCGCTGTAGCAGGTCTTACACTACTGTGACGGAGCTCCAACCGGCGGCTATCGGGGGATCCTGCGGGATGGATATTTGGCTGACACGCGGCAGGTCCGCGGCGTCAGCGTCCGCGGGGACTCGGTAGCACAGCGCGAGCCGCGGCCAAGCAGAGCCATACAGAAGTAACGCGCGGTTTACGTCACCGGCTCTTGACAGTACGGTCAAGAGGGCTGGAATGGGACTGTGGCAGTGCCGCGTGGCCCAGGCATGCTGATACACGCTTACAGAGGTCCAAGATGCAGGCAGTGATACAGCGCGCCGTCACAGGGGCGCAGCAGGTTCTCCGGACGGCTTCGACCGCCAGCGAGCCGGTCACCAGCCGGCTCACCGCCGAGTTCCCCGCGCTGGCACCCGCCACGATCGCGCGCTGTGTCGCCGATACGTGGATCTGCGCGGAGCACCTGGGGCTCGCGGTCACGAGTGGACTGGTCGAGCGGGCTCGCGCGCGAGCATCTGCTCGGGCTGGTGAACTCGGTGCCGCCGTCCGGGCGCTAGCCATTCGCCGAACGCATGAACCCGCCTGACCCAGGCGCGCCACGAGAACGTACGGCGGGCGCGAACCGCCCGCGTCACGTTGGCGTTGCGGTGCGCGAATCTGAGAGGCTTGATCCGTGCCGGGCCAGGCGCGGCTAAGTCTGCAGGCGCGTGCCCGGGCCGGATGGATGAGATCGGGCCCGCAGGCAACGCGGCAGGCGGGCGGAGTGGCCAACAAGGAAAAAGTGTGAGCCAACGCCGTAGCAAACCCCCCAGTGGCCAGGGCCCGCACGGTGGTTCGAGCCGTGGCTCGCGCAATGGCCCGCGCGATGGACAAGCAGCTCACAGTGGCGGCCGCAGGCGTGAGTCCGCCGCCGAACGCGCTGTTCGCCGACATGCTCAGGGCAGCGCGCGAGTTGCTCGCGGTGCGCAGCCCGCTGGACGCCGAACTCATGGTCAGCGAGATTCTCGGCGCCTGGTGGGGGCAGCGGCTGATTCGTGGGGATCAGGCAGCTGGGCACCCGCGGCAGCCGCGGCGCGGACATCGAGGAACTGGTGGGTGAGGGCCTGGTCGCCTACGCCGCCGGCCAGGACAGCCCAGCGGCGCTTGCGCTGCTCGCGGGCATCGCCTGCCTCGGCACCGCCCGGCAGGCCGCGCAGGCGGAGCAGGCTGCGCTCGAGCTGATGGAGCGCGGCGTGCCACGGCCACGCTGGGCCGACCAGGTCGGCAAGGTCGCGCCAGGTGACTGCTACCTCAACCGCGATACCTACGGTGACCACGACGAGGTGGTCTGCGTCTTCAGTTACGCGGGCGAGGAAAGGCACGCGCTAGTCGCCGCCGTCGACTACAACTTCGGCGGGATACTCCGTGACGGCTGGGTTACCTCGCAGGTGGACAAGCTGCTCGAACACGGACGCGCGACGGCGGGACGACGCCCCGAGGACACTGGCGGCATCGGTCTCGGTGCCTTCGAGCCCCTGCCGCCCGGGCAGGCGCGGCGCGTGCTCGAAGCCGCGTTGACCGAGACCGACCGCGCCGCGGCTCCGCGCGTCAGCGATTCCTTCGCCGGCTATCACGCCTTCATCAGGGCACGGATCCGCGCACTCCCACCCGGCCAGCCGGTGGCCGGGTCCATTGCGGGCGCCCCGGGGCTGGCGACGGGCACGACTGGCCCGGATGGCCTGGCCTGGAGCAGGGACCGCAGAGCCATGCTCGCGGCCGAGTTCCTCGCCTCCGACGAGGCCGAAGACCTGTCCGACCGGCAGGCGGCGAGCCGCTGCGCCGATCGCATCATCGATTACGGCTGCGACCACGATCTCCGCCGCCCGCTGCGGATGAGCCCCATCAAGGTGGAGCGGTTCCTGCTCGACTGGCTGCCGCGCAAGGTGGTGCTGAGCCCGGCGGAGCAGGAGGCCATGCCGCACGTGCTCGCCGCATGGACGCGATGGGCCGGCCGGCGCAGCGGCCTGCCAGGAAGCGCGATCAGGGCAACCCTCGACGCGGTGTTCGAGTCCATCGGCACCTTCGCGCGGACCTACCGCGATCCGGAGTCGTTCGGCCTTGATCGTGACCTGGTCAACCGGCTCCTCCCGGACGGTGACCTGGAGGCGCTCGCGCGGCGCACGTTCGCATTCCCGCTGCTCGCCGGCCGCCACGGCGAGTTGATCTCGCCAGCCTCGACCCCGCGGATCCCGCCGACCGCAGGAAGCTGCTCGCGGCCGACCACGGCACGCGGCAGCCAGCCGGGCGCGGGCCGACACGGCGCGCGGAGTGACGAAGCCACCCATATCGACCGTCACGTCGCGCTGGCGGAGCGGCTGTGGCGCGGCGAGCCGCCGGAGCTGTGGGAGGCCGCGCAGCGGCTGCTCGACCTCGGCACCGAACGGCACGAGGCCCTGCATGTGCTGATGGAGACCTTGGACGAGTCTGGCCAGGACGAAGACGACATCGCGGCCGCACTCGGCGACCTCCCGCCGGACGCCTGACCGCGAGGCGTCTCCCCCGATCCGTAACGGCTGCCGCGTCGGCGCGCTGCTTGCGCCGCATGCGGGGGCCCGGGCGGTCGCCCCCGGGGCAGGCACAGCCGTAACGGCTGCCACGTGGCGCGCCGCTTGCGCCGCATGCGGGGGCCCGGGGTCTCGGGCACACTGTGCGGATGGACGACAGCCTGTACACGGCGCGACCGGGCGGCCGATACGTGCCGACGAAGCTCACCCAGGGGCCATGGGCGGCTGACCGCCAGCATGGCGGGCCCGTGGCCGCGCTGCTCGCGTGCGTGCTCGAGTCGGCCGCTCCACCCGGATGGCTGACGCCGCAGCTCACCGTGGACTTCCTCAGCGCGGTGCCAATCGCCGAGCTGTCCACGGACGTGGAGGTGGTCAAGGACGGCCGCCGCGCCCGCTGCGTGAACGCCAGCCTCGGCCATGACGGGCGGGTCTTCGCGCGAGCCCGGGCCTGGCAGGTGGCCCCCGGCCGGATCCCTGAAACCGCCTTCCCAGGATCGGCGGCCACACCAGCCACCAGTCACTCCGCTGCGACACCCACCCATGCCGCCGCCGATCCTGCCATGGGATCCGCCGCTCCGCCGCCGCTGCCGGAGGAATCGTCGTACGGCCGCGCGTCGTTCAGGTTCGGCTACCAGGAGGCGGTCGAGATGCGATTCGTCCGCGGGTCGTTCCGCGAACGCGCCCCCGCGACCGCGTGGGCGCGGCTGCGCGTGCCACTGCTGCCCGGCACAGTTTGCTCGCCCCTCCAGCGCGTGGCCGCCCTGGCCGACTTCGGCAGCGGGATCAGCGCCATTCTCGACCGGGCCGCCTGGAACTACCACAACCTCGATCTCTCACTGCACCTGCACAGGCAACTGGCGGGCGAATGGGTCTGCCTGGAATCGGCATCCCTGGTCGGCCCGGAAGGCACCGGGAACTGCCTGACCACGCTGCACGATGCCGCAGGACCGGTCGGTGCGGCGGCGCAGTCGCTGCTCGTGACGGCCGCCGCGGCGCGCGGCTCGGCGCCGCACCCCTGAACCGCGACCCGGCCCCAAGCGCAGCCGACTTTCATGATCGCGGTAACTTTCCTGCCGTATTCGCGGTAAGAATACCGCGATCATGAGGACCCGACCTCCGCGGCCGACTCCTTGGTGCGGCAAGTTGGGTGCGGGACGGTACTGATGCAGAGGGCGGAGAGGGGCTGGAGAGAGGAGAGACGACGGAGAGGATGGAGGGAACGAAGCGATGCAGAGGGGCGGAGAGGACGAAGAAGGGCAAAGTAAGCCCCGGGGCCGCGAGCAGACGGGGGCGCGGGGCCGCGAGCAGACGGGGGGCCCGGCCGAATGAGCCGACGGGGCGCGGGGCCCTTGAACCGACGGCGCTGGGGTCACATGAACCGGCGGGCGCGGAGCGCCGTAGGCCAGCGCCGCCGAGCCCGGGCCGCCTGAGCCGGGCAAGCCCGGGCCGCCTGAGCCGGGCAAGCTCGGGGCCCATGGCCGGCGGGCGCGGGGGCGGGCCGGGGGCGGATGAGCCGGCAAGGCGAGCTGGCGAGTGCGGCTCAGCCGGTGGTGAATTCCTGGTAGGCGGCGCGGATGTCGGCGCCGGTGACGGTGGTCAGTTCGGCCGGAGCGCCACAGGCCAGCGCCGCCGAGCTCGGGCCGCCTGAGCCGGGCAAGCTCGGGGCCCCTGGGCCGACGGGGCGGGGCACGGGCGGATGCCGGCAAGGCGAGCTGGCGAGTGCGGCTCAGCCGGTGGTGAATTCCTGGTAGGCGGCGCGGATGTCGGCGCCGGTCACCGTGGTCAGTTCGGCCGCGCTCGCGCGTTCACCGAGCCGCGCCACCCGCAGGTCCCTGTGCGCGCACGCGCGTTCGAACATCGACCGCGCGAACCGGCCGTTGCCAAGCTCGTCGACCCGGCCCTGCGCGCACACCTCGCCGAAGATCTGCCCGAGCCCGGCCAGCGCGTCCGAGTCGAAGACGTCGCCCGCGCGGCCCGCGAGGTGCGTGGCGATGCTCTGCAACTCCACGGCCGAGTAACTCGGGAACCGCACCCGGGTGGCGAACCGTGACGCGAGGCCTGGATTGCTGGCAAGGAACGCCTCCATGGCGGCGGTGTAACCGGCCAGGACGAGGACGAGCCTGTCACGGTCGTCTTCCGCGCGCTTGAGCAGGATCTGGATCGCCTCGGCACCAAAGGCGTCACCGCCCGAATATCCACTGTTATTGAGGGCGTATGCCTCATCGACGAACAGCACGCCGCCGAGCGCGGAGTCGATCAGCTTGTTGGTCTTGATCGCCGTGGAGCCGAGGTGCTCGCCGACCAGGTCGCCCCGGTGCGCCTCGACCACCACGGGACGGGCAAGCAGCCCAAGCGCCGCGAACACGCGGCCGAGGATCCTGGAGACGGTGGTCTTACCCGTGCCTGGGGGCCCGGTGAACACGAAATGCCGTGCGGGCGGTGTGCTCGCCAGGCCCTGACGCTCGCGCATGCCCGCCACCTGAAGCTGGGCTGCGATCGAGCGCACCTGCTGCTTCACCGGCTCGAGGCCGATGAGCCCGTCGAGTTCGGCGAGCGCGCTCGCCAGCGTCGGCGTCTGCTCGTAGCCGCGGAAACGCGAGGTCAGCTCGGCGAACGCACGGTCAGCGTCCGGCGGGCGGATCGTGATGAGCTCCGCCGGATCGGGATCGCGCCCGTTGCTCATGACCCGCACGTCGCGTGCCTCGGCCGCCTTCTCCACGAGGCTGCGCACGAACCGCCCGTTGCCGAGGTCATCCACGATCCGCCGACGCGCCACCTCCTCGAACATCCGCCAGAGGGCGGGCCGCGCATCGGCTTCGAGCACGTCGCCGCGCCGCTCCACGCAGGACTCGGCGATCTGCAGTAGCTCGGCCGGTGTATAGCTGGGGAACTTGACCCGGGTGGCGAACCGTGACGCGAGCCCCGGGTTGCTCGCGAGGAAGTTCTCCATCTGCTTCTCGTACCCGGCGAGAATGATGACGAGGTCTTCGCGGTCGTCCTCGGCCCGCTTCAGCAGGGCCTGCACCGCCTCGTTGCCAAACCTGTCAGCCTGGCCGTCCCCCTCGTTCACCAGGCTGTACGCCTCGTCGATGAAAAGGACGCCGCCGAGGGCGGAATCTACAAGCTCGTTGGTCTTGATGGCGGTCGCGCCGAGGAACTCGCCGACGAGATCGGCCCGCTGCGCCTCAATAACGTACGGCGTGTCAAGCAGGCCGAACGCATAGAAGATCTTGGCAATGACCCGCGCGACCGTCGTCTTGCCCGTCCCCGGCGGGCCGAGAAGCACGAAGTGGCGCATCGGCTTGTCGGTCGCGTAGCCCGCCAGCGCCCGCATCCGGGCCGCTTCGATCGACGCGGCGATGGACCTGATCTGCTCCTTCACCGGCGCTAGGCCGATCATGCTTGCGAGCTCGGCCATCGCCTCATCGACCGAGATTTCCGGCAGCGCGGATTCGACCGTGCCCGCGGCGGAGTCCTTCTCCCTGGGCCTTGGCGTCGTCACCCGCGAGCGCGTGCTCGCGGACGGGGGTTTCGGCCGCGTGGCCGTAGCTGTACGGCCGGCGACACCGCCGCCGCGAAGCCGGGTGCGCCCGCGCACCCGTTCGTCCTGCATCGCCTTGGCCAGCCGCCAGCCGAGCACGACGAGGGCGAGCAGCCATGCGGCGCCGAGCCCGATAACCGGCTGGGCCGGCCAGATTCGCAGCGCGGCGATTCCCAAGGGCATGGACCAGAGCATCGCCCATGCCACCGTGCGGCAGGGCACGTACCAGCGGGCGAGGGTGGCAGCGTGCGCGGCTGCCACGACGACGAACGGCAGCACCAGGAGCGGCGGCAGCCACGCTGGATGCCCGCCCGCACCGACCGACACCGCGACCAGGCCCCATATCGCGACCGACACTGAAGCGGCCACGGTTCTGCGGCCCTCCAGCACGGAGATGATCGCGAACCCGAGTATGGCGAGCAAAAGAAATGGCGAGGCGAGCGCACCCACGACGACGGCAACCAGCAGGAGGATGACTTTCAGGCCAACCGGCGCACGGGCGAACCCGGACCGAGCGCGGTTAAGCCAATCCTGCGCCGGGTGATTACCCGGCGAGGATTTCTCTTGAGGCCGCACCTTGTTCCCTCGCACTCGTCCCTGTATAGCGCACACGCACCGGATACGGCAGCACCGAATCTGTTAGAAGGGGAAGAACCTGCGTCAGGGGCGGACCGCAGCCCCGCAGGCACCGGTCCTGACGGCGCCCCACCCTGCGCCTGTCAGGCCCTTCATAACCGGCTCGACACCGCGCGCCGCTACGCGACCGCGATCGGCCAGCCGCGCATGCTTCCTGCCCCTCGCCTCGGCGCGGCACGCTGTTACGGATCGGAGATTGGCGTGGACAGCTTACCGATTCTCGCCGCTCACGGCTGTAAACGCTGTTGGAGTTCTGGGACCAGAGAGGCGACAGTGATTGGTGAGTACAGTGGGGTGAAATTCTCTGCGCAACTTCGGCGCGTCAGGCAGTCTCATGTACGAACGCGGCGACGATCTCACCGAGCCGCTCCCCCGAATCCTCTTGCAGGAAATGGCCTGCACCCTCGAGCACCGGGTGGTCACGGCCCGCAGCGCCGGGGATCGCGCGTTTCAAGATCGGTGCCATTCCCCCGGTGATCGGATCGCCATCGCTGAACGCGACAAGGAAAGGCTTCTCCCAGGCGAGCAACTGCTGCCAGGCAGCGCGGTTGGCGGGTGCGGCGGTATCGTCCGGGGTGGCCGGGACGAGGGCCGGCATGGCACGCGGGCCCGCCTGGTAGCTGGGGTCAGGGAAGGGGGCGTCGTAGGCGGCGCGCACATCGGCGGGCAGGGGTTGTTTGCAGCCCGACTGGACGAACCTGCCGATGTCGATCGACGGTGCGGTCGTCATGGCCGTGCGGAACGCCCACCAGATTTCCGGAAGTTCCTGGTCGCCGGTCGGCAATCCGGTGTTAGCGGCGACGATCCGGTCGAACCGGCCCGGATGCTCGGCCGCGAGCCGCAACCCGAGCAGGCCGCCCCAGTCCTGGCCGACCACGGTGATGCCATCCAGCCCGATGCTGTCGAACACGAGTGACCGCATCCACTCGACGTGCCGTGCGTAGCTGTGGTCGGCCACGTCGGCGGGCTTGTCCGAGCGGCCGAAGCCCGGCATGTCAGGTGCGATCGCGCGCAAGCCCGCGTCGGCAAGCACCTTCATCACCTTCCGGTAGAGGAACGACCAGCTAGGCTCGCCGTGCAGCAGCAGCACGGGCGGGCCGTCGGCGGGGCCGGCCGCTACCCACGCCATCCGCAGCGTGCCACCGGATCCGTCCGGAACGTCCGCGTAGTGTGGCTCGTAGCCAAATCCGGGCAGGTCGGCGAAGCGGTCATCGGGCGTGCGCAGAGTTCGCATGCGGCCATCATGGCAGCATTGAATCCATGAGCCGCGCTATAGGTGATCACACGTGCGGCACCGCCCGCCCGCGACGCCGCCAGGCTCGTGGACCCGCGCAAGAACGTGGCTGGGACGTTTGCGTGACCGCCACCCACAGGCTGTCCGGTTCGGCAGCGTTGCGGCTTTGCCTGGGCCGACGCGGTTCGCTTATTTACGCGGCATCCGACGATACGGATCCGGCCGCCTGTCTCAAGGCGGTATCGCGGTGGGCCCGGCCGGCTCACTACCCTCGATCCGTGAGCCAGAATCCCCCGTCGAAGCTCGAACGCCGTGTCGCGGAGGCGGCGGAGGCCGCCCTCGCCAGGCAGAAGTACGTCGCGCCTCTTGATGTGCTGACCGGTATCGGCTGGCTGCCGCAGACCCTGGTCGACAGGTGGCGGCAGGGCCGCGTCGATCATCTGGAGAAACTCCTGTCCGTGCATCCCGCCAAGCGCGCGGACGTGCTCGAATACCTCGACCGCTGGGCGCAGGCGGCGGGCCTGACCCCGGCCGAGACCGGGTACGTGGCCGCGACCAGAGACCGGCGCGCGCTGCAATTCACCGCGGACGGCGATCCTGGCGTCGAACGCGCCTACCGTACGCACTGGATCTCACCTGAGTTGTCCGATGCCCGCCGTGAGCGTCTCACGCAACGCCAGAGCAAGGCCCCCGACCTGGTCGTCGTCATGCCGATCAAGGATTGGACGTGCGCGGCGTGCGGCGACACCGGCGGCCTGCTGATCATGGACGACGCCGGGCCACTCTGCCTGACCTGCGCGGACATGGATCACCTGGTGTTTCTTGGCGCCGGAGACGCGGCGCTCACCCGCCGGGCCAAGAAGGCGAGCGGGCTGTCGGCCGTCGTCGTGCGGTGGAGCCGATCAAGAAAACGTTATGAACGGCAGGGCATTCTGGTCGAAGAGCCCGCGCTCGAGGAGGCCGAGCGGCAGTGCCTGGCGGACGAGGACGCCCGGATGCGGCGCCGCGACCGCGAAAAGGAGCGCCGCGCCAGCGAGGATGTCGATTTCCAGGCCCGGCTCGCGGCCGGCATCCTGCGGCTCTTCCCCGGCTGCCCGGCGGCTCGGGCGGAGGCGATCGCCCGCCATACGGGCACGAGGGGCAGCGGCCGGGTCGGGCGCTCCGCCGCGGGCAGGGCACTGGACGGGGAGGCGATCACCCGTGCCGTCGTCGCGTCCGTGCGGCACCAGGACACCGGGTACGATTCGCTGCTCATGTCCGGCGTTCCGCGTGAGGTCGCGAGGGACCGCGTCAAGCCCGGCATCGACCGCATGCTGAGCGCCTGGGCCAAGACGCCACCCGCCAGGTAGGGCCCTGTCCATGATCGTGGTGGCGCCCCCCGCAGTGCCGACTGCCACCACGCAGGCACGTGCCCATCAGGCTGCCCGTGCGACTGCTTCTACGGCGTCTGGTCTCGCTCTGCCACGAACGTGCCCCAGCGTGCCTCTGTGCGCACCAGGCCGTCATGCTTCAAGGCGTTGTACGCCGCACGACGGTGTTCTCGCTGTACCCGGTTTCCTGCGCCATGCGGTTAATCGACGGCAGCGGGTCACCTGGACGCAGCTCCCCGCGCTCGATTCTGTCGCGGATGTCGGCGGCCACGCGGAGGTATGGCGCAGTCGTTTCCCGCTGATCATCGGTCAGGCCGGCCACCGTAGCTAGTCCCGTGGCTTGCCGCGCTCGCTGGGCGGAATGACGAAATGGCCGCGTCCCGGACGCAGACACTGACGGCGGCGTTCACCGTCACGAGGGAACGCTGGAACGAGGATGGTCTGGCCGTCGGGTGCCTGGACTTCGTCGTAGCTGGCTCCGTGGCGGATGCCCCGGAGCCAGCCGCACCGTCTGTTGCATCTGATGCACTACCGCTCGCTTACTGGGGCAGCGCACTTATTCGGAGTGTGCGGTATTCCCCGACGCCAGGGCGCTGGGCGAGCGATCCGGGTTGGCGTCCCTGGGCAGGTGCCAGTGGTCAGGATGCGCTGCCCAGCTTGCTGACGTGCGCAACGGCAACACCGGTCCGCCCCGCGACGAGCTTGGTCAGATGCGGCAGGTCGGAGGTGATGATCAGTACCGACGCCACCCGGTCACCGGCCTCCGCCTGCTCAGCCTCCGCTATCGCGGTCGCGGCCACCATTGCGTCCACCGCCTGCCCGGCCGACATTCCTGCGGCACCGATCAGCTGGCCCGCCCGCTGCCCTATTGCTTCGCTGACCGGCTCCACGGCCACCCGGGCCAGCACGCGGTGCACCTCAGCGTCACGGCTGCTGCCGCGCAGGATTTCAGCGAGAATCGCTGCGGAGGTCAGCACGCGGTGCCCGTCGTCATAGGCCACCTTCAGCCGCACATACATGGCACGGTCGGTCGCCGCCTTCGACACGCCCTCGTTGTCGAGCACCATTACTCCGGCGCCGCGGGCACGGACTCGCCGCCGGCGGCTCACCGCCCGGGCCACTCCGACCGGGCGGCCGCCACCTCATTGTCGGTGACTGGGCCATGCACCTGCTCTAGTTCAGCAACCAGATCGCCAAGACGATCATGCTCAAGCTGGCGCAGCAGCGCATGCGTAACATACGCCGACACGTTGCCGCGGCCGGCGCGTTCGCGGATCTGGGCGGCAAGTCCCTTGGGAACGGTGGCGGACAGCTTCTCAGTACCGGGAGACTCACTCACATGGCAATCATACCAACGGTGGGATCAAAGAACTCGGCAATTCTGGGACCATCTCGGCTCCGCCACTGACCGCTAGAGCGGTGTCGTGTCTAGTCAGTTGTGTCGGCGAAGGGCAGCGCGATCGATAGTGTCGGTCGATCAGTCTGCGTGTCGATCTCCACGATGATGGTGAGGCCAGTGTCGAGGATCGCTGCGAGGTCTGCGTGATCTTGTGAAGCGGCGGTGACGATGTGCTGGCCGTCTGCGTAGATGGCCAGCGGCGCCGGTTGAGGTTCGCCACGCAGGGGCTCAGGGTCAGTGGCCCGTTCCAGGTCGGCAGATTGGAGGACATGGCCGGCAGCTCGACAGTGACGGTTCCGGTTTCCAGG
Source organism: uncultured Actinomycetota bacterium (assembly GCA_963851085.1). Taxonomy (GTDB): domain Bacteria; phylum Actinomycetota; class Actinomycetes; order Streptosporangiales; family Streptosporangiaceae; genus DATFVJ01. Next base: position 210,392 of record CAWKNX010000023.1, on the reverse strand, counting down.
AGCGTCTTGAGCAGGCTGCGGCTACGCACCCGGGTGAAGTCAAGCAAATCCAGGACTTCAGAAGCGGACGCGTTATAGCGGGTGCGCCACTCGGGCACGCCCATCCTGGCTATCCACAGACGCAAGGTCTCGCGCGTGGGTTCGAGGTCGGCCGGGAGATCCGCGATGATGGCGTGCGCCAAGCGGCGTGATCGGATACCCGAGGTCATGAGGATCAGTGCCCTGGGATCGGCGACGCCGTAACGGATGTAGCTGCCGAGCTCGGGACACAGCCGTTTCTCGATACCAGCGTCGACAAGCCGGGTGTTGACGAGTTCAACGAGAGCGCCGACGGTCCACGCCAGGTAGTGCTCGAAGTGTCCGGCCACCGCGTCGACCATCTGCTCGATCCGCCAGGCAGGCTTGACCGCCGCAGCGAGATGTGTCTGAGCGAGGTCGGGCAATGAGGTGCCCGCGAGCCATCCGGTGAGCAAATCAACCGGCTTGACCTCGATATCATCTCCCTTAGGGCTGGCCCGGAACCGCCATCGCGGAGCTTCGGGCAGATCTAGTAGCTGGGCGATGACGCCGGGCATCCTGATGGCATGCAGGGGGTCGCAGATGTCGCCGAGGCTCCCCTCTTGTACAAGGTCGATGAACCTATCTGCGAGGCCGCGGGCCAGCTGGTCGATGATGCCGGCCGAGCCGATAGAGGTGCCGGTCCGTGGCCAGCGGCGGCGGGCCTCCGCGTTGGTCCGCAGGTATGCATTGCGGACTCCATGGGCGACCGTCAAGCATGTTGTACGGGCCCGCGATGACTGTGCGGCGGCGAGAGTCGAATCGACGATGCCGGCGACGTCGACCGCGACCGGGTCCGTGCCGCTTTCCTCTTCGATGGCCAGAACGAGCCAGACGAAGCCGATGAAATCGGTGGCGGCGGGATCAGTAACGCGAAACAGCGAGTCTTCATCCTCGCGCATGGCTTGTTCGAGAGCCGCGAGCGCATGGAGCGCTTCGTCATTGTTAATCAGCGAGGAGGTGACGGCGAGCGCCTCAGCGTCGGGGTTCAGATCCTGGAAGTCCGCCTCGGTGGGTGCGGCCGCGCGCACCAGGACTATCCAGCCCTCGGTCTCTTTGCCAGCGCGGCCGGCGCGGCCCATCGCGTTGACCAGACGGGCGCCGCGCAGCCGGGCGTCGTCGAACTGGCCTTCGTAGGTCTGGTCGTAGATAACGACGGTCCGCACAGGAAGGTTCACTCCGTCAGTGAGGGTGGAGGTGCAGGCGAGGTAAGGCAGGGTGTCATCGCGGACGGCTTGTTCGAGGGCCTCTAGGACCTCGACGGGCAGACCGGCGTGATGGAAGCCGACGCCGTGACGTAGGACGGCGACGAGCGGGTGGTCCTCGCCAAGCTGAACTCTGACGAAATCGGCCAGCGGTGCCGAGCCGACGTGCTCGTCGAGTTCATCGGCCAATCCTCGCGCGATCAGTTGAGCCTGACCACGGGTGCCGGCGACGAGCAGGACCGATCCGGCATGCCCGAGCTCCACGATCATTTCGCTGGCGATCACGTACCGCTTAGTGGACCGGCCGTCGTCGATCGGAAGCCCGAATTGCACCAAGTCGGCCTTCCTGGATTTGCGGACCAGCCGCCAGCCAGTGTCGCCTTGGGTGGACAGCCTGGTGGTGCGGCCGTCGGCCATCCGAAGGCGGACTTCGCCGCTGAGGGGTGTGACGAGCCGATACGGCCATACCCGGCCGGCTGGGATGGTTTCCCGGCGGGTGTCCGGCCAGTGCGCCTCTGTGGTGAACGCGGCGTGCAGGCGCCGAGGGCCACGCCACTGGGACTCGTGCCGCAGCGCTTGGCCACCAGGGCTGAGCCATTGCGCGATCGCGCCGGCGTTGCCCATCGCGGCGGAGATCAGCACGATCTTGTGGTCGGTCTGGCGGGTCAGATAGTCCAGCAGCGCGATCACGGACTCCAGAATGAACCCGCGCCCGGTCTCCTTGAGGAGTTGGGCTTCGTCGAAGATAAACATACCGAACCGCTCGAGCACGGCCGGAGCATCGTGGCGCAGCAGATGCGCCAGCCGTTCGGGGGTCATCACTTCGACGTCAGCGGGCTGACCACGGTCCAATATGTCGAGCAGATCGGCCATAGCCGGGAAGTCGGGCAGATCCGGGCCGGTTTCCTTCTCCAGAATGCGAACGCGGGTGGTCATTGCCCGGCGGACCTCGCGGCACAGGCTGCGCGTCGACGCGACATAGCAGACGCTGCGGTCGGTTCGGGCCAGATACTCCACGGCCAGCATCTGGGCCAGCAATGTCTTGCCACCGCTGGTGGGCACCGCCAAGACCATGCGACGCACGCCAGGATCGAACGGTGACCGGTCTCCGGTCAGGAGGTCGCGTTGCGGCTCCCACAACGTCAGTACCGGCGGGCTGCCGATCGTGAAAGCCTGGCGGACGAGAGTGGGCACGGTCGGTGGCAGCACGGTCGGGTTCCACAGCGAGCCTGCTTCCGCCTCCCCAGACAGAGCCAGCAGGTGCGATGCCACCCAGCGGGCGTTGAGATCACCCGGGCCCGCCTGGCCGGTGGCAGCCGCGCGCAGCCGGGCGCGGCCGCGTTCGAGACGGTCGCGGTCACCGCGGGCGAAATACTCCAGGAGATCCTCGGCCCCGAGCACCACCATGTGGGTGGTGCCGAACGCGGTCGTCGTGAGGTCATCAAGCTGCGAGGCGCGGGCCAGGCCGGCCAGCTGCCGCCGCCACGTGCCGAGCCAGGTGAACAGGGCACGGGTCTCAAACCCCAGCCATGCCAGACCGGCTTCCAGGGAGAGGGAGTCCATGTGGTCGAGCACGGGCGATTCGACGTGGATATCGGCCCGCAACCGGTTCATGATCGCGGTGGCGTTGGGGTCGCGGCCACCGCGCCGGTACCCAATAGCGGCGGCGAACCCGAAGGAGAGTTTGTCGATCGGGGACCACTCGTCCCGGTTGAGCGCTAGGTCGAAGATGTGGGCGCTGACCAGGAACGCCTGGCGCTGCCGCGCGAGGGTGTACCGTTCGCGGGCTTGGTTCACCGAGGCGACGGCGTGCAGATACCAGGCCGCATCGAGCAACTCCTGCGGGATCTCGGCACGGCGAAGCAGCAGCTGCACCTCGACGTCGGCCATCAGCTGCTGCAGCTCCTCCGCGCTCGGGATACCGGTGCGCCCGGCCAGCGCGGCGGCCAGCAGCCCAAGGTCTAGAGCCCGCTCCACACGATCTCCCTGACACGCTTGGCGAACGCGGGAAAGTCCGGTACCGCCACCACGATGCTCTCAACCTGCCCCGGCAGGGTGAAGTGCGGGAAGGCTGTCGCGATCGAACCGAACGCGCCCGGCCCAGTCGGCGCATGTTGCGCAGAGGTGCCCACCGAGACCCCGGCTCCGGCCCGGTCGCTGCCATCGAGCCAGAGCTCGACCATATTTGCGTAGAGATCACCGAGCGGACCGCCCTGCTCAACGGTCTCCGGGCCCGCGAGCTTGGCCAGGTACTCCTGCCCACGGCTAGATAGCTGCCTGCTGGCGCGCCCGATGGTCGCCGATACCCTCTTCGTCTGCGACTCGTGCTTCTTGATCTCCCACAGCCGGAATACCAGCGTGCCGCCGACGACGCCCTCACCCTTGGTCTGGCCCGGTGCGGTGTCAAGTACAAACCGGTAGCGCGGGCGCCGCCCGTAGGTCGCCTGGATGTTTCCGTCGATTTCGTAGATGACGAGGCCGTCTCCACCGGGCTCCAAAGGATCGGGCTTGACGGAGTGCGCATGCACAAATCGACGCCCATCACGGCAGACGGACCGCTCCTGCATCAACCGATTCCATAGCAGCTCGGCGACATGACCTTGCAGGTGGTCGTCGTTGGCTGGTGCACCGGGCAGCCCGAACCCGATCCCGGCGTATGCCTCGACGGCCGCCTTACGCGCTCCGGTGTCCGGTGGACCGCCGTCACGGCGGGCACGCCACCGGGCCAGAGCGGGTGATTTGCCGCAGCGTATCCGCATCGCATCCGCGGCCAGCAGCTGCGCCGCCGTCTCCCAGTCCGCGCCGGTCAACTCCTGCCCGCCGATAACGTACTCGACCTGGCAGCCATCGGGGCCTTCCTTCATCGCGAGCAGCGATGTCAACGCCGGTAGCGCATTTACCGACGCCGGACGTTGCGTGTCAGCAGAAGGCATCGCTCAGCTTCTAAACCACCCGCGCAGAGGCTGCCGTCAGTCGGTCCGCGCACGCACACGTGGCCCGCACTCGCATGGAATGCGCGTCCGGCGCAGCATTCTCCACAGCTTCGCCGCCTAGTGCCCCAGCATATGGACCGCATCTTGGCCAGCGGCAAGTGCCATCTGGCTGGCCACAGTCGGCGCCGCCTTGGTCAGGCCCTGCATTACTGCATCGCACAGCCGACGAAGGCGCCCCTTCTCCGGCATCGGTTCGCTAGCGGCCTCATGCAAGGCGGCAGCGGTCGACTCCAGCCCAGCCTGTTCAGCGGCAGGAAGACCGAGGGTCGGCGCTATCTGGCCGACGAGTCCCGCGAAATTGAGCAGAACGCTCGGGTCGAAGCCGTTCGTGTTGTTCTGCACGACATTGCTGCTGCCGATAATGAGATTGCCACGCGCGTCAGCAATCTTGTTCTTAATGTTCACAGAGGGTTATTCAGGCGGGGATGTCAGGCTTGTGGCACATTTCCGGTTAGCGGCGCGCCTACGTGAAAGGCGGCCTGCTTCTCGAAAGGATTGGGTTACCAGACTCAGTCCCACAGAAACAGGCCGCGCATGTATCATACCACCGGATTCACCAAAGACGAGATCATCGACCTGTGCGCACTGATATATGTAAATGAGGAGGACTGTGACATCGATCCGTGGCCGCCGTCTCTCGGTCTTTACAAGTCAGTGGTTATAGCGCTCACCTACATGCGGAGAAACCACGTTCAGCAGGAACTCGCAGAGACACACAAGACTTCCCAGCCGACGATTAGCCGAGCTAATTCGCGGATAACTTCCCGGCTGGCGATCACGCTTGCCCCGTTCGTGCCCACGGCGGAAGACCTCGACCCGGACACCCAGTACATCTACGACGGCACGCTGCTTCCCTGCTGGTCGTGGCGCGGGCACCGGGAGCTGTATTCAGGCAAGCGGAAAACCACCGGTAAGAACGTCCAGGTTGCGTGCAATCTTTACGGGGAGCTCGCATGGATATCCGACCCGGTCGACGGAAGCCGCCACGACGCGCATTGCATCGACGAATCATCAGTGCTCGTCGGGTTTCCCGAAGGAAGCCAGATGGGTGATAAAGGATACGTCGGCAAGGGGATGATCACGCCCATCAGGAAGCCGGAATGCCGGGATCTTCTGGACTGGGAGAAGGAATTCAGCAATCAGGTAAACAAGATTCGATACATGATCGAGCAGGTCATCGCGAACTTCAAGACCTGGCGGATTATGCATACCGATTACCGTCGCCCAATCGACACCTTTGACGCCACCATCTCAGCCGTTGTTGGACTGCACTTCTACCGGATGGCGTGAATAAGCCTCACAATCTCCCCATGACTCTTTGGCCCGCTCGCGATCGTGATCGGCGAGTTCTGAAAATTACCCGAGACGGCCACCTGGAAGGCGTCGTTCGTCTGGCCCGGAGACGGGAGTTCCTCGCTCTCCCCGATCGTCGCCCGCAGTTCGGCGACGAACTCAGTGAGAACGGTTCTCACCTGCCCCAGGACGCCCCGTATTACGCTGGGGTGAACGGACCAGTAAACCAACTGTATCTGCTGGAACGGGTCACCGATTTGATAGTTCATATATGCGGCTATTTCGGCCGCCATCGGCAGTGCCAGCTTCAGGTACTCCTCTGAGTCCTCGAACTGCTCAGCGAGAGCCTCCAACTCGTCAACCGCCTGGGTCAGCGGAAGACGCTCGCTCACATGCTCGGCGCCGAAATCCGGCAGCAACCTTGAACTGATTGGCTGGCCCTTGATGACAGCGCCCGTAGTCACGGCGTCAAGGTGGAGACCCGCGTGAATGACACGATAATCTGGAACTTCACCATGAAGTGGATAGCCCTTGAGCTCCAGGGTCGCCCACTCACGCAACTGCGACGACCCAGTGCGACTGCCCAGCAGCATGCACCTTCGCAGCGCTGCGCCGATTGGCTTCCCGTCGTCGAGCACATCTTGCTCGACCTGGCTCAATAGGCCGGTGCTCTGGTTCTGCATGCTGCGGCTCACGCCTGCACCTTCCTGTTGCATCAAACGCAACTTTGTTGAACAAGCTAAGAAAGGCTACGTCAACGAGAGGGGTGGACGGGAGACGGGCTCCTGCCCACCTCTCTCGACCTGCGGCTATGCCGTTTGCGAACCGTGCCGGATGTTGCATTCAACGCAATTCCGCTCAGTATTAGCTGCAGCCGCTGGTGGAGCCGCAGCCTTCGCACACGTAGCAGCTGCCCGCGGGGCGCATCTTGGTCCCGCAGGTGAGGCAGAGGGGCGCGTCCGCGGTGCGGCCCTGCTGCTCTTCGATCAACTCCGTGGACGAGTGCGCGTGCTTAGGCTCCGCAGCGGGCGGCAGCCGTTCGGGACGCTTCTGTTCCACGGGCGCGGACTGGGCCATCGCCTCCGGGTCGGCCTCGGCCAGTTCGGCCGGGTCTTCCCCGGCCAGCTGAGCGCTGCGCTCGCTGGCGGACAGGAGGCCGAGCTCGGCCCGCTCGTCGTAGGGCAGGTGGTCGAGCGCGATCCGGCGGAAGATGTAGTCCATCACCGAGCTGGCGATCCGGATGTCGGGATCGTCGGTGAGCCCGGCAGGCTCGAACCGCATGTTGGTGAACTTCTCCACCCAGGTCCGCAACGGCACGCCGTACTGCAAGCTGATCGAGATCGCGATCGAGAAGGCGTCCATCACACCCGCGAGCGTGGATCCCTGCTTGCCCAGCTTGAGAAAGACCTCGCCGAGCCCGTCGTCCGGATATGTCGACGCGGTCATGTAGCCCTCCGCGCCGCCGACAGAGAACGAGGTCACGGTCGCGTTGCGCTGCTTGGGCAGCCGCCTGCGCACCGGCGGCGCCTCGTGCGCTGCGACCGCCGGCGCGGCCGCGGTGACCGCGCCCGCCTTCTTCCTCGCGTCAGAAAGCGGCTGACCCACCTTGCAGTTGTCGCGGTAGATCGCCAGCGCCTTCAGGCCGAGCTTCCAGCCCTCGAAATAGATGCCCTCGACTTCCTCGATCGTGGCGGTTTCTGGCATGTTGACCGTTTTCGAAATGGCGCCGGACAGGAACGGCTGGGTGGCGGCCATCATGCGGACGTGGCCCATCGGCTTGATCGCCCGCTCACCCATGGCGCAGTCGAATACGTCGTAATGTTCCGCGCGCAGGCCTGGCGCATCCACCACATGGCCGTGCTCGGCGATGTACTCGACGATCGCCTCGATCTGTTCGGGCTGGTAGCCGAGGTTGGTCAGGGCGCGTGGCACGGTCTGGTTGACGATCTGCATAGACCCGCCGCCGACCAGTTTCTTGAACTTGACCAGGGCCAGGTCCGGCTCGATGCCTGTGGTGTCACAGTCCATCATGAGGCCTATGGTGTTGTGACTCACCATCCCATTCGCCACGTACGTGACATTCTCAGGGACCGACAGGTCGTACGTGGGCTGCACGCCGCCATCTTCGTTCGCGGCGATCCGCTCGAACAGGTATTCGAGCGCCTGACCGAGCCTCTCGTCGAGAGTTTCCTCGAAGATCCGTTGTGCCAGCATCCGAGCGACCCCGCCTGCCTTGCGAAGCGACTGAAACACCGTGCTCCGCCGCGAGCTTCCCATGGGCGCCAGCTCTTCCCATACCGCTCTCGGCAGGTAGACATAATCCTTCTTCGCCGATCGATCGGGCTCCAGGGCTGCCATAAGACTGGCCTTACGCTCACCGATGAAACCGATCGACTCGTCGAAATTGAGAGCATGGTCGATATTCCGCAGGCGAATCACGAAGATGGGTCCGCCCCAGCCGCTCTTGGTTACCCGGGTCGTCGTGGCGAGACCAAGAGCAAGCAACAGGCTCCGCATCTCGCCAGCAAATGCGTCGTGCGCGGTCGACAGGCTCGGTACGCCTTCCAGCACCGTCCCGTCTGCCTCGAACAGACCGCGCACAAAGGCCCCGTACACCTCCGGATCGTTTGTTTCAAGGATCGCTGAGGGCAGGCGTGGGACCCACCCTTTACCCTGGTGATCTTCCGAAGGCAGCGCCTTCGCGAGGCCGGCCGCCTGCCACCAGCGGGCGATACGCACCGACGGCAACAGCACCTCCCGGTAACCCTCCTGGGCCGTCACCACAGCCTCGAGGCCGAAGAGCGACTTGGCCAGTACCTGGAGCCGCTCAGCTACATCGAGGTCAGTGTCGGCGACGCATAGCCTGATCCCCTTTGCGTGCAGGCTGCCGTCTCCCATGAAATAGCCGGCGAGTTCCGCCAGCTCGGGCGTGACGTGGTCGGGTACCCGCGTATTGCGATCGCCGGCGTAATAAGCCTGATCCAGGACCGGCAGCGGTACCTTTCGCCTCGTACCTACCATTGTGCCCAGCTGCATGGGAACCACATCGCCTGGAACGATGTCGGCCAGGCGCTTCCACGCCCAGGCTCCCGACTGCGTGTCGACCACCTTCACGCGATGCGCGAGGGTTCCCTGGATCTTGTATCCGCCCTCGGTTCTGATGAGGCGGGTCGGCTCCTCGCCGTTGACAAAGAACCGCGTCGCGAGCCTCGGGCCCTCATCGGTGGACACGGCGAGTTCGATGTCCTGCCATCGGTCACCGTATTCCTCGCCGAGTTCGCTGAGCCGGGCAAGACCTCGCCCGGTGGTGATAAAGGCGTCCCCCGTGAGGCAGCCAGTGGGCGCGAGCAGGCTCGCCTGGGCGTTTCTGTACCCGTTTGCCTCACCCAGGGCCAGGCACTCACGCCACGCTGCCGTCGCGGTGTCGAGAATTTCCTGGTCGGTGCCGCCCAGCACGCGGACCTCGTCGTTGGCCGCGGCGTGCTTGCGCATCACCCGCATGTGCGCGGCGGCGTTCCTCGGGTACCCGTCGTACGGCCCCACCACGGCGGCAAGTTCGGCGGACCGCCGGTACGCCACGCCGGTCATCAGCGAGGTGATCGCTGCCGCGATCGCCCGTCCGCCCGCCGAGTCGTAGGCGTGGCCCGTCGCCATCAGGAGCGCACCGAGGTTGGCGTAGCCGATGCCGAGCTGGCGGTAGGCACGGGTGGTCTCGGCGATCTTCTGTGTCGGGAAGTCGGCGAACGTGATGGAGATATCCATCGCCGTGATGATGAGCTCGACGGTCCGCGTGAACCGCTTCGTGTCAAAGGTGTCGTCCTGGCGAAGGAACTTCAGCAGGTTGATGCTGGCGAGATTGCACGAAGAATTGTCCAGGTGGAGGTATTCACTGCAGGGGTTGCTCGCGGTGATACGGCCCGATTCTGGGCAGGTGTGCCAGTCGTTGATGGTGCCGTCGTACTGTATTCCTGGATCGGCGCACTCCCACGCGGCCTTAGCCATCTTCCTGAACAGCGTCTTGGCGTCGGTCCGCTCGACCACTTCGCCTGTCCGTCGCGCGACCAGATCGAACTCGCCGCCAGACTCGACCGCGGCCATGAATTCGTCGGAAACCCGGACCGAGTTGTTGGCATTCTGGTACTGGACGCTCGTGATGTCCTTGCCGCCGAGGTCCATGTCGAATCCCGCGTCACGGAGCACCCGGATCTTTTCTTCCTCACGGGCCTTGGTCTCGATGAACTCCCCGACGTCCGGGTGATCGACGTCCAGCACGAGCATCTTGGCTGCCCGGCGGGTAGCGCCGCCGGACTTGATGGTTCCCGCCGACGCGTCCGCGCCGCGCATGAAGGACACCGGGCCACTCGCGGTGCCGCCAGAGCTCAGCAGTTCCCTGCTCGAGCGGATACGGGAGAGGTTGACACCAGAACCCGATCCGCCCTTGAAGATCAGGCCCTCTTCCTTGTACCAGTCAAGAATGGAATCCATCGTGTCGTCGACGGCAAGGATGAAACAATTGTGCACCCGAAGGTTAGCAGAAAGGTATTCACCGCTCTCGGTCTGGATATCGTAGACCTCCATAGGGCCGAGCGGCTCAACTCGCGCGATCTCCAGGCGCTTAATCTCACGCGCGGGCCGCCCAGCGCGATCGAAACTGCGATCGAGCTTGGTCGTCTTTACTGGATCGATGAAGCCGATCTCATCAGCGAAAATGCGGCGCTCACCGGCCGGCTGGATTCGCACGCACCACGTATCGTGACGGTCAGGCCGGGGATCCTTCTTGGTACTCACCCGGGCGTAGATTCCGAATCGCAGGAGCAGTCGCTGAATACCCCTGACAAGGGGCTCCGAGATCATGTCGACCTCGACGACCGTGGACATCGCGCGCGCCGATACGAACCCCTCCGCCTGGAAAATGCTGCGCAGATATGCTGCCACGACGGGGAGTGGTGCAGTAAAAAGACGTTCCGGGACGTCCATTTCGGTGCCACGGACTGAGAGGTCCCAGCACTCGACGAACTCACGCAAGCACTCACCGTATAGGCGCGTTCGACGGCAATCCAGCCGCTGGTCCTGCGTCTTAACCCGCCGCTCGTGCCTGTGCACATCTGGGAATACCTGGTCGAGCGCCCGGGTGACCCAATCAAGCTCCGCTTTGTTGACCGTCATCGCTTCGATAGTGAGCGAACGGTTGGTTCCACGGTCATACTGCCCAACGAAACCGTCCGACTGAAGCCAGCCGGCCAGCGCAGCGGCGGCGATTTCAGCTCGATCGATTTCGGCTTCGCCGTTAGAGTCGCGTCTGTGCCACTCAAGCTTGTCACCCGGCCTAAGGTCACCCGCGGCCAGGAAACGCCCTGACCGCTGATCGGAGGACCGCCAGACGAGGTGGTCAGCGGTGACATCCAGGGTGTAGCCCGCCTTCGTGTGCAGGCGCAGTACATCCTTCACGCCATTGGACTTGGTCGCGACGATCCGGGTCACGCCATGGGCGTCGTAGACCTTAGTCCCGGTGGCATCGGCCTCGACGAGCCTGCCTATAGGCACCAGGCCAGCGGGCGTGCTCACGAGCGCGTCGTAGGGCTGGCAGGCTGAGACCTGCTGGGGCGAGGTGGTGCCGACGTTGAACCAGACCGGTGAGTTGAAGCTGAAAACCTGGTGGATGAGGGCGTACTTCAGCTCATGCTCGAAGATCTCCGCGTCCTCGCCGGTGGCGAAGTAGCCGTTCTCCTTGCCGGTCGCAACATAGACATCGGTCACGCGGTCGACGAGTTGCTTGAGGCTCCACTCACGCTGCGGCGTGCCGACCGCGCCGCGGAAATACTTGGTCGTCACGATGTTGGCCGCATTGACGGACCAGAAATCGGGGAATTCCACCCCGCGCTGCTCGAAGTTGACGGACCCGTCCCGCCAGTTGGTCATGACGACGTCCCTGCGCTGCCAGGTCACCTCGTCATAAGGATGCACGCCCGGCGTGGTATGGATGCGCTGGCCCTTCAGGTCACCGGCCGTTCCCTTGCGCGCGCCCTTGCCGCCGCTGCCACCTCGCCCGGCCCGGCCGCTCGCCGTTTCCGTCATTTCCTCCCCCTCCCGGGACCGTGCTGGATCATTCGTGGCCCCTGTAAGGGCCGTCGCCGATTTTTCGCCCGGCCGGCCAGTACCAGCCCGGCGCGGGTTTTCTCCCTGACCGTTCTGGCCGTTCTCCTGGCCGCCAACAGCGCCGCTCACTGGACCCGGACCGTCGCATCCACCAGTTCCGGCTGGTCCGCCGTACTGCCTGTCATCTCGCCCGTCTTGCCCCGTGCCGTACCGCCAGCCTCGTCGCGTGCCCCGACGCCGGCCGGGTCGCCCGCCTGGCCCGTCGCGGGACTGGCCCCATCCGCGGCGGCCTTACGGCCGCTGTCCGCCGCCTCGCCGTGGTGGGCGGCGCGGAGGAGGACGATCTCCGATTCGAAGTCGGCAAGCGACTCGAACCCCCTATATACGGAGGCGAACCGCAGGTAGGCCACTTCGTCGAGTTCACGGAGCGGCCCGAGAATCGCCAGGCCAACCTCGTGCGAGGCGATCTCCGCGCAGCCGCGCGCCCGGATCGTGTCCTCGGCCTGCTGCGCCAGGACCGCGAGCTGATCCTCGTCGACGGGGCGGCCCTGGCACGCCCGGCGGACGCCCCGGACAATCTTGTCGCGGGCGAATGGCTCGGTGACGCCGCTGCGCTTGACCACCATCAAGATCACGGCTTCCTGGGTGGTGAACCGGCGCCCGCACTCAGGGCAGGACCTGCGGCGCCGAATCGCCGTACCCTCCTCGGCAGTCCGGCTGTCGATCACCCGGCTGTCCGCGTTTCTGCAGAACGGGCAGTGCACCTTCGCCTCCGGACCGTCAACACAACCTGTGGATAACTACACCGTTGTAACTACTATATGTTGTGGGACCGTACGGCAGACACCGGCCAATCCGCAAGCGCAACCCGCCGGCAGCAACGTGCAAACTAGAGCCACCGAACGCACGGGGGCCGCACCGGGCACATACAGCCGGGCGACCGCGTCGCGCGCTGCGCGCACCGCGTCCCCCGCACCCGGCATGTTCGTGTCCGCACCCCCGCACGGGTGTCCTCGCCGTCCCCGCATGACGCCCGCACCTGCGCACAGGCGTCCCCGCACCCCCGCGCACGACGCTCGCGACCACACCACGCCGAAGTGTTACGCCCGAACGACGGGTCAGGCGCTGCGCGACAGCGGCCTTCTCGCGTGCTCAGCCCTTTGGTACCCATATCCGCTGGCCAGCCGCGATCTCCGCGCTCGGCAGCGCGTTGATGTCCGTAATCTGCTGTATCACGAGTCTGGGGTCCGCCTCGGGTGCTGCGCGCGCCGCGATCGACCATAGCGAGTCGCCGGGCTGCACGACCACCTGGGACATGTGCTTCTCGTACACGCTGGGTGATACGCCTGACCCTGTCGCGGCAGCGCCGCCCGCCGCCGCCAGCCAGATCAGGCCGCCGGCGAAGACGAGGAAGCCGACGAGCACGATCCGGCCGCGCCGGGTGAGCCTGAGTGCAGGTGCGGCGGCCCCAGTTGCGGTCATCGCGGTCTCCCTCCGAATAGGCACACACGTTCGATCGTACGTACGTTCGATCGAACACAGGTACGGTTGTATCGCAGGGGTACGACATTTTCCACAACCATCGAACAGGTGTTTGAGGTGTCGCGCGAGAACCGCTAACGTCGGCTCCGTAAGTCAACACAACGCACGTAAGACACCAGTGCTCGCCTAAGGCACCACAAGCCCGCGCGCCAGCAGGTCAGCGGAAGGGTGATCCGCAGTCCGGCCGGCAGCACTCGCCCGTGCACCAGGCAACGCAGCCATGCACCGGGCAACAGCCATAAGGAGACCGCGGAGATGAGCAGCAATGACAGCGGCGGCCCGGCACGCAGGAGCCCGGGCCGGCCGCGCAAACACCCACTCGATCCTGTCGTGACCCCGCGGAAGAAAGGAAAAAGGAAAGGCCCGACCGTCGTGGAGTTCCCAGACCAGCCCGATCCCGCGCACGTACTCACCTGGCGGCAGCGCCGCGTCCTGCAGGTGATCCGCGAATCCGTACAACGCAGGGGTTACCCGCCGTCAATGCGGGAAATCGGTGAGGCCGTCGGCTTGACGAGCACGTCGAGCGTCAGCTACCAGCTGTCGACCCTGCAGAGTAAGGGCTATCTGCGCCGCGACCCGAACCGCCCGCGCGCGGTCGAGGTCAGGCTGCCAGGCAAGCCGCCAGTACGAGCGGTGGCACCGGTCGACGGCATGGACGACATGGCCGCCGATGACGTCCTCGAGCGGGACGAAGCCGAAGCGCAAGCAGCACACGACACGGCGTATGTCCCGCTTGTCGGGCGGATCGCCGCTGGAGGCCCGATCCTGGCGGAGGAACGTGTAGAGGACGTATTCCCGCTGCCGAGGCAGGTTGTCGGTGAGGGGACGCTATTCCTGCTCAAGGTGGCCGGTGACTCGATGATCGAGGCTGCCATCGCGGATGGCGACTGGGTCGTCGTGCGCCAGCAGCCTGTCGCTGAGAACGGCGACATCGTCGCCGCCATGATCGACGGTGAGGCGACCGTTAAGACACTCAAGCGAAAGGACGGGCATGTCTGGCTGATGCCGCAGAACGTGGCGTACGAACCGATCCCTGGCGACGAGGCCGCCGTGCTCGGCCGAGTGGTGGCCGTCCTGCGCCGGGTGTGACGCTGAGCCGGGCGCCGACCGCCTGACTGCGCAGCCAGCCGCACGGCACCCCGGCAGCGCACGGCACCCCGGCAGCGCACGGCACCCCGGCAGCGCACGGCACCCCGGGAACGCAGATCGCCCATGTCCAACCCGGTGACAGCGTGAGCAGTCCAGGCAGCGACCGGCCCTCCCGGTCGTCTTGTGCCGAGCCGCCGGGAGGGCCGTCAGAGGCGCGCGGAGGCACCATGCTCACGGTGGGCAAGGGCCTGTCGGCGCAGAGGCGTGGCTTTCAGCGGGGCGACCGGGGTCCCCGCGGTGGGGGTGGCATCGGTGGCCGGGCCGGCATCGGTGGCCGGGCCGGCATCGGTGGCCGGGCCACGCCCGGCCACGGGTGGTGCGGGCGGCCGGGGAAAGCCTCAGGCTGTTCCTGCGCTCGGTCAGCTTCCCAGTCAGCCCGCTCCCGGTCAGCCCGTTCCCGCTCCCGGTCAGCCCGTTCCCGCTCACGTTCCCGCGCCCGGTCAGCCTGCTCCTGTGCCCGTTCCCGCTCCCGGTCAGCCCGTTCCCGCGCGCGGTCAGCTTCCCGGTCAGCCCGTTCCCGCGCGCGGTCAGCTTCCCGGTCAGCCCACTCCCGCGCACGGTCAGCTTCCCGGTCGGCCCGTTCGCGCGCCGCCCAGGTCTTTTCCTGCCGCTCGTCGGCTGGTCGGTGCGCCAGGTCGGCGGCCTCCTGCGCAAGCTCGGCTCGTTCCTCCGCCGCGATGGCAGCATCCTCTGCCTGATCGGCTCGTTCCCGCGCCTGGTCGGCCACCCTCTGCACCTGGTCGGCTCGTTCCTGCGCTTGTTTCTGCTCCTGCTCATCGGCCCAGTCCTGCGCGAGGTCGGCGGCCTCCTGCGCAAGCTCGGCTCGTTCCTCCGCCGCGATGGCGGCATCCTCTGCCTGATCGGCTCGTTCCCGCGCCTGGTCGGCCACCCTTTGCATCTGGTCGGCTCGTTCCTGCGCCTGGAAGGCAGCTGTCCGTGCCTCGATGTCCGCCGCGCTGATACCTGCTGCCTCGGCCTCGCGGGCGTACCGCTCATCGGGAGTCATCTCGACGAGGTCCGGATCCGCTGCCTCCGCTTCAGCGGCCCCGATCGCCCTCCTGGCGACGCTGTACGGCTCGCCGGTCTCTGCCATGCGCTGGCGGGTGGCAGTCTTCTGGGCTTTGTTCCGAGTCATGATCATGTCTTCCTGGCGAGTCGGCCCGCGCCTGCCCGCCTGGGTGTATGACCTGACTGGACGATGCACGCGAGTCGTAGACCCTTGTCCTCGTCGCCACCACGGCGCGGGCCGGTCGGTAGCTCGGAAGCGGGCAGGCAGTGCGCTGCCACAACGAGAAATTGTACCATCGCGCGGCCGCGCGTCCCCGCTTCAGCCATGATCTTTAGCGCCAGAACTGGCGCCACGACGAGCAGGGATGAGCCGCTCTCGCGCACCGTGGGTCGTGGCAGGCCACCGGGGGCGCCACTGGTTCCGCACCCGGACCAGCGCCGGGACGTAGGTACTCGGCACGCCGCCATAGAACCTGGACGACCACGTGGCCAACCTGCCCTTACCCACGCGGCACTGCTCCGCTAAGCGATGCCCCTGTCCTTGTCTGCGCCTCGCTTTCCCGCGCTATGCCTCCCGCCAGCCGCTCCGCTAGCCTTAGGACGTGCGAGCATTCCGCCTCCTTCTTGGCGCGCCGCGTTGATGGCCTGAATCAGCGCGGCGGCCCCTCGTGCGCGAGGGGCTTTTTCGTGAGCGGATGGAGGTGAGGACCGAGTGAGCGACAAGGCCCACGAGGACCGAATGAGCCATAGCGTCCATGGCCGCGGGCCGGAGAACGATCCCCGTGCCCGTGGCGGCACTGACACTGGCACGCTGCCCTTGTTCCGTTACGACGCAGGTATAGCAAACGAGATCGAATTTCAATGGCAAGCCCACTGGGAGGCGGCGGGCACATTCGACACGCCGAACCCGGCTGGGCCGCTGGAAGAAGGCTTCGACCGGGCCGCTGGCCGCCCGAAGCTCTTCGTGATGGACATGTTTCCCTATCCCAGCGGAGCGGGCCTGCATGTGGGTCATCCGCTTGGCTATATCGGCACCGACGTGTACGCGCGCTACCAGCGCATGACCGGCCACAACGTGCTGCATCCGTTCGGCTATGACGCATTCGGCCTGCCAGGCCGAACAGTACGCCATCGACACGGGGCAGCATCCGGCCGAAACGACCGCGGCCAACATCGCCAACATGAGGCGCCAACTGCGCCGCCTTGGCTTTGGCCACGACCGGCGCCGTGAGTTCGCGACCACTGACGTGTCTTATTACAGGTGGACGCAATGGATCTTCCTGAAGATCTTCAATAGCTGGTTCGACGACGACGCGGGCCGCGCCAGGAATGTCGGGGAACTGGTCGCGGAATTCGAATCAGGCCGGCGGGAACCCGTGAGCAGTGCCAACCCGGACGGCCGTTCGTGGGCTGCGCTCACCGAACTCGAGCGCCGCAAGGTGGTCGGCAGCTACCGCCTGGCCTACATCTCGGAGGAACTCGTCAACTGGTGCCCCGGCCTGGGCACCGTGCTCGCCAACGAAGAAATAACTGCGGACGGCCGCAGCGACGTCGGCAACTATCCCGTCTACAGGCGGCCGCTGCGCCAATGGATGCTGCGGATCACCGCGTATGCTCAGCGCCTGATCGACGACCTGGACCATCTCGACTGGCCCGAGTCGATCAAGCTGACTCAGCGCAACTGGATCGGGCCAAGTGACGGCGCCAACGTCGAGTTCCGGGTGAACGGCACACCGGAACTCACGATCGGTGTCTTCACGACGCGGCCGGATACGCTCCCTGGCGCCACCTACATGGTCCTCGCTCCTGAGCACCCGATGGTGGACGCCCTCGTCACTAATGCGTGGCCCGCGGATACCCCCCAGGAATGGCGGTACCTGGACGCGCGCGAAGAACAAGCGGGGGACGAAAGTCAGGCAGGAGACGAAAGCCAGGCAGGAGGCGCAGGCCAGGCTGGAGGCGCAGGCCAGGCTGGAGGGGAAAATCTCGAACGGCCCGGGAGCCAGGCCGGCGCGTGGACGCCGGCCGCCGCGGTCCGCGCCTACCGGCAAATGACGTCCCAACTGGGTGAGCGCGGCAGGGCGCATGGCTCTTACGCAAAGACCGGCGTGTTCATTGGCTCATCCGTCCTCAACCCAATGACCGGCGAGCCGATACCCGTCTTCATCGCCGACTACGTGCTCATGGGGTACGGTACCGGCGCGATCATGGCGGTGCCAGCGCACGACGAGCGTGACTTGGAGTTCGCGCAGCGGTACCGCCTGCCTGTCCGCGCGGTTCTGCATCCCCCGGCGGCGTGGTTCGAACCGCGCGGCATTCCTGCGGCCACGCCAGCCGGCCAGTGGCCCGAGGCGTTCGTGGGCGACGAGGGCTACCTCGGCTCGGAAGCACCAGGGCTCGACCTCACGGGCCTGGACAAAAGCGCCGGAATCGAGGCGGCCGCCCGGTGGCTGGAGCGGCAGGGCGCCGGCCAGCATGCGCGTTCGTACCGGCTGCGGGACTGGCTGTTCTCCCGGCAGCGCTACTGGGGCGAGCCATTCCCGATCGTCTACGACGAGCACGGGCTGCCTGTAGCACTCCCGGACGAGATGCTGCCCGTCCAGCTTCCCGAAATGACCGAATTCCGCCCGCACCCCCAGGCGGACGAGTCCGGCGACCCGGTCCCGCCGCTCGCGCGCGCGACGGCGTGGGTGGAAACCGAACTGGACCTTGGCCACGGTCTCAAGCGCTACCGCCGCGAGGCCAACACCATGCCGCAGTGGGCCGGGTCGTGCTGGTACTACCTCCGCTATCTCGACCCCGCCAACGACGAGCGACTGGTGGATCCCGAGGTGGAGCGGTACTGGATGGCGCCGCCGGCCGGACCCGCACCGGCCGGACCCGCACCGGCCGGACCCGCACAGGCAGATGGCGGCGTAGACCTGTACATCGGCGGCGTCGAGCACGCGGTCCTGCATCTGCTGTACGCCCGGTTCTGGCACAAGGTCCTGTACGACCTCGGCTACGTCTCGACCAGGGAGCCGTTCAGGCGCCTTCTCAACCAGGGCTACATCCTGGCCGACGCGTTCACCGATTCCCGCGGCATGTACGTACCGGCCGCCGAGGTCGTGGAGAACGCGGCCGGCCAGTTCCGCTACCTGGACGAGCCGGTGGCCCGCCGCGCGGGGAAGATGGGAAAGAGCAGGAAGAACAGCGTGACCCCTGATGACATCTACGCCGCCTACGGCGCGGACACGCTGCGGCTCTACGAGATGGCGATGGGCCCGCTCGACGCCGACAGGCCATGGCGCACGGACGACATGGTGGGCGTCCACCGGTTTCTGCAGCGCCTGTGGCGGAACATCATCGACGAGCAGACAGGCGAGCCAGTGGTCGATGACCGCCCACTGGACGGGGAAACGGCGCGGCGCCTGCACCGGACGATCATGATCGTGCGCGGTGACTTCGAGGAGTTGCGCTTCAACACGGCGATCGCGCGCCTGATCGAACTGAATGCCCACGCGAGCAAAGTGGCTGCCAGGCAGCGGGCGATTCCCCGTGCGCTTGCCGAACCGCTGCTGCTGATGGTCGCACCGCTCGCCCCGCACATCGCGGAAGAACTGTGGTCCAGGATCGGGCACCACGACTCGCTGGCGTACGCGCCGTTCCCCGAGTTCGACCCCGCGCTGGCGGCGGAGCCCTCCGTCGTCATACCGGTGCAGGTCAACGGCAAGACGCGGTTCCGGATCGAGGTCGACGCCAGCGCCACGGAGGCGGAGATCCACCGGGCGCTGGCCGAGCATCCGGATTACGCGCGCTACACCGGCAACGCGGTCATCCAGCGTGTCGTGATCGTCCCGGGCAGGGTGGCCAACATCGTCGTCAACACCAACTGAGCTAGCTGTCATGCCCTCTGCCAGCCCCGGAGCCGACTCCCCCGGACCCCGCAGCGCCGCCCGGGGACACCCCGGACCCCGCAGCGCCCCCCGGGGACACCCCGGACCCCGCAGCGCCCGCCGGGGGACACCCCGGACCCGGATGGCCCGGAACTCCCCGCAGCGCCGTACCGGCGCCTGCGTGCGCAGCCGTTCAGGATCCTGGGCTGTCAGAACCGTAGCCGAGCCTGCCGCCGGCAGCCAGCAGCCCGCTGGCGCCGCTCAGTCCGGGACGACGTTGACCAGCTTGGGAGCCCGGACGACCACCCTGGCGATGCCGCGCCCGCCGAGCGCGCGTTCGACCCCCGGGGTGGCGAGCGCCAGCGGCCGCAACTCGTCCTCGGAGATCCCGGGCGGCACCTCCAGCCGGTCCCTGACCTTGCCCGCGACCTGCACGACGCACGTCACCGATTCCCGGACGAGCAGCGCCGGATCCGCGGCTGGCCATGCGACCATGGCCACCGACGGCGGATGCCCAGGATCTCCCAGCATTCCTCGGCGGTGTAGGGCGCGAACAGTGACAGCAGCACCGCTGCGGTCTCCGCGGCCTCCCGCACCGCCGGGTCGCCAGCGCCGGCCCCGGAGTCGATCACGCGGCGCGCCGCGCTGACCATTTCCATCAGCCGGGCGACCGCGACGTTGAACCGGAAGCCTTCGACCAGGCGGGTGAACTCGTCGATGGCGTGGTGCGTCACCTTCCGCAGTTCGGGTCACCGGTCGCGGGGTCGGCCCCGCCAGGCCCGGCGGCGGCGCCACGTCACTGGCCAGCCGCCACACCCGGCCAAGGAACTTGACCGACGCGGCGGGCGACACGTCAGCCCAGTCGATGTCGTCCTCGGGCGGGCTCGCGAACACCATGGTGAGCCGGATCGCGTCGACCCCGTGCGCCGCCACCTGCTCACCCAGATCGACGCCATTTCCCAGCGACTTCGACATCGACCGGCCCCGGTTGATCACCTGCCCCTGGTTCAGCAGCCGGGTGAACGGCTCGGTGAACTCCAGCATGCCCATGTCGTAGAGCACCTTGGTGAAGAACCGCGCGTAGAGCAGGTGCAGGATGGCGTGCTCGACCCCGCCGACATACTGGTCGACGGGGCACCACCGGCGGACCGCGCCGACGTCGAACGGCCCATCCTCATACGTAGGGCGAGCAGTACCGCAGGAAGTACCAGGACGAGTCGACGAACGTGTCCATCGTATCGGTGTCCCTGCGCGCGGGCCCGCCGCACTTCGGGCACTCCACGTTCACCCAGTCGGCCGCGGCGGCCAGTGGCGACACGCCCTTCGGTACCAGATCCTGGCCGCGCAGGTCGGGCAGCACGACAGGCAACTGGTCGTCGGGCACGGGGATCTCGCCGCAGGACGGGCAGTGCACGATCGGGATCGGCGTACCCCAGAACCGCTGCCTGGAGACCAGCCAGTCACGCAGCCGGTAGCCGACCGCCGCCTTGCCCAGGCCTCGCTCCTCCAGTATCTCGATGATGCGGCGGATGGCTTCCGCCTTGGGCAGGCCGTCGAGCGGCCCGGAGTTGACCATCGTGCCCTCACCGGCCGTGGCCACGCCCGTCTGCGCCGGATCTGGCTCGCCGGTGTCGAGCACGACGCGCACCGGCAGCCCGAAGGTCCGGGCGAAGTCCAGATCGCGCTGGTCGTGCGCGGGCACTGCCATGATCGCACCCGGTGCCGTAATCCGACAGCACGTAGTCGGCCGCCCACACCTGGATCCGCTCACCGTTCACCGGGTTGATCGAATAACGGCCGAGGAAAACCCCGGTCTTCGGGCGTTCGGCCGACTGGCGCTCGATATCGGAAAGCTTGCGCACCTCGGCCACATACGACCGCAGCCCAGTCCAGGCGATCCGGGCGTGCACAGCTCTTCGGCCAGCGGCGAGTCGGCCGCCACGACGAAGAAGGTAGCACCGTACAGCGTGTCCGGCCGGGTCGTGAACACGGTTACCGGCTCATCGCGCCCCTCGATCGCGAAACTGGACCTCGGCGCCTTCGGAGCGCCCGACCCAGTTGCGCTGCATGAGCAGGACCGCGCTCCGGCCACTTCCCCTCGAGCTGCGCCATGTCCTCGAGCAGCCGGTCCGCGTATTCAGTGATCTTGAAATACCACTGGGTCAGCGTGCGCCTGACGACCTCGGCGCCGCACCGCTCACACCGCCCGTCGATCACCTGCTCGTTGGCGAGCACGGTCTGGTCGACCGGGCACCAGTTCACCTAGCCGTCGGCGCGGTAGGCGAGGCCACGCTCGTGCAGTCGCAGGAACAGCCATTGGTTCCAGCGGTAGTACTCCGGGATCGCAGGTGTGCAGCCGGGTAGACCAGTCGAAGGACACCGCGTACCGGCGGAACGACGCCGCCTGCGTTTCGATGTTGGCGTAGGTCCAGTCGGCCGGGTGGGCATTGCGCTTGATCGCCGCGTTCTCCGCGGGCAGCCCGAACGCGTCCCAGCCGATCGGATGCAGCACGTTGAACCCGCGATGAAACAGGTACCTGGCCACCGCGTCGCCGATCGCGAACGCCTCACCGTGCCCCATGTGCAGGTCGCCGGACGGGTAGGGGAACATGTCCAGCACATAGGCGCGCGGCCGGGTATCCGCCGGGTCGTTGGACGCGCGGAACGGCCCGAGGTCTGCCCAGCGAGCCAGCCACTTGTCCTGGACATTACGTGGGTCGTACGGCTGGCCGCCGGCTCCGGCGATGTAGGCGGCTGTCATCGCTCCCTCACGGCTTTCTCGATCCTGACCCAACAAAATGTGCCCCCCGGTCACGAGGGGCAGCCGCGCTGGCGGCAGAAGGGCCAGCGCGGCTAGGTTAGGAGCAGCCGACCGGGACGCACGCTGCCAGGGTAGCGCACGATGTGTCCTGCCACGGCACCGTCGCGTGAGCACGGGCTGGCCACCGCGCCGCCCACCCGCGCCCGCACCCTGGGAACACCCATGATCCTTAACGGCTGCGCGGGGGCGGCCTCCGGACCGTCGCAGCCTGACCGGCGGCCTGCGGGGGGATCCGTGGGTCGCCCCCAGGCTGGCACAGTCGCCCCAGGCTGGCACAGTCGCCCCAGGCTGGCACAGTCGCCCCAGGCTGGCACAGTCGCCCCAGGCTGGCACAGTCGCCCCAGGCTGGCACAGTCGCCCCCAGGCTGGCACAGTCGCCCCAGGCTGGCACAGTCCCAACGCCGCTGCGCGGCGCGATCCGTGCGAATGCACACCAAGCCGCCAAGGCCAGGGTTGTGCTCTCGGGACCGCGCGGATCACCTGGCACGGCTCACGTCTCGTAACCGCCCAGGCCCGTTCGGTAGCGAGAATGTGGGGCGGGCGAGCCGGTCCGCTCAACGGCAGGCCGTCCCGCCTGGATCACCCGCCCCACCGATCACCGGCCCGTGCGCGCCGTCCATGATCGTGGTGCATCACCCGCGGTATCCGGCGCCCGACGGGCCATGAATCAGGATCCGGGCGATGGCAGCGGACCAGCAGCGCCGGGCTTTTCATGATCGCGGTAACTTTTCCGCGATATGCGCAGAAAAGTTACCGCGATCATGAAAAGGGGGCGAAGAAGACGTAGGAACTCGCGACTTTGGCTGGCCAACTCGCGTTCATGGACCCCCTCGTCTGTCTCGGGTCTGATCCAGTCCATTCGGGCGCCAAAGCTCATCCCAAACGGCTCACGTGGTCGGTATCAACTTACTGAAATAGACGTCACCCAAGGCAAAACGTGGCAATTATCTGCAGCCCTTGACCAGGCCCTGTGATGTCAATATGGTCATCACCAACCTGCCGCCGGTGCGCATCTTAGGCGCCTTCGGCGCAGCACTATTATTCGCGTCCTGTTTCATTGCGTCTCCGGTCCAGGTCACGCGCCTGCGGACGCAGCACTTCAGTGGATTCCGGCGGTAATTCGCGGGCTCGCACGGCAGGAACCGGGGGTTCGGCTCTGCGGGCTTGCACGGCACCGGGGGCCGTCCCCCGGGCTTGCACGGCGGGGGGATCCGGGGGCCGTCCCCCGGGCATCACAGGGGGAACAGGTGGACGTTCGGGGACGAGCGGCACGCATGTGGCCCGCTCGGGAAGTTGCTGCCGGCCCGTGGCGTGAGGACAGCGACATCGGCTCGTTCAAGCGGCGATTCAGGTTTTCACCCGGCGCCGTGGCCAAGCTCGCCGCAGCGGCCGTCAGGTGTTTGCCCGCTGCTTTCTGCGCGATACTTTCCGCGACGGCGGCGGCGGCCCGCGCCGTCGTGCGCACCGCGAGCCGCGACGCGGGGACGGTTTCGCGCACCACGGCCGCGGACGGCGCCACCGCAGGGCGCAGGAGCGCCATCGGCCGCAGGGTCCCCATTGGCCGCAGGGTCCCCATCGGCCGCACGGTCTCCATCAGCCGCAGAGTCCCCATCGGCCGTACGGTCTCCATCAGCCGCAGAGTCCCCATCGGCCACAGAGTCCCCATCAGCCGCAGGGTCCCCATCAGCCGCAGGGTCCCCATCAGCCGCAGGGTCCCCATCGGCCGCCATGCCGCCCCGGGGCGGGGCACCAGCATCGGCCGTCACGCCGCAGCCGGCCGGCGCGGCGCCGCTGGCCGCGACTCAATGCCCGGCGATCCTGCCGTACGCCAAGGCGCACCAGAAAGCCCAGCCACTGCGATCACCCCCATAGCGACAGCGCCGCAGGCCCGGGCACCACAGACCACAGCGCCGCAAGCCCGGGCGCCGCAGGCCGTGGCACCGCCGCAAGCCCGGGCGCCGCAGGCCGTGGCACCGCCGCAGGTCTCAGCAAGGCTCGCGCGTGGAGCCGACCATGTCTGAGCAGGCCATCGCGATCGTGGGGCTCGCCTGCAGGTATCCGGACGCACCCGACCTCCAGTCGCTGTGGGACCTGGTGCTCACCGGCCGGCGGGCGTTCCGCAGGATTCCGCCTGGCCGGCTCGACCTCGACGGCTACAGCGACGGCGACCGGAGCGGGCCGGACGCAGGCTGCTACACGCGAGCGGCGCTCATCGAAGGCTGGGAACTCGATGATGCCGCTCTCCAGCTCCCAGGCACGGCTTTCCAGCGTTCAGATACGGCGCGCTCCCCGGTGGACCCCGGTCACCTGCTCGCCCTCGAGACCGCGGCACGTGCACTCAGCGATGCCGGGTTCCCCGGCGGGCAGGGTATTGGCCGTGAACGAGCCGGGGTCATTGTCGGCAGCACCCTCACCGGGCACCTGCGGCGGGCGGCCACACTTCGGCTGCGCTGGCCCTATATCCGCAAGGCATTCGCCGCTGCCCTCGCCACCGCTGCCTGCCCGCCGGGCGACTGGCACAGCGAGGTACTCGAGACGGCGGCGAGGTGCTTCGCCGCGTCCCTGCCCGACGTCACGTCCGACAGCCTGGCCGACGGGCTCGCCAGCAACATCGCGGGCCGGATCTGCGGCCACTTCGGCTTCAAGGGCGGCGCACACGCGGTGGACGGGGCCTGCTCGTCGTCCCTGATCGCGGTCGCGAGCGCCTGTACCGCCCTGGCGACGGGCGACCTCGACTTCGCGCTCGCAGGTGGCGTCGACGTCGGTCTCGACCCGTTCGACCTCATCGGCTTCGGCAGGGCCGGCGCACTCGCCACGGACGAGATGCGCATCTACGACGCCGTACCGACCGGGTTCCTCCTCGGTGAGGGCTGCGGCATCGTCGCGCTGATGCGCGCGGAAGACGCGCACGCGGCCGGAGTGCCCGGCTACGCCGACATCACAGGCTGGGGCATTTCCTCCGCCGGGAACGGCCGCTCGATCTCGGGGCCCGACGGCCTGCTGCTCGCGCTGCGCCGCGCCTACGAGCGTGCCGAGGCCGATCCGGCGCACGTCCACCTCTTCGAGGGGCACGCGGCAGGCACCGCCGCAAGCGACGCTGCCGAACTGACCGCCCTCAGCGCGCTGCGGGCGGGCGCGCCGCATCCCGCGGCGCTCGGCTCGATCAAGGCGAACATCGGCCATACCAGGGCCGCGGCAGGCGTCGCCGGGCTGCTGAAGGCCGTTCTCGCGATGTCGGCGGGCACGCTGCCCCCGACGACGGGCTGCGAGCATCCTCATCCGCTGCTGCGTGCCACGTCGACGGTCCGTGTCCTTGCCGCGCCAGAACCGTGGCCGGACGGGCACAGGCTCGCGGGGGTGAGCACCATGGGATTCGGCGGTACCAACGCCCACCTGGTGCTCTGCCGCACCAACGGCCGTGGAGGCCAGCGCGCCCAGCAGGAACCGGCGCAGGCAGCGGAACCGGCGCAGGTGGCCGGACCCGCGGGCGGCCAGGACGGTTCCGCCGCGACGCGCACGCCCACGGGCCGCGGCCCGGCCGAAGCGGTGCCCGCGACACCGATGGCCACCACAGCAGCGATCGGGCAGCCGAACGCGAAAGCGACGAACGCCGGCGCAGGGGAACCGGCCAGGGACCGGGCATGGCGCGCTTTCCGCGGCGGTCCCCGAACGGCCGCGGATCCCGCCGGCGCACCGTACCTGCCACCAGGTACCGAGGTCTACGCCTTCAGCGCCGACGATCCGGCCGAGCTCGCCACCAAGCTCAGCAGGATCGCCGGGATCGCGCGGTGGTTCTCCGACAGCGAGCGGCGCGACCTCGCCTGCCAGGAAGCCAGGGGCGCGTCTGCCGGAAGGCTGCGGGCCGCATTCGCGGCGGCAAGCGCGGAAGAACTCGCGGGCCGCGCCGGGTCCGCTGCCGAGCTCGTGACCACTCTCGTCCCGGGCGTGCTCTGCCAGCGCAGCGGCGTCTTCGCCGGTGATGGCGTGCGCGGCAGGGTCGTGCTGCTGCTGCCTGGCGAGGATCACCACGCGTCCCAACTGGCCCTGCGGTGGCTGGACAGGCTCGGCGTGACGGCGGCCGCGGCCGTCGGGCACGGCGCGGGCGAGATCATCGCACTCGCGTGGGCGGGCTGCCTGGCAGAAGCGGACGCCGCCGCGCTGATCGCCGAGCGTACCCGCGTGGTGAACGCAGCCGCGGCAGCCAGGACCGCCATGCTGAGCCTGTCAGCCGACGCCGCGACCGCCAGGGCCCTGGCCGAGGACACCGACCTGGTCATCGCCGCCTACCACGGACCGCAAGCGCACGTGCTCGCGGGCACCGCCGCGGCGGTGCGTACGGTCGCTGAACGCGCGGCGCGTTGCGGTATCCCCACGACGCGGCTGCCGGTGCCCGGCGTATTCCATTACCCCGCGGCTTTCCCTCCGATGACCAGCTTGGGCGTAACAGCGCGGCCGATGCTGGACTCCATCACGTTCGGGCCGCCGCGCCGCCGGCTCGTCTCGACCGTCACCGGCCGCGAACTCCGGCCCCGCGACGACATTCGCTGGCTGCTGCGGCTTCAGCTCACCGTTCCGGTTCGATTTCACGAGGCCGTCAGGTCCGCCGCACCGCTCGCCGACCTGTTCTGCGAGGCAGGGCCCGGCCGGATGCTCGCCGATCTCGCCGCCCAGTGCTGCAATGTGCCCGCGGTCAGTGTCGAAGCTGGCGGCGAGCGAACCGGCCACGACGACGCGGCAGCCGTGTGCGCCGCCGCACTCTTCGCCGCGGGCGCGGCTGCCAGCCTCGAGACGCTACTGCGCGGGCGCGCCGCGCGCCCGGTCAACATCTGGCGCGAGCGCGTTTTCCTCACCGATCCATGCACGGCCCGCCCGGCAGGCGACGGCACCAGCGGCGGGCCGGACTCCCCCGATGATCAGGCAGTTCCTGGCATAGATTCGTGGATCCGCTGCTTCACCGAGGTGACGCGCCCGATGACCGGGCCGCCCGCCCCGCCCGCGCGTGGACCGTGGCGGGTTCGTGTCATTGGGCGGCAGCCGTTCGGGAAAATCATCCGCGAGGCGTTCGCCGACGACCCCCGGGCGGATCGCGTCCTGGTGTTCGTGGGCAGCCCAGCCAGCCCGGGCGACCCCGGCTCCGCCGGGCGCCTGCTCGACGCGGCCCGCGAGGCGCTCGCCTGCGGCAGGCTCGTGGTGATCAGCCGCGGCGGCGCGCTGGCCGGGTTCTGCCGCAGCCTGCATGCCGAACATCCCGGGCTCGGCGTCACGCTGCTGCGGGTCCGGGAGAGCCCGGACAGCCTGTGGTCGGCTCGGCCGCACGCCACCGCTGATCCCGGCGTTTACCGCGAGATCATCCTGACCGATGGTAACCAGCCAGCCGTTCCGTGTATCGAGCCAGTGACCGTCACGGGGACAGGTGCGACGCCGCTCGGGCCCGCGGACGTTGTACTGCTCACTGGCGGGATCACCGGAATCGGCCTCGCGTGCGCCGAGGCCCTCGCCGGCACGGGCGCGGCGATCGGGATCATCGGCGATGCCGACCCGGCCGCCGATCCGGCCGCCCGGGCCGGCCTGCATCAGCTGCGCGCTGCCGGAGCCTGCGCAGGCTACGAGCCCGCCGACGTCACCGACCCCGCCGCCGCGCGAACCGCGGTGGCGCGACTGGAGGAGCGGCTGGGCCCGGTTACCGCGCTCGTGCACGCCAGCGAGATGAACACACCGCGCAGGTTCGCCGACCTCGCCGCCGACGACTTCCTTGATCAGCTCAGGCCCATGACGGCCGGCCTGGCCAGCGCGCTCGCCGCGATGCGGCCGGGCAAGCTACGGCTCGTCGTCACCTTCGGATCGGTGGCAGGCACCTACGGGCTGGCCGGCGAGTGCCATAACGCACTCGCCAGCGGTGTGCTTCGCGAGCAGGCGGAGCGGCTCGCACGGCAGACACCCGGCTGCCGTGTGCTGCATCTGGACTGGCCAGCCTGGCACGGGATGAGCCCGCCCGGCGCGGCGGGTACGGCTGGGCACGGTGGCATGGCGGCCCCGGCTCGGCCCGGGGGCGCGCCCGGCCCGGCGATGCCGCCGGGTACGCCGATCCCATTCACCGAAGCGGGGCAGTTGCTGCTCCGGCTGATCGCGACGGCGGGTCTTCCCACCGGGCTCGCCGTGCACGGACGGCTCGGGCTGCCGCCGGCAGCGGTACCCAGCACGGGCGCACCCACGGCCGGCGCACCCACGACGGGCGCGGCCGCCGGATGTCCCGGCCGCTTCCTCGAGACGGTCCGGGTGCACTACCCGGGTGTCGAACTTGTCGCCGACGCGGCCCTCGACGCGGACACCGACCCCTATCTCGCCGACTACCGCATCGACGGTCAGGCCGTCCTGCCGGCCGTGCTCGGGCTCGAAGCGATGGCGCAGGCCGCCTCCGTGCTAGCGGGGCAGCCGGTGCGGCAGGCGAGGAACGTGGAAATAGTGAGCCCGGTGGATATCCCCCCTGACGGGCCGGCGCGGATCCGGGTCTGCGCGCTGCACAGAGGCGACGCCATCGAGACCGTCCTGCGGAGCGCGGGCGACGGCCACCGCACTGATCACCTGCGGGCCGTGTTCCCCGTTATCGGCGCACCGCAGTGCGGCGACGTGCAGGTCACCGGCGGTCCGCTCGACGGGATAAGCGCGGGAATCGTGGACGGCACCGAACTGTACGGGCCGCTTTGCGCGCACGCCGGGCGCTTCCGCAGGGTGGCGTTCCTGCCCGCGCTGACATCAAGAAGCTGCCATGCCCTCGTGCGCGGCGCGGACGACACGCCGTGGTTTAGCCCCCGCTTTGCGCACGGCCCGCTGCTGCTCGGCAGCCCTGGCGTCAACGACGCTGCCATCCACGTGCTGCAAGCGTGCCTGCCGCACCGCAGGGTAGTCGCGGCTGGGTGCGACAGCGTGACCGCGATCGGGCTCGCGGCCAGCGGCGCCGTGGAGATCCGTGCCCGAGAGCGCTCGGCCACCGCAGCCGAATACGTGTGGGACGTGCAGGCCGTGGACGGCGACGGCCGCATGATCGTCGCCTGGGCCGGCCTGCGGCTGAGGGATACCGGCCCGCTCCGTCACAGGCGGCCGTGGCCACCCGCGCTGCTTGCCGTGTATCTGGAACGCGGCGCCGCCGCGCTGGGCCTCGGCCCAGGGCTGCGGGTCACCATTCGCGCTGGGCAGCCGCGTCTGGTCTCGGCCGGATGCAGGAGCAACGGGAGCACGGCGGATACAGGCGGCCACCTCGCCCACGGCGAGGAGCAAGCCACAGACGACGGCGGCGGCCCAGGAAACGGCGGCGGAAACGGCTCCCACGGGCCGGGCAACGGCTCCCACGGGCCGGGCAACGGCTCCCACGGGCCGGGCAACGGCTCCAGCGACGGCGGTTACCCGCCGCGCGGGTTGTGGCACGCGGTGACGGGACCAGCGGGCCGGGCGTGCCACAGCCACCTCGACGGGCTCATCCTCACGGTCGAGGCGGCCGGGCCTGCCGCCTGCGCCTGGGCAGCGGCGCAAGCGTGCCCCGATCCGGCGGTTCCCGACGTGCCGGACGGCACCGCGTTGCGTGACGATCTGCGCGAGCGCTGCGGCGAGCCTGCCGCGACGGTGACGGCGAGGATCTGGGCCGCGGCCGAGTGCCTGGCGAAGGCCGGCCTGCCCGCCGGCTCGCCGCTCGTGCTTGACCAGGTGCACGATGACGGCTGGGTTTTGCTGCGTGTGGGTGAATTCGCGGTAGCCAGCGCCGTCGTGGCGGTCAGCGGTGTGTCGGGCCCGGTGACTGTGGCGATCATGACAGCCGCCCCCGGACCGGGCCCCGCGCAAGCCGACGGCGCGGAGCACAGCGGGGCCGGATCGGCGCCGGGCTCCACTCCGGGGACGGGGAACGGCGAGGAACGCTGACGCCGTCGCCGAGTTCGGGTCCATTCGAACCGGCATGCGAGCCGGCTTCGAGCGCCATTCGAGCGGCATTCGAGGCGGCTTCGGGTGGCATTCGAGCCTCGGGCCGAAATGCTCGCCAGCGAGCGACATGCGGCCCTGGCACCTGGGACCAAGGACTGTGCCGCCGGGGAGGTCCAGCGGGCGAAGCTGGTGTTAGCTCACGACGGGAGCGAGGTGCCACATGCTGAGTCCGTTCGCTACCGACGCCAGCCTTTCCCGGCTGATCCGCGCGGCCCAGGCGGCACCGTCCGTTTTCAACACCCAGCCGTGGAAGTTCGAGATCCGCGCCGACGATCGCATCGATTTGCGCGCCGACCGTGAGCGCGGCCTGGATCACGTGGATCCACGTCGACGCGAACTCGCCATTAGCTGCGGGGCGGCGCTGTTCAACCTGCGAATGGCGCTGCGCGTCACGGGGCACGACCCCATCGTCTGGCTGCTCCCCGATGCCGACAGTGATCCAGATCTGCTCGCGTCGGTCGAGATCGTGCTCAGCCGGCCACGCGCGCCGACCATCATCGAGCAGCGGCTCTTCGAGACGATCCCGTGGCGGCACACCAACCGCGAGCCGTTCAGCAGCACTCGCGTCGGGTTGAATATCGTCTCTGAGCTTGAGCATGTGGCATGGCGGGAGCGGACCCATCTGTGGCTGCTGCACAGCCGTCAGGCCACGGAGCTTCTGCACGAGATCGCCGAGGCCGACCGCGTGCTCAACGCCGATCCCGCCTATCGGAACGAAATGCGGCAGCACACGAGCGCGCGCACTCCCGGCTTCGGGATTCCCGCCGCAGCTTTCGGCCCGCTACCGAAGAAAAACCACGTTCCATTCCGTGACCTGGGGCTCGAATCGCCCCGCGCACGGCGGGTCGCGCGGTACGAGAAGCGCAGCCGGCTGCTGGTGCTCTCGACAGAAACCGATACGCCCCTCGACTGGCTGCGCGCCGGCCAGGGTCTGCAGCGGGTCCTGCTCACGGCCGCCCGCCGCCACGTGTCGGCATCGTTCTTCACCCAGCCGCTGGAACGAGCCGACAGGCTGCCTGCGGTCTCGAACCGCACGTGGCCGTGGGCCAAGTACCCACAGATGATCATGCGCATGGGGTACGGGCCCGCGGCCGCCGCCACCCCGCGGGAGATAAGGCCGCAGGTAGTGGACCTGCGGACCGAGCCGCCTACGGTCCTCAAGGCCACCCGGTCACATCCGCCGACGCCGTAGCCGCTCCTGGCGCCAGGTTAGAGTCAGTACCCGTGACTGCTCATTCGCCGATTCCGCCCCGGCCACGAGATCGGCAGGTCGCGCGCAATATGCCGGCCGTGGCGGAGAACGTCGCGAACGCCCGCCGACCGCGCCCGGCCGGCCAATGAGCCCGACCCAGGGCGCCAACTTCCTCGAACCAGCGGCGTGGTTCGCCAGCCTCCCAACCGTGTACATGGCCGCCGCCGCGCTGATCACCGACCCGGGTGGCCGGGTGTTGCTCGTGAAGCCGAACTACCGCGACCACTGGGCGCTGCCCGGGGGTATCTGCGAGCACGGTGAGCCCCCGCACGAGGGATGCGCCCGTGAACTGCTCGAAGAACTCGGGCTCCCGATTCCCGTCGGGCCACTGCTCGTCGTCAACTGGACGGCGCCCGAGGGCGAGCGCCCCAAATCGATGATGCACCTGATGTTCGACGGCGGCACATTGCGTGACGGCAGCGGGATCCGGCTCCAGTACGAGGAGCTCGACGAGTACCGGTTCGTCGAGCCGGGTGCGGTCACCGCATACCTCCCGCCGTACGGCGCGCCACGGGTGCCCGCGGCGCTGCGCGCCCGCGCCGCCGGGGCGGCGGTCTATCTGCCCTCAGGCGAGCCCTACCCGGCCTGACGAACGCGCCAAGGACGTGCTCGGCGCTGCGGCGGCGCGCCGCCTGCTCGTCGCGGCGCCGTGCGCGGAATCTGGCAGGATGGAACCGAATAGCGTTCTACACGGCTCCGCCGGGAACGCCGCGGCTGGGCGCGCATCTGGCGCGTCGTGAGATCACCGTGATGCTGCGCGAACTGCTCGGCCGCGTGCCGGACATCCGGGCGGCGGGCGAGCCCGACCGCCTGCTGTCCAGCTTCATCAACGGCATCAAGCACCTGCCGTGCGAGTTCACGCCGCGGTGATTCTTTTCATGATCGCGGTAACTTCATCGAAGCATTTGCCAAAAAGTTACCGCGATCATGAAATGCGGCTTACTAACCGGGAACGAGGTCGCCCGCGGGCCGTGCGGCGTGCCGCGCCGCGGGCTCCCAGTCCGGGCGCAGCGGCATGCCCGACCTGCCTTCAGCATCGAGGCGGACGCTCAGCACCTGGTGCAGCTGAATCTGGTTACGCTCGAAACCGAGCCGTGACCCCGCCATGTACAGCCGCCAGACCCGCGCGGTTCCCGGGCCAACCTCGTCGACGGCCTCGGCCCAGTGCGCGTCCAGGTTCGCGCACCAGCCCGCCAGGGTCATCGCGTAGTGCTCGCGCAGGTTCTCCTCGTGCCGCACCTCGAAGCCGATGTCGTGCATAACCGAGACGAGGTGCCCCGGCCCTTCGAGCTCACCGTCAGGGAACACGTACCTGTTGATGAAACCGCCCTGGCGGATCGCGGGCTCGCGGTTGTCCGGCCTGGTAATGCAGTGATTGAGCAGTCGGCCGCCCGGGGTGAGCTTCCCGTACAGGAAGGAGAAGTAACCGGGCAGATTGGCCTTGCCGATGTGCTCGGTCAGGCCGATCGAGCTGACCGCGTCAAAGCCGGTCTCCGTGACGTCGCGGTAGTCGAGGTGACGCACCTCCGCGCGATCGCCGAGGCCCGCCGCCTCGATCGCCCGCTGCGCCCACTCGGCCTGCTCGCGTGACAGCGTCACCCCAAGGGCGCGGACACCATACTCACGCGCCGCGTGCATCACCATCCCGCCCCAGCCGCAGCCGACGTCGAGCAGCCGCATTCCCTCGCGGAGCCCGAGCTTCCGGGCGACCAGGTCGAACTTGTACGCCTGCGCCTCCTCAAGGGTGGCATCGGGGCTCGGGTAACAAGCGCAGGTATAGGCCATCGAGGGGCCGAGCACCCACTCGTAGAAGCGGTTCGACACGTCGTAGTGGTGTGAGATCGCGCCGGCGTCGCGCTGCTTGGAGTGCCGCCGCCCGGCCACCCAGCGGCGGCCCTTCCGCACCTCCTGCGGTGGCGGCGGCACCCGCGGGAAGAGGATCTTCATACCGCCCAGTTCGCGCAGCAAGCGCAGCCGTTCAGGAAAATCCATTGTGGTCAGCTGCGCTTTCGACAAGCGGACAAGCGCGGTGTACATGTCGCCCTCGATGTCGATGTGCCCGGCTACGTACGCGCGGGCGAGGCCGAGCGCTCCCGGCGCCTGCGCCAGGTAGGAAACAGCAACCGGAGAGCGCACCACGACCTTGATCGCGCTGCCGGGCTCGCCCGCGCTGCTGCCGTCGTACGCCTGGAACTCCACCGGGGCGCCGGGCCCGGCGACCCGTTCGAAGACCTGAGCCAGTGCCATTGTCCGATCCTCCTCACCCGCCGCAATCCGCCGCGACCGCCATGAGCTGCGATCGCTATCCGCTGCGACCACCATCCCCTGCCAACTTCGCCCGCTGCACCGTCACCTCGCCGCTAGCGGCCGCGCACGCACTTGTCGTACAGGCCCAGCAGGCGCCCGTCCGGATCATATGCGCGCTTCAGCTCCCGGTACTCCTGCCCGTTGCACTGCTGCCAGAACTCGTCTTCTGGGTAGAAAGCCGTCGAATACAGGCCCTTGCGGCCGCCGAGCGCCGCGACTTCGTCCTCGACAAGCCGGTTGTGGTAGCCGTCGGACTGACCCGGCCCGAGCGGCACCGTCCCCCAGAAACCGAAGTTCACGTAGACGTGGCCGGGCTCCAGCGGGTACAGCGGCCAGGTCTGGCCGGATCGCAGCCGCAGCGGGCACAGCCACACCGGCCTCATCCGGATCTCACGGAAGAAGAAGTCGAGGAAGGCGGCGCACTTGCTCGGCCGGGATCTCGACGTCCTGAATGACGTCCTCGCGCGGGCTGACCTGCCGCGAGGCGTTCATCCGCTCGGTGAGCCCGTACCTGCGGTCGAAGGCGACGAGCCGCCGGTACACGTCGGAGCGCCGGTACCTGCGCGGCCACATCCGGCGGATCGCCGGCTTTTGGACCCCGAACGGGCGTGAGCACCAGAACCAGTCGGTGTCCCATCGCCACAGGTAGTCGCGGACGGTCAGGAAGTCCTCGCGGTACCGCTGGACGGACCGGTAGTAGATCTCCTGGCGGGTGTAGTCGCTCAGCCACGGTGCGACATCGCTGAACGTTCCCAGTGTGAGATACAGCTCATCCGGCCCGAACGCTATACCGTCGATGAAATCGACGGTGGCGCCGTCGATGGTGCCGTCCGCGGCGATCTGGCCCACTGCCGCCATGCAGGCCTCCATGCTCCCGAACGGCCGATGGCGTAGATGCACGTACGGTTTGACTGGCTCGAGCTCGATGGTCAGCGAGAGCGCGTAGCCGAGCGTGCCATATGAGTTCGGGAAACCGCGGAAGAGCCGCGCGTGCTCACCTTCTGGTGCGGCGGTGACCACCTGGCCATCGCCGGTAAGGATCTCCATCTCGATGACGGACTCGTGCGGAAGGCCGTTGCGGAGTGAGGTGGATTCGATGCCGAGACCGGTGACCGCGCCGCCGAGCGTGATCGTCTTGAGCTGCGGCACGACCAGCGGCATCAAACCGTAGTGCAGGGTGGCGTCGGCCAGGTGCTCGTAGGTCGTCATACCCCCGACGATCGCGGTGCGCGCGACCGGATCCACCTGAAGCACGTGATCGAAGGCCGAGACGTCCAGGCCCTGCTGGCCTGGCGAGGGGTCACGGAAGCGGAACAGGTTGGACGTGGGCTTGGCCAGCCGCACAGGCGCCCCGGCGGGGAGAGCCGCATACGCCTGGCGCAGCGCCGCCACGGCGGCGCGGTACCGGGCGAGTGCGGCGGCGCTGTCCGGGCCGGGAGCGGCGCGGCCGTCAGGCGAGGAGCCCGCGGTTCGCGCGCCTGTGATGCCTGTCACTCGTCGCTCCCCTCCACGCGGGTCACCCCCCTGCGGCAGGGTAAACGCAGGGGTGCCCATGGGAAAGTTGTACGCCGCACTAGATGAACGGCTCACCGAGTTTATCGTGGACCAGTCGGTGTACTTCGTGGCGACCGCGCCGCGGGAGTCCGCGGCGGGTGACGGCGGGCATGTGAACGTCTCACCGAAGGGCTACCTCGGCACCTTCGCCGTGCTCGGCCCGCGCACGGTGGCGTACCTGGACCTGACCGGCAGCGGTTCCGAGACGATCGCCCATGTCAGGCAGAACGGGCGTATAACGATCATGTTCTGCTCGTTCGGCCGCCAGCCCAAGATCGTACGCCTGTACGGGATGGGCAGGGTCGTGCTCCCGGGCGACGACGCCTGGGGGGAATTGCTCGGGTGCTTTTCCTGGCAGGCCGGCGACGGCGGGGATCGCGGCGACCGGCGCGCGATCATCGTCGTCGAACTCGACCGGATCGCCGATTCGTGCGGCTATGCCGTGCCCCTCATGGACCTGCGCGGCGAACGCCCCCTGCTGAACGAGTGGTCGGACAAGAAGACCCCGGACGGTCTCGTGCGCTATCGCGCCGAACGCAACGCTGTCAGCATCGATGGCCTGCCAGCACTCGAGCCGGCCGGCGCGCCAGCCGCGACCAAGGGTTAGCCCCCGCGGTGCCCAGTATCACCGGCCCACGGCTGTCGCTATCCAGCGCCCCACGGCCATTGGCGCACCAAGCCACAGTTGATCTTGACGTCCGATCGGTCATCGTATGGCTGGCGGTGACGGCAAATGATCTTGAGGGTGGACTGGGTGGTACACGCTGGCAGCCGTGCCATAGCAGCGGCAAATAGGCCATCGCTGTCTTCGGCGCCGCAGGGTCGGCCCGAGTCGCGGTGGCGGTCAGATGAGGCCCACGACCTCGCCGGCCTCGTCGATGTCGATCCTCTCGGCCGCGGGCGAGGAAGAAAGCCCCGGCATCGTTCGCATGTCGCCGCTGATCGCATAGATGAACCCGGCGCCCGGGCAGGCCCGGACCTCACGCACCGGCATCCGCCATCCGGTGGGCGCGCCCTTCAGGCCGGGGTCCGACGACAGGGACAAATGCGTCTTGGCGATGCACACGGGCAGGTTCCCGAACCCGTTGCGCTCGTACATGTCGATCTCGCGGGCGGCCGCCGGCGCGAAGTCAACTCCCGCTGCGCCGTAGATCTGCGTCGCGATCGTCTTGATCTTCTCGCGGAGCGGCAGGTCGCTGGGGTAGAGCAGCTCGAATTTGCCCGGCTCCGCGGCTGCCTCTTCGACCGCCTGGGCAAGTTCCACCGCACCCTTGCCACCATCGGCGAAATGAGTCGTGACAGCGCACCGTACGCCCATCGACTCGGCAATCTCGGTGATGGCCGCGTGCTCGGAGGGGAAGTCCTCGGGGAAGGCGTTGATAGCCACCACGGGGTTGACTCCGTGCCGCGTGATGTTCTCGATCTGCTTGCGCAGGTTGGCGCCGCCGATCTGCACCTCTTCGGGGTTTTCTGCGAGGAGCGCGGGGGGCAGCGGCCGACCGGCCACGATCCGGTAGTTGCCCGAGTGGGCCTTCAGGCTGCGCACCGTGCACACCACGACCGCCGCGTCCGGGGTGAGGCCCGAGGTCCGGCACTTGATGTTGAAGAAACGTTCCGCGCCCATGTCGGCGCCGAAGCCTGCTTCGGTGATGAGATAGTCCCCGGCGTGGATCCCGATCAGATCGGCGACGACCGACGAGTTGCCGTGTGCGATGTTGCCGAACGGGCCGGTGTGGACGAGCACCGGGGTTCCTTCGAGGCTCTGGACGAGGTTGGGCTTGATCGCCTCCCGTGCGATCACGGTCATCGCCCCCGCCGCCTTCAACTGCTCGGCGGTGACCGGCTCGTCGTCTGGCGTGAAGCCGACCACGATCCGTCCGAGTCGTGCCCGGAGATCATGCAGAGAGGTAGAGAGCGCGAGGATCGCCATGACCTCCGAGGCGGCGGTGATGTCGAAGCCACTCTGGCGCGGGACGCCGTCCGCACGTGAGCCAAGGCCGACAACGATGTTGCGCAGCGCCCGGTCATTGACATCAAGGACGCGCCGCCACGTGATGTTGTGGAGGTCTAGTCCCAGCTTGTTGCCGCGTTGCAGGTGGTTGTCGACCATCGCGGCGAGCAGATTGTGGGCGGCCGTGACCGCGTGCATGTCCCCCGTCAGGTGGAGGTTGACGGTCTCGAACGGCACTGCCTGGCTGTATCCTCCCCCAGCGGCACCACCCTTGATGCCGAACGTCGGTCCCATGGAGGCCTGGCGGATGGCGACGGTCGCCCGCCGCCCGATCTGGTGCATCGCCTGCCCGAGGCCGAGTGCCGTGGTTGTCTTGCCCTCGCCGAGCGGCGTCGGGGTGATCGCGGAAACCACCACATACCGGGCGCGAGGCCGGCCGCTGAGCTGGTCAGCGGCCTCAAGCTTTATCTTGGCGACGTGCTCTCCGTACGGCTCGAGCAGTACATGAGCGATTCCCATGTCCGCTGCGACATCCGCGATCGGCCTGAGCTCGGCCAGGCGCGCGATTTCCAGGGCGGTAAGCATCGCCGGATCAGCTCCCCTTGGTTGGACGTGTGTTGTGGCGCCCGATGGGTGAGGCAGTGCTCCCAGGTATCGGTCACGGCAGCCGGTGAGCCCGCCTATCCGCTAACGTCGGCTGGCGGCTCAGGCGCAGCCAGAGCCGAAAGTCCCTGGTCAAGTCATGTCCACGGGCGCCAGTGCGGGGCGCGGCGTGCAGTGTGCGAGATCTCGCGCCGCGGCGGCCGGCCGGTCCGTCGCGCGGGCAACCGTGCCGCGATGAACCGTCGGGCCGTACGGCCGGCGCCGGTGCGGCTCGGCGCGGCCGGGAAGCCTGCCGAAAGCCATGGCAAAACCAGGACGTTCGTACTTGATAATTTCGGCACCACCCGAACGTGCGGCGGGACTGGCATTGTCATAGAGACTGGCTACACCTGCCCGCTGGCGCGCGGCCCCATGCCGCGTCCACCGGGCCCGATGACGACAGGGGACGAGCCGTTCCTATGACCACCACGCCGCTTCAGTCGAACCTGAAGCTGGGGGCGTACCCGACGGCGGCCTCGTGCGCGCGGCTGCACGCCAAGTCGGTGGCGTGGGAGTGGGGGCTTTCTGAACTGGCGGAGACCGTCGAGCTTGTCGTCTCTGAGCTGACAACGAATGGTGTCAAGGCGGCAGCCGCGCTGCAGGATCCCGACGAGGTCATGGGCGTGCCCTACGTGTGGGTGCGTCTCACGCCGGGTCAGCG
The DNA here is from genome assembly GCA_963851085.1 of uncultured Actinomycetota bacterium. Classification (GTDB taxonomy): domain Bacteria; phylum Actinomycetota; class Actinomycetes; order Streptosporangiales; family Streptosporangiaceae; genus DATFVJ01. The sequence goes on along the minus strand of CAWKNX010000023.1, from coordinate 172,015 downwards.
GCAGGTCCTCGTCGAGGTGTGGGACGGTAATCCGGAGCCGCCGGTCCGCGCCGATCCTGATCTCACCGCGGAAAGCGGCCGTGGCCTCCTCCTTGTCGAGGCCGTGAGCGCGACGTGGGGCTACTACCACGTGACCGAAGACGCCAGCAATGGGTCAACTGGGCCGGACGGGGAACGCCAGCCGACTGGGAAAGTCGTCTGGGCGCTGGTTGCGGCGACCCCCAATCCTGCGCCCGGCCGGCACTCTGACTCTGTGCATGGGCAGGACACCGCCCCCCCGTGAGAACGCTCGCGGACGGTATCTCGCCGCACAGGCGGCGTACGCCACTTGGATGACGCAACCGGATGCGAGATACGCGGAGGGCGCGTTCCGCGGGTCCGCCCCGATCATGCTGGCTGGGCGCGAACCGATGTGAGACGCGCGGACGGGCGCGTCCCGCGGGTCCGCCACGATCACGTGCGATGACGCAAACCGACGCGAGACGCGCGGAGGGGCACATCCCTGCGGGTTCGCCGCGATCATGCTGATGGTGGCCGGGGCGCCGCTAGTGTTGGGCGCATGCGATTCGCGCTCGTCGATTCAGGTCTCGGCGTTCTCCCCGCAGCCATGCATCTGCGCAGGCTGTGGCCTGGCGCGGAGCTTGTGCTTTCCATGGACCCAGAGGGCATGCCGTGGGGCCCGCGCACCCCTGACGACATCGCCGAGCGCGCACTCGCCTGCGCGGAGGCGACGCTCCCGTGGGAGCCGGACGTGCTGGTGCTCGCGTGCAACACCGCCTCTGTCCGCGCGCTCGACGTTCTGCGCAGCGAACTCGAACCCGCTGTGCCTGTCGTGGGCACCGTTCCCGCGATCAAGCCTGCAGCCGCGGGGGGCGGTGCGATCGCGATCTGGGCGACCGCCGCCACCACTGGGAGCCCCTACCAGCGGGACCTGATCCGCAAGTATGCCGATGGCGTGCAGGTGACAGAGGTGGCTTGCCCCGGCCTCGCCGACGCGATCGAACTGGCGGACCCGGATGCGATCGCTGACGCCGTCGAGGCCGCGGCCGCGCTTACCCCGGCCGAGGCGAGGGCGGTCGTGCTGGGCTGCACCCAATACGAACTCGCGATGGACCGGATCCGCGGCGTGCTGCCAAGGGTCCGCCTGTTCGGTTCGGCGCCCGCGGTCGCAGCTCAGGCGATCCGCCGGATGGCGACCCGGCCCCCCGGCACACCCGACGCCGCCTCCGCGGGGCCGGCTGGCCAGCGGCGGGCGGACCCGGGAGGCCCAGAGGGCCAGGGGGGTCAGGGAGGCCCCGGTGGCAGGGCGTCGGCTGGCCAGAGCCAGCCAGAGCTGGCCGGCTGGCACCAGCCGGAGCCAGGGTGGGCGGCGTCGGGACCGGCTGTTCCAGGGGCGGCTCCGTCAGGGGCGGCTGTGCAAGCAGGGTCCCCAAGCGACATATGGGGATCCGATTCCGGCGAGGCACCCCGCCTCGCTGGAACATCCGGCCAGCCAGGTGAACATGGCCGCGGTGGCGCCTTCGGCCTTGGCGGGGCATCAGGCTCGGCTGGAACAGAGGCTCCTGCGCAGACGCCGGCCGATGACGGCTCGGCCGCAGACCGCCCACGCGCGCCGGAGGTTCACGTTCTGCTGAGCGGCGCTCCGGGTGAGCTGCCTGCTGCGGCGTATCGCTACGCCGAGGGCCGCCTTTTGGCTGGTCTCCGCCTTCCCTCGACGGCGGCATAGGAGGCGGCCACGTCCTCCGGCGTCATCGGAAGCCGGGCCTCGGACGGCGGCAGGCCACCCCCGACCGCCTCCAGCAGAAGCTGGGCCATCGTGTAGCCGGGATTGGACTCGAGTGCTCGCGCGATCGCCACATTCGCGAGCGCGCCGTCTCCGGACTGCCACGCGGTGAAGGCGAGCAGGCATGCGGGAGCAGGTACGTAGTGTGGGTCAGCGCGGCGAAGGACGTCTGTCCACAGGCGCTGATGCGATTGCCGGTACTCCGGTTCCATCCGCGCCCAGGCATCGTCGCGGACGCGCACGTCGGCGAGCGTAACGGTCAGCCAGGCGAACTCATCGTCGCCGTCAATGCGTCCGCCGCCACGGTAGGTGCCGATCGCTTCGCTGACCGCGCGCAGACCATCATCGATCACGGGCCGCAAAATCCCGCCACGCTTGCGGCCTGACCTCGCCGCCCGCGCCACAAGAGCGGCGGCCCGGTTCTCCGCGCGGATCGTGGCCTGGGCCATCGAAGTCCGCGCCGCACCGCCGAGTGGCGCGATCGTGCGCTCAAGTGCGGTCCGGTCTGGCAGCGTTACGTTTCCGGCCAGCGTCATCTGGGCCGCGATCGAGCTTGCCGAGACATCGAATCGAATACCGTCTGGCGGGCAGCAGCCAGGGTCCTGGCATAGGTAGGACCAATATCGCCCGCCTTCGACCCGGAGCATCTCCCTTACCTCGACCCCGGCCTCGCTGAGCCGCACGCGGAACTCCTCAGCGATCGGGGTGACGAGGGCACCCGGACCGTAACCAACGATGATCGCCACCGTGACGTGCTGGTTCACGAGCACCGAGCTGGCATGTTCAGCGATTTCACGCGCATACCCGTCCTCAGGCGGGTCAAGCAGGTCGTAGCGGAAACTGACGTGCACCCGATCGCGAGGCGGGCGCGCGCCGATCACGACCAAGCTGCTCGTGGGGTGGAAGCCGATCAGGTAGGGCACGGCTGCCAAGATCTCGGCCGGAGAACCAACCTTCACCGGTGGCTGGCCTGGGCCGCCCGGCTGATTCGAGGGAATGCGCTCTGGTGGCGCGCCTGACGCTGGTGGATTACGTTTCATGCAGCCCAGCGTGCGCGGCGCTGCCGTCTCAATGCCAGAACGAGAATTGGCCTGGGGATATCCTGGGGATAACTCTGGGGAAAACCAGCTGTGACGTATGCCGCTACGGTCACGATGCTGCCGCTGAACTGATTTATCCACAGGTCGTGGAGTCGGCTTGACCGGCAGGAGGATCGCGCTTTATTACTGGTAGCAGGCAGCTGGATCGCCGTCGCGGCAGCGAAGAAGATACTGGTCAGGACATAGCATTGCCGATCAAGAACTCCACACCGTGCCAGTGGACCAGGGCGGCCAAACGGAGCCGCGAGCGCGAGCATAATCAACGCTGAGGGCCGAGGGGAATCCTCGCCCCGGGGTGAGTACGTCGCGAGCTGGCCACGTACTGGCTAACCATTAGTTCTGCGCCGGTCGCCTAGTTCCGCTCCGGTAGCTGCATTTCGAGGAACCGCGCCACCAGGCCGCGGATTACAGTCGCCATGGAGAAGCCATGCTCAGCACACCATTCCCGCAACTGCGCGTGCTGCTCTGTGGGAAAACGCACGGGTACCACCTGTTGCGCACCGTGCGGCGGGCGCCCCGCGCCCGGCACCTGGGCGGTCAGGAAATCCCCGACCAAGCCCATCTGCACCTCCCGCACGCGGGCGAAACCGGGTTGGCCTATGGCGGCGACATTGATCCGTCGCGTGTCCCTGCGCAGCAGCCAGGCCAATACCGCGTCCCGGTCCTCGGGTTGCAACGCCCCAACTGCCTGCACGAGCAGTGCCGCCGGATCCTTCACGTCCTCGCTCACGTGGCTCCCCCAGTCCAGCAATTCGGTCTCGCTGATTCGGCCGCGGCCAGTTGGATCTTCCGATATCGGGCGATATCGGAAACGATATCACGTGAGCTTCTGTCGGCGGCGGGCATCGGGCGCCAGGCCGACAGGCCGCTGCCTCCAGCAGGCTGGAGAACTGGGAGGACAGGGTCCGGCCGAAGGACCGGACAGCGCCCGGCCGAAAGACAGAGGAAGGACGGCGGCCGGCCGAACGACAAGGTCCGGTGGAGGACAGCGCCCGGCCGAAGACAAGGTCCGGTCGAAGACAGGATCGGTAGAAGGAAACAGCGGGCGGGTTGGTCAAAGAGCGACGCCGAGTATCGCGTCCACCGCGTTGCGTACCAGCGCTGGCGCATCGGTGACCCAGGACGGCTGCGGCGGACCGCCGAGCACAGTGTCCGCCCACTCGTCGACCGCGGCGAGCGCACCTGGAGCGTCCAGGTCATCTGCGATCCGTGCGCGCATCAGGGCGAGCACCGGCTCGGCGGGTGGTGCGGCGGCCACCGAGGCCGCATTGCGCCAGCGGCCGAGCCGGGCGACCCCGTCCGCCAGACCCGCGTCCGTCCAGTCCCAGCCGGACCGGTAGTGGTGAGCGAGCAGCGCGAGCCGCACCGCCATCGGGTCGGTGCCTGCGGCGCGCAGCGCCGAGACGAAGACCAGATTCCCGAGCGACTTGGACATTTTCTCGCCATTCAGCCGCACCATGCCCGCGTGCGCGTACACGCGGGCGAACGCTTCCGGATCCGCCGACGCCACCCGGGCGTGCGAGGCGCTCAGTTCATGGTGCGGGAACACCAGGTCGTTGCCGCCCGCCTGGACATCGAACCGCGGCCCGAGAAATCTCGTCGCGATCGCCGAGCACTCGATATGCCAGCCAGGCCTGCCCGCGCCGAATGCGGACGGCCACGACGGTTCACCCGGCCGCTCCCCCACCCACACGAGACAATCGAGCGGATCCTTCTTCCCCGGCCGTCCCGGGTCGCCACCACGCTCCGCGAACAACCGCAGCATCGCCTCGGGCGCGAGACCCGACAGCGAGCCAAATGCCGAATCAGACGATCGCGCGAAGTACACGTCGGATTCGAGCTCGTACAGCGCGCCCCGCTCCCCCAGTCGCCTGGTCATCGCCTCGATCAGCGGCAACGCCTCCACCGCGCCGATGAAGTGCGCTGGAGGCAGCACCCGCAGGGCCTCCATATCCAGCCGGAACCGCTTGATCTCCGCCGTCGCGAGCGCACGCCAGTCCACGCCGTCCCGCGCCGCGCGCTCGAACAGCGGCTCGTCTACATCGGTCACGTTCTGGACGTAGAGCACGTCATGGCCGGCGTCCCGCAAGCGCGCGCACGAGCAGATCCCATGCGGTATACGTCGCAGCGTGCCCGATATGTGTCGCGTCGTACGGAGTAATCCCGCATGCGTATATCCGTGCGGTATGTCCCTGGGCGGCGACGGCAGGCTCACCTGTCGCGGTGTCAACCAGCCGTGGCTCCGGGCCGCGTCCGGGCAGGTCGGGGAGGCTAACGGCACGCCACGATTCCATGCGAGCCAGGCTATCCTGACCCCCGGACGTGATCCGGTGGCGCTGGCGTAGCTCGTGGATCGGAGCGCGCAGCCATGGTAATCGGCGTACACCGGAGAGGTGATCGTTAAGAAGACGCTCTGAAAGAGACGGCGACATTGGCCGACTAGCGCCTGGGTGCACGGTGAGTTCCTCGCGGCCTCCTGCTGAGACCGCCACGTTACTCGCGGGATGCCGAGCGCGACGAGCGCGGGGCCCGGACGTGGGCGCGTCAGGAACCGCCCAGTAGGCATGGTCGGCCGGGACCGAGCAGGCGTCGTAGACGTCGCGCAGGCCTGGACAGTTCGGCCCTAGCCGGGCGGGGGATTCTGCAGCCAGGCTCATCTGCTCACCTCACGGTTTGCCGCGTCCGGCCTGCTTGTCCTGGTGTGACGCCAGGCCACCAGCTGGGATGGCAGTTTTTAACCGCGGCGCGGCGGGGCGGAGGATCCAGCGCTCCGCCGGGAAAGGCTCCAAGGGCGAGCGCTGGCATGCCTGGGCCTGGCTGGGCCTGGCTGGGCACCGCACCCCGGCGGCACTACCTCCTGATCCGCCGCCACGTGCAGACCGGTGAGCTGGCCCTCCACTACTGCCATGTGCCCGAAGGCCAGATCGTGACCAAGACCCGGCCGCCGGAGCGATCGGCCGTCTACGTCAGAACTTACGGGTTCGTGAGTGACTACCCAGACGGCCCGGAGCCTTGGTGTGACGCCTTCAGGCCACTGACCGGGAGCGCGGCCGTTAAGACTGTATTGCCCCGGGGGGCTCCACCCCACGGGATCCCCCCGCCGACCTGCGGGGGGCCGCTCCCTGCTCGATGTGAGTCCGCGACTCACGTATCAGAAAAACCGATGGTCGAAGCGTACGCGGGCGCGCGCCGGGCCATCGTGGCCTGCTCGAACGCGGCGGCCAGCGCCATCAGCCGCGGCTCGCGCCACGCGGCGGACATAAACGTGAGCCCGACCGGCAGGCCCCGCACCATCCCAGCGGGCACGGTCACGGCCGGATACCCGGCCACGGCCGCGGGTGTGGAGGTGTGGAACACGACACGGTCGCCGAGCACCGGGTCGATCGGCCACGCCGCGTTCGCGGTGAGCGTCACCACGGCGTCGAGGCGATGCTCAGCGAGTGGCACGTCCAGTGCGCGGCGGGCGAGCCCAGTGGCCTCCAGGCGCGCAGCCAGGTACGCCTCGTGCGTCAGGTCGCCGCTGGTCGTCTCGGCCCGCTCGAACACGTCCTGGCCGAAGAAGGGCATCACCCGCTCGGCGTTGCGCGCGTTGTACTCGATCACCTCGGCCAGGGTGCGCGGCTGGCCGCCGCCGAGAGTCGCCAGGTAGGCGTTCAGGTCGTGCTTGAATTCCTGGCATAGCGCGGTGAATTCGGGCCCGGTGATGTCGGCGGCGCCGGGCAGATCGACGGGGTCGATGATCTCGGCACCAGCGTCACGTAAGGCCGCTGCGGACTCGTCGAGGATCGCCGAAGTCGGAGGGCCCGCGCCGCCGCAGCCGTCGCGCCATACTCCCAAACGGCTGCCGCGCAGTGCCCCGCCAGCCAGTGCGCCATCAACGGGGGGTGCCGCGCGGGTCGCCGGATCGGCGGGGTCGGGCGCCGCGAGCACGTCGAGCAGCACCACGGCATCGGTGACGCTGCGTGTCATCGGGCCAGCCGTGTCTTGCAGGTGCGAAATCGGCACGATCCCCGACCGGCTGATCAGGCCGAGTGTGGGCTTGACGCCCGTGATGCCGCAGGCGCTCGCCGGGCAGACGACGCTGCCGTCCGTCTCGGTGCCGACCGCAAGCGGCGCCAGATGGGCGGCGACAGCCGCCGCCGAACCCGAACTCGACCCAGATGGATTGCGGTCAAGCACATGCGGGTTACGGACCTGCCCGCCCACCGAACTCCAGCCGCTTGTCGACCGCTCGGAACGGAAGTTCGCCCACTCGGACAGGTTCGCCTTCCCGATGATCACCGCGCCTGCCTCGCGGAGCCTTGTCACACAGAAAGCGTCCGGCGGCGCCGCGCCGCTGAGGGCGAGCGACCCCGCGGTCGTCGGCAGCCCTGCCACGGCGATGTTGTCCTTGATCAGGACGGGGATTCCCTCAAGTGGACGCGGTGGCCGGCCTTCGCGGCGTGCGGCGTCGCTCGCCTCCGCCGCCGCCAACGCCTGAGGGTGCACCGCGAGGACGGCCCGCAGCAAGGGGTTGAGCATGCTGATCCGGTCGAGGTAGCAGCCGGTGAGTTCGGCCCCGGTGAAGGCGCCAGACGCCAGCCCCTGCAGCAGGCTGGCGACGGTGACCGTGTCCAGGTCGATGCCGCCAGGCCCGGACCGGTCGGCGCCATCCGGCCGAGGTGGCCGAGCCGGGCCTTGAGGTGCAGATGCGTTCGTCACCGCTATGCCCTCCCGCGACCGAGGGTTGTCAACGAGGCTCTAAGCTACCTGGCCATGGACTCGCGGATGGGACTCCTGCACATCGCGCCCGCACAGGGCCGCCCTGACCTGCTGGCATCGCCGGTCGCAGCCGCCCTCGCCCATTGGAAGAACGCCGTTCCCGCCACCGATATCGGGGTAGCCGAGATCGACCCGGAACTCGCGGACACGGCCGCCTTCTGCGAGCGCTACGGTGTGGCGCTGAGCGAGTCCGCCAACTGCGTTGTGGTAGCCGGGCGACGCGGTGGCGAGACTCGGCTCGCGGCGTGCGTGATCCTCGCCACGACCCGCGCGGATGTGAATGGCCTGGTACGCAGGCAACTCGATGCCCGCAAGGCGTCCTTCGCCCCGATAGACGTCGCCGTCGCGGAGACCGGAATGGAGTTCGGCGGCATCACGCCGTTGGGTCTGCCCGACGGCTGGCCGATCCTCATCGACGCCGCAGTAGCCGCCGCGCCCCGCGTCGTGGTCGGCAGTGGGGTACGCCGCTCCAAGCTGGCGCTGCCTGGCGCGGCACTCGCGGGTCTGCCCGGCGCGGTGGTGCTCACCGGCCTCGGCCGGTGAGCCTGGCCGACTGGCCAACGGCCGCGGCGCCCGCACCGACCTGTTGCCGGGCATCTTCCGCTGCGGCTATCGCGGGCACCCCATATACGGCCGCATCCACAACGCAAGCCCCGTTACCAGTGCATCAAGGACCCCGGGCCCGGCCGAACTGCGGCAAGGTCGCCGCGCCGGGCCCGGAGCATAAGGCCGAGTTGCGCGCCGCGTCGATCTGCTGACCTGTGCCGTGGCCGCGTACCGGGCGAATGTGCGGAAACGGCAGGATACGCGGAACCGGCCGAGGCAGACGCTGCGGCTGGGACGTTGAGAATCCCGGCGCGGAACGTTGAAAAGAGCGCGCCCGCAGGATGGGCTATCGCTGCTGCGATGTGGCGCCCATCCGGGCTATCGATCACGATTCAGGAATGACAGCCACCAGGCAGCGCCGGGCTTTCATGATCGCGGTAACTTGTCGGCGAATACGGCAGAAAAGTTACCGCGATCATGACACCGCCGCGGGCAGGGCAATGATTCAAATTGACAGCCGTGCGATAGTGACAGCAATGGCCATTGCTGCTGTGAAGTGGCGTACATCGCCGACGACCCCAGCAGTGGGCCACCGCTTGGCTCGTGCTACATCCAGTCAGAGCACCTTGAGCGCCTGGTCGACATCGGCCACGATGGCCTGGAGCGGCTCGATCCCCGCGGACAGCCGGATGAGTGACTGCGGCGCCGTCTCGCCGGGCCAGCGGGCCCGCCGCTCCCAGGTCGACTCCACGCCGCCGAAGCTCGTGGCCGGCAGGATGAGTTTGGACGCGGCCACCACCGCGTCCGCGTCAGCGGCAGAGCCGTCGAGCTCGAAGGAGAGCAGCGGGCCAAAACCGGCCGGCATCTGGCGGCGCGCGAGCGGCAGCGTCGCGGCCTCGATGCCCGGGTAGTGGACGGATCGCACCCGCGGATGGGCGTTGAGGTGCCACGCGATGGCGAGCGCGTTCTCGCACTGGCGGGCGAGCCGGAGCGGCAGCGTCCGCAGTCCGCGCAGGACCAGCCAGGCCTCGAACGGCCCAGGAATGGCACCACCGATGGTGCGCCAGTCAAGAAGATCGTCGCGTAGCTGGTCGTCGCGCGTGGTGACGGCGCCGAGGATAACGTCGGAGTGGCCGTTGGCCGATTTCGTGAGCGAGCACAGCACGGCGGTCGCGCCCAGGTCGAGTGGCTGCTGCAGGAGCCCGGTCGCGACCGTGTTGTCCACTACCATCGGCGCGCCCGCCGTAGCCGCGAGCTCGGCGAGCCGTCCGATGTCGCATACACGCAGCAGCGGGTTGGTCGGTGTCTCCGCCCACAGCAGCGAAGGCCCGGCCCACAGCGCACGCTCCACCTGGGCAAGATCGCACAAGTCGACGAGGACCGGGCGTGCGCCGTGCGGGCGCAGCCGCTCCGCCAGTGTGCGGGCGTTGTAATAGCCGTCGGAGGGAACCAGAATCTGGTCCCGGTCCTTGGCGAGTGCCAGCATCAGGGCCATCGACGCCGCCTGGCCCGAGGCGAAGACAAGAGCACGGGCCCGCTCGACGGCGCCGAGCGCGGCCTCGAGCGCCTCCCACCCGGGGTTACCGCTCCGCCCATACGCGCGAGCCGGATCCGGGTCTCCCAAGGACACAGAAATGCTGGCCGGGACGACTGGCGGTATCGCTGGTTCGCCCAGTGGACGCCTCGTCCCCGCGTGGACGAGGATCGACTCCACGGAGGCTAGATGATCATCCATCGCTCTCCTCTTCCCGGCAGGGGCAATTACCACCCGGCAAATGCTTCATCACTGGTGACGCGCGGCGCGACCGTTTTTCGGGCGTGACGGCCTGGAGCGCACCCTGCACAGCCGTCAAGACGGTGCCAGCCCAGGGCGACCCCCGGGGCGACCCCCGGAACCCCCGTCAAGCCTGACGGCCCGGAGGGCCGCACCGCGCAGCCGTTAAGGATCATGTTCGGAACGCTGGATCACGGTAGCCAGGAGACCCGGCCGTGCAGCGCGGCATATCCGACGAACGCGACGGAATCGATGATGGTGTGCGCGATGATCATCGGCATTACCCTGCCCCAGCGGCGGTACAGAACACCGAAGATCACACCCATGGCAGCGTTGCCGGCGAAACCCCCGAACCCTTGATACAGATGGTACGAGCCACGCAGCACGGCACTGGCCAGGATGGCACGCCGCGCGGGCCAGCCGAGCTGGTCGAGCCGATGCAGGAAATAGCCGAGGACGACGGCCTCCTCCAGGATGCCGTTCTGCGCGGCCGCGGCGATAAGCACAGGGATCCGCCACCAGACCGCGGGTAGCTCCTCGGGCACGACGTTGAGGTTGAGCCCGAGATGAAAGGCGGCCAGATAAAGCAGTAGCCCGCTCCCGCCGATCACCGCGGCAAGCACCATCCCGCGAACGATGTCGGTTCCTGGGCTACGCAGGTCCAGGCCGATCGCCGAGGACCGCTCACCAGACCTGGCGAGCAGGTAGATGACGAGCGCCACCGGCGCAAGCGAAAGGGCGATGTTGGTCACCTGCAGCGCGAGATCGAGCCATGGCCGGCCGGGCGCGAGCGACCCGTTCAGCACCGCGTGCTGGTGGCGAAGCGCCGCGGGCCCGGTCAGCGAGCCGATCAGCTCGATGAGGGCCGTCACGCCGCTCGCGCCGAGCGAGACCGCGAAGACAACGAAGATCTCCCAGCCGACAAGCCGCCGGCCCATCGTCGACGTGCCCACCTCGACGGTCGCCGTCGCCGCTGCTCGCCGTTGCTCTCCCCCTCACCCACGCCAGGACTCTAGCCGGGGCCGGCCGGGCTCGTTACGTCTGCGGCCATTGTGACCCGGTGTGCGGGTGTCGCTCTGCGCATTCGTGCTCCACCCGGGCGGCGGTCCGCGCGATGCCGACCGGGCTCCCCTGACCGGCGCCCCCGCCCGGGCCCCTGACCGGCCCCGCCCGGGCCCCTGACCGGCCCCGCCCGGGCCCGCCCGGATTCCCCTGACCGGGCCCCGGGCTGGGCTCCGTGATACCGGGCGCACGACGCCAGTCCTGGTAACGGCACGCATTGTGGCGACGCGCTCACAACCTCTTTGACAACGTTGTCTAGGATGCTTGGGTGAGCTACGGTCACCTCTGGCAACGTTACCGTAACCCAACGCAAACACTGCCGGGACCCGCGGCGCCGCCCGCGCCACGGGTCTGGCCACCCCGGTTTCCCCAGGATCGAAGGGCGGCTTTTCATGGTGCGTCATCGCCGAATAACCCTCTTCATGCGCTTGTGGCGCTGGCGCGGTGCGCTCGCACCGTGGTCACAGCGGGCGCTAGCTCAGCTTCCGCCCTGAGCCCGGTCGAAGGATCCCGCCTCGCTGGTCAATCCGTTCATCGGCACGTCCGGTTCTGTCGACATGTTCCCTGGCCCGGACATGCCGTTCGGGATGATGCAGTGGAGCCCGGACACCTCATCCAACCGGCCGGACGGCGGCGGATACGAGTACGACGACAGCAGCCTCAGCGGCTTTAGCCTGACCCACATTAGCGGTCCCGGCTGCAGCGCCTACGGCGACTTGCCGATCCTGCCGACGGTCGGGCGACATCGGCACCTCCCCCAGCGCCGCGACCGCAACGTTCTCGCACGCGAGCGAATCCGCCCGGGCTGGCGACTACTCCGTCACGCTGGGCAATGGCGTCACTGTGAACCTCACCGACGCCACCCGCGCGGGTATCGGCACGTTCAACTTTCCCGGCCACAACGCAGGCGAACCTGCTGCTCAAGCTCACGGGCAGCGAGGACCCAGCCGACGGCACCAGCGCCCAGATCATCGGAAACAACGAGGTAAGCGGATCGGTGACAGCCGGGCACTTCTGCGGCGCGCCGAGCAGCTGGGAGCGCGACTACACCCTCCATTTCGACATCCGCTTCGACAAGCCGTTTAGCGCAGCGGCACCTGGGGCGGCACCACCACCTCGACCGTTATGCCTGGGACACGCCGCATCACCCAGCGCGCCACGCGACACGCGGCGGCCTCGGCGCCCAAATCGGCGCCCACCTCGGTACCCAAATCGGCGCCCAAATCGGCGCCGACCGCGGCACCGACCGCGGCGCGGACCAGCGGCGCGGCGGCCGGTAGCCACGCCTGTGCCAGGATCCGCCAGGGTGTTCGACGGCACCAGGCCACGTTTCACCGTGCCGCAGACCGCGTCGCCCACGACCCATGGCATCACGCCGCAGACCGCATCGGGGGTAACGAACCCCGGCGGCGTCTACCTGACCTTCGACACGACGGCGACCAGACCGTCACGGCGAAGGTCGGGATCTCCTTCACCGAGCGACGCCGCGGCCAGCGCGAACCTGAAGGCGGAGATACCCAGCTGGAACTTCGACCGGGTCAGGCAGGCCAACCACACGCGCGTGGAACCAGGTCCTCAGACGGATCCAGATCTACGGCGGTTCGCAGGCGCAGCGGGTGCAGTTCTACACCGCGCTCTACCACTCGCTGCTGCACCCGAACGTCATCAGCGACGAGAGCGGCCAGTACATGGGATTCGACGGCCAGGTGCAGGCGGCCAGTCCCGGCCATGCCGAATACGCCAACTACTCCGGCTGGGACATCTACCGCAGCCAGGTTCAGCTCGCCGCCATGGTCGCACCGCGGCAGACCAGTGACTCGATCAGGTCGATGCTTGACGACTACGAGCAGACCGGCATGCTGCCCAAATGGAACCTCGGCGGCGGCGAGTCGTATGTCATGGTCGGCGACCCGGCCGACCCGATCATTGCGGACGCGTACGCGTTCGGCGCACGCGGCTTCGACACCTCGGAAGCACTCAAGGCGATGATCACCGAGGCCACCCGGCCGAACAACATCCGCCCGGGTCTCGCCGAGCTGCAGCCGGTACGGCTACCTGCCGTATGACCACTCCGTACGGCTGCTGCAACTTCTATGGCCCGGTCTCGACCCAGCTCGAGTACGACACCGCCGACTACGCCATCGCGGCGCTCGCCAAAGCGACCGGCGACACCGCGGACTACACCAAGCTCGCCACGATGGCGCAGAGCTGGCAGAACGTCTTCGACACCGCCACCGGCTATATGCGGGCGAGGCTGCGCCAGCGGCAGCTGGCTTGGCGGGTTCACCCCCGGCACGCAGGTCCGGCTTCGTCGAGGGCACATCCGCGCAGTACACGCCGATGGTGCCGTTCAACCTGCGGGCGCTGATCAGCGCCAGAGGCGGCGACCAGGCGTGGGTCAGCTACCTGAACAGCCTGCTGTCCAACATCACCAGCCCCGGTCCCACCAACGCCAGGCTGAGCAACGAGCCGAGCCTGGAGATCCCGTGGGAGTACGACTACGCGGGCGCGCCGTACCTGACGCAGCGGATCGTCCGCGAGGCGCAGCAGGATCTCTACGCCGACGCGCCGGTCGGCCAGTTCGGTAATGACGACCTCGGCGCGATGAGCTCCTGGTATGTCTGGTCCGAGCTGGGCTTCTACCCGGAGACCCCGGGCACGACGACGCTGGCGCTCGGCAGCCCGGTGTTCCGGAAGACCATCGTGCACCTGGCCGGTGGCGCGCGCCATCACGATCAACGCCCCAGGCGCGCGGGCCGGCCGCGCCGTACGTGCAGGGCCTCACGGTCGACGGCAACCGTGGGACAAGGCCTATGTCGACTACGGCGCCCTGGCCAAGGGCGCCACGCTCGACTACGACCTGGCCACCACGCCTGACACCTCCTGGGCGAGCGGCCCTGACGCGGCGCCGCCGTCTGACCCGACGGGTAGCAGCCCGCCCTCACCTCGGTGTCGCCGTCCGGCGGGCTGATCCTGACACCGGGGTCGCGGGGAACCGCGTCGTTCGACGTCACCAACGTAACGGGCCAGAGCCTGACCGTCAACTGGACGGCGAGCGCGGCGAGCGGTGTCACGGTCACCGCGCGAGCGGTGACACGGCCAGGCCAGCGGATGGATCTCTCACCGTGCCCGCGAACTCGGCAGCTTCGGCGACCGTGACAGTCACCGCCGGGCCAAGACGACGGCCGTTTCCCTGTGACCTTCACGGCGAAGACCGGGTCCGGTGACACCCTGCAGGGCGCCACCCTCACCGCCGATGTCGCCAAACCAGGCGAGCTGTGGCCCTACTACAACAACGCCGGCATCTCGCCGACGGCCAGGCCGTCGGCTCCGGCTTCGACGGCTCCGGTTATCTGTATTCGGCGAACGCGCTCGCGGCGGCAGGATTAACGCCGGGCGCCGTGGTCACCTCGGGCGGTCTCACCTACACCTGGCCGGACGGCCCAGCGGGTCAGCCGGACAACACCGTGGCGGCCGGCCAGACAATCCCGGTGGCGTTCCCTGCGGGCACGACCACGATCGGCCTGCTCGGCAGCGCGAGCAAGGCGCCGCAAGCTCCGGTGCGACAGGGACCCTGACCGTCAGCTACACCGACGGCACCACCCAGCAGATCCCTGTCGCGTTCAGCGACTGGACCCTCGGGCGGGCGCGGCAAGGTCTGCCGGGCGACACGATCACGCGCAGCTGCCGTACCGCAACACCACGAGCGGCGGCGGCCAGACGTCACCGGGTTCGTGTACGCGACGACGGCGGCGCTGCGGCCGGGCAAGACCGTGGCCAGCGTCACCCTGCCCACCGCGACCACCGACCGGCGGTACTGGCGCCATCCATGTGTTCGCCATCGGCACCGGCTGAGCAGGGGCGGCGCGGGCACCTGGGCGCCGCACCGATCCCGGCCGGAGCCACCCCAATGATCCTTAACGGCTGCCGCGGCGCCCCACTGCTGATCTTGGCAGCTTGTCAAGGGCATGGGAGGGGTGAACCGCGTTCTGTGGATAAGTGGGCCATTGCGGAACCGGACCGGCGCTTGGCTGTGGAAGACGCAGGGCCTGCCGCCCGCTTTCATGATCGCGGTAACTTTTTCGACGGATAAGCGGAAAACTTACCGCGATCATGAAATCCGGGCGTTTCAAGACGGCTTCAGAGGCTCCGGCGCACCGATCATGACGCGGGCGATGGCAGTTGCCCATGCGGTGCAGGGCACGCGTGAAACGCCGCTGCGCGCGTGCACACTCGATCGCCCTGGTGACGGCTGTGCCAGCACCGATGGGGTGCGCAAGATGTTGATCACCCGGCTGTCGCTCATGCGCCGGCGGCGGTGACGATCGCGTCGGTGATGAACCCCAGGGTCAGGCCGATCAGGATGCCCCAGGTCGTGATCTCCTTGAAGCGCCATGGCACGCGCCACCGCGAGAAGTTCGATGACGACATAAAGAATCGAGCCTGCGGCAAGCGCGAGGAACGCGATGGAAAGAGGTCGCTCGTCACCTGCTGGCCGACGAGGGTGCCAAGGAAGGTCGGGCCGCCGCCGATCAGCCCGAGCAGCGCGAGCCTGCCCCAGGACGGGCGCTCGGCCCGCGCCGCGAGCGGCGCCACGATGCCGAACCCCTCGGTGGCGTTGTGCGCGCCGAAACCGATCACGAGCAGCAGTGCCAGGCTGAGCTGCCCCGCCGCGGCGGAATTGCCGATCGCCAGGCCTTCACCGAAGTTGTGCAGCCCGATGCCGACCGCGATGAGGAACGACAGTTCGGCAGCGGCCGAGCGGGCGTCACCGACCTGCCTGGGGGCCGCCACGGCGGCTCCTGGCCCCTCGGGCCGCGCCATGCGGGCACGCCGGGCGCGGCTCGCGACCCAGCGGTCGAAGTAGACCAGGCCGAGCAGGCCGATCGCGACGCAGCCGAGCATCACGGCCGCCGTCACGTACCGCTACCGCATAGTTGTGCCGGGACAGCGCCGAATCGACCGGGCTCCACGCATGGTCGAGCACGTCCCAGAGCAGGAAGACGAGGATGCCGATGGCCACCGCGTTGAGCAGCGCCTTGATCTTGGGCATCGGAGCACGCAACCGGCCAAATGGAAGGCCGAGGAAGATGGTCATGCCGGCGATGGCACCGAGCAGCGCGATGCTGCCTGCTGACATACGCTGCTCCAGGGGGCGAGGAGACGTCACCGTGGCTTAGGCTAGCCTAAGTAAGGATTACCTAACAAGGCCCGAACGTCCCCGACAAAGTGTGACCTTGCTTGCCCCAGCACCGCGCGGCAGCCGTTAAGGATCATGCCGTTCGTCACTATCCAGTAACCGTTTCCAATGGCACCGCCGCCGCGCCGGTAACAACCATCAGGCTTAACGGCTGCGCGGCGGATCAGTTCCTCGGTGCGAGGCCAGAGGGCCGGGCGCCACCGCACGCGGCGGCAGCTAGTCTGCGCTGCCCGCTAGGCCGCGGAGCACGGGCCCGCGGCGGGGCCTGGCAGTAAGGTTTCCCGCATGCGTATCGGATTCGGCCTGCCCGTCGCGGGCGCGTGGGCACACCCGGAACCCCTCGCCCAGTTCGCCGGGCGCGCGGATGAGCTCGGCTATGACTCGCTGTGGGCATTCCAGCGCCTGCTCGTGGCCGCCGACGACGAGCCCGCGCCGGTGTACCGCAGCGTGCTCGACCCGCTGGTCTCGCTCGGCTTCGCCGCCGCGCGGACGTCGCGGATCCGGCTGGGCGTGTCCATTGTCAACATGCCGTTCGTGTCACCGACCCTGCTCGCGAAGCAGGCCGCCACCGTCGACGTGCTTTCCGTCGGCAGGCTGGACCTCGGCCTTGGCGTCGGCTGGTCCCCGGTGGAGTTCACGGCAAGCGGCGCCGACTCCGCGCGCCGCGGCGCGCGGGCGGAGGAGTATCTCGCCGTCCTCCAGACGCTCTGGGCCGACGAGATCAGCGAGTTCCATGGCGAGTTCTATGAGATCCCGCCGAGCCGGATGGCGCCGAAGCCGGTGCAGCAGCCTGGTCCACCTGTCCTGCTCGGCGGCGTCGTGCCCGCCGCGCTGCGCAGGGCGGGACGGCTCGCGGCAGGCTGGCTGAGCAGCAGCCGCGCCGACCTCGACGCGATCGGTGACCAGGCCGCCATCGTCCGCCAGGCCGCTGAGGAAGCGGGGCGGGACCCGGCGTCCATTCGTGTGGTCTGCCGCGGCGTCGTCAAGGCCGGCGAACTTGTGGGGAACACAGCGCCGGCAGGCCTGGCACCGGCTCGCGGGCTCCTACGACCAGATCCGCGACGATACGGCCTGGCTCGAGACGCAGGGCGTGACCGAAGTGTTCTACGACCTCAACTGGGATCCGCTGATCGGATCGCCCGACACCGACCCTGCCGCCGCCGAGGAGCGTGCCGGGGAGATCCTCGAAGCCCTGGCACCTGGCCGCAGCCCGGCTCCGTGACCGCTACCAGCCGCGTTCGGACAGCGCGCGATCCAGCATCATGACGAAGTAGGCAGCCGCATCGCGGTCGAGGCAGAGCGGCGGCTTCACCTTCAGCACGTTGTACGCGTCACCGGTTGGCTGGATGATCACACCGAGCGACCTGAGCCGCTCGCTGATCGCCATCGCTTCCTCGGGCGCGGGTTCCTTCGTCTGCCGGTCGCGTACCAGGTCCACGCCCATGTACAGGCCGCGGCCATGGACGGCGCCGATGATCTCGTGCCGACCCACGAGTTCGTTCAGCACATGCTTGAGAAAACCGCCGATGATGTGGGCGGTCTCCTGCATGCGTTCATCCCTGATGACGTCGAGGACCGCGATCCCGATCTCGCACGAAACCGGTCCGCGGCCCGTCGAGGAGAAGTACGCGCTCTGCCCGTCGAACGCGGCCGCGATGTCTGGCCTGCACGCGACCACGCCAAGTGGATGGCCGTTGCCTGTCGCCTTCGCTGTGATCAGCATGTCCGGCGTGGCTCGCTCGTGCTCGAAGGCCCAGAAGGTTGTGCTGGTCCGCCCGAGCCCTACCTGGACCTCATCAGCGATGGCCCGTTGGGCGTGCTCTCCCACAGCTGTCAATATGTACCATCGCCCTTGGCCCACGGCGACTTTCGTGATCGCGGTAACTTTTTGGCACATACTGCCGAGAAGTTACCGCGATCATGAAGCCCGGCGTTGCTTGGGCCGCGGCCAGCGCCCATGACCCAGCCATTTCATGATCGTGGTGGGTTACCCGGTCATGTAGCGACCGGGTAACCCACCACGATCATGGTCAGTCTCAATGTATGGAGATCTTGTTCAATGTGCCGGGCGCTATGGCAGCGGCTTGGCCGTGGTACATGATCACAGTGCTGCCATCACAGCAGCAGTGGGCCCATTGAACCCACGCGGCGAAACCATCCGCGATCATGGAACGCGGTCAGGCGAGGGTCACGGGCAGGCTGGACAGGCCGTGCGGGTTGAGCCCGGGACGCGGCTGCGGGTCACCAGCGAGCTCGATCCGGCCGAAACGTTCGAGCATCCGGGTGAACACCACGGCGGCCTCCAGCCGGGCCAGATGGGCTCCCAGGCAGAAGTGGATGCCCGCGGCGAAGGCGAGATTCGCGCCCTCATCTCGGGTGACGTCGAAGCGATCCGGCTCCGTGAAGCGATCGGGGTCGCGGTTGGCCGCGCCTAGCAGCATGACCACTAGCTGGCCTGCGGGCAGTTCGGCACCTGCGACCTTCGCAGGTTCAAGAGTGGTTCGCCCGTCCAGCTGGATCGGCGAGTCGTAGCGCAGCATCTCCTCGACGGCGGCAGGCACAAGCTCGGGCCGCTCGCGCAGCAGGCCGACCTGTCCAGGGGTCTCGAGCAGCGCGCGCAGCCCGTTGCCGAGCAGGTTCGTGGTCGTCTCGAAGCCGGCGCCGAACAGCAGGATCGCTGCAGCGATCATCTCCTCCTCGTCCAGCTTGTCGTCGCCGCGGCTGGCGGCCAGCCTGCTGAGCAGGTCGCCGGCGGGACGGCGGCGCTTTTCCGCGAGGAGGCTGCCAAAGTAGCTGGCCAGCTCGGCCTGCGCTGCCACGGCACGGGCGAGCGCGTCCGCACCGACGAACGGCTCAAGCAGCGCCGTGACGTCATGGATAAGTGGCGTGAAACTGTCGCGGTCCGCCTCGGGCACGCCGAGCAGGTCGGCGATCACGTTGACCGGAAGGGGCAGGGCCACCGCCGTCATGAAGTCCGCCCCCTGCTGCCCGGCGAGCCCGTCAAGCAGCCGATCCGCCCGGTCACTGATCGCACGCCGCATCTCGTCCACGTGCCGGACGGTGAAGGCGGAGCTGACCAGGCGCCGCAGCCTGGAGTGGTCCGGCGGATTGCTGAACAGCATGGTCCGCCGCATCCAGGCCAGTGCACGGCGCGTGTGCTCATCCCTGAAACCGCCGACGGTCCTCGCCGCGAGCGGCTCGCGCGCCTTGCCGAGGCTGCGGTGGCGCAGCGCCGCGTCGCAGTCGTCGAAACGGGTCAGCACTAGCGCGCCGGCCTGTGTCTGCAGGACGGGCGCTTCGGCGCGGAGACGGTGATATGCGCTATAGGGGTCTGGGCCCTCGCCGCCGAGCAGTACAGAGACGAAGAGCTCTTCGGCCCGCGGAGCCGGGACGACGGTGGAATCCGGCGGAGCCGGGGCGGTGGAATCCGGCGGAGCCGGGGCGGTCGCGGAAATGTCAGGCACAGGCGCTCCGATCGTGTGGTCCTTGGGCCGCCCGCGGCTGGGGACCCTGCCACCCCAAGCACTGGCCCAGCAATGGCCTGGCGGGTCGCTCTGGACGAGTCAGGACGTGCCGATGCATCCCGCTCCATCGTTGACATTCCTGGTCAATCTGTCAATTCTGACAACGAATAAACCTGCTATTGTCAAGGATGTGGACACTGTCACCGGCGAGAATCCCGGCGCACCCGTCCTGGGCCGGTTCCGCGACCGCGTCCGCCGCCAGCTACGTGACGATGTGCTCGACACCGCATACGACCTGACGGTCACCAGTGGGTGGAACAGCGTGCGGATGACCGGGCTGGCCGACCGTGTCGGCGTCAGCAGGCAGACCCTCTACAAGGAGTTCGGTTCCAGGGAGGAGGTGGGCAGGGCGCTCGTGCTGCGTGAGACCGGCCGGCTGATCGACGGTGTCGCCGAGCAGATCAGGCGCCGGCACGACGACGTGCCAGGCGCGATCCACGCCGCCCTGTCTTTCGCCCTCGAACGCAGCGCGGCGAGCCCACTCCTTCGCGCCGTTCTTACCAGCGCTTCCTCCAGTTCTCCAGGAGACGGGAGCCTCCTTGAGATCATCACGGCACAGTCACGGTCGCTCATCGCCGACGCGACCGCGCTGCTGCGCGATTACCTCCGCGCCAGCACGCCCGGCCTCAGCGAGGAGGACGCAGACACCATCGCGAGCGCTCTGGTCCGGCTCACCGCGAGCCACCTGATGCTCCCGCTCGATCCACCCGGGCGCACGGCGCAGCGGCTCACTCGCGTCGCCGTCCGCGCGCTCCGGGTGCCATGAACAACGCCGCCAGGCGCGCGGCGTTCACAGCGGCAGCCGGGACAGACTCAGCGAGCCACGAGTCCCGCTCACGGAGGTGCGCCCATGCACACAAGATTTCACGAGATCATGACCGGCCAGGCACGGCTGGCCGACGAGAACCGGCCGCGGCCGGCGACGCTCGACCTGGCCGCGGACGTCCCCGGGCTGCTGCATCCCTGGGGCGACGTCGAGGCGGCTCTGGCCGGCTGCGTCCGGATCGAGGGCTGGGCCGATGACCCCGACGCGGCCGGCACTTTGCGGATCGCACCGGTAACCGCGCGCCGCATCCGCTACCAGCTCGATTTCAGAACGAACGACGGGCGCAGAATGCACCTGGACGGCTGGAAGTCGGTGAGCTTGGCCCGGCTGCTGCACTCGATGACGACTCTGCCCGCCACCATCTTGGATGAGAAGGGGCACGTCGTAGCCGAGACCCAACTCCACTTCGATCTCCGCCACGCGCTCGGGCCGATGATCGCGAGCTTCAGGCTGCGCCCGAGTGCGCGGCGGGCCGACCACGCGGCTGCGCCCATTGCGTACCTGCCGTCCCGATGGCGCGGCCAGCCCGGCCGGTTGGAAGTGTGGTACAGCACGTTCACTGATCCGGCGACAGGGACTGGCTGCTGGCTCCACCACGAACTCGTCGCACCCACCGCCGGCGGGACGGCACACGTGCACGGCTGGGCCGCGGTTTTCCCGCCGGACGGCGCGCCCGTCCTGGCCAGGTTCGGGCCGGAGCCGTGGAGCGCGCCCGACGGCGACACGGTATTCGCCTCGGACGACGTGCTCATGACGCCGACGACACTTCGCGGCCGTGCGGGCGCCGGGCAGGCGCAGGTCCAGTGGGACCTGACAGCCGCTGAAGACGGCCCGCCGCTGTTCACCTTCCCGCGGTGGGCATGGGAACGTGAGGTGCTGCCAGGGGCGCAGATTGTCCCCGTCCCCACGGGCACCTTCGCCGGCACACTGCGCTACGGCGACCGTGAACTGACCCTCACCGGGGCGCCCGGCGGGACCGCGCACATATATGGCCATGGGAATCCAGAGCGCTGGGCCTGGTTGCACGCCGATCTTGGCGGCGGCGACGTCTGCGAGGTGGTGGCGGCCACATCCACCAGGCCGGGCATGAACAGACTGCCGCCACTCCCGTTCGTCCGGCTCCGCACAGGCGGCGAGGACTGGCCGGCCGGCGACCCGATGGTTCATGCCGCCCGTTTCATCGCCAGGATCGACCTGCCCACCTGGACCGTGCTCGGCATCGCCGGCGACCGCAGGATCCGCATCCAGGTCACGCAGCCGGCGGACCGCATGGTGGCGGTCGGCTACACCGACCCGGACGGGTCCACCGCGGTATGCAGGAACACCGAGCGGGCCGACGCGGTCATCACCGTGCAGCGCCGCACGGCCCATGGCTGGCACGCGGAACGGCGCTGGCGGCTCGACGCCACCGCGCACGCGGAAGTCGGCGCACGTGACTGACTCCAGGTCAGCGAGCCCAGGCGCTGCCGCGGTGGCAGCACTGCTCGGGATCGACGACCCGCAGGAGGCGCATCGGGTCGCGGTGCGGGCCGGCGAGGTGGCCGCACGCCTCCCGGCGCCCGCGGGGCCAGGGATACGCGCGGGAACCGCTGCCCTCGACCTGGCCTCCCGGCTGATCGCGGGAAAGCCACTTGCCGACCTTGGCCCACCGGAACGGGACTGGGTGTGCACGACGGTGGCCAGCCGCGGTGGCGGGCCACTGCTCGACGCGCTCAAGATGCCGATGCTCCTCGCCGCGGGCGCGGAGCGGTTCGGCCGTGCCGCAGACGCCCGTGCCGCAGACGCCCGTGCCGCTGGCGCCCGTGCCGCTGGCGCCCGTGCCGCTGGCGCACACGCCGGCGGCACCGGCGCCCACGCCGCAGACGGCACCGCGGACGGCAGCGCCGACCGCGCGGGTAACACAGATGGCGGCACCTGCGACCCGGAGCGGCCGCCACGGCCCGATCCGCTGCTCGACTGCACCACGGCGGCGGACTGGCCATCCCGCATGACCGCCGACGCGGTGGTCATCGGCTCCGGCGCGGGCGGCGCGATGGCGGCGCGCACACTGGCCAGGTCGGGAGCGGCCGTGGTCATCGTCGAGACGGGACGGCGTTACACCGTGGACGAGTTCCGCACCCGGCCGCCGCTCGACCGGTTCCTCGATCTGTACGGCGATAGCGAGCACGGCGGCACCAACGGCCACGGCCGCCGCAACGGCCACGCCGGGCGCGCCGGCAACGCGGGCATCACTGTCGCCCTCGGCCGGCCGCCCATCGTGCTGATGTCCGGCCATGGCGTCGGCGGTACCACGCTGGTGAATTCGGGCACGTGCTACCGGCCGCCTGAACGGGTCGTGTCGCGCTGGCGGCAGCCGTTCGGGATAAATATGGACGGCTTCGGCGCGCTTCTCGATGACGTCGAGCAGACGCTCCAGGTCGCACCCGCGCCGTTGGACGTCCTTGGCAGCAACGGGCTGATCGCGCTCGCGGGCGCTCGCGAGCTTGGCTGGCGGGCAGCGCCGCTGCGGCGGAACGCGCCGGGCTGCGGCGGCTGCTGCCAGTGCGCCGTCGGCTGCCCGAGGAACGCCAAGAACGGCGTGCACCTCAATGCGCTGCCACAGGCGTGCGAGGCCGGCGCGCGCATCGTGACGCACGCGTGGGCGCAGCGGATACTCACCGAGCGTGCGCCGGGCGGGCGGCGGGCCGCCGGGGTGCGCGCGCTGCGGCCCGACGGGTCGGCGCTGGAGATCCTGGCCCCGCTTGTGGTGGTCGCGGCCGGTGCGTTGCAGACGCCACTGCTGCTGCGCCGCAGTGGTCTTGGCGGGCATCCAGGTCTTGGGCGGGGCCTCGCCGTTCATCCGGCGCTCAGCGTCGCGGGCCGGTTCGACCGGCCGGTGGTGTCCTGGTCCGGGGTCATGCAGAGCACCGGCATCGAGGAACTGCACGACCAGGGGATCCTGATCGAGGCCACCGCGAGCCCACCAGGCATGAGCTCGTTCATACTGCCCGGGGTGGGCCGGGCGCTGCGGCGCGAACTCGACGGCGCCGACCGGCTGGCCTTCCTCGGCGCCATGATCGCAGACGCACCGTCCGGGTCCGTGCACGGCCGACGCCGGCCGGTGGTCAGTTACCGGCTGACCGAGCGCGACGCCGCCAAGCTGCGCACCGCGATCGTGGCCATGGGGCGGGTGCTGCTGGCCGCAGGTGCCAGGGAGATCCTCACCGGGCTGCCGGGCCGCCCGGCCGCGCGTGACACCGCAGGTCTCGCCGCGCTCGTCGCCGGGGCGCCGGCGTCCGCGCTGCACCTGGCCGCCTTCCATCCGACCGGCAGCGCACGCATGGGCGCCGACCCGCAGCGCTGCCCCGTCGATCCGGATGGCCGGCTGCGTGGCACGGAGGGCGTGTGGCTGGCGGACGCGTCGGTGCTGCCGACGTGCCCAGAGGTGAATCCGCAGCTCACGATCATGGCGATGGCGCTCGCCGTGGCGGCGCGCTGCGCCTGACCGCCGGACCGGCCGAGCACACGCTGCCGCCTCATGACAACGTGGCCAAGCGGACGTGGCCCGGGGGCGGCCCGCCTGCCGGGTGTGCGGCCGGCGACCGGAGCCGATTGAGGGCAGCGATGCGCGGCCCTGCCCGGTGACGCGGGGGATTATCCCGAACGGCTGCGTGGGCGTGTCACGTGACCGGCGCGCCAGCCCGTGCATGGTCTCTGCTTACCGCCCGGCCGACGACATTACCCGGGTGTGTCACGCGGCCGCCGGCGGACCAGTGACAGCCCAAGATCGATGGCCTGCAAAGCACTATGTACGCGCGCCCAACAGGCCATCGATCACAATTCGGGCCATGCCAGCGGCCCGGACAGCGCCGGGCTTTCATGATCGCGGTCACTTTTCTGCGAATACGTCGGAAAAGTTACCGCGATCATGAAGGCATAGCCGCGTCTGCGATCACGATCACCTCAGCACCAGCGAGGGCGTGCCGACTGCGGCCAGGCGCCTGCGCCCGGCGACCCAGCGGGAATAGCCTGACCAAGTGACCGGACGTAGCCGCCCCGCACTGATCGCGCGTCGCCCAGCACGGATCGCGCGCGGCCTCGCCCGAACCGCGCGCAGCCCCGTGCTCACCGCGCGCAGCCCCGCGCTCACCGCGCGCCGCCCCGCCCGGATCATGCACCGGCGTACCGCGGCATCCGTGTCCGCACTTGGCGCGCTGACCGCGTTTGTCGCGGTCGCCGCCTGCAGTTCGGCGCCACCGCCACGGCCGAGCCCGCCCCCGCCGATCGTCAATGCCGCGCCGACGCCAGGGCGCACGCTGTCGGCGGCCGACTGGCCGACCTACGATCACGACTCCGGCCGCACCGCGGCCGCGACAGGCGTGCCCGCCCCAGGCCACCTGCGTATCGCCTGGCGCCGACCGCTTGACGGCGCCGTCTACGCCCAGCCCCTGATCGTCGGCGGCCTGGTTGTCGCCGCCACAGAAGGTGGCAGCATCTACGCCCTGAACGCCCAGACCGGCACGATCACCTGGCGAAGGCACATCGCCGCGCCGGTACCGCTTTCTGACCTGCCGTGCGGGAACATCGACCCGCTCGGCATCACGGGAACACCGGTCTACGATCCGGCCACCGGCCTGGTGTTCGCGGTCGCCGAGACGACTGGCGGCACCCACCTGCTCGCCGGGGTGAGCCTCGCGAGCGGCGCGCTGAAGGTACGGCGTGAGGTCGAGCCGCCGCGCGGCACCCCGATCGCGACGCAGCAGCGGCCCGCGCTGACCCTGTACGGGGGCAGGGTCTACATCGCGTTCGGTGGCCTGGACGGCGACTGCGCCGACTACATCGGATCAGTGGTGTCCATGGCCACCAGCGGCCTTGGCGCGGCTGAGTCGTACTCGGTGCCGACCAGCAGGGAAGGCGGGATATGGGCGACTGGCGGCGCTGTGGTCGCCGGTAACCGGCTGCTTGTCTCGGTCGGCAACGGCGCGTCGACGAGCTCCTACGACGAGAGCGACTCGGTGACCGCGCTGTCACCAGAGCTGCACCGGGTGGACCTGTTCGCCCCGTCGAGCTGGGCGAGCGAGAACGCCAACGACCTGGACCTCGGCTCCATGACTCCGGCAGTGACGGGCGGGTATGTCTTCGTGGCAGGCAAGAGCGGCACTGGCTTCGTGCTGCGGACCACACGGCTCGGGGGGATCGGCGGCGAGGCCGCGCAGGTGAAGAACCTGTGCGCCGGGTTCGGCACAGCGGCGGTTTCCGGCGCCGTCGTCTACGTGCCGTGCCACGACAGCGGTATCCGCCAGGTGACCATCGGCGCGGACGGCACGCCACACCCCGGCTGGACCGCCCAGGCGGCGCAGGCCCACGGCTCCCCGGTGACCGGTGGCGGGGCGGTCTGGGTCGTCGACTACGACGGCGGCGTCCTCTACGCACTCGATCCCGCTGACGGCAGCATCAGGGCCAGCGCCCATATCGGCACGGCGCCCCACTTCGCCGCGCCGAGCCTGGCCGGCTCGCACGTCTACGTCGGCACGCTCGACGGTGTGGTCGCGGTCGGCGGGGCCTGAGTGCCGTCCGTACCCGGTCCCAGACAGTCTCCCTAACGGCTGCCGCGCCGTGGCACGCGCAGGAGCGAGCGGCCCGGGCAGCAGTGCCAGCCCGGGGGGCGACCCCCCGGAACCCCCCGCCGCGCCGCAAACGATGCACCAGGCGGCAGCGGTCAGGACAGTGCCAGCCCGGGGGGCGACCCCCCGGAACCCCCCGCCGCGCCGCAAACGGCGCACCAGGCGGCAGCGGTCAGGACAGTGCCAGCCCGGGGGGCGACCCCCCGGAACCCCCCGCGCGCCGCAAACGGCGCACCAGGCGGCAGCGGTCAGGACAGTGCCAGCCCGGGGGGCGACCCCCCGGAACCCCCCGCCGCGCCGCAAACGGCGCACCAGGCGGCAGCGGTCAGGACAGTGCCAGCCCGGGGGGCGACCCCCCGGAACCCCCCGCCGCGCCGCAAACGGCGCACCAGGCGGCAGCGGTCAGGGCAGTGCTGGCCCAGGGGTGCGACCAGACGGAGTCCCCTGCCCGGTGAGGGAGATGACCCAGGCGAGAAGCTCGGCCTCGTAGGCCAGCGAACCTGACCGGCCGCCGGCCCCCGGTGCGCGCCCGGGCCGAGTTCAGGGCGCAGCAGGATGCGGTTGCCGCAGGTGTCGGCGGCACGCAGCGCCGCCACCCATTTCGCAGGCTCGGAGATCATTACCCGCGGGTCGTGCAGGACTCCCGTGACCAGCAGCGGCGGGCGCGGCACGTCGGTCACATTCTCGGCCGGTGTGTAAGAGCGCATCCAGCCGAACTGCTGTTCATCGGCCGGGTCGCCCCATTCGTCGTACTCGTTGACCGTGAGCGGGATCGCCGGGTTGAGCATCTGATTGAGCAGGTCCACGGCTGGAGCTTCGGCGATCACCGCCGCCCAGCGTTCAGGCCAGAACGTGTACCCGACCGCGACCGTGAGCCCGCCCGCGGACAGACCGCGGCACGCGACACGGCCGGGCGCGGCCCAGCCGGCCCCGACGAGGTGATCACGGACCGCGACGAAATCGGTGAACGTATTGCGCTTGGCGGCCAGGCGCCCACCCCGCCACCAGCGGCGGCCAAGCTCGCCGCCGCCGCGGACGTGCCCGATCGCGTACACGTAACCGCGGTCGAGGAGGCTCGGAAGTGTGACGGAAAACCGCGGGTCCGCGCAGGCCTCGTAGGCGCCGTACGCGTAGAGCAGGCACGGCGCGCTGCCATCGCGCCGCACGCCGCGGTGGTAGGCGATCGTGACGGGAACCCGCTCACCATCGGGCGCGGGCGCCCAGAGCCTCCGCGTCTCGTAGGCGGCCTCGTCGTAGCTGCGTGGTGGGGTCGCCCGCAGCAGCGTCCGCTCGCCCGTGTGCAGGTCGACCGACCACCACCGCCTGGGCGTGACGAGGGACTGCGTGGAGACGACCACGTCTGCCGCGTCGTAATCCCCCCGCGCGGCAGCCTCGATGAACCCCGCCGGTGTTCCTGGATCCTGGTCATGGTGGCTGCCGTCCGGCCGCACGATCCGCAGGAAGGGATCACCTCGCGACCGGCAGGAAAGCACGAGGTAGCCCCCGATCACGTCCAGCCTGCGGAACCTGACATCCGGATCGCCCGGCACGAGTTCACGCCAGTTGCCGCGGCCAGGTGCCTCGACAGGCGCCGTCACGACCCGGTACTCGGGCGCGCCGTCATTGGTGAGGATCGCGAACCTGGACTGGCCCGCGCCGCCGGCCGGCTGCGCCAGGTGCTCGGTGAAGTACTCGACGCCGCTACGGCGCCGTTCGATCAGGCGGGGCGGGGCCTCGTGCCTGGCGGCCGGGATGACCCACTGCTCGTTGGTGTCACGGGCCTCGGCGGAGATCACGATCCATTCGCCGCTGCGGGTCGCGGCCACCGTGACGTGGTACCGCGCGTCCTGTTCGGTGAAGACGAGCCTGTCAGCGTCCGGCTGCGTGCCGATCACGTGCCGCAGCACCCGGCAGGGCCGGAACGACGCATCGTGGACCACGTAGAAGAAGGCACGGGAGTCTTGGCTCCACGCACATCCGTAATAGCTTCTGCTGATGCGATCGGCCAGGTCGCGGCCGGTGACCGTGTCGCGGAAGCGCAACTCGTAGACCTCGTCGCCGGTGAAGTCGACCGAGTAGGCCACCAGCCTTCCGTCCGGGCTCGGCTCACAGATGCCGAACCGGAAGTAACTGTCCGTTCCGTCAGGTGCTGCTGGGTAAGGCGCAACCTTGCCGCCGTCGAGGACCACCTCGAAACCGCGGTCGCTGTTCCGGCGGCGACGGCGCAACTGCGGGAACTCGGCTCCGGGCGGCGTGTACTCGAGGTAGGAATAAGGGCCGCAGCGCCAGGGCACCGAGCCCTCCGCTGTCGGCAGGCGCGCCGCGAACTCGCCGCCGAGCTGGCACCTTGTCTGGGTCAGCCCGCTCATGGCCGTCTCGTAGTGCACCCGTTCTGCCGCCAGGTAGGCGAGCAGCCGCGGGTCGGTCCGGTCCGCCATCCAGCCGAACGGCTCCGCGGTCACCGTCCCGTGCGCGGTGCGGACCCACGGCTCGGCGGGCGCCACCGGTGGCGACCCTTGCGGAGCCGGGGGCAACGCTTGCGTGGCAGGCCGCTCCCCTGCCTGCCCGGCCGGCTGATCCGCCAGGTGACCCGGCGCGGGCGGCGCGACGGGTGCGGGCACAGGTGCCGACAGAGGCGGGCCTGACTGATGCCGGTCGCTCACTTTTCACCCCGATGCTTTGACCCATACCCGGCTGGCAACCCTGGCTCTACCCATGGGACGCGGGACGAACGGAACCCGAGCACCTGACGAACCTAACCGGAGGGTCAGCCATACCTGGCCTCGGTGGCCGCGGAGATCATTGTGGCGACCGCCTTGAAGCAGCGGATCATCTCGTAGGCCGACGCACTGTCGTATGCGACCATCCGCTCACCGAGCCGCTCGACGGTCGGCACGATCGCCGCCGCCTGAGCCAGTTGCGCGGCGTCGACTTCCACCTCGACGTGGTAAGGCGCGTCCGCGACCGGCGCCCGCCTGCCCGCGAGCTTGGCCACGCCAGCCGCGGCGGACCGGATGGCCGCGGCCGTCACGTCTGGCGTACGGCAGATGGCCGAGTACCTGCTCACGCACTCCTTGACCACGACCGCCCGAGCGCCAGGAGCGTAACCGGCCGCGTCGGCGCAGGCTCGATCGTCGCCGGTGACGAGCACGACCGGCACGCCGTACTCGGCAGCGACCAGGGCATTGAGCCGCCCCTCGCTCGCCCGGACGCCGTTCACCCGCACGCCGATGATCGAGTTCGGCAGGTAGGTGTGCGCGAGCACACCGTCCGCTCCGGCGCCCGCGTGGTAACCGATGAAGGCGACGGCGCTCACGTCGGGATGCTGGATGCCCTCGACCATGCCCAGGTCCTTGTGCCGACCGGTCAGCAGGGTAGCCCGCCCGTCCAGGTCCTCGAGGAGGAGATTGCGCATCGTCGCGTGTGCCTCGTTGACCACGGCGTCGGTGGCGCCCGCGTCGAAGAAGCCGGCGATCGCCGCGTTGACGTCCGAGGTGAACATCTGCCGGCAGCGCTGCCACTGCTCGGTACCCGGCTCCACGTCGGCAGGCCAGGTGACCCCGGTGGCTCCCTCCATGTCCGCGGAGATGAGGATCTTCATGGCTTCAGCATGCCCGGCCCGGTGGCCCGTTTCAGCTTCTTGCCAGGGAACCCCCGGAATTGGCATACCCGGATGCTGGCGTGCAAGTTTTCCCGCCGGTCTCGATATCGCGCTTGCCACCAGGGCCCGGAAAGGTGTTCTCCCGCGCCGCAGACTCGGCCACGCTGGTGGCACTTCCCACGCCGTGCCAGCCCTGTGGCGTGCGAGGTCAGGCATGGCGACGCTTGTTAGGTGCCACCGGCACGCGTTAAGGTTCTGGCGCCACGGGCTCACACCTCACCCGCACGGGTGCGCCGGGATGGCCGCGCAGCGGCCCGCTGCGTCGCGTCCCGCTGGCTCTGGTGATCGACGTGCTCATGATCCAGCATGGTCGGTGGGGACCTGGGCGGGCCCTGGCCCGGGCCTGGGCGGGGAGCACGACCTGCGAGTTCCCGCACCCTTTCGAGTTGATCACTAAATGGACACGATTGGACAAACAGTAAGTTAACCAAAGATGGCTATAGTGCGTCGTATCCGGTGGCACCCGAAGGGGGCAGCCATCGGCATGCATTGATACAACCATCCACTGGGGAGGCGGGCGTTGCCCCAGCAGCTTCGCGAGTTCATGATCGACGGTGCGCACACGGCGGCCTGGAACGGGATGGCCGACGCGCTGCGATCCAGGTTTGACGTCGCCGCAGACGGTTCACGGACAGTGCGGCGGGTCTGGCTGGACACGTTCGACTGGCGCCTGTACCGCAACGGCAGCATGCTCGAATACATCAGCGGCCCGGGCGTGCACGAACTCGCGCTGGTCACGGCGGACGGCGAGCGGATCGCCTCCGCCGTGCCGAGGATGAGCTGGCCGCGCGTGGCCGACACGCTCCCCGCCGGGCTTGTCCGCGAACTCGTCGCTGCCGATCGCCGGGATCCGGGCGCTGCTTCCGCTCGCCGCGAGCACCAACGCACAGCGCACCCTGCGGGTGCTCGACGGCGAAGAAAAGACGGTGGTCCGCCTCACGGTTGACAACACCTCGGTGAGCGGACCTGCCGTCACCACACTCCCAGCGCGCCTGACGATCACACCGGTGCGCGGCTACGGCGCGCAGGCCGACCGGGTCGAGCGGCTGCTCGCCGATCTGCCGAGCGTGACGACGGCCGACGGGTCGGCCTTTCATATGGCGCTCGCGGCCATCGGGCGGCAGCCCGGCGACTACAGCAGCCACGTGGACGTCGCGCTGACACCATCCATGCCCGCTGGCGCGGCCCTCGCCGCCGTGCTGCTGCGGCTGCTCGACATCATGGAAGCCAACGTCGACGGCACCGTCCGCGACATCGACACGGAGTTCCTGCACGATCTGCGGATCGCCGTACGCAGGACCAGGGCCGCGCTGAAACTCGCCGGTGACGCGCTGCCCGGTGATCTGGCACCACGGTACGCACTCGAGTTCAAGTGGCTCGGGCAGCTGACGACACCGCTGCGCGACCTGGACGTGCACCTGCTCGGCTTCGCCGACGCCGCGGCGGGCCTCGTCACGGCATCGCCGGCCGACCTCGCGCCGATGCACGACAGCCTCATCCGCTATCGGGCCGCCGAGCGGCGGCGCCTGGCCCGCGGCCTGCGCTCCGCCCGCTTCACCACCCTGACCAGCCAGTGGCGTGCCGCGCTTGAAAGAACGCCGCGCCATCCCGCCGCGCCACGCGCGGCCGGGGTGGCCGCGCGCAGACACCCATCGCAGAACTTGCCGCGGCGCGGATCGACCGCGCGTACCGCAGGCTCGCCAGGACCGGCTCCGCGATCACGGCAGCGTCACCGGAAGAGGACCTGCACATGGTGCGGAAACGCGGTAAGGAACTGCGCTACCTGATGGAGTTCTTCGCCGCTCTGCACGACCCTGCGACACACCGCAGCGCCGTCAGGGAGCTGAAGCAGCTACAGGATTGCCTTGGTGAGATTCAGGACGGGCACGTCCAGCGCGAGGCGATCAGGGCGCTCGCCGCGCGGATGGTGGCCGAGCGCGCCACGCCGGCCGCCACGCTCCTGGCCATGGGCGAGCTGGCCGCCCAGCTCGACGCGGCGGCCACCGAGGCACGCGACGACTTCGGCACGCGTTTCGCCAGTTTCACCAGCGACCGTAACGCCCGGCGCATCGCCAGTCTCACGAAGGTGGCGGCCGCGTGAAGATCTATGCCACGTACAACGTCAAGGGCGGCGTCGGCAAGACGTCAGCGGCCGTCAATCTCGCGTACCTGGCCAGCCGCGCGGGCCTCAGCACCCTGCTGTGGGACCTGGATCCGCAGGCAGCTGCGACGTTCCTGTTCCGTGTCCGGCCGCGGGTCAAGGGCGGCGGCAAGGCTCTCGTGCGCGGCGGCAGGCCGCTTGACGACGCCATCAAAGGCACCGATTTCGACAACCTCGACCTCCTGCCCGCCGACTTCACCTACCGCAGGATGGACCTGCTCCTTGACGAGGCGAAGAAGCCAACCCGGCAGATCGCCCGGCTGCTCGCGCCGCTGGCCCGCGAGTATGACACCGTCTTCCTCGACTGCCCGCCGAGCATCTCGCTCGTTTCCGAGAACGTGCTGCACGCCGCGGACACCCTGATCGTGCCGCTCATCCCGACCACGCTGTGCACCCGGACACTCGACCAGCTCACCAGCTTCGTCGACTCCTTCGATGGCCCGCGGCCAGCCATCCTGGCGTTTTTCTCCATGGTCGACAGGCGCAAGCGGCTGCACCGCGAAATCGTCGAGCACCTCCCCACCGAGCGCAAGGACGTCGCCACCGCCGTGGTGCCCGCACTTTCGCTCATCGAGCAGATGGGGATCCGCCGGGCACCGCTGCCTGCCTACGCTCCCCGGAGCAAGGCCACCCAGTGCTACCGGGAGCTGTGGAACGAGATCTCGGCGTCAAGCTGACGCGCCAGGGCGCCGGCGCGGAATCACCGGGCACGGCGGCGGCATTCTGGTCGGTAGCAGATGAACCTCGAGGAGCTGGCGCCATGTCCGTCCGCCGCCTGAACCATGCCGTACTCTATGTTAGTAATTTGCCACGATCCGTGAAGTTCTACCAGGAGACGCTCGGTTTCGGGATCGCGACCGAGATCCCCGGCCGCGCCGCCTTCCTGCGTGCTCCCGGCACCGCCAACGACCATGACCTCGGGCTGTTCCAGGTGGGTGAGCGCCGCGCCGCCGCCGCGGGGCAGCGGCGGCGGCCGGATACCCGACGGCCCACCGCGGCCCGGCCTGTACCACCTGGCCTGGGAGGTCGGGTCACTGCCCGAGCTCGCAGAGATCCGTGGCAAGCTCGCCGCCCACGGCGCCCTGGTCGGGGCGAGCGATCACCGGGTATCGAAGTCGCTGTACGCGAAGGACCCGGACGGGATCGAGTTCGAGGTGATGTGGCGGGTCCCCGCCCAGGATTGGGAGGAGGAACTGCGGAAGGGCGACATGATCGCGCCCCTCGACCTGGACGCGGCGCTCGCCCGCTGGGGAGACACTGGTGACCGGCGCCGCCGCCAGGCTCGGCGACCTGAGCCTTACCTTGTCCCCACCCATGGGCGACTATGGTTACTGACTGGTAAGTAATCGGGATTGGGGCGATTGTGCGGACTCGCTGGCGAGCAACTGGCCAAGAGGATGGCCACAGCGGCTCGGACCACGATGCACGCGACAGTCCAGACCGCCGTGCGGTCCACCGGCGAGCACCGGCAGGTGGTACGTGCCCGGGCCGTGCGCACGGTCCGCAGCGTGACGGGGGGACGGACGATACGTCAATCGGCCGATTCACATCCAGCAGCGAGCGGCCACTACCACAGGCGGGGGGATCCCGTGGGGTGGAGCCCCCCGGGGCAATACAGTCTTACTACGGCGGTGCGCACGTGACGCGCCGCCGTTCCGCCGGCGTCAGGCGAGATGACGGCGCGCACATAGCCGCGCTGCATCCAGGTGACGCGGCCGCCAGACCGGCAGGTGGCGCCGTCGCGGGCGGCGGTGCCGTGATCACCGCCAGAAACCGCGTCGCGGGCATCAGCGTCGTCGCCGCCAGAGGCAGGGCGGCGGCCACTGCGCGCCGGCTGGCTGCCGCCGCGCTGCGGCTGCCGCGCGGGCAGCTCCGGTCGCCACTGCAGCGCAACCTCGCCGTGGTGATGCCGGACGGCGTCACCCTGCTCGCCGACAGGTATTTTCCCGTCGCTGCGGCGGATCGGGCGGGAAGCGGCCAGCCGCCGGTGATCCTGGTGCGCTCGCCGTACGGGCGCAGCGGCTTCGTCGGCCTCGCCTACGGGCATTTCTTCGCACGAGCACGGCTTCCAGGCCGTCGTCCAGAGCGTGCGCGGCACGTTCGGGTCGGGCGGCGTGTTCGATCCGCTCGGCAACGAGCGCGAGGACGGGCTCGCCACCGTCGCGTGGCTGAAGACGCAGCCGTGGTTCGGCGGCATGTTCGCCATGTACGGTCCGAGCTATCTCGGCTACTCCCAATGGGCGATCGCCGCCGACGCCGGTCCCGAGCTGCGGGCGATGGCCGCGCAGATGGCCGCGTCGCAGTTCCACGATGCGACGTACGTCGGCGGCGCGTTCGCGCTCGAGTCCACCTTGACCTGGAGCGACCTGACCACCCGCATCGAGCGGCCGATCGGCTGGCCTGACCGCCGATCATTCACCTCCATCCGCCGGGCCAGGCGCGCGGCCATGTCGGGTCGGCCCCTTGCCGAGCTTGACACGCTCGCCGCCGGTGCGCCGGTGCCGTTCTTCCAGGATCTGCTGACACAACATGGCGACCGATGGGCCCTACTGGCAGCGGCGTGACCACAGCGGCAGCGTGGGCGATGTGGACGTCCCGTCAGCCTGCTCGGCGGCTGGTATGACGTCTTCCTGCCCTGGCAGTTGCGGGACTACTCGGTGCTGCGCGACGCCGGCCGGCGGCCGCGGCTGACGATCGGCCCCTGGTACCACGCCGACCCACGGCAGCTTCGCGCCGCGAGCGTCGACGCGCTCGCCTGGTTCCGCACCCACCTGCTCGGCGAGCGAGTCGCAGCTACGTGATCAGCCCGTCCGGCTGTACATCACCGGCGCGGGTGAGTGGCGTGACTACCCGGACTGGCCAGTGCCAGGAATCCGGCCGCAGCGATGGCACCTGCAGCCCGGCCGATGGCCTTCGGCCCGGGCAGCCAGCGGATTCGCCGCCGGACACGTACCGCTACGATCCCGCGCACCCGACACCCGCGCTCAGCGGCCCCACGCTCGTCGGCAACTCCGAGCCTGAGGACAACCGGCGGCTGGAGGCTGCGCAAGGACGTGCTCACATTCACCAGCCAGGTGCTGCCGTCCGGCCTGGAGATCATCGGGCCGGTCACTGCCGACCTGTACGTCCGGTCCAACCGCGCGCACACCGACTTCGTCGTCCGGCTCTGCGATGTCGGGCCGACCGGAGCGTCGATCAACGTCTGCGAGGGCGTGCGCCGCATGGTGCCTGGAAGCCCGGAGCCTGACGCCGACGGCGTGCGGCGCGCGCAGGTGGATCTCTGGCCGGCCGGGCACAGGTTCCTGCCAGGTCACCGGGTCCGCGTCCAGGTAGCGAGCGGTGCCTACCCGCGGGTCGACCGTAACCCGGGAACCGGGGAACCGCTCAGCGCCACCGGTATGGTCGCCGCCGACCAGGAGGTCTTCCACGACCCGGCACACCCGTCAGCGATCGTGCTGCCCGTCCTGCCGTGACGGCCTGACTCGGGTAACTCCCCGGGAGCGGCGAGCCCAAGGCGCGGCAGCCGTGCCCGGGCGGGACCAGGACGCCCGCTTGGTGCGGTCGCGCACCGCGCAGCCGTTCGGGAATAGCCTGTCCTGGGCATTTCTGATCATGGGTTCCCGTGTCCGCCTGGAGGCAACCATGGCTCTGCACGTCAGCTCCGAGGTCGGCCACCTCCGGCAGGTCATCGTCCACCGGCCTGGCCTTGAGCTGAACCGGCTGACCCCGTCCAACGCCGCCGAGACTGCTCTTCGACGACGTGCTGTGGGCGCAGCGGGCGCGCGAGGAGCACGACGAGTTCGTCGCGGCGATGCGGGAGCGCGGCATCACCGTGCACCTGTTCGGTGAACTGCTCCGCGCCACCGCTCGCCGACCCCGCAGGCGCGCACCTACGTCCTCGACCACACGTTCGACGAGCGGTTCTACGGGCCGATGGCCATCGACGCGGTACGCAACGCGTTCGACGCCATGGACGTCGACACGCTCGAGCAGTATCTGATCGGCGGCATCACCAAACGCGAACTGCTGCGATCGCATCCTCGCAGCCGCACAGCGTCTGGTTCCACTCGCTCGCACTTGACGACTTCGTCCTCAGCCCGCTGCCGAACCATCTGTACACCAGGGACACCTCGTGCTGGATCTACGGCGGCGTGTCGATCAACGCGATGCGCAAGCGGGCCAGGCGGCGGGAGACCATCCACTACGAGGCCATGTACCGGTGGCATCCGATGTTCGCGGGCGAGCGGTTCGAGATCTGGAACGAGGGCAGTGCCAGCGCGCCAGCGACGATGGAAGGCGGCGACGTGATGCCGGTCGGAAATGGCTCGGTGCTCATCGGGATGAGCGAGCGGACCCAGCCGCAGACGGTCGAGATGCTCGCGCGGCGCCTCTTCGCCAGCGGGCGGTGCACGGCGGATCGTGGCTGTCAACATGCCGAAGGCACGGGCGGTCATGCATCTCGATACCGTCATGACCATGGTCGACCGCGGCGTGTTCACCAAGTACGCCGGGCTCGGGATGCTCCCGTCCTACACGATCGAGCCCGGTGACAACGAGAAGGAACTCAAGGTCACCGACCATCCGCCCGCGGACATGCACAAGGCGATCGCCGCGGCGCTCGGGCTTGATGACGTCAACATGCTCACCCCGACGCACGACGTGTACACGGCAGAGCGTGAGCAATGGGATGACGGCTGCAATGTCCTGGCGGTCGAGCCCGGGGTCGTGATCTCCTACGAGCGCAACGTCACGACCAATACGTTCCTGCGGCGCAGCGGCGTCGAGGTGATCACCATCCGGGGCAGCGAGCTTGGCCGCGGCAGAGGCGGCTCGCACTGCATGACCTGCCCGGTGGAGCGCGACAGCTAGCTGATCAGGGCGGCGACGTCGCGAGCGCAGCCCCACGACAGGGTGACACCGGCTCCGCCGTGCCCGTAGTTGTGGCACAGGGTTGTGCCACCGGGCAGGCGCTGCGCCTCGGCGCGGACGGTGGGCCGGACCGGCCGGAGACCGACCTGATGGGCGATCACCTCGGCGTCGCGCAGCCGCGGCTCGACCGCGACGCACCTTTCCAGGATGGCCGCCGTGGTCCGCGGGTCCGGCCGCAGGTCCCAGCGGCCGCGTTCGGCCGTGCCGCCGAGTACGACCCGGCCGGCGTGCGGGAAGAAGTACCGCAGCTGCGGCGGGGGGCCGGTGTCATCGACGAAGAACTCGCCGAGACCCGGATTGGTCACCACGACCACCTGGCCGCGCACCGGCGTCACCAGCGGATCGGGCACGAGGCCGCCGGCGCCGACGCCGGTACAGTTCACCACGGCCCGCATCCGCCGCGCGGCGTCCGCCAGCGAGCCGACCGCGCCTGCCTCGATGGTCCCGCCGGCCCTGCGGAACCGGCCGAGCAGATAGGTGAGGTAGACCGGCATGTCCACGAGCGGTGCCGCGAACCGCCAGCCGGTCTCGTAGCCCGCGGGCAGCTCACCCCCCCGGCAGGGCCGGAAGCCGTCGAGCAGACCGGCCCATTCCGGCCGGGCGGCGGTGGGCCTGGCTGCCTGGATGCCGCTGACGATACGCACGCCGGTAGCGGCGTCCGCGGCGAGGCCGGTGAGTTCGGCCAGCGTCCGGCGGCCCCAGTCAAGCGCGCGCTCGCTGCGCTCGACCAGGTGCAGCCCCCACAGCGCGCCCGCCACCGCCGACGTCGTCTCCAGCGGGGGGCGGCCCGCGCGGATGAGCACGCGCAGCCCGGCCTCGGCCAGGCAGATCCCTGTTGTCAGGCCGGACACCCCGGCCCCGATCACCAGCACATCACGCCCTGGGCCCGCCACACGCACGACCGTAACGCGGCATGGCGGGCCGGTGGAATGCCGTAGATGTCAGACGATCGGGTGCGGGGCCTCGCGAATCGGCACAGACCTCCACCGGCGGATGAGCAATCTCGGGCCATACGGGCGGGAACGGCCGCGCGATGACCATCGTCGGCTCTGTTATTACCGAAGCCCCGCCCCATCCATGGGCCCATCCAGCGTCAGGCATCAGGATGGATCGGAGCCACCGTCCTTGACCTTGACGGTGAACGCGCGCCATTGGTCGGTGGTGAAGAGGAGCTTGGGCCCGTCCGGGTTCTTGGAGTCGCGGACCGCGACGCCGCCGGTCAAGATCCGCGCGACTTCAACGCATTCGTTGTCGGCGCTGCTGTGGATACTCTTCCGCCAGACGGCGCGGGACAGGTCGGGCTGGTTTGTCTGCCTCATCCCGCACCTCCTTGGATCTCTGGTCAGCCTGGTTCTGTTTGGGCCGCGAACAGCGCGGCCGACTCACCGGGGCCGAGGGCTGCTGCGCGCAGGTGGTCGAACATGAGTTTATAGTGCGCGACCGCCGACGCTTCCTCCACGAACAGGCCACTTGTGCCTGTATCGAGGTACGCCACGTCCGGATCGGGAGCCTCAAAGCCCAAAATGATGAACGATGCGGCCATCGCGGAGTGTGCTCCTGCCGCGAACGGCAGCACCTGAAGCTGGATGCCGGGCCGGGCAGCCATGTCGGCCAGGTGCTGGAGCTGGCCGCGCATGACGGCGGCCCCGCCGACGGCGCGGCGGATGACCGCCTCGTCCAGCACGGCCCACAGGCGCACCGGGTCCTCGCGGGTCAAGATCGCCTGGCGTTCCAGGCGGACCGCGACGCGCCGGTCGATCGCGTCGGCGGCGTCGTCGGGGCGCCCGGCGCTGATGACGGCGCTCGCGTACGCCTCGGTCTGTAGCGGCCCGGGCACGAGTTGCTGCTGGTAGGTACGGATCGACGTCGCCTCGGTCTCCAGGCCGATGTAGGCGCTGTAGTCCGCGGGCAGGACATCGCCGTAGCGGTGCCACCAGCCGCGCTGGCGAGCTTCCTTGGCCAGCGTCAGCAGCGCCTCGCGCTGGCTGCCGTGGACGTCGTAGACGTCCAGCAGCACCCGCAGGTCGCCGGGGCGGATCCGGCGGTCACCGTTCTCCCAGCGCCCGAGGGTGCTCGGGTTCCACTCGCCGCCCGCCAGTTCGGTGGCCTGCTCGATGGTCAGGCCGCGCTCCTCGCGCAGGCGCCGTAGCTCCCGCCGCAGCCGCTTGCTGCGGACCGTCGGGCTGGGCCGCACACTCATGTGCCTTCCTCCTCATCGAACGGATTCCCTCCATTGGAGGATTGCCAAAGGATACACTCCGATCCATACTCGGTACAGCGTGCCACTGCCCAGTGGCCCCCGGTGAGCCAAACACCGCAACAGATGGCGAAACAGATGCCCTCCAGCGACCACATGACGCCCGCGCCAGCGGGCAGCCACACCGCGCCCGACGCGGAGCATCAGCCGTCCATGCCATCCGGCCAGACCGGCGACTGCCCCGGCTTCGTCGTCGCAGACCTGGCCGACTTACTCGCCACCGCCCGCCACGTCGCCAAGCCCAAACGCCGGATCTTTCCCGGCCGGGCCGACCAGGCCCGTCACGCGCGCCTCTTCGTCGCCAGAGTGCTCGGCGACTGCCCAGCAGCCGACACCGCCGTGCTGCTCACCAGCGAACTTGTCGCCAACGCCCTCACCCACACCCGCACCGCCGCACACGGCACATTCGAAGTCATCATCTGGCCCGGTGCCGCCACCGCCTACATCGCTGTCATCGACGACGGCTCCCCCACCACACCCGCCCCGCGCTCCCACGACCCCGCAGAACTCACCGAATCAGGCCGCGGCCTCGACCTCGTCGAGCTACTCACCACCAGATGGGGCCACCACGGCAACCACCACGAAACCACACGCACACTGGTCTGGTTCCGACTCGACTGGAACCCCTAATCACAGCAGGGACTCAAGGCGCTCCAGGAGACCTCCGGCTAGCGCGGCGCTCGTGCAGGATCAGCAGGGCGTAGGCCGCCACGGTGGCGTCATCGGTGATGGCGCCGTCGGCGATCATCTGCTCGAAGGCATCCCGGAGACCCACGCCTGGCGCATGTCCTGCTCCTCGTGCTCACGCTGGGCCTGGCCGTAGCTGAGATCGGTGGCGAGATAAATGTTGCACCCCTGGCGGCTCATGCCGTGCGAGCAGTGCACGAACCCAAGATGCACGAGTTCACCGGCCCGCAGACCGGTTTCCTCCGCCAGTTCGCGGCGCGCCAGGTGCTCGGGATCGGCCTGCGCGCGGCCAGGCAACGTGCCCTGCGGGAAGTTCCAGGTGCGGCGCCCGATGGGATAGCGATACTCCTGGACCAGGTGGAAGCCGCCGTTCTCGGCGGGGACGACAAGCGCGAAGTCGGGCTTGTCGATCACGCCGTATACGCCGCGTGAGCCGTCTGGCCGTTCGATCTCGTCCTCACGGACGATCATCCACGGGTTCTCGTAGACAATCCGTGACGACAACCGCGTGATCGCGGGGCCGTCTGCTGCGTCGCGGCTCACCTCGGGCCCCCCTTACACCGGGCTAGCTAGTGGTCGTTGCCGCGCCATCGCCCCCGCGCAGCCCGTTTGGACTGTACTGCCCCGGGGGCAATCCGGCACTCGGGCCTGCTGGCCTTCTGCTGGTTGCCGCGCCATGTCATCCCCTGCTCGTATGATCAACCCGTGCCAGGCAGGATCTGCGGCCACTGGCGCGCGCGTTCGTATCTGTCAGGATCAGGCCCCTGGGCCTAGAAGGGGAAGCGCTGACATGACGGCCTTCCAAGCACGCCTCGACCTGGGCCTGCCCGAGGAACCGCCCACCGGTGGCCCGGCTGCGAATGTCGCGCTCGTTGACGGGCTGCCGCGGCTGGTGCCGGCGAAGGAGCCAAGGGGTGTCGTCTACACCAGGCCGTGGGTCGTGGACCTGATCTTGGATCTCGCTGGGTACCGGACTGAAGAGGATCTCGCGCTGCGTTACGCGGTGGAGCCAGCGGCGGGTGCGGGCGCGTTCCTGGTGCCGATGGCTCAGCGGCTGATCGCCTCAGTGGCGGCCCATGGACGGAGACTTTCCGACGCCGGCGAGTCGATCCGAGCATATGAGCTCGACGCCGACTGCGGCTGCTCAGTGCCGTCGCGCTGGTGAGCCGGGAACTGCGCAACCATGATGTCAGCCGGCCGTGAGGCGCAGGCGTTGGCCGGAGAGCTGGGTCCGCGTCGGGGATTACCTGCTGGCCTCCCAGGGGGACCGTCCGCGCCGATGTCGTCGTGGGCAATCCCCCCTACATCCGATATGACGACCTGCCTGACAGGAGGCGCTAGAGGCGTACCGGCGCCTGTACCCGTCGATGGTCGGGCGGGTGTGACATCTATGTGGGCTTCATCGAGGCGGGGCTGCGGCAGCTCACAGACGGCGGGGTGCTGGGGTTCATTTGCGCGGACCGATGGATGCGGTCGGCGTACGGGGCTGAGCTACGCCGCATGATCGCGGGTGCGTTCGCGGTTGAGGCAGTCATCGAGATGCATGACGCGCCCGCTTTCGAGAACGACGTGTGCGGCCTATCCCGGCCGTCATCATGATCCGCCGGGCCGCTCAGAAGCAGGCGGTCGTCGCGAATACCGACTCTGGCGCCGGACCGCTGCCCACTGGCGAGAGCCTGGCTCGATGCGCATCACCGGGCTCTGCCCGTGGCCAGGTAAACGCCGTCCCCGGGTTCACAGCGACCACGGTGGAGCGCTGGTTTCGCGGGACCGCGCCATGGCCGTCGCTAGAACCACGCCAACTTAGCCTGCTCCAGCGGCTGGAGACACGGTTCGGGCCGCTGGAAGATGAGCTGACCGGCACGAAGGTTGGCATCGGCGTTGCCACTGGCGCAGACCGTGTATTCATCACCACTGACCCGGGCCTGGTCGAGCCCGACCGGCTCCTGCCGCTGGCAATGACCGCTGACACCCGTGACGGTGTCCTGCGATGGTCGGGGCACTACCTGCGTGGACCCGTGGAAGCGCGGCGGCGGCCTGGTCGACCTGACCGGCTACCCTAAGCTCCGCGCTTACCTGGAGGGCCGGAAGACAGAACTCCGGGGCCGCAACATCGCCCAGCGCCAGCCCAGGGACTGGTACCGCACGATTGACCGTGTCCATCACGACCTGACCACCCAGCCCAAGCTGTACTTCCCGGACATGAAGCTGACCAGCAACCCAGTCCTCGACCGGGGTGAAACCTATCCGCACCACAATCTGTACTACCTGACATCGCAGGTCTGGGACCTGGAGGTGCTCGGCGGCCTGCTGCTCTCCCGGGTGGCCCAACTGTTCATCGAGGCGTACTGCGTCAAGATGCGCGGCGGCACGCTACGTTTCCAAGCCCAGTACTTGCGCCGCATCAGGGTCCCTGACGCCCAGCATCGCTGCCTGAGGGCCTGTCTGACCGGCTCCGGCAGGCATTCCGCGCCCGGGATACCGATGCAGCCACGACCGCCGCCATTGAGGCGTATGGCATCACCGACCATGGCAGAGGGCCTGTCGTGTTAGTAGACGTCGAAGAGCGATTCCAGCAAGCAGTGCAGGCGTTCTGGGATGCGCGGGACCGCCAGCAGCAAAAGCAGATCAAGGCCGGCAAGATCGACGCTGGCACCCGGGGTGCGGTCACGGGCGGAACCCAAATGGGCGCGCTCGAAACACTCCTCACCGACATCCTCCTCGACACCGGCTTGTCCCGCGCTGACATTCGTGCCCGCACGGCGCTCGAGCTGCCCGGTTACTTCCGGCCCGAAAAGAAGTGGGACCTGCTTGTCGTCGCCGGCAACCAGCTCTTGCTGGCTGTTGAATTCAAGTCACAGGTCGGCCCGAGTTTCGGCAACAACTTCAACAACCGCGCCGAGGAAGCCATCGGAAACGCCGAGGACGTCTGGACCGCCTACCGGGAGGGCAGGTTCGGGCACTACAAGGCACCCTTCCTCGGATACTTCTTCCTCCTCGAAGACTGCCCCAGGGTCCACGTTCCCGTCGCCAACGCCGAGCCGTACTTCGAAGTGGATCCGGTTTTCAAAAACTGCCTCGTACGCCAAGCGCTATGAGGTCCTGTGCCAGCGCCTGGTCCTGGAGCGCAAGTACACAGCGGACTGCCTCACCCTCGCCACAAAGGACAATCCGACGAAGCTGAGTTTCCCTGCCGACTCACTCAACTTCCGGCAGTTCGCCGCCGCGATCGACGCACACGCCCGGGCCTTTATCAACTCACGGCCGTAGGTGTGGACACAATTTGCAAAGCCCCGAACTCCTGGCATCCGTAGCCTTTGCCGTCGTCCAGGACCAACGGTCCCGCTCACGCAGGGCCCCGGGAAGTGTGCGCGGCCGGGCACGGCAGGCACATATGTCCGAATCCTGCCAGCAATCCGACGCCGCGACCCGCAGGCTTGAGTCCTGTGAGCGACATCAAGCACGCGCGGCGCTGCCCGCGGGGCGGCCCGATGGAGCCTCCTGCGCTGGCACACCGCGCGCCAGCACAAGCAGAGGGCTCGGCTGGGCCGCTCTGATCGCCGTCTGGTTCCTCTGGGGCTCGACGTACGACGCGATCAGGATCGGCGTGCGCGGCATGCCGCCGCTGATCTTCGCGGGAACCCGCTACCTGATCGCCGCCGCGATCCTGTTCCCGATCGCCCGCCCACGGCCGCCGACCTGGGGCGCCGGTTCACCCGCGCGAACTGGTGGGGTGCCGCGGTCGTCGGCACGCTCATGCTGCTCGGCGGTAACGGCCTGGTGTCGGTCGGCGAGCAGACGATTCCGGCCGGAATCGCCGCACTGCTCGTCGCCACCGTGCCGCTGTGGCTCGTGGTGTTCGAGGCGATCGGCCACCGCCAGACGGTACGGCCGATGGTCGCGGCCGGGCTCCTGCTCGGCCTGGCCGGGGTGGCGATCCTCGTCCACCCACGTCGCCACAGCGGCCCAGCCCGTTCGGCGCGGGCATCGTGCTTGTCGCATCCGTCTCGTGGGCAGCGGGATCGCTGTACAGCAAGACCGCGCCGCAGCCGCGGCAGGCGTTCCTCGGCACCGCCATGCAGATGCTCGCGGGCGGCCTG
Source organism: uncultured Actinomycetota bacterium (assembly GCA_963851085.1). GTDB lineage: Bacteria > Actinomycetota > Actinomycetes > Streptosporangiales > Streptosporangiaceae > DATFVJ01. The sequence continues at coordinate 128,041 of CAWKNX010000023.1, read as the reverse complement.
GTGATTCTGGTCGCCGCTACCGTCAGCGGCGAGTGGGCCCGCCTTGATGTGAGCAGGCTGTCGTGGGACACGGTGGCCGCGCTTGCCTGGCTCGCCGTCCCCGGCTCCATCGTGGCGTTCACCGCGTACATCTACGCGCTCAGGGCACTGCCCACGTCCACCACCTCGACCTACGCGTACGTGAATCCGGTCGTCGCGGTCCTGATCGGCTGGCCCCTGCTCGGCGAGCGCCCCACGGTGCAGACGATCGCCGCCGGAACGATCATCGTCGCCGCGGTCGCGCTGATCCTGAGGTCAAGCACACGCCGGTGATCGCTGCTGTCACGAATCGTCCGCGAGCAGGCCGCCGCTGCGGCGAATCGCCGCCTCCGCGTCCGCGGCGAGGCGGCCGATGACCGCCGCGGCCGGCTCGACCTCGCCGACCAGGCCGATCGCCTGGCCCGCATACACGTGGTAGATGTCGAAATCGTCCGCGGCACGGGCCTGGCGCAGGCGTTCGAATTCCTGCTGCTGGCGGGCCGCCAGGTCTTCCTCTTTGCCGTGCCACTGCCCGGTGAACCGGTTCCGCAGTGCCCGCCCCGGGGCTGCCGCCGGGTAACCGGCGTCAAGTGCGATGTCGAACACACGGGTCTGGACGGTATCGTTCTCGGTGGCACCGAGCAGACGCTCTTTACGTGCGGGCGAACCGTCCGCTTCCTGTGTCGCAGAAAACGCGCTGCCGATCCAGGCACCGGCGGCGCCCATGACGAGCGCGCCGGCAACGGCCGCACCCGTGGCGACGCCGCCGGCGGCGAGCACCGGCACCGGCCGGTCCCCCACGGCGTCGAGCACAACCTGGAGAATCGTCAGTGTGCCGATGAACCCGGTGTGCCCGCCTGCCTCGGTACCCTGCGCGACCAGTGCGTCGGCTCCTGCCGCCAGCGCCGTCTCCGCCTCGGCCCGGGTACGGACCTGAACCGCGAGCCTGACACCCGCAGCCCGGACAGGGCGCGCCCACGGCGTGATGTCGCCAAAGGAGAGCGCGACAACCGGCGGGCGCAGCCCGAGCATGTGGTCGAGCATGCCGGGCTGGCGCTCCAGGACCCAGGCCACCGAGCCGATGCCCCACACGCCGCCCGAAGCTGCCGCCTGGGCCGCCGCGCGGTCCAGCCAGTCAGCGGTGGCGGACTCCCCCACGCCGATGAACCCGAGCCCGCCCGCGCTGGCGACCGCCGCCGCGAGCCGCCCACCGGACACCCCGGCCATGGGGGCGAGGACCAGGGGGTGCCGCAGCCCCCACTCGCGGGTCAACTGGGTCGAAAGCACGTCGTCTCCTCGTCCATGGTGCGCACGCTACTCCGGCCCCATGGGACAACCCAGTGACGACCCCCGTAACCCTGCTGGCCCGGGGGGACGACCCCCGGGAACCCCCGCCCTGGCAAGATCGCCTAGGGTACGGCACATGGTGGAGCTTCGTTACGCGGTGGGAGTACCCAACGTCGGCCAGTTCGGTGATCCCCGGCTGCTCGTGGACCTCGCGGCGGCCGGTGAGGACGCCGGCTGGGACGGCTTCTTCCTGTGGGATCACCTGCTGTACGCCGACCCGCTGTGGCCGGTCGCGGACCCGACCGTGGTGATCTCGGCGGTGGCGGCGCGGACGGCGAGGATCCGTACCGGCGTGCTCGTCACCATCCTGGCCCGCCGCCGGGTCGGCAAGGTGGCACGCGAGTCGGTCACCCTCGACCATCTGTCCGCCGGGCGGCTCATCTTCGGCGCCGGCCTCGGCTCGGTGACCACGGAGTTCACCGCGTTCGGCGAGCCCGGCGACGCCAGGCACCGCGCGGCGCGCCTGGACGAATCCCTCGACCTGCTCAACGCGCTCTGGAGCGGACAGCCCGTGACCTTCACGGGCGACCACCTCACCGCCACGGATGTCACGATGGTGCCGCCCCCCGTGCAGCAGCCACGGATTCCGATCTGGTGCGCCGGCCGCTGGCCGCACAAGGCGCCATTCCGGCGGGCCGCGCGCTGGGACGGCGTGATGCCGACCCACACCGGATACGGACTCGGCGAGACCATGCCGCCCGAGGAACTGCGCGCGATTCTGCGCTACACGCGGGAGCAGCGCGCGCAGCAGTCACCGTTCGATGTGGCGCTGGAGGGGCGCACGGACGGCTCGGCCCCCGACCGTGGTGCGCGCCACGTCGCCCCGTACGCGCAGGCCGGCCTGACCTGGTGGATCGAGGCGATGGGCTGGTGGCGGGGCACCCCTGCCGACGCGATGGCACGCGTCCGCCAGGGACCGCCGCGGCGGTGAGCTGCCACGGTATGGATACGCTTGTGACGTAATGCGCGGCCCGCTCCACCGGCGTGACTGGAGACTCAGGGAGGCGTTCTAGTGCCAGCCCGAAGGTCCGGCGACGCGGTTCCCGCTCGAGATTACGCCCCCGCGCAGGGCGCTGATCCCGCGCGCGGCCGGGATCCAGCGCGCGAAGGCGGCGAACTCACGGTCGACACGAGCGTCGCGCACCCGGCCAGGGTCTACGACTACTGGCTGGGCGGCAAGGACAACTTCGCCGCCGATCGCGCTGCCGCCAATCAGGTGATCACGGCACAGCCCGCCATCCTTGTCGGTGTCCGGGCCAACCGCGCCTTCCTCGGGCGGGCCGTGCGCTACCTGGCGGGCGACGTGGGTATCAGGCAGTTCCTCGACATCGGGACCGGCATACCGGCCGCCAACAACACCCACGAGGTGGCACAGTCCGTCGCGCCATCCGCCCGCGTCGTGTACGTGGACAACGACCCGATCGTGCTCGTGCACGCGCGGGCCCTGCTGAACAGCACCACGGGACCGACCACCTACCTGGACGCGGACCTGCGCGATACGGACAGGATTCTGGCGGCGGCAGCGCGGACCCTGGATTTCAGCCAGCCGGTCGCGGTGATGCTGCTGATGATCCTGCACCTGATCCCCGATTCTGATGATCCGTACGGGATCGTGCGACGGCTGATGGACGCCACCGCGGCGGGCAGTTACCTGGTGCTCTCGCATCCGGCGAGCGACGTCGACGCGGCGGCCGCCGCGAAGGCGGCACAGTGCTACAACTCGCTTGTCTCAACCCCGCAGACCCGCCGCACCTACGCCGAGGTCTGCCGCTTCTTCGACGGGCTCGACCTGCTCGAACCCGGAGTGGTGGCGACCAACCGCTGGCGGCCGGCCGACGGCGTCGGGCCGCCCAGCCTGGCGCCGAACTACGCGGGGATCGGCCGCAAACCCGTCTGACCATGTGTTATCCGGCCGCCGCGGCCAGGGACACTCACCCAAGGCGGGTGACGCGCGAGCCGCCGACGCGCGGCATCGTGGGACCGTGGTAGAGACTAAAGCGACTAAAGCGCAAGCACCCGCGACGCGGACCCAGCGAGCACGATCTGCCGCCGCGCCCGCCAAAGCGCCTACCCAGCGAGCACGATCTGCTGCTGCGCCCGCGACAGCGCCTGTCCAGCGAGCACGACCCGACGCGGCGCTCGCACGGCTCACGCCGGCCGAGCGTGCCGCCCGCGGCAAAGAAGCGCGCGCCAAGGTCCCGCGCGACAGTCATGCGATGTTCGACCCGCCGCCGAACCGCCCGGACCCCGTCACCCTGCTTGAGCAGCAGGCAGTATGGCGGGTGCCCGAGCTTGTTCCCGTCAGGTACGGGCGGATGCTCGTTTCGCCGTTCACGTTCTTCCGCGGCGCGGCGCTGCCCATGGCCACTGATCTGGCCACGACGCCGAACTCAGGCCTGACGGTGCAGGCGTGCGGCGACGCGCACCTGTCCAACTTCGGTGTCTACGCCTCGCCGGAACGCCGGCTGATGTTCGACGTCAACGACTTCGACGAGACACTGCCCGGGCCGTGGGAATGGGATGTCAAGCGGCTGGCGGCGAGCCTGGAAGTGGCAACGCGAGGCAACGGATTCCCCGGAAAGCAGCGCCACGAGATCGTGATGGCCGCGGTGGCCCGCTACCGGATGGCGATGCGGCGCTTCGCGGGGATGCGCAACCTGGATCTCTGGTACGCACACGCGGAACTCGACGAGCTCCAGGCGCAGATGGGATCCATGCTGGACGCGCGGCAGCGCAAGACGATCACCAAGAGCATGGCCAAGGCCAGAACGCGCGACAGCCTGCAGGCGTTCGACAAGCTGTGCCGCGTGGTGGATGGCCGGCCCCGGATCGTAGCGGACCCTCCACTGCTTGTGCCGCTGGCTGACCTGGCCGGCGACCAGGGGGACGGGACCGGTCTCGAAATGCAGCTTGACCCGCTCATCGCCAAGTACCGGCGCACGCTGGAGACCGACCGCCGCTACCTGCTCGAGCAGTTCGCGTTCACCGACATCGCCCGCAAGGTCGTCGGCGTCGGCAGCGTTGGCACCAGGTGTTGGATCGTGCTGATGCTCGGCCGCGACGAGTCCGATCCGCTGTTCTTGCAGGTCAAGGAGGCGGAACGGTCGGTACTCAGCGCCTTCGCCGGCGCGAGCAAATACACCAACCAGGGCCAGCGGGTCGTCGCCGGGCAGCGGCTCATGCAGGCGTCGAGCGACATCTTCCTCGGCTGGCAGCGGACCGAAGCAGGGCTCGACGGCCGGCCCCGCGACTTCTATGTCCGCCAGCTGCGCGACTGGAAGTTCTCCGCCGACATCGAGACCATGATCCCCAGCGGCCTGCGGCTGTACGGCGAGCTCTGCGGGTGGACGCTGGCGCGGGCACACGCCAGGTCTGGAGACCGGATCGCGATCGCCTCCTACCTGGGCGGCGGCGACGCCTTCGACCGGGCGATCGCGGAGTTCTCCGCCGCCTATGCGGACCAGAACGAGCGCGACTATGCCGCGCTCGAGAACGCCGCCGCATCCGGGCGGATCAAGGCAGAACGCGACATCTGACGAGCACCGCAAGTAGACGGGCACCGCACGGCCCGAGAGCGGCCCCGAGACATAGATCAACGCCAGCACGGCTGCACCAGGTGCGATCACCACGGCCACGCTCCGCCGCGGATCACCCGTTCTGGGTGACGCGCGACCTGCGGGCACGGGCTGACATTTGACGCGGCACCCAAAGCTCAGAGGCCACGTCATGCACCCACTCGCCGCTGCCTCCTTCGCGGGGGTCGCGATCGCCGCCGTCTGCGTCATGCTCCCGCTGCGTCCTTGCCGGTGGCGTTGCGGGCGTCCCAGACCTGTTACAGGGTCACCCACGCGTATTGACCCTGGCCAGCAGAATTATGCGTGGGTTCGCCGGCAATTACCGTGCCATTTACCTACGCGGACAAGGCCATTATCAGCGTGGCGGCCGGGGTGATGAATCGGGTGCCGCCGCGGGTAGGTGCTGTGGAGAAGCGAGGGCCAGGGAACAACAACAGCCAAGGACGGCAACAGCCAAGGACGGCAACAGCCAACGACGGCGAAAGCCAAGGGGACGGCGATGAGTGCGGAACGTGAACGGGCAGCTGGATTCGGGCACCTGGAAGACGGGCTCCGGCGGGCCAGCGACTGGTACCTGTGGGGACCCTACGTGAGCGAGCGGCAGTGGGGGACGGTCCGGGAGGACTACAGCGCGGACGGGCAGGCCTGGGACTACCTGCCGCACGACCACGCGCGTTCGCGTGCCTACCGGTGGGGCGAGGACGGCCTGGCCGGCTTCTGCGACGTCGAGCAGCGGCTGTGCCTCGGGCTCGCGCTGTGGAACGGCCGCGATCCGATCCTCAAGGAACGCGCCTTCGGGCTCACCGGGGCCGAGGCGAACCATGGTGAGGACGTGAAGGAGTACTGGTGGTATCTCGACGCCATCCCCAGCCACGCCTGGAACCGCTGGCGCTACCACTACCCGCAGGCGTCGTTCCCCTACGAGGACCTGCGGCGGGAGAACGGCAGGCGCGGGAAACTCGACCCCGAGTATGAGCTGCTCGACACCGGCGTATTCGACCATGACCGTTACTGGATCACCGAGGTCCATTACGCCAAGGCGGATCCCACCGACGTCCTGATGACCATCGAAGTGACGAACGCGGGCCCGGAAGCCGACACCCTGCATGTGCTGCCGACCGCCTGGTTCCGCAACACCTGGTCGTGGGACACTGACGCACCCAAACCTGTGCTGGCCGGCGCGGGCGGTTCGGCGGTCACGGTCGAGCACCCGTTCCTCGGCTCACTCGAATTGCTCGCCGGCCCGGGCCCGGATGGCGCGAGCCCGGTTCCGCTGTTCTGCGAGAACGAAACCAACGACGCGCGGCTGTTCGGCGCGGCGCCGACGACACCGTACCCGAAGGACGGGATCAACGACCATGTGGTCAGCGGCGCGGCCACCGTCAACCCCGACGAGCACGGAACCAAGTGCGCCTTCTGGTACCGGCTGACGGTCGCCCCAGGAGAGACCGCGCAGTTGCGGCTGCGGCTGCGCCCGGCGGGCGCCGCGCGCGCCAGGGGGGCGCGGGCGGCGGCGGCGCTCGGCAGCGGTTTCGATCGCGTCGTCACACAGCGCCGGGCCGAGGCCGACGAGTTCTACGCCGAGCTGACACCCCCCGGGGCCAGCCCCGACGAGGCGATGGTCATGCGCCAGGCCTTCGCCGGGATGCTCTGGAGCAAGCAGATGTACAACTACGACGTCAGCCGCTGGCTCGACGGTGACCCCACCCAGCCACCGCCGCCGCCCGGCAGGCGTGGTGGGCGCAACTCCAGGTGGCGCAACTTCGATGCCTTCGACATCATGTCCATGCCGGACAAATGGGAGTATCCCTGGTTCGCCGCCTGGGACCTTGCCTTCCACTGCGTGACTCTCGCCCATGTTGACCCGGCGTTCGCCAAGTACCAGCTGATCCTGCTCTGCCGTGAGTGGTTCCAGCACCCGAACGGTGCGCTGCCCGCCTACGAGTGGGACTTCGGCGACGTGAACCCGCCGGTGCAGGCGTGGGCGGCGCTCGAAGTGTTCGCCATCGACGGCGGCCGCGACCTCGACTTCCTGAGCCGGGTCTTCGACAAGCTCCTGGTCAACTTCACCTGGTGGGTCAACCTGGAGGACGCGGGCGGCAACAACCTGTTCGAGGGCGGCTTCCTCGGCCTGGACAACATCGGCCCGATCGACCGTTCGCACCTGCCGGTCGGCGGGATCCTGGAACAATCCGACGCCACCGGCTGGATGGCCTTCTACGCGATCGCCATGGCCGGCATCGCCACCGTCCTGCAGCGCAGCGGCCGGCGCCCGGCGATCGATCTTGTCCTGAAGTTCCTCGAGCATTTCGCCGCCATCACCGAAGCCATGGACGGCCAGGGCCTGTGGGACGACGCCGACGGGCTCTTTTACGACCGGCTGCTCACTCCGGACGGCACCGCGGTGCCCGTCAAGGTCCGCTCGATGGTGGGCGTCATCCCCATGCTGACGGCCGCGGTCATCGACGAGGGCATGCTCAACCAATCGATTGTGGTCGGCAAGCAATTCGCGGACTTCCTCGACCGGCAGGGCCTGCGCGAGAGGGATAAGCTCCGCGAAACCGGCATGATGCGCGGTGAGCCGGGCGACCAGCGGCTGCTGCTCAGCGTCGTCGGCATCGACCGCCTGGAGAAACTGTTCGCCAAGCTCTTCGACAAGAAGGAATTTCTGTCCCCGTACGGTCTACGGGCCCTTTCCGCCTACCATCGCGACCATCCGTACGAGCTCGACGTCGAGGGCGTCAGGGCCACGATCGACTACGAGCCCGCGGAATCCACCACCGGCATGTTCGGCGGGAACTCCAACTGGCGCGGGCCGCTGTGGTTCCCGCTCAACTATCTGGTCATCAGTGTGCTCGAGCGCTACTACCGGTTCTTCGGTGACGAGCTCACGTTCGAGTACCCGGCCGGCTCGGGTTACCGGGTGCCGCTCGACGTGATCGCCCTGGACCTGCAGGACCGGCTCATCTCAATCTTCGTCGTCGGCCCGGACGGGCGGCGGCCGTGCTTCGGCTGGGTCGACCGGCTGCAGCACGACCCGGCGTGGAAAGACAACCTTGTCTTCAACGAGTACTTCCACGGCGACAACGGCGCCGGGCTCGGCGCCTCGCATCAGACGGGCTGGACGGGGCTGATCGCGGACGTGATCCGCCGCCGCCACGGCGCGGTCAGCTCCGTCGGCGACGTGATCCGGACCATGGGCAAGGATGCCACGCCGTGACCGTCACACAGGATGTGCGGAAGCTTCGGGAGCTCCCTGGAAGCCAGTTCCCGCTTGGCGCGACCGTGCGCGACGGCGGGGCGAACTTCGCCGTCGCCGCCGGCGCGGCCGACGCCATGCTGCTGTGCCTGTTCGACGGCAACGGCACGGAGACGCAGGTCCCGCTGACGGACTACGACGCGGGCGTCTGGCATGGTTTCGTACCTGGGGTCGGCGCCGGGCAGGCATACGGGTACCGCGCCGCAGGCCGTTATGATCCGGGTTCGGGTTTGCGCTTCAACCCGGCGAAGCTGCTGCTTGACCCCTACGCACGCGCGATCGCCGGCGCGGTGACGTTCGGGCCCGAGGTGTTCGGCTACGCGGCCGGAGACCCGAACGCCCCGAGCACGCTCGACTCGGCGGCGAACGTGCCGCGCAGCCTGGTCGTCGACGACGCGTACCAGTGGAGCGGCCAGGTGCGGCCCAGGCACCGTTACGCGGACACGATCATCTATGAGGTGCACGTCAAGGGCTTCACGATGCGTCACCCGGGGGTGCCGCGCAAACTTCGCGGAACCTACGCGGGCCTCGGGCACGAGGCGGCCATCGGCCATCTGGTCGGCCTCGGCGTGACCGCCGTCGAACTGCTGCCGGTGCACGAGAGCGTGCCCGAGGCGTTCCTGCTGGAGCGTGGGCTGACGAACTACTGGGGTTACAACACGATCGGGTACTTCGCGCCGCATCAGGGCTACTCGGCCGCGGTCAGGGCCGGGCACCCAGGCGGCCAGGTCGCCGAGTTCAAGGCCATGGTCGACGCTCTGCACGCCGCCGGGCTCGAGGTGCTGCTCGACGTCGTCTTCAACCACACGGCAGAGGCGGGTCCTGACGGCCCCACGCTCTGCTACCGGGGCCTCGACAATGCCGCCTATTACCGGCTCGAAGCCGACGACCCGAGCCGTTACGTCGACACGACAGGCTGCGGCAACTCGCTCAACGTCGGTGACCCCCTGACACTGCAGCTGATCATGGATTCGCTGCGCTACTGGCTGACCGAAATGCGGGTCGACGGTTTCCGGTTCGACCTCGCGCCCACCCTCGCCCGCCAGGAAGGCGCGTTCGACCGGAGGTCCGCGTTCTTCGACATGGTCTCGCAGGATCCGGTGGTGTCGCGCGCGAAGCTGGTCGCGGAACCGTGGGACGTCGGCCAGATGGACAGCTACGATCTCGGCGGGTTCCCGCCCGTGTGGCGTGAGTGGAACGGCAAGTACCGCGACACCGTGCGCGACTTCTGGCGCAGCCACCCGGGCGTCGGCGAGTTCGCCTCGCGGTTCAGCGGATCGTCGGACATGTACGGCCGCGCGCGGCGCCGGCCGACCGCCTCGGTGAACATGATCACGGTCCACGACGGGTTCACTCTCCGTGATCTTGTCTCCTACCACCACAAGCACAACGAGGCCAACGGCGAGTCGAACCACGACGGGACCGACGACAACCGCTCATGGAACTGCGGCGCGGAAGGCCCGACCGGCGACCCCGGCGTGCTCGCCCTGCGGGCAGGCCAGTCGCGTGCGATGCTGACCACCCTGCTGCTGTCTTTCGGGGTCCCGATGCTGCTCGGCGGCGACGAGATGGGCCGCACCCAGCAGGGCAACAACAACGCGTACTGCCAGGACAACGAGATCACCTGGTTCGACTGGGCGGCGGCCGACGAGACACTGCTCGCGTTCACCAAGAAACTGGTGGCGTTCCGCAGGGCCCACCCGGTGTTCCGAAGGCGGCGGTTCCTCGCCGGGGCGGATGCCTCGGATCTGGGCTGGCTCACCCCGGCGGGGACCGTGATGACCGATGCCGCCTGGTCCGACAGGGGCGCCCGCGCCATCGCCATTTACCTCGACGGTTCCGACGCACCTGACCGGGCGGCGGATGGCTCGTTGCTGATCGACGACGACTTCCTCGTCCTCGTCAACGCGTGGTGGGAGCCGCTCGGCTTCACCATTCCCGCAAGCCGCGCGGGGCAGGCCTGGCAGGCAGAGATCGACAGCTTCGACCCCACGCGGCGTGGTAACGCAGCCGTGCTCCACGCGGGCGATCAGCGGACCGTCGATCCGCGGTCGATCGTCGTGCTCCGCGGCTCGCTGCGCGCTAATGACGGACTTGCGTGATCGATCGACCCGAGAAGGCCCACGCTTAGCCCGATGAACCGCCCCGGCCTGGCTGGAGACTATCCACCGGGTGCGGGCGCCTCCGGGGAACCGGAAGATCCGGCCGGGGAACCCGGCGGAGCCAGAGGGGTGGGCTCAGGATCACCGATGCGTTCGGGACGCCACTCCGCACCCAGCGTGCCCTGTGCGGCCATTGTCCCGCTTCGGCCCCCGCCCGGGCCCCTCAGGATGAAGGCGAAACCGACGGCGATCGCCCCGCCCACGATGGGCCCGATCAGATACGCCCACCAGGCGGTCCAGTTATTGAGCACCAAGGCGGGCCCGAGCGACCTGGCCGGGTTCATCGAAGCTCCGCTGACCGGCGCTCCCCACAACCCGGCGAGCGCGATGTAGCTGCCGACGCCGATGGCCGCAAGCGGGCCGAGTTGCTGCGCGCCCGACGCGGTCCCCAGAATCACACTGACCAGCCCGACCGTCAGGACCACCTCCCACAGCATCGCGGTGGTCGACGAGATGCCGGAGCCTGGCAGGGTCAGGCCCGCACTGCCCTGCTTGCCGATGAGCGCCCACAGCAGCAACGTGGCGAGGATCGCGCCAACGAACTGGGCAACCACGTACGCGGGGACCCGCCTCCACGGGAAGTCACCCCGCAGCGCGAAGGCGATGCTGACCGCGGGGTTGAGGTGCGCTCCCGAGACCGCGCCCATGAACAAGATGATGCCAGCCACCATCAACGCCGGCGCGATCACCCGCGCGACAAATGGGACAGCCGTGCCGCCGAACCGGGCGTTCACCATCCCCCCGCCCACGGCGACAAGGACGAGGAAGAAGGTCCCAAGCACCTCGGAGAACAGCCGCCGCCCCTCGTATTGGTTGTCCCAGAAGTCGAACTGCCCGACGACCGAGTTCGGCTGCCCGAATGAGCGCAAAGCGATATCGGCACTTTGCAGCTGCCCTCGGACACGCTGTACCTGCCGCTCCGTGGCAGGTCCTGCTGGCGGAGCTGACCCGACCGGCTGGCTAGTCATCTGGCTCTTCTCCCCGGGCTTGGCTCGGCGCCCGGCATGGGCGCATCGGCGTGCTCCTCAGCCGTGACGGTAGATGCGCATCCGACCGAACGTCCTCACCCAACTGGGATGAAACCTCCCGGGTGCCAGCCGGGAACGGCACGCCCGGTGGTCGGCCCCTCGACCCAAGACCTCCCGGGGCTGGCGCCTTGCGGCGCTTGCCCGGATGGTGGGTTTTCCGATCGAACCGGGCCGACAACGGCATCCAGACGATGCCGACGCGGCCGGCCGCCTACGGCGATTCTGGGCCGGGATTGCCGTCGACCAGGCCGGCGCGCCTGAGGGCGTCCGCGAGCGCGCCGCCGCCTGAGCCGCCACCAGAGCCACCAGAGCCGCGGCCCCCGGGACCGCCACGGTCGCGGCGGTTGCCCGCTTGACGGCGCGACTGCCCGCTCGCGCCACCCGAGCCCGAACCGGCAGCACCGCCCGCACCGGAACCCGGACCCGGACCCGGACCACCAGAATCTGCGCCACGGGACCCGCGGCCGGGTCTCGGCGCGGACCCGGCACGGCCATCGGTGTCAGCGCTGATCTCGTCGTCGAGGCGCAGCGTCAGCGCGATGCGCTTGCGCGCGATGTCGACGCCGAGCACCTTGACGCGCACGATGTCACCTGGCTTCACCACCTCACGCGGGTCCGCGACGAAGCTCTTCGACATCGCCGAGATGTGCACCAGGCCGTCCTGGTGCACGCCGACATCAACGAAGGCCCCGAACGCCGCGACATTCGTCACCACGCCCTCGAGCAGCATGCCTGGCCGCAGGTCATCGAGGGTTTCCACACCCTCCTTGAAGGAAGCGGTGGTGAAAGCCGGCCGGGGGTCGCGGCCGGGCTTCTCGAGCTCCCTGAGAATGTCCGTCACGGTCGGGATGCCGAACGTGCCATCGGCGAAGTCCACCGGCTTGAGCCCGCGCAGCACCCGGGTGTTCCCGATCAGCGCCCCGATCCCGCCGCCCGTCGCGCCGCCCGTCGCGCCGAGGATGCGCCGGACCACCGGATAGGCCTCGGGGTGGACGGCCGAGGCGTCGAGCGGGTCTTCGCCCGCAGGGATGCGCAGGAAACCGGCACACTGCTCGAACGCCTTCGGGCCGAGCCGGGGCACGGCCTTGAGCGCCCGCCTCGACCGGAACGGGCCACCCGCGTCGCGGTGGGTGACGATGCCCGCCGCCAGCGCGTCGCTGATTCCTGACACCCGCGCGAGCAGCGGGGCGGACGCCGTATTGACGTCGACACCTACCGCGTTCACGCAGTCCTCGACGACCGCGTCCAACGAACGGGACAGCTTGTTCTCCGACAGGTCGTGCTGGTACTGGCCGACGCCGATCGACTTGGGGTCGATCTTGACGAGCTCGGCCAGCGGGTCCTGGAGTCTGCGGGCGATCGATACCGCGCCACGCAGCGACACGTCCAGGCCGGGCAGCTCACGCGAGGCGTAGGCCGATGCCGAGTACACCGAGGCGCCCGCCTCCGACACCATGATCTTCGTGAGGGCGAGCTCCGGGTGCCTCGCGATCACTTCACCCGCGAGCTTGTCGGTCTCGCGCGAGGCCGTGCCGTTGCCGATCGCGATCAGCTCGACCCGGTTCGAGCGCGCGAGCCGAGCGAGCACGGCCACCGCCTCGTCCCAGCGCCGCCGCGGCTCGTGCGGATGAATCGTCTCGGTCGCCACCACCTTCCCCGTCGCGTCCACCACAGCGACCTTCACGCCCGTGCGGAAACCCGGATCCAGGCCCATCACCGACCTGGCACCCGCCGGCGCGGCAAGCAGCAGGTCGCGCAGGTTGGCGGCGAACACCCGGACCGCCTCGTCCTCCGCCGCCTGCCACAGGCGCATCCGCAGGTCAATGGACAGGTGCACGATGATGCGCGTCCGCCAGGCCCACCGCACCGTCTCCATCAGCCAACTGCCCGCAGGCCCGCCAAGGGGCGAGATGCCGAAGTGCCGCGCGATCTGCGACTCGTAGTCCGATTCCTCCGGTTCAAGCGTGAGATCGAGGATCTCCTCCTTCTCACCCCGGAACAACGCCAGGATCCGGTGCGAGGGCAGCCGGGTGAACGGCTCCGCGAATTCGAAGTAGTCGGCGAACTTGGCCCCCGTCTCCCCCGCACCCTCGCGCACCCGGGACACCAGGCGGCCCCGCGACCACATCTGCTCGCGCAGCGCCCCGATCAGGTCCGCGTCCTCACCGAAACGCTCGGCCAGGATCGCGCGCGCACCCTCGAGCGCCGCCGCCGCATCGGGCACCCCCTGGCCGGCGTCCGCAAAGGCGGCGGCCGCCACCTGCGGATCAACCGCAGGGTCAGCGAGAAGCTGGTCGGCCAGCGGCTCGAGCCCTGCCTCCCTGGCGATCTGGGCCTTGGTGCGGCGTTTTGGCTTGTACGGCAGGTAGATGTCCTCCAGGCGCGCCTTCGAATCGGCCGCCATGATCTGCGCCTCCAGCTCGGGGCCGAGCTTGCCCTGGCCGCGGATCGACTCCAGGATCGCGGCGCGCCGCTCGTCGAGCTCGCGCAGGTAACGCAGCCGCTCCTCCAGCGTCCGCAGCTGCGCGTCGTCGAGCATGCCCGTCGCTTCCTTGCGGTAACGGGCGATGAACGGCACGGTCGCCCCGCCGTCGAGCAACTCCACGGCCGCGCTCACCTGCCGCTCGGCCGCGCCGATCTCGGCCGCGATCCGCTGATAGACAGACATGGATACAGACACAGTCACGATGTGCCCCGCCCTCTCACTTGCTCCGAGGTGCATTGTGCAGGCTCATGCTTACCGCACCGCTCCTCGGGAGAGCGCGCCCGGATCCCTGGCCGATGAGCGCGAGCACGGCCTCGGCCGCCAGCCTCGCCCGGGCGGGATCGCTGATCCGCAGGTCATTCAGCCACGCCCGGACCTCGGCCGGCACCTCAAGCCGGTCGTCCATGACCGTGTCCTCCCGTAACAGTCCCCAGGCGAACTGTCCCACGCAGGCTGCCGGCAGGCTAGCCTGGGGCGGTGGTTTTCTCCGGCTGGCCCGTGGAGGCGATCGAGTTCTACGAGGGCCTTGTGGCGGACAACTCGAAGAGCTACTGGCAGGCGCACAAAGCCGTCTACGACGAGCTCGTCTACCGGCCCATGACCGAGCTGCTCGCCGCGCTCGAGCCCGAGTTCGGCGAGGGCAAGATCTTCCGTCCCTATCGCGATATGCGCTTCAGCCGCGACAAGTCCCCGTACAAGACGGCGATCGGCGCCACTCTCGCCGAGGGCGGGTACGTGCAGTTCTCGGCGGCCGGGCTTTCCGCAGGCTGCGGGAAGTACGTGCTGAGCCCTGGCCAGCTCGATCGCTACCGGCGGTCCGTCGCCGACGACGCGAGCGGAGCGAAGCTCGCCGCGATCGTGGCCGAGGCCAGGCAGGCCGGCCTCGACGTTACGGCCCATGACACGCTCAAGACCTGCCCGAAGGGGTATCCCAAAGATCATCCACGGGTTGACCTGCTCCGGCACAAGGGCCTGATCGCCTGGCGGCAGTGGCCGGCCGGGGCGTGGCTGGGCACGCCGGCCGCGAAGACGCGGATCGTGGACTTCCTGCACGCCGCGGCGCCACTCAACGCCTGGCTCGAGACGCATGTCGGTCCCGACGACGACGTCCATCCGCGTTGAGCAGAGGTGCTGTTCCGCCGGACCCACCCCGCGTCCGCGGGCACAATGCTCAGCCTTAACGGCTCCGCGGTGTGCCACCATAACTGCCGGTGGCACACGGCCTGGCGGGGGTTCGGGGGGTCGCCCCCCCGGGGCTGGCAGAGCCTTACTACGGCTGCGCAAACAGCTGCGCAGCGTGCCACCGTAACTGCCGGTGGCACACCGCCTGGCGGGGGTCCGGGGGGTCGCCCCCCCGGGCTGGCAGAGCCTTACCGGCTGCGCAGCGTGCCACCATAACTGCCGGTGGCACGCGGCCTGGCGGGGGTCCGGGGGGTCGCCCCCCGGGCTGGCAGAGCCTTACCGGCTTCGCAGCGTGCCACCATAACTGCCGGTGGCACACCGCCTGGCGGGGGTCCGGGGGGTCGCCCCCCGGGCTAGCAGAGCCTACGGCTGCGCCACCTGGCACGGCCCTGCCAGATGGCCCAGCCGGGTCCTGGCGCGACCTACCGACGCGACCTGGCCAGCGACCGATGCAGCGGTGATCTTCCGCGAAGCGGCCCCGCCGGTCTAACCTGGCGGGAATTGACCCAGCCCACTCTGGACCCAGCCCACTCTGGCCCAGCCCCTCTGGCCCAGCCCCTCTGGCCCAGCCACGCCCCCCCTCTGGCCCAGCTCACACCGCGGTGGTTGCTATGCGACGGTCGTCAGTACTTGCTGCAATCTGCACGCTGAGCGTTCTCGGCTTCCTTGCCGTCAGCCCTGCCGCACCGGTGACCGCGGCGCCGCTCCACCGGCTGGCGGGCCTGCACGCCGGCGCCCGGCTCTTACAGGACCGCAACGGGGTCACCCACATCGAAGCGTCGTCCGCCCGCGACCTGTTCTTCCTCCAGGGCTGGGTGCACGCACGCGACCGGCTGTTCCAGATGGACGTCACCCGCAGGCAGGCCAGCGGCACACTCGCCGAACTGCTCGGCAAGGCCGCACTGCCGAGCGACGTCCAGACGCGCACCATCGGGCTTCGCCGCGCGGCCGAGCGCACCTGGGCCGCCGCACCGCCGGACCTGCGCGCGGCACTGACCGCCTACACCGACGGTGTCAACGCCTACGTCGCCGCCCATCCGCTGCCCATCGAGTACGGCACGCTGCACATCACGTCGTTCGAGCCCTGGACGCCGGTGGACAGCCTCACGATCGGCAAGGCGATCTCGTTCGAGCTCTCCTTCGACCTCGACATCGGGCCGACGCTGCAGCTCGAAGCGTATGTCGCCGCCCTCGGACCACAGCGGGGCTACGCGCTGTTCACCCAGGACGTGATGCGCGCGCAGCCGTTCAGTAATGCTGCTACGATCCCCGATGCGAGCGGTGGTCACGCGGCGACGCCCGCCCTCGCCCCCCGGCTGGCCCCCGCCGACCTCGCGCGCCTTCCCGAGGCCGCCCGCCTGGCCCGCGGCTACCTCGGCAAGATCAGCGGCAACCCGCTGCTGCATCAGGCACTCGGCCGCGACGGCACCCAGGGCTCCAACGAGTGGGCCGTGTCGGGCACGCACACCACTGACGGGCGCCCGCTGATCGCCAACGACCCGCACCTGTCGCTCGGTGCGCCCTCGACGTTCTACCCGATCGGGCTCGAGGCACCCGGCATGGACGTCGAGGGCGAGGGCTTCGCGGGCACGCCAGGCGTCATCCTCGGGCACAACAAGTGGATCTCCTGGGGCGCGACCACCAACCCGATGGACGTGACCGACACCTACCAGGAGAAGGTCGTCGCCGACCCGTCCTCGCCCAGCGGCCTATCCACCGTCTACCAGGGCTCGATGGAGCATGTCCTCGCGATTCCCGAGACGTTCAGGTACAACGTGGGGGGCCAGCTTGTCACGGCCACGTCCGCCGACGGGGTGCCACCGGCCACACTGATCGTGCCGCGCCGCAACAACGGCCCGGTCGTGCAGCTCGACCTCGCCGACGGCTCGGCGCTGAGCGTTCAGTACACCGGTTTCAGCCCGACGTTCGAGCTCGAGACGTTCCTGCTCTGGGACCGCGCGCGCAACCTGCGGCAGTTCGAGGCAGGCTTGCAAGACTTCGCCGTCGGCTCGCAGAACTGGGCCTATGCGGACACCCGTGGCAACATCGCCTATTTCACCAGCGGCGAGATGCCCGTCCGCGAGGACCTGCAAGCTGGGACGGTCAATGGCCTGCCGCCCTGGTTCATCCGCAACGGCCAAGGCGGCAACGAGTGGCTGCCGGTCACCCACCCGCAGCCCCACCAGGCCATACCCTACGAGATCTATCCAGCCGCTGAGATGCCGCACATCATCAACCCGCCGGCCGGCTGGTTCGCCAGCGCCAACAACGACCCGGCCGGCACCACGCTCGACAACGACCCGCTCAACCAGACCCGGCCGGGCGGCGGCATCTACTACCTGAATTACAGCTACGACGGGTTCCGTGCCGGCCGGATCGAGCAGATGCTCCGCCAGCGCCTCGGTCGCGGAGCATCGAGTCCCAAGATCTCCATGTCCGGCATCGAGGCCATGCAGGCGGACACGGCCCTGCTCGACGCCGAGTACTTCGTGCCGCACATTTCCCGCGCCTTCGCCGACGCGAAGAAGAGCAGCGTGCCGCAGCTTGCCGCGCTGGCCGCCGACCCGCGGGTCGCCGCGGCCGTGGGCCGGCTCGGTCGCTGGGACTTCACCACGCCGACCGGTATCGCGCAGGGCTACGACGCCGGCCGTGTCCCCGGGTCACAGCCGTCGCCGCGCGAGATTGCCGACAGCGTCGCCGCGACCATCTACGCGGAGTGGCGTTCCCGGGCGGTGACCAACATCATCGACGACCACCTGGGCGGGCTGCCAGGGCCCGATGATCAATTCGCGCTGGCGGCCATGAAGCACCTGCTCGATGCCTTCGCCACCGCGCACGGAGTCGGCGCGTCCGGCATCGACTTCTTCGCGGCGAGTGGCATCACCGACCCGGCCGCCAGCCGCGATTACCTGCTCCTGGCCAGCCTCCGCGACGCGCTCGATCTGCTCGCCAGCCCGGCCTTTGGCCCAGCGTTCCACGAGTCCGCCAACCAGAACGACTACCGGTGGGGCCTGCTGCACCGCATCGTGCTCGCCCATCCCCTCGGCGGGCCGTTCAGCGTCCCGCCCGCGTTCGGGCAGTTCCCCGCGCCGCTGCCCGGCCTGGCCGGGATTCCTGTGGATGGCGGCTTCGAGACGGTGGACGCGGCAACCCACGACGTCAGGGCCGCGGACCCGAACGGGTTCATGTTCGACAGCGGACCCGCCCGGCGCTTCGTCGCGAGCGTGGCGCCCCGGCGCACCGTCGCGGTGTCGGCGCTGCCCGGCGGCACAAGCGCGGACCCAGCCAGCCCGTTCTACCTGAACCTGTTGCGCCCCTACCTGACCGACGACTACTACCCAGCGCTGCTCGCCGGCGAGATCCATAGCGGCGACAGGGCCTCCGAGATGGTCCTCACGCCCTGAGCCCGCTTCGCCAAGTCACCGCGCGGGCACCGCCACGCTGACGAGCGCGGCACCCCAGACCTCTGCCCGGTCGAGCTCACCGGCGTGCATCGGACCCTCCGGCCCGTCCACGATGAAGCCCTCAGGCCCGGCGGTGAGGCCGTACCCGCGCTCGCGGAGGCGCCGCGCGATGCCCTTCGCGGCGCCTCCGGCCAGCCGGGCGCCGAGCCGGGTGTCGAAGGCGGCGGCGCGGTGGCCCGCGCCCGCCTTGGGCACGGCGTGGAACCAGTCACGCAGGCCGGGGCCTTCTGCGTCCGGGTCGAGCGCTTCGGCCGGCGAGGCCATCGTGGCGCCCTGCACCGCGTCCCTGCGGCTGCGCGTGATCGTCATGCCCCGCGTGTGCGTCGGCCCGCCGACAACCAGCAGGTCGGCGGCCCCGACCAGGGTGGGCGTGGCACGTGAGACGGGCACGCAGGTCACGACGCTCCCGGCCGGGGCGGCGTCCTCGATCCCGCGCGCGATCGCACCGGCGACCAGATGCGTGTTGCCGAATATGCTTTCGTAGACGATGAGAACATGCATGGGGGGTCCTCCTGTCCTCACCCTTCCAGCCTGCGCCGGGCCGGCGCGAATGGCAGGGCCGGACGTCGGAGCGTGAGGTGACCTATGTCCCTGTGGGAGTTCTGGATCGACCGGGGCGGCACCTTCACCGACATCGTCGCGCGGCAGCCCGATGGCGGGATCGCCGCGTGCAAGCTGCTTTCCGAGGACCCGGAGCGCTACGACGACGCGGTCATCGAGGGAATCAGGCGGCTGCTGCGGGTACCGCCCGGGGCGCCGGTGCCTGCCGAGCGGATCGGCGTGGTCAGGCTGGGCACGACGGTGGCGACGAACGCCCTGCTCGAACGCACGGGCGAGCCGACCGTCCTGGTCATCACCAATGGCTTCGCCGACGCGCTCAGGATCGGCTACCAGAACCGGCCGCGTATCTTCGACCGCGACATCGTGCTGCCACCGGCGCTCTACGCCCGGGTGATCGAGGCCAGCGAGCGGATCGGGGCCCACGGCGATGTCGTCGCCGAACTCGACGAGGTCGCGCTGACCCGCGACCTTCGCGACGCCTACGACGAGGGTTTCCGCTCGGCCGCCGTGGTGTGCCTGCACGGCTACCGCTACCCCGGGCACGAGGCCAGGATCGGTGAGATCGCCCTCGCCACCGGCTTCACGCAGGTCTCGCAGTCCCACCGGACGAGCCCGCTGATGAAACTGGTGCCGCGCGGCGACACCACGGTCGTGGACGCCTACCTCTCGCCCATCCTCGCCAGGTACGTGGACCGGGTGGCCAGCGAGTTGCGCGGGGTCCGGCTGCTCTTCATGCAGTCCAGCGGCGGGCTCGCCGACGCGCGGACCTTCCGCGGCAAGGATTCGATCCTGTCCGGGCCCGCGGGCGGCATCGTCGGCATGGCGCGCACCTCGGCCGCGGCCGGCTTCGACCGGGTGATCGGCTTCGATATGGGCGGCACCTCGACCGATGTCTCGCACTTCGCGGGCGAGTTCGAGCGGCAGTACGAGACCGAGGTGGCCGGGGTCCGGATGCGCGCGCCGATGCTGAGCATCCACACCGTCGCCGCCGGGGGCGGCTCGATCCTGGCTTTCGACGGCAGCAGGTACCGCGTGGGGCCGGATTCGGCTGGCGCGGCGCCAGGCCCGGCCGCCTACCGGCGCGGCGGGCCGCTCACGGTCACCGACGCGAACGTCGCACTCGGCCGCATCCAGCCGGCCTATTTCCCCAGTGTGTTCGGCGACCGGGGCGAGCAGCCCCTCGACGAGGGCGCCGCGGCCCAGGGCTTCGCCGCCCTCGCGCTGCAGATCGGGGACGCGACGGGAGACCGGCGGAGCAGCGAGGAGGTGGCGGCAGGATTCCTGGAGATCGCGGTGGCGAACATGGCGAACGCGATCAAGAAGATATCCGTGCAGCGCGGTTACGACGTGACCAGATATGTGCTCGCGACATTCGGCGGCGCGGGTGGGCAGCACGCGTGCGCGGTCGCCGACGCGCTCGGCATGACCACCGTGCTCGTGCATCCGCTCGCGGGAGTGCTCTCCGCGTACGGCATGGGCCTCGCGGACGTCATCGCGATGCGCGAGTCCGCGGTCGAGGCGGCGCTCGCTGTGGACCTGCTGCCGGAACTCGATCGGGTGGCCGCGGCCCTCGAAGCCGATGCGTACACCGAACTGGAGAATGAGGGCGTCGCCGGAGACCGGGTCCGTTCCATCCGCCGCGCGCACCTGCGGTACGAGGGCACCGATACCGCCCTGCCCGTCCCGATGGGCGAGGCGGACGCCATGATCAGCCAGTTCGAGGACGGCTACAGGCAGCGCTTCTCCTTCCTGATGCGCGACAAGCCGATCGTCGTGGAGGCCGTGTCCGTCGAACTGGTCGCGGGCGGCGCAGCGCCCGCGATGGCGCTGCCCGCTCCGGCGCCGCCCGCTTTGGCGCCGCCCGCTCCGGCGCCGCCCGCTTTGGCGCCGCCCGCGTTGGCGCCGCCCGCGTTGGCGCCGCCCGCGTTGGCGCCGCCCGCTTTGGCGCCGCCCGCGTTGGCGCCGCCCGCTTTGGCGCCCACGGTGGCGGGTGGCGCGGCGGGCGCACCACGTGTCCGGATGTTCGTCTCGGGTTCGTGGGCCGATGTGCCACTCCTGCGCCGCGCCGCGATGGCCGTCGGCCAGGTCGCGGAGGGCCCGGCGATCATTGCCGAGGACTTCGCCACGACCGTGGTCGAGCCCGGCTGGCAGGCGACCGTCACCGGCCAGGGTGACCTGCTGCTCACCCGCACGGGCGCGGGGCCGCAGGCGGGCGCGGGACTGGCGGGCCGCGCGGGCGCGGGGGTGCACTCCGCACTGGCGGGCCGCGCCGTGAGCGCGTCCGTCGTCGATCCCGTGATGCTCGAGATCTTCAACAACCTGTTCATGTCCATCGCCGAGCAGATGGGGGTTCGGCTGCGGAGCACCGCGCACTCGGTCAACATCAAGGAGCGCCTCGACTTCTCCTGCGCGATCTTCGACGACGCCGGCAATCTCATCGCCAACGCGCCGCACATCCCCGTGCATCTGGGCTCGATGGGCGAAAGCATCAAGATGGTCATCAAGCGGAACGCGGGCCGGATCAGGCGTGGCGACGTCTACGTGCTGAACGACCCCTACCACGGCGGCACCCACCTGCCGGACATCACCGTGGTCACGCCCGTCTTCGGCCGACCGGGGGGACGAGATTCTCTTCTACACCGCCTCGCGCGGCCACCACGCCGAGGTCGGCGGCATGACCCCGGGATCGATGCCGGCGTTCAGCACGCGCATCGAGGAGGAGGGCGTACTCATCGACAACTGGCTCCTCGTGGCTGACGGCGTGCTGCGTGAGGCCGAGGCGGTCAGGCTGCTCCGCTCGGCGCGGTACCCCTCGCGTAATCCGGACACGAACATCGCCGACCTGCGTGCCCAGATCGCCGCCAACGAGAAGGGCGTGGCTGAACTGCACCGCATGGTCGAGCACTACGGCCTGGACGTGGTCCGCGCCTATATGGGCTACGTGCAGGACAACGCCGAGGAGGCGGTACGGCGCGTCATCCCCGGGCTGCGGGACGGCGAGTGCAGGTACGAACTCGACAACGGCGCTGTGATCAAGGTGGCTGTCCGCATCGACCCACGGGCGCGGACCGCAGAGATCGACTTCACCGGGACCTCGCCGCAGTTGGCTGACAACTTCAACGCGCCCTCGTCGGTCACCATGGCCGCCGTGCTCTATGTGCTACGGACCCTGGTGGCCGACGAGATCCCGCTCAATTCCGGCTGCCTCAAGCCGATCCACGTGACGATCCCGCGAGCGAGCATGCTGTCGCCCGGCTACCCGGCGGCCGTGGCGGCGGGCAACGTCGAGACGTCGCAGGCCATCACCGGCGCCCTCTACGCTGCGCTCGGCATCATGGCGGAGAGCTCAGGCACCATGAACAACGTCACTTTCGGCAACGACCGACTACCAGTACTACGAGACGGTGGCGGGCGGTTCTGGCGCGGGGGACGGCTTCGCGGGCACTGACGTGGTGCAGACGCACATGACCAACTCCAGGCTCACCGACCCGGAAGTGCTCGAATGGCGCTACCCGGTCCGCGTCGACAGCTTCGAGATCCGCCGCGGCAGCGGCGGCGACGGCCGCTGGCCCGGCGGCAACGGCGGCCGCCGCCATCTCCGCTTCCTTGAGCCGATGACGGTGACGACCCTCACCAGCCACCGGCGGATACCGCCGTACGGAATGGCGGGCGGGCGGCCTGGCTCGCCAGGCCGCCACTGGGTGGAGCGCGGCGACGGCTCGGTGACGCCGATGCGGGCATGCGACTGCGTCCGGGTCGCGGCGGGAGACGTGTTCGTGATCGAGACGCCCGGCGGCGGCGGATATGGCCCGCCAGGCGAGGCTCCGCCTGCCCGGCAGTCCCATCCGCGCGACCTCTAGAGACTGTCGCGTTACTCGAGCCGGAGCGCCCCGGCGACGCGAGATCGATGGCCCGTAGGTCGGCCCATGCGCGCCTGTCAACGCGTGCCATCGAGCCCACCTCAAGATCAGTTGCCGTGGATGTCCCGTTACGGGTCGCCCGCGACACGTAACGGGACTCCGTAGGTACACCGGCAGCGCCAGCCACACGAGGACCCCATCGGACGTCAAGATCAACTGCGGCTTGGTGCCCGAATGGCCCGCAGGGTGCCAGATCCCACGGCTGTCCATATGTACCATCGCCTTTGACCCACGGCGGCTTTCATGATCGCGGTAAGTTTGCCGCACATATCGCCGAGAAGTTACCGCGATCATGAAGCCCGGCGTTGCCTGGGCCGCGGCCAGCGCCCGGATCATGATCCATGGCCCGTTGGGCACTGGATGGCAGCACCGTGTCCATGTGCCACTGCCAAGCCGCTGCCGTAGCGTCCGACATTGAACAAGATGTCCATATATCGAGACCACCACGATCATGAAATGGCTGGGTCGTGGGAGCGGGCCCGGCGCCCGAGTCATGATCGATGGCCTCCACAGCAGGCTATAACCCGCCCTGGAGCCCATCGATCTTCGCGAACGGCAAAGCTATCGGCGGGTGGCGGGCTGGACCGCCGATGATGTGCTGTTGTGCGGCAGCCTCTCTAAGATGTCGGCCATGGCAGAACCATCAGCCACCGGTCCCCCGGTCACCACCGCGTTCGAGTTGCCCGGCATGACCGTCGAGCGCGACCTTGGCGTCGCCTGACCAAGCAGGTGGCGGGCTGGCTTGCCGAGCATCTGGAGCCCAAGGGTGTCGGGGTTGTCGTCCAGGCCGAGCACATGTGCATGACCTTGCGCGGCGTTCAGGCCGCGGGGTCGACCACGATTACCTCGGCCCTGCTCGGGACGCTCCGCGAGGACGCGAGGTCCCGGCAGGAGTTCTTCGCACTCGCCGGCGCGTGATCCAATGTCACGGACCAGCCAGATGCTGATCAAGGACGGAAGATCAGGCAACTGCTTGTCGCGTGCGCGTAGAGCCTGCCGTCCGGTGCGGCGAGCCGCGCCTCGGCGAGGGCCATGCGTTTGCCGAGGTGCTGGACGGTCCCTTCGCAAAGCAACCGCCCGCTTTCCGCGGTGATCGGCCGGACGAATTTGACGCTCAGGTCAAGCGATGTGTAGTAGGCACCCGCAGGGAGCAGGCTATGCACGGCGCATCCGCAGGCCGAGTCGCACAGCGTCGCGTACACGCCGCCGTGCACGGATCCGATCGGGTTGTAGTGGAACTCGGCCGGGGTGATCTCGAAGATCACTTTTCCCGGCTCCACGGATACCCAGCCGAAGTCAAGCGTGACGGTCATCGGCGGCGGCGGTATCGTGCCCGCCATCATTGCCTGGAAGAACGCCATGCCGTCGAGTTCCCGCGCCGCGGCGGCGGAGATGGCGGGGTCCTCCCACTGGTATGCGCGCTGGCGGGTGCTGCGCCGCTCGGCGGGGTTCGTCAATGACTCGACCTTTCTGTTGTGGGCTCCACAGGCTCGCATGGACCGTTATCGAGATCCCGCCGCGGTCGTAGCTTGCGTCGGGCCAGCGGCGCCTGATCATCGCGAGCACGCGCGAGTTGTCCGCGAGCACGTCCATCACCGCCACGGCGGCGCCCCTGGCAAGTGCGCGGGCGGTGAGCATGCGCAGCAGTGCCGTACCGATACCCCGGTCCTGCCACTCCTCGGCCACGACGATGCCGATGTCTGCCAGCCGGGTCCCGTCCGGCCCCGTGCCGTGCACCGCCATCGCGTGCCCGATGATCAGTTCTCCGTCCGTGGCCACGACGACGTCGACGTCGTCGCGGTCACCACGCAGCATCCGGAGCGTGGTCACACCCAACGAGGGTGCGGCCGTGAAGAACCTGAGATAACTGGTGCCGGGCGAGAGCCCGGCGAAGAAGGCGGGGATCGCGTCACGGTCCCCATGGCGGATGGGCCTGATCCGGGCGCTCGTCTGGGTTCGTTTCACAGACCCAGCATCCGCCGAAGTTGCTGAGTCTGTCAACCAGACTTAGCATTCGGGCATGAGACGTCCCTGGGCCCTGGACTACGACACCGCCAACTGCACGATCGCCGCTGCGCTGCAGATCATCGGCGAGAAGTGGGCGTTCTTCGTCCTGCGCGAGGCGTTCAACGGGGTCCGGCGTTTCGACGACATGCAGCGGCGTACCGGCGCGCCACGGCAGATCCTCAGCAGCAGGCTCGCCCGCCTGGTCGACGAGGGACTGCTGCGGAAGGTCCCCTACCAGGAGCGCGGGCAGCGCAGCCGCGCGGAATACCGCCTGACGGAAAAGGGCGTGGACCTGTTCCCGTTGATGGCCGCGCTACTGGAGTGGGGCGACAAGCACGCGGCCGGCCCTGACGGCCCCGCCGTGATGCTCACCCACCGCGACTGCGGCGCCCCGGTGCGCCTGGAACTCACCTGCGCGCGCGGGCACGTGCTCGAATCCGCCCGCGACGTCACCCCCCTGCCCGGCCCGGGCGCGCGGAAGATCGTCGCCTAGGGCTGTGTCAGCCCGGGAGGCCGACCCCCCGGAACCCCCCGCATGCGCCGTACGGCGCAGCGCACGGCAGCCGTTAAGGCTCCGCCAGCCCGGGAGGCCGACCCCCCGGAACCCCCCGCTGCGCCGTACGGCGCAGCGCACGGCAGCCGTTAAGGCTCCGCCAGCCCGGGGGGCCGACCCCCCGGAACCCCCCGCATGCGCCGTACGGCGCAGCGCACGGCAGCCGTTAAGGCTCCGCCAGCCCGGGAGGCCGACCCCCCGGAACCCCCCGCATGCGCCTGACGGCGCAGCGCACGGAGCCGTTAAGGATAATTCTGCGAACCCCGCCCAGCCTCTACTCGTCGGCGACCAGGGACCCCACCCGGCCGGCGAGGCTGCTGTCCCTGCTGGTGAGGATGAACGCGTACACAGCGGCCACCGCGACGATGATGAGGGCCGCATAGGGGAACCAGTCGTACGGTGGCAGCACGCCGTGCTTGACCGCGTGGAACTCCGTTGGCCGGTACCTGCGGTAGTAGAACGGCAGCGCCAGGCTGGCGAGCAGGTACACGACCAGGACCAGGATCGTGCCCATGGTGGAGGACTCGAAGAAGAAGTTGAACGGGTCTGTCGCGCCGCCGCTGCCCCCGGCAACGTGCAACAGCGCCCAGACCCCGATGATCGCCAGGGCGACGTTGTAGCCGAACCCGGTCACCGTCGCGTACGCGAAGACGATATGTCCATGATGCCGAGTGCACCGCGGTACAGGCGGTGCTCGTGTCCGACCACGCCCACGGGTGGGCCCTTTGTTTCGACGAACGGGATAGGTTCTCGATCGCTCACGGCCGGGCCTCCGAGGCGCCATTCTCGTGATCAGATGGCCAGAAAGTCACCCCTGGCCCGACACGAGTACAAGAGCCGGAACTCCGGCCGGTCACGCCCGCCTGAACTCGAGCACGTGCCACGGCAGCACGTCGGTGACCGGGGTGTCCCTGACAAAGCTGTAGCCCGCCGACACGAGCAGCGACGCATGCTGATCACGGCTGCGCTCCCTGCCGCCGACGACCATCAGCATGATCAGGTCCATCAGGTGCGCGATGGAAGGCTCCGGCGTCGACGGGAGCACAAGCTCGATCACGAGCAGAGATCCACCGGGCCGGCTCGCGCGATGGCAGTTCCCGATGATCCTGCGGACATCGTCGTCGTCCCAGTTGTGCAGCACCTGGCAGAGCACGTACAGGTCGCCCTCGGGCACCTCACGCAGGAAATCCCCCTGGACGAGTGCGACGCGCTCGCTGACCCCAGCCTCGGCAAGGAAGCCCGGGGCTTCGGCGAGGGCTTCAGCCCGGTCGAAAAGCACTCCCATCGCGGCCGGCCGCGTGTGCAGCAGGTGCGCGAGCAGCGTGCCACGGCTCCCGCCCACATCGACGATCCGGTCGCTCGGTGGCGGCACGTAGTCGGCCGCGGCAAGCTGGGAGACCAGGGTGGAGGTGACCCGGCCCATGGCTCGCGCGAACCAGCGGGCCTCCTCCGGATGCTGGCCGTAGTACTCCCATGGCCCAGCGGGGACGTACCGGTCCCCTGATCCGGCCGGCCGGACGGCGTCGGCGAGGCGGCCGGCGCTTTCCCACATCGGCACACCGAGGAACCCGACCGCGAGTCCGCGCGCGGAACCAGGGACGTCCGAGCGCAGCAACTCCCCCATCGGCGTGAGCGCGAAGCGGCCATCGGTGTCCTTGGTGAGGATCCCGTAGACGGCCGCGGCGGCGAGCACCCGGCCAAGAGGGTCGGGCGCGGCGCCCACCGAGGCAGCGAGTTCCGCCGCCGTACGCGTCTGCCCGACAAGGTGATCAGCCAAGCCTAATCGCGCTATTACGGACGCGACCTGGGCTGACATGTAGCCTTCGAGCATCTGTCCGAGCCGGCCACCTTCGCTGCCACCGATCATCGCTCCGGCTATCGACATCTCCGCAGGCACTGGTCCATTCTCCGTTATCAGAAGGGACGAGTCCATTCTCCTTTGTCAGCAGGGGCGAAAATATTGAAGGGACGAGACAGGTATGCCGCTGCTACGCGAAAGGTGAGCCGACGCCCGGGGTGTTCCACCAGCGCAGCCCTCGTCAGCCGTCTTTGATCGTGATGCCGACGGCCGCCGCGAGCATCGGCGCGATCGCCACGAGCTGGCGGGTATCGATGATCGCGCCCCGCAGCGACGCATAGCCGTCGGCCACGTCAAGCTCTGTGGCGCCGCGGAAGTCGGTGTCCGCCAGCTCGGCCTTCCCGAACCGCGCTCTGTGCACAGCGGACCCGGGGAACCGCACCGCATTCAGCGCCGAACCCGCCCAGTCGACGTCGCGGAGCACGCAGTCCTCGAAAACGACATCGGTGAACGTGGACTGGCGGAAGTTGACCGAGTCCAGCTTGCAGCCGCGGAACACCACTCTGCGCCACTGCGTGCTGAACGCCTCCACGCCGGCGAAAGCCGTGGACACCACCTGCGCGTCCCGCCACTGCGTCTCGGCGAGATCGGTGCCCACGATCCGGACCGCGCGCAGCCAGACGTCGCTGAACCTCGAGCGCCGCAGCCCGCCCCCGGACAGCGACACGGACGAGAACGCGCACTGGTCGAACCGTGCGTTCGCCGCCACGGCGTCCTCGAACACCAGCCCATCGAACAGGGCCGCGCCGTAGTCCCCCTCCTGCTCGAGGGCTCCGGTGTGCGGGCCGAGCAGGTGCGCGTACGGCAGATCGGCGAGCGTGCGCGCGTCCATCACCGGCCGCCGATATCCTCGCGCCATACCTCCGGATAACGCGTCTGGAACTCCCGCATCGCGGCAACGCAGCGCTCGTCGCCGAGCAGCACGATTTCCACCCCCCGGCTGGCGAGGAAGCCCAAATCACCCTCGAAGGTGTCCGCCTCGCCCACGACCACCCTCGGGATCTGGAACAACAGGATCGCACCTGAACACATCTGGCAGGGCGACAGCGTCGTATACAAGGTCGTGCCGGTGTAGGACGCCCGCCGGCCGGCGTTACGCAGACACGAGATCTCGCCATGCGCGACCGGGTCACCGCGCTGCACACGCTCGTTGTGCCCGGCCGCGAGGACGGCGCCGCCGGCCGCCAGGACGGCGCCAACGGGAACACCGCCGCCCGCCAGGCCGCCAGCGCCTGCTGAAGTGCCAGGTCCATCATCTCGCGGTCCGCCGCGGTCGGCTGCGCGGAGTCCTGGCCGGGGTCCTGCGCGGAGTCCTGGCCGAGGTCGTGCCCGAAGTCCATGCGGGCCAGCGTAAGGGCATACGAAAGATTGCTCCACGGGAGCAGACTGGGCGACATGCGTTACCTGGAAATCGACACCGCCAAGAAGATCTCCAAGATCGGGCTCGGCTGCTGGCAGTTCGGCTCAACCGAGTGGGGTTACGGCCAGCCGTACGCGGATCAGGAGGCGCACGCCATCGTGCGCCGCGCGCTCGAACTGGGGATCACGCTGTTCGACACCGCCGAGGCATACGGGTACGGCCGCAGCGAGCGGATCCTCGGCCGCGCTCTCGGTGAGGACCGCGACCTGGTCTTCCTCGCCACGAAGATCTTCCCTATCCTGCCGATAGCCCCGGTCGTCGAGCAGCGCGCGATCGCGAGCGCGAACCGGCTCGGGGCCCACCGGATCGACCTGTACCAGGTCCATCAGCCCAATCCGGTGGTCCGCGACCGCACCACGATGCGCGGCATGCGGGCGCTGCAGACCGTGGGCCTGGTGAGCGAGGTCGGTGTCAGCAACTATTCGCTGACGCGGTGGCGCTCCGCCGAGCAGGCGCTTGGCCGCCGCGTGCTGAGCAACCAGGTCAGGTACAACCTCGCCGACCGCAGGCCCGAACGTGATCTGCTGCCATTCGCGCGCGAATCCGGCCGCGTCGTGATCGCCTACAGCCCGCTGGCCCAGGGGCTGCTTTCCGGCCGATATGGCCCGGGTAACCGGCCGGCGAACCGGATACGGGCCGCCAACCCACTGTTCCTGCCGGAGAACCTCGACCGCGCGGGTAAGCTGATCGCCACGCTGACTGAGGTCGCCAAGGCGCACTCGGTCACGGCCGCGCAGGCCGCGCTCGCCTGGGTTATTCACGACCCGTCCGTGACCGCGATCCCCGGCGCTTCGAGCGTGGCGCAGGTCGAAAGCAACGCGGCCGCGGCCGACATTGACCTCGCCGCAGACGAGTATGAGGCGCTGAGTGCGGCGGCGAGCCGGTTCCGTCCCATCACAGGGCCCGCCGCCCTGTCCCGCATGGCGCGGGCCAGGCTGCGCCGCTGACCGCGCGAATGACCGCATAACATGCGGCCGCGCCGCGCAGCCCGTTAGGTACGTAGGCAGTTTCCGATTTTGATCCAGAACGGCTGCCGCTGGCCGCGCCGCCTTGGCCTGGCGCGTGTTCGCCCTGCCGTCAGCCAGTTACGCGAGTGCGCCATCCTGGCAAATGGTCTCCACAGCCTCGCGCAGCAGGTGATGCATGCCGGCGAAGTCATAAAACCGCACCGCACCGCCACCGTAGAACGCCTCACTGAAGTGCCGCACCAACGGGCTTTCCACGACCAGGGTGATGGTGCCGTCACATAAGTCACTCAGCTTGTGTATCTCATCGTGGCGGACGACATACGCGTCGCCGCGCTGGTAGCTGCGCCACACGTCAGCAATCTCACACAGACGCCGACCGGGTCCGCTACTGCGACACCATCGGGGGCGACACGCCTGAGCGCATCCGCGACCGGCTCGCCAAACTTGCCGCCTTCATCGGCATGCCCGTCGAGACCCACTGCCACGACGATCTCGGTCTCGCCGTCGCCAACTCCGTCTCCGGCGCGCTCGGCGATCTCGACGCCGGGCAGGACGCGTGGATCAACACCTGCGTCAACGGCATCGGCGAGCGGTCTGGCAACGCCGACCTACTGTCGTGTGTGCTGGCACTGCGCCACGGCTTTGGCATACCAGCCGCCGCGCAGATCGGCGACGCGCCCGACCTCACCTGGGCGCGCCGCTTCTGCCTGTGGGCCAGCTACGCCCTCGGCCAGCCGCTGCCCTACGGTCAGGTCGGCCGGTGCCAACGCGTTCGCCCACGAATCGGGCATCCACGCGGACGGCGCGCTCAAGGACCACCGCAACTACGAGCTGTACGACGAAGACACGCTCGGCCCGTTCAGCCACGACTGGCACGCTCAGCAGGGCCGGGTCGTCCTGACCGGCGAATACGGCGGCAAGGCCGGTTTCCGTCACGTCATGGACGGCCTGGGGCGTGACGGTCACGGACGAGGACCTCACGTTCCAGCTGATCCAGCTCTGCAATGCCGCCACCGGCCGGCCCCTCACCGACGACGAACTGCGGTTCATCGCCGCCTACCCGCGCCAGCTCGCGCTCCTGTACCCGGGAATGCTCGGCTGAACGACGCTGCGCTCAGGGCGAGGCGCACTCACGGGGCGACGCAGCGCTGCTGCGCTTCCGGCGAGACCGCGCTCACGGCGAGGCTGACGCCGCTGGCGAAGCCTGCGCGCCCAGGCCGGCGAGACGGCACTGCCGCTGGGTGAGGAGCGCGATCTTGTCGTGACCTGCGAACGCGGTCGCGCACATCGCACGTGCCCCGGCACCGCAGGCGTGCGTCAACGCCCCGCCAGTGGAGCTGGGCACCGACACGGTCACGCAGCCGTCGCGCGAGGGGCCATAGGTGCCCGAATGGCTCGCCCCCCAGATGCCGGCCCCGGCGAAGCCGAAGGCAACGACCGCTCCCGCCACCGCCATCGTCCACTTGGCGCGTGGCGAGAGCGGCCCGGTGAGGCGCGCGGATCGGCCGTCCATCATGATGGCCGAAGTATAGGCCGATATTCGGCCTTAACTGCTACCGCGCACAGCGCGCTCGGCGGGAACGTCGTCAAGCGATCACGGGGGGTGGTGGTTGGGCCCGGGACCCCGCGGATCAGCGGCACGGCTCACCCCCGGGCAACCGGCTGAGCCGGCCCGGCCCCGGGGCGGCGCGGTGGCGCGGTGGCGTTGTGGCGCGGTGGCGCGGTGGCGTACCCGGCCGGCACTGATCCAACCTGATCCGCGTCATGGTTGGCCCGTTGACGGCGTTATCCGGTGCCCAACGGGCCATGGATCTTGATCCGGGCGATGGCCGCGGCGCGGGCAACGCCGGGTTTCATGATCGCGGTAACTTCTCGGCGGTATGTGCGGAAAAGTTAGTCGCGGTAGGGACCGCCCTTGCGGGCGGCCCCCCGCACAGATCCCAGCGTGCGGGATTACCGCACTGGGCTCCTACCTTGGGTGCGTGGCGGCGAAGCGCGCCTCCGGGAATGGGTGCAGGGTGCGGGTTGGGGGTAGCCACCGGGTTACGATGCGGTTCATCCGGTCCCAGGTGAGCCGGGTTTTCTGGCTGCGGCGCCGCAGCGCCTGGTACCAGTGCCGTGTCACCTGGGTGCGGAAGGCGTTCACCGCGTCGCAGTTGCCGGGCACGGCGTAGTAGGCCTGATGCCCGCGCACCACGCTGGCCAGCCATCTCCCCTGCTCAGGGATGGGCAGGCACCGGCGCCGCCTGATCTCGGCTTTCACCTCGGCAAGCTTGGCCCGTACCCGTTTCGAGCTGGTTTTCCGCCTGATCCAGAACCGCCCGCGCTGCGAGGTCGCGCAGATGTGCGTGAACCCCAGGAACGCGAACGTCTCCGGTTTCCCTTCTCCCCGGGCCGCCCGGTCCCGGGCGGCGCGCCGCCCGGACTCGGCCAGCCGGGTTTTATCCGGGTGCAATTCCAGCCCGGACTTCGCAAATCTCTCCCGAAGCTCCGTCAGGAACCGCACGGCGTCATCCCGGTGCTCAAACCCGACGATAAAGTCATCAGCGAACCGCACGATGATCACATCCCCGTGCGCGTGCCGCCGCCTCCACCAGTCGGCCCACAGGTCCAGGACGTAGTGCAGGTACACGTTAGCGAGCAGCGGCGAAACCGATGCCCCCTGCGGTGATCCCTTGCCGCTCTCCGTCCATTTCCCGTCCTCGATGACCCCTGCGGCCAGCCACTTACCGATCAGCCGCAGGACCCTCTTATCCGCGATCCGGTGCCCGGGGAACTTCATCAGCCAGCCCCGATCAAGCTGGCCGAAAAAGTCGCGGATGTCCGCGCCGAGCACCCAGCTCACCTTCCTGCTCATGATCCCGGCCGCCAGCGCATCCAGCGCCTGATGCGGCTTGCGCCCTGGCCGGAACCCGTAAGAGAAGCCCAGGAAGCCCACCTCGTAAACAGCGTTCAGCACCTCGGTGACGGCACGCTGGACGATCTTGTCTTCCAGCGTGGCGACGGACGATTCATATTGCCCCTCCTGCAATCGCGTGTCGGGATGTTCGGGCGTGGTGCGGGTTTGCGCGGGCCAGGGCCGCATTCACGGGTTCGCTGGTGTGATCATGTCAGGCAGTGCCGACAGTTACGGCGGCCTCGTGCCGCTGGGGCCTGTTCGGTGGCCTGGTGCGGCGGGCGGCCGGGTTGAGGTGACCGGATTCGGCGATGCGGTGGCGGCAGGCGGCTTCGACCTTGATCGTTCCACGCTGATGCAGAGCCGGTTGCTGGGGCCGCGCCGGGCGTTGAGCTGGGCGGCTTCGATCCAGTAGTAGATGACGCCTGCGCTGCAGCCCAGCCGGCGGGCGGCCTCGGCGACGCTGATCTCGCTGGCCGCATACGGTGGCGGGGCCGGGATGTTGTAGGCGTGGCGGATCCACTGGACGGCCTTGACGTCGAACGGGCGGCCGTGCCCGGTGGTCAGCCCGGCGGCGTTCAGCTGTTCGGCCCAGCTCGGCGGTGGGCGTGACGGGGCCGAGCTGGCGGATCATCTCGATGGCCGGGGACGGGCTGCGCTTGGCGGTGCCGGGATGGATGGCCCGGGCTGCGCTACAGTTCGTCGGTGGCGCCGGTGTGCCAGCGGATCCCGATGCGGACTTTGGCCTGGTCGGGTTCGGGCAGCAGGGTGACGTCGGCGATCAGGGTGCGCAGCAGCCGCTTGCGGTCCTTGCTGCTGGTGGCCGGGGCGTGCCAGAGGCCGGGCAGGTCGGCGGCGAGTTTCTCCAGGTCGGCCCTGCTGGGCAGCGGCGGCAAGGAGTCACGGGCCGCGTCCAGCGCCTGCTCGGCCTCGGCGAGGGCGGCGAGCCTGTCCTCCCAGCGGGCTTCCAGGCTGCGGGCGACCAGCCGGTTCTCCGGCTCGACCTGGCAGAACGCGCGCTCGGCCCGGCCGGCGTCGTAGCGGGCCCGTTCCACGGCCAGCTCGGCGGCCCGGCTGACCCGCTGGTGCCGGCCGCGACATCGTCGGCGGCTGACAGCGCCAGGGCGACCTGCTCGGGGGTGAGCGCGTCCAGCAGCATGCGCGCGACCGCGTCGTCCACGGTGGCGGCGGCGACCGACCGGCAGGCGGGCGTGGTCAGCCGGTCGCGGTAGGAGCTGCATTCATAGGACGGCCGCTGATCGGTGTGGTAGCTGGTGCGCATCGGCTTGCCGCAGCTGCCGCAGCTGATGATCCCCTGGCACAGCGCGCAGCCCTCGCGGGGCGGCCGTGCTCCGGCGTTGGTCCGGTTGGCCGCCAGCCTGGCCTCGTTGGCCAGGTAGTCCGGCCAGGTGATGTATCCCTCGTGGTGGTCTTTGATCAGCACCGGCCATTCCGTGCGGGGCCGTTCCGCAATCGCGGTGTGTACGGTGCCGGACGGGCCGGCGGTGCGGCACGAGGCATACCGGCCGAACACGTACGCCCCGGCGTAGCCCGGGTTCTTCAAGACCCCCAGGACCCGGGCGTGGGTGAGCCGCCCCCACCGCAGCTGACCGGCCCATGTCCCGCCGTAGGCGCGCAGCGGGAACTTGCGGCTGGCGAACGCCGCGACCACCCCGTAGGCCGACCCGCACGCGGCGAATGCCGCGAACACGTCCCGGACCGCGGCCTGGACCTCGGCATCGGGGTCGATCACCACATCGCCGGCGTCGTCGTGGATGTAGCCGACCGGCAGCGGGGTGCGCAGCTCGCCGCGCTGCGCCGCGGCGCGCTTGTTGGCCTGCAGCCGCTGCGCCATCACGTGCAGTTCCATCTCTCCCATGGTGCCCTTGAACCCCAGCAGCACGCGGTCGTTCACGTCGGCAGGGTCGTAGACGCCGTCGGGATCGATCAGCAGTGTGCCGGTGATCCGGGCGAACTCCGCCAGCCGCGCCACGTCGGCATTGGACCGGGCCAGCCGGGTGATCTCGATCCCGAAGATCGCCCCGACATCGCCCCGGCACATCCGGGTCACCAGCTCGGTGAACCCCTCCCGGGCTACCCCCCACTTCCCGGAGATCCCCAGGTCGGTGTCGATCACCTCGATGTCGCTGCGCGCCCAGCCCAGCCCGGCCGCCGTCTCCGCCAGGCCGTACTGGCTCCTGGCCGGGCTCGGTGTGGTCGCGGACCTGGGCCATCGAGGATTGCCGCAGGTAGATTAGCGCCGTCCGTTCCCGGTGAAAGCTCGTGATCTTGTGCTCGCCGTTCACGCGTGCCTCCCAGCGCCGAGATGGTCATGTTGGCCAGCGCCGCCACCGCCTCGGCCCGCGCGGGCCCGGACAGGACGGCGTCCACCGGCTACTGCAGTTCTCTGCGGGCCAGCAGCTCGGCGTTGATCGCCGAGATCTCCGCGAGCAGCTGCTCGATCTCCTCGCCGTTGCGCAGGTACCGGCGCACCACCCCGGCCAGGGACGCCGGGACGTACCTCAGCCGGCCCCGGGCCGCGGTCTTCGCGGCGAAGAAGGCATACGGGCCGTGCGGCTCGCCGCCGGCGCACCGGCAGCCCGCCTTGCCGCACCGCCGGGTCTGCTCGGTCAGCGAGCCGGACAGCACCTGCTCGGCGCCCCCCAGCCGCGCGGCCAGAGCGCGCCGCCGCGACAGCAGCCGCCGCGTCGGCATCCCCGCCAGGCCGGTCCCGGTCTCGTTCTTTTGCTCTTTCATCACAAAAGAGTATGCCGCTGCCAGGCATGACAATCAACGACCCTGCAGTGCGCGTGTCACAGCGCCGAGTGCTGCGAGCCCCTCGGCCGACAGCCGGCCAGTCCCGGGCGGCTCCCCCCGGCCGGTCCACGATTCCGGCAGCGTGATCGACCCGCAGGCACCGCCCGCGCAGACGAACACTGTGGCACCGGCCCGCCGCTTAGCGAACAAGACCTCCAGCCGCTGACCCGTCAGCGGATGGAACGGATGGGTGACGACAACGAAACCCAAAGGATCACTGGACGATGCGGCACTATGCCGCCTCCGTGGCTATGCCGGGCGGCCGCTGCCGCCCGTCCGCCTTCGGGATGTAAGCCCGCCGGGATGGGCTCACCCGGTAGCGCCCCTGCTGCACCCGCACGTGCAGATCCCGGAGATTAACGTCCAGGTCCTGCCCGTAGGCTGCCCACCTCACCCCGTCCACCCCCGGCACCGCCTTCGGGCTGATCGCCCCGTAGGCCCACCGCAGACGGCTCAGGGTGACATGGTGCAGCAGCGCCGTGAACCGCGCATCCTTATCCCGTTGCGCAACCTCGCGCACACGGCCCAGCTCACTGGACACGCCAGGCCCGGCACTGCGTCCGGGGCGTGTTTCACCGGCCGTGTTCCCCTTGGCCGGCCCCCTTTCCTCCCCCGCCTCCGCGCCCGTGACCGCAGTCACGGCCTTGTTCGGCGGGTTCGCAGGTACTACGAGGCCGTCCGACTGCCCGCGTCCGTTCATCCCAGGATTACCGCCTCGGCGTTCCCTGAGCGGCCCGCCCGGTGATCAGCCGGACGGGCGGGCACGGGCTCTCCCGGTTCTCGCGCATGGAGGTTCCGCACATGCCCTGGCTCTATGACCGCGCGGGGCCCGCTGATGACTCGCGCTAGCGCCACCAGCGGTGTTGCCTTCCACCTCGCGGACAGCGTCGGCACCCCGGATTCACATTTCGCGGCTCGATCACCCGGCCTGCACGTGCCCCTGTCAACGCTTCGCCACGCCCTCACAGGCCGTCGACGCATGACTCGGGGTCGCCGTGGGTCGCTAACCCTTCGACGCAGAGAACTTCCATCTCCTCCTCCATGCCGGTTTATCCCGGCGCTTTCCCGCGATCATGAAAGCCGCCGTGGGTCAAAGGCGATGGTGCATATTGACCGCCGTGGGATAGCGCCCCCTGCGGGCCAACGATCAAGGTCGCCGGCCGCCTGGTGGCCAGAGTCTGCGGCGCAGCGGGCCGCTGGGCCCACCCGCGGCCGACCGACCGCCCGCGGGTGGGCGGTCCGCGTCCCGCCTGGATCACCCGTCCCACCCGTTACTGTCTCCCACGGGCGGCCCATGATCGTGGTGGAAACGGCCGGAGGGCGGAGCATCCGCCGCCTGACACGGTGCGCCGCGGGGGTGTCTGACGGCTGCCGCGGGATGTCTCACGGTGTGCCGCGGGGGTGTCTGACGGCTGCCGCGCGGGGTGTCTCAGGGTGTACCGCGGGGGTGTCTGACGGCTGCCGCGGGATGTCTCACGGTGTGCCGCGGGGGTGTCTGACGGCTGCCGCGCGGGGTGTCTCACGGTGTGCCGCGGGGCTCCGCCTCGGGCTGATAGGTTCACCGTTCGTGCGGCGGATCTCGGTGGTCGGCAGCTCGGGTTCAGGCAAGTCGACGCTGGCGAAGCAACTCGCGGCGCGCCTGACTGTGCCGCATGTCGAGCTAGACGCGATCTTTCATCAGCCCGGCTGGGAGCCGCTGGACAAGGAGACGTTCATCGGCCGTGTCGCCGCGGCCGCGGCGGCAGACGGCTGGGTGATCGACGGTAACTACAGCGCGGTCCGCACGCTGGTGTGGGCACGCGCCGACACCGTCGTCTGGCTCGACCTGCCCAAACGGACCGTGATGCGCCAGATCATCTGGCGGACACTGGGCCGCGTGGCCCGGCGGGTCGAGCTGTGGAACGGCAACAGGGAACGGTGGCGGAACGTGTTCAGCCTCAACCCTGAGGAGTCGGTCATCGCCTGGTCGTGGCAGAAGCACGCCGAGTACAGGCAACGCTATGCCGACGCCGCCCGCGACCCGGTCTTCGCGCACCTGACGTTCGTCCGGCTCGGGTCGCGGCGTGACGCACGAACATTCCTCCGGCAGACTGTGGCCATGCCCGCTCATTACCGCGCGCCCGGCTGGTTCACGCGCAACGTCGCAAACCGGATTGTCGCCTTCCTGACCCGCCGTGGTGTGAGCGTGCTCGGCTCGCGGGTGCTCGCGGTCAAGGGCCGCAAGACCGGCGAATGGCGCACGACGCCGGTGAACCTGCTCTCCTACGAGGGGAACCGCTACCTCGTGTCGGCGCGGGGTGAGGGCCAGTGGGTACGCAACCTGCGGGCGGCCGGAACCGGCGAACTGCGGGTGGCTAAGCAGACCGAGACGTTCCGCGGCCGCGAGCTCACCGACGACGAGAAGGTGCCCGTGCTGCGGGCCTACCTGAAGCGCTGGAAGGCGGAGGTCGGCGTGTTCTTCGACGGGGTCGGGCCGGACTCAAGCGATGAGCAGATCCACGCCATCGCGCCCAAGCACCCGGCGTTCGAGGTCCTCCCTCCGGCCTGAGCCGCAGGCCAGCGCTCCATGTGGGCGGAGCCGTAGGTCAGCGCACGCCACGCGGGCGGAACTGGATGCTGATCCGCGGTCCGGCTACGCGCGCCGTCTTGGGTATGGCGTGCTCCCAGGTGCGCTGGCAGCTTCCGCCCAGCACGATCAGGTCGCCATGGCCGAGTTCGTGCCGCAGCACCTGACCGCCGCCGCGCGGGCGCAGCAGCAGCGCGCGGGGTGTGCCGACAGAGACGATCGCGACCATGGTGTCCTGCGTCCTGCCGCGCCCGATGGTGTCGCCGTGCCAGGCGACGCTGTCGCGGCCGTCCCTGTACAGGCAGAGCCCGGCGGTGCGGAACGGCTCGCCGAGTTCGCCGACGTAGTGCGTATCGAGCGCCGCCCTTGCCTCGTCGAGCGCGCGGTCGGGGAGCGACTGGCCCTCGGCGTAGAAGCTGAGCAGCCGCGGGACGTCAACGACCCGGTCGTACATGTGCCGCTTCTCCGCCTGCCACGGCACGGCTCGCAGCAACCGGTGCAGCAGCGTGTCGGCGCCGGCGAGCCAGCTTCGCCGCAGGTCGATCCAGGCCCCGTGCGCGAGCACCGTCCGCGTGATCGACGGCCGCAGCGGGCGCACGGCGACCTCGTCGTCGCAGTCGAGCAGTGATCCCTGGAACGCGACCGCCATGGCTCAAGCATAACCACCGCTTCAAACACATGTTCGACAGCGGGTCCCCAGGGTCATCCGGGGGGTCACCGCCCAGGGGTGCGCTGTCCACGCACCTCCTGCTTGATGCCGAGGTAGGCGCGGAACATGGGATGCACCTGGAACCGCTGGACCGCGGCGAGGTTCAGATGCTGCACCTGATACACGCCAACGAACGGCCCACGGTCACCGAGCTGGATTCTGTTGCCGCCTGCGGGCTGTGCGGTGATGAACCCGATGTGCCACAGGATCTCGATCAGCTCGTCCGGGTCGCGGTCGGGCAGCCAGGAGCCCGTGCCGCTGGTACGGATCTCGCCGGTCGCGAGCTCGAGGCACAGCAATTCGAGGTCATCGCGGGTGATGACCTCGCTCCGCCCGCGGAACGCGTCGAAGATACCGAGCAGGCCCGCGTACTGATAACGGTATTCGGCGGCGATGTCCTTGGCGCGCTCGGCGGAATAGGCGCGTTCGGTCCAGCCGATCGCGGCGTACGGCAGCGGCAGTCCCACGCCGCGCTCGCGGGCGAGTTCGACCGTTTCGGTGCAGAACTGGATGATCTCCCGTGGGCGGTGCAGCGTCCGGCCGACCATGTACCTGAAGGAATTGTTCGCCGGATGGCCGGGCGGGGTGGCGAAGACGGCGTTCCAGCACGCGCTGTCGCCAGCCTGGTCGAGGGCGGCGTCGTTGTGGCCGTTCTCCTGCGCGCAGTGCCTTATCCGCTTGGCGATCAGCTTCAGCAGCGACTCCTCGGTCCAGTTGATCGTCTCGAGCAGGTCGCGGTATTTCTGCGCGTCCTCGTACAGGGCGGGGATGTCGTCGTAGAGCTCCTGCCTGAGCGAGACGTACACGCGGAGATTGTCGTGCATCTCGTTGATCGAGACGCACGCCTGGAACAAGCCGGAGACGAAGGCCTTGGCGTTCTCTGAGGAGTCCCAGCCACGGTCGAGCTCGTCGACGAGCACGACGACCCGCTGCCTGCCGAGCACGTCCCTGAGATGCGGCAACAGGTGGTTGATCTCCTCGAGTTGGTACAGCTTGTCAAGCTCACGTGTCTTGAAGCTGGCCTTGAGGGGCCCGACCTTGATGCCCTCGAGCCGCTTGAGGTAGGAGATCAGCACCGCGAGCTTGCCCATGTGCGGATCCGCGTGATTGTCGCGCACGTACTTGTAGATCGAGCTCGAAGCGCCCTTCCCGCCCCGCGCCGACACCTCCTTCATGATCAGGACGTAGATGAGGTACTTCCACGCGGCCGCGTACGCGCCGTGCTTCGCCCACGAACCGGCATGCGCCGCGGCCACCGTGGAGCCGAGCAGCTCATAGGAGTAGTCCTCGGGCGCGAGCTCGATGACGTGGCTGCCAAGCGCCCGCTCCCTGCTCGCGAGAACCTTGAAGATCGCGCTCTTCCCCGAACCGCGGTTGCCCAGGATGATCGTCTTGGCTCCCGACTGGACACGCTGGTAAGCCGCGGATTCCACGAAGTATTTCTCAAGGCCCCGGCCGATGTCCCGTTCCGCCGCGGGCGCACCGAAATCGAGGCCGCGGAGGATCTTCGACGACAACGCTAACCCCGCCATACCTCACCCTTTCCCCCCAAACCAACATCATTAGCCACCGGACGGCGCGTGCCCGTGTGCGCTCAAGGTGTCGAGGATCTGCTGCCCGTACTTCGCGAGCTTGTTCTCGCCGACACCGCTCACCTTGCCAAGCTCCGCGAGCGACGACGGGACCGTGGCAGCGATCTCACGCAGGGTCGAGTCGTGGAAGATCACGTACGCGGGCACGCCCTGTTCCTTCGCCATGGCGGCGCGCCAGGCGCGCAGCTGCTCGAACACCGGCGCGGCCGCCTCCGGCAGCTCGGCGGGCGCTCCCACGGTCCGGGCCTTGGTGCCCCGGCCGGCTCTGTCACCAGCAGCTGCCCGCGTCGGCCGCTCCGGCTCGCGCCGCAGCAGGACCTGGCGTTCCCGCCGCAGCACCGCGGCGCTCGCATCGGTGAGCACCAGCGTGCCGTAGTCTCCTTCGACGGCGAGCAGACCGCGGGCGAGCAGTTGGCGGACCACGCCGCGCCACTCGGCCTCGCGCAGCTCGGTGCCGATGCCGAAGACCGTGAGTGAGTCGTGGCGGTGCTGGCTGACCTTGGCTGTCTTCTTGCCGAGCAGGATGTCGATGAGTTGGCCCGCACCGAACTTCTGGCCCCGCTCGCGCCGCAGCCTCAGCACGGTGGAAAGCAGCTTCTGGGCCGGCGACGGTGCCGTCCCACGCCTGCGGCGGCAACAGGCACGTGTCG
Organism: uncultured Actinomycetota bacterium; assembly: GCA_963851085.1. Classification (GTDB taxonomy): domain Bacteria; phylum Actinomycetota; class Actinomycetes; order Streptosporangiales; family Streptosporangiaceae; genus DATFVJ01. The sequence goes on along the minus strand of CAWKNX010000023.1, from coordinate 87,004 downwards.
CAGTTGCCGCACGCGGCCCCGCGCTGGCCGAAATAGGCAAGCAGCTGCGCGCGGCGGCATTCCACCGTTTCGCACAGGGCGAGCATGGCGTCCAGGTGGGCGGCGAGACGGCGGCGGTGTGCACCGTCGCCCTCGGAGGTGTCGATCAGCTTGCGCTGCTGCACGACGTCTGCGAGCCCGTAGGCAAGCCAGGCGGTCGAGGGGAGGCCGTCACGTCCGGCACGGCCGGTCTCCTGGTAATAGCCCTCGACGGACTTGGGCAGGTCGAGGTGGGCGACGAAGCGCACGTCGGGCTTGTCGATGCCCATGCCGAACGCGATGGTGGCCACCATGACGACGCCGTCTTCGCGCAGGAAGCGCGCCTGGTTCGCGGCGCGGGTACGCGCGTCGAGCCCGGCGTGGTAGGGCAGCGCCGCGATCCCGCTGGCCACCAGGAATTCCGCGGTCTTCTCCACCGACGCGCGTGACAGGCAGTAGACGATGCCCGCGTCCCCGACGTGCTCGGTGCGCAGCAGGTCGAGCAGCTGCCGCCGGGGCTCGTCCTTCGCCACGATGCGGTACTGGATGTTCGGGCGGTCAAAGCTCGCCACGAAGTGGCGGGCTCTCTCCAGGTTCAGCCTGGACGCGATCTCAGCATGGGTCGCCTCGGTGGCCGTCGCGGTGAGCGCGATACGGGGTACCGTGGGCCAGCGCTCGTGCAATGTGGACAGGGCGAGGTAGTCGGGCCGGAAGTCGTGCCCCCACTGGGCCACGCAGTGCGCCTCGTCGATGGCGAAAAGCGAGATCTGGCCACGGTCGAGCAATCTCAGCGCCGACTGCGCCCGCAGGCGTTCCGGCGCCAGGTAGAGCAGGTCAAGCTCCCCCGCGAGGAACGCCGACTCGACCAGCCGGCGCTCGCCGGCGTCCTGCGTGGAATTGAGGACGCCCGCCCGCACGCCGAGGACGGTCAGGGCGTCGACCTGATCCTGCATGAGCGCGATGAGCGGCGAGACGACGACGCCCGTTCCGGCGCGCACGAGCGCGGGAATCTGGTAGCACAGCGACTTGCCGCCACCGGTCGGCATGAGCACGAGCGCGTCGCCGCCGGCGACGACGTGATCGATGATCTCCCGCTGGCCGTCACGGAAAGACTCGTAGCCGAAGACGCGCCGCAACACGCGCGACGCCTCGCTGACCTCGGAGCCGATGTCGGAGGTAGCCACCGAGCCAGGATCTTAACGGCTGCCGCGGATGCGGCAACCGCCGATGTGCCGCCGGCGCGGGGGCCGGGGGGATCCCGGGGGATCACCCCCCGGGGCAACGCAGCACGGCCGCCGCGGCGCAGGCCCGGCAGTCAGCGTGAGGACACCTCAACGGTGGCGTCCGCCGGCACCTTCGCCCTGAGCTGCGTCCAGATGAACCAGCCGAGCCCGAACAGGGCGAGCGCGGAGGCAACGTAGAAGTTCAGCCGCAGGCCGAGGAAATGCTCCGACGGGTCCACCCGCAGCGACTCCTCGAAGATCCGGAACGCCGAGTATCCGGTCACGTAGAGGGCGAACAGGCCCGGCGGCCGGATGCCCCGGTGGTGACCGAGCCACACGAGCGCCGCCGCGAGCGCCATGTCGAAGATCAGCTCGTACAGGAAGGTCGGATGGAAGGTGGCGTACCGCGTATAGCCCGGGGGCCGGTACGCGGGTGCTATCTCCAGGCCCCAGGGCAGGCTCGTCGGGCCACCGAAAAGTTCCTGGTTGAAGTAATTGCCGATACGCCCGATGCCCTGGGCGACGAGCAGGGCCGGCGCCACGGCGTCCATGAAGACAGGCACGTTCGCGCCGTTCCTGCGCAGCCGCCAGATGCCGACCACGGCGGCCAGAGCGATCCCGCCCCAGATGCCGAGCCCGCCGTCCCACACGGCAAACGGTCCCCACCAGTGCGGTGGGATGTATTTGGGCGTGGTGACGTCGAAGTAGATCCGCCCGCCGACTATCCCCGCGGGCACACTCCACAGCGCCACGTCGCCGACGAGGTCGGGGTCGCCGCCCTCAGCCTGCCAGCGCCGCCTGGTGATGATGATCGCCAGCGTGATCCCGACCACATACATGAGCCCGTAGACATGGATGTCCAGCGGGCCGATGTGGATGCCGCTGACCGGCGGGCTCGGAATGTGCAGCGCCATGTCCCGGATGCTAGCGAGCGCCGGCCGCGACCCCGACCGCGGAACCGTATCCGATCACGCTAATGTTCAGCAAGGCAGTACACAGTGCGGTGAATGCGGGCAGCCGTGGTGAAGCGACCGTGTCAGGTAACGGATTCCGTAGCGTGATCCCCGAGCGCGACGGTGGGCCGCCGAAGTTCGACACCAGCGTCGCGCACATCGCCAGGGTCCAGGATTACTGGCTGGGCGGCAAGGACAACTTCGCGGCCGACCGCGCGGCCGGCGAGCAGGGCATCGACGCCTTCCCCGACATGGTCGCGTCCGTGCGGGCCACCCGGGCATTCCTGGCCAGGTCGGTCCGTTACCTGGCCGACGACGCCGGCATCCGCCAGTTCCTCGACATCGGCGCCGGGATCCCCACCGCGAACAACACCCACGAGGTCGCCCAGTCCGTGGCGCCGGACAGCAGGATCGTCTACGCGGACAACGACCCGGTCGTGCTGAGCCACGCCCGTGCGCTGCTGACAAGCGCACCGGAGGGTGCCACCGCCTACATCGACGCCGACCTGCGCGAAACCGGCCACATCCTGGCGGAGGCGGCCCGGTCCTGGACTTCGGCCAGCCCATCGCGGTCATGCTCGTCGCGGTGCTCCAGTTCATCCCGGAAGCCGACGACCCCTACCTGATCGTCTCCCAGTTACTCGACGCCGTGCCGCGGGCAGCCACCTGGTGATCGCCCACCCGGCCAACGACATCGAAGCCGAGGCGATGGCCGACATGGCCAAGCGGCTCAACCAGATGATGGTGCAGAAGGTGGCATTGCGCAGCCACGCCGACGTGTCGCGGTTCTTCGACGGCCTGACCCTGGTCGAGCCCGGGGGTCGTGCGGGCGCCGGAATGGCGGCCGAGATCAGCGCTGGAAGCGGCGAGCGCCTCGACCATGTGGGCCGGCGTGGGCAGCAAGCCCTGATACTCCACCCCGTGCCGCGCGGCTCAGCCCAGCGCCTGCGCCGGCCGTGTCGGCAGGCTGGCCGCCCGCCAGGCCGTGAAACCGCCTTCGAGATCGGTGGCAACGCGCAGGCCGATCCGCCGCAGGCTCGCCGCGGCGAGTGTCGACGCGTACCCCTCTGAGCACATCACGATGATCCGCGCATCGGCGCGCGCCAGGGCGGGTATCCGCGCGTCGCTGCGCGGGTCGAGGCGCCATTCGAGCACGTTGCGGCCGATGATGATCGCCCCGGGCACCTCGCCCTCCACGATCCGCTGCTCAAGCGGCCGGATGTCGACGAGCACCGCGCCATCGGTGAGCGCCGCGAGAGCCGCCTCCGGCCGCAGCCGCACCAGGCCGCTGCGTGCCTCGGCGATCAGGTCGTCGATGCCGGGCGCCCCCGCCGGGAGTGCGTCGCTGGTGAGACTCGCCGCCGACGCCGTGGCGTCGGCGAGCGCCGTGTCGTGGCCGCCCCGGCCGCGCGTCCCTTCCGGGCCGTCGATCGCGACCGTCTCCCTGGCGATCAGGCCGTAGGCGGTCGGCTGGTAGTACGTCATCGCCACGAGCGGCGGCGAGTAGGCGTGGATACTGATCGCCGGCCCGTCGCCGCCGTGTGCCACGTCGTGCACGTGCCCAGGCCCGAACGCCACCGCATGCTCGGCGAGCAGGCGCCGCCGCCCGAGCCTGCGGCCGCTCGTGACGCGGTAGCTCTCGACCAGGCTGCCCTCGGCCACGGCGAACGAGCCGGACGATCCGCCGTGGTCGTGCCAGTCGGTGTCCTGCCCGCGTTCCCACGCCAGCAGCCAGACATCGCAGGTGTTCCACCTGGCCAGCGGCAGATACCAGCGGACGTCGGGATCGTGGACGACGAGATCTGCCCACAGCTCACGGCGCCCGATGATCGTCAGCGTGAGGTCGCGCAGCCGCGCGGGTGACAATCGGCCCGAGCGGGGCACGAGGTCCATAAGCGTTTCCGCGATCGCCTGCTGCCGCTCGGTGCTGACGCCCCAGCCGCGCCTGAGCCCGGTCCCCGCCGTGTCGATGGGCTCCCCGGCGCCCGCGCCGCTCGACGTGGTGACGACGGCCGACACGCATCCTCCTTCGACATCGCTGATCATACGCGCGCGGCGGCCAGCCGGTGGGAACTCCACCGGCTGGCTACTGCCGCGCGTAGGCGACCGCGACCTCGGCTGCCAGCGCCGCGTTGTCGGCGATGAGCTGGCGGTTGACCGCTACGCTCCGCCCGCCGCTCAGTTCGTGGACAAGCGCGAGAACGGCCGGCGTCACCGACTGCCCGCTCACCCCCTGGCGGCGCACCCTCTCGACCGCCTCGGCGATGAGCGGCTCGATGTCCAGGCCGGAAACCGGCGGCTGGGCAAGCAGCACACCCGACGACGGGTTGAGCTGCCAGTGCAGCGCGGCGACCCTGGCGGCCTCCTCGCTCGTGGAAACCGTCGCGGACACGGCGGGGCCGCCTTCACCGCTGTAGAACCGCGGCAGCGTCGCGGTATGCCAGCCGAGCACGGGCACGCCGAGGGTCTCGAGCAATTCCGAGGTCGCGCCGACGTCCAGGATCGACTTCGCACCTGATGCCACGACGACCGCCTCGGTACGGGCTATCTGCGTGAGGTCACCAGAGATGTCGAGCGTCTGGGCGAACCCCCGGTGCACCCCGCCGATCCCACCGGTGCCCATGAAGCGGATGCCGAGCCCGCGGCACACCGCGAGCGTCCCGCCGACCGTCGTGGCGCCGAGATCGTGCTGCACGACGCAGACGGCGAGGTCGCGCGCGCCGGTCTTGCGTGCCGCCGCGCCCGCGTCGGCGAAACGCTCGAGTTCCGCGCTGCCGAGGCCGACCCGGACGCTGCCGTCGACGACGCCGATCGTCGCCGGGGTGGCACCGGCGGAGCGCACCCGCTCCTCAGCCGCGATCGCCACCTCGAATCCCTGCCCGTCGGAGAAACCATGCGCGACAAGCGTCGTCTCGAGCGCGACGACCGGCCGGCCGAGGCGCAGGGCCTCGGCCACCTCACCGGCCAACTGAAGCGGGATCGTCACGGCATGGCCCCCATTTTCGCTACCGCCCGTGCCGCTGCCCGTAAGCCCAGGCTCACTCCCCCGAGCAGGTAGCCGGCGGCAAACGCATCACCGGCGCCCGTCGAGTCGACCGCGCGGGTGGGCAGCGCCGGGTAATGCACGCCGCCGGCCAGAACGCCCCGCGCGCCGAGCTTCACCACCAGATCGGCACCAGGCAGGTCCCCGACCAGCGCAGCTTCTGCTTCGGTGCCGAACACGACGTCTGGCCGCAGGCGCCCGAGCAGCTCGCGGAAGCGCCCGACCCCGAAGTCGCGCAGCGCGGCGGTCGAGGACAGATCGACGCTCAGCCGTGGCACGTACCCGGCCGCGGCCAGGGCCGCAGCGCGGATCGGCGCCGAGACCAGGCTGTAGGCCGGCAGATGCAGCCGGGTGCACCCGTCGAACCACCCGGCCTGTAGCGCCGCCGCGTCCAGGTGCGGGCCGACCCCGCGATCGGTGAGCATCGACCTGGTGTTCCCGTGGTCCGACAGCGACACCACGACGCCCGTCCGCCCGGACACCATGGGCCCGGTCAGGTCGACGCCGCGGCCGGCAAGCTCGTCCGCAACCAGGCGGCCGGCCGGGTCGGCCGCGCGCGCCGCGACGAGCCGTGCCTGCCCGCCGAGGGCGACAACCCAGGCGGCGACGTTGGCCGCCTGGCCGCCGGCCCCGACCCAGGTACGCACGTCCGTGTCGGTCTCCTCAGCGACTGGCTGCGATGCGCAGACGACGACGTCCAGATTCAGGTCGCCGACAACGCCGATGACGCCGCCGCCTGCAGCGGCTCCCCCCATACCACCTCCTGCGCCGGTGCCTGGAGGTGGGACGGCACCACACCGGCGAGGCACGGACGATCAAGCCGATTCACGGTACCTTGAATGGCACAGCCTCGACAGGATCGGACGCCAACGATGGCGTGGCGCGGGTTCGGCCGCCACCTGCCCGTGCTGGCGATCCGGGACTTCCGGCTCCTGCTCGCCGACCGCCTGCTCGCGCCGGCGGCGTTCGCATTCTCGCTGGTCGGTGTCTCCTTCGCGGTGCTGAACGAGACCGGGTCCACCGCCGACCTGTCGTACCCTGCCCGCCGCTCAGATCGCGCCGTCGCTCGTGTTCACGCTGATCGGCGGTGTCATCGCGGACCGGATTCCGCCGCAGCGAGTGATCATCGCGGGAAATATCATGATCGCCGCGGGCGAGGGCGCATTCGGCCTGCTCGTGCTCACCCACCAGGCGCGGCTATGGCAGATGCTCCTGCTCCAGACGCTGGCAGGCACGGGTATCGCGGTCTTCTACCCGGCGCCGCAGGCACTGCTGCCCCGGCTGGTGCCCGCCGAACTGCTGCAACAGCCAGCGCGCTGAGCCGGCTGGCGATGAATGCCGCGCAGATGGGTGGCGCCGCGGCCGCGGGCATATTCGCCGCCGCCGCCGGGCCCGGATGGGCGCTCACCATCTGCGGGCTTGGGAATGCTCGTCTCCGTCCCGCTGCTGCTGTCGATCCGCAGCGCCGGCCGCGCGCCGCAGCGGCGGCCAGGCATGCTGCGGAGCTACGCGAAGGCTGGCCGGAGGTCCGCTCCCGCACCTGGCTGTGGGCGATCGTGGCGCAGTTCAGCGTCATCATGATGGCCTGGTACGGAGCGTTCCAGGTGCTCGGCCCCGTGGTGGCCAAGGAGCACCTCGGCGGGCCCGCCGCATGGGGCGCGATCACAGCGGCCGAATCCGGCGGCCTGATCGTCGGGGGCCTGGTGTCGCTGCGCTTCAGCCCACGGCGGCCCATGCTGTTCGTGGTCGTCATCGGCGCGCGGCCATGGCGATCTCGCCGCTATCGCTCGCGATGCTGTGGCCGCTGCCGGTGATCTGCGCCGCGTCGTTCGGCCTCGGCATCACCATCGAAATAATGATGGTCCAGTGGACGGTGGCCCTGACCAGGAAAATCCCGCAGGGGAAGCTGGCGCGCGTCTTCGCCTACGACGCACTCGGCTCGGTGATGGCGATGCCTGCCGGTGCCCTCGTGGCCGGACCCGTGGCCGCCGCGATCGGGGTCTCCGCGATCGGGGTCTCCGCCACGCAGTACGGCGCCGCCGCCGCGATCATCGTGGCATCCGCGCTTACCCTCATCCCGCGTGATGTCCGGGCGATGCGAGCCGAGGGCCCGCCTCGCCAACCAGCGCGGGCCGTGGCAAGCTCGGGAGCATGACCAGCACCGACGCCGACCCGGCGTGCGACGTCGCGCACGGCGCTGCCCCTGCCCCCGCCCAGCCGGAGGGGCGCGTGCTCGTGGCGGTCTTCGCCTCGCCCGTCGCCGCGTACCTGCTGCGCTACGGCAGTGATGCCGGTTTCCGCACGTTCCTCGTGGAGCCTGACGAGCACCTCGCCCAGGCCGAGCGCGACCTGGGTGCCGAGGTGGTGGCCGAGGTGGACGCGGGCCTTGGCGAGAACGCCGACGTCGTGGTCACCGACCACCACCGGCCGGAACTTGGCGCCGTGCTGCGCGACGCGCTCGCGGGCCAGGCCCGCTGGATCGGGGTGATGGGCAATCCGCGGCATCCTGCGCCGCACATTCCCGCGCTCGCCGAACTCGGCGTCCAGCCGGACGACATCGCCCGCGTGCACCGCCCGATCGGCCTCAACATCGGCTCACGGGCACCAGCCGAGATCGCGATCGCCACGCTCGCGGGCCTGATCGCTGACCGCAACGGCCGCCCGGGCGGATTCTTCTGACCGGTGAGGACCGCGCGCGCCTTTCCCATGATCGTGGTGGATCTCATCCACATGCGGGCTGTATCAAATCGAGAACTCGTCTCGAACCGTGAGATTGATCTTGTCAGCGCACCCTGACGGACGAAGAGCCGCTGTAGTGACCTGCGGCGATGCTGTCGTGCCTGCCGCAGTCGATAGCGCGATCTCGGCATCTGAGACGCGGGATTTCGGCCCGCTGCGGGGAATCGGCGCGTTCACGAACTCGTGTGTGCCCTCGGCCCGGCCCTTGGGCCCGCTCATCAGGGATCCGGCCTGGCGTCGCATGCGCCTGGCTCCTACCTCGGCTACGGTGGCTTTCCGGCGATATCGGCGGCGGCATGGCCGGTGGGGGCGGTGGCGGCGGAAGCTGGTAGCCGCGCTCAGGGCTCGCGTACGACGTCCGCGGGGTCCTTGTCCGCACGGAGCCCCTGGTAGGACGGGGCGCGCATCCGGCCCGCCTGGGTCCACCCGGCGAACGCCACCTCGATCACCAGCTCGGGCTCGACCCAGATGGCGCCGCGCGCGTGCTCCGGCGGCACCGGGGTGGCGAACGGGCTCATGTCCCGGCGCAACGGCGCGAGCCGCTGGCCGAGCAGGCGAAGCGACCGGTCGGTGAAGCCGGTTCCCACCCGGCCGGCATACGCCAGGCCCGCCGCGGTCTGGACCCCGGCAAGCAGCGAGCCGATCTGGCCGGCCCGGCCACCCTTGCCCGGGCTGATGCCACCGACCACGACTTCCTGCCTGCTGGTGGGCTTGACCTTGACCCAGTCCCCCGAGCGTGCGCCCGGCCGGTACGGCGCATCCATCCGCTTGGCCACGACGCCTTCAAGTCCCTGCGAGCGAGCGGCGGCGAGCACGTCCGCGCCTGCCGCGTCGGTGAACGCGGGCGGGGTCTGCCAGAACCGGCCGGCGAGCCCCAGCCCGTCGAGCAGTTCGCGCCGCTGCCTGTAGGGCAGTTCCTGCACGTCGCGCCCGTCCAGATGCAGCAGGTCGAACAGCAGGTACGCGACTGGCACCTGCCCGGCGAGCCGTGCCGCCTGGGCGGCGGAGGTGACGTGCATCCGCTGCTGTAGCGCTTCGAAGCTCGGCCGCCCGCCGTCGAAGGCTACGATCTCGCCATCGAGCACAAGCTGGTGCCGGCGCGTTGCCGCGCCAAGCCCGTTCAGCTCCGGGTAGGCCACCGAGATGTCACGGCCGGTGCGCGACGCGAGCCGCAGCAGCCGCCCGCCGGCGAGGTAGGCCGAGGCGCGCACCCCGTCCCACTTCATCTCGTATGCCCAGCCGCCGTCGCCGCGCGGCAAGCCGCCCGCGGTCGCCAGCATCGGGCGGACCCACGCGGGGAGCGCGGCCCGCTCCCGGTGGATCATCCAGTTGTCCCCGTCGGTGCGGAAGAGCGTGTAGCCACCGGACAGGCGCCGCCCGCGCAGCACCACCTTGACCTCGCCCGGCTCCCACTTGACCAGCTCATAGCGGCCGCGGTCCCAGATGGTCACCGTGCCGGCGCCGTATTCACCACGCGGGATCTCGCCCGCGAAGTCCGCGTAGGCCAGGGGATGATCCTCGGTCTGCACGGCGAGGTGGTTGCGGCCCGGGTCGTCGGGAATCCCCTTCGGCACCGCCCAGGACACGAGCACGCCGCCGCGTTCCAGCCGGAAATCCCAGTGCAGGGCGCGGGCATGATGCTCCTGCACGACAAACATTCCGCCAACGGCGCCGTCAGCCCCGCCGGCCCCGCTCGCCCCGGGCTCAGCCTCAGCCGCAGCCCCGGCCGCAGGCTCGGCCGCGGGCACCGGCTCCGGCGTGCGCGCCGGATCCCGTTTGCGCCGGTAGGCCTCGAGGCTCACCCCACACGTGTACCCGGATACCGCCCCGCGGTACCACCCGGGTTCGCGGGCCGCGCTGGCCCGCCGGCGATATCGCGCGGCGAGCGACGAGTTTTCTGTCTCAGGGTCGTCGTAAGGTTGGTGACCTGCCGGCCGCGGTCGAGCCGGCACGATCTGAAAGGAGCATGGATGAGCGGCGTACGGGTACTTGTTGGTACGCGCAAGGGCGCGTTCGTCCTGACGGCGGACGCGCGGCGCGAGCACTGGGACATAGCGGGCCCCGAATTCCCTGGCTGGGAGATCTACCATGTCGCGGGCTCTCCCGCCGACCCGGACCGGCTCTACGCGTCGCAGTCCAGCGGCTGGTTCGGGCAGCTGATCCAGCGTTCGGACAACGGCGGCAAGTCGTGGGAGCCGACGGGTAACCAGTTCGGGTACGACGGGGTCCCAGGTACCCACCAGTGGTACGACGGTACGCCGCACCCCTGGGAGTTCGCACGCGTCTGGCATCTCGAGCCATCGCCTGCCGACCCGGACACGGTGTACGCCGGCGTGGAGGACGCCGCGTTGTTCCGCTCGGTCGACGGTGGACAGACATGGCAGGAACTGCCCGGGCTGCGCGGCCACGGCTCAGCCCCTTCCTGGCAGCCCGGCGCCGGTGGGATGTGCCTGCACTCCATCGTGCTCGACCCGGGCGAACCCGGGCGGATCTTCGTCGCCATCTCGGCCGCGGGCGTGTTCCGCAGCGACGACGCGGGCCAGACGTGGCGGCCGGCGAACCGCGGTCTGCGGTCAGAAGGAATCCCCGACCCGAACGCCGAAGTCGGGCACTGCGTCCACCACATCGCGATGCACCCGTCGCGTCCTGGCGTGCTGTTCATGCAGAAGCACTGGGACGTCATGCGCAGCGACGACGCCGGGGAGTCGTGGCAGGAGGTCAGCGGCAACCTGCCGAGCGACTTCGGGTTCCCTATCGGCGTCCACGCGCACGAGCCTGACACCATCTACGTCGTCCCGATCAAGAGCGACTCTCATCATTTCCCGCCCGACGGAAGACTGCGCGTGTACCGCAGCCGGACAGGCGGAAACGAGTGGGAGGCGCTCACGAACGGCCTGCCGCAACGCGACTGCTATGTCAACGTGCTGCGGGACGCGATGGCCGTCGACTCGATCGATCCCTGCGGCGTGTACTTCGGCACGACCGGCGGGCAGGTGTACGCGTCAGCCGACGCCGGGGACAGCTGGGCACCCATCGTGCGTGACCTGCCGGCCGTGCTGTCCGTCGAGGTCCAGACGCTGCCATGATCCGCGTCGTGCTCCCCGCACATCTGCGGACGCTCGCGAACGTCGACGGCGAGGTGGAGCTGCAGGTCCAGGGCGAGGCCACGCAGCGCTCGGTCCTCGACGCGCTCGAGGAGCGCTATCCGATGCTGCGCGGGACGATCCGCCACCACGTCAGCGGCCAGCGCAGAGCCTTCGTGCGATTCTTCGCCTGCGAGCAGGACCTGTCCCACGAACTGCCTGACGCCCCGCTCCCCGACGCGGTCGCGCTCGGGACAGAACCACTCCTGGTCGTGGGCGCCATGGCGGGCGGCTGACTGACGACTGCCTGCGGCATGCACCGCCGTTGCCTGCGGCATGCACCGCCGTTGCCTGCGGCATGCACCGCCGTTGCCTGCGGCATGCACCGCCGTTGCCTGCGGCATGCACCGCCGTTGCCTGCGGCATGCACCGCCGTTGCCTGCGGCATGCACCGCCGTTGCCTGCGGCATGCACCGCCCTTGCCTGCGGCATGCACCCCCTTTCCGCGGCATGCACCCGCGTCACCGGGACGGGTGCCGGGGAACGGCGGCAGTGACGCATGACACCTATGAGATTGACGCGGCTGCGCCCGGGGTCGCGTCCGCTTCCCGTAGGTGGCGCGCGATGGCCCCTAAGGCGCCCTGCAGCACGCCTGTCAACCTGCAGCACGCCCGTCAACGCGCGCCATCGAATCCAGTTCAAGATCAGTTGCCGTGGATGTCCCGTTACGGGTCGCGCGGGCGTCCCGTAACCGGACATCCAGGCGTCCCGTAACGGGACATCCATAAGTCCACCGGCGGCGCCAGCCACAAGATGACCCATCGGACGTCAAGATCAACTGCGGCTTGGCACACGAATGGCACGCCGGGTGCCAGATCCCACGGCGGTCCATATGCACCATCGCCTTGACCCACGGCGACTTTCGTGATCGCGGTAACTTTTCCGCACATTGTGCGCGTTCCAAAACAAGCTGAGTTTCCGGTGTGTCGATGGCTTTAGTGTGTCATTCATGGGGGTTTGTGCTCACTGGGGGGCCGGGGATGGCGATGCCGGCGGTGGCGGCGTAGCGGTGCAGGTCGTGCAGGGTGGGGAGGCTGGCGGCCGGGGCGGGGAGGGTGATGTCGTGCCGGGCGAGCAGATCGCGGGTCTGCTGGATGGCGGGGCTGAGGGTGGCGGGGTGGACGCCGAGCAGGTAGGCCAGGATGTGCAGCGGCAGGCCGAGGCGGGCGCGCACGAGGGTGGCGGTGAGCTGGGCGGTGAGGGTGAGTTTCGGGGGGGCCGGGGCGGCGCGGCGGCGGGGGTGGCCGCGGGCCAGGTGGAGGTGGTGCTCGCGGGCGGCGTCGGCGGGGAGCTCCAGCCGGGTGGCCAGGCGGGCGAGGTCGCGGGCGGTGATCCCGGTCAGCGCGGGGTGGGCCAGGGCGGCCGCGGCCTGGTCGCGGCACGACGGGCCAGGCCGGGGCTGGCGGGGCGGGCCTGGGCGGGGCCGGGCTGATGGTGTAGTTCCAGTCGCCGTGGAAGCTGTGCCGCGTCAGGGCGCCGGCGTCTTCCAGCTCCCTGAGCTGCGCCTTGGTGATCTTTATGCCGCGGGGGTAGTCCCGGGTGTCCAGCTGCGCGGTGACCGCCAGCCCGGCGCGGGTGGTGGTCGCGGCGATGGTGTTGACGATGACCTGGTGGCTGGTCAGCGGGCGTGCCCGCCAGTTCCGGGAGATCTGCGAGAACAGCCGGTGCTCGATCTTGTTCCATTTGGAGGTGCCCGGCGGGAAGTGGCAGCAGGTGATCTCCAGGCCGGTGTCCCTGGCCAGGGCGGCCAGCCCGGTCTTCCACGCCCCGGTCCGGTACCCGTTGCTCCCGCCGGCGTCGGCGGTGACCAGCAGCTGCCGCGCGCCGGGGTACCGGTCCTTCCCCAGGGTGTTCCACCAGCAGCGGATGGACTCGACCGCGAACGCGGCGGTGTCATGGTCAGTGCCCACATTCACGAACCCGTCGTTCGCGGCGATGTCGCAGGCCCCGTACGGGGTCACCTTCCCGGCTTGCTCATCGGGGAAGTCATGGTCGCGGACCGTCACCGGATCCCCCCTGGGCCGCCACTCCTGCCCGGCCTGGGCGTACTCGCCGACCTGCTCCTTCTTCTTGGCATCCACGCTGATCACCGGCTCCCCGGCGGCCAGGCGCTCCCCGGCCTGCGCGGCGATGTAGCGGAACTGGGCATCCCGGTCCGGGTGCCGCTTCCCCTCGATCGTCTTGGCGTTAGCCTGCAGGCTGTAGCCATTGGCGTGCAGCAGCCGCTGCGCCGCCTGCCGGCTGCACCTGTGCCCCTGCGCGGCCAGCTCATCAGACAGGTTCTGCAGCGACTTCGTCGTCCACACCAGCGGCGACTCCGGATCCCCCCGCGTGCTGTCTTCCACCAGCGCCAGCAGCGCGGGCTCCAGACCCGGATCCGCCGCAGTCAGCGGCTTGCGCCCCCCGCCCGGACGGCGCACCCGCCCGGCCTCCGCGACCTGCCCGGATTCCAGCTCCGCCGCCCCGTCCGCCACCGTCTGCCACGACGCCCCCGACACCCGCGCCACCGCCGAGACCCCGCCCTCACCAGCCGCCCGCGCCACCGTCCCCAGCACCAGCCGCCGCGCCCGCTCATCCAGCAACGGCAGCAGCAGCCCCAGCTCCGGCCCCATTCGCCCCACGACATCCAGGTCAGCGCCCATTACCGCATCCTGTCACGCGACACGCCGGGAACTCACCTTATTACGGGATGCGCACATACCGCCGAGAAGTTACCGCGATCATGAAGCCCGATGTTGGCGGGCCGCGGTCATCGCCCGGATCATGATCCATGGCCCCTTGGGCACCGGATATGCCGCCTAAGGGCGCGCCCCAGAAATAACTCGCTGTTTTCGGCTCTAGGCCTCGTTGCCGTGGTACGGCCGCCACCGTCAATGGCCCATTGATGGGATAGCGGAGCGGGACTGACTCGGGGGGATGGGGTTGGTGAGGCTGATGAGGTAGTTGATGCGGAGTAAGGTGAGAGGGGGCGGCCGGTGGCTATTACCCCATCAATGGCCCAGTGATGGGGGTAGAACCAGCGGTCCGGCTGGCCGCTGCGAAGATCAAATCCGCGTGTTAATCATCTGCGGGCCCTGACGGGCCGTCGATCTTGGAGGGCTGGCTCGGATAGCGGCGCCCGCGGTTACACCTGGCTCACAGGAGCTGTTCCAACGTGATGGGCAGCGAGCGGACGCGGCGGCCCGTGGCGTGGAAAACGGCGTTGGCGATGGCAGGAGCGACGCCGACGATCGCGACTTCGCCGATGCCCTTGACGCCGATCGGGTTCATCGGGTCGGGCCCGCCAACGAAGATCACGTCGATGTCGGGGACGTCGGCGTTGACCGGCACGAGATAGTCGCCGAACGTGGCATTGGCGACGCGGCCGGTCCCGGGGTCGGAGACGGTCTCCTCGAGCAGCGCCTGCCCGATGCCGCCGACCGTTCCGCCGATGACCTGGCTGGTGGCGGTCTTCTCATTGAGGATGCGGCCGCCGTCGACCGCCGCCACGACGCGCGCGACCCGCACGAGACCCAGATCGGGGTCGACGTGCACCTCGGCGAACTTGGCCGCGAAAATGCCCGGCTCGGCGCCGGTGTCCGTGCGCCGGCTGCTCGCGCCGTCCGCGGTCAGCTCGGCCAGCCCATGCCGCTGCAGGATCGATGTGTAAGCCTCACCGGCAGCCGCACCGGCACGCGAGATCCGGCCGTCGTGCACGGTGACGTCCGCCACACCGCAGCCACGCAGAACCGATTGCGCGTCGTCGGCCACGACGTCGAGGAATGCCTGCACCAGCCGCTCGCAGGCGGCCTGGACCGCGCTGCCGAGCGCCGCGGTGAGGCCCGATCCGCCCTGCAGCGGCGCGGGCGGCATCTCGCTGTCCCCGAGCTCGAACCGGACCCGGGCGGGTGGCAGGCCAAGCGCGTCCGCCGCCACCTGTGTCATGACCGTGTAGGTGCCTGGCCCGATGTCGGTCGCGGCGCTGCGCACGAAGGCGACCCCGTCGCGCCCCAGCGACGCGCGGGCTTGGCAGGCCGCCTGAACGTACCCGTAGTGGGCGCTGGCCATGCCGTAGCCGACGAGCATGCTGCCGTCGCGCATCGAGCGCGGCCGGACGGTGCGCCGCGACCACCCGAACCGCTCGGCGCCCTGCTCATAGCAATCGCGCAGCGCCTTGGTCGTCCAGGGCCTGCCGGTCTGCGGGTGAACGTCGGCGTAGTTTCGCAGCCGCAGCTCGAGCGGGTCGATGCCCAGCTCGTAGGCCAGTTCGTCGAGCGCGCACTCCAGCGCGAACACCCCCGGCGCTTCACCAGGCCCGCGCATCCATGTCGGGCACGCCACGTTCAGCCGCACCTGGCTGGTTCTCGCCGTGACGTTGGGACAGTCGTAGAGGACCGCCGTGCTCCGGGTCAGCGACTCGGCGAACTCATCAGCAAGCGCCGCGGGCTCGACGCCCTCATGATCGAGCGCGACAAGCTCGCCGGTCCGCGTCGCCCCTATCTTGACGTGCTGTACGGTGCGGGCGCGGTAGCCGATCGAGGTGAACATCTGGCCGCGCGTCAGCACGAGCTTGACCGGGCGGCCCGCCACGCGTGCCGCGAGCGCGGCAAGAACGACATGCGGCCAGACGCGGAGCCCGGCGCCGAACGCGCCGCCCACGAACGGCGCGAGGACGCGGACGCCTGCTCGCTGGCACCCCGAATGCCACGGCGAGCGCCGTACGCACGAAGGCCGGCCCCTGCGTCGAGTCGTGGACGGTGAGCGCGTCGCCGTCCCAGAACGCGACCGTGCAGAACAGCCCTAGCGGGTTGTTGGTCTGTGTCGCCGTGGTGTAGGTAACCTCCACCCTGACATCCGACGCCGCGAGACCGGCCGCGGCGTCGCCTCGCCTGACATCTCGCCCGCCCGCGTTCTCGACGCGGTGGGCCCGCGGATCGCCGAGGTCGAGCAGCGGTTCGGTGGGCTCGTAGTCGATCTCGATCAGCCGCGCCGCGGCCGCCGCCTGCTCCGGTGTCTGCGCCACCACGATGGCGACGTGCTGGCCGTGATGCAGGATGCGGTCGTCCTGCAGCGGTGGCGGCGGCCCGGCGGTCAGCGCGCCGGGCGCGCGCGCCAGCCGTGGCGCATTCTCGTGCGTGATCACGGCGAGCACACCGGGCGCCACACCGGCCGCCGTCGCGTCGATGCGGCGGATCTTCCCGGCCGCCACCGTCGCCTGGACCAGCGCGGCGTGCGCGAGGTCGGGGAAGCCGAAGTCGGCTGGGTAGGGCGCCGAACCCGTCACCTTGAGCGGCCCATCGACCCGGTCAAGCCCGGGACCGACCACCGGCACCGCCCGCGTGGTGGTCACGACACCGCCTCTGCTGCGCCACCGGCCACGGCCGACAGTGCCCTGATCACCGTCCGGCGCGCGAGTTCGACCTTGAAGGCGTTGCCCGGCAGCGGCGCCGCGCCCTCGAGCGCGGCGTCAGCGGCGGCACGGAAGGTCCCGGCCGTCGCGGGAGCGCCGCGCAGGACGTCCTCCGCACCATAAGCCCGCCACGGCACGGTCGCGACACCGCCGAGGCACAGCCGGCCTGCCGCGATCACACCGTCCTGCACGTTCAGGGCCACCGCCACTGACGCGAGCGCGAACTCGTATGAGGCACGGTCACGGACCTTCAGGTAGCCAGACCGCCAATGCTCAGGCAGCAGGGGCACCTCCACGGCGGTGATCAGCTCGCCGCGGGTGAGAGTGTTCTCCGTGTCCGGTGTATCCCCGGGCACGAGGTAGAACTGCGCCATCGGGATGGCACGCTCGCCCGTGCCCGTGCCCGTGCCCGCGCCCGTGCCTGTGCCTGTGCCCGGACCGGTGCCGCCGACGGCGATCACCACGGCATCCAGGGCCGTCAGGGCGACCGCCAGGTCAGATGCGTGCGTCGCGATGCAGTGCCCGCTCGTGCCGAGGATCGCGTGCATCCGGTGAAATCCCGCCATGGCGGCACAGCCCGACCCGGGCTCGCGCTTGTTGCACGCGCAGCTCACGTCGCGGAAGTAGCGGCACCGTGTCCGCTGCAGCAGGTTCCCTCCGATGGTCGCCATGTTGCGCAGCTGCGGCGAAGCCGCGAGCAGCAGCGACTCCCGCACGAGCCGAAGCCGCCGCGCCACCGTGGGTTCCGCGGCAAGCTCCTCCATCGTGGTCAGCGCGCCGACGCGGATCGAGCCGTCGCCGTGACTGATGCCGCGCAGTGGCAGGCGCGTGATGTCGATCAGCAGATCCGGGGCAAGGACACCGTCCTTCATCAGGTCGACCTGCGTCGTACCGCCCGCCAGATATGCCGCCGCCCGATCGCCGGTGGCAGCCGCCACCGCCCGGGCCACGCTGGTGGCTCTGGCATACTCAAACGGCCGCACCCGCACCCCCAACGGCAGCGTCATCCGCCACACCGCCCCGGGCGACGTCGCGTATCGCGGCGACGATGTTCGGGTAGGCGCCGCACCGGCAGATGTTGCCGCTCATGTACTCGCGGATCTCGGCGTCGGAGCCTGCCCGTCCCTCGGCGAGGAGGGCGACAGCCGACATGATCTGCCCAGGCGTGCAGTAACCGCACTGGAAGGCGTCGTGACGCACGAACGCCTGCTGCAGCGGGTGCAGGGCATCATCCGCCGCCAGGCCCTCGATCGTCGTCACGGCACGGCCCTCGCAGGTGGCGGCGAGCGTCAGGCACGCCAGCACCCGGCGGCCGTCGGCCAGCACGGTGCACGCGCCGCACGCGCCCTGATCGCAGCCCTTCTTGGTGCCCGTCAGCCCCAGGTGATCCCGCAGTGCGTCGAGCAGGGTGACGCGGGTGTCCACCGTCAGCTCGTGCGGAGAGCCGTTGACATGCATGCGCACCGTTACCTCAGGCACCGTTACCTCAGGCACCGTCACCTCGGGCATGGTGCCGCCCGTCCGCGACCGGCACCGCGCGGCAGCCGTTCGGGATCATTCATAGCGCCTCGCTTCCGTGGAGCGTCTTCACGGTACGTTAGCCGGGTGACGGGCGGCACTGACCCGCGGCGCGACCTCCGCGGAGATCCCGGCGAGGCCGCGCAGGCCGGCGACGCCGAGCCGGGCACCGAGCCGGATGCCAGGTTCACCTTCGCCAACGAGCGCACCTTCCTCGCCTGGTCACGCACCGCGCTCGCGTTCGTGGTCGCCGGGCTGGCGGTCGTGCAGCTCCTCCCGCCGTTCCCCGGCGTGCCGTGGGGCCGCCATCTGCTCGGCGTCCCGCTGATCGTCCTCGGTGCCGTCATCTCGGTGGTCAGCTACCGCGAGTGGGCGAGCTACCAGCGGGCGCTGCGCCGCGGCGAGCCGCTGCCCCGGACGATGATGCCGAAGATCCTGGCGGTCACGATCACCGCCATAGCGATCGTGTCAGCGATCGTGCTCCTGCTGTCGGCCGTGCTGAGGCGTTGACGGCGCCCCCTGCTCCACAGCCCGGTTGACGAAAATGATCCCGAACGGCTGCGCGGCGGCGACCTCGCCTGCCACGCCGTTCCAGCCAGCCCATGCGCCATCGCGCGCCCGGCGTTGGCGGCAAGCATGCCGCACACCCGACGACCGTTATGACAGCCGACAGGAGGAAAAAGAATCGTCCGTCAACGCCTCGTCAGGGCCCAGGCAGGTTCAGCGGCGTCGCAGTCGCGTTCCCGTTCGGTTGCCGCGGGTGCCGCTTCCGGTGCGGGCGAGCCGGCCACGGCCCGCCCGGCTGCGCGCACCTCAGCCGTGGCCGACGGGAACTTCGCGCCTTGCCCGGTCCGCGAACTGGCCCGGCGTACGCCCGGCACCGGCGGGCCCGCGATAGGCCTGGGCGATGTCGAGCCAGTGGTCGGCGTCGTCGCCGGTCGCGCTGAGCGCGAGGTCGTCCCGGTGACGGCGGCGCGTCACGAGCAGGCAGAAGTCGGCGGCCGGTCCGGTGATCTTCTGCGGTGAGTCGGCGGGGCCGAACCGCCAGGCCGCACCGGACGGGGCGGTGAGCTCGAAGCGGAACTCGACGTCGGGCGGGGTCAGCCCGCGTGCCTGGTAACCGAAGTCCCACGTCCGCACGGCGAACCCGGCTATCCAGCGGATCCGGTCGGTCCGGCTCGGCCGGACGCCGAGCGCGTCGGCGATGTCCTGGCCGTGGCCGAAGAGCTCCATCATCCCCGCGCACGACAGGACGGTCGGCGGCAGCGGATTGACCAGCCACGGCACGACCTGCCCGTCCGGCACCGCGGCCAGCGCGCTGATGCCGGCGTCGCGTTCGGCGCGCCAGCGCGCGAGCAGTGCGTCCGGCGGATTGCCGACGTAGTCGGCGAGAGCGGCGTTCACGGCCGCGTCGAAGCCGTTGCCGATCCGCGCGGTCAGCCCCCTGAACGCCGCCGGGTCGGCCGCGGCCATCCCGGCGATACGGAAGATGAAGGCGAGGTGCCCGATCTGGTGCTTGATCGTCCAGCCGGGGGCCGGGGTGGGCGTGGCCCACTGCGACGAGTCGAGACCGGCGACCAGGGCATCGACCTCCTCAGCTTCCGCGGTCAGGTCGGTGATGACGTTCTGCAGCTCTGTCACGCGTCTGCCCTCTCGCTCGTCAATGAGATGGTTCGCACCGGCTCCAGCATCGCCCACAGGGAAAGTCGCGTCTTCTCCGCTCGTGCGTTCCAGCGCGCCGTCATCCGCGGCCACGACCTCGGCGGTCAACCTGCGGCGGAGGCCGCCCCGCCCGACGGCACCAGCGGCGCCGCCACGCCAGGCGGCTCGGCGAGCAGCCCGCGTTGGCGCAGCAGCGGCAGCACACCCTCGCCGAACGTATAGGCCTCCTCCAGATGCGGTTGCGCGGACAGGATCAGGTGGTCCACGCCGAGCGCGTGGTACTCCTCGATCCGCTCCGCGACCTCCTCGTGGCTGCCGACGAGCGCGGTGCCGACGCCGGGCCGGACGAGCCCGTATCCGGCCCAGATGTTGGGGTACACCTGCAGCGCGTCCGTGCTGCCCGAGTGCAGGATCGCCATCCGGCGCTGCCCCTCGGACTCCGTGTGCCGGAAACGCTGCTGGGCCTGGCTGATCCGCGCCGGATCCATACCTTTGACCAACTGCCGCGCGACCTGCCAGGCCTGCGCAGAGGTGTCCCTGCTGATGACGTGGAACCGGGTGCCGAAGGTCAGCGTGCGGCCCTGCGCCGCGGCGAGTTCCCTAGCCTGCTCGATGACACCCGCGGTCGTCGGCGGCGGCTCGCCCCAGTTGAGGAGGACGTCCGCGTGCGCCGCCGCCACCCGCCTCGCCGCGGCCGACGAGCCGCCGACGAAGATCTGCGGCCGGACCGGGTGCGGACGGGTCAGCAGGCCGCCGGAGATCTGGTAGTACGCGCCGGCGAAGTCGAACCGCTCGCCCGGCCAGGCGCGCAGAAATACGTCGAGGAACTCCCCGGTGCGCTCGTACCGCTGCTCGTGCGCCAGCCAGTCGCCGTAGCGCCGCTGCTCGTCGGCGTCGCCGCCGGTCACGATGTTCAGCTGAAGGCGCGAGCCGGACAGCCGCTGGAAGGTGGCGGCCATCTGCGCGGCCAAGACCGGCGAGCCGAAGCCCGGCCTGAGCGCGATCATGAACTTCACCCGCCTGGTCCGCGCCACGAGCGCGGACGCCACAACCCACGGATCCTCGCAGAACAGCCCGAAGGGCGTCAGCATGCCGGTGAAGCCGAACCGGTCGACGGCCAGCGCGACCTGGGCCAGATAGTCGATGTCGGGCTCGCGCCGCGCACCGGGCACCGCCGGCCCGTTGACGTGCTTGGCGACCTCCTTGCCGTCACCGTGCGTCGGCAGGAACCAGTGCAGTTCTAGCGGCATGTCATGCCCTTCCCGCGCTGTCGGGTGCGCGCCCGTCACCGACCCGCATGCTCGAAAGGTAACTCAGCACCTGACGCATCTGGCGGGACCGGCGCAAGGTCGGCAAGCCACGACAAACGACGCCGTGTCCGCGGCCGCAGCGGGCCGCGACGCCGCACGTCAGGAGATGCGTCGCCGCCGGTGTGGGCGCACGATCCGGGTGTGGGTCGGCTGGCCGACGACGGCCGCTGCCCGGCGGCACGCCTGCCAGGCAGCCGGGAGCGCGACGGCTGCCCGGCGGCCAGCGGCCGCCGACCGCCCGTCGGCCGGGCGCCCGCCGACCAGTCCTGGTGCCGACGGTTTGAGACGGTTTGAGAGGTGCGACGCATGCGCGTGGATGTCGACTTGGACAGGTGCGACAGCAACGGGCTGTGTGCCGAGACCGCTCCGGAGATCTTTGAGCTGGACGAGGACGACCTGCTGCACGTGCGCACCGGGTCCCTGCCGCCGGAGCAGTGGCAGGCCGCCGAGGACGCCGTACGGAGCTGCCCGAAGCTCGCGATCACGCTCAGGGAGATCGCCTGATGCGGGCGCTCGACCCGCGCACCCCGGTCCTGGTGGCCGCGACCCGCACGCCCATCGGCAAGCGGGGCGGATGGCTGGCCGGGCTCAAGGCCGTCGAACTGCTGCGCCATGCCCTGCTCGACGTGAGCGCCCAAGGTGGCATCGAGCCGGGCGAAGTGGAGCAGATCATCGGCGGTTGCGTGACCCAGTCCGGCGAGCAGAGCCTCAACGTGACCCGCAATGCGTGGCTGTCCACCGGGCACGACCCGTCGGTCGGCTGCACGACCGTGGACGTTTCCTGCGGCTCGGCGCAGCAGGCCAACCACCTCGTCGCCGCGCTGATCGCGGCGGACGCGATCGACGTGGGCATTGCCTGCGGAGTCGAGTCGATGAGCCGGGTACCGATCGGCTATAACCTGCACAGCGGCCCTGGTCACTACAAGACCGCCGACTACCCATGGGACGACCCGCCGAAGGCGCAGTTCGGTGGGGCCGAGCGGATCGCCCGCAGGCAAGGGATAAGCCGCGCCGACGCCGACGCGTACGGTGTGCTCTCACAGCGCCGCGCGGCGCGGGCCTGGGCGCAGGGCCGCTTCGACCGTGAGGTGACCGCGGTCACCGCGCCGGTGCTCGACAGCGACGCCAAGCCCACGGGCCAGACCCGGGAGGTGCGCCGCGACCAGGGGCTCCGCGACACCACTGCCGCGTCGCTCGCCTCGCTGCGGCCCAACGTCATGGGCGCGGTGCACACCGCGGGAACGACCTCCCAGGTGTCAGACGGGGCGGCGGCCGCGCTGTGGATGTCGCTCGAGCGCGCTCGCGCGGTTGGCATTCGGCCCCGTGCGCGCCTGGCATATCAGGTGGTCACTGGCGCCGACCCCTACTACCTGCTTGACGGGCCGGTCACGGCCACCGAGCGGATCCTGCGCCGCGCCGGCATGAAACTGGCCGACATCGACCTGTGCGAGGTCAACGAGGCGTTCGCCGCGGTCGTCCTCAACTGGATGCACGCCCACGGCGCGGATCCGGAGCGGGTGAACGTCAACGGCGGGGCGATCGCCCTGGGCCACCCGCTCGGCGCCACCGGCACCCGGCTGATCGTCACCGCGCTGCACGAATTGGAGCGCATGGACGCCGAGACGGCGCTCATCACCATGTGCTGCGGTGGCTCGCTCGGCACCGCGTCCATCCTGCAGCGGCTCTGAGCAGCGCTGAGAGCAGGGCGCTGGGCAGGGCTCGGACCATCCAACGTGCGTCGGGAGGCGGCATGCGCGAGCAGGATTTCTACCGGGAGGCGCGCAGCGGCTCGTCCGGGCCGCTCGAAGGTGTGCGGGTCCTTGACGTGACCAAGGTGTGGTCCGGGCCGCTGGCCACCTGCGTGCTCGCGGACCTCGGCGCCGACGTCATCAGCGTGGAGCTGGCCCATGGGCGCGACGGCCAGGTACCGCCGGAAATCCCTGGCACCGGGAGGTCGTGGTTCCGCGAGACGGTGCGCCGCAACAAGCGCAGTGTCGATCTCGACCTTCGCGCCGCGAGCGGCCGGGAGACCTTCCTGCGGCTCGCCGCCACCGTGGATCTGGTGGTGGAGAACTACAAACCTGGAACGCTCGACGGCTGGGGCGTCGGCTACCAGGACTGCCGCAGGGCGCGACCCGACATCGTGTTCGTGTCCATCTCGGGCTGGGGCCAGTACGGCCCGAACACACATCTGCCCGCGTACGACCCCGTCATCCAGGCAGCCAGCGGCTGGATGGCGCAGAACGGCGTACCTGACGGCTCCCCCGTGCGGGCGCCCACGTTCCTGGCCGACGAACTCGCCGGCCTGCACGCCGCGATCGGGGCGCTCGCGGCGCTCACCCATCGCGCGCGGACCGGTGAGGGTCAGCATGTCGACGTGTCGATGATGGACAGCATCCTGTTCAGCAGCAGCGGGTTGCCCACCCTGGCGAGGACGGGGGCACCACCGCCCCGGCTCGGGAACGAGACAGACTTTGTCGTCCCCGCCAACGTGTACGAGTGCCTGGACGGCCACCTCTACCTCGCCGTCGCGCTCAACAAGCACTGGCGTGCCCTCACCGAGGTGATCGGCAAGCCGGGACTCGCGCTGGCCGACGGCTACCGCACCAACGAGGAGAGGCTCGCCAGCCGGGACGACATCAACCGGGTCGTGGCGCAGTGGTGCGCCGGGCGGACGGTAGCCGACGCCTTCGCGGCGCTTTCCGCGCGCGGAATCGTCACCGCACCTGTGCGCACGCTCACCCAAGCGGTGGCCGACCCGCACGTCACGGCGCGCGGGATGCTGCAGGAAACGGTGCTGAGCAACGGCTCGTCCGCGCCACTCGTCGGCCCGCCGGTGAAGTTCTCCCGCACCCCGACGAGCATCAGGCGCGGCGCACCCGAACCCGGCGGCGACACCGCGGAGGTCCTGGCCGAGCTGGGATCGCCACCCAGCAACGTCAAAGGTGATGGCTCCGCGACGGATTGTCTACCGTTTCAAGCACCACAAGCGCAGAGTCCGCGGGCGGCGGTGTGAATTCCATCCGGTCGTCTGCGGCGATCGTTGCAGGGTGAGGAGCTGAAGTGGCCGAGCAGCACCGGGCGCTAGTCACCGGCGCATCACGCGGCATTGGCCGCGCCATCACGCTGCGGCTGGCTCGTGAAGGCCACGCGCTCGCCGGCTGCTACAGCACCACCAGCGACGCGGCCAAGCAGACCGAGGCCGACGTGCAGATGCTCGGCGTGCCCTGCCACTTCGGTGCGTGTGACGTGGCGGACCCGGAGGCCGTCGAGGCCTTCATCCGGGCCGCCGAGGAGCGGCTCGGACCGCTCGACCTCCTGGTCAACAACGCGGGCATCACCCGGGACCAGCCGCTTGTCCTTGGCACCTACCCCGACTGGAACCAGGTGCTCGCGACCAATCTCACCGGCACCCGCAACTTCTGCCACGCCATGGCATTCCGCTTCATGAAGAGCAGAAGCGGCGCGGTGGTCAACATGTCCTCGGTCGCAGGGATCCACGGCAACGTGGGGCAGACCGCCTACGCGGCGAGCAAGGCCGGCATCATCGGGTTCAGCAAGTCGCTGGCCAAGGAGGTCGCCCGCTACGGCGTGCGGGTCAACGTGGTCGCGCCCGGGTTCATCGAGACCGACATGACAGGCGCGCTCAGCGCCAAGGCGCGTGATCAGGCGCTCAGCCAGATTCCGCTGCGGCAGTTCGGCAGGCCGGAGGACGTCGCGGAACTCGTCACGTTCCTGCTTTCCGAGCGCGCCTCCTACGTCACCGGCCAGGTCCTCCAGGTCGACGGGGGGATGACGCTGTGACGGCCGCCGAGACCGGGTGGACCGCGGCGCCCGGGGTTCCCGCGATGGCCGCACCGCTGCGCGCGGTGGACGTGTGGCGCGCCGAGCAGTCGGGCGATGATCTCGTGCTGAAGGCGCGGGTCGGCGTGCGCGGCGACGACCCGAACCTCCTCGGCCACTTCCCCGGGCTCCCCATCTTCCCCGGCGTCTTCGTTGTCGAGGCATTGTGCCAGGCCATGGCGCTCGCCACGGCCCCAGGCCCGGCCGGGCCGCCGGTGCTGCGCGCGGTACGGTCCGTCCGCTTCCTCGCGCCGTTGCTCGACGGCGACGAACTCACCCTCGACGTCACCGCGTCCCGCCGGTCCGGCGACAGCTGGCAGGTCGCGGCTGAGGCGACGCGGCGCGACGGCACTGTGTCCGCGCGGGTGCGCGCCGACTTCGACCTCGGCGAGGCGCCCCGTGCCTGACAACCCCGTGCCTGAGAACCCGGTGCCTGAGAACCCGGTGCCTGAGAACCCGGTGCCGGAACACCGCGCGCAGGAGAACCCGGTGCGTGAGCACGCCGACATCAGGGCGATCCTCCCGCAGCGCTACCCGCTGTTACTTGTGGACCGGGTGCTGGACCTGGACCCTGGCAGGTCCATCCGCACCATCAAGGCGATCACCGGGACCGAGCCGTGCTACGCCGGGCTCCCCGACGCCGCGGCGAGGTGGTGCTACGAGTACCCGCGCGCACTGATGATCGAGTCGCTCGGGCAAAGTGCCGCGCTGCTCTGGCTGGGCGACCACCCGGTCACGCCCGGGGACGACCGGGTCCTCATGTTCGCGGGTGCCAGGAGCTTCAGCTTCGAAGGAGCCGCATATCCCGGTGATGTCCTGCGGCACGACGTCAGGCTGGACAACGTGGTCGCCGACACCGCGTTCGCGTCGGGCGAGATCTGGGTCGGCGACCGGCGCATCGCGTCCGTCGCCACCTTGATCGCCACGCGGCGCCCTGTGCACCCCTCCGGCTCTGTGCCGACCGCGGGACTCGCGGACGGCCCAGGGGTCAACCCCACCGATGGTGTCCTCACGTCTGGAGAAGGATCACGATGACGCAAATTGCGGAACAGCAAGCGGAACAGCAACTGGAGGAACTCCGCGCCATGGTCGCGGAGGTTCTTGAACTGGAGCCCGGGGAGCTCACCGACACCGGTGACTTCATGGAGGACTACGAGGCAGACTCGCTGCGCGCCATCGAGATCCTCGCGCGCATCGACAAGCGCTACAAGGTCGAGATTCCCCAGGCGGAGCTGCCCGAACTGCGCAACCTGAGGGCCGTGCACGCCGCGCTCGCGCGCCACTCGGGCGGCTGAGCCGTGGTCCGCGTGGCGGTGACCGGGCTCGGTCCTGTCTCGAGCATCGGTGTTGGCGGGCCGGCGTTTGCCGACTCGCTGCGCACCGGACGGTCAGGCATCTCGCGGATCACCAGCTTCGACCCGACCGGGTTCCCGCATCAGAACGCCGGTGAGGTTCGTGACTTCGACCCCACGAACCACCTGCGCCGCCTGGATCCGGCCCGGTGGGGACGGTCGAGTCAGTTCGCCGCAAGCGCCGCCCGGCTGGCGGTGCAGGACGGCGGGCTTGATCTGGAGCGGCTGCCACCTGGGCGGGCGCACGCGGTGATCGGCACCACCAGCGGTGAATCCACCGTTGCTGAGGCGCTCACCGCGCAGATCGTCACGGGTGGCTTCCCCGCGCAGGATCCGGAACTGCTTGCGCAGTTGCCCGCCAACCGGCTGGCCAATGCCGTCAGTGAGGAACTGGGCCTGCTCGGGGAGTCGCTGACCATCGCCACTGCGTGCTCGGCGAGCAACTACGCCATCGGGTACGGCTACGACCTGCTTGTCACCGGTGAGGCCGACGTCGTTCTCGCCGGTGGCGCGGATTCTGTGTGCCGCTGGGCGCATGCCGGGTTCTTCCGGCTCGGTGCACTGACCGCCGCGGCCTGCGCACCGTTCGACCGGGACCGTTCCGGCATCCTCACCGGTGAGGGCGGAGCCGTGCTGCTGCTCGAGACGTTCGAGCACGCGCGGGCGCGCGGCGCCCGCATGCTGGCCGAACTGCTTGGCTATGGCATCAACTGCGACGCCAACCACCCGGTCGCACCCGACGCGGCCAGCGTCGCCGAGTGCATGCGCCTGGCCCACCGCAATTCCGGCGTCAAGCCGGAAGAAGTGGACTACATCTGTGCACACGGGACAGGCACCCCGGCAAACGACCTGATCGAAGGGCGCGCCATCCTGGAGGTCTTCGGCAGCGAGCCGCCGCCGGTCAGCTCGATCAAGTCCATGATCGGGCACACCATGGGCGCGGCCAGCGGCTTCGGGGCCATCGCCGCGGTGGTGGCGATCAACAGCGGCTTCCTGCCGCCGACGATCAACTGGCTCAATCCCGATCCGGAGCTGGCAGGCATCGACCCGGTGCCGAACGTCGCCAGGCCCGCGGACGTGCGGGTGGTGCAGAACGACGGGTTCGCCTTCGGTGGCAACAACGCCATCGTGATGCTTGGGGCCATCTCATGACCGGCGTCGTCGTCACCGCGTGGAGCGCGCTCACCTCCGCCGGCGTCGGCGTGGGCGCGCTGGCCACGCGCCTGGCCGGGGCGGAGCTCGCCGCCGCACCGGCCAGCCCGGGGGTGGGCGTCGGCCACCTGTCCGGTGACCCGTTGCCCGCACCGAACGGGCACGCGCTGGCCGATTTCGACGTGCGGGCCCAGCTCGGGCGCCGCGGCACAAGCTCCTATGACCGCGCCACGGCCCTGGCCGTCGTCTGCTGCAAGGACGCACTCGCTGAGGCGGGGACGAGCGTCAACGACGCCACCCGCAGACGCGTCGGTGTGGCGCTCGGCACCAGCGTCGGCAGCTTCAAATCCACCAGTGACTACACCCGTGAGACCTTGGTCCAGGAACGGCCTTACCTGGTCAACCCGATGCTGTTCCCCAACACCGTGATGAACTGCGCGGCCGGGCAGGTGGCGATCCGGCTGGGCCTGCGCGGGGTCAACGCGACGATCGCAGGCGGGGCGCTCGCGTTCCTCAACGCGGTCAGGTACGCGGGCAACGTCATCGACCGCGGCTACGCGGACGTGATGCTCACCGGCGCGGTCGAGGAGTACACGCCCCACCGGGCATGGGCATCGCATCTGACCGGCGCGACGAGGACGGTCGCCGCGGGTGAGGCCGCCGGCGTATTCGTGCTGGCAGGTACCCAGGCTCCGGCCTGGGCGGCGCCGCGGCGCTCCGCGCGCATCCTCGCCGTGACCACCGGTTACGGGCCTGGTGGCGGCGAGCAGGCCGACCTCGCCCTGCAAGGCTGTGTGGACCGCGCCGTACGGCGCGCGGAAGTGGATCCTGCCCGGGTGTCCACCGTGTTCACCGGGGAGGCCGACGAGGCGGATCGCCGCGAGTACGAGCCCGCCATCCGTGCGCTGGGCCGCGAACCCAGACGGGTGATGGCCAAACGGCTCCTCGGCGAATGCGGCGCCGCCACGGGTGCGGTCGCGCTTGCCGTGCTGCTCGCGTCAGACGCCGGCGGCGGCGCCGGCGAGCTGAGCCTGCTCACGGGTCGTGGCGCGGACGGCGCCGTGGGAGCCGCGATCGTGGCGGGGTGCGATCGTGGTGGGGTGCGCTGATGGCACTGATCGCGGGTAGCGCCGTACGCAGCTGCTTCGGTGACGGCGCGGCGACGTTCGGCGCGCTGCTTCGTGGTGAGTGCGGCGCGGGCCCACTGCGCCACGGGGATCCGGCCAAGCTGAACATAGCCGCCGGCTACCACGCCGGCACCGACGACCCCAACCGGCCGTTTCGCGCGGGCCGGCTGCTCACCGAGTGCCTGGGCGAGGCGGTCAGGCACGCCGGTATCGACGCGGCGCGGCAGCGGGTCGTCGCGCTTGTGGGCACCGGCCTGCGCGAGCTTTCCGCGGTGGAGCAGTGGGCCCTGACCGGCGCGCGTTTTCCCGTGCGGCGCCTGCACTTCGGCGACGTGGTGCGGGACGCCCTGCCGGGCGTGACCGAGGTGATCACGCTTTCCAACGCGTGCAGCGCGGGCGGCCACGCCCTCGCGCTCGCGCAGGACCTGGTCGAGCTCGGCGACGCCGACGCCGTCCTGGTGGGCGGCGCGGACACGATGACGCAGTCGATGCTGACGATGATCGGCCGGGTCGCCCCGGCCCCGGCGAGCCAGGTGCGCCCGTTCGACAAGCACCGCGACGGGGTCCTGCTCGGTGAGGGCGCCGCCGCGGTCGTGGTCGTCGGTGAGTCCTGGCCGGGCCGCCCGCTTGCCCGGCTGGTCAGCACCGGGCTTTCCTGCGATTCGTACCACGAGACCGCGCCGGACGTCGCGGGCATCTGCCGCGCGATGCGCGACGCGTTCTACCGGGGCGGCCGGCGTCCGTCCAGCGTGGACCTTGTCGTGGCGCACGGTACCGGCACCGCGCTCAACGATCCCGCCGAATGCGAAGCGCTGCGCAGCGTTCTGCTCGGTGACGGCGGGGCGCCGCTCGTGACCGCGATCAAGGGCGCGGTCGGCCACACGTCGGGAAGCGCGCCGCTGCTCAACGTCGACGCGGCGCTGCGTTGCCTGGCCGAGGGCATGGTGCCGGCGGTGGTCGGCCAGCGGGTGGCCCTGGACGAGGGCGCCGGGCTGCGGTTCGCCCTCGGCGGGCCGGTCCGGCTGCGGCCGTCGCTGATCCAGGTCAACGCGTTCGGCTTCGGCGGTGTCAACGCCGTGACCTTGCTGGAGGCCGCGTGAACACCAGCGCGCATGTTCTGGTCGCGACCGGGTGGTGCCTGCATCTGCCTGGCACCGACCTCGGCGCGGCGCTGCCGCAGCAGCTTGGCAGGCCCGCGGGTGCCTGGGCCCAGGGCGAGGCGGCGACGGCGGACAAGGCGTCGGTGCTGCTTGGGCGCAAGGGCCTGCTGTCCAAGGAGCCCGGGCCACCCGGCTCGCGCTGTGCGCGGTGCACCGGGCCCTTGGCCTGCCGGCGGGTCAGCGGCCAGGGCGGCCCATGTCCCCGGGCACGGCCGTGGTGGCGTGCAGCAATCTGGGCAATGTCGGGACCGTCGCCGCGGTGACCCGGACAGTCGCCGCCGAGGGCGGCCGGGCGGTGAGCGTGCTCGACGCGCCGAACGTGTCGAGCAACGTCGTCGCGAGTACCGTCGCGCTCTGGTTCGGCTTCGGCGGCCCGAACCTGATGGTCTGCTCGGGATCGACAGCCGGGCTGGACGGCCTGCGGCTGGCCGGCCTCCTGCTGCGGACCGGGCGCGCCGAACAGGTCGTGCTCGTCGGAGCGGAGGCCGCCGACGAGGTGGCTAGCGCGCTCTACGATTCCGGCGGCCCTGGGCGGCCGCTGCGCCCGGGAGCCGCCTGCGTCGTACTCGAGGCGGGACAGGCCAGCGGCCGTGGCGCGCCGCCGCGGCGCGTGCTGATGGAGCCCGTATCCGGGACCGGGCCGTGGCCGCTCGCGCCGCGGGCCATCGTCGGCCCGGGCGGAGCCGGTCCGGACGGGGCCGGTCCGGGCGGTTTCGACCCTGCCCGGCACTGGGGCGACTGCTACGGCGCGCAGGACATCGTGGCGCTCGCGCTCGCGGCGCACCTTGCTGCCGACGAGGGGTACGCCGTCGTCGGGGTCCGCGGCGAGGGCGACAACGGCTCGCGGAGGGCGCTGGTCAGCGCGGCGAAGCCGGACCGGCCCGGGGGCGGCGATGAGCGGACCTGAGGCGCGTTGCCACCACGGCGACACCCTTTCCTTCACATCCGCCGCGCGGGTGGCGTCGCGGCGCAGATCGCCGAGCTTGCCGCCGCGGCGGCAACTCCGACAGCGGGAGAACTGCTATGACGGTGACCGCCTCGCCAGAGCCGACCGTGATGTACAGCCACCCCGGCTACGAGGGCGCGAACATCCGCACCTGGATCGGCTTCAAGCACTTCATGTACCTGGTGGAGCAGGCGGTGCTGCAGTGGCTGATCGAGCAGGGGACCGGCGCACGGAACCTTTTTCTCGAACACGGCCTCGGAGTGGAGATCGTCGACTGCTCGGTGCAGCTGCCGGCCGTGCTCGAAATCGACGACGCGGTGCGCGCGCAGGTCACCGGCGACGGCCGCGGCCCGCTGAACGTGCAGCTCTTCGTGCGACGGGACGGGCGGGAGGTCACAGCGGCGCGCGGGAAGGTGAAGGTGGCGCTGGTGCGCGAGCGCACGGCTGACGGCTACCGTCCCGCGCCGGAGGCGCTGGCCGCGCTCGAGGCCGCCGAGCTCACGGCCGCAAGCACGGTCTCCGGCCGGGCGCCCGTGCCGATACCCGCCGGGTCCTCGGCGGAGTCGGTGCTCACCGCGGACCCGTCCGCCTTCCTGTGGTCCTGGCGGGCGCCGTACTTCTACTGCCACTTCTCGGATCGCGTTCAGCATTCCGGTTACGTGCGGGCGCTCGAGGAGGTGGTCGACCGGTTCCTCGCCGGCCGTGGCATCTCGGTCGGGCGCATGCTCACCGAGCGGTCCTGGATTCCGGTGGTCTCCCGCGCCCGCGTGCAGCTCATCGCCGGAGCGCACATGGAGGAGACGGTGCACACCGTGTTCACGGTTACCGACATCCTGCGCGGTGTCATGTTCGATGCGCGGATGGACTGCTACGTGCAGCGCGGCGGCGAACTTGTCCCTGTCGCCACCGCCAAGATCCTGCACGGGTACGCGATCGCGGCGGGCGAGGGGGCTGGTGGGCTGGCCGAGCTTGACGCGGACGTGGTCGCCGCGTTGACAGGGAGCCAGCGATGACGAGGAAGGCGATGACGATGAAAAGGCCTCCACGCTTGTACTTCTCATTCCGCAGCCCGTACAGCTGGCTGACCATCCGGCGGCTGCGCTCGGAGGTGCCCGACGTGGCTGAAGCGATGGAGTTCTACCCATACTGGGACCCGGACGAGCAGACCAGCGCCGGGCTGAACCAGCGCGGCGGTGAGTTCCACTACATCCAGATGAGCCGCGCCAAGCACCTGTACATGCTGCTGGACACCAAGCGGCTCGCCGAGCAGCAGGGCCTGTCGATGGCGTGGCCGGTCGACGTCGACCCATGGTGGGAGCTGCCGCACCTGGCCTGGCTGCGCGCTCGCGGGGAAGGGCTGGCGTGGGAGTTCTACGACGCCGTCACGCAGGCGAGGTGGGGG
The DNA here is from genome assembly GCA_963851085.1 of uncultured Actinomycetota bacterium. Classification (GTDB taxonomy): domain Bacteria; phylum Actinomycetota; class Actinomycetes; order Streptosporangiales; family Streptosporangiaceae; genus DATFVJ01. The sequence continues at coordinate 55,024 of CAWKNX010000023.1, read as the reverse complement.
CGCGGCGACAACATCTGCGACCCCGGCGTGATCCGCGCGGCAGCCGAGCAGGCGGGACTTGATCCAGAGCTCGCCGTCGGCGCGCCGCAGGACCCGGGCATCCGCGAGGAGGGGGCCGACTGCCTCCATCAGGCCTATCTCGACGACATTTTCGGCATCCCGTACATGAAGTGGGGGCGGCACCGGTTCTGGGGCTTTGACCGGCTGGACGCGTTCCTCGGCGTATGGCAGCCCGCACTGGAAGGAGCAGCAGCATGACCCAGTCCGACACGATGACCGAGCCCGCCACCCGGCCGCACGCACCATTCGCCGCGCCCGTCAGCGGCAGCCGTTCGGGATCGGCAAACACGCAAGCCGCAGACCTCGCCGACCCCGAGGCCACCACCTCCCCGTGGCACGGCATCCCGGCCGTACTGCTTGACGGGACGCACTCCTACGACACCGACTCCGCCGGCGGGTGCGGGTGAGCACTGTGCGCCCGCCACGCACACCGGACGAGGAGCGGCTGTACCGCAAGCAGCGGCTGGCCGCGGCGCTGCGGCTGTTCGCGCGGCTGGGGTTCGACGAAGGCGCTGGCGGCCACATCACCGCGCGGGACCCGGAGAACCCGGAGCAGTTCTGGATCAATCCGTTCGGCGTCGGTTTCGGGCACGTCCGGGTCAGCGATCTGCTGCTCGTCGACGCAGCGGGCCGCGTCGTGTCCGGCGCCGGCCGGGTCAACCCCGCGGGCTTCATCATCCACTCGCAGCTGCACGCGGCGCGGCCGGATGTGATCGCCGCTGCCCACACGCACTCCACGTACGGCCGGGCATGGTCGGCTCTCGGCAGGCGCCTGGACCCGCTGACGCAGGACGCCTGCGCCTTCTACGACGATCACGAGGTGTACGACGGGTTCGGGGGTGTGGTTCTCGACGCCGAGGAGGGCAAGCGGATCGCCGAGCGGCTCGGCGGCGCGAAAGCCGTGATCCTGCGCAACCACGGCCTGCTCACGGTGGGCGGATCGGTGCAGGAGGCGGCCTGGTGGTTCATCGCCATGGACCGCTCCTGCCAGGTGCAGTTGCTGGCGGAGGCGGCGGGCACGCCGGTGCACATCGGCCCGGACGTGGCCCGGGCGACGCAGGCAACCGTGGGCTCACCGGAGTTGGGAAGACTCAACTTCCGCCCGTTGTACGCCGACATCGTCCGCGCCCAGCCCGATCTCCTTGACTGATTCCTTTCCCGCTTCGAGAGGAGCGAGCCCATGCCCGCGCTGCTGAACGAGCACATCGCCCGCGGCGGCGACGCGACGGCCATCGTGGACGACCTGGGCGGGATCAGCTGGCGCGGGCTGGGGGAACGGGTCAACCGGTGGATCGGCCTGCTGGCCGGTCGCGGGCTTGGCCGCGGTGACCGGATCGCCTGTGTCCTGGGCAACCGGCGGGAGACGTTCGAGGTGCTGCTCGCGTGCCTGCACACCGGCATCACCGCCGTGCCGGTGAACTGGCACCTCACCGAACCGGAGATCGCGTATATCCTTAACGACTCCGGCAGCAAGGCCCTCGTTGTCGAACCGGCGTACGCCCCGGTGGCCGCAGCCGCCGCCCGGGCCGCCGATTCAGGTACAGCGCTGCTCGTCCTCGGTGACCGCGACCGCGGCGGCTTCGCCGCCGTGGAGCCGTACCTGGCCGCCGCGGACGCGCGGGAGCCCGCGCGGCAGTGCTGCGGCGCTCTCATGCTCTACACCTCAGGTACGACCGGGCATCCGAAGGGCGTCGACAACCGCCTGTTCGTGGTCGGCGCGCCATTCTCCCGGGTGGGGAAGCTGGCCGAGTACGCGCGGGTGGTACTTGACGTGCCGGCCCGCGAGCGTTTCCTGCTCGACGGCCCGTGGTACCACTCGTCGCAGCTGTTCTTCGCACTCCTCGCGTTGCTCCGCGGGTCGTGCCTGGTCATCCGCGGGCACTTCGATCCCGCGGCCACCCTCGACGTGATCGACCGTGAGCAGATCACGTCGGCTCACCTGGTGCCCACGCAGTTCGTCCGGTTGCTGCGCCTCGGCGACGCGGCGAAACGGGCGTTTTCCGGTGCCAGCCTGCGCCGGGTATGGCACGGCGGCGGGCCGTGCGCGGTCGACATCAAGCGGCAGATGATCGACTGGTGGGGCCCGGTTCTGCTGGAGTACTACGGCGCGACAGAGGGCGGCGCGGTCACGCTCATCGACTCCCGCGACTGGCTGCGCCGGCCGGGCAGTGTGGGCCGTGCCCTGCCGCCCGGTGAGATTCTGGTCGTCGGCGAGGACGGCACGGCCCTGCCGCCCGGGCAGACCGGCCGGATCTTCGTACGGCGCCGGGCCGGCCCGACCTTCCAGTATCACAACGCGCCGGAGAAGACCCGCTCCGCTCATTTGGCGCCGGACACGTTCACCTACGGCGAACTGGGCTACCTGGACGACGCGGGTTACCTGTTTCTGACCGGCCGCGCGCAGGACCTGATCGTCTCCGGCGGCGTCAACGTCTATCCCGCAGAGGTGGAAGCCGTGTTGCTGACCCACCCCGGGGTGCGCGACGCCGCGGTGATCGGCGTGCCGGACAGCGAGTTCGGTGAGCGGGTCGCCGCCGTCGTCGAGCGTGAATCCGGTGCCACCGGCGATCTGGCCATCCTTCTTGACGAGCATTGCCGCCGGTCGCTGGCGGGCTTCAAGGTTCCGCGTGCGTACCACTTCGTTGACACGCTGCCGCGCGAACCCACCGGCAAGCTGCGCAAGGAGGCGCTCAGTGCGGGCAATCTGGTTCCGCTGCTGACCGGCGAGGAGTAGGAGCAGCTGATGACAGCCCCGCCGATTCATGATCGCACCCGCACCAGGATCCGCACCTGATCGAGGTGACCGCCCAGGTCCCAGGTGATCGGCGCCTGGCTTTCATGATCGCGGTAACTTTTCGGCGACTGTGTGAATCCGGGAATAAGGTGAGTTACCGGCGTGTCGCGTGTCAGGATGCGGTAATGGGCGCGAATGCGGAACTTCTGAGGCTGATGGGGCCGGAGCTGGAGCTGCTGCTGCCGGCGCTGGATGAGAAGGCCAGGCGGCTGGCGCTGGGCGCGGTGGCGCGGGCCGCGGGGGACGGCGGGGTCACGGCGGTGGCCAGGATGACCGGGGCGGCCTGGCAGACGGTCGCGGACGGGGCCGCGGAGCTGGCCTCGGGCCAGTGCGCCCCGGAGGGCCGGGTGCGCCGTCCGGGCGGGGGGCGCAAGCCGCTGACTGCGGCGGACCCGGGTCTGGAGCCCGCGCTGCTGGCGCTGGTGGAAGACAGCACGCGGGGGGATCCGGAGTCGCCGCTGGTGTGGACGGCGAAGTCGCTGAAGAACCTGTCTGATGAGCTGGCCGCGCAGGGGCACCGGTGCAGCCGGCAGGCGGCGGCGCGGCTGCTGCACGCGAATGGCTACAGCCTGCAGGCCAACGCCAAGACGATCGAGGGCCGCCAGCACCCCGACCGCGACGCTCAGTTCCGCTACATCAGCGAGCAGGCAAAGACGCATATCGCCGCGGGCCAGCCGGCGATCAGCGTGGATGCCAAGAAGAAGGAGCAGGTCGGCCAGTACGCCCAGGAGGGGCGGGAGTGGCGCCCGGCCGGCGCGCCGGTGCGGGTGCGCGACCATGACTTCCCCGATGAGGAGCTGGGCAAGGTGACCCCGTACGGGGTCTATGACGTGGCCGCGAACGCCGGGTTCGTGAACGTGGGCACCGACCATGACACCGCCGCGTTCGCGGCGGAATCGATCCGCTGCTGGTGGAACACCCTGGGAAAGGACCGCTACCCTCAGGCGCGGCGGCTGCTGGTCACCGCCGGCGCCGGCGGGAGCAACGGGTACCGGACCGGGGCGTGGAAGACCGCCCTGGCCGACCTGGCCAGGGACACCGGGCTGGAGATCACCGTCTGCCACTTCCCGCCGGGCACCTCCAAGTGGAACAAAATAGAGCACCGGCTGTTCTCCCAGATCTCCCGCAACTGGCGGGCCCGCCCGCTGACCAGCCACGAGGTCATCGTCAACACCATCGCCGCGACCACCACCACGACCGGGCTGGCCGTCACCGCGCAGCTGGACACCAGGGACTACCCCCGCGGCGTCAAGATCACCAGGGCGCAGCTCCGGGACATGGAAGACGCCGGCGCCCTGACGCGGCACGGCTTCCACGGCGAATGGAACTACACCATCAGCCCGGCCGCGCCCAGGCCCGCCCCGCCCCCGCCGCCGCCAGCACCGGCCGGCCCGTACCGCGACCAGGCCGCGGCCGCCCTGGCCCACCCCGCGCTGACCGGGATGACCGCCCGCGACCTCGGCAGCCTCGTCACCCGGCTGGAACTCCCCGCCGCCGCCGCCCGCGAGCACCATCTCCACCTGGCCCGCGGCCACCCCCGCCGCCGCGCCGGCAGCCCGCCCAAGCTCACCCTCACCACCCAGCTCACCGCCACCCTCGCGCGCGCCCGCCTCGGCCTGCCGCTGCACGTCCTGGCCTACCTGCTCGGCGTCCACCCCGCCACCCTCAGCACCGCCATCAAGCACACCAGCGACCTGCTCGCCCGGCACGACATCGCCATCCCCGCCCGGACCGCAAGCCTCGCCACCCTGCACGACCTGCACCGATACGCCGCCACCGCCGGCATCACCATCCCCGGCCCCCCAGTGAGCACAAACCCCCATGAATGACACACTAAACCACCCGGCACACCGGAAACTCAGCTTGTTTTGGAACGCGCACTATGTGCGGCAAAGTTACCGCGATCATGAAAGCCGCCGTGGGTCAAAGGCGATGGTGCATATTGAGAGCCGTGGGATAGCCGCCGCGCGCGGCGGACGCTTCCTCCGCCGCGCGGCGGACGCTCCTCACGCCTTGAAGAACGGAATGAGCACGGGCCCGAGGATCTCTGGTGACGCATCGTGGAACCCTCCGTCCACCGTCACGTGCTCACCATTGGCGAGAGATTCAGCGACCTTCTTCGCCGTATTCTGGATCCAGGGCGTGCTGGCCCTGCTGCTGATCACCAGCGCGGGCACCTTCACGGCTGCCATCCGCTCGGCCGGCCATGAGCGATCACCCATGATCAGGCCGTCGTAGAGCAGGGTGTGCGAGATCGCCTCCAGGCCCGGCCACATGGGCGTCCCCCGCATGTGGGCGATGCCTTGCGGCGGGATGCCCATAGCGGTGCTCAGGAAGTACTCGACCGTTTCGCCCCGCCGGCCCGCGGACGTGAGCTCGGCCAGCCGCGTCACGAATTCCGGCCCCAACTCCGGGCCCTCGCCCATCCGGTAAGGGGCCTCGAACAGGGCCACCTTCGGGATGGCACACCCGGCGGCGGCGGCTTCCAGGGCTAGCGAGCCACCGGAGGACACGCCGTACACGGAGGCCGAGCCGCCGACGGCCGCGATCACGCCGGCGAGGTCCTCGACCTCGCGCTCGACCGCATACGGCTGGGTGTCGCCGCTCGAGCCGCGTCCGCGGCGATCATAAGTCACGGCGGTAAAGTGCGGCGCCAGAACCCCGGCCAGGGGAGCGCCGGACTGCCGATCGTTGAAGGCACCGCCCATAATAATAACGGGAGGGCCATCACCTGACTGTTCATAGGCGATCTGAGTGCCGTCACGTGAGGTGATCTTTTGCATGAGAGACCTTCCCACTCGTCTGTGTCCGATATGGACAGATATTCGGCCCTTTACGGAGAGCCCTGCGACTCCTGGTCAAGCGGAACAGCCGGAAAAATACCGTACACGCCCGAAGATGTCCATGGAGCAGTTCTGCTCGCCGACGGGCTGCCGAAGACATAGTCCCGGTCGATCAGCACCGACGGAAGCTCGCGACGCTGGGCGTTCATGCGATCCGCTGACGAGTGAGGTCCTTCTCCCCCGCCACCAGCTCCTCGCGGGGAACAATCCTCGGCGCAGCCAATATCGTCTCCTCGTCGTGATTTCGGCGCGGCGCCATCGTGACGCCTGGCGTCCTCGCGCCGGTCGTCGCGCCGGATCTCGACCCGAACTATCTGACAATGCTCGGCCAGTCGACCGGGCCGCGCATCTCTTCGGTTGCTTTTCTCACACCGGGTTCAATCGATAAGGGCGGTTCTTCGAGTTGATCGGGCGAGGCCGATCGGTGTGCCCGCTCACCTGACGGCCAGAAAGCCTGGGCACCGGGCCCCGCCCGGGCAGCGCTGGGGCAAGCCGGGAGATGCCTGGCAGCGCGGCCGGGCGAGAAGGTGAGAAGCATGACCGGCGTTCTGCCCGGCGTCGACTTCCTGCTGACGGGCTCGACGGGGCGACACGACGGCGACGCGCGGCGTCGGCGCGCGGACTAGGTGGCTGCCCGGCCCGCGTGCGGCCACCGGCAAGCTGCGCAAGGCGGTGCCGCGGGACGAGTACCCGGCCGCGCTGCCGCGCGGCCAGGAGTAGGGAGGATCCGGTGAGTCCGCCAGCGGTTCGCAGCCGACCCGACATCGCCCACCCGGCCGCCTATGCCACCGGCGTGCCACATGCGGAGTTCGCGCGGCTGCGCGCGAGCGCGCCGGTAGCGTGGATGCCCGAGCCGCTGCTGACGCGGCACAGCATCGGCGGGCAGATCACCCATCGTGGCACCGGCTTCTGGGCGGTGACCACGCACCAGGGCGTGGTCACCGCCTCGCGCGCGGCCGGGGAGTTCTCCTCGGCCGCCAAAGGTGCCTTCCTGGCCGACCCCCGCACGCCCGCCGATCTGGCGGCGGCCAGGCAACTGCTTGTCAACATGGATGCGCCGCAGCATGTGCGGATCAGGAAACTGGTGACCTCCGTCTTCACGCCGCGAGCCGTCCGGGCAATGGCCGCAGGCGTCACCGCGCACGCCGGCGCCCTGGTACGCAAGGTAGTGCGGGCAGGGAAATTCGACATCGTCTCCGACCTGGCCAGCGAACTGCCGCTGCTGGTGCTCGCCGACCTGCTTGGCATACCCGCCGGGGACCGGCACCTGCTGTACCGGTGGAGCAATCACCTGGTCGGCTTCGACGACCCTGACTTCGGCGGCGGCGACATCGACGTGTACCGGACGACGATGGCTGAGGCGTTCCAGTACGCGCTGCGGCTGGCCGGCCAGCGGCGAGAGCGGCCGACGGCGGACCTGGTGAGCAGGCTCGCCAACGCGGAGCTTGACGGGCAGCGGCTGTCGGACCGTGAGTTCTGCAGCTTCTGGCTGCTGCTCGTCGTGGCCGGGAACGAGACCACCCGGCACCTGATCTCCGGCTCGCTGCAGGCACTGGCCGCCCATCCCGGCGAACGGGACCGGCTGGCCCGCGGCGAGGTGCCGATGCCGCTGGCCGTCGAGGAGCTGATCCGCTGGGTCACGCCGATCATGCAGTTCCGCCGGACCGCCACCCGCGACGTCGAGCTGTGCGGGCAGCACATCCCGGCCGGGGACAAGGTGGTGCTGTATTACGTCTCGGCCAACCGGGATGCCGCGGTGTTCGCTGCGCCGGACCGACTCGACCTGGGCCGCGATCCCAATCCACAGCTGGCGTTCGGCATCGGCCCGCACTTCTGCCTCGGCTCCCACCTCGCGCGACTTGAGCTGACCGCGCTGCTGACCGCCCTTCGCCCGTACCTGGCGAGTTGCGAGCTGACCGGCCCGGTAACGCGGCTGGAATCCAACTTCGTCAACGGGGCCAAGTCGATGCCGGCCCGCATCTCAGGAAAACGTGCGCTAATTCCTTCCCTCAGCACTGCGGCTGGACGGGACGCCCATTCATGAAACGTCGTGCCGGTCATACGAAGGGAGTGAGCATGCGCATCGCGGTCATCGGCGGTGGCCCCGGCGGGCTTTACTTTGCCGCCTTGGCTAAGCAGCTGCATCCGGAACACAGGGTCACCGTGTGGGAGCGGAACGCCCCGGACCATACGACCGGCTTCGGCATCGTCTTCTCCGACTGGTCGCTGAGTGGCATCGAGAGGGCCGACCCGGTCATCGACCGCGCGATGTCAGAGGAGTTCTTCCGCTGGGACGGGATCGACGTCAATTTCAAGGGCGAGACGGTAAGCTCCCGCGGGCACGGGCTGGCCGCGATGAGCAGGATGCGGCTGCTCGAGATCCTCCAGGACCGCTGCCAGGACCTCGGCGTCGACCTCCGCTTCTCAGCCCAGGCACCGCCGGTCGACGGCCTGTCGGCTTCCTATGATCTCGTCGTCGCCGCGGACGGCGCTAACTCCGCGGTCCGGGCCAGGTACGCCAGCGTGTTCCGGCCGAAGATCGAGACTGGCCGGTGCAGGTACATGTGGCTGGGCACCGACCGGGTTTTCGACGCATTCAAGCTGTTCGTCGCCGATACGCCCCACGGGATCATGCAGGTACACGCCTATCCATACGGCCACGCCGGTTCCACATTCATTGTTGACATGCATGAACGGGTATGGCGCGCCGCCGGATTCGAGGCCACGCAGCATCGGCCGGGGGAAAGCGATTGCGATAGCATCGCGCGGCTGGCGAAGATATTCGACGGCATCCTGGACGGCCATCGCCTTATCGGCAGCAACTCCAGGTGGATGAACTTTGCCACGGTTCGCACCGCCACCTGGAGGCATGAGAATGTGGTGCTTCTCGGTGATTCCGCGCACACCGCTCACTTCTCCATCGGGCCCGGCACGAAGCTCGCGATGGAGGACGCGCTGGCGCTCACCGAGTGCCTGCGCGGCGCGCCTGACGTGCCGGCCGCGCTCGAGGCGTACGAGGCGGCGCGCCAGCCCGTGGCGACGTCCGTCCAGCGTGCCGCGCAGCCCAGCCTCGAGTGGTTCGAGAACCTGGGCCACTATGGCCGCAGCCATCCGGTGCAGTTCGCCTTCAACTTCCTGACCCGCAGCCGCAGGGTCACCTACGATCAGCTGCGGCAGCGCGACCCGGAGTTCATCGCCCGGGTCGACACCTGGCTGTCCCGGGCATCCGGGCAGGCGCGGGCCCGGCCGCCCATGTTCCTGCCGTTCCGGCTGCGCGGGCTCACCCTGAAGAACAGGGTGATCGTCTCCCCCATGGGAATGTTCAACGCCAGTAATGGCACCCCCGGCGACTTCCATCTCGTCCACCTCGGCTCGAAGGCCCTGGGCGGCGCCGGCCTGATCATGACCGAAATGGTGAGCCCATCGCCAACCGGCAGGGTGACCCCCCGGTGCACCGGCATGTACGCGCCCGAGCACGAGGCATCATGGCAGCGGATCGTCGAGTTCGTGCACCGCAGCTCCACCGCCGCGATCGGATTGCAGCTGGGGCACTCGGGGCGGAAGGGATCCGCCCAGATGGCCCGCAAGGGCATGGACCATCAGCCGCTGCCTGACGGGAACTGGGACGTCGTCGGCCCGTCGCCGATTCCCTACCGGCTCGGCGTCAACCAGGTCCCGCGCGAGCTGACGGCCGCGCAGATGGGCGAGATCTGCCAGCAGTTCACGGCGGCCGCGCAGCTGGGCGCCAGGGCCGGCTTCGATCTGCTCGAGCTGCATTGCGCGCACGGCTACCTGCTGTCCAGCTTTATCTCGCCCCTGACCAACCAGCGCAGCGACCGCTACGGGGGCTCGCTGGAGAACCGGCTCAGGTTCCCGCTTGAGGTGTTCGACGCGGTCCGCGCGGCCTGGCCCGCCGGGCGGCCGGTGACGGTGCGGATATCGGCCACCGACTGGGCCGAAGGCGGGATGGACGCCGACCAGGCGGTCGAGGTCGCCCGCGGGTTCGCCGCGCACGGCGCTGACGCCATCCACGTGTCCACCGGGCAGGTCACCCCGGACGAGGCGCCCGCCTATGGGCGGACCTACCAGGTCCCCTACGCCGAAAAGATCCGCAACGTGGTGGGCATCCCCACGATCGCGGTCGGCGGGATCTTCTCCGCCGATGACCTGAACTCCATCATCGCGGCCGGGCGCGCGGACCTGTGCTCGCTGGGGCGCATCCACCTCAACGACCCGCAGTGGACCCTGCGCGCCGCGGCGCAGCAGGGGTACTCCGGGCCGGGAGCGGACTGGCCCGATCCCTTCATCGCCGGCAGCCGCGCGGTCCCGCCCGGGCCGGCTGGCCGCACACCGCCTGTGCGGCCAGCCGGGAACGGCGGGCAGCAGGCCGGGAACGTCGGGCAGCCGCGCGGGAACGGGCCGTCCGGCGCGAACGGGGGGCAGCCCGGCCGTAACCAGGCCCGGCCGCTTTCAGCCGTTCTCGCGGCGCATTCTTAGTGGTGCGGCCGGGTTGGAGCAACTGAGAAGGTGCAGACAACGTGTGATTTCGGTCACTATATCCCTTAGCAGGGGGTCATCGGACTGTTGCCATTGCCGCGTGCCGCTGGATGACTCCCGGGTTCAAAATGAAAAGGGGTACCGATGCAGCCCTTCCGGATCGAGATACCAGACGACGACATAACTGACCTGCGTCGCCGGATCGCCGATACTCGCTGGCCAGATGAATTGCCCGACGTCGGCTGGGACCGCGGTGTTCCGCTCGGTTACCTCCGGGAGCTCGCGGAGTACTGGCGAACGACGTATGACTGGCGTGCCGCTGAAACGCGGCTTAACCAGTACCCGCAGTTCAGCACCGAAATCGATGGCGAGGACGTGCACTTCCTGCACGTCAGGTCGCCCGAGCCGGATGCCCTGCCGTTGCTGATCACGCATGGCTGGCCCGGCTCCGTCGCGGAATTCCTCGGCGTCATCGGCCCGCTCACCGACCCGCGCGCGCACGGCGGCGATCCAGCCGACGCTTTCCACCTGGTCATCCCCTCGATCCCGGGGTACGGATTCTCCCGGCCACTGCGTTCGGCCGGCTGGGACGTGCCCCGCATCGCCATGGCGTGGGCCGAGCTCATGCGGCGGCTGGGCTATGACCGGTACGGAGCGCAGGGCGGCGACGCTGGATCACCGATTTCCCTCGCGCTGGGCACGATCTTCCCGGCGCAGGTGACCGGAGTGCACGTCAACATGCTGATGACCTTCCCCAGCGGTGACCCGGCCGAGTTTGACGGCCTGAGCCCCACCGACCAGGGGCGTCTCGGCCTGCTCCAGCGCTTCGACCAGGACTTGTCTGGCTACATGAAGATCCAGGCCACCCGGCCGCAGACGCTCTCCTACGCGCTTACCGACTCGCCCGTCGGGCAGCTCGCCTGGATTGTCGAGAAGTTCCGGGAGTGGACGGACTCGGACAAGCTTCCCGAGGACGCCGTGGACCGGGACGCCATCCTGACCATCGCCTCGATCTACTGGCTGACCGGGACCGCGGGGTCATCGGCCCAGTTCTACTACGAGGGCGCCGAGGCGGTACGGCAGCTGGTGAACGGGACCCCGCCGCCGCCGATCGGCGTTCCGGTCGGTGTCGCGGTGTTCCCGCGCGACATCTTCCAGCCCATCCGGCGATTCGCCGACCGCGACATCCCGACGATCACGCACTGGACCGAGTTCGACCACGGCGGCCATTTCGCCGCTATGGAGCAGCCCGGCCTGCTGACCGACGACGTGCGCACCTTCTTCCGGTCGCTGCGCTAAACGCCGGGCACGGCAGTAACCCGCGTCATCGCAGCCCGGCTGCTGGGATTCAGCAGCCAGTACCTACCCTTCAAAGTTCCTGGAGAGTGCCAAAATGGAGAATGGTTGCCCCTTCACCCTGGACACCATGGGGCGTGATATTCACACGGAGGCCGCGGTCCTGCGCGCGCAGGGCCCGGCCACCCAGGTGGCGCTCCCTGGCGGGGTCCTGGCGTGGTCGATCAACAGCCATGCGGTTATCAGGAAGCTGCTGTCCGATCCGAACGTGACCAAGAGCGCCCGCAATCACTGGCCAGCGTTCATCAATGGCGAAATCCCGCCGGACTGGGAGATGATCAGCTGGATCGCCATGGACAACATGGTCACGTCGTACGGAAAAGACCATGTGAGGCTGCGCAAGCTGGTCGGCAAGGCCTTCACGCCGCGCCGCACCCAGGCGATCCGGCCGCGCGTGGTGGAACTCACCAACCAGCTTCTCGACGGCCTGGCCGCGGCCGAGCCGGGTGAGGTGGTCGATCTGCGGGAGCGGTACGCCTACCCGCTGCCCGCCCGGCTGGTAGCCGACCTGATCGGCATGTCCGAGGAGGCCCGCGCCGCGACGGCCAAGGTCATCGACATGATGGTGGACACGACCGTCACGCCGGAGCAGGCCCAGGCGGTGCTGGCCGGCTGGCGCGGCGCGATGGCCGACCTGATCGCGGTCAAGCGGCGCGAACCCGGCGAGGACATCACCAGCGACCTGATCGCGGCCCGGGACGAGGACGGCTCGCGGCTGTCTGAGGTCGAGCTGACCGACACCATCTTCGCCATTCTCGGTGCCGGTTCCGAGACCACGATCAACTTCCTGGACAACGCCGTCACCGCCCTGCTTTCCCACCCCGACCAGCTCGAGCTGGTCCGGTCGGGCGGCGCGTCGTGGGACGACGTGATCGATGAGACGCTGCGGGTGGAGTCGCCGCTCGCGCACCTGCCGCTGCGCTATGCCGTCGGGGACATCGAACTGGACGGCGTGACCATTCCCAAGGGCGACCCGATCCTGATCAACTACAGCGCGGTGGGCCGTGACCCGGCCCTGCACGGCGACAGCGCCGGCGACTTCGACATCACACGGCCGGAGAAGGAGCACCTGTCCTTCGGCTACGGGCCGCATTACTGCCTCGGCGTCGGCGTGGCTCGCATGGTGGCCACGATCGGGCTTTCCGGGCTGTTCGAGCGATTCCCTGACCTCTCCCTCGCCGTTTCCCGCGTCGACCTTCTGCCGCTGCCGACGTTCATCATGAACGGCCACCGCAGCCTTCCTGTTCAGCTGACTGCCCGGGTGCCTGCCGCGGCCAGGTAGGCCGCTGGCCGCAAAGGCGAATTCGAAGACCGTACCGAGAAGCTTTGAGGAGATGACCGCGATGGGCGATCATGTCGGTGATCGTGCTGTGGTGCTGGGCGCAAGCATGGGCGGGCTGCTGGCGGCGCGCGTCCTGGCCGAGTCCTACGCCGACGTGCTGGTGGTTGACCGCGACCAGTTGACCGGTGTGACCACGGCGCGCCGTGGGGTCCCGCAGGGACGGCACGTACACGGGCTGCTCGCCCGCGGTCAGCAGATCCTGGAGGAACTTTTCCCCCGGTTCACCGAGGAGATGATCTCGGCTGGGGTTCCCACCGGCGACCTGGGCGAGCTCCGCTGGTACTTCAACGGCAAGCGGCTGGAGCCGGCCACCACCGGGTGCATATGCGTATCGGCGGCCCGCCCCGTGCTTGAAGGGCACGTGCGAACCCGGCTCGCGGCCTTGCCGAACGTTACCTTCATGGAGCAGTGCGACATCGTCGGGCTGGTCGCGACGCCTGATTCCGCCCGGGTGACCGGGGTGACGATCCGGGAGCCCGGTGCGGCAGCCGACACGGCGCTTGCCGCGGATCTCGTCGTCGATGCGACCGGGCGCGGCTCCCGCATGCCCACCTGGCTGGAGGAGCTCGGCTACGAACGCCCGGCCGAAGACCGGATCAAGATCAGGCTGACGTACACGACGCGGCACTACCGGCTGCCCGACGAGGCAATCCTGAACGGCGACCTGTCGATCAACCCGGTCTCCTCTCCCTCGCACCCCCGCGGCGCGTTCTTCTCGAGGATCGAGGGCGGCCGGTGCATCCTGTCGCTCACCGGCGTGCTCGGCGACAGCGCGCCGACCGACGACGACGGATTCCTTGACTTCGTCAGGTCACTGCCGGTGCCGGATATCTATGACGTGATCAAGGACGCTGAGCCGCTCGACGAGCCGGTGTCCTTCCACTACCCGGCGAGCGTCCGCCGCCACTACGAGCGGCTGACCAGGTTCCCCGCGGGCCTGCTGGTCATCGGCGACGCCGCGTGCAGTTTCAACCCGGTCTACGGGCAGGGCATGACCGTCTCCGCGCAGGAAGCGCTCACGCTGCGCTCGCACCTGCGGAAGGGGGCGCCCCCGCAGGCGAGCCGGTTCTTCAAGGACATCGCGGCCGTCATCGAGGTGCCCTGGGGCATCTCGGCAGGCGGTGACACAACGTTCCCTGAGGTGGAGGCGCCCCGGCCGTTCATGGTGCGGATGATGAACTCCTACATGGCCAAGCTGCAGGCGGCGGCCACCCAGGACGGCGTGGTCACCAGGACGTTCATGCGGGTGGCCGGCCTGGTCGAGCCGCCTGCCGCGCTCATGCGGCCGGGCATGATGTACCGCGTCTTCAAGGGCCGCAAGGGAGCGCCGGCCGCCCCGGCGGCCCCGGTGCGCCCCACGAAGCCAGCGGCGAGCGAGGAGGCGGCCCGCACGCCCGCCGGCGTCGCCGAGTGACCTGGCGGAACTCCTGCCAGTAGCCAGAATCCTGGTGCGCTTTCCCTGGGGCGCACCAGGATTCTTTGCGTGACGGTACGTGCGGCCCGCAATGCGTGCGCCTGCTGCGCATGCCCGGCGCCCAGGCACGGAGCCCGCTGCTCAGTCCGCGCGCCACGCTCGCGCAGCCGTTCGGATAAATGATCCTAAACGGCTCCCGCATGGTGGCACAGCCTGGTAACCGCGGCCGTCGCCGTGCGGGCAGTTATGCGTATTCGTCGTGGTACCGGACCCAGGACACCGGGTTGGGCAGGTCTTCCTCCTGCCGGCCAAGCGGCGTCACGTCGAGGTAGTTGTAGGTGCCGTTGAGCAAATCGCTGCCGCCCTGGGTGGAATAGGTGTGATAAACCTGGTCACCCTCGCGGATGAACGCGCTCACCCCCGGCGCCGTGGGCCTGGGCGTGTCCAGCGCGAAAAACAGATCCTCGTGGAAAGAGCTGCCGAGGGAGGAAACCCACGGCACGGTCCAGCCCATGCGCTTCGTGAAGCTCTCGATCTCCGCAATGGGCACGGGGCAGTCCACGACCAGCGATGTGTCACGGGCATGAAGATGGGCCAGGTGCCCGATATTGTCGATCCAGAAGGAGCAGTTCTGGCAGAACTGATGCCCCTGGATGTGCGACATGAAGTGATAGATCAGCAGCTGGCGCCGGCCGTCAAAGAGGTCCAGGAGCCTCTGCTGGCCGGCCGGGCTATCGAAGACATACTCCTTGTCGATCAGGACCCATGGAAGCTGGCGCCGCTGTGCGTTCACGAGCTCCCGGATACGTGCGGCGTCCTTCTCCTTCTCGAGCAGCTCCCGGCGGGCGGCTAGCCACTCGCTTCGTGAAGCCACATTCTGGCTGCCCAATGTCCTCTCCTCGTCCATGATTTCGTGATCGCGGATTCATGATCGCGATACGGGCGGCCGGATGTGTCCGGCCGCCCGTCCGCTCATCGCCGGGCTCTGGAGCCCGTAGTGGTCACGTGGTCAGTCACGCTCCGGCGGGAGCGGACCCGGCCGGCTGAGCGGCTGGCCGCTGACGCGCTCCATCAGCAGCAGGCTGAGCACGCTCCGGTGCGAGTTCACCCAACTGGTTGCGCGGCTGGCCGCTGACGCGCTCCATCAGCAGCAGGATGAGCACCCCGCCGATGACGAGCAGCACGGCCCCGATGCGGAGCGACAGCGCCAGCCCATTGGCGGCCGCGACACCCGCCGCCACGCCGTGGCTGACCTGGCCAGCCGTATGGCGGAGCGCGAGCGTCACCAGGAAGGCCAGGCCGATCGCGCCGCCGACCTGCTGCATGGCGGTCTGCACCCCGGACGCGAGGCTCGCGTTCTCGCTGGTGACCTCGTGCAGCGCGGCGTTGGCGGTGGTCGGAAAGGACAGTCCGCTGAAGATGCCGAACACGATCATCCCGGGGAGCACTCCGCCCCAGTAGGAGCAGCCGACGTGGACCATCCAGGTCGTCATCAACAGCCCGACCGCGGAGCCGAAGAACCCGGCCGCCAGCACCGGCTTGACCCCGACGCGCCCCATCATCCCCGCGCCGACGCCCACGCCCAGGCCAATCCCGACCCCGAGCGGCAGGTAGCACAGCCCGCCCTTGAGCGGTGAGTAGCCCAGCACCTGCTGCTCGAACAAGGTCAGGAGGAAGACATAGGAGAAGAATCCGGAGGCCTGGAACAGGGTGACGAAGTTAGTGACCACGCGTGTGCGGTTGCTGAAGAACTGGAGCGGGATAAGCGGCTCCCGCGAGCAGGCCTCGACGAACACCGTGACCACCAACAGCGCCACCCCGCCGAGCAGGGGCAGCAGGACCTGCCAGGACCCCCACGGGTGGGTGGACGCCTGCAGCAGGCCATCGACAATGGCCACCAGGCCGCCCGTGCCGAATGCGGCGCCAGGGAAGTCGATCCGGTGGCTCGCCTGTGCCATGCGGCTCTCCGGTACCACGCGCGGAACCATGAGCAACGCGACGAGGGCAACAGGAAGGTTGATGTAGAAGATCCACCGCCACGACGCCAGGTCGGTCAGCATCCCGGAGATGACCGCGCCGGACACCCCGCCCAGCCCGGCAATGCCGCCCCAGATCCCCAGCGCCTTCATCCGCTCCTTCGGATCCTGGAAGAGCACGGCGATCAGGCCGAGCGATGCCGGTGCGGCCAGTGCCTCCCCGGCGCCCTGTACGAACCGGCCGGAAAGCAGCATGGCCGGGTCGACCGCGGTCGCGCATACGGCCGAGGCCAGGCCGAAGACAGTCACCCCGGCGAGGAACATCCGCCGCCGGCCGTAAATGTCGGCAAGCCGCCCGCCGAGCAGCAAGAGGCCGCCGGCCATAAGTATGTAGCCATTGACGACCCAGGCCAGGCCGGAGTGTGTGAATCCGAGACTGTGCTGGATCCGCGGCAGCGCGACGTTCACCACGGTCATGTCGAGCACGAGCATGAACTGAATGAGACCGAGAACACCCAGCGCGGCCCACCGCCGGGGATCCGTTTTGATCTCGGGTGGCGAGACCTCCGCCCGTGAGGTTACGGTGTCCATCATCTGTCCTTTCTGCTCGGGTCCGACAGGTAAGACAGCCGCCCAGGCCGGAATTCATCGCTGCCCTTGCCGTGAGTTCCGCCGGCCGCCCTGAGCCCCTCCGGCCGTTGACCCGGATGGACTGGCCGCCCGGTCCTTCGCCCTGCCGGGACGCAGGAATACCGCAAGCACTCGTGACCTAAAGGTTTTCAGCCCCGGCCGCCCGCGGCATCTTCCAGATTGCTAAACTCCCGGCCCGATTCCACCGGAGAATGCAGCAAAGATGCCCGCTGGAAATTTGAGAAAGTTGTACGATAATTTTGGGTAATGAGCTTGCGGGAGGCACCTGGCAAGATGCCGGGTCTCACGCGGCGGCGTGCGACGCCGCCGCGGCTGCCTGGCTGGTAAGCCGTTCCGCTTCCACGGCCGCGTACAGTGCCTTGATATTGGAGCTGCCGAAGGTGCGTGCCCCGGCCCGTTCGATGATCTCGAAGAAGAAGGTCTGACGCGGATGCACGGACCTGGTGAAGATCTGAAATAGCTGCCCGTGATGATCCTGGTCGACCAGGATGCTGAGGTCGCGCAGCTCCCCGGCCGAATGCCGGGACAGCTCGAGCCGGTCCGCGATCAAGCCGTAATAGCTGGCGGGACTGCTCAGGAAGTCGATGCCCCTGGCCTTGATGGCTCCCACCGCCCGCACGATGTCGTCGGCTACGAGCGCGACGTGCTGGATGCCGGCGCCGTGGTGGCTGGCCAGGAACGCGTCTATCTGGCCGCGCATCCTCGACAGGTCGGGCTCGATGATAGTGAACGTCACTGCGCCGGACCTGCTCTGAATGACCCTTGAGTTCATGGCCTGCGAGCCGACGACAATGTGCTCCGTAAAGATCATCTCGAAGTCGAGGACCCGCTCGTAGAACTCCACGGTCGGATCCAGTTGCCCGGCTTCCACGCAGACGGCGAAGTGGTCGACCTTGATCAGGTCGTCGTTCCACCCCGACGGCGTGCCCGGTACCGGCTGCAGCCCCGGGAGCGCCTGATGGCCCGGGAGCGCCTGATGGCCCGCCTGCCCCGTGCGCTGCACGAAGGTGTGCGTCAGATCGCCGAAACCCATGATCGTCGCGGTGACGACGCCCTCGTGCCCGGCCGGGGCAAAGACCGGGCGGGCGCCACGCAGCACGGCCTCATGGAACGCCGCGGCCGCGTCGGGAACGCCGAGCGCGATGTCGCACACCCCGTCCCCGTGCCGGTCGAGATAGGCCCGGCCGGGGTTCTCGCCCGTCAGCGGCTCAACGAGAATCAGCCGGACCTCGTTCGCGCCCAGTTCCACCGACCGGGCGGAGCCGGCCGCCGGGGAGCCCTTGGCATGAATTGCGAATCCATAACCGTCTACAAGCCAGCTCGTTGCTGCCTCGATATCGGCCACGTAGAATTTTACATGGTCAACCAGCATTGAATTGAGCACCTTTCATAGGGGCCACGAGGCTGTGCGGCCGAGTGCGGTCCAGGCTGGCACCGGCCGATCCGCGGGCACATCTCACGGCTTGCTGCCCGCCGCGGGCCCCCGCGGCCAGGTGTCATCCCGCTGGGTCATCCCGCTGGGTCATCCCGCTGGGTCATCCCGCTGGCAGGCGCCGCACCCGCCCAGGCCGCAGGCCGGGCGGGGAATACAGCATCCAGGAAGGTGTCCGGCGATGCGGCGCGCGCGACGATGGACCGGTGAAAACCGACGAACGAGCCGTCGCCGGCAATTACACCGAATCCGCCGCGCGGCTGACCGAGATGGCCGACTATATTGTGCCGTTTACCTTGCGCGCGGCCTGCGACCTGAAAATAGCCGACCACCTCGCCGGCGGTCCGCGCTCAGTCGGTGAACTGGCTGAGCTGACGGGGACGCATGCGCCATCCCTGTACCGCGCGATGCGGGTGCTGGCGTGCAAGGGCGTGTTCGCCGAGACGGACCCTGGCGTGTTCGCCATGACCCCGCTGGCCGACCCACTGCGCAGCGACCACCCGCGGTCGCTGCGTGAGGCCTATCCCCTGCTGGCCCCCGACATCCAGGCGTGGGCGTTGCTCGATCACAGCCTGCGAACGGGACAACCGGCCTTCGACCAGGCGCACGGCAAGAGCGCGTGGGAGTTCTTCGCCGAGCGGCCGGCCGATAGCGCCCGGTTCGACGCCTCGCAGCAGGCAGTCACCCGCCGGGAGGTCCGTACCCTGATCCCGGCCTATGACTGGGCGTCCTTCGGCACCATCGTCGACGTCGGCGGCGGCAACGGCGCGTTCCTCGCCGCCCTGCTCGCGGCGTTCCCCTCAGTGACAGGCACGGTGTTCGACCAGCCCCACGTGGTGGCCGGCGCCGGGCCGGTGCTGGCTGAGCACGGCGTTACGGATCGCTGCCAGGCGGCCGGGGGCAGCTACCTCGAGTCGGCGCCCGCCGGCGCGGACGCTTACGTCATGAAGCGGATCATGTACAGCATGCAGGACCAGGAGGCGCTGCGCGCCCTGCGGACGGTACGCGCCGCCATGCGGGACGACAGCAAGATGCTGATCATCGAGCCTGTCCTGGTTCCCGGCAATGCCTTTGAGTGGGGCAAGCTCTATGACCTCCTGCTGCTGACCATGAGCGGTGGCGGCGGGCGCAGCCACGAGCAGATGGAGCAGTTGCTCCGCCAGGCCGGCCTGGAGCTCGTGCGCGTGATTCCCACCAAGAGCCTGCCTATCACCGAGGCCCGGCCGCTCTAGCCGGGCTGGCGCCTTCGGCCTGGCCGACCACGCAAAGGCCGCCGACAAAGTTCCCAGTGCGGAGGAAATTCATGGAAACAGTGATTTCGAAGGATGGCACCGCCCTAGCCTTCGACCGGTTGGGTGCGGGAGCAGCCCTCATCATGATGGGCGGCGGCCTGAACGACCGGCAGCAGGCAGCTGAGCTCGCCTCGCTGCTGGCGCCGCACTTCACCGTGTTCAACTACGATCGCCGCGGCCGCAGCGACAGCGGGGACACCCAGCCCTACGCGGTCAGCAAAGAGATCGACGATCTCAACGCGGTCATCGGCGTGGCTGGCGGGTCGGCGATGCTCTTCGCGAACTGCACCGGCGGCATGCTGGCCCTGGAAGCGGTGGCCCAGGGGGTGCCCATCACGAGGCTGGCGCTGTATGAGCCGCCTTACATCGTGGGCGACGCCCACGCCCGGCTGGACCAGGAATTCCGGACGAACATCACCCATCTGCTGGACTCGGGCCGCCCGGGCGACGCTGTCACGCACTTCCTGGAAAGGGGCATCGGGCTGCCTTCCGAGGTCTTGGACCGAGTGCAGAAGATGCCGATGTGGCCGCTGCTCGAGAGCCTGGCCACCACGCTGCCGTATGACCTGGCCATAGCGGGCGACAACTCGATGCCCATCGAGCGGCTGCCGCTCGTCACGGTGCCGACCCTCGTCATAGACGGCGGGCGGAGCCCGCAGTGGCAACGTGATTCCGTGCAGGCCCTCGTGGATGCCCTCCCCAATGCGACGCGCCACTCCATTGAAGGCCTGACTCACACCATTGTCCCCGAATCGGTCGCACCGGTGGTCCAGGGATTCCTGGCCGCCGCGCATGTGTAACCGCCCAGGGGCAGGGAGCCGCGCCGCGTGCAGGCGGCGCTGGCGATCATGATGAGCGCGGCGGGGCTGCCATGGGTCCGCAGCCCCGCCGGCCCAACGGGCAGGCCAGATCTCCAGACGGAACCTCTTCTCCGATCGTGGCCGGCCACCCGGCAAGGACAAGGCCTGAACTATCCGCTGAACTGCACGAACGTCCTGAGCGTCCTGCTGCCCGGTGCCGATTTTCCCCGTTTAGCCCGCGGCGAACCCGGCCGATTCCGCGCCCAGCCGGGATTGTGAAAGCGCGCGGTTCCCTGCGGTAGCCAGGAAGATGGGACCGGCATGGGTGTACACCATGGACAGATCACGCCACATACGCTCGACACGCTCGCCCTGTCGTATGGAACTGGATCCGGCGGTACGGAAGAGGAACCTCTCCGCGGCACGCCAGCAAATGTTTATCACTTCGTTGCAGATCGCGGTGATATGTAGATTTACGTTTCCCGTGAAGGCTCCGCGACCCTGGCTGCAGGCGTCTTGCCATTGCTGTGCGGCATTCGACAGGGCTGCCTCTGCCGTGGCAATCAATCCGATAGCCTCGCCATGCCAGAGCTGGTAGTCGGGGCTCTCCGATCGATTCATGATCGGCGGATGGAATGTCTGCTTCGTCCTCAGCAGTTCTTCATACGCGTCCAGCGCGCCATTGGCGATGCCTACGGCGAGGGCGGCGAGCCCGAGGCACATGAAGCTGAGCGCTCCGCCCGCGTACTGCGGGTTACCGTGCAGATCAAGGCCGGGCGTGCCCGCGGTCACATCGGTGTTGACGACGTGCACGGACCTCAGCGCGAAGTAATCGGGGACGCGGGCACCCGAGATCGTGATGCTGTGCGAGCCGCTACCCCTGAGCCCGAGGTGGCGGCCCCAGTCGTCGACGAGGTTCCACCCACTTCGCGGCACGACAAACGCCATGGGCTGCGGGTCCCCTCCGTCGCCGGCCGGGACCAGCGTGTGACCAAGGAAATGCGTGGCGTACGGCGCACCGGAGCAGTAGCTCCACCTTCCGCTTATCAGCCACTGCCCATCCGGCCCCTGCTGCGCCGTGCCACCGGGCGCTGCAACCGCAGGACAGATAAAGTCCCCAGAGCCGAACAGTTCGTCCTGTGCCCGCTCCCCGAACAGGCTCGCCACGATGAGCGCGTGTGCCTGGCCCAGGCTGTACATCCAGCCCGTAGAGGGACATCCGCGGGCGAGTGCCATTGACACGCGCAGAAAGGTGTCGATCCCAAATTCGTAGCCGCCGTAGCGCCGCGGTACCAGAATCCGGTAAAAGCCGGCCTTCGCGAAGGTCTCATGCGTGTCCTGAGCATAGAATGTTCGCTCCTCGGTCTCGGCTTGCCGCCCGACCAGGGTAGGCGCGATGGCTTCGGCTCGCGCGATGATCTCGCCCGGAGTGAGATCCGGCTCAGGCGGCAAGCGTAGCTTGCGTTCCTGTACAGCGGTTCCGCCTGCCATTGCGCATCTCCTTCATTAGGCCGGGTGAGCTTGCAACATAGCGTCACATCGCATGCCGTATGCCGCATCTCCCTGGTTGCGCCTGATTTCAGCGGCATTCGAATAGAAGCTTGTGATTTCTGCGTTGCCGCTTTATTTGTACCCGACGATCAGCGTGTGGCCGAAACCCAGGTCGTCGTAACGCACGGCCCGGGAGAAACCCGCATCGAGGACGGCCTGCTCCATGTCGGTGGGCGAGTAGACCATGCCCTCGCCAGAGGCCAGGGTGAGGAAGTACGGCGACATCAGCCCGGCCAGTACCGGCCCGATGCCATCGTCGTTCGACGCGAAGTTGTAGACCAGGCAGACGCCCCCGTCCTCCAGCGCGGCATGGCACTTGCGCAGCAGGTCGGTGTTCCGCTCCAGGGACCAGATCTCGAAGATGTGGAAGTAGAGGATCGCGTCCGCGCCGCGCGGCAACGCGTCGTCGAAGATGTCGCCAGGGTGAAAATGCACGCGCCTGCGCACGTCCGGATCCTGGATCCGCTCCCCGGCGATCCTGGTCACGCTCTCCTTGTCGAACACCGTCGCCTCGATATGCGGGTAACGGCGGGCCATCTCGATACTGTTCGCGCCGTCACCGCCACCGAGATCGATGACGTGACGGACCTGGCTGAAGTCATACCGGTCCAGGATGCGGTCGAAGACCGTCTGCGACACGTCACCCATGTTGTCGTAGAAGACTTCCTGCAATTCCGGGTGCGCGGTGAGCCGCTCGTACAACGTCGTGCCCGGGCCGCTGATATGGCGCAGCCCAACGTTCGTGTTCTGCCGGATCGACTCGGCGAAGTCGCCCAGGGTGGCGTTGATGACCTTGGCCTGGATATCGACGAACTTACCCATGAAGCGCGGGCTGGACCGCAGCAGCCTCCGCCGGGCCAGTTCGCTGTTGACGTACGTTTCCCCCTGCTTGTCGAGCAGCTTGAGGGAGCTTAGCCCCAGCAGGAGGATGCGGGCGGGCTGCTCTTCGGCGCCGATCGCGGCCGCGACCTCCCCGAGGTCCATCCCGCCGGCCGCCTCCAGGCGCTCAAAAAGGTCGAATTCGAGACCCGTGCGCAGCAATTCGAAGGCGGTCGTGCCAAAACATATTATCCGCAAAAAATCAGAATCCCTGACGGTCACATCACCGCTGGTGGCCATTCATGTCTCCTCCACAAGTATCGCCGATTCTAGAACGGCATGATCTATCATGATCGGAACCAAATCCGATGCACACCTCGGCGGATGCGGTGATGTGGATCGGGCATCCTCGCGGAGCCTGACCGGCAACGTTTCCAGGCCATGCATGATGATGCTGAGCCGCCAGCCCAGCTCCTCGGCAGGCACGGCTAGCCGCAGGCCGGGGAACCTGGCGAGCAGCGAGCCGATCGCGACCACGCCCTCGACCCTGGCCAGCGGCGCCCCGATGCAGTGGTGCAGGCCGACGCCGAAGGCCAGCTGCGGATTGTCCGCCCGGGTGAGGTCGAACCGGTCGGGCTCGGGGAACCTGGCCGCGTCGCGGTTGGCGGCGAGCACCGAGAGCACCACGGTCGAGCCGGCCGGGATCGTCACGCCGCCCAGCTCGACGGGCTCGAGGCTGTGCCGGAGGGCCACCTGCACCGGGCTGTCGTAGCGCAGCCCCTCCTCCACCGCGGCGGGCAGCAAGCTGTGGTCGGCCCGCAGCCGGTCCAGCTGGTCCGGGTGGGTGAGCAGGGCCAGCAGCGTGTTGCTGATGAGATTCACGGTGGTCTCGTGGCCGGCGGTGAGGAGCAGGAAGACCATCGAGGTCAGCTCGTGCCCGGCGAGCCGGTCGTTGCCGTCGCGCACGGCCACGAGCGCGGACAGCAGGTCGGGCGCGGGCTCCCGCTCTTTGCGTTTCACCAGGTGGCGGATGTAACCGAGCATTTCGGCGGCGGCGGCGTCGAGCTGCTCGAGTGCGAGCGCGCTGGTGGTGATCGATGCGGTCAGCCCGTGGAAGTAGTCGGAGTCCTCCCCGGGAACGCCGATCAGCTCGCAGAGCACCCGGATCGGGAGCGGCAACGCCAGGGTCTCGATGAGATCCAGCTCGTCCCGGCCCTCGATCGCGTCGAGCAGCTCATTGGTGATCAGCTGGATCCTCGGCCGCATCTGCTCCATGCGCCGGCGGGTGAACGCGGCGGAAACCAGCCGCCGCAGGCGCGTGTGGTCGGGCGGGTTGACGTTGAGCATGTGGCTGTTCATGCCGAGCCGCACGTCGTCCGGCATCCGGCGGCGGTTGCCGACGGTGGCGGTCCGCGGCTCGAGGCGCAGGTCCATCAGCGCCCGGCGGACCTCGTCGTACCCGGTTACCAGCCAGGCGGTCTTCCCCGAGGGCAGCGTGATGCAATGCACCTGGCCCCGGTCGCGCAACCGCGCGTTGGCCGCATGCCGCTCGGCTGAGTCCGCCAGCAGGAAACCGCCGCTCAGCTTCGCCTCGGTCATCTCGCGGTTCGCTTCGCCGGCCCGGGCACCTGGACGTCGTCCGGCGAGCCCGCCCGGTCCTCCTGCTCGGCGGCGAGCCGCCGCTGGATGTCCTTCCTGAGCGCGTTCTTGTCGATCTTTCCAATGTTGGTGACGGGCAGGGCGCCGACCAGGACGACCCGCTTGGGCATCTTGAACCGCGCCACGCCGATGCGGTCCATCGTGGTGAGGAAATCGTCCAGCTCGACGGTCATCCCCTGATGCGGCACGACATAGAGGCACACGCCCTCACCCAGGACGGGGTCGGGCATCGCCACGGCGGCGACCCGGGCGGCCCCCTCGACCTGATAGGCCAGGTTCTCGACTTCCTCGGCGGAGACCTTCTCGCCTCCGCAGTTGATCATGTCCTTGTCCCGTCCCTCGACCACCAGGTTGCCGTCGGGACGCAGGCGCACGATGTCCCCGGTGCGGTACCAGCCATCCGGCATGAACGACCGGGCGTTATGCTCCTCGGCCCGGTAATATCCCCGTGGGGTGTAGGGACCGCGGGTCAGCAGCACCCCGGGAACGTCCAGGGGCACCGGCTGACCTTGATCATCCACTACCAGGAGCTCGTCGTCGGGGCAGATAGGCCGGCCCTGGGTGTGGTGGAGAACCTCGTCGGAATCGTCGCCCCGGGTGATGCAGATCAGCCCTTCGGCCATCCCGTAGCCCTGCTGCACGATGCACCGCAGCGCCGGGCCGATCCGGCTGGCCAGGTAGTCCGCCAGCTTGGCCCCGCCGACCTGCAGGATCTCAAGCGAGCTGATGTCGTGGCGCTGGTCTGACTCCCGGAATTCCATCCACCGTTGCGCCACCGCGGGCACGACGGCGGCGGCCGTGACCCGCTCACGCTCGATCGTGGTGAACGCCTTCCCCGGCGCCGGAGACGAGGCGATCACCACGCGGCCGCCGGACATCAGCGTGCCGATGATTCCCGGGCCGCCCAGGGTGAAGTTGTGCCCCATCGGCAGCACCGCGAGGTATACGGTGCCGGGCCCGAACCGGCTGACCCTGGCGCACTGCTTGGCGCCATAGGCGTAGTCGTCGTGGGTGCGGGCGATCAGCTTGGGCATGCCGGTCGTCCCGCCCGAGAGCAAGAAAATTGCTACCGAACGGCTGGCGGGGGGGCGGCCATCGAGCTCGGAACGGACCGCGGCCGGATCCTCCGTGGGCGCGCACAGCGCCCGCAGGTCCACGCTGCCGGACTGGATGTCGGTGCCGGACACCAGGACGTGCGCGACGCTGTCCGCCGCGGCGGCGATGTCGCTGGCCATCGCCTGGTAGTCGAACCCCTTGATCGTGTCAGGCACCGCGATGGCCCGCGCCTGCGACTGGGCGACCAGGTAGGACAGCTCATGCCGGCGGTGGGCGGGCAGCGCCATCACCGGGATCACGCCCAGCCGCAGGCACGCCAGGATCAGGACCACGAACTCCCAGCCGTTCGGCAGCTGGACGACCATCCGGTCATCGCCGCGCAGGCCGATGGCGCGCAGCCGGCTCGCCGCAGCATCCGCCCGCTCGGCCAGCTCGCGGTAGGTGAGCCGGAGCTCGCCGTCCACGATGGCGACCACATCCGGGGCCGCGTCAGCGGCCGCGAGAATGTGCTCGCCGATCGAGCGTCCTTCCCAGTAGCCCTTGGCGATATAGCGCGCGACATACTCCTGCGGCCAGGGAACGGTTCCCGACTGGCTTGGCTGAGGTGCGTTATCCCGCAGTGCAGGCGTCAATCCGGCTACCTGATGGGCCAGTTCTTCCCTGATCGGCGCCTTTGTCGCCGGGGCCTCGGTCGTTGGCACCATGCCCTCCTAGGCGTCATGGAATAAAGACCGCTGTCCCCCGGCCCCCTCGCTGCAGCCCAGCGAACGTGCGAGGATCACCCTCGGCCTGCTCTGCTTGCTGCCCGCTCTGCCCTCCGCCGACGCGCGCGGAAACCCGTACGGCAGCTTCCTTGCAAGGTAGTTCCGGTCCGCTCGATATGTCCTATCGCAGATTGCTCAGGCCAAATTCCGTCCCTGTGACAACAGGGGCACAATTGGTAACCAGCCGCGGGGCTGCTCCTCCGGATCCCTAGCCTGAGTGATAGCCGAGTGGCACCCGGCGGACAGGTGCTAGGACACGGGATATGGCGCCTGAGATTAACCTCGTTGATCCGGACTCGTACGCTCGTAACGGGACTCCGCACGACCAGCTCACCTGGCTGCGTGCGCATTCCCCGGTGTTCTGGCACGCGGCGGGGGGCGGCGAAGGCTGGCCGGGGTTCTGGGCTGTCACGAGGCATCGCGACGTCGAGCAGGTGTCCAGGAATCCACAGGTTTTCTCCTCATACCAGCGTCTCGCGCTGTTTGACGAGCTTCCCCCGGACGTTATCCACCGGCAGCGGCTGATGACGATCAACATGGATCCGCCGCAGCACAGCAGGCAGCGCAGCTTCGTCAACCGGATGTTCACGCCGCGCATTATCAGCCAGCTCAAAGAACGGATCAGCGAGATCTGCGCAGCCCTGCTCGATGACGTCGCGCCGCTTGGCGCCGCCGATTTCGTCGCCGATATCGCCGCGCCACTGCCCCTGTATGTGCTCTGTGAACTGCTCGGCGCGCCACCGGAAGATCGCGGTCACCTGGTCGGAATCGCCAGCCGGCTGGTCGGCAACGACGATCCAGGCGACCGTTCCGCCACGGGCTCCGGCCGCCGCGCCCCCCGGCAGGACGCGGCCACGCAACTGTATGTCTATGCCGCCGACCTGGCGGCGCAGCGCCGGGCCGCGCCCCGCGACGACATCGTGACGAGGCTGCTGGCCCCGGACGAGCACGGCGAGTCGCTGACCACCGATGAGTTCTACATGTTCGTCCTGATGCTGACGATCGCGGGGACCGAGACCACCACCTACGCCGCCGCCGGGGGCATGCAGGCGCTCTTCGCGCATCCAGCCCAGTGGCGACGGCTGCTGGAAAACCCCGGCCTCATCACGACCGCGGTCGAGGAGGTCGTCCGGTGGACGAGCCCGGTGAACCTGTTCCGCAGGACGGCGACGTGTGATGCCGAGGTCGGTGGCCAGCCCATCGCCCAGGGCGACAAGGTCGTCGTCTTTTACAGCTCAGCGAACCGGGACGCCGACGTCTTCGCCGATCCGTTGACCTTCGACATCGGCCGCGACCCCAATCCGCACGCCGGCTTCGGCGGGGGCGGCCCGCACTTCTGCCTGGGACGGCAGCTCGCCCAGCTCGAGCTGCAGGTGCTGTTCGCCGCGCTCGCCCGGCGGGCGCCCGGCATCCGCCCTGACGGCCAGGCGCTCAGGCTCCGGTCGAGCTTTCTCAACGGGATCAAGCAGCTGCCGGTGCGACTGCGCTGATCGCCTGCCGTTGCGCCCTGCCTTCGTCAGCCGATGCCTTCGTCAGCCGATCCAGGGCGGCGCGTCCAGGACCTGGATGATGGCGCTCGCCAGCATGACGCCCGGGCCCGTGCCCAGCATCAGCACATGGTCACCCGGGTGCAGCTGGCCGGCGCCGAGCAGGTGATCGAGGGCCAGGATCTGGTCGCTGGCACCGCAGTGGCCGACCGCCCTGCCGAAGGCCCAGGTCGATTTCGACATCGGCAGGCCGAGCGCGGCCATGCAACGCTGCTCCACGATCTCCCTGGACACGTTCATGAATGCCACCCGCGTGACATCCGCGATTGTGATCCCTGACTCAGCCAAGGCCCTATCGACGACTTCCAGCGTTTTCTGGTGAATCTTGAGCAAGGGGGCCGTGCCGACCGGCTGAGACCGGGCCTTACGCAGGTATTCCTCATTCCTGGCCCCGAAGTCCAGGCCCTGCCCGATCGTGATGCCGGGCGGAAAGAGGGCTTCGTCACCCCGGTGCATCTCCTCCGCCTCGGAGACGGTGGCGGAGCACACCGACAGCACCTGAGCGAACCCGCGCTCCTTGGTGAGCAGCACCGCGGTGGCGGCGTCGCCGCCGACGTACCCGCGGCCCATGTCCCAGCGGTTCACCAGCGGCGTGCCGTAGTTGTCCGCGGCGACCAGCAGAGCGGCCGTCCGCTGGGGTTCGGCGCGCAGCTGGCACGAGGCCAGTTCCATCGCGCTGAACATTCCGTTGCACCCTTGCCGGATCTCGATCGCGGGCACCTCGTTACCCACCAGGTGGCGCTGCAGGTAGGAATGGGGCAGCCAGCCTTCTGGCCCCTGGTGCCAGGTGGCGACGTACAACAGCAGGTCCAGGTCGGAAGCGCTGTGGCCACAGCGCTTGAGCGCTTGCTGTGCGGCCCGGTGGGCCATTTCCGGTGCGGGGGTCTGGCCCGCTACCGCCGTCGCCGTCACGCCGTGCAGCTCGATTTCCTCAGCGTCGTACAGGCCCTGGCCGACGGCCCACTGGGCGGTGACCCGGCCGGGCAGGTAGGCACCGAGCCCCTTGATGAACGTGTCCGGTATACGCACGCGCTGCTTCCCTGCTGCTCCGATGCTCCGATGCTCCGGGCCAGGCCGGTGACCGGGCCCTGGAAATGTGCTGCCATGTTCACACTCAGGCGCAATGCGGGGCATCTCCCATAATGCTGCGGCCGGGCCAGGCGCAGATGTCAGCAAGATGAAAGATGTCAGGGTGACGACATTAACGATATGGTCGAGAGCTTGTGGCGTCCTAGCCGACGCCGCCATAACGTCATCCGAGACGCAGCACCGACCCGAAATCTGGAGACCGGTCATGAAGAAAATAGCGGCAGGCCTGTCCATCACGCTGGACGGCGTTGTGGACGGGGAGGA
Organism: uncultured Actinomycetota bacterium; assembly: GCA_963851085.1. Lineage (GTDB taxonomy): Bacteria > Actinomycetota > Actinomycetes > Streptosporangiales > Streptosporangiaceae > DATFVJ01. The sequence continues at coordinate 25,818 of CAWKNX010000023.1, read as the reverse complement.
CAAGTGGGTCGGCCCCTATTACAGCCCTGAGTTCGGCGAGACGATCCGCGAGCTGATGGCGGCCGGGGACACCCTGCTGCTTGGCCGGGTCACCTACGAATACTTCGCCGGGGCCTTCGGCGGGCAGTCCGGTCCCGAGGCCGAGTACCTCAACAACGTCCCCAAAGTAGTGGTCTCCCGCACACTGGACAGCGCGGACTGGCAGAACTCCACGCTGATCAGCGACAACCTCGCCGACGAGATCGCCAAGCTCAAGCAGCAGCCCGGCACGAAGATCAACATCAGTGGCAGCATCACCCTGGTCCAGTGGCTACTGCGCGAGCGGCTGGTGGACGAACTGCACCTGATCGTGTTCCCCACCGCAGTGGGTACCGGCAGGCACTTGTTCGGGGACCTGAGCGACCAGCTGGCCTTTACGCTCAGCAACGTCAAGACCCTGCCCAACGGCGTCCTGCACCTCGTCTACGAAACTGCCTGACGGCAGGGCATCGCCGATCACATGCGACCCGGGCGCGGGCACCTGCGCCCGGGCCGCCGGTCAATGAGTGCCGATGCCGGCACGGCGGACAAGCTATCGCGGTCCGGCTATCGCGGTCCGGCTGGGCAACCACGAAGCGGACAACGGTTGGGGCAGTCTGTTTCACTGTTCATTACCTCTTACCCTACTCCTTGACGCGGACGGTAACGCATGAGGCTTCAAGTCACACTGAATGACGCCCTGCAGGACTACATTTCCGCCGTTTCGCTGCGCGAGCCTGAGCCGCTGCGTGAGTTGCGGGAAGAGACCGCTAAGCTGCCATTTCATCTCATGCAGGTGCCGCCCGAGGAAGGCCAGTTCCTGAGCGTTCTGGTGAAGGCAGTCGGCGCCAAGCGTGCCCTTGAGGTCGGAGTATTCACCGGATACAGCCTGGTGTCCACGGCCCTGGCGCTTCCCGATGACGGACACGTGATCGGGCTGGAGAACAACGAGCTGTGGGGCGAGATAGCGCTCGACTTCTGCAAGCGCGCGGGAGTCGACGACAAGGTGGACCTGCGCCTCGGTGAGGCCGGCCAGACTCTGGCCGCCTTGCTGGCCGAGGAGGGGGCGGTCGGCTCTTTTGATTTTGTCTTCATCGACGCTAACAAGGAAGGCTACCAGACGTACTTTGATGGGGCCTTGAGGCTGCTGCGGCCGGGCGGGCTGATAGTAGTCGACAACGTGCTATGGCACGGGGCCGTGATGAACTCCGCCGCGCACGACTCTGAGACCCGGGCGGTACAGGAGTTCAACGCGAGGCTTCACCATGACGAGCGTGTCGCCATTAGCATGATTCCTTTTGCTGACGGGATGACACTGGCGGTCAAGCTCTGACCGCAGCAGGAAAACCACCCGACGACATGTGATGTGAGAGTGGCTTCATGCACGATTTCCGGTTCAGCTGCAACATATTCGCGATCCGCTCGGCGGACAGCTTCGCCGAGTACTGCCGTGCCGCGGAGCGGTATGGTTATGACGCGATCTTCTCCTCGGACCACTTCGAGTCGCCCGCGCCGTTCTCGCCCCTGATCGCGGCGGCGGCGGCGACCGAGCGGGTCCGGGTCGGCACCCTGGTGCTCAACATCGGGCTCTGGAATCCGCACCTGCTGGCCCGCGAGGTGGCCACGGCCGACATCCTCACCGGCGGACGGCTGGAAATCGGTGTCGGCGTCGGTCACATGAGATGGGAGTTCGACGTGGCAGGCCTGCCCTGGCGGCCGCTGCCGGAACGCGTCGAGGCGCTCGAGAGCGCCCTGGACGAGATGGAAAAGATCTTCATCTCGGGCGGGTACCCCCAGGGTCAGCAGGTTCGAGAGATCTTCGGCTTCCCGGCGCTGGCCCCGCTGCAGCGGAGCGGCATGAACGGGTCAGGCCCGCCGCTGATCATCGGCGGAACCGGGGACAAGATGCTGGCGCTGGCCGCGCGCCGGGCGGACACGGTGTCCGTCAGCGGGCTCTTCCCGCAGGCTGGCCAGCCGCCTGGAGCCCTTCGGATGGGCACCGCGGCCGAGGCTGACGAGCGGGTCCGCTTCATCAGGGAGCAGGCCGGCGACCGGGCAGGCGACCTGGAGTTGCACCAGCTCATCCACGCCGTCGTGGTGACGCAGGACCGCGCCACGACGGCGCGCGCGATGGTCGCGGAGCAGATGCCGTTCTTCACGGTCGACGAGTTGCTTGAGACGCCGTTCGCGCTGATCGGCACCGTCGACGAGATCGCCGGCCAGCTGCGCGAGCGCAGGGACAGGTTCGGGTTCTCCTTCATCACCGTGCTCGAGCCGCAGATGGAAGCGTTCGGCCCGGTGATCAAGCGGTTCAGGGGCGAATCCTAAGGAACTGAGCAGCGCCGCGACCCCCAGCAACGCCCCTAGCGACTCCCGCGCAGGGCACTTCTCCCCGGAGCCAGTCTTTATGCTCGCTTTTCGCTGCCTGCGGGCTCTGCGGCGAGATTGCTGACCATGGCCGAGATGCTCTGTACGTCCTTAAAGTTCTGGAACTCAATCATCAGCGGCGGGATCCTGACACCCAGCTGATCACGGATGAAATTCAGCAGCATGGCTGTCTTCAGCGAGTCGAGCACACCCATCTCCAGGAGGTGGCTCGTCTCGTTGATCGGTCCGGCCAGACCAGCGGGCAGCAGGTTCTCCTCGATGTACCTCATGAGCCTGGCGGTCACGTCGTCCCCGGACATTCCTTCTCCTTCGCCGGATTCGGATAGCGGAAACGGGTTGCCGGCGGCTCTCACGGGTGAGCGAGAACCGCCGACAGCCGTTCGGTCTAAGAGCCTGCTTGAGAACCCTCGCTCGCCGCGAGCGGTGATCCAGGCGGTGGCTGGCAAGGCGGAGTGAGGGAGCATAGCCGGAGGTCCTACGGACCGAGCGACAACGCAGCCAGCCGCCGTCTGGGCGCCACGCAGCAGAGCACGGGGTTCTCAGGCAGGCTCTAAAGAGGTCGGGGTCAGGCAGGGCCCGAACCGGAGTCAGCGGGGTGTGATCACCGTGGGCAGGGCGCTGAACCCGTGCACGATGGCCCTGCGTACGCGCTTCACACCCGCGGGATCGATTTCGTAGTCGGCGACGCGGGCGGCGAGTTCCGCCAGGGTGATCTTGGCCAGCTTGCGGGCGAGCAGGTGGCCTACGCAGTGGTGCGGCCCGCCGCTGAAGCTGAGGATCCCGGTCGCGTTGCGGTTCAGGTCGTACCGGTCGGGGTCGGGGAAGACATCGGCATCACGGTTTCCCGAGGCGATGAGCAGGAGCATCTGGGCTCCCTCTGGAACGGTGACGCCGTAGGCGTCGAAGTCTTCCATGACGACGCGCACCGCCAGCTGCACGGACGAGTCGTACCGCAGGGTCTCGTTCACCCACCCGGGGATGACCTCGCCGCTCAGTGCGATCTTCCGCTGATCCGGGTGGCGCCATGCCCAGTACCAGGCGTTCCCCAGCATCTCGATCGTGGTCTCGGTGCCGGCCCGCCCAGCAGGTGGAGGAGAGCGACGATCTCCCTGTCCTCGAGGGGCCGCCCATCGACCCTCGGCCGCCAGCACCTGCGACAGGAGATCGTCGCACGGCTTGCGGCGGCGCTCGGCGACCAGCTCGGTGTAGTAGCTGGTCAGGTCCTCGAACGCCTGCATCTGCTCGGGAGTGACGAAGTCCGCCCCGTCCTCCCGGTGAATCGTGCCGTCCAGCATGCGCTGCATGATCGGCCGGTCGGCCTCCGGCATCCCGACGATCATGGCCAGCGCGTCCAGCGGCACCTTCTTGAAAACGTCGGCCATGGCGTCGAACTCGCGGCGCTCGACCGCCGCCTCCACGTAACGCCTCGCGTACGCCTGTATGCGTGGCTCCAGCGCCGTGACGGCCCGCTGCGTGAAACTCGCCGAGATAAGCTTCCGGTAGACCGTGTGCCGAGGCGGATCCATCGCGACCAGGGAATGCATCTCCGCTGAGTCCGGCTTCCAGAAGTCCCGCTCCATCAGCGGCCCGTTGCGGTTGGAGAACCGCTCAGGGTTGCGCACCCCCTGCTCCACATCCCGGTGCCTGGACAGCGCCCAGAAGTCCACCTCCTCGTTATGGTAGATTGGCGCCTCTTCCCGAAGCCGCGCGTAGATCGGATAAGGATCATCCTGGGTTTCGTAGTCCAACGGGTTGAATACGAGGCCCATCGAGGACTCCAATCGGTCAGCGTCCGGCGCCCGCCGCGGGGACAATTGCTCAGTCAGTTGGCCTGCCACAGATCCATGATTGCCACTGGGCCGCCCTACGGCATCTCCCGAGTTGCCTCACGGGCCAGGACTTCAACTGGCCGAGATCATTAGAACGGCGGGCCGACCGAGCTGATCTCGTACTTGAACACTTCCGCCTCGAATATCGCCGGCTTCGGCGGCGGCTCCGCGACCGCTCGCCACGCCTCGAGCTGCTCTTCCGATTCCCACCGCTCGAGCATGTTCACCCGGCCCGGTTCTATGGGGTCGGCCGAGAGGTACAGATCCAGGCACCCGGGCATGGCCCGGGCCCGCGTGATCGCGTCGTAATGGGCCTCGACCCACTTATCCCTTTCGTCCGGGTGAAGGTACATCTTTCCAGCGACCATCAGCATCTGCTGCCTCCTTGACCCGAGTTCTGGACTACGGCGATCCCAGGCTATCACCGGTTATTTAAATCCCGCGTCCATGCCCACCCGCTCCGCTGAACACGTGAAAAACCAACATGCCGGAGGTGAGAATTTCATGATTGCGGAAAAGCGGCCGTGTTATCCATCAGGTGCCCACCATTGACTCCACTTCGTCGGCCTGGGCGGCCGCGCCGTTCCCGCCGCGGCCGGCGGAGGACACCATCTCGGCCAGGTGCTCGGCGATCGCGGTGACGGTCGGCTGATGCCAGAGGAGAGCGGCGGGAAGGCTGCGGGCGAACCGTTTCTCCAGGCGGCGCCGGATCACTATGGTCATCACGGAGTCCAGCCCCTGCTCGGCCAGCGAGCGGCGCGGGTCCAGGTCCTGGACGGGCAGCTTCATCTCCGTGGCGACCTGAGCGGCGACCTCGTCAAGCAGACGCTCGCGCAGTTCGTCCCGCGCCAGCTCAGCCAGCTCAGCCAGGCCGTCGGGCCCGGCGGCCCCGGGCGCACCGGCACCGGCATTTGCGTCGCCGTCGGGCAACTCGCCGAGCAGTGCCGGGCGCTGCATGCCCGCGGTCAGCCCGGCGATGCCGAGCACGGCGTAGTAACCGCCGCCGTGGGCCGCCGCGAGGTCCCACGCGCCGAAAGCCTCGGCCGCCGAGATGTCGGTCACGCCCCTGGCGCGCAGTTCTATGTCGACGACCTCGTTGACCGCCATGCCCTGGCCGCGCCACGACGTCCAGCCGAGGCTCACGGTCTCCTCGTGGCCGGTGCCGCGGCGGTGCTCGGCCAGTGCGTCCAGGAAGGCGTTGGCGGCGCCGTAGCTCGCCTGACCCGGCAGTCCGAGCAGATACCCGCAGGAGGAGAAGAAGACCAGGAAGTCGAGGCTGCCGGGCGGGAACAGCTGGTGCAGCACCCATGCGCCATCGACTTTGGGACGCATGACGGTCCGCAGCGACTCCTCATCCACCGCCGAGATCAGCCGGTTGTCCAGCACTCCGGCGGCGTGCACCACGCCCCGGATCGGGGGGAGCCCCAGGGCGGCAGGGGACAGCGCCCGCGCGGCCTGCCCGGCGTCGGCGATGTCGAAGGACACGGTCCGCACGGTCACCCCGAGTGCCTCCACGGCCCGGATGCCGTCGATCTGCCTGCGGACTTTCTCGTCGGACTGATCGTCCCAGGTCGCGCGGGCCGGGAACGGCCGGCGGCTGGCCAGCACGACGCAGCCGGCACCTCGTTCGGCTAGCCATCGGGCCACCGCAAGTCCGAGGGCGCCCAGCCCGCCGGTGATGAGATACGTCCCGTCGGAGCGGCACTCCACCGGGCGGCCGGACGGCCGGGCCGCGGGCCGGGCCAGCCGGGCCACCGCGGCCGCCCCGTCGCGCAGCGCGATCACGTCCTCCCCCGGCGCGGCCCGCAGGATCTCGAGCAAGGCACCGGCGGACGAGCCGAGGCCGGCGGCGGGCAGGTCGATCAGGCCGCCCCACAGCTCCGGATGCTCGCCAGAAACGATCCGGCCGACACCCCAGAGGGACGAGTGCGCGAGATGAGACTCCCGCCGGCTCTCCACCACCCCGGTCGTGACGCACCACAGGCGCGGGCGAGGCGTGGCCTCCAGGGCGGCGAGCCGCTGGACGGTGCTGGTGAGCAGCCATGCCGAGTGCGCGGCGGCGTCGGTGACCGCGGCGATGGTGGCGATCGTGGAGTCGGACGCCTGCACCGAGGGGGGAAGCAGCAGCACGTCGGCCGATGCCCATCGGCCTGCCGAGATCTCAGCCAGCTCCGCGGGGCCGGACACGGCGGTGCAGGCGGCCCCGGCCGCGGTCAGCTGCGCCCCCAGCGCCCCGGCGTCCGGGCCGATGAGGACGATGCTCCGGGCGAGGCCACTTCCCGGCTCGGCCGGTAGCGACAGCGGGCGCCAGGCCAGCGCGCTGACCAGGTGCGCGGCCTGTGCCAGCCCGGGGGGCGACCCCCGGGACCCCCCGCCGCCGGCCGGGAGCCGGTCGCGGTCAAGCTCCGCGTACCGCAGGCCGGCCAGCCGCGCCAGCACCCGGCCCGACTGGTCGGCGATCAGCACGTCCACCGAGTCGTCCCTGGCCGGATCCACGATGACTTCGACAAGCGCCGCCATCGGCGGCTCGCCCGCGATGTGGACCTCCTCGACGTGGGCGACCATGCGCAGTACGGCTTCGCCGGGGAAGGCGGCCGGCGCGATGGACAGGGCCGCGTCGAGCGCCGGGGCCCACGTCGCCCGGGCGGCCGCCGCGCGGCGGCGGCGGCGGCTGGGCCAGCACCCGGGCGCGGAGCCGGCCGTCGTCGCGGGACAGCTCTTCGATCGTCCAGTCGAAGGCCATGGTCGGCACGCCGACTGAGGCCAGGTGCCGCCGCACTAGTCCGGGGTCCGCCGGCTCGGTGCGGCTTCCCGTCTCGGTGAGCGACTCCGGCAGCCCGGCCGAGGGACGGGCCGCGACGGTGGCGGTGGCGTGCGTAAGCCAGGGGCGGCCCGGACCGGAGCCCTTGTCACCGAAACCCTTGTCACCCGAGCCCTTGCCGCCGGAGCCCATACCGCCGGAGCCCATACCGCCGGAATCCTTGCCACCGGAATGCTCGTCCAGCGCCCGTGCGGCCACCCGCACGCCGCCCTCATCGCGTAGCACCTGGATCTCGCGGCGCCCGGCCACGGTGAGCGGAAGCTTCAGTGATACCCCCGTCAGGGTGGACGCCGGCCCGCTGCCGTGGGCCGCAGCGAGGAAGGTGTTGATCATCACCGCGGCGGGGACGATCTCGACGCCGTCGATCGCGTGGCTGCCCGGGTAGGGCCGGCAGTCGTCCGCTAGCAGCGTCCGCCAGAGCCGCAGCGAGCGTCCAGCCACCTGGACCTCTGAGCCGAGCAGGGTATGCGAGCCGACATCGTGCCGCCGATCCTCACCCCCGCCGCGCGGGGTGGTCTCCCGCCAGTGTCGCCGGCGCTGCCAGGCGACCTGGGGAAGGGTGATCAGGCCGCCCCGCGGATGCAGGCTCGCCCAGTCGAGTGGCAGCCCGTGGCAGTGCATCGCCCCGGCGGCCGCCAGCAGCGTGGCGTTCTCTGACCTGTTCCTGCGCAACGACGACCCGACGAACGTGTCGGCGAACCCGTGCTCGGAGAGGGTCTCGCCGATCGAGTGGGCCACCACAGGGTGGGCGGAGATCTCCAGAAACGCGCGGTAGCCATCCTGCGCGGCCGCCTGGACGGCTGCCGCCAGCCGCACCGGATTGCGCAGGTTGGCCGCCCAGTAGGTGCCGTCGGCCTTCGGCGTCGCCCGCGGGTCGCCCGCGGCGGTGGAGTACATGGGGATGCCGGGCCGCGCAGGCGAAAGGTCGGCGGCGGCCGCGGCGAGCTCGGCCAGCAGCGGGTCCATGTGCGGGCTATGGAAGGCGACATCGGACGCGACGCGGCGCATGGTGATGCCCTCGGCCTGCCACTGCCCCACCAGGTCCTCGATCGCTGCGGTGTCTCCGGAGATGACGGTGGAGACCGGCGAGGAGAAGATGGCCGCCACCAGGTCGACGCGGCCGCGGAGCCGCTCCTGGGCCTGGGCGAAGGGCAACGCGGCCATCGCCATGCCGCCCTTGCCCGCCACCCGGCGCAGCAGACGAGAACGCCGGCAGATCAGCCGGGCGCCATCCTGCGGCGTCAGCGCACCGCAGGTAACCGCGGCGGCGATCTCCCCGACGGAGTGACCGATCACGGCATCCGGGGTGACCCCGCGGGACCGCCATACCCCGGCCAGGCCCAGCTGCACCGCGAAGATCATGGCCTGGATACGGTCGACGGCGTCGAGCTCACCGTCGGTCAGCACCTGCCGGGGCGAGAAACCGATCTCCGCCAGGAACACCGGCTCCAGCGAGTCGATCACCGTGACGAAGGCCGGCTCGGATGCGAGCAGCTCGCGGCCCATGCCGGCCCACTGCGAACCGTGGCCGGAGAAGACCCACACCAGGCCGCGTCCCCGCTCGGCGGGCAGGGTTCCCGCGACCGCCTCAGGCCCCTCGCCGCCACTGGCGATGAGCCGCAGGCCGGTCACAAGATCTTCCCTGTCACTGGCCACCACGGCCGCCCGGTGCTGCAGGTGGGACCGGCGCCGCGCGAGCGTATGCCCCACCGACTCGACGTGCGCGTGGCTGCCCCGGTGCGACAGCCAGTCAGCGAGGCCGCCGGCGTATTGCCGCAGGGCGGCCCGCGACGCCGCCGAGAGCGGGAAGAGAAGGGGCGCGGCGGGCACGTGCGCCCGCTCTTCTGTGCGCGTGCCGTGGCTGGCCGGCGGGGGATCACCGGCCGGGGCGGGGGCCTCTTCCAGCACGATGTGAGCGATCGTCCCGCCGTACCCGAACCCGGACACCCCGGCCCGGCGCGGCAGGTCGCCGCGGGCCCAGGCCGTGCGTTCGGCGACGACCCGCAGGCCCGCTGTATCCCAGGCGATGGCCGGATTCGGCGTGGAACAGTTCAGGCTCGGCGGAATCTCGGCGCGGTCGAGCGCGAGGACCGCCTTGATGACGCTGGCGACGCCGGCGGCCGCCTCCAGGTGGCCGATGTTGGACTTCACCGAGCCGATCAGGCAGGGCCGGCCGGGGCCGCGCCCCGTCCCGTATACGGCGCTGAGCGCCGAGACCTCCAGCGGGTCACCGAGCCGTGTGCCGGTGCCGTGGGCTTCGATGTAGTCCACGGTCCCGGGGGCAACTCCGGCCTGCCGGCAGGCTCGCTCGATCACGTGCCGCTGAGCCTCGCCGCTCGGCGCCATAATCCCGTTCGTTCGGCCGTCCTGGTTGACGGCACTGCCGCGGATGACGGCGAGCACCCGGTCGCCGTCGCGCCGCGCGTCGGCGAGTGTCTTGAGCACCAGGACGCCGCAGCCCTCGCCACGCCCGTAGCCGTCGGCGGACGCATCGAAGGACTTGCAGCGCCCGTCGGCAGCCATCGCGCCCGCCGCGTCGAGCGTGAGGGTCAGACCGGGCGAGATGATCAGGTTGACCCCGGCCGCGATCGCCACCGGGCTCTCGCCTGCGCGCAGGCTCTGGCAGGCCAGATGCAGCGCTACCAGCGACGCCGAGCACGCGGTGTCCACGGCGATGCTCGGTCCGCGCAGGTCCAGCGCGTAGGAGATGCGGTTCGCGGCCGCGCACATGGCGGCGCCGATACCGGTCCACGCCTCGATGCGGGGCAGGTCCTCGAGCATCCGGCGGCCGTAGTCGTCCGAGCCGATGCCAACGAACACCCCGGTGTCGCCGCCGGCCAGATCGCGAGGCGGGAGGCCGGCATGCTCCAGCGCCTCCCAGGTTGCTTCCAGCAGGATCCGCTGCTGCGGATCCATGAACTCGGCCTCGCGCGGGGTCAGGCCGAAGAACTCGGCGTCAAAGCCCTCGATGTCACGGAGGAATCCGCCCCACCGGGTGGCGCGGCGCAGCGCCTCGGCGAAGCCTGGGCCGAGGTGCTCGTAGACCTGCCACCGCCCGGGTGGCACCTCCGTGATGCCGTCGCGGCCGTCCAGCAGCAGGTCCCAGAAGGCGTCCGGCGAATCGACGTCGCCGGCGAACCGGCAGCCGATCCCGATCACGGCTACCGGCTCCGCGCCGCCCGCCAGCGGTTGCCCGGACGGGGTTCCCTGCAGCATCCGGCCCATCTGGGGTAGCTATCTCCGGCTCAGGCCGCCGCGTCCGGGGTGGTGACCACCCTCCTCAGCACGCGCTGGAACTCGCTGGCTATCTCGTCCACAGTGACCTCGTCGAATTGATTGCGGTCGAAACGCAGGCAGCCGAAAATCTCGCCAGACGGATCGATTTCCATGGTCCAAAGCGCACCGTCTGGTATATCTGACCCCTCGGCCTGGAACAGCACCCTCCGTCGCAGCTCCGTGTACTCCAGATCCCCTATCTGGCCACCATTGGGGCCGTTCTGGAACGCCTGGAACGCACCCACGGCTACGCTGTCGTCCCCGAACGTTGTCATAAGATCAGGGGCTTCCTCGAGGATGTACGCAAACGGGATCTCGTGGGTCTGGGCTTCGATGCAGGTCGCGCGGGTGCGGGCTAGCGCGTCACGGACGGTCTCGCAGCCGGTGAGGTCGGTCCGCAGCGGGATGAAATTGAAGAATGGGCCGACCGTATCGTCGAACTGAGGATGGCCGCGGCCGAAAGTGATGGTCGGGACGACAACATCACTGACACCGGTTATCTGCTTGAGCAGGAGCTGGTAAGCCGCGAGCAAAATCATGAAAGGTGAGGACCGCGTCGCCTTGGCCATGCTCAGCAGCGCGCTGGTCAATTCAGCATCGGTCAGGAAGCGATACACCGAGGTGGCCCGGGCGACGCCGGCGGGCCGCCGCCGGTCGGTCGGGATGCCCAGCATCCGCGCGCCGCGCAGCTTTTCCCGCCAGTACGCACGTGCCTTGGCTGCGCCGCCGTCAGCCAGGCTCGCCTTCTGCCAGGCCGAGTACTCACGGTACTGGCTGACCGCCGTGGCCGCGGGTTCGCCGTGGCCCGTCCGCGCAGCGTATGCGGTGGCCAGGTCACGCATGATCAGCTGCATCGACCAACCGTCGATCGCCACATGATGGGCCTGGAGCGCGAGAACGACATCCTGCTGATCGAACCGGCCGAGCACGGCCCTGATATGGGGGATCTTCCGCGAGCTGAGCTCGGTGGCCTCAAGCCCGTTGAGAAACTCCTCCGCCGCGCGGTCGCGAGAGCCTGGCCCGGTGTCCGGGACGTCCTGCATCAGCAGGTCCGCAGAGCAGGGCGGCAGGATTTCCTGGCACCACGAATCGTCGCCGCGGACCATCGACGTGCGAAGTGACTCATGGCGGGCCACGATGTCGTCGAGGGCCTGGCGCAGGGCCTCGACGTCCAGTTCACCGCGCAGCCGCAGGCCCCGCACGACGTGATATTTCGGCCCGAACGGGCCCGTCTCCGCTCCGTCGCTGAACATGGTCAGGAATTCCTGGGTGAAGGAGAGCGGGACGCCGGTCAGCGAGCCATTCGGTACCTGCAGTGTCTGGGGACCGCTCATGGTCTCCGTGCCTCCATCTGGTTTCTGTGCGGCCCCCCTGCGCTCGCCGCAAGGCTCACGCGGATGCGCTCATATGCGCCGCGAGGGTGCGCGGCCTTATGTCGGTCCAGTGCGTGCGCACGTATTCGAGGCACGCGCTGCGGCTGGCGGGACCAGCCGCGAGCGTCCACCCGGCCGGCACCGCGGCAAAGGCTGGCCACAGCGAATGCTGATTCTCAGCATTGACCAGCACCATGAACGTGCCGTTCTCGTCATCAAATGGATTCATCAGCCGGTCCCTTCTTGCTGGTACGAAACGCTCAGGTGGCGCGGCCGGCGTGCGTGACCGCTACTCTTTCGATTTTCTGGGCCAGCAGGGCCGGCGTCGGGAAGTCGTACAGCTCGGCGATGTCGGGACGCGTGCCGATTTCCTGCTCGATTCGCATGACCAGTCGAATTGCCTGCATAGACTGGCCAGATAGGTCGAAGAAACTGTCGTCGATTCCGACGGACTGGACACCGAGAACATCCGCGAAGATCGCGCAGATGGCTTCCTCGGTCGGGTTGCGCGGCTCCCGGTACCCCGATGAGTGCTCAAAGTTGGGTGCGGGGAGGGCGGCCCGGTCCAGTTTTCCGTTGGCGGTCAGCGGCAGGGCGTCCAGGACGGTGAATGCCGCCGGGACCGCGTATTCCGGCTGCAGGTCCATCACATGAGCTCGCAGGGCCACGACGTCGATCTCATCGGACTCCGGAACGACATACGCGGCGAGCCGCTTGTCGCCCGCCTCGATGTCCCGCGCCACGACCGCGACATGGGCCAGGCCCGGGTAGCTGGCCAGCGCGGCCTCCACCTCGGCCAATTCCACCCGGAAGCCCCGGATCTTCACCTGGTCGTCGGCGCGGCCGACGAAGTCGGCCAGTCCTTCTGGCGTCCAGCGGGCGAGGTCACCGGTGCGGTACATCCGCTCGCCGGGGCCGCCGAAGGGATCCGGCACGAAGCGCTCCGCGGTCAGATCGGGGCGGCCGAAGTATCCCCGTGCCACGCCTGTGCCGCCTACGTACAGCTCCCCGATCATGCCCTCGGGGACCGGCTGAAGGCTTTCGTCGAGAAGATAGACCCGCATGTCGTTCATCGGGCGGCCGATCGGCACGCTGGCCCCGGCGCGGTAGGGAGCCGTCATCGGAGAGTTCGTGGCGAACAGCGTGGTCTCCGTCTGCCCGTACATCGCCCGCACGACGAGGTCCGGGCACGCGTCGAACACCCGGGCGACCGCAGCAGGTGAGATCACATCCCCGCCGGTCATGACCTCTCGCAAGGTGGCGAGAACCGCCGGTGCCTCCTCGGCGACCACGCGGAAGAGCCCAGCGGTCAGGTGCACGACGGTGACCGCCTCGTCCAGGATGAGGCGATGCAGGGTGGCGACTTCCAGGTCACCTGGCGGGGCCACCACGATCAGGCCACCGCGCAGCAGCGGCGCCCATAGCTCATAGGTAGACATGCCGAAGGCGTACGGGGCGACCATCAGCGCGCGCTCGTGGGCTCCGCCCTCCCAGCACGGGTCGAGCGCCAGGGCGATAACATCCCGGTGAGTGACTGCGACGCCCTTGGGCTCTCCCGTGGAGCCCGACGTGTACATGAGGTAGGCAAGCTGGCCCGCGGCGGTCCGCACCATCGGATCAGACGCTGGCCACGGCGACAACGCCTGATCGGCGTCGATCTCGGCGTCGGTCACTACGATCTGGCAGCCACCGGGCAGGGCGCGCGCACGCGTGCTCTCGTCGACCAGCACCAGCGGGCCGCCCGCCTGGTCGGTGATCCACTGAATTCTCTCGGGCGGGTACGCCGTGTGCAGCGGCAGATAGAACGCCCCGGTCTTCAGGACGGCCAGCGTCGCGACGACCAGCTCGGCCGAGCGCTCCATCAGCACCGCGACCGGGGTCTCGGGCCCCGCGCCCAGGTCCAGCAGCCGGTGCGCCAGCCGGTTGGCCCGGTTATCGAGCTCGCGGTAGGTGTACCTGGCATCCCCGAAGGACACCGCGGCCGCATCCGGAGCCCGCGCCACCTGATCTGCAAAAAGCCCCTGAATGGAACGAGAGACCATCAGGTACTCCAATCAGTCCTTGGGTAGCGCCCGAACGTGGGTTCCCGCGTGACGGCCAGCCAGGAACCCAGGATGACCTCTGGTGCCTGCCACGAGCCATCTCCCGGATTGCTGACTCCAGTCCGGCGGAGCCGCGGCGGACGCCCATCCCGCAACCCAGGAGATGCGGCACTTACCGCATGAAGATGACCCTTGAGTGCGTAACTGCGCACGGCGTCCCGAACGCGCCGACGACAGCGGCCACTCCGGGGTGCCTTCCGCCGACGGGAGCGATCGCCAGCTCAAGCGATTACCAGCGAAATGAGGAAGTCCGGTGGCCGACCGTCAGGATCCCCCCGGGGCCAGTGGCACCAGCCCGAAGACACGTCCGCTGACCGGCGCCGAATATATCGAGAGCCTGCGCGACCACCGTGAAGTCTATCTTTACGGTGATCGGGTAAAAGACGTGACCGAACATCCCGCGTTCCGTAACCCGGTCCGGATGACGGCGCGGCTGTATGACTCGCTGCATGATCCGGAACAGCGTGAGGTTCTCACCAAGCCGACAGACACCGGCGGTGACGGTTACACGCACAGGTTCTTCGCCACGCCGTACGGCGCGGCGGATCTCGTAGCGGATCAGCAGGCCATCGCCGCATGGGCGCGGATGAGCTACGGGTGGATGGGACGCAGCCCCGACTACAAGGCGTCGTTCCTGGGCACGCTCGGTGCGAACGCCGAGTTCTATGAGCCGTTCACGGATAATGCACGGCGCTGGTACAAGGAATCACAGGAGAAGGTTCTTTACTGGAACCACGCGGTCGTGCACCCGCCGGTTGACCGGAACCGTCCGCCGGATGAGGTAGCAGACGTCTTCGTGCACGCGGAAAAGGAAACTGACGCGGGCCTGATCGTGAGCGGGGCCAAGGTCGTCGCCACCGGATCCGCGCTCACACATTACAATTTCATCGCGCACTGGGGGCTGCCGATCAAAGACCGGAAGTTCGCGCTGGTGGCCACCGTGCCGATGGACGCGGCGGGGATGAAGCTGATCTGCCGCCCCTCCTACAGCGCGACGGCCGCGGTGATGGGCAGCCCATTCGATTACCCGCTGTCCTCCCGGCTGGACGAGAACGACACCATCCTGGTGCTGGATAAAGTGCTCATCCCGTGGGAGAACGTATTCATCTACGGGAACCTCGGGAAGGTACAGCTGTTCACCGGGTATTCCGGTTTCAATGAGCGGACCACCTTCCACGGATGCACGCGCATGGCGGTAAAGCTTGAGTTCATCGCCGGCCTGCTGGCCAAGGCCCTTGAGATCACTGGGACCAGGAATTTCCGGGGTATCGAGACCCGGCTGGGGGAAGTGCTGGCCTGGCGTAATCTGTTCTGGGGGCTTTCAGATGCGGCCGCGCGTAACCCGGTGCCGTGGAAGAATGGCGCCGTTCTGCCTAACCCAAATTACGGGATGGCTTACCGGTGGTTCATGCAGATCGGGTACCCGCGAGTCAGGGAAATCATACTCCAGGATGTCGCGAGCGGCCTGATCTACGTCAACTCAAGCGCTGAGGACTTCAAGAACCCGGATACGCGGGCTTACCTGGACAAGTACCTTCGCGGCTCGGACGGAATCGATTCCGTCGCGCGGGCGAAGCTGATGAAGCTGCTGTGGGACGCCGTCGGCTCCGAGTTCGGCGGGCGGCACGAGCTGTATGAGCGTAACTACTCCGGTAATCACGAGAACACCCGGATCGAACTGCTGAACTCGCAAGTAGCCTCCGGCCAGGTTGAATCATACAAGAACTTCGTGGAAGCGTGTCTCACCGAATATGACCTAGACGGCTGGACGACACCCGATCTGTCATCGATCGACAACATCGAGCATCTCAGAAACGGCATACTCAACGCCTGAGCGGCAAGTTTGGCCCGCACGACATGACGCCAGAAGACACGACGAGCGCCAAGGACTGTGACATTCATGAGCGGATACGCAGAAGATCCCATGTATAGCGTACTTTCGAAAGACGGCACGTTCATCGCCTACGACAAGGTGGGCGACGGGCCGCCGCTCATCCTGATCGAAGGCGCGCTCAACGATCTGTCCACGACCTTGCCGCTGGCCGCCTTTCTGCGAACGAATTTCACCGTGTTCGCCTACGACCGTCGCGGCCGGGGCGCGAGCGGGGACACCCGGCCGTACTCGGTCGAGCGAGAGATCGAAGATCTCGATAGCGTCATCTCGGGAGGCCGGCGGACCGGCGCTCGTGTTCGGCAACTGCTCGGGTGGGGCGCTGGCCCTCGAGGCAGTGGCCCGCGGGCTCGACATCACGGCACTGGCGTTGTTCGAGCCGCCGTTCATCGTCCCCGGCACCCGCACGCGTCCCGCGAATTACAGCACGCACCTGGCCGACCTGCTTGCGGCGGGCCGCAAGGCCGATGCACTCGAGTGGTTCATGCGGGAGGATGTCGGGCTCCCTGATGAGCACATCAATATGGTGCGCAGTTCGCCGATGTGGGAGTCCCTCCTCGACATGGCACCCTCGCTCGACTACGACGCCGCGGTCCTTGGAGACTGCGCCATGCCCGCTGCCGAGCGGCTGGCCGCGATCACGGTGCCAACTCTCGTCATCGACGGTGAGAACAGCAACCCGTGGGCACGCGCCACGGTGCAGGCCCTGGCCGAGTCACTCCCAGCCGGCTACCACCGCACCCTGCCGGGCCACGACCACATCCTGGCCGCAGACGCCCTCGCGCCCGTCATCGCGGAATTCTTCGGCAGCCTGGCCGCCGCCGGCACCGCCCGCGGCGCGAGGGGTTCCGCCGCCGCGACGTGAACGAACGCGGCCCGCGCAGCAGATCCTGGTTATCCCGGAACTTTCCCCCGCGACCGCCCGCCCGCCAACCGAGCAGGTCGGCTGGCGGGCGGTCCTTGCTGACGGCTGGCGGGCCAGGCGGCACGCGCGGATACCTTAAGGACCCGGCTCTGGTCAGGGGCCAGAGCCGGGTCCTTGAGAGACCCCCAAAATTGTCAGGCGTCGTACTGGTCGTGGTAGTGCACCCAGTCGTGCTTCCACGCCAGCCCCTCCTCTTGCCGGCCCAGGGGCGTCAGGTCGAGGTAGTGGTAGGTGCCGTTCAGCAGCTCACCGCCGGCCTCCAGCGTGGAGTAGGTGTGGAAAATGCTGTCGCCCTCGCGGATGAACACGCTGATGCCAGGCCGCATCGGATCAGCTGCGCCGGACTTGAAATGGAAATCGGCGTAGAAGTCAGTCTCATACGAAGAGACCCATGGGATGGTCCAGCCCATGCGATCCTTGAACTCATTGATTGTCTCCAGTGGTACCGGGCAGTCCAGCACCACCGAGGTGTCACGGGCATGGAAATGTGCGAGATGGCCGATATTGTCCACCCAGAATGAGCAGGACACGCAGAACTGACCTCCCGTCGTGGACGGAAGCATGAAATGGTAGACAATGAGCTGCTTGCGGCCGCCAAATAGATCGAGAAGCGTGACCTCGCCGGCTGGGCTTTGAAAGACGTACTGTTTGTCGATCAAGACCCGTGGTAGCTCGCGGCGCTCCGCGCTCAGCGCGTCTCGCACGCGGAGGAGCTCCTGCTCCTTCGCATAATGCTCCAGGCGAGCGTCCAGCCACTGCTCTCGTGATACCACCTTCGCCGGGCTCAAGATCCTCAGCGCCCCGATGTGCCGGGATCGGGCAGCTTCGTCTTGGCCGGGCTGTTCTGATAGGCCGCAAGCCGCCACTGCCCATCACGCCTGACGACGGTCCAGGTGGCCCGGATGGCCTGTTCGTCGGAGACCTCGTTCTCGCCGGCCGCGAGCACGCCGCCCTGCGTGATCAGGATGCCGGCGTCCGGCCCAAAGAACCTGAGGTCCAGCGGCCGACCGGTCACCTGGGTGTTCTTGTACGGGCCCTGGTACGCCTCCTTCAGGTACGCACGGATCTCCTCCCGGCCCTTCTTGAAAAGGCCAGGAAGGATCATGGTCCCTTCTTCGACGAAGACATCGGCGAACGCGTCGCCGTCCCCGTACGCCCACGCGGCGATGACACGCTGGGTCAGGGCAGCGACCGCGGCCTGATCCGCGGCGGACGGGCCGGCGACGGCTTCTTGCGTGGTGGTTGACATGATGTTTCCTTTTCTTCCCTATCGGCTGACGAAGCGGCAGGCTAGATATAGAGGGTGTTGGGCTCGAGGCCGCACAGGACGCGCCCGTACAGCTCGGCATTGGTGTCGGGATGCATCAGCGCATGCAGGCTGACCGCGCTGATGTCGCGTGCGATCCGTTGGATCGGCACGCTGTTGTAGATGGACGAGCCGCCGCTCGCCACCGCGAGCGTGCCCGCGGCCTGGTCCGCGAGCCGGCACACCGCACCAAGGTCGCCCCGGGCAAGCGCCCGGTCCTCCAGCTTCCACGGCGTGCCCTCGGCGCTCTTGGTGTCGACCAGTGCGGACAGCCGGTGCGCGTGGAACTGCGCCTCGTCGATCTTCATGGCCGCCTCCGCGATCTGGAGGTGGGTAATCGGTGCCTCGCGCTGGCTTTCGTAGCTGGTGTAGGTGATCTTCCTGTCCGGCAGCCGCTTGTCGAAGGCATCCCTCGCTGCCTTGGCCAGGCCGACCACGGTGCCCACGGAGGATGCCGACGCGACCGGGAGCAGCGGAGCCCGGTAGATCGGGGAGCCGGCGTTCAGCTCCGACGAGCCCTGCCCCTGCAGCACCGCGGGCAGCGGCAGCACCCGCTCGGCCGGGATGAACACATCTTGCGCCACCGTGCTGACGCTGCCGGTCCCCCGCAGTCCCCAGGTGTGCCAGTCGTCGACGATGAGCAGGTCTGACATCGGGACCAGGGCAATGATCGGGTACGGCTCGCCGTCCGGCGGGATGAAGATCGCGATGATCTCCTGCCAGTGGCTGTGCAGCGCCCCGCTGATGAAGCCCCACTTGCCGTTGAGTACCACGCCGCCCTCGGCCGGCGCCGCCATGCCCGACGGGCTCAGCGTTCCGCACACCCGCACGTCCGGCGTGGCGAACACCTCGTCCTGGACCTCGTCGGGGAACATGCACGTCATCCAGGTGGGGATCCAGTACACCGAAGCCACCCAGGACGTGGCGCCATCGGCCCGGCCGAGCTCGGTGGCGATGTCGACCAGCGTCCGTGTGTCCGCTTCGTATCCGCCGTAGCGGGCCGGCGTCCGCAGCCGGAATATGCCGGCGTCGGCCAGCGCCTCGATCGATTCGTCGTGCAGCCGCCGGTTCTCCTCGGACCAGGCCGCGTTCTTTCGCAGCACTGGCGCCGTCTGTGTTGCGCGGTGGACCAGTTCTTCCCGCGTCGGGACCTTGGTGGTTGGCACCATGCCTCCTAGGTATTTATGAAGAGAAAATGACACGAGGCCAGACATGCAAATCCCGCACAACAGCCTGCACAGACAGAGTAGTTCCGGCCGGCCCTTCGTGTCCTGTTCTAGATTGCTCAGCTTGAGTTAAACAGGCACGGAATAGCCCGCAGGTATTACTGATCCCGGTCACGGCAATCCTAGGATGGTAAATGCCATTGTCACACCTGCGTAGGCGAAGCCGCTCAGTTCCGGGTCCACCATGGCCAGTCGGCGCTCCACCTCCCACTGATCGTATGCGTCAATCCCCCATTCAAATCCGCAGATCACCGGTACGCCGGGAGACCGGCGATCACGAGATCAGGATGATCTCCACGTCAGCGGTGGCACATCTTCGCCATTGCGGACTTCTGGTCCATGGCGGGGTTGCTGCGCAGGCGGAGCTCTTCTCCTTGATCGCTGCCAGCGACCCGGCCGAGCCGAGAACGTCCAGGCATGGGCCAACTCAGCCGGGGAGCCGCTGACGCCGGGAACGGCGGCCTCAGGCACCGACCCCGGCCAGCAGTTCCATCGGCGTCACCAGATGGCGGCCCATCACCATGCTGAGTTCCGCTATTGCCCGCGCGAGCGCGTCAAGGTCATCCTCCACCAGCGCCTGCGACCCGTCGCACAGCGCGATGTCGGGCTGAGGGTGCACATCGACGATGACGCCGTCCGCGCCAACCGCGACGGCGGCGCTGCTGAGCGGCAGGACGAGGTCGCGCCGGCCGCCCGAGTGCGATGGGTCGACGATGACCGGCAGGTGCGACAGGCGCTGCGCCACCGGTACCGCGGAGATGTCGAGCGTGTTGCGCGTGGCGGTCTCGAATGTGCGGATACCACGCTCGCACAGCACGATGTCGAGGTTGCCCCGCTGGGCGATGTATTCGGCTGCCATCAGCCATTCCTCGATCGTGGCGCTCATGCCCCGTTTGAGCAGCACCGGCAGGCCGGCCGACCCGACTGCCTGGAGCAAGGGGAAGTTCTGCATGTTGCGGGTGCCGATCTGAAGCATGTCGGCGTAGCAGGCGACCATGTCGACGTCGTGCGCGTCCACGATCTCTGTGACGACAGGAAGCCCGGTCTCGTCCCGCACCTCGGCAAGGATCTTGAGCCCGCGCTCGCCGAGACCCTGGAAGGCGTAGGGCGATGTACGCGGCTTGAACGCTCCGCCGCGCAGCAGCGTGGCGCCTGCCGCCTGTGCCATCCGGGCCGCGGCAAGGGTCTGGTCCGGCGTCTCGACCGCGCACGGCCCCGCGATCAGCGTCACGGTCTTCGGGCCAATCGGTACGCCACGAACCTGCACCACCGACCGATCTGGATAGTGCTCGCGGCTGACCAGCTTGTACTTCGCGGAAACCCGCATCACATCGCGCACCCCCCGCATCGCCGGCAAGTTCAGCATGACGAACTGGTCAATATCACCCACCAGGCCGATGATGGTCCGGCTTATCCCGCGGCTGACGAACGCCTCACCGCCGACCGAGTCCACTCGCGTGACGATCGCCTGAACATCGGCTGCCGTCGCTTCGGCGGCCATCACGATGACCATATTTCGGTAGCCTCACGTCACAAACATGGCCCCGGGGAGCCAGCCGGTTTAGGATGCTTTCGGGCGCTGCAGTGAACCCCGGCTCACTTACCCGGGGCAGCAATGCGCGGAAGTCCCATCTGTCGTGACGCTAACGAGCCGGGTGAAAACCTGCTTCTTCCACCTTGCCAGGTAAGAGGCTCATCTCGGCAGACTCGATCCGGCGGGATTTTGCCGGCCCTGCGCAGCATTTCAGGAGATGCGGCGCGCCGTCACCGCCGCAGACGATGTTGTGGTGCGAACGTGCCGACCGATAACTTACCGCCTTTGCGCTGGTAAAGCTGAGAAGAGGCACCGATGACTGGCGTCGTTGCACACACGCTTGCACCGGGAGTGCCCGGCGCGCCTCTGGTCGCGTTCGCGCACGGACTCGAGGATTCCTGGACTAGCTGGATGCCGCTGGCCGCGGAACTGAACCCGGACTGGCGGCTTGTCGCGCTCGACCTGCCCTGGCGGCCAGGCAATGACTACAGCTGGCGCGGCCGGTCGCCTGGCCATTGGCTCGGGGACGGGCTCGACATGCTCGACACGACCCCGGACGCACTGGTGGCGCACTCGTTCGGCGCGAACGCGGCGCTGGAACTTCTCTGCAGGTTCGACTCCCGTCCAGGGCGGGCGGTGGCGCTCGTGTGCCCCATGTACCGGCGGCCGAGCCAGCCGGTGACCTGGCGCATGCTCGACCGTTCCCGGTCCATGTTCGTCCAGCACATCAGGGACAGCGTGCGGGCACGCATGGGCGCCCGCGCCGACTCGATTCAGCCGGACGTGCTGGCGACCATGATGGACCTGGCGCTTGACCGGGTCGGGCCGGTTGGCTTCCTCACCGTGTTCAACGAGTTCGTGGCGAGCGGGAACCTTCGGCTCGACAACGTCGAGACACCGACGCTCGTCGTGGCGGGTGGCGCCGACGCGACGCTGTCGCATGCGGATGCCACCGCGCTCGCCGACCGGATGCCTGGCGCCAGCCTGCGGTTTCACCATGACTACGACCACTTCTGCCATTTCCGGTTCGCACGAGGCGTCGCGGCGCAGGTCATCGACCTGGTCGACGCGGCAACGGCGACGTCCAATACGGTGGGATAACACGGGGCCGGACGTTCCCGAATGCCGCGTGCCAGCCTGCGGTTTCACTGCGACCATGACCACGCTGCGATCGCTGGCATGCGGCCGGCCCGGCGACCTTCCGATCACGTGCCCATGGGTGTTCGGTCCGCGCACTTGTGACAATGGCGCGGCCACGAAAGGCCGGCCCTGGGTCAACACGCCTTTTCCGTGATCACACGAAGAAAGCGCAGCGGGATGCGAATCGACCCAAGTTCCGGGGCACGCAGATGGCACAATGCGGTCTTATCCACCGTCGGAAGGCAAAGACGCTGTGCTGAGCTTCCCCCGCCGCGCGAAGGCTCCGCTCGTGCTGGCGCTCGTGCTGGCGCTCGTGCTGGCGCTCGCCGTCTGGATTGCGGCTGCGGCATCACCCGCGCGCGCCGGTCAGGTCCGCGGCCAGGAGTGGTGGCTACAGGCACTGCACGTCACGAAGGCATGGGCCACGTCCGAGGGGTCGGGAATCACGGTGGCGCTCCTCGACACGGGTGTTGACCCGGCCACGCCCGACCTGCGCGGCCGGGTGACCACGGGACCCGACTTCACTGGGTCAGGCCGTCACAGCGGCGGGCCCTATTGGGGGATCCGCGGGACAGCGATGGCGAGCCTGATCGCGGGTCACGGGCATGGGCCTGGCGGCAGCGAGGGGATCGTCGGCGTGGCCCGCCAGGCAAGGATCCTGTCCATCAGGGTGATCATGGAAAGCGGCGACCCGTTGCAGGCGGATCTGGCGATCGCGTCGCGCCAGCCCGCCGCGATCGCGGCGGGCGTCAGGTACGCCGCCGATCATGGCGCCCAGGTTGTCGACCTGCCGCTTGATCCCGGCGGAACGGCGGCAGGCGGAAGCCCTGCGGAGCAGGCGGCGGTCGCGTACGCGCTCGCCAAGGGCGTGGTCCTGGTGGCGCCCGCGGGTGACGACGGCGCCGGCGCCGACCGCATCAACTACCCGGCCGCCTACCCAGGCGTGATCTCGGTCGGCGCGTTCGACAGCAACATCGTCAAAGCCCCGTTCACGAACCGCCGCGCCTACGTGAAGCTGACCGCCGCAGGGGCGGGCCTGGTGGCAGCGACAGCGTCAGGTGGATACGCCATGTTCAACAGCACGAGTGCGGCCAGTGCAGTGGTCGCGGGGATGGCAGCCTTGATCAAGTCACGTTACCCGGCCTTCACGCCTGCCCAGGTGACGGAGGCGCTGACGCACAGCACCGTGTTTCACCCGCGCGGGGGGCAGTCGGACGGCTCGGGCTACGGCACCGCCGACGCGGCGCGCGCACTCATGCTCGCCGCCGTGATCGGTTCGGCTGCCGTGGGGCAGGTGCCCAGCCCTCGGCACACCTCCGTCGCGGGGGCCGCGCAGGCAGTTGCGCCGGCAGTCGCGCCCAGCTTCGGGGCGTCCCTGCTCAGCGACGCCATCCTCCTTTTCGTGCTATTCCTGGCCGTGCTGCTCGCGATGTCGGTCGTCGCGGTCATCCGCGCGCCTGGGCTGACCGCCAGCTTGCCCGAGGACGACATGGGCGAATCGACCGACGTGCTGCCGCAGTTCATGCCCGCGCATTCCGCAGGGCCGCCCAGCCAGTTCCGGCCCGCTCCGGCCGGCCAGTTCCGGCCCGCACCGCCTGGCCAGTTCCGGCCCGCACCGGCCGGCCAGTTCCGGCCCGCGCATCCCGGCCAGCCACAGCCCGGCCAGCGGAGTTACACCGACGCCACCTCCCGGCTGCCGACACGGCCCACCGCACCCTCCCACGCGACCGGCGGCCCGGCCCGCTTCGGGCCGGGATCCCACGGACATGGGGCCAGGCCTGCCCAGGGTCCGGTGCCCTGGCAAGGTACTATCCACCCGCCGAACGTGCCAGGCGGCCCGCCTTGGGGACTTGCGCCAAGGCCGGAAGGTGAGCCGCCACCGGGCTAGGAGGCCGACCGTATCCACCGGGCCAGCCGTCCCCCATGCCAGCCGTCCTCCCATGCCAGCCGTCCCCCCATGCCAGCCGTGCCCCCGGTCATCAGCCAGAGGCGCAGCCGCTACCTGCCTGGTCGACGAGGCGGGAAAGCGGCTGCGTGAACGCGGAGGCGGCTTGGGCACGGGTCAGCACCTGCGTGGCGACGAGCCTGCCGAGCACGTGCGCTTCACGCGACCGTGCCCTGGCCGGATGGTCGAGCGGATCGTCGGCGGACGGTTCAAGCACCAGGCCCGCCAGCATCGCCGCCTGAGGCCAGGAAAGCTGCGCAGGCTGCTGCCCGAAGTAGCCGCAGCTCGCGGCGGCAAGACCGTAGAAGCCGTGACCGAAGTAGGCGACGTCGGCGTACATCTGAAGGATCTGCGTCTTGCTGTAGGTCAAATCCAGCTTGATCGCCAGTGCCACCTGCTCCGCCTTGGCCAGGGCCCCGGAGCCTGCCGACGTGTACAGCAGCTTGGCCAGCTGCTGGTAGAGCGTGGCGCCGCCCTGGTCACCGCCGCCCGTCACCTTGGCCAGGACGACCCGGCCGATCGCGAACGGGTCGATCCCCGGCTCGGACCGGAACCTGTGATCCTCGGTGGCGATGAGAGACGCGGCGAAGCGCGCGGGAACCGGCGGACCTGGGTAGACAGCATGATGCTCCCGGTCCTGCGCCCGCACCAGGTTCTGCGCGTTTCCGGCCGACGGCGTGAAGGCGAGCAGCCCGCCGAATCCGGCGATCGCGAGCAGGCACAGGGCGGCGACGACCGCCGCGGCGCGGCGTAGCCAGCGCAGCCCGCGGCCACGGCGGCGCAGATCGCGCGGGCGCACCGGGCCCTCCGTAGCCCGGTCCCCCGCGCCCGCGGCGGCATCCTGCGCGTCGGCGTGCCCATCGGCCGGCCCCGGTTCCCGCACGGTCATTGCTGTCGCTCCACGGTGAGACCCTTGCGGTTCGCTGGGCTTCAGCAGCGTCGTACCCGCGCATCTGAACATAGCCAACGAATGGAGCCACAGCACCGATCCGGGACGGGGGTGACGGGCGCAGGAGACGGGCGCAGGGGACGCGCGCGCGAGACGGGCGCACAAGACGCGCGCACGAGACGGGCACACAAGACGCGCGCACAAGACGGAGGGTTATTAGAAACTCGATTCGAAGAAATAGAGGCCGATGGCCGCGCGGAAAGAATCAAGAAACGTGCGGAGCGGCCGCCGGTAATCGGTGAAAAGGATCTTCCATGCCTTGAGGTGCGCAACTGCGCGCTCGATGGGAGCGCGGATAGAACTGACCTGGTTATTGTATTGGTGTTCACGCACGTATAGCTCACGACCCGGCGGCTTCTTGGCGGGCGTGATGTAGCCAGATCCTTGGAATC
Source organism: uncultured Actinomycetota bacterium (assembly GCA_963851085.1). Taxonomy (GTDB): domain Bacteria; phylum Actinomycetota; class Actinomycetes; order Streptosporangiales; family Streptosporangiaceae; genus DATFVJ01. The sequence continues at coordinate 703 of CAWKNX010000023.1, read as the reverse complement.
CCTTGTCCGCGATAACGGCCCCGGCCAGATCCAGGATCTCCTTCACCTCGCCTTCCAGTTTCTTCATATCGTGATCACATCCAGGAGCCGGGCCCGAGACGAAGATTATATTTCCGAATTCATCGCCGATAATCAGGCTGCCATGACCGGTAGTGCCGTATTTCCCGGCCCACAGCTCACGGGCGCCCTCCCATGACCAGCACGGCCACAACGTGCCGTCCACCAGCACCAGCCTGCCCCGGGTCATCTCCTTGGCCTCCTTCGGGTCCGGCCGGAATTCTGCGGTCGCCTGAGCAATCAGCGGGGTGAAATCTCTCATGATGTTCGAGACGGTGCCCTGCGAGATCCCGAAGAGATCGCCAATGACTTCTTCGATCATATTCTGCCGCTTGTAGAGCAGCGCGACCATAATCGCTTCCCGCAGTGAGAGGCTCTTCGGCCGCCCGGTTCCCTTATCCCAGGGCTCAGGAAGGATATCTTCGATACGCGCTTCCAGGTCATCGAGTTGTTCGGCATCCAGCCCGAAGGTACGATGGTAACGCAACGGCTCCTCCATCGGTTGAGGGTTTTGGCTAGCACCTCCTTTCTACCGATATGAGGAGCCGTTGTCTTTTAGACACGCCGGACCGAAATTAGAGAGTTTAATATAACAATTGGGATAGGTCAGCAAAAGCTTGTGCTGAAGAGTTTCTGATAACCCTCA
>CAWKNX010000022.1:0-110049 GCA_963851085.1 uncultured Actinomycetota bacterium | reverse complement strand
TGGCGCTCGGCAAGAACCTGCTCGTGGCGTTCATGCCGTGGGAGGGCCATAACTACGAGGACGCCATCATCCTTTCGCAGCGGCTGGTGCGCGATGACGTGCTGTCTTCCATCCACATCGAGGAGTACGAGGTCGACGCCAGGGACACGAAGCTCGGCCCTGAGGAGATCACAAGAGATATCCCGAACGTCTCCGATGAGGTGCTCGCCGACCTCGACGAGCGCGGCATCATCCGGATCGGGGCCGAGGTCGTCACTGGCGACATCCTGGTGGGCAAGGTGACGCCGAAGGGCGAGACCGAGCTCACCCCGGAGGAGCGGCTGCTGCGGGCGATCTTCGGTGAGAAGGCGCGCGAAGTCCGCGACACCTCGCTGAAGGTGCCGCACGGCGAGGAAGGCAAGGTCATCGGCGTCCGGGTCTTCACCAGGGAAGACGGCGACGAGCTGCCCCCGGGGGTGAACGAGCTCGTGCGCGTCTACGTGGCGCAGAAGCGGAAGATCACCGATGGCGACAAGCTCGCGGGCCGGCACGGTAACAAGGGCGTCATCGCCAAGATTCTGCCCGCCGAGGACATGCCGTTCCTTGAGGACGGCACGCCCGTGGACATCGTGCTCAACCCGCTCGGCGTGCCCGGCCGGATGAACGTCGGCCAGGTGCTCGAGACGCACCTCGGCTGGGTGGCGCAGTCCGGCTGGAAGGTGTCGGGTGACGACGCGTGGCAGAAGCGGCTGCGCCAGATCGGTGCCGACGAGGCCCCTTCGGGGACACCCGTTGCCACGCCGGTGTTCGACGGCGCGCATGAGGAGGAGATCACTGGCCTGCTCAGTGCCGCGCTGCCCAACCGCGACGGCGACCGCCTCGTCGGCGGCGGCGGTAAGGCACGGATGTTCGACGGCCGGACCGGTGAGCCGTTCAGGGACCCGATCGCGGTCGGCTACATCTACATCCTCAAGCTGCTGCACCTGGTCGACGACAAGATCCACGCGCGGTCGACGGGCCCGTACTCCATGATCACCCAGCAGCCGCTCGGCGGTAAGGCACAATTCGGTGGCCAGCGGTTCGGAGAGATGGAGGTCTGGGCGCTCGAGGCCTATGGTGCCGCCTACGCGCTGCAGGAACTGCTCACCATCAAGTCCGACGACGTCCTCGGTCGGGTCAAGGTCTACGAGGCGATCGTCAAGGGCGAGAACATCCCGGAACCGGGCATTCCCGAGTCCTTCAAGGTGCTGATTAAGGAGATGCAGTCGCTGTGCCTCAACGTCGAGGTGCTGTCGAGCGACGGCGTGTCCATCGAGATGCGCGATACGGACGAGGACGTCTTCCGCGCAGCGGAAGAGCTCGGCATCGACCTGTCCCGGCGTGAGCCGAGCAGCGTTGAAGAGGTCTGAGGCGTGTCGTCCAGGCATGCTCCGGAAGCCGCGATCTACCCAGGGGATGAATAAGTGCTCGACGTCAACTTCTTCGACGACCTGCGGATTGGCCTAGCCACCGCTGACGACATCAGGCAGTGGTCACACGGCGAGGTCAAGAAGCCAGAAACCATCAACTACCGCACCCTCAAGCCGGAGAAGGATGGGCTCTTCTGCGAGAAGATCTTCGGCCCGACCCGGGACTGGGAGTGCTACTGCGGTAAGTACAAGCGGGTCAGGTTCAAGGGCATCATCTGCGAGCGCTGCGGCGTGGAAGTCACTCGCGCCAAGGTTCGGCGCGAGCGGATGGGTCACATCGAGCTCGCCGCGCCGGTGACACATATCTGGTACTTCAAGGGTGTGCCGAGCCGGCTCGGCTACCTGCTCGACCTGGCGCCGAAGGACCTGGAGAAGGTCATCTACTTCGCCGCCTACATGATCACGTACGTGGACGAGGACGGCCGCGGCCGTGACCTGCCCTCGCTCGAGGCCAAGATCTCGGTGGAACGGCAGCAGCTCGAACAGCGCCGTGACAGTGACATCGAGGCACGGCAGGCGAAGCTCGAGGCCGACCTCGCCGAGCTGGAGGCGTCCGGTGCCAAGGGCGACGCGCGGCGCAAGGTCCGGGAGAGCGCGGATCGCGAATGCCGCCAGATCCGTGACCGCGTGCAGAAGGAACTCGACAGGCTCGAGGAGGTCTGGACCCGGTTCAAGAACCTGAAGGTCCAGGATCTTGAGGGTGACGAGCTGCTCTACCGCGAGATGCGGGACAGGTTCGGCAGGTATTTCCGCGGCGGCATGGGTGCCCAGGCGATCCAGGAGCGGCTGGCCAACTTCGACCTGGAGGCCGAGGCCCAGAAGCTGCGGGACACCATCCGCACGGGCAAGGGCCAGAAGAAGGCGCGGGCGCTCAAGCGGCTCAAGGTCGTGTCGGCGTTCCTGAACACCCGCAACAGCCCCATGGGTATGGTGCTCGACTGCATTCCGGTGATCCCGCCGGACCTACGCCCGATGGTTCAGCTCGACGGTGGCCGTTTCGCCACCTCGGACCTGAACGACCTGTACCGCCGGGTCATCAACAGGAACAACCGGCTCAAGCGCCTGCTCGACCTCGGGGCGCCCGAGATCATCGTCAACAACGAGAAGCGGATGCTGCAGGAGGCCGTCGACTCGCTGTTCGACAACGGCCGCCGCGGCAGGCCGGTCACCGGCCCGGGCAACCGGCCGCTCAAGTCGCTGTCCGACATGCTCAAGGGCAAGCAGGGCCGGTTCAGGCAGAACCTGCTCGGCAAGCGTGTCGACTACTCGGGCCGCTCGGTCATCGTGGTCGGGCCACAGCTCAAGCTGCACCAGTGTGGCCTGCCGAAGCAGATGGCGCTCGAGCTGTTCAAGCCGTTCGTGATGAAGCGCCTTGTGGACCTCAACCACGCGCAGAACATCAAGTCGGCCAAGCGGATGGTGGAGCGCGCCCGCGCGGTGGTGTGGGACGTGCTCGAAGAGGTGATCACCGAGCACCCGGTGCTGCTCAACCGTGCGCCGACCCTGCACAGGCTCGGCATCCAGGCATTCGAGCCGCAGCTGGTCGAGGGTAAGGCCATCCAGATCCACCCGCTGGTCTGCACCGCGTTCAACGCGGACTTCGACGGTGACCAGATGGCGGTTCACCTGCCGCTGTCGGCCGAGGCGCAGGCCGAGGCCCGGATCCTGATGCTGTCCACCAACAACATCCTCAAGCCGGCCGACGGCAAGCCGGTCACCATGCCCACCCAGGACATGGTCATCGGGCTGTACTGGCTGACAGCGGAATCGGCGGACGCCACGGGCGAGGGGCGTGCCTTCTCCTCGCCGTCCGAGGCGATCATGGCACACGACCGCGGCGAGATCGATGTCCGCGCGATGGTCCAGGTCCGGCTGAAGGGCGTGACCCCGCCGCCGGGCTTCGAACTGCCTGAGGGCTGGGTGCCGGGTGAGCCGATCCGGCTGACCACCACGCTCGGGCGGTGCATCTTCAACGAGACGCTGCCCGCCGACTTCCCGTTCGTGAACTACGAGGTCGGCAAGAAGCAGCTTTCCGCGATCGTCAACGAGCTTGCGGAGAGCTACCCGAAGGTGCAGGTGGCCGCGGCGCTCGACGCGCTCAAGGACGCCGGTTTCCACTGGGCGACCCGGGCGGGGCTGACCATCGCCATCGAGGATGTGGTGGCGCCGCCGCGCAAGGCCGAGATCCTCGAGTCCTACGAGAAGCGTGCCGACAAGGTGCAGCGCGAGTACGAGCGCGGCCTGATCACCGACGACGAGCGCCGTCAGGAGCTCATCGAGATCTGGACGCACGCGACCGCGGACGTGGCGCAGGACATGGAGGCGGCCTTCCCGGCGACCAACCCGGTCTGGATGATGGTCAACTCCGGCGCCCGCGGTAACCCGATGCAGGTACGGCAGATCGCCGGTATGCGTGGCCTGGTCTCCAACCCGAAGGGCGAGACCATCCCGCGGCCGATCAAGTCCAGCTTCCGTGAGGGGCTGTCCGTGGTCGAGTACTTCATCTCCACCCACGGCGCACGGAAGGGTCTTGCGGACACCGCTCTGCGTACCGCGGACTCCGGCTACCTCACCAGGCGGCTGGTGGACGTGGCGCAGGACGTCATCGTCCGTGAGGAGGACTGCGGCACGGACAGGTCGATCCCGATGCGGATCGCGGAGAAGGGCCGCAAGCTCGTCAACGTCGAGAACACCGGGACGGGCCGTACGCTCGCGGCCGACGTGGAAGCCGAGGGCAGGGTTCTCGCGAAGGCCGGCACCGACACCACGGAGCCGATGATCGACAAGCTGGCAGCCGCTGGCGTGGAGACCATCCGCACCTACAGCGTCCTCGTCTGCGACTCCAGGATCGGCGTGTGCGCCAAGTGCTATGGCCGCTCGCTGGCGACGGGCAAGCGCGTGGACGTCGGCGAGGCGGTCGGCATCGTCGCCGCCCAGTCGATCGGTGAGCCGGGTACGCAGCTCACGATGCGGACCTTCCACACCGGTGGTGTGGCCGGTCAGGACATCACCCACGGCCTGCCAAGGATCCAGGAACTCTTCGAGGCCAGGATCCCGAAGGGCATGGCACCGATCAGTGAGGCCGAGGGCCGGGTCCGGATCGAGGAGACGGAGAAGACCCGCAAGATCGTCGTCGTGCCTGACAACGGTACCGACGAGATCGCCTACCAGGTCCCGATGCGCTCGCGCCTGCTCGTGGGCGAGAGCGAGCATGTGCACGTCGGCCAGCAGCTCATCCAGGGCGCGGTCAACCCGCACGAGGTGCTGAGGATCCTCGGCGCACGTGAGCTTCAGCTGCACCTGGTGCACGAGGTGCAGGAGGTCTACCGGTCTCAGGGCGTGTCGATCCATGACAAGCACATCGAGATCATCGTCAGGCAGATGCTCAAGCGGGTGAACGTGCTCGAGTCGGGCGACACCGAGTTGCTCCCTGGTGAACTCACCGAGCGGCCGCGGTTCGAGGAGGTCAACCGCTCGGTGGTGGCCGAGGGCGGCCAGCCGGCTTCCGGCCGGCCGGTGCTCATGGGCATCACCAAGGCGTCGCTCGCGACCGAGTCGTGGCTGTCGGCGGCGTCCTTCCAGGAGACGACGCGGGTGCTCACCGATGCGGCGATTCACGCCAAGTCGGACTCGCTGCTCGGCCTCAAGGAGAACGTCATCATCGGCAAGCTCATCCCGGCAGGTACCGGCATGCCGCAGTACCGCAACATCCGGGTCGAGCCCACCGAGGATGCCCGTTCCGCCGTGTACCCGGTCGGTGTGTACGACGACACCAGCGACTACTCGTTCGGGCAGGGCACCGGCGAAGCCGTCCCGCTCGAGGAGTACGACTTCGGCTCCTACAACAGGTAAACAGCGTTATCAGCTAGCACCGCCCCCGTCTCCCGCGGCGGCGCAACAGCCGGCGGGCGCCCCCTCCCAGGGGCGCCCGCCGTCGCATTCCTCGCCCGCGTCCCGCCGTCGCCATGTCCGGGCTGACGCTCTGCGTCACCGGCGCTGCCACGGAATGTGCGGCCGCGCTGATAACCCGAACGCGCTTGCCGCACATCCCGGGCGCCGCCGACACGTGATCTGTGCCGGGATCGGGACGGTCAGCCGGAGCGGTCCGAGCGAGAGAAGTCAGTTCCAGCCGCTATCGGCTTGACCCGGTCCGTGAGACAGCGAGCGTCACGTGCTCCCGCTCTAGATACTCAAGCACCTTCGCGAGCTGCTTTGCCAGCACTTCGAGCGCACAGCACCGTGCCGGGAGACGTCGCCTCGCGGGGCTGGGTGGGAAGGTGGCAAAGCCCCCTCCTGCTATCGGTGGCGAACCGCAGCTCCCGCAGTGGCGACCCGAATCCCTGCTCATGAAGATGAGCGACCACGCGCCGTATGTGCTGCAAGCTGATCCCCGGCTTGTGCCGCAGCTCAGCCGCGACCAAGAGCTCAAGCAGGTCCTGGAAGCTGTAGAGGCGCACGATGTTGCGCGGGCTGAGTCGCCGCTTGATCGACGGCGATACACGGACACCCCGAAATACATCGAGACTGTGGCGTCCTAGGTTGTTCACGCTCTCGATATGCCCGGCGGCGGTTAGCGGCGCAAACCTCGTGACGTCGAAGCGATCCGGGCACCCGGTCCGCCGAGGCGACGGCAGCCGCCCACCGGGCAGCTTCCTCGTCCGGCCCAGTGGTGTGGGCTGATCTGCGATCAGCGGCCATTGTCAGCCTCCTCGGGCCAGGTGACCTCGGCCCATGTGGTCTGCGATCCGCTGGCGTTGGCGTCGTGGCCGAACCGTTCCGCCAGGGCGGCGACGATCGTCAGGCCACGGCCGTACTCGTCCTCGGTGTCGGCCGGCAGCGGATGCCACTCACCGGCCCCGTCATCGGCGACCTCGATCCGCGCCCAGCCGGGTTTGAACCAGATACTCACCGTGAATTGCCCACCGGCATCCCCGGACGGTGTGTGCCGGATCGCGTTGGTGACTAACTCTGCCGCGATCAGCTCCGCGTCGGCGGCACGCGGGGAATCCGCCAGGATCCCGCGCACGAACAGGCGCGCGGCTGGCACGATGGCGACCACCCCAGGAAACGTGACCGAGGTCTCCATCCCTTGCTCCCGCCTGACGGCACCAACCCTTGCTCCCGCCTGACGGCACCAACCTGAGTACACAACTAAACCTGAGTACTCAGCTTGAACCCGAGTACTCAGGTTCGTCAAGCTGTGTCCGTGAACCCGCCCGGCTACCAGCGCATCGCCGACGACCTGCGCCGCGCGATCATCGACGGCCAGCTCGCCCCCGGCGCAAAACTCCCCAGCCGCCACGAACTGGCCACCACCTACAGCGTGTCCGACCGCGTCGCCGTCGAAGGTGTCCGCCTGCTGGTCGCCGAAGGCTTCGCCGTCACCCGCCCCGGCGCGGGCTCCTACGTCCGTGAGCGCCCCGATGTCATGCGGATGACCCGCCAGTGGTACACCGACCCGCCCGGCACCTCCCCGTTCGCTGCCAGCATGGCCGCCATCGGCAAGACCGGCACGTGGCAGTCATCGTCACAGCGCGCGCCGATGACGCCCGCCATCGCCGCCCGGCTCGCCGCCACACCCGGCGACGCCGCGATCTGCACCCGCTACACATTCCTCGCCGACGATGACCCCGTCATGCTGTCCACCTCGTGGGAACCTCTCGCCATCACCGACGGCACGCCGGTCATGTTGCCCGAGGAAGGCCCGCACGCCGGTACCGGCGTCATCGCCCGGATGGCCGCCATCGGCCACCACATCACCCGCGCCGAAGAAGCCGTCACCGCACGGCCCGTCCTCGCCGACGAAGCCAGCCGCCTCCGCATCCCGCTCGGCGCCGCCGTCCTCGCCATCGCCCGCACCTACGCCACCGCTGAGCGTGCGGTAGAAACCGCCGACATCATCATCCCCGCCGAACGATGGGCACTCGTCTACCAGATCCCCGTCGGCCGCTAGCCTGGCCCGGCTCGAGGCCGCGCGGGATTGGTGTCAAAGCCCGTTGCTGTCGTCCTGGCAAAATAACAACGGGCCATCCGTTGCTGGGATCCTGTGCGAGGGATGAGGGATCACAGCCGTGCAAGCATCCGCTGCGGCGCCGGGGCGGGCGGCAAAGCGGCGTTCGGGTTTCTAGCCGCGTGCCGCTCGTCCTCCGCGGCACAGCGGGCTGCTGTCATCACACGTACGAGCGTTGAACTTGCTCACCATATTCAAGATGCGTGTAGACAGTGATTTCACGATAGTGATTACTACCGCGTGGCCAGATCAGTGAGGGGCGGCGCCATGATCAAGCAGAACTGCGACCTCGATGCCGACGCGCTCTATATCGAGCTGGCAGACCGCAAGGTGGCGAGGACCGTCGAGTTGACAGTGGCACGCTGGTCGACCTGGACATCGTCGGCTGCGTCATCGGCATCGAAGTCATCCAACCTCAGCGTGCGTGGCCGCTCTACGAGATCCTGACGCGATTCCGAGTCCCCGAGAGACAGGCCATGGAACTGCGGGCCAACTTCCCATAGCCGCCGGATGCAGTGATGCTTCCTGCAACGTCCGCGACGCTGATACCACCGCGAACACACGCACAGCCAGCGCACCGCGAGCCTGGGCTGGACGTCGCCGTCGGCTGAGCGAGGTACTGAGTCTCAAGCTAATCATCAGTTGACACGTCCTCCGAAGGCACGCCCACCCGCACACGATCCTGGGTGCCATGGCGGTTGCGCCTCCGACTGCCGGGCGCTGGGGCGTGCGGCAAAGCGGCGTTCGGGTCTTCAGCCGCGCGCCGCACGTCCTCGGCGGCGCGGGGCCAGGCTGTGCACACTGGCCGATCGGGGTCACGGCCCGGGGCTTCATGAGCGCGGTAACTTATCGGAAGATAGCGCGGAGAAGTTACCGCGATCATGGAATCAAGGTCCCGCTGGCCGTTTCTCAGGCGCGCATCGAGGACCATGGCCGTGCCAGCACCCGCCGCGGCGCTGGGGTGTGCGGTTAAGCGGCGTTCGGGTTTATAGCCGCGTGCCGCACGTCCCCGGCGGCGCGCCGGGCCCGGTGGACCCGCACGCACTATCGCCGAGGGACTCGCTATATACGAGAGGAACCCGGCGCCCGGAACATTGGTCAGCCGGGAGACTGGGCGCGGGCGGCGTTGGCGAGGATCGCGTCGTGGACGTAGTGCGAGAAGCCGGGCGCGATCTTGTCGTAGCTCTCGGTGTAACGCGGATCGGCTATATACATCTCGGCCAGGCCGCGGTGCACGTCGTAGCCACAGTTGTAGAACCACCGGGAGATGTACTTGCGGTGTGCCTCGGCGAGATCCATCGCCACGTCCGAGGCCGCCGGCGCACCGGCCCGCAGCGCGTCGGCGAACTGCTGGATGTTGTCGTCGGCCTCGCGCTTGACGGCGATCCAGTCGTCCTTGGTATAGGCGGCGGCTCGCTGCTGCGACTGCTTCCAGGCATCGGTGTCGCCCCAGCGCTGCTCCGCCTCCTCGGCGTACTGGGCGAGCTTGTCTGTGCCGAAGATCTCGAACTGCTCCTCGGGTGTCAGCGAAATTCCCATTTTCCTTGCCTCCATCTCCTTCTCGATCGCGCCGAGCAGCGCCCCGCTCCGGGCCAGTCGCTCGCGCAACAGGCGGTGTTGCTTGCGCAGGTGGTCGTCGGTCCCCGCGTCCGGGTCGGCGAGGATCTCCGCTATCTCGTCCAGGCCGAACTCCAGTTCCCGGTAGAACAGGACCTGCTGCAGGCGCCGCAGGTCCGCCCGGGAGTACAGGCGGTATCCGGCCGCGCTCCGCCCGCTCGGCGTCAGCAGCCCGATGCCGTCGTAGTGGTGCAGAGTCCGCACCGAGACGTGCGCCAGGCGGGCCACCTCACCGACCGTGTACTCGTTCACGTGGACCACTGTGCAGCCTCCCGCTACGTGAGGGTCAAGCGCGTTTGCGGGCCCGTCTCCCAGTGAGGGATGACCGTGAAAGTGCCGTTGCGGGTCGTATACGACCCGCCGGGCGCGGGGGCGGGCGGCTAAGCGGCGTTCGGGTTTCTAGCCGCGCGCCGCTCGTCCTTGGCGGTGCGGCGGGCAGACTGCGGGCAATGGCTGCCGTGGTGACGGCGGGGCTTCATGAGCGCGGTAACTATTCGGAAAATAACGCGGCAAAGTTACCGCGATCATGTAATCAAAGGATCCGCCGGCCTTTCTCAAGCTCGCATCGAGGGCCCGCGGCCGTGCAAGCGCCCGCTGCGGCGCTGGGCGGTGCTCGCGCGTTACCCCGGCGATGGCCCCTTCCTGGTGCTCCTGCCCCAGGAATGGGCCATCGCTGGGGCAGCACCTAGCTGAACGCCAAGGGCGGGCAGCAGATCCCGGGACGTGAACGCGAAGGGCGGCTTCCACGGGCAGGGTTGCCGCCGGCGGCTGAGGCGCCCCCCGGGGAGGGTGACACTGGTACAGGAGCGACGCGCCGCGGGTGGGGTTCGCCCACACAGGTGTGAGTGGCTAGGCTGATGATGGCTGAGCTAAGCGGCAGCCGTTCGGGATTATCTGGGGTGTACGCGGCGTTGGAATGATGGCGGCGAGCCGTCGTTTTGACCTGTGGGCAGGGCGGCGGTAATCTCTGTCTCCGTGCCCGTGACACCATGGGCACGCGGGCGCGCCATTCGGCCTTCCGGACCCGGGAGCTACTGGGCCGGGGTACGCGGCGCGTGGGACCTCCTCTCCTCGACGACAGGCCTCTTGTGGCCCGGTGTGCCCCGGAGTCGGCGACACGCCCGACCACGGGGGTCGGCGAGACAGAGGAACCCGCAGGTGAGATGGCATGGAACCGCCGCTTGCGGGGTCTGTAGCAGGCCAAAAAGCGTGCCGGGAGGCACGTGCTAGAGGACGACAGCGTGCCGGGAGCACGCACAGAGGACGGAGACGCGGTGCCCACGATCCAGCAGCTGGTCCGGAAGGGCCGCCAGGACAAGGTGGCCAAGAATAAGACTCCGGCGCTCAAGGGCAGCCCGCAGCGCCGCGGGGTCTGCACGCGCGTCTACACGACCACACCCAAGAAGCCGAACTCCGCTCTCCGCAAGGTCGCCAGGGTGCGGCTGACCAGCCAGATCGAGGTCACCGCGTACATCCCAGGTGTGGGCCACAACCTCCAGGAGCACTCGATCGTGCTGGTGCGAGGCGGCAGGGTAAAGGACCTCCCGGGGGTACGGTACAAGATCATCCGCGGTTCACTCGACACCCAGGGCGTCCGGAACCGTAAGCAGGCCCGCAGCCGCTACGGCGCGAAGAAGGAGAAGAGCTGACATGCCGCGCAAGGGCCCCGCGACCAAACGGCCGCTCGTCACCGACCCGGTCTACGGCTCACCGCTCGTTACCGCGCTCGTCAACAAGGTGCTGCTCGACGGCAAGCGGTCGCTTGCGGAGCGGATCGTGTACGGGGCGCTCGAGGGAGCCAGGGACAAGACCGGCAACGACCCTGTCGTGACGCTCAAGCGTGCGCTCGACAACGTCAAGCCGACCCTCGAGGTGCGCAGCCGCCGTGTCGGTGGCGCGACCTACCAGGTGCCTGTCGAGGTGCGGGCTTCGCGCAGCACCACCCTGGCCTTGCGCTGGATCGTGAGCTACTCACGGGCGCGCAGGGAGAAGACGATGACCGAGCGGCTCATGAACGAGCTTCTCGACGCGAGCAACGGCCTCGGCGCCAGCGTCAAGCGGCGCGAGGACACCCACAAGATGGCCGAGTCCAACAAGGCATTCGCGCACTACCGCTGGTGACAACCGGCCAGCCGCGAACGGGCCCGCCCAGACACGACGTAACGACTTAGAAAGAACGAGGACAGCAGGAAGTGGCCACTCAGACCGCCGTGGAACTCGCCAAGGTCCGCAACATCGGGATCATGGCGCATATCGACGCGGGCAAGACCACGACAACCGAGCGGATCCTGTTCTACACCGGCATCAACTACAAGATCGGCGAGGTCCACGAGGGCGCCGCCACGATGGACTGGATGGAGCAGGAGCAGGAGCGCGGCATCACGATCACTTCAGCCGCGACGACCACAAGCTGGCGCGACCACACGATCAACATCCTCGACACACCCGGTCACGTCGACTTCACTGTCGAAGTGGAGCGCTCGCTGCGCGTGCTCGACGGCGCGGTCGCGGTATTCGACGCGGTCGCCGGTGTCGAGCCGCAGTCCGAGACGGTGTGGCGGCAGGCCGACCGCTACAGCGTGCCGCGGATCTGTTTCGTCAACAAGATGGACCGGGTAGGTGCCGAATTCCACCGCTGCGTGGAGATGATCGTGGACAGGCTCGGCGCCACCCCGCTCGTGATCCAGCTCCCCTGGGGCGTCGAATCCGACTTCAAGGGCGTCATCGACCTGGTTCGGATGCGCGCACTGCTGTGGCAGACGGAGGGCAAGGGCGACACGTACGACGTGGTCGCGATCCCGGATGACCACCTGGAGGCCGCCAGGGAATGGCGTGACCGGCTGCTCGAGACCATCTCGGAACGCGACGAGGAGATGATGGAGCTGTACCTGGAGGGCACCGAGCCCGGCCCGGACCAGCTCATCGCCGCGATCCGCCGTGCCACCATCGCCGGGGCCGTCACCCCGGTGCTGTGCGGGAGCGCCTTCAAGAACAAGGGCGTCCAGCCGATGCTCGACGCGATCGTGGACCTGCTGCCGAGCCCGCTGGACGTCCCGTCCATCAAGGGCCACGCGGTCGGCCGCGAGGATGCGATCATCGAGCGGCACGCCGACCCCGACGAGCCGTTCGCGGCTCTCGCGTTCAAGATCATGTCCGACCAGCACCTGGGCAAGCTCACCTATATCCGGGTGTACTCCGGGACGCTCCGGACCGGCACGCAGGTGCTCAACGCCGCCAAGGGCCGCAAGGAGCGGATCGGCAAGATCTACCAGATGCACGCGAACAAGCGCGAGGAGCGGCCGACCGCGGTGGCCGGCCAGATCGTCGCGGTGATGGGCCTGAAGGACACCACCACCGGCGACACCCTCTGCGACCCCGCGCACCCGGTGATCCTGGAGTCGATGGCCTTCCCCGCGCCTGTCATCAACGTGGCGATCGAGCCGAGGACGAAGAGCGACCAGGACAGGCTGGGCACCGCCATTCAGCGCCTCGCCGAGGAGGACCCGACCTTCCAGGTCCGCACGGACGATGAGACCGGCCAGACGATCATCTCGGGCATGGGCGAACTGCACCTCGAGGTGCTCGTCGACCGGATGAAGCGGGAGTTCAGGGTCGAGGCGAACATCGGCCGGCCGCAGGTCGCCTACCGCGAGACCATCCGCAAGAAGGTCACGAAGGTCGAGTACACGCACAAGAAGCAGACGGGTGGCTCGGGTCAGTACGGCCGGGTGATCATCGATCTGGCACCTACCGGCGGCGACGGTGGCGGGTACGAGTTCGAGAACAAGATCACCGGAGGCCGGATCCCACGTGAGTTCATTCCGTCCGTAGACGCCGGGTGCCAGGAGGCCGCCGAGTTCGGCGTGCTCGCCGGTTACCCGATGGTGGACGTCAAGGTGACGCTCACCGATGGCGCCTATCACGAGGTGGACTCCTCCGAGCTCGCGTTCAAGATCGCTGGCTCGATGGCGTTCAAGAAGGCGGCCGCCCAAGCGGATCCCGTGCTGCTTGAACCGGTCATGGCGGTCGAGGTCAGGACGCCCGATGACTACATGGGTGAGGTCATCGGCGACCTGAACGGCAGGCGGGGCCAGATCCAGGCAATGGAGGAAATCTCCGGCGCCCGGGTCGTCAAGGCGCTCGTGCCGCTGTCGGAAATGTTCGGCTACGTCGGTGATCTGCGCAGCCGGACACAGGGCAGGGCGGACTACACCATGCAGTTCGACTCATACGCCGAGGTCCCGCCGAGTATCGCCAAGGAAATCGTCGCGAAGGCACGAGGTGAGTGACATCGGGCTTAAACCGAAGTCGCCAAGCGACGCGAGATCAGTGAAGAACGTACGCCTCACGGCTCAGAATCTGTAGGAGACACCAGTGGCGAAGGCCAAGTTCGAGCGGACCAAGCCGCACGTGAACATCGGCACCATCGGGCACATCGACCACGGCAAGACCACGCTGACCGCGGCGATCACCCGTGTGCTGCACGACAAGTTCCCCAACCTCAATCCGTTCACTCCGTTCGACCAGATCGACAAGGCGCCGGAGGAGAAGGAACGCGGCATCACGATCTCGATCGCGCATGTCGAGTACCAGACCGAGAAGCGGCACTATGCGCACGTGGACTGCCCCGGTCACGCGGACTACATCAAGAACATGATCACCGGTGCCGCGCAGATGGACGGCGCCATCCTCGTGGTGGCGGCCACCGACGGCCCGATGCCGCAAACCCGTGAGCACGTGCTGCTCGCGCGCCAGGTGGGCGTGCCCTACATCGTGGTCGCGCTCAACAAGGCGGACATGGTGGACGACGAGGAGATCCTCGAGCTCGTCGAGCTTGAGGTGCGCGAGCTGCTCACCGAGTACGAGTTCCCCGGCGACGACGTACCGGTGGTACGCGTGTCGGCGCTGAAGGCGCTCGAGGGCGACGCCGAGTGGAGCGAGAAGGTCGTCGAGCTCCTCGACGCCTGCGACGAGAGCATCCCCGAGCCGGTGCGCGACATCGAGAAGCCGTTCCTCATGCCGATCGAGGACGTCTTCTCCATCACCGGCCGCGGCACCGTGGTGACCGGCCGGATCGAGCGCGGCGTGATCCACACCAGCAACGAGGTCGAGATCATCGGCATCAAGGAAAAGCCGATGAAGACGACCATCACCGGCGTCGAGATGTTCCGCAAGATTCTCGACGAGGGCATGGCGGGCGACAACGTCGGCCTGCTGCTCCGCGGGATCAAGCGCGAGGACGTCGAGCGCGGCCAGGTGGTCATCAAGCCGGGCACGAACACCCCGCACACCGATTTCGAGGCGCAGGTCTACGTCCTGTCCAAGGAAGAGGGCGGCCGGCACACGCCGTTCTTCAACAATTACCGCCCGCAGTTCTACTTCCGCACCACGGACGTCACCGGCGTGGTCTACCTGCCCGAGGGCACCGAGATGGTCATGCCGGGCGACAACACCGAGATGCGGGTCGAGCTGATCCAGCCGATCGCGATGGAGGAAGGCCTCAGGTTCGCGATCCGCGAGGGCGGCCGGACCGTCGCCTCGGGGCGGGTTATAAAGATCCTCAAATGACGGTCGTTGGTGCGGCGGCCGGTCCGCTGACATGGCGGCCCGGCCGCCGCACTACGTAACCGCCATCCGATAGCCGACGCAGTAACGACGGGCTGGCACGGCACAGGGCAGCTAGCACGGCACAGGGCACAACACGGCAACACAGCGGCACACTCAAGCGAAGGACACCGAAGCCTCATGGCGGGACAGAAGATCCGCATCCGGCTCAAGGCATATGATCACGAGGTCATCGACAGCTCGGCGCGCAAGATCGTCGAGACCGTGACGCGCACCGGCGCGCGCGTCGCAGGCCCGGTGCCGCTGCCGACAGAGAAGAACGTATACTGCGTCATCCGCTCGCCGCACAAGTACAAGGACTCGCGCGAGCACTTCGAGATGCGCACGCACAAGCGCCTGATCGACATCATCGACCCGACTCCCAAGACGGTTGACTCGCTGATGCGGCTCGACCTGCCCGCGGGCGTCGACATCGAGATCAAGCTTTGAGGACTACTGACATGGCTGCGCCAGCTAGGCAGATCAAGGGAGTGCTGGGCGAGAAGCTCGGCATGAGCCAGGTCTTCGACGACGACGGACATATCGTCCCCGTCACCGTCGTCAAGGCCGGTCCCTGTGTGGTGACGGCGGTACGTACGCCGCAGAGCGACGGTTACTCGGCCGTACAGCTCGGCTACGGCGAGATCAATCCCGCTAAGGTGAGCCGTCCTGTCGCGGGACAGTTCACCAGGGCTGGGGTCACGCCGCGCAGGTACCTGGTGGAACTCCGGACCGACGACGCGACCGAATACGCCCTCGGCCAGCAGGTCGCCGCCGATGTGTTCGAGGCGGGCCAGCGGGTCGACGTGACCGGTAAGAGCAAGGGCAAGGGCACCGCGGGCGTGATGAAGCGGCACGGCTTCCGCGGCCTCAGTTCCTCGCACGGAACACAGCGCAAGCACCGCTCACCCGGGTCGATCGGCGGCTGCGCCACCCCGGCGCGTGTTTTCAAGGGTCTCCGGATGGCGGGCCGCATGGGCGGCACCAGGACGACCGCGCAGAACCTGCTTGTGCACGCGGTCGACATGGACCGGGGCCTGCTGCTGATCAAGGGCGCGGTCCCAGGCCCGAAGGGCACGCTCGTGCTCGTCCGGAGTGCCGCGAAGACCCCGGTTGGCCAGCTGTCTCTGTCTTCGGCGACCGGGCAGCCAGGGAAGGCGAGGTAGCGGATGAGCGCTGTCGTCAGCGTCGTCTCACCGGCAGGCGACACGGGCCAGACCGTCGAGCTGCCCGATGAGATCTTCGACGCCAAAGTGAATGTGCCCCTGATTCATCAGGTGGTCGTAGCGCAGCAGGCCGCGGCGCGCCAGGGTACGCACGACACCAAGACCCGCGGCGAAGTCCGCGGTGGCGGCAAGAAGCCGTACCGGCAGAAGGGCACCGGCCGGGCCCGTCAGGGTTCCGTCCGTGCGCCGCACTACACGGGCGGCGGTGTCGTGCACGGCCCGACGCCCCGTTCCTACAGCCAGCGGACACCTAAGAAGATGAAGGCCGCGGCGCTGCGGGGCGCGCTGTCCGACCGGGCACGCGATGGCAGGGTGCACGTGGTCAGCTACTTCGTCGAGGGTGACGCGCCGAGGACGAAGGACGCGCTGCTGGTACTCCGGACGATCACAGCCGCGCCACGCGCGCTCGTCGTGGTCGGCGCCGGGGACGAGGTCACCTGGAAGAGCCTGCGCAACGTGCCAGGCGTGCGCGTGCTCGAAGCCGGCCAGCTGAATACCTACGACGTGGTGGCCAGTGACGACGTGGTCTTCACCGAGGACGCGCTCGCCGAGTTCACCGCCAGGGCCATCCCCACTGGGCCCGGTACCGGGCCGCGGCAGAAGGAGGCACGGCCGTGAACAAGATCAGCGATCCACGGGACATCCTGATCCGTCCGGTGGTCTCGGAGAAGAGCTATGGCCTCAGCGACATCGGCAAGTTCACGTTCATTGTCGCGCCAGACGCCAACAAGACCCAGATCAAGCAGGCGGTGGAGGCCGTGTTCAGGGTCAAGGTGACTCAGGTCAACACGGTCAACCGCCCGGGCAAGCGCAAGCGGACCCGGTACGGGTGGGGCAAGCGGCGTGACACCAAGCGGGCCATCGTGAGCCTGGCCGAGGGTGACCGGATCGACATCTTCGGCCCGACCGGTTAGCCGCCGGCCGATCCACAGGAGCGAGAACATCAATGGGCATCCGTAAGTACAAGCCGACGACGCCGGGGCGGCGTGGCGCCAGCGGCGCTGACTTCGTCGAGGTCACCCGCGGCGACCCGGAGAAGGCGTTGGTCCGCCCGCTGCACTCCAAGGGCGGCAGGAACGTGCACGGCCGTATCACGACGCGGCACCAGGGCGGTGGCCACAAGCGCGCATACCGGCTGATCGACTTCCGCAGGGACGACAAGGATGGTGTGCCCGCCAAGGTGGCGCACATCGAGTACGACCCGAACCGCACGGCGCGCATCGCGCTGCTGCACTACGCCGATGGTGAGAAGCGGTACATCCTGTGCCCGCACGGTCTCGGCCCGGGCGACGAGGTGGAGAGCGGTCCCCGGGCCGACATCAAGCCGGGCAACTGCCTGCCCCTGCGGAACGTGCCGACCGGCACCGTGGTGCACGCCATCGAGCTGCGGCCAGGCGGCGGTGCGAAGATCGCCCGCTCGGCGGGTGCGGGCGTGCAACTGCTCGCCAAGGAAGGCGCCAGCGCACATCTGCGGATGCCTTCGGGTGAGATCCGGCTCGTCGACATCCGCTGCCGCGCCACCGTCGGCGAGGTGGGAAACGCCGAGCAGGGCAACATCAAGCTCGGCAAGGCCGGCCGCAACCGGTGGAAGGGCCGCCGCCCGACAGTACGCGGTGTCGCCATGAACCCGGTCGACCACCCGCTTGGCGGCGGCGAGGGCAAGAGCTCCGGCGGCCGTCACCCGGTGAGCCCGTGGGGCAAGCCGGAAGGGCGCACCCGTCAGGCTCACAAGCCAAGCGACCGGCTCATCACCCGTCGGCGCGGCAAGAAGAAGCGGTAGACGTCAATGCATAACCAGTGGCAACCCACAATCCCTAACGGCTGCGCGGGCCGAACCACCCACCGGTCTGCGGGGGGATCCCGGGGGGTCGTCCCCCCGGGCCGGCACAGTCCTAACGGCTGCGCGGAGTTCTCTTTCGGCCCGGTGCAGCCTTACGGGGGGTTCCGGGGAGTCGACCCCCGGGCCAGCAACAGAAGAAGCGGTAGGAGCACCCAGCGATGCCTCGTAGCCTGAAGAAGGGCCCTTTCGTCGACGACCACCTGATGAAAAAGGTGGACGTGCAGAACGAGAAGGGCGCCAAGAACGTGATCAAGACGTGGTCGCGTCGCTCCATGATCGTTCCGGAGATGCTCGGCCACACGATCGCGGTTCACGACGGCCGCAAGCACGTTCCGGTGTTCATCACCGAGGCGATGGTCGGCCACAAACTCGGTGAGTTCGCGCCAACGCGGACCTTCCGCAGCCACGTCAGGGACGACCGGCGCAGCCGGCGCTGAGTGCTGTGGTACCGATTGTTGTGGCACCGACACACGTCCACGGGGACCACCCGACACCACATTCCGCTGGAACGAAGTAAGCGAGGGAAGCGATGGAAGCCAGGGCTCAGGCGCGGTATGTCCGCGTCACGCCCCGGAAGGCCCGCCGCGTGGTGGACCTCATTCGCGGGCTGCCTGCTGGCCAGGCGCAGGCGGTGCTCGCCTTCGCGCCGCAGGCCGCCAGCGACCCGGTCGGCAAGGTGCTCGCCAGCGCCATCGCCAATGCGGAGACCACTGGCCGCGTGGACCGCGATGCGCTCGTGGTGAGCCGCGCGTGGGTCGACGAGGGCCCGACATTGAAGCGGTTCCGGCCCCGGGCGCAGGGCCGGGCATACCGGATCAACAAGCGCACCAGCCACATCACGGTGATCATCGCCGAGCAAGCTCCTGGCGGGAGCCCGGCGGCGGGGCGCCGCAGCGGCGCGCGGCCGGAACAGGCGGCCGGACCCGCGGCGCGGCTGAGGCGGCCGGGACGGCGCCGTCCGTCCGGCGCCGCGACCGCGGCGGCTGAGAGTGCGACCGCGGCCGCCGAGAGCGCCACCGCGGCGGCTGAGGCTGCGGAGAGCGCGGCCGAGGCTGCGGAAGACGCGGCTGCGGCGGTCGAGGAGAGCGCGGCAGCTGAAGAGAGCGCGACGGCCCAGGAGAGCGCGACCGCCGAGAGCGCGACCGCCGAGAGCGCGACCGCCGAGAGCGCGACCGCCGAGAGCGCGACCGCCGAGAGCGCGACCGCCGAGAGCGCGACCGCCGAGAGCGCGACCGCCGAGAGCGCGACCGCCGAGAGCGCGACCGCCGAGGAGAGCGCGGCCGCCGAGAGCGCGACCGCCGAGGAGAGCGCGGCCGCCGAGAGCGCCGGCGCCGGAGAGGGTGACGCCGGAGACGGTGACACCGGCCAGGCAGAGACTTCGCCGAAGGAAAGGACCCGCTAGTGGGGCAGAAGGTGAACCCGCACGGGTTCCGGCTTGGCATCACGACCGACTTCAAGAGCCGGTGGTATGCGGACAAGCTCTACAAGGACTACGTCGCCGAGGATGTCGCCATCCGCCGGATGCTGCAACGTGGCATGGAGCGGGCCGGCATCTCCAAAGTTGAGATTGAGCGGACCCGCGACCGCGTGCGCGTCGACATCTACACCGCACGGCCCGGTATTGTCATCGGCCGGCGTGGTGCGGAGGCCGACCGGATCCGCGGCGACCTGGAGAAGCTCACCGGCAAGCAGATCCAGCTGAACATCCTTGAGGTGAAGAACCCCGAGACCGATGCCCAGCTCGTCGCGCTCGGCGTCGCCGAGCAGCTTTCCAGCCGGGTGTCGTTCCGCCGCGCGATGCGCAAGGCGATCCAGACGTCCATGAAGGGCGGCGCCAAGGGAATCCGCGTGCAGTGCTCCGGCCGCCTCGGCGGCGCGGAAATGTCACGGTCGGAGTTCTATCGCGAGGGGCGGGTGCCGCTGCACACGCTGCGCGCCGACATCGACTACGGCTTCCACGAAGCACGCACCACCTTCGGCCGGATCGGTGTCAAGGTGTGGATCTACCGCGGCGAGGCCGCGCAGAGCCGGGCCGAGCGTGAGGCGGCACAGGTGGCGCAACGGGCCGGCCAGCGGCGCGAGCGCCCACAGCGCCGTCCACGCCGTCCGGGTGTCGGCGAGCGGCCACCAGAGCGCGGAGCCGAGCGTGCCGCGGGCCGTGCGCATCCCGGGACGGGTGAGCAGCCAGAACGCGCCGCGGTCACGTCGGCAGACAACGGTTCTGCGGGCACCGGGGCCGCGGCAAACGTGGCCGAGGAGGGCTGACCAATGCTTATCCCGCGCAGGGTCAAGCACCGTAAGCAGCACCGGCCCGACCGGACGGGTGTCGCCAAGGGCGGCACCAGGGTGTCGTTCGGTGAGTACGGCATCCAGGCCGCTGAGCACTCGTATGTCACGAACCGGCAGATCGAGGCAGCCCGAATCGCGATGACACGGCACATCCGCCGTGGCGGGAAGGTGTGGATCAACATCTACCCGGACCGTCCGCTGACCAAGAAGCCCGCGGAGACCCGGATGGGTTCCGGTAAGGGCTCACCCGAGTGGTGGATCGCCAACGTGAAGCCAGGACGGGTGATGTTCGAGCTGTCGGGTGTGCCGGAGACTGTCGCAAGAGAGGCGCTCAGGCGGGCCATGCACAAGCTTCCTATGAAGTGCAAGTTCGTCAAACGTGAGGTCGGTGAAGCGTGATGACAGGGATGCACAAGCTCCCTATGCTGTGCCGACTGAGCTGCAAGTTCGTCAAACGTGAAGTGGGTGAGGCGTGATGGCGAAGGGCCTTACCGCCGCCGATCTGCGGACGTCGACAGAAGACCAGCTCGTCAGCAAGCTGCGGGAAGCGAAGGAAGAGCTGTTCAATCTCCGCTTCCAGGCTGCCACTGGCCAGCTGGAGAGCCACGGCAGGCTGCACGGCGTCCGCAAGGAGATCGCGCGCATCTACACGGTGATGCGGGAGCGCGAGCTTGGCATCGTCACCTTGGTCGAGGAGCCGGGCGACACCCCGGCGGAGCAGTCGGGTGACACCACGGCAGAGGAGCCGGGCAATGAGTGAGCAGCAGGAGACGGCCGCTGCGGTGCAGGCGCGTGGCTATCGCAAGGCACGTGAGGGCTACGTCGTCAGCGACAAGATGGACAAGACCGTCGTCGTGATAGTCGAAGACAGGGTGATGCACCCGAAGTACGGCAAGGTCATCCGCCGTACCAAGAAGTACCGGGCGCACGACGAGGCCAACGTGTGTGGCGTGGGTGATCGTGTGCTGTTGATGGAGACCCGGCCGACCTCCGCGACCAAGCGGTGGCGTGTCGCGGAGATCCTGGAGAAGGCGAAGTAGATCCCAAGACCCGCCAGGCCTTCGGCGTGGCCGGCGTGATGAAGCAGGAGTTGACGTGATCCAGCAGGAGTCGCGACTTAGAGTCGCCGACAACACGGGTGCGAAGGAGATTCTGTGCATCCGGGTTCTCGGCGGGTCGGGTCGGCGCTACGCGGGCATCGGCGACGTCATCGTGGCGACCGTCAAGGACGCCCTGCCCGGTGCGGGCGTGAAAAAGGGTGACGTGGTCAAGGCCGTGGTCGTGCGTACCCGCAAGGAGCGCCGCCGCAGCGACGGCTCCTACATCCGCTTCGACGAGAACGCCGCGGTGCTTATCAGAGATGGTGGCGACCCGCGGGGGACGCGCATCTTCGGCCCGGTGGGCCGCGAGTTGCGCGAGAAGCGCTTCATGCGCATCATCTCGCTCGCCCCGGAGGTGTTGTGATGGCGAAGCAGGCCCGGAACCAGAAGCCGGCGAAGTTGCCCAAGATGAAGATCAAGAAGGGTGACCGCGTCGTCGTCGTCGCCGGCAAGGACCGCGGCCGTGAGGGGCAGGTCATCGCGGCCTACCCGGCACGGCAGAAGGTCGTTGTCGAGGGCGTGAACATGATCAAGAAGAACACGAAGGTGACGCACCAGGGCCCACGTGGTTCCAAGCAGGGCGGCATCGTCAATCAGGAGGCCCCGCTCGACGTGAGCAACGTGCAGATCCTCGACCCGGATACCAAGCAACCCGCTCGCCTCGGCTACCGGCTCGATGACGCGGGCAACAAGATCCGCGTTACCCGCCCTGGCGGTAAGGACATCTGATGGCAGCACCGACGAAGGAAGCGCCTGCCGCCGAGGCCGCGGCCGTACCCCCAGCACCGCGGCTCAAGGTCCGGTACAGCGAGGAGATCGCGCCCGCGCTGCGCAGCGAGTTCGGCTACAGCAACGTCATGCAGGTGCCCAGGCTGATCAAGATCGTGGTCAACATGGGCGTCGGCGAGGCCGCGAGAGACGCGAAGCTGATCGACGGCGCCGTGCGCGACCTGGCAGTGATCACCGGCCAGAAGCCCGCGATCGCCCGTGCGAAGAGGTCGATCGCGCAATTCAAGCTGCGCGAGGGGATGCCCATCGGTGCGCACGTGACGCTGCGCGGTGACCGGATGTGGGAGTTCTGCGACCGGCTGCTCACCATCGCACTGCCCCGGATCCGTGACTTCCGCGGTCTGTCCGACCGGCAGTTCGATGGCCGGGGCAACTACACGTTCGGCCTGAACGAGCAGCTCATGTTCCATGAGATCAACCCGGACCAGGTGGACAGGCAGCGTGGCATGGACATCACCGTCGTGACCACCGCCACCGTAGATGACGAGGGCCGCTCGCTGCTGCGGCGGCTCGGATTCCCGTTCAAGGAGAGCTGACCGTGGCGAAGAAGTCGCTGATCGCGAAGGCGAAGCGGACGCCGAAGTTCAAGGTGCGGGCCTATACCAGGTGCTCCCGCTGTGGGCGCCCGCGTGCCGTGTACCGGAGGTTCGGGCTGTGCCGCATTTGCTTCCGCGAGATGGCGCACCGCGGCGAATTGCCTGGCATCACCAAGTCCAGCTGGTGACGGCAGGGCTGGCCGCCCCACCGCCCACTGGTCTCGAGGCGACGCAGAGCGGCGGTGCCTGGCAGTGCCAGCCGGTGCCAGCCCACTACCCAAGACGATCAACCGAATGATGACCACCCTGGGTGCGACCGCACCCACCGACCACGCCGTAGGTCCCGGTGTCCAGCCACTGGAACCAGGGAAACCGCAGCGAGGAGGGCCACCAGGCCATGACGATGACCGACCCGATCGCAGACATGCTGACCCGTCTGCGGAACGCCAACGCGGCATATCACGACACTGTGGGGATGCCGTACTCAAGGATCAAGGTACACATCGCCGAGATCCTCCAGCAGGAGGGCTACATCGCCGGTTGGCGTGTCGAGGATGCCGAGGTCGGCAGGAACCTCGTGGTCGCCCTGAAGTTCGGGCCGTCACGCGAGCGGTCGATCGCCGGGATGAAGCGCGTATCCAAGCCGGGCCTTCGGGTGTACGCCAAGAAGGATGGCCTGCCCCGCGTGCTCGGCGGCCTGGGAATCGCGATCATCTCGACATCGGGCGGCCTGATGACCGACCGGCAGGCCAAGAAGCGTGGCGTGGGCGGGGAAGTCCTCGCCTTCGTCTGGTAAGGAGAAGCAGCGATGTCACGCATTGGACGGCTGCCGATCCAGGTGCCGAGCGGTGTCGAGGTCACAATCGACGGACGGCTGGTCACGGTCAAGGGCCCCAAGGGTACCCTGAGCCACAACGTCGCCCCACCGATCGCGGTGGCGCAAAGTGATGGTGTTGTCACCGTCACCAGGCCGGACGACGAGGGGACGAACCGGGCACTGCACGGCCTCTCGAGGACGCTGATCGCCAACATGGTGACGGGCGTCACCCAGGGCTACCGCAAGACCCTGGAGATCGTCGGCGTCGGCTACCGGGTTCAGGCCAGGGGCGCCAACCTGGAGTTCGCTCTCGGCTACAGCCACCCGGTCCCGGTGGTACCGCCGGACGGGATCAAGTTCACGGTCGAGACGCCCACCAGGCTGACGGTCGAGGGGATCGACAAGCAGCAGGTCGGCGAGGTGGCGGCCAACATACGTAAACTCCGTAAGCCCGACCCCTACAAGGGCAAGGGCGTGCGGTACCAAGGCGAGCAGATCCGCCGCAAGGTCGGAAAGGCTGGGAAGTAAGGATGGCTGGCGGCATTACGCGCAAGAAGCGCGCAGGCAGGCGCACGTCGGTGCGGACCGCGGCGCGCACCCGCCGGCACCTTCGGGTACGCAAAAGGGTCAGCGGCGCGCCGGCGAGGCCGCGCCTGGTCATCAGCCGTTCTGCGCGCCACATCGTGGCCCAGCTGGTCGACGACACGGCGGGCCGCACCCTCGTGGCGGCGTCCACCCTCGACGAGAGCATCCGCGGCGCCGAGGGTGACAAGACGGCGAAGGCTCAGCGGGTTGGCCAGCTCCTGGCCGAGCGCGCCATCAGCGCTGGCATCACCAGCGTGGTGTTCGACCGCGCTGGCTACAAGTATCACGGCCGCGTCGCGGCACTTGCCGATGGCGCACGTGAGGGCGGTCTGGCCCTCTAGATGAGACGAACAGACGAGATGAGGAACCAGTAATGGCAGCAGCTCCGCGGCGCGGCGCCGGCGGTGAGCGCCGAGACCGCCGCGACGACCGCCGCGGCGGCGCCGCCGACAAGCAGGCCGCCTACCTCGAGCGAGTGGTGGCCATCAACCGGGTCGCCAAGGTCGTCAAGGGCGGCCGGCGCTTCAGCTTCACCGCGCTTGTCGTGGTCGGCGACGGCAACGGCATGGTCGGCGTCGGGTACGGCAAGGCCAAAGAGGTGCCAGCGGCGATCGCCAAGGGCGTCGAAGAAGCCAAGAAACACTTCTTCAAGGTGCCCCGCATCGCCGGGACCATCCCGCACACGGTGCAGGGCGAAGAAGCGGCAGGTGTCGTGCTGCTCAAGCCGGCCAGCCCGGGTACCGGCGTCATCGCCGGCGGCCCGGTCCGTGCCGTGCTTGAGTGTGCCGGGGTTCACGACGTGCTCTCACGGTCGCTCGGGTCGTCCAACCCGATCAACGTCGTGCACGCGACCGTCGCCGCGCTCAAGGGCCTGAACCGCCCCGAGGAGATCGCGGCGAAGCGCGGACTCGCCCTGGAGGACGTCGCCCCCGCGGCGATGCTCCGCGCCCGCGCCGCTGCGGCGAACAACTAGCCGCGGAGTGAGAGCTGACGAATGGCACCGTTGAAGGTCACTCACGCCGCTGCGGCGAGTAACGGAACCGGCAACCTGAGCGGGAGCTGACGAATGGCACGATTGAAGGTCACCCAGACCCGTTCCAAGATCGGCGGCACGCGGGTGCAGCGGGAGTCGCTGCGCTCGCTCGGGCTGAAGCGGATCCGTGACGTGGTCGTCAAGGAAGACAGGCCCGAGATCCGCGGCATGATCCAGACGGTGCGCCACCTGGTGGCCGTCGAGGAGGTCGACTGAACATGGCAGACGCTGACGAGACGGCGCCGACGGCGCCGTCCGAGCCGCCTACGACCGCGCTGTCGGGCGAGCCTGGGGACGGTGCCGGCGAGGCGCCCGCCAAGCCGTCGGCCACGGCCGGGCAGGCGGATGAGGAAAACGATCCGGCCGACGTGCCCGCCGAGCCGCGAGCCGAGGTGAACGCCGCCGCCGGTGCGGCAGCGGGCGAAGCCGCGGACGGCACTGACGCGCCAGCCGCCGCCGGCGCCGCCGCCCCGGAGGGCGGCGAGGAGGAGACCGGTGCGGCACCCGCCGAGCCGAAGGCGAGCGCCACGGCAGCGGCGCGGCGGCCGGACGCGGCGGACGATACCGCTGAGCCTGCCGACGACACCGCGGTGTCCGGGCGGGCCCGCCTGAAACTTCACCACCTGCGCCCGGCGCCCGGCGCGCACCGCGCGAAGACCCGGGTCGGGCGCGGTGAGGCATCCAAGGGCAAGACCGCCGGGCGTGGCACCAAGGGCACCAAGGCCCGTGGCACCGTGCCGACGCGGTTCGAAGGTGGCCAGATGCCGCTGCACCGCCGGGTGCCGAAGCAGCGGGGCTTCTCCAACCTCAGGTTCAAGACCACCTATCAGGTCGTGAACCTGGATCGGCTGGCCGCGCTCTATCCGCAGGGCGGCGAGGTGACCCCGGACGACCTGGCCGCCAGGGGTGCCGTGCGCAAGGGTGAGCTGGTCAAGGTGCTCGGCACCGGAGAGGTGGGCATCGCGCTCCGCGTGACCGCGCACGCGTTCTCCGCTTCAGCCAAGGAGAAGATCACAGCGGCGGGCGGGAGCGCCACCGAGGTCTGACCGGCGCCGGCGGGCCGGCCGCGCGTAGCCGCGGTATCGGTATTCTGGCTGGCGCCTGTTAGAGTGCAGCGAATACACTACGCCGCGAGCGCGGCCGAATACGTTGACCCACCACTTCGAGGACGGCGCATGCTTACCGCGTTCATACGGGCGTTCCGGACGCCTGACCTGCGCAGGAAGCTGCTGTTTACGCTCTTCATCATTGCCGTGTTCCGGCTCGGCTCCGCGCTGCCCGCACCGGGTATCTCGGAGAAGTCCATCAGCGCGTGCATTGGCCTGGAAGGCTCGAGCAGCCAGGCGGGCGTCTATCAGCTGGTGAACCTGTTCAGCGGTGGCGCGCTGCTGCGGCTGTCGGTGTTCGCGCTCGGCATCATGCCCTACATCACGGCGAGCATCATCTTGCAGCTCCTGACCGTGGTGATCCCGCGCCTCGAGGCGCTGAAGGAAGAGGGCCAGGCCGGCCAGGCGAAGATCACCCAGTACACCAGGTACCTCACCATCGGCCTGGCGATCCTCCAGTCGACCGGCATCGTGGCGCTGGCCAGGAGCGGCAAGCTGTTCACCAACTGCCCCAACGCGCTGTTGGTGAACGAGTCGATCTTCACCCAGGCCACGATCGTGATCTGCATGACCGCGGGCACGGCGGTGATCATGTGGCTGGGTGAGCTGATCACCGACCGCGGCGTCGGCAACGGGATGTCCATCCTGATTTTCACGCAGGTCATTGCGGTCTTCCCGGGCGAGATGGTCAATATCGGCCGGGTCAAGGGCCCGTTCGTCCTCGGTCTCGTGGTGGTCATCGGAATCGCGATCATCGCCGGTGTCGTATTCGTGGAGCAGGCGCAGCGGCGCATTCCCGTGCAGTACGCCAAGCGCATGGTGGGGCGCCGGATGTATGGCGGCACATCCACCTATATCCCGCTGAAGGTGAACCAGGCCGGCGTCATCCCGGTCATCTTCGCCTCGTCGCTGCTGTACATTCCACAGCTCGCGGCGTCACTGCTCGGTAATCCGAACCATCCGACCGGCTGGGTGAACTGGATCAACGGCCACCTCGTCAAGAGCGATCACCCGCTGTACATGCTCACGTTCTTCGCACTGATCATCTTCTTCACCTACTTCTATGTGGCGATCACCTTCAACCCCGTGGAGGTCGCCGACAACATGAAGAAGGTCGGCGGTTTCATTCCGGGTATCCGGCCGGGCCGGCCCACCGCCGAGTATCTGGACTACGTGCTGACCCGGCTCACCGCGGCGGGCGCACCCTACCTGGGTCTCATCGCCCTGATACCGATGATCGCGCTCGCGCTCGTCAACGCAAGCACGCAGTTCCCGTTCGGCGGGACGAGCATCCTCATCACCGTGGGAGTCGGGCTGGACACGGTGAAGCAGATCGAAAGCCAGCTGCAACAGCGTAATTATGAGGGTTTCCTGCGGTAGTGCGCATCGTCCTCGTCGGGCCCCCCGGTGCGGGCAAGGGGACACAGGCCCAGTTCATCTCCTCGCACCTGGCGATCCCGAAGATCTCGACAGGTGACATATTTCGTTACAACGTCAGCAACGGCACGGCGCTCGGCCGCAAGGCGAAGGCGTACATGGACCTGGGCGATCTGGTGCCCGATCAGGTGACCATCGCGATGGTGCGCGACCGGCTGACTGAGGACGACGCGCAGGAGGGTTTCCTGCTCGACGGGTTCCCCAGGAACGTCCCGCAGGCCGAGACGCTGAAGAAGATGCTCATCGAGTGGGACACCCGGCTGGAACTGGTGCTCGAGCTCGTCGTGGACGATGACGAGGTGGTGCGCAGGCTGTCGGGCAGGCGAACCTGCCGCCGGTGCGGGCGAGTGTGGCACGTGCTCTTCGACCCGCCCGCGCGTCACGATGACTGCGACGACTGCGGTGGCGAGCTTTTCCAGCGCGACGATGACAGAGAAGCGACGATCCGGCACCGCCTCGAGGTGTACCAGGAGCAGACCTCGCCGCTGGTCGCCTTCTACGCGGACGAGGGAATCTTGCTCGGCATCGACGCGACAGGCCCGGTCGAGGAGGTCACCGCGCGGGCACTCGGCGCGCTGCGGCCTTATGTCAACTGAGGGCGTGGCCGCCGCGCCTGGCCCGTGCGGGTACCCTCTAATCCGGACGGAGGGGGATCTGTGTGGAGAAGCCATAAGCCGGCGATCCAGCTCAAGACGCCGGCGCAGATCGCCAAGATGCGCGAGGCCGGCGTTCTTGTCGCGGAGACACTTCAGGCGCTGGCGGCCGCGGCACAGCCAGGCGTGACCACCGCGGAGCTTGACGCGCTCGCCGAAGAGCGGATCCGCGCGGCCGGCGCCGTCCCGTCGTTCAAGGGCTACCACGGGTTCCCCGCGACCATCTGCACGTCGGTGGACGAGGAGATCGTGCACGGCATACCCAGGGACACCAAACGGCTGCGGGAGGGTTCCGTCGTCTCGATCGACTGTGGCGCGATCATGGACGGCTGGCATGCGGATGCCGCGCTCACGGTGGGAGTCGGCGAGATCTCCGACGAGATGTCCCGGCTGCTCCTGGTGTGCGAGGAGGCACTCTGGCAGGGGCTCGCGCAGGCAAGAGCCGGCCTGCGGCTCAGCGACATCTCCCACGCCATCGAAGGCAGCGTCCGATCGCGCCGTGGGTACGGCATCGTCGAGGAATACGTGGGCCATGGCATTGGCACCGAGATGCACATGCCGCCGTCCGTCCCGAACTACGGCCCGCCCGGGCGCGGGCCCCTGCTCCAGGTGGGGATGGCACTGGCCATCGAGCCGATGGTGACCGCGGGCGGGCATGCCACCGAACTGCTTGGCGATGACTGGACCGTGGTGACCGCGGATGGATCATGGTCGGCGCATTTCGAGCACACGGTCGCGATCACGGCAGCCGGGCCATGGGTGCTGACCGCGGCCGACGGCGGCGCGGAGCGGCTGGGCGGGCTTGCCCGCACGGCTGGCGCCGCCGCAAGCTCGAACAGCTGAGGTGAGGTGCGATGCCCTCCGATCCCCGGATCCGAGCCTCTGACGCGGACCGAGACCGCGCCGCGGAGGCACTGCGTGAGCATCACGCGACGGGCCGGCTGAGCATGGAGGAGTTCCAGGATCGGCTGGACCGCGTCTACGCGGCCAAGACCCTTGGTGAACTTGACGAGCTGATGGTTGACCTGCCCGCGATCGATCTGTACCAGTTGCCCATCCCGGCCGGGCAGCGGTTCGTCCCGCCGCGTCCACCGGCCACGCGGGCGCACGGCCGGATGTCCACCGAATGGCGTGCCGCCTGGGCGTCCTGGGCCGGCGTCAGCCTCATCTGTCTCGTGGTCTGGCTGCTCGCGCTCGGCTCCAGCGGTGCCGCCGGTTTCTGGCCACTCTGGGTGATCGCGCCCTGGGGCGCCGCGATGCTGGCGGGCTGGGTTGTCCATGGGGTGCAGCACGACGGGGGTCCGCGCTCGGACGAGTGGCGGGCACGGCGCCACGATGCGCGCAAGCAGATGCGCGCCCAGCAACACCAACGGCGGCGCGACCTGCGATCCGGCGGCGACGACGCGCGGCGGGGCCCGCTCGACCCGGGCGGCGGCGCACCGGAGGACCAGTGAGCCTGGGTGCCTTAACCGGGCCCTGCCGCGGGTGGCCGGAAGGATTCGCGTTAGGGCCCCTTGTCGCGTACACTCTCCACTCGGTGCTTTGGACGGACTGAAGCGTGCCCTATGGCCGCCGCAGCGCATGGCACCAAACCATCACGACCACCACCACGCCGGACACGGCCGATCAGCGAAACGCGGAGCTTATGCCCAAGAAGGACGGTGCCATCGAGGTCGAGGGCACGGTTGTCGAGTCACTCCCGAACGCATTCTTCCGGGTGGAACTCGAAAATGGGCACAAGGTGCTTGCCCACATCAGCGGCAAGATGCGGATGCACTACATCCGCATCCTGCCCGATGACCGGGTAGTCGTCGAGCTGAGCCCCTACGATCTCAGCCGTGGCCGGATCGTGTACCGCTACAAGTAATGACAGCTCCGGGCACCCGGTCCGGGCGGGCCCAGCGCCGATCCGGGGGGACGCCCCCGGAACCCCGGAAGCCGAGGAGTCCACGATGAAGGTCAAGCCAAGCGTCAAGAGGATATGCAGTAAGTGCCGCGTCATCCGGCGGCATGGCCGGGTCATGGTCATCTGCTCGGACCCGCGGCACAAGCAGCGCCAGGGCTGAGCAGGCCGGCTCTGCCAGCCCGGGGGGCGACCCCCCCGAACCCCCCGCCAGGGGGTGCGCCAACGGATAGGTTCGGGTGACACGCTGCGCAGCCGTTACGGCTCTGCCAGCCCGGGGGGGCGACCCCCCGGAACCCCCGCCAGGGGGGTGTCACCGGATAGGTTCGGGTGACACGCTGCGCAGCCGTTACGGCTCTGCCAGCCCGGGGGGGCGACCCCCCGGAACCCCCGCCAGGGGGGTGTCACCGGATAGGTTCGGGTGACACGCTGCGCAGCCGTTAAGGATAATGGTCCGTAACGGCTGCGGGGGTGTCACTGCCGGGAGTTTGGATTTCCGGGTAGTATCGCCCGCCCCGCGTGGGCAGGCGACTAACAGAAAACGCGTTCCGCAGCTTCCGGCCAGCGCGGCCGGAAGCAGCCCCCGGTTCGGAGGCCGGGGCTCTGCCCGGGCAGGGTGGGGAAGCGGCGCGCAGGACCTCCGTAACCAGAAGGAGAGCTGCCCACGATGGCACGCCTCGTCGGCGTCGACCTACCCCGCGAGAAGCGGCTCGAGGTGGCGCTCACCTACATCTACGGCGTCGGCCGCACCCGCGCCAGACAGACGCTTGACGCCACCGGCGTCAGCCCGGACCTGCGGGTCCACCAGCTCGGCGACGATGAGCTCGTCCGGCTCCGTGACTGGATCGAGGCCAATTACAAGGTGGAAGGTGACCTGCGCCGCGAGGTGCAGGCGGACATCCGCCGTAAGGTTGAGATCGGGTGCTACCAGGGCATCAGGCACCGGCGCGGGCTGCCGGTGCACGGCCAGCGCACGCAGACCAACGCCCGCACCCGCAAGGGCAAGAAGAAGACCGTGGCCGGCAAGAAAAAGGTCGGCAAGAAGTAACCAGCAGTCCGCGTGGGAAGCGCTCAGCGTCACCACGGACCGATGACCTCCGGGAGTTTGGGAGCAGATGCCTCCGAAGAGCAGCCGTACCGCGACCAAGAAGGTACGCCGCAAGGAACGGAAGAACGTCGCTCACGGGCACGCCCACATCAAGAGCACGTTCAACAACACGATCGTCTCCATCACCGACCCGCTGGGCAATGTCATCTCATGGGCATCGTCGGGTCAGGTCGGCTTCAAGGGCTCGCGCAAGTCGACGCCGTTCGCCGCGCAGATGGCGGCCGAGGCCGCGGCGCGCCGCGCGATGGAGCACGGCATGCGCAAGGTCGACGTCTTCGTCAAAGGCCCCGGATCGGGCCGCGAGACCGCGATCCGGTCGCTGCAGGCGACCGGCCTCGAGGTGGGCTCGATCCAGGATGTGACCCCGGTCCCGCATAACGGCTGCCGTCCGCCGAAGCGGCGCCGGGTTTGAGACTTGACAGGAGTTTTTGATAGATGGCTCGCTACACCGGCGCGGACTGCAAGCTCTGCCGCCGCGAGAAGATGAAGCTCTTCCTCAAGGGCGCCAAGTGCGACTCGCCGAAGTGCCCGATCGAGATCCGGCCGTACCCGCCAGGCGAGCACGGCCGTGGGCGCCCCAAGGAGAGCGAGTACCTGCTCCAGGTGCGGGAGAAGCAGAAGGCGCGCCGCATCTACGGCGTGCTGGAGCGGCAGTTCCGCAATTATTACGAGGAGGCGTCGCGCCGCCGCGGAAAGACCGGTGAGAACCTGCTTCAGCTCCTGGAGAGCCGGCTGGACAACGTGGTCTACCGTGCCGGTTTCGCCAAGAGCCGCGACATGGCCCGCCAGTTGGTGCGGCACGGGCACTTCCTGGTCAACGGCAAGAAGGTGGACATCCCTTCGTACCGCGTGTCCGACAACGACATCATCGACGTGCGGGAGAAGTCCCGTGAGTTCACGCCGTTCGTGATCGCCCGCGCCGAGGCGGGCGAGCGGACGGTTCCCGCGTGGCTCGACGTTGTGGCGGACAAGATGCGCGTCCTCGTCCACACGTTGCCGGCCCGCGGCCAGATCGACACCCAGGTCCAAGAACAGCTCATCGTCGAGTACTACTCGAAGTGACACCAGGGCGGCGGGACGTCCGCCGCCCAGTGCCTTCGATGTGTTTCACGGAATCGCGACTGTCAAATAGCGGGCGTCGCGGAAAGGAAGAAAAATGCTCATCGCTCAGCGTCCGGCTCTCACCGAGGAGCAGGTAGACGAGTTCCGCTCCAGGTTCGTGATCGAGCCGCTGGAGCCCGGATTCGGCTACACGATCGGCAACTCGCTTCGCCGCACCCTGCTGTCCTCTATCCCCGGAGCCGCGGTCACCAGCATCCGGATCGAGGGAGTGCTGCACGAGTTCTCCACCGTTCCCGGGGTCAAGGAGGATGTGACCGACATCATCCTCAACCTCAAGGAGCTTGTGGTCTCATCCGAGCATGACGAGCCAGTCGTGATGTACCTGCGTAAGCAGGGCCCTGGCGAGGTGACCGCCGCTGACATCGCGCCGCCGGCCGGGGTCGAGGTGCACAACCCGGACCTGCGCATCGCGACCCTGAACAGCAAGGGCAAGCTCGAGATGGAGCTCACGGTCGAGCGTGGCCGTGGATACGTCTCAGCGACGCAGAACAAGCAGCCCGGTCAGGAGATCGGGCGCATCCCGATCGACTCGATCTATTCGCCGGTGATGCGCGTGACCTACAAGGTCGAGGCCACCCGTGTGGAGCAGCGCACCGACTTCGACAAGCTCATCCTCGATGTCGAGACGAAGCCCTGCCTGCGGCCGCGTGACGCGGTGGCGAGCGCGGGCAAGACGCTCGTTGAGCTGTTCGGCCTGGCGCGCGAGCTGAACGTCGACGCCGAGGGCATCGACATGGGCCCGTCGCCGACGGATGCGGCGCTTGCCGCCGACCTCGCGCTGCCGATCGAGGAGCTGAACCTCACCGTCCGCTCGTACAACTGCCTGAAGCGCGAGGGCATCCACACGGTGGGTGAACTTGTTGCCCGCAGCGAGCAGGATCTGCTCGACATCCGCAACTTCGGCGCCAAGTCGATCGAGGAAGTCAAGCAGAAGCTGATCGACATGGGGCTCGCGCTCAAGGATTCACCGCCCGGGTTCGATCCGGGCACCGCGGCGGACAGCTTCGGTGCGGACGACGACCAGAGTTACGTCGAGACGGAGCAGTACTGAAGAGCCCGCTGCTGAGCCCCGGCCCGCTTCTGGGCCGGGGCCACAGCGGCGGCGGCTAACGAACCAGCCGCGGCGCGGTCTGGCAGGCAGCAGACGAGGAGTAGGACAACATGCCCACGCCCACCAAGGGCCCACGGCTGGGTGGCAGTTCTTCCCACCAGCGGCACATCCTGGCGAACCTCGCCACCGCGCTGTTCGAGCACAGGCGCATCACGACCACAGAGGCGAAGGCACGCAGGCTCCGCCCGGTCGCGGAGCGGCTGATCACTTTCGCCAAGCGAGGTGACCTGCACGCACGCCGCCGGGTCCTGACCCTGGTGACAGACAAGAGTGTGGTGCACACCCTGTTCACAGACATCGGCCCTGGCTTCGCCACCAGGCAGGGTGGCTACACCCGGATCACCAAGATCGGCCCACGCAAGGGCGACAACGCGCCGATGGCCGTAATCGAGCTTGTCACGGACGAGACGCAGGCGTCCGCGCCTCGGCGCCGCCGGGTCCGCCGTGCGGCCAGCCCGGCAGCGCCCACCGCCGCCGCGGGGGCCGGGGCCCGGCAGGCGACAGAAGCCACCGGCGCCGACGCCGACACGGCCGAGGCCGCAGCGGACGCGGAAGACGCCCTGCAGGCGGAGGACACTGACGCGGAAGAGGACGGCGCCGCCGACACGGCAGCCGTGGAGCCCGACGCGTCTGACGAGGCTGCGGAAGACGACGCCGAGCCGGAGGATGACGAGCACTCCTGATTCATCTGCCGCGGCAGTCGTTCGGGTGCGGCTTGATCTGAGCTATCACGGTGCGGACTTTTCCGGCTGGGCGCGGCAGCCCGGCCTCCGGACCGTGCAGGGCGTACTGGAGGAGGCAACGGCGCGACTGTTCCGCCTGCCCGAACCCGCGCGCCTGACGGTAGCCGGGCGGACGGATGCGGGCGTGCACGCGCGGGGCCAGGTGGCGCACGCCGATGTCCCCGCCGAGGCGTGGGCTGGCGTTGCGGGCTACGCCCTGCGGCGGCTCGCCGGACTGCTACCGCCCGATGTCCGCGTGCATGCGATCAGCGTCGCTCCGCCGGGGTTTGACGCGCGGTTTTCCGCGCTGTGGCGGCGCTACTCCTATCGCGTATGTGACGACCCAGTCGGCGTCGACCCATTGCGCAGGCACGACACCGCGGCTCATCGGCGCCCGCTCGACGTGGCGGCGATGAACGCCGCTGTCCCGGCTCTCGTCGGCGAGCACGACTTCGCCGCTTTCTGCAAGCGGCGCGAGGGTGCGACGTCCGTCCGGCGCCTGATCCGCATGGCGTGGGTGCGCGAGAGCGACCCCATCGCGGTCGCGACGGTGATGGCGAACGCGTTCTGCCACAACATGGTGCGGGCGCTCGTCGGTGCCATGCTGGCCGTCGGGGATGGCCGCAGGCCGGTCATCTGGCCGGGTGAGGTGCTGGCGCGGGGTGTGCGGAATCCCGCCGTGCACGTTGCGCCTCCGCACGGGCTCTGCCTCGAAGAGGTGCGCTACCCGCCCGACAGCGAACTGGGTGATGGGTGCCGCGTCGGCGCCCGGTTCCCTGACCGCGACGAGACCTGACCGGGTTTCTGGGCCCGGAACTCGGTCAGTCCTGATCGGCGGAAGACCACCGGGTTCATGAGCTTGCGCGCGTCAGGAACCTGGTGCGCTCAGGACTTGGGTTAACCTCGGCCGTCCCTATCTGGCCGAGATCCGCGATCTTGCGTGGTATGCCGTCGGCCGTGACCCACTCGCGGATCTTCGGCCAGCCAGTCTGCTACCAGGGCAGCTATGCCGTCCCCTTGATCGATGGCCCCTGAGGCGTGCCATCCCACGGCGGTCAATATGTACCATCGCCTTTGACTCATGGGCGGCTTTCATGATCGCGGTAACTTTTCCGCACATATCGCCGAGAAGTTACCGCGATCATGAAGCTCGGCGTTGCCCGGGCCGCTTTCATTACCTAAATCATGATCGATGGCCCGTAGGGCGGTTTATGGCCCGCCCTATCGGCCATCGATCATGCTTCGGGCGAGCCCCAGCCCAGCGCTACCCCGTCGCCAAGAAGACCGACGACGTGCCCACCCGATAACGGGCCATCAGGTAAGTCGCAAGTAGGAACCCTGTGCGCTCAGGATCCCAGCGCGCTCAGGAACCCAGCGCGCTCAGGAACCCTGTGCGCGTGCCGTGATGGGTTGCTCCGCGAGCATGGCGAAGGAACGGCTCAGCGACGCCACCACGTGGTCCAGGGCGCCCCTGCCCGTGGGCGTGTGCCCGTTGGTGTAGGTCGCATACGCGAAAATGATGTACCGGCCGTCGACGATGCCATACGCGTATCCGCCGGTTACCGAGATCAACTGTGCGCCGCTGCCTCGCTGACCGTCCAGTCCGGCGAACCACAAGTTCCGCTTCAGCCTCTTGGCCCGGTTGACGCGTTCGGCGAGCGCCTTGGTCGGCAGCGCGGCGACACCAGCGGTGACCGCGAAGCGTTTCGAACTGTCGACGTATGTCGCCCGGACGACCCGTTGGCACTTGCCGGCCGTCAGTGCGACCGCAAATGAGCTGCGCGCAGTCAGCGCGCAGTTACGGTTGACGACGGCGGCGACGCGGACGAACTGACGGCCGTCGGTGGTGACACGGCCGGCTGGGAAGATCTCGGCCATCGTGATCGGTCTTGGGTCGGTCACGACGTTGTCGATCTTGCTCGTGAGGTCCGGCCGCGCCGTGGCCGGACTCGCCGGGCTTGACGCGCTGGCCGCGCTGGTCGGGCTGGCCGGCGGAGTCTGTGCGGTGCGCGTGGACGCCGGGTGCGGCCTCAGCACGACGAACGCGGTGGCGGCCATCGCGATCACTGCGACCCCCGCGATGATCGTCAGGATCTTTTTGCCGAGGCGGGGACGCCTCGCCGCAGGCCGGGACGCCTGGCCATCAGTGGCGGTGGGCGGCTGGCCTGGGAACGCCCCGCCGGGACCCATGCCCGCACCGGGCGGGAATGGTGCGGGCTGCGGAGGCAGTGCGCCGGGCGGCGGAGGCAGTGCGCCGGGCGGCGGAGGCATTGACCCGGCCTGCGGGGAAATTCGCCCGAGCCAGGCCGGTGGCGCGCCGGGTTGGGGAGATGACGCGCGGAGTTGAAGGGGTGGTACGCCGGCCTGAGGAGACCGCGATCCCGGCAGCGGCGGAAGTGGCGCCGGCCGGGGCGTCTGCGACCCGGGCGGCAAGGCCTGCGAAGGTGCCGGCCAGGGTATCGTCGCCCCCGGTGGCTGGCCGGGATCGGGGAACACCGGCGCGCCCGGGCCTGTGCCGTTCGGCATGGGACCTGCGGGTGGGTACGCCGTCGCGGGCCCGGGCGCGGGACCCATGTTGAATGCGGCCGTATCCGGCGGCACGTGCGGGCTCATGTTGAATCCGGGAGCGTCCGGTGTGGGCGGCCCGGTGGTGAAGCCGGGGGTGTCGGGTGCGGGTGGCCCGGTGGTGAAGCCGGGGGTGTCGGGTGCGGGTGGCCCGGTGGTGAAGCCGGGGGTGTCGGGTGCGGGTGGCCCGGTGGTGAAGCCGGGGGTGTCGGGTGCGGGCGGCCCGGCGGTGAAGCCGGGGGTGAGTGGCCCGGTGGTGAAGCCGGGGGTGTCGGGTGCGGGTGGCCCGGTGGTTTCCGGTGTGGGTGGCCTGGCGGTGAGGCTCGGAGTATCCGGTATGGCAGTCGGTGCGCCCCAGGCCACACGGTCTGCCCAGGGGTCAGCGGCCCAGGCGGGCAGCCCGTTGCCTGGTGCGCCCGGCCCCGCGGTTCCGGTCGCAGCCGCGTCGGTACCGGGTGCGCCGAGGCCAGGTGCGTCCTGCCCCGTACCGCTCGCGCCAGGTACTTCGGCGCCCGGTAGCTCAAGGCGTGGTGCCTCAGAGCCCGGTGCCCCAAGGCCCGGTGTCTCTAAGCCCGGTGCCGCAGCGCCCGGTGCGCCGAAGCCCGCTCGCTCGAAGCCGGGTGGCTCGAAGCCGGGTGGCTCGAAGCCTGATTGCCCGAACGCCGATGCTTCGAAGCCCGGTGCCTCAGAACTCGGTGCCTCAGAACTCGGTGGCCCAGAACTCGGTGGCCCAGAACTCGGTGGCGCGAAGCCTGGTGGCTCGAAGGTCGGTGCCTCGAAGCCTGGCGCGTCGAAGCCTGGCGCGTCGAAGGCTGTTGCGTCGAAAGCTGTTGGCTCGAAGACAGGCGCGTTGACACCAGGCGCATCGACTCCGGGCGCCTCAGCACCCGGTGGCGGGCCGAAGAAGTAGTCCGGTGGGCCAATGACCTGCGCGAAGTCGTCGGCCCCGGCCTGACCAAGCTCGCCCCGGCCAAGGCCGGGCTGACCAAGCTCCCCCCAGCCAAGACTGGCATCGCCAGGGCGCTGCGTCATGGCCTGAACTGGTGGTGGCTGGCCAGGTGATGCCGGCAGGACCGGCGGTGGCAGCGTCAGCGGCGCGGACGGTGGCGGTGCGCCTTCGAGTTGTGGTGCTGGCTCGGGTACGACGGGCACGGCGAAGGAGGCGACCGCAGGCCTGTCAGGAGGGCCTTGCGCGAGCGTTGCCGGGTCCGGCACGACTGGCGCAGGCAGCGGCGCGAGTGGTGGTTGCAGCGGTGGTGGCAGTGGTGCGAGCGGTGGCGGCTGGCTCGGCGGACCGCTGGATGGCGCTGCCGGCAGTTGTGGTGCTGGCAGTTGCGGAGGTGCTGGGTGCGGGGCAGGTGGTGGTGGCGGCGCGGATCGCAACCCATTATATGCCGATCCGGTATCTGTGGATTCGGCGAGTGGCAGCACCGGGGACGGCAGCACCGGGGACGGCAGCACCGGGGACGGCAGCACCGGGGACGGCAGCACCGGGGACGGCAGCACTGACGGCGGCAGCACTGACAGTGGCAGCGGGGCGGGCGGATTCTCCGGGAACGGTGCTGGTCCGGGCAGTGCGGGCAGGGATTCCACGCGTCCGTCGGCGGGTCCGGCATCGCCCCCTTCCTGAGTCGGCGCGCTGTGGCGGCCGCGGGGACGGTCATGGTCGACCGCTGCGGCGGCCTGCGCCCCGTTGGCCTGGGTCCGCAGCCATGGCGGTGCCCACAGTTGATCGGCGGCCGAGTGTGCCAACTGTCCGTTCTGCGCGGCCGCGGCATCGGCGCCAGGTGTGCCGGGTGGCTCCCAACCGGACCGGGCCAGATCCAGTTCCGTACCGGCCTGCACTCGCCCGGACACGTCTTGTTCCCACTGCAACGTCTGTTCCTGCCCCAAGGCGAGGGCAGAATCCGCGTCCGTGTCGGCGCTACCGGTCCGGTCGCGGGTACCTGAGACCTCTGGTCCAGGGGTGGCCCGCCCAAAGCTAGCCGGGGGGTTCCACCCAGGCGTGACCCACGCGTCCGGGCCGGCGCTTGCCGGGCCGAAGCCTGCCGGGTCGTAGGCTGCCGGGTCGTAGGCTGCCGGGTCGTAGGCCGGCAGACCGGAGCTGGCCGGGCCGGAGCTTGGCAGACCAGCGTTTGGCGGGCCGGTGGGTGCGGCGCCGAAGCTTGGCGGGCCAGCTACGCCCGTGCCGGTGCTGTCATGGCCGGTGCTGCCCGTGCCGGTGCCGCCCGGGCCTGAGCTGCCGTGGCCCGGGCTTGGCAGACCAGCGTTTGGCGGGCCGGTGGGTGCGGCGCCGAAGCTTGGCGGGCCAGCTACGCCCGTGCCGGTGCTGTCATGGCCGGTGCTGCCCGTGCCGGTGCCGCCCGGGCCTGAGCTGCCGTGGCCCGGGCTTGGCAGACCAGCGTTTGGCGGGCCGGTGGGTGCGGCGCCGAAGCTTGGCGAGCCAGTGCCGCCCGCGTTATCGCTGCCCAGGCCCGAGTTGCGTGGGCCGGTGCCGCCTGGGCCGGTGCCGCCCGGGCCGGTGCCGCCCGGGCCGGTAGTAGCTGCGGCGCTCCGGCCTGGCATTGCTGTGCCAGTTGGCGCCGCCGCCCCGCCCGCGCTATCCCACGCGGGGTGCGGCGCACCCTGGCGCCGCTGCTCGGCGGCGTGGCCGTCGCCGTAGAGGTCCGCGTGTGCGGCACTCTCCCGCTCGGCAGGCTCCGGTTCCGATATCGGTATATGCGCTGACATATCCGACCACTCGGGGTTCGCTGGATCCATCGATTCTCCTGTACCTAGGGCGCCGACCGGGTCAGCCCTGATCGGGGCCGCGGTCACCGGAGGCAGCGCCTTCGATGCTCAGGGCGTCAGGGGTTTCCCGGTCACCATTCGCCGGGTCAGGCTCTGGTTGACGGTTTTCTGGTAGAGATCGTTAACGAACTGCAGGAGAAGCTGGCGATCGTGGGATGTCGTGGGGCTGTGCAAGTCCGTGTACTGAGCCCACATCAAGATCAGATAGTGTCCCTTGGCGAGGGCCCAGACCACGCCGGTGCCCTTGCCCAGATTCCTGCTGGCACCACGGGTCGCAGGGAGTGGCTCGATGAACTGCCCGGCCGCTGTCACCACTTTTCCGACTTTCGCCGCGGCGCCTGCGGTCGCCAGATTCAGCACACCGATCGTGCCCATGCGTTTGCCGGTCACCGACAGATAACTGGCCCGCAGCGCCTGGGTGCAGCCCTTACGTGCCGCTGCCTTGAGCAGCGCGCCGAACACCGCGCTCCGGCAACCCTGGCCAGCACGCTCTGTCGTCAGGAGATAGCTTCTCGAACCCGCGGCAACCTGCGCGGGAAAGAGCTCACCGAGGGTCAGCGGGACGGGATCAGCCGCCCGACTGGTGATGTACTGCCATTTGCCGGGGTGCGCCGACGGGCTCGGGGTGGGTACCGACGGCTGGGACTGCACCGGCCTCGCCGCGCTTGGTGCCGCGGCTGTCTTGTGTTTCGTGGTGAGGGCGTAGACGGCAGTGGCGGCGAGCGCCACCCCAGCGACCACGCTGACGGCCGAGACCAGCAGGACGCGGGAACCGCCGCGCCGCGCCCGCATCCGCCTCGTCTTCCGCTTATGTGCGGAAGACGAGGCGGATGCGGCAGACCCGGTCCGTGGATCATCTCGACTGGTGCCGCTGGCCTCGCCGGCGGCACCAGGCTGATCGTCAGTATTGCCGCGCAGCGTCCAGATCTCTGTCGGGTCGTCCTCGCCGTACGTCCACATCTGCGACCCGTTGACACCGCCGGAGGAGGCACTGAGGCTGTGACCGTTGCCGTTTTCTGTGCCCTGGGCCGCCTGTGCTGCCCACGGACCTGCGCCCCAGTTCGCGGCCCACGGGCCGCCGCCCCAGTCGGTGCGCCACGCGTCCCTGGCCGGATCAGCCTCCCCCCTGCCGGGCTCGCGCCCCTTGCGGCCGACGGCGAGGATGTTCGTGCCTGCCACCGGACGATCGTGCTCAAGACCGGCATACACGCCGGGGTGCGTGCCGTTCAATGCTTGAACGTGGCTGGGCGGGTACTCTGGGTCGCGCGCGCCGGGCGTGGGCGGGAACCCGCGCACCGGGTCCCGTTGGCTTTGCGG
Organism: uncultured Actinomycetota bacterium; assembly: GCA_963851085.1. Classification (GTDB taxonomy): domain Bacteria; phylum Actinomycetota; class Actinomycetes; order Streptosporangiales; family Streptosporangiaceae; genus DATFVJ01. Next base: position 69,321 of record CAWKNX010000022.1, on the reverse strand, counting down.
CCCGGTCAACCGGTACCCGGAGCGCCCCCGCGGCCAGTTTTCTGGCATGCGGGCATCCTGCTCGCCCGGGTAATTCATAGGGGGAGCGTAGCGTCCCGCCCACCTCCCACGCCGGCGCCAGCGGATATTGCGAGGTCACGGCGCTGGGATGGGTGATCAAACGGCCGCGGTCACGCCCTCATTTTGACCCGTGGCGATAGCGGCCGGTAAGCTGCGTTGACGTCCGTGTGCACCGGTGTGCCGATGGCGCATGCTCAGCAGAACGCGCTGTGCGCCCATCTGGGCCGGCGGACCCCCGTGCAGCGCGCGGCAGCCCGGTCCGGGCTGGGATCCCCAAGATCACGAATGACACCGATCAGGAACTACGCGAAGGCTTTACGACTGTGCGCACATTTAGCCCGAAGGCCAGGGACATCCAGCCCCAGTGGCACGTGGTGGACGCGTCCGATGTGATCCTCGGGCGCCTGGCCAGTCACGTCGCGACGCTGCTCAGGGGAAAGCACAAGCCGATCTTTGCGCCGCACGTGGACACCGGTGATTTCGTCATCGTCGTCAACGCGGAGAAGGTCGCGCTCAGCGGGAACAAGCTTGAGCAGAAGAAGGCCTACCGGCACTCGGGGTACCCCGGCGGGCTCCACTCGGTCGCCTACCGCGAGCTGTTGACCAAGCATCCGGAGAAGGCGGTCGAGAAGGCCGTCAAAGGGATGCTGCCGAAGAACTCGCTTAGCCGGAAGATGCACCGCAAGCTGAAGGTCTACGCGGGCCCGGACCACCCGCACCAGGCGCAGCAGCCCGTCCCTTACGAGATCACCCAGATCGTCCAGTAGGCGCACAGCCCATCAGGCGCACCGCTTATCGGTTGCACCGCTTGTCAGCTGCACAGAGGAAGCACGAGGAACAGACCGTGGCCGAGCCCACCGGTACCGAGATACCCACCGAGGACGTCGAGGCGAGCAGTGACGGTTCCGCCGTCGGCGCCCGCGGCGGCGTTTTTGACGACGCCGACCACCCAGCGGAGTACGGGGACTACACGACTCAGACACCGGCGGCAGCCGTGGGTGCCGTGGCACGGCCGGTGCTGACCGGGCGCGGCGGTGCCACCGGCCGGCGCAAGGAGGCCATCGCGAGAGTCCGCGTCATGCCGGGATCGGGACAGTGGAAGATCAACGGCCGTGCGCTTGGCGAGTACTTCCCGAACAAGGTCCACCAGCAGCTCATCAACGAGCCGTTCGTCACCCTTGGTGCCGAGAGCCAGTTCGACGTGATCGCCCGCATTTCCGGCGGCGGCGTCACCGGGCAGGCCGGTGCCCTGCGCTTGGGCATCGCACGTGCCCTGACGGAGATCGACCCGGAGAACCGCCCCGCCCTGAAGAAGGCTGGCTTCCTCACCCGCGATGCCCGGGTCAAGGAGCGCAAGAAGTACGGCCTGAAGAAGGCCCGTAAGGCGCCGCAGTACTCGAAGCGCTGACTTGGCGGGCTTCGGCAAGCTTGCACCAGGATCCCCAGGATCCCCTGGAGCCAATTCTATGAGCCGTCTATTCGGTACTGATGGTGTTCGCGGTGTCGCGGGCCGTGACCTGACGGCCCGGCTCGCGATGGACCTTGCGTCGGCTGCGGCTTCCGTGCTCGGCGACGCAGGTGAGTTCGCCGCCGCGGCGTGCGCCGGGCGCCGCCCGGCGGCGGTGGTCGGCCGTGACCCGCGCGCATCCGGTGAGTTCCTCGAGGCTGCCGTCGTGGCGGGCCTGGCGGGCTGGGGCGTGGATGTGATGCGGCTCGGAGTCACGCCGACGCCTGCCGTGGCCTACCTGACCGGTGCGCTTGGTGCCGACTTCGGCGTCATGCTGTCGGCGAGTCACAATCCCGCTCAGGACAACGGCATCAAGTTCTTCTCGCGCGGCGGGTTCAAGCTCCCCGACCCCGTCGAGGACGCGATCGAGCGCCGGCTCGGCGACCTGGTCGAGGCGCAGCCGCCCGCGTCCGGGTTCGGCCGGGTGACGGATGCGCGGGACGCGCGTGAGCGCTATCTGGAGCACTTGGTGTCGTCCCTGCACAGCAGTGGAACGGGTGGCCCGATCGTCGGCACCGCTGCTGACGTCGGCCCGCTGGCAGGCCTGCGGATCGTGGTCGACTGCGCACACGGCGCCGCGCACGACGTAGCCCCCGCAGCGCTGCGCCGCGGCGGCGCGGAGGTCATCGTGATCGGTGCGGAGCCGGACGGCCTGAACATCAACGATGGCTGCGGCTCAACTCACCTGGACGCGCTTATCGCGGCGGTCATCGCGCACGGTGCTGACGCCGGAATCGCGCACGACGGCGACGCTGACAGGTGCCTGGCGGTCACGTCCGACGGGCAGGTGGTGGATGGTGACCAGATCCTGGCGATCCTGGCGGTCGAGCTCAAGGAAGCTCAGCGGCTGACCGGCGACACGGTCGTCACCACGGTGATGTCGAATCTCGGCTTCCGCCGTGCCATGGAGGACACAGGTATCCGGGTGGTCGAGACCGCGGTGGGTGACCGGTACGTCCTGGAGGCGATGCAGGCCGGTGGCTACGTGCTCGGCGGCGAGCAATCTGGGCACATCATCATGCTGGAGCACGCGACGACCGGTGACGGCGTGCTGACAGCGTTGCACCTGCTGTGGGCGGCCGCCAGGCGCGGTCTTGCGCTCGGCGAGCTCGCCAAGGTCATGCAGAAGTTTCCCCAAGTGCTCATCAACGTTCCCGACGTCGACAAATCCCAGGTGAATTCTTCGCCGGGGCTCGCTGCGGCCGTGGCAGGCGCCGAGGCCGAGCTCGGCGAAAGCGGCCGGGTTCTCATCCGCCCGAGTGGGACAGAACCCGCGGTCCGGGTGATGGTCGAGGCGGCCGGGCAGGAGCAGGCCCAGCGGATAGCACGACAGCTTGCCGAGGCCGTCCGCGCCAATCTTGGCTGACCCGGCGGTGCGGCGCCGCCCACCGGGTCGACCGCCGCACCGTGCTGCCCCGGGGCGACCCGGAACCCCGCAGGTGGGCCGCAGTCACAGGATCGGCACGCTCCACGGCAGCCGTTCGGAATCGAGAACGATCTTTGCCGCTGCGGCCGGGGTCACGGCAGCAGGCCGGTTTAAGGTCCGCTATGGCCCCTGACATTCGGTCCCGCGATCACCAGGATGGCATGCCCGTGACAGGCTTGGAGCCGCTGGACGCAGGGCACAACAGGCACGCCGTTGTGATGGTGGGGGCGCGAGCATGAGGTACGCACACGAGGTAGCGAAGGTCCGCGCGGGCGAGCACGCCCTGATGGCGCGCCTGCCCGAGGGTGCCCTGATGGAGCGGGCGGCGGCCGGCCTCGGCGCGACCTGTGCGCGTCTGCTCGGCCGGGTCTACGGAGCGCGCGTGGTGGTGCTGGCCGGTGGCGGCGACAACGGCGGCGATGCCTTGTATGCCGCGCAGCGGCTCACGCGCCGTGGCGCACGCACCCACGCTGTCATCGCCGCGTCCCGGGTCCACCCGGGGGGCGCCGCCGCCTTGCAGCGTGCGGGTGGACGGCTGGTGGCGGCGTCCGATCAGGCCGCCGTGCGGCTCATCGGCGAGGCGGATCTGATCATCGACGGGATGCTTGGCATCGGTGGCCGCGGTGGGCTGCGCGACCCGCAGTCGTCACTGGCGGAATTGGCCGCGCGTGCGGGCGCCGTGGTGGTCGCCGCTGATCTGCCGAGCGGAATCGACGCAGACACCGGGGTCGTCGAGGGCGCGGCCGTCCAGGCGGATGTCACCGTCACCTTCGGCACCTACAAGCCCGGCCTGCTGATCGGTCCTGGCGCATCGCACGCGGGAGTGACCGAACTTGTCGACATCGGCCTGGCCGGCGACCTGGCGGCGCCGGACGTGGTCGCGCTCCAGTCCGAGGATCTTGCCGCCATCTTGCCGCGCCCGTCGGCCGAATCCGACAAGTACCGCCGCGGCGTCCTCGGTGTGCTCGCGGGGAGCGACCGCTTTACCGGGGCCGCCGTGCTCGCGGTCGGCGGCGCGGTGCGCGGCGGCGCCGGGATGGTCCGGTACCTGGCCGCATCGCCTGGTGTCGCCGACCTGGTGCGTGCGCGCTGGCCGGAGGCCGTGATAACCGTCGCGGGCCCGCACGGCAACGCGGCCGACGCGGCGGCTGTGATCAGCGACCTGGGTCGCGTTCAGGCCTGGGTCGCCGGGCCTGGGATGGGCACGAGTGCCGAGGCGGGTCACCTGCTGGCCGCGGTGCTCGAGACGGATCTGCCCGTTCTCGTGGACGCGGACGGCCTCACCTTGCTCGCGGCCGGCCTGCTGCCGCTGCGCCGCACGGCACCGACGTTGCTCACACCGCACGCCGGCGAACTCGCGCGCCTGCTCGGCACCAGCAGACAGGACGTGGAGGCGCGGCGCCTGGAGCATGCCAGGCGCGCCGCCGCGGAACTTGGCGCCACGGTGCTGTTGAAAGGCTCGACGACGGTGATCGCCGACCGCGGTGGACCGGCCTGGGTGAACACCATGACGACCGGATGGCTGGCCACGGCGGGCTCGGGCGACGTCCTGTCCGGGCTGGCTGGCGCCCTGATCGCGCAGGGCCTGGAGGTGCCCGCGGCGGCGGCAGCGGCGGCCTACCTGCACGGTCTGGCGGCGCGGATCGGGTCGGGCGGTGCCCCGATCGGCGCGGATGACGTGATCGATGCCATGCGGGAGGCGTTCCGTACCGCGGCGCCGCGGGCGCCGCGGGCTTGTCAACAGTCATGACAGTGCTGCGGTCACTCGCCCTGTTCGTCGTCGCCGCGATCGCCGAGATCGGCGGCGCGTGGCTTGTCTGGCAGGGCGTACGTGAGCACCGCGGCCTCGCGTGGGTGGGGGCGGGGGTGTGCGTCCTCGGCGTGTACGGCTTCGTCGCGACTCAGCAACCGGACGCGCACTTCGGCCGCATCCTGGCCGCCTACGGCGGCATATTCGTGGCGGGTTCCCTCGCCTGGGGCGTGATCGCCGATGGCTACCGGCCGGACCGTTACGACCTGATCGGCGCGGGGATCTGCCTGCTGGGTGTGGCGGTCATCATGTACGCGCCGCGGCGGTAGTCTCCCGGCTATGGATGCGCCGTCGGTGACACTGCGGCCGGTCGCGGACGACGATCTCACCCTTCTCGAGCGGTTCTGCGTCGAGCCCGAGCTGATGGGGCTGGACTGGCAGGGCTTCCGCGATCGCGGCACGATCCGCCGCAGGTTCGGGGAAGACGGATTCCTCGGCGAGAACGACGGCCAGCTGATGGTAACCGCGGACGGTCATCCGGCCGGCTTCGTGGCGTGGCGCAAGGTCAGCTACGGAAGACCGGAGCACGCGTGCTGGAACATCGGGATCATCCTGCTGCCCGAGTGGCGTGGCCGCGGCGTCGGCAGCCGGGCTCAGCGGCAGCTCGCCGACTACCTGTTCACTTTCACTCCAATGGTCCGCATCGAGGCCGGGACCCTGCCGGAGAACGTGGCCGAGCAGCGCGCCCTCGAGCGGGCCGGTTTCACCAGGGAGGGGACCCTGCGCCGCATCGGTTTCATCGGCGGCGCCTGGTGCGACGGTGTCCTCTACAGCCGGGTACGTACGGATCCCATGATCCCCGGGCCCGCCTGACACGCTCCGTCGTCACGCGGCGGATCCTCGGCCTGCCAGGAATGCATCCTTCGGTGGCCCACGGTCCGCACCGGCCAACCATCGAGCCGCCACCGCCCGGCGTGGTGCTGTGGTCCCCCTCCCGCGTGATATCCGCCACGATCAGAGATTTAGAGGTCGCGCGGACAGGACTGCCGTCCGACGCCCTATCCGCGCGACCTCTTGGGCCCGGACGCGGTGACACAAGGGGCGTGCGAGACTCCCGAGCGCGCAGCGGGCTTGCGGTAGGGTACGGACCGAAACCGGTCGCTGTCCGCGGGTTACCTTGGCCGGGGAAATTGGGACATATAACTCGGAGGAGGTCCCGACCCCGTCAGGAGCCTATGAACGCCGCAGAAATGCTCGCCCGTGACCTCGTGCTCCGGGTGTGCTCGAGCGATGGGGAATTCCGCAGAGATTGGCTCACCAGTGGTGGCGGCACTTCGCACAAGCGGGTCGTCCCGCTCGCCGTGGCGCCAGGGGTCGATCCCGAATTAGTGGACGCGATCGCTGGAGCGGCCGTCGAGATGGGCGCCGACCGGCTGCTCGCATGCCGGACCAGGGCCGCGTACATGTACGACAACGTGGTGGTGCTGCCCGCAAGCGGCAAGGCGCTGCTTGACCTTGCCACTCGTTGGGGGCAGCCGGACGATTTCCTCGTCTGCCTGCCGGACGCCTCGGCCGCGGTCCTGGTCAGCATGGCCGGGTACGCGCTCGGCGCGGGCCCGCCGCTATTCGCCGCCGCGCTCGCCGGGCCTGATGTGGGCGGCGCACGTGAACGATTCGCGGCGTGGGCCCGGGATACCGGCGATCAACGGCTGCGCCTGGTGGCGGGACGCTACGGTGGCGGGCCGAACAGCCGCCACGCCTCCCGCCGGACGCTGCGCCCAGATGTTCCAGAACGGCTGTCGGCGCTGGCCGCCGCCTTCCGCAGGCACCTGCTCGGCACGGCGGTGCTGCGCGCGTGCCGCGCCGCGGCGGGCTGGGGTGCCGTGGCCGTGATCGTGATCACCTTGCTGTCCGCGCCTCGGGCCAGCCACGTGCTTCCCGTGCTCGCGGGGGCGCTCTGGCTGATCTTCCAGGTGTTCGCGCTCGCCAGGACGCACACGTTGAGCTGGGCGGCCTGCCTGCGGATGATCGCCGCCGGCGCGGCCTGCGCGACAGCGGCCGCGGCCATCGAGTGGCTGGCCGCTGGCCGCGGCCCGGTGCGCTCGTGGCTGACGTTCGCGGGTCCCGCCGAGGAGGTCGCCGCGCTTATCCCCGTCGCGGTTTTCTGGCTGTCCGCCCGCCATCGCTTCACCCGGCTCGCCGCCGCGGACTACGTGCTGCTCGGCGTGGCCAGTGGCGCTGGGTTCGCGCTTGTCCAGGGCACCATCGCGGCGCTTGCCGCACCCGGCACAGGCTGGCACCTGGCCGCGTTGCTGCCGGGCTGGATGGATGCGGGCCCGGTCAGGTTTCCCGGTCACGCCGTGACCACCGGCCTGGTCACTGCGGGTATCGGCCTGGCCGTGGCGGCACGTCCACGTGGTGTGGACGGCCCGGGATCGGGGTGGCGCTTGTGGCGAATGCTCGTGTGGCTGCTGCCGCCCGCGCTTCTCGGTATGGCGATGCTCGACCACTATCACTACGACGCGGCAGCCGCGGGCGGCAGCGTTCCCTCGTGGGTGTCGCGCGTGCACGCCGCGGTGGGTGAGGGCTACGCGAGCCGGTGGCTGCTGCTCGTGCTTCTCGCCGCTGCCGTCGTGGTGGATTTCCGTGCGCAGCACCGCGTCCTCGACGTGGCGCCGCCGTTGCCTGGTGTGCCCCGCTGGGCCGGGCTCGCGCGGGCGGAAAGAGGATCTGTGATCAGGGCGCGGCTACGCTGGCCGGCCCGCACCACGCGCGGACGGCTCGCGCGGCGGTGGGCCGGGCTGCGTGCCGCGGCGGCCGAGGTCTTGGTGGCGCTGGGTCACGAGCTCGCGTTCTTGCTTGTCGTAGCGCGGTGGCCGCGCGGACGGCAGCGCGCCATCTTCGCGCCGTCGCTCGCGTTCGCAAGGCAGCGGCGTGAGCTTGCCATGCGCGAGGCGCGAGCGGGCGGCCGGGCCAGGCGCGACGTGCCGCGGCAGGCGGGGCTGTGGGCCGCATGGCGCGGGCTGACCGCGACGCTCGCGCTCGGCGGCGGAACCGCGGTCGCCGCCGCGGCGCCGCCGTGGCACGGCGGCACGGTTCTGCGGGTGGGTGGCGCAGGTGCGCGCGCGGCGGCATGGCCAAGCGGGCTTGCCAGGCTGACGCTGCTGCCTGGGCGCTACGGTGGCGCGGGAAACATCTCGCAGCCCCGGCCCGGTGACCTGGCGAGCGGTATCGGCGCGTCGCACGCGTGGTTCAGCCAATTCATCCCGGCCGGGCAGGTGCTGATCGTGGCGGCCGGGCTTAGCGTGCTCGTGCTTCTCGTCTCCGGCTGGGCGACCCCCGCCCCGCTGCCGGGCCGCCGGGGTTCAGGGTCGCGTGGCGGCGCCGCGCGCGGGATCGTGGCACGTCTGGAACAGACCACAGTGCCCGCACCCGGTCAGTTCATGCTCGGCGTGCTCCGGCTGGCCGGCGCGGCGCTGCCGCCGGATACCGTGGCGCTCCTGCGCGGCAAGCCGGTGGCGCGGCCGTATCAGCGGCTCCCGCCGCCGCGGCAGGCGCTGTCACCGACCGGGCTCCTGCCGGCTACCCCGCAGAGCGCGGCGGTCGAGGTGGCGCCCGCGGCGGCGCGGCGCAGGCCCCCAGCCGACGAGCTCGGCAGAAGCGGCTGGCTGTTTCCGCAGGACCGGGTGCGCCGCTGGCTCGGTCATGCGCCCGAGTTCGGTGTCGGATCCAAAGTGGCGAACGGAGCACCGGCCGACCCGGCGGCGCAGGTGGCCGACCTCACCAGCGCGCTTCGGCAGATCGCCGAGGCAGCAGGCTCGCTGCGATTCGACGAGGTCACGTTCCGCAACCATCCGGCGAGGGCGGTCGTGGATCGGGCCACCGGCGCGGCCGTTTTCTTCACACCCGCCGGTGAGTTCACCGGCTGCGCGCTGCTCACGGAGGAACAGCTCTTCCGGCTGATAACGGAGCTGAAGCTGTGACCGGCGTGGAGCCCGCCGCAGTGAGCGCGCCACGCGCTGGCGCGGTCGTGGCGCGCCTGCTTGCCGCACCACACCTGTTCCACCCGGACTGGCTGCTTGGCGCCAGCCCTGGGGGCCGCACCTCCGCGACCCTTGGCGTCGCGGGACCGCAGGGCCCGCTCTCAGCCGGGCAACCTGCGAGGACCAGCCCGGCCGAGCAGCCCCGACGGGTCGCTGCCCGGCCAGGCGCCGACCCTGACGATCAGCCGGGCCCCCGAGGCGCGGCCGAACCTCCCGACTGGCCACCGATCCCGCGCGATCCGGCGGCCCAGGGGCGAGGCGCGGCGGGCACCGACGGCCTGGGCCATGGCGCGGGCATTGACGCGGTCCCCTTCGCCGCCGCGACGCCGATCGCGCCCGCGGTCGCCGGGCGGCTCGCCGCTGCGGTGCGGGCCTTCGGCGAGCACTTTGTCTTCGGCTGTCCGGTCGCGCCCGCGCGTTCGGGCGAAATGGCCGTGACGATTCCTGCCGATGGCACCCGGATCCATGCCGCCTTGCAGGTATTCGGCACGCCCGACGCGCTTGTCGTATTCCCCGACTTGTCCGCCGCGCTGCTCACCACCTCCGCAGGATTCGCCGTCGCGGCGGGTCCGCGCCAGTTCGTCGAGGCGGTCAGCGGCGCTGACGTGCGGCGCGCGCGCACGGGATTCGCTGAATTCGCCCTCGCCTCGGCCGGAACGTCAGCCCTGCCGCTCGACGCGGCCAGGTACTACGGTTGCGCGCTGTCCGGGCGCCCGTGGCGGCCCGTCTGGCTGGCCTGGTCAGCCGCAGCCGACGTCCCGTACGGGAGCGGAATCAGTGGCCAGCTCTCGGCCATGCGGCAGTTCGTGGATGGGCGGCTGAGCGCAGCCGATTTCGGGCGGATGTTCCGCGCCGCCCGGCGGCAGGAGATGTGGGCAGGTGAACGCGGCGCCGGTCCGCTCGCCGCCGCGCTCGACACCACCTGCTGGGCGCTCGACGGCTACGTACCGCCCAGCGAGGGGTATCCACGGGCGCCCGGGCAGCTCGACCTCGATGGGCTCCGCGAGGCCGTCAGCGTGGCGCTAAGCGACGTATAGGCATCATTGCCGACCGGCGGACCAACGCCGGGGAAGACGCGGCTCCTGGCTCCGAGCAGCGGGCCACCAGGGAAGGCCTCCACTTCCGGGCATCGCCCGACGCTCCCTGCCGCCCATATCCGCGCGCCGGCCGCGCCAAGCTGGCTGCGCCGCGGCCGGGAGTTCGTGATCCCGCACGGCCCAGCTCGACGTAGCCAGGGGCTAGGGCACGACACAGAGCTGGTCGAGGAGGATTCCCCACTGGGGGTGGAACTGGTAGCCGCTGGTTCGTTTGGAGAGGAGATCCACCGCACTGAGGTTAACTGTCGGTAGCCAAGGCGCCTGGTCCGCGATCCGGTGGTCCACGCTGGCCCATAGCCGGCTGGCGGCCAGCGGATCGGTCGCCTGCAAGTGCAGCGCCGGTCCGATGTCGCGATCGACGTCCGGGTCGCAGAACTCGGCCACGTTGCCGTTGGCGTCGGACGCTGACCGGAAGGCCCCGCACGACAGGAACCGGCTGATGGATTCCGACGGCGCTGGATAGGCGGCGGCCCAGCCGCCCCGGCTGATCTGTACCTGGTACCTGGAGTTGTTACCGAGGGCATTGAAACCGTCTCCGGTGGTGATCCGCAGCGACGCACGATACCCGAGCGCCCTGAGCACAGAGGCGACGTATCGCGCGGGGGGAAAGTCAGGGTCGCTCAGGATCCTGACCCGCATTCCACGCGTGTGCGACGCGGCGACGAGTTGCCGGGCCAGGGCCAGCCGAGGAGCGGTGTACACGCCGTCCGGTGCGGAGTTCAGAGTGTAAGGACAGTACCGCTGGTAGCCGGGCAGACCCGGTGGGAGCACCTGACAGGTGGGACGGGCGACGCTGGTCCCCCCGTAGAGCCTCACCAGGACGTTGCGGTCGACGGCGTAGTTGAGCGCACGGCGGACGCGGATGTCATCGAACGGTGGCACTCGGGTGTGCAGCGCGAAGAACTCTGTCTCAGCGAGCGGGTTCACGTGCGTCTGCCCCGCGTACTGGGTTCGTATCTCCTGGATCCGGTCGCCCGGCAGGGAGAAACGGAACTCGTACAGGCCCCAGTCGGCGCTTCCCCGCTCGACAGCCGTCACGGCAGCCTCCGGGTCCGCACCGAACCGCCACACGATCTGGTCTGGATTGCCGTCCGGCTGTGCCGCCTCCTGCCATTCGTGAAAATCGGGGTTACGCACCAGGAGGAGTTGTCTGCCCGGCTCATAGCGGTCGATCATGTACGGGCCGGTGGCCGGGACGGGGTGGAGCCCGACATCGCGGTCCGGGGTGCCTGAAGGTATGGCGAAGGCGAATGTCAGCGTGAGCTTGTACAAGAAGTCAGGGTCCGGATGATTGAGGTGGAAGGTGACCGTGTTTGCCCGGTCGTCTATGGCGATGCCCTGCGGTAGCCTGCACCCTTGCCCATGGTCCGCGCAGTGCTCGGCCCCCACGACATCCTGGAACAACGATGCGCCGGGTGACCCCATCCTGAAGTCCCGCTCAATGGCCCGCCGGAAGTCCTCAGGCCGGACGGGTTCCCCCGTCGAGTACCTGATCCCCGGCCGCAGTCCGAACCGGTAGCTGAGGCCATGGTGGCCGGGGGCGGGCAGCGCGACCGCGAGGTCGGGCACGAGCTGCCTTCCCTCGCTGCCCCCGGCGTGCCTGAGAGTGACCAGGCCGTCGTTGGTCATCCCCAAGAGCTGCGGCGGGAAAAGCATGAGGGCCATCGCGGGGTCGATGGAGTCGAGCCGGGGGATGGCAGTCACGATCCGAAGGGTGCCGCCCCGGTGTCCGGCGGCCGGAGCACGGATCCCGACCCAGACCTCGCCCCTCGCCACCGCAATGCCCCCTGGACGGTTCCCGACCCGGATGGTCGCGGCCACCACCGGCGTGCGAGGGTCGATCCGGGCGACTGTCCCCGCATACTCGCTCGTCGCCCACACCGCGGCAGGCGTGATGGCGATGCCAGACGGGCCGTCCCCGACTTCGAGTGTGGCGGTGACGATGTCTCGGGAGGGATCGATCCTGGAGACGGTGCCGTCGAGCGTATTGGCCACCCATACTGCCCCTGGGCTGGCAGCGATGGCGCTCGGGCCGGTGCCCACCCGGATGGCGGCCACGTCCCGTCCGTCGGGAGAGATCCTGAACACCTCGCCCGCTGCCTGGCTCGTGACCCACACGGCGCCGGCGCCCACCGCCAGATCGGTCGGGTTCGCGTCCAGCCCCACGCGTCTGGTCACCTTGCCTGTCCTTGGGTCAATGCCGACGACGGTGTGGTCGCCGGTGTTCGCAACCCAGACCGCTCCCTCGCCGTAGGCGATGCCGGATGGTCCGTCACCCACCAGGATCGTCTGGACGACCTGGTCGGTACTCGGATCAATGCGGGTTACCGCCCCGTCCAGGGCGTTGGCCACCCACACCGCCCCGTTTCCCACGGCGATCCCGCTCGGCCCGCCGCCCACCTGGATGATCTGCCGCACTTCCCCGCCGCCGGGCTCGATCCGCGACACGGTGTGGTCGTCGACGTTCGTGACCCAAACCGATCCCGACCCGACGGCGATCCGGCCCGGGGACGAGCCGAGACGAACCGTCCCCACGATCGCCCCCGTGCGTGGGTCGATAATCCCCACCGCGTCGCCGAGGATCGCCCCCCGCGAGGGAGCCTCGCGATGCAAAACGGCTGCGCCACCCACGACGAGTGATGCGAGGAGGAGGGTCGCGAGCAGGATCAGGGAGCGCCGTCGGTTTGCTGCCAGCGCGATCCGGACGGGCGCTGGCCACACCGCCGCTCCCCGGGCCTCCGTATGCTCCGCCGGTGTCCCTTTCATCGCGGATGGTAGTGCCGCGATCGGTCGGCCGGCGCTGATCGCTGTGGCGGGTTCGACGCGGGGCGTAACATCCGCGAGAACGGGGCCGGACTTCGCGGGTTCGGGCTCCAGGGACGGATCGTGCACGAGGATGGCCTCTTCGAGTCGGCGCAGGACGGCGCACGGCTCGACACCGAGTTCCTCGGCCAGGTACTGGCGGGCCCTCCGGTAGGTGTCAAGAGCATCGGCCTGCCGTCCGGCCCGGTAGAAAGCGAGCATCAGCTGGCCGCGCAGCCGTTCCCGGAGCGGGTAGGCGCTCACCAGCGCTTCGAGTTCCCCGGCGAGCTCGCTTGACTGGCCGGCCGCCAGGTCCGCGTCGACCCGGTCCTCCAATGCGGCCAGGCGCATCTCAGCCAGGCGGGTCACGTCTGCCTGGGCGAAGGGAAAGAACGCGACATCGTCCAGCGGTGGGCCCCTGAACAGGGCCAGTGCCTCCCGCAGAAGGCCCGCTGCCGTTTCTGGCGTCCCCTCAGCTAGCGCCCGCCGGCCCTCACGCGCGAGCGTTTCGAAGCGGTTGAGGTCGAGCTCCGCTGGGCCGACCCGCAGCATGTATCCGGGCGGGCGGGTGATGAGGGCGTCGCGGGAGCCAACGTCGTGCAGGGTCCGGCGGAGGCGGGATACGTAGGTCTCGACCGTGTGGGCAGCGGTGGGCGGCGCCTGTTTGCCCCACAGACCGTCGATGAGGCTGTCCCTGGAAACCACCTGGTTCGCGTGCAGGAGAAGGGCCGCGAGTAATGCCCGTTGCTTCGCCCCGCCGAGCGGGATGACCCGGCCGCCGTCACGCATCTCTAGCGGACCCAGAAGTGAGAACTCCATGCCCCCTCCCCCGCGGTCCCGATGAGCACGCTAGCACGCAAGCCCCATGCCGGACACACCGCGTTCGACGTGCGGTTCGAGTGAAATGTGAGCGCCTTCGAGCGTCCTGTGAGTGGTCGACCAGATGCTGTAGGCGGGAGGTGGTTTACCAGGGCGTACCCCCGGGTTGGAGCAGCCGGGGGGACTAAAGAACATGTCGATCACGCATGGATCAGGTCATCTGGGGTGTGACGATGACCTGGGCGGGTCGCGTGTTCTCGCGCTGGCGTGCTGAAGACGGCTGGCCAGGGGAGTGCTCTGACGTCGTATCGATGTACGTCAACCTGCCGGCGGCGGCCGGGTTGGCGGGCCGGGACCGGATGTCACATTCGTCATCGGGCGGTCCATCCACGAGATCGCCGGGATGAACAGCAGCCGGGGCAACTGGTGCTGCCACATTGCGGGCCGGGCGCCGACAGCGATGCCCGTCCCACTCTGTCATCAGGCTCAGTTGGCAGGCTCTGGGGCTTTACTGGAGGGGAAGCATGACAGAACCGACCTTCATGCCTGGCCATGGGGACAGGCTCGAAATCGAAGACAGTGATCTCACGCCGGACGAGATTCCCGCGCCCGAGGGACCGGACGAGATTCCCGCGCCCGAGGGACCGGAGGGCTGAGCGATGCCGGACCAGTTCATGCCTGGAGCAAGACGCCGGCTGGCTCAACAGGATGGCGGCGGGGTTGCTGGCGCCCACGTACCCCGGGTCGTGTGGCACTCCACCGAGAACGACCCAGCCGACACCTTCGCGGCGACGATCGCCGCATACCTGGACCGGAAGAACTTTTCTGTTCACCTGGTCTGGAATCCTGTCTCCGGACGTATCGTGCAAGCTATCCCCGCCAACCGTTACGGCCGGGGGCTCCAGGAGTTCGGCTTCCCGACAAACACGTTTGGTAATCCGTGCATACAGATCGAGACCGTCGGGTTTGCGAAGAATCCATTTACACGCGGTCCATGCAAGGGACTCGACGAGATCATGGACTGGCTACGATCGTTTGGCATCCCGGATGTATTTCCTTCCGGCGTCGCGGGGAACCGTGACCGCCAGACCTGGCAGCATGCTGGGCACTTCACCCACGCGACGACCCCTGACAACGACCACACGGACCCGGGGCTGATCGACCCGAAGCGCCTCTGGGCCGCTGGCCATCCCCACCAAGCCGTGGGAGCTCCGAGAACATACGTCGTCGAGCCGGGCGACACCCTCTTCTCGATTGCGAGCAAATTTCTGGGCGATGGTACGAAATGGCCCGAGATCTACAACGCGAATATCGATATCATCGGTCCAAACCCCGCCCTCATCAAGCCAGGCATGAAACTCATCATCCCCTGACCTTGATCATTCATCGTGCCGAAGGACATCGAGTTCAAGGCGGAGCACGGTCGCACAGCGCACGTCGCAGGATGATCGGCTGATGCCTCGGTGCGGGCTGCTGGCTTCTGTTGGCCAGGGGACTCGCGGCAGCTGGAAGCGAGCGTGAGATCCCGCCATGCGGCGGGCCATAGGCGAATCCTGCCTTGGTGCCAGCCCCGCGCGTGCGTGGCCAGGACTTGGTCAGCCCGCCCATGACCGCGGCGGCGCGGCTCGCCCGTAGTGAGCGGGCTTCGCGGTGAGTGTGGCGCATCGATGGCGGAAGACGGGCGGCGCCCGCCCAAGTTAAGATGTGTCTCGATTGGCTCTGAGGTGTTCACCGTGCTCGTTTAGCGGCCGTTCATTGCGTTCATGGTGAACGGGGGAAGGGAGCTGCCGGATGGAGTCGCGGTTCGGACCGAGCAGAGGCGACGCGGCAAGCCAGGACGCCGAGGCCAGCCAGGAAGCTGCGGCCAGCCAGGAGAGCGCCGCTGCGGCGAGTGCTCCAGGCCAGGGTGGCGCGGCGGGCCAGGAGGTCGCGGCCAGCCAGGCAAGTGCGGCCGCCGCGGGCCCCGTGAGCGGTGGCGCGCTCATCCGCGCCTCCGACCGCGAGCGTGACGACGTGTTGCGCAGGCTCCAGGAGGCCTTCGCGGAGGGCAGGCTCGGCGACGACGAGTTCGACGAGCGTATGCGCGCTGCGCTCAGTGCCCGCACCCGCGCGGATCTGGATCAGCTTCTCACCGATCTGCCCGCGCAAGGACAGCCGCGGCAGGTCGCGCCCGCGACTGACTGGCCGGCCGATGGCCGGTTCGCGATCGCGATCAAGGGCTCGGTGCGCCGCGGCGGGCGCTGGCGTGTGCCACAGCGCCTGACGACCTTCGCCTACAAGGGCGGCTCCCACCTGGATCTTCGCGCGGCCCAGCTGACTGCACCCATTACCGCCATCCGCGCGGTGGGCTACAAGTCGGACGTGGAGATCGTCGTACCGCCCGGCGTCCGCGTACGTGACGAGCGGCCTCGGAGTGTCGCGGGGCATGCCAGACGACGAGCAGGAAACTGACCTGGCGCACGACGCTCCCGTGCTCCATGTGCGAGGCTTCGCCTACAAAGGGCGCATTGAGATCCGTTCCCGGCCACGATCACGGTGACCAGGCGGCTGCCCGGGCGCAGCCGTTACGGATCGGTCGGCGATAGCCCGTCATGGGCGGGAGGGGCAATCATGTCAGACACCGCGGTGAACGCGTTCGTGCCGTTGCCAGGCAGCGAGCGCCGCCCGCTGGCCACTGCGCAGGCCGCAGAGCCGCTCGATGGGTCCGAGCGGATCGAGGTGACCGTGGTCACGCGCCGGCGCACTGAGCTGCCGGGCGAATACGTCGAGGGAACCGCCACGCTCTCGCGTGAACAGCTCGCGGAGCGCCATGGCGCGGACCCGGCCGACATCGCGCGGATTCGCGACGTGCTTTCCACCTACGGATTAGAAGTAACGGGTGCGGACGCAAGCTCGCGGCGGGTGAAAGTGGCGGGGACGGTCTCGGCCATGGCCGAGGTGTTCGGTGCGTCGCTGAGCCGGGTGAGCAGCAGCCACCCCACTGGAGCTCGCACGGCGAGCGCCGTCCACCGCTACCGTGTGGGCGGCCTCCGGGTGCCCACGGAGCTTGACGGCGCCGTCACCGCGGTGCTCGGGCTCGACGACAGGCCGCAGGCTCGCCCGCAGATCCGGTTGGCGCAACTGACCGATGAGACGGCTCGCCCGCAGTCCTACACCCCGCCGCAGGTCGGCGCTTCGTACCAGTTTCCCTCGGGCACGGACGGCAGCGGTCAGACCCTGGCGATCATCGAGCTCGGGGGCGGCTTTTCCGCCGACGAACTGACCACCTACTTCGCCAATCTCGGGATCACCGCGCCGTCGGTGACCGCGGTCGGGGTGGACGGGGCGGTCAACACGCCCGGGCAGGATCCGAGCGGAGCGGACGGAGAGGTCCTGCTCGATATCGAGGTGGCGGGGGCGCTCGCCCCGGGGGCCGCGCAGGTCGTGTACTTCGCGCCCAACAGCGACCAGGGCTTCGTCGACGCCGTGTCCACCGCCGTGCACGCCAGCCAGACACCCACCGCGGTGAGCATCAGCTGGGGTCAGTCAGAGGATTCCTGGACGCCTCAGGCGCGCACCGCGCTTGGTCAGGCCTTCGCCGACGCGGCGGCGCTCGGGGTGACGGTCTGCGTGGCCGCGGGCGACAACGGCAGCAGCGACGGACAGCAGGACGGGCAGAGCCACACCGATTTTCCTGCCTCCAGCCCGCACGCGCTGGCCTGCGGTGGGACACGTCTGGTGGCCGACCCGGCCGCAGGCACCGTGAGCTCGGAAACGGTGTGGAACGACGGCCAGGGGCGAGGCGCGACAGGCGGTGGGGTCAGCGACACCTTCGGCCAGCCGGCCTGGCAGGCGGGTGCGGGCGTGCCAGCCCGCGCGGGCGGCGGTGCCACGGGCCGCGGCGTCCCCGACGTCGCCGGTGACGCGGACCCGGCGACGGGATACCAGGTGCTCGTGGACGGCCAGCAGATCGTGGTCGGCGGCACGAGCGCCGTCGCACCGCTGTGGGCGGCGCTCGTGTGCAGGCTGGCGCAGGGGGCGGGCAAGCGTTTCGGCCTGCTGCAGCCGCTGATCTACGCGGGCGTCTCTCCCGGTGCCACGGCGGCCGGCTTCCGCGACATCACCAGCGGCAACAACGGCGCTTACGCGGCCGGGCCCGGATGGGACGCGTGCACCGGCCTCGGTGTGCCGGACGGTGCCGCGCTGCTGGCCAGGCTGGGCGGCTAGCCGGCGGGGCGGCGCGCGCGGCTGGCAGACTGGGGCACGATGGAAACTCCGGCCTGGGCAGTCGTCGATCTTGCCGCGGTCAGGCACAATGTCGCGCTGCTTCGGGAAAAGGCCGCGGGCGCCCAGGTGATGGCGGTGGTCAAGGCCGACGCCTACGGGCACGGCATGGTGCCGTGCGCCGTGGCAGCGCTCGAGGCAGGCGCGGACTGGCTCGGCGTGGTCCAGGTCGCCGAGGCGCTGCGCCTGCGGGCCGCGGGAATCACCGCGCGGGTGCTGTGCATGATGGCCGTCCCTGGCGAGCCCTACGAGGCGGCCATCAGGGCCGGCGTCGACGTGTCCGCTGGGAGCATCGGCGTGGTGGCCGAGATCGCCCGGGCTGCCGCGCTGGCCGGCCGGCCCGCGCGGCTGCATCTCAAGGCGGATACCGGCCTGTCCCGCGGCGGCGCCACTCCCGGCGAGTGGCCCGCTGTGCTGGACGCGGCCCTGGCCGGGCAGGCCGCCGGTGATCTTGAGATCACCGGGCTCTGGTCTCACTTCGCTTCCGCCGACCTGCCTGGGGATCCGTCGGTCGGGCGCCAGCTCGATGCGTTCGCGTGGGCCCTTGCGCGCGCGCAGATGGCGGGGGCCCGGCCCGAAGTACGCCACATTGCCAATACGGCTGCCGCGCTGACCCTCCCAGAAGCAAGGTTCGACCTGGTCAGGCCGGGCGGTGCCGTTTACGGGCTCTCGACCCTGCCAGGCGGCGCGCCGCCTGAGTTCCGGCCCGCGATGACGCTGCGAACCAGGCTGGCTCAGGTCAAGCGGATGCCGGCGGGTACCGGGGTTTCCTACGGGCACAGGTACCTGACCGCGGCGGAGGGGACACTCGGCCTACTGCCGATCGGTTACGCGGATGGCGTGCCGAGGACCGCGATGGGCCGGGCTCTCGTGCACGCCCGGGGACGGCGCTGGGCGATAGCGGGCACCGTGTGCATGGATCAGTTCGTGGTCGACTTCGGACCCGAACCCGCGATGGCCGGAGACGAGGTCATCCTGTTCGGCCCGGGCGACGACGGCGAGCCGACCGCGCAGGAGTGGGCTGACACGCTCGGCACGATCTCTTACGAGATCGTCACAGGCATCGGAAACCGCGTCGCGCGCGTTTACTGTTGAGTAACGTAGGTTACCCTCGCGTGACACGTAGGAGGGTGTGCCCATGGCGCGGTGGCGACGGTTCACCGAGGTCACCGGCATCGCCGCTGGTGCGGTCGCGGCTGCGGTGGGTGCGGCGGTGGCGGCGGAGAAGATTGCGGTCGGCAGGGTGTGGCTGCGCCCGGACCCGGCGGCTGGCGAGCCGCTCGGCCAGCTGCGCGGACGTGAGCTGACCGTGCGCGCCGACGACGGGGTTCCGCTGTACACCGAGATCGACGGGCAGAAAAAGGCGCCGGTCACGGTCATCTTCTGCCACGGATACACCCTCAACCAGGACTGCTGGCACTACCAGCGCCGCGACCTCGGTGGCCAGGCAAGCCCCTACCGGCTCGTGTTCTGGGACCAGCGCAGCCACGGCAGGTCCGGGCGGTCGGATCCAGGCCGCGAGAACATCGACCAGCTCGGCCGCGATCTGTATGCCGTGATCCGCGCGGTCGCGCCGCGCAAGACGCCGGTCGTTCTCGTCGGCCACTCCATGGGCGGCATGACGATCATGGCATTGGCGCAGCAGCATCCGGAGATGTTCGGCCGCCAGGTCACGGGCGTGGCGCTCATCTCCACGTCGGCTGGCGGGCTGGCTGAGGTGACGCTCGGGCTTCCGGCGCCGTTCGGCACGGTGGTGCGCCGCGCTGCGCCCGGCGTGATACGGGGTGCGGCGAAGAGGCGGCGGGCGGCCTTCGTGGAGCGTGCCCGCCAAGCCGGGGGTGACCTGGCGTTCCTCCTTACCAGGTTCATCGCGTTCGGCGACCCGAACACGAGTCCGGCGATTACCGATTTCGTTGAGCAGATGATCAGGGCCACGCCCGTCGAGGTGGTGTCACAGTTCTTCGAGGCGCTGATCGAACACGACAAGATGGCCAGCCTGCCCATCCTCGGTAAGGTACCCACGCTGATCATCTCCGGCGGCAGGGACCGGCTCACGCCGAAATCACTGGCCAGGGAGATGGCGAGGGAGATTCCTGCCGCCGAGCTGGTCGTGGATGAGGGTGCCGGGCATCTGATAATGCTGGAGCGCCCGGAGTTCGTCACCGCCGAGCTCCAGGAGCTGATCGATCGCGCGGGCGCCACCATGGGCCGACGGCGAGCACGCTCCGCGTGACGGCCATGTCACTGGCGCGCTCAGCTCGCGCTCAGCTCACCCGCTCAGCTCACCCGCTCAGCTCGCGCTCAGCTCACCCGCTCAGCTTGCGCTCAGCTCACCCGCTCAGCTTGCGCGGGGTGGCTCTTGGATCCGTCTGCCCTTCATGATCGCGGTAAATTTGCCGCGGTATTCGCGGAGAACTTACCGCGATCATGAAATGGCTACGAGGTACGGGGCTCGAACGCTGAGTCGCGCCGGTGGGGCCGGCCCGATCGGCCGCCGGCAGGCGAACAGCAGGGAAGAATGTATCGGAAATGATCAACGAGACTGTCGTGCGGACGGCCGCCGAGATGCGTGCGCTCGGACGCGGCCTGGCCGGCCACCTCCGCGGCGGGGACCTCGTGGTGCTGACCGGACCCTTGGGGGCCGGAAAGACAACCCTTACCCAGGGCATCGGCGACGGGCTCGGTGTCCGGGGTCCGGTCACGTCGCCGACGTTCGTCATCGCGCGCGTCCATCCGTCGCTCGCCGGCGGACCCGCGCTGGTACACGTGGACGCCTATCGTCTCGGCAACGCTGCCGAGGTGGATGATCTCGATCTGGATACCGATCTTGATCGTGCGGTGACCGTGGTGGAGTGGGGCGAGGGTCTGGTGGAGCGGCTCACCGAGGACCGGTTGGAGGTCACGATCGGGCGGCCTGCCGGCGCGGCGCTGGATGACGAGAGCCGCACCGTGCGGCTGACCGGCTCGGGTGCGCGGTGGGAACACTGCTGACGCCGACCGCCCCGGTCCCAGAATCAGCTTCGGTGCGCCCGCCCGCCGCGCTCGGGGCCCGAAGCGCGGCGGGTCCCGCGCGCGGACACCGACACGATGGACACGGTCGCCGACTTGTCCCGGAATTTCCCCTGGTGCTGCTCACCAACCTGCGAAGATGTGCCCATCGAGCCGCAGCGGTTGCACCTGACGGCCTCCCACCGCCGGTGGCGGCCGGTGCGGAGTTCACCTGCCGAGCGCGCGCCGGCCCAGGCCGGGCCGATCCAGTGGGCCCGATCTGGGCGTGCGGGTCGAAACCGTGCGCGCCGAGGCTCTATAGTCCTGGTCAGTTCCCGCCTTGCCGTCCGTTCCCGCACTGTCGCGCACGGTGGATCCCCCATTCCCCCGGAGGCGTGCCGTGACCTATCAGGGACCCCCTTCCCCGAGGTCAGTTCCCATGCACGGGCGCGATCTGCCCGACCAGGAATACCCTGACCTGCCTCCGCATCCGCCCAGGCGCGTGACCCCTGGCCGGGCCAGGCGCCGGCGGTCGCCGTGGTTCTGGCCTGCCGTCGGCCTGGCCGTCGTCGGCGCCCTGGTCGTGGTGCTGGCGGTGATCCGGGGCGGCGGCCAGAGCAGCGCAAGTCAGCAACCCGGCGCTCTGGTCACCACGTTCATGCCCGGGGAGATCCAGCGAGTGCCTGCTGCCTGCACCGTGATCCCTGGTGCCGTGCTCGACCAGTACATGCCGGGCAGATCGAAGCCCGCCGCGGCGCAGCCGTTGGAGGGCAAAGCGGCCAGCCAGTGCTCGTGGTCCGTGGACCAGCCGGGGATATACCGGTTCATGGCACTGGCGGTGGAGGCGTACGAGCCGAACGGGCTCGCGAGTGGTAACGGCAGCGCCACCCAGGCTGCGCAGGACGCGTTCGTCGAGGCGAAGGTAGCCAAGCAGTTCCCGGCAAAGAAATCGCAGGCCCCAAAGGCGGTCGTGACCCAGGTGCCAGGGCTCGGTCAGGAAGCCTTCTCCGCCGATCAGCACTTCGCGCGCGGCGCTCTGCTCGATATGGTCACCGTGGTCACCCGTTACCGCAACGTCCTGGTCACCGTTATCTTCGAGGCGCGCACCGGCGGCAGGTTCGGCGCCGACCCGGTCGGCATGCTCACCGCGGGCGCGCAGGCCGCCGCGCGCGGTGCGCTCACCGGGCTCGGCTGACCGCCGGGCCGCTCGCTGCGCCCCTCGCACGACCGCGGGTCCGCAACCAGGCGCTCAGTAGCTGCGGATCGGTGCTAGCTGCGGATCGGTGCTCAGGAGCGTTTCCCTGCATACTCGGCGCATACTCGGCGGAAGGTCTCCGTGATCATAGCGGCCGGCCGGGCGGTGACCCGCGCCAACCATCCCCGTCCACTCAGTAGGCTGGTCATCCGTGCTGCTCCTTGCCTTCGATACGGCCACTGACGCGGTCACGGTCGCAGTGCACGATGGTGCACGGGTGCTTGCCGAGACGACGACCGTCAGCGCGAGGCGTCACGGCGAATTGCTCGCGCCGTCGATCGCCGGTGTCCTCGCGGAGGCTGGTTCGGGACTTGACGCGGTGACCGACGTGGCAGTCGGCACCGGCCCAGGTCCGTATACCGGTTTGCGTGTCGGGGTGATGACCGCGCGTGCGCTTGGTGCGGCGCTCGGTGTGCCCGTCCACGGTGTGTGCACCCTGGATGCGATCGCCTACGCCGTCGTGAGCGGCGATGGGTCGTGTCCGCCACGCGAGCCCTTTCTGGTGGCCACCGACGCGAGACGCAAGGAGGTCTACTGGGCCGAGTACTCCGCGGCCGGCACCAGGTTGTCCGGCCCCGGAGTCAGCCGCCCCGCGCAACTGCCGGAGGGACGGCGGGCCGCCGGGCAGGGTGCGTGGCTCTATCCGGAGTCGTTCAGTGGCCTGCTTGAGCCGCACCATCCGACCGCCGCCGCGCTCGCTTCGCTCGCCGTGCGCAATCTGGCCGACGGCACCCCGCTGACCGCAGCGCAGCCGCTCTACCTGCGCCTCCCGGACGCCAGAATCCCTGGCCCGCGCAAGGCCGTGACACCGCGATGACCGTGACGATCCGCCAGTTGCGCGACAGTGACCTTGGCGAGGTGCTCGCCATCGAGCGGAAGGTCTTCCCTGAAGACGCGTGGACCGAGGAGATGTTCGCCAGTGAGCTCACTCAGCCGGTCACGCGCTACTACATCGTGGCCGAGGCGGACGGGACCGTTGCCGGGTACGCGGGCCTCAGCGCCGTCGCCGGGGATCAGGGCGACGTCCAGACGATCGCGGTGCGGGCCGATCGCCAGGGCGAGGGCATCGGGACCGCGTTGCTCGCCGATCTCATCGCCGCCGCGGCGGCCCGCAACTGCCGCGGCGTCTTCCTCGAGGTGCGCGCGGACAACGACCGCGCCCGTCTCCTCTACCTCCGGACCGGATTCACCGAGGTGGGCGTGCGGCGGGGTTACTACCAGCCGTCTGGCGCCGACGCCATCGTGATGCACCTGCCTCTTCCGCAAGGCGGCCAGCCACCCGCGGCGGGCCGGCGATGATCGGACCGCTGGTGCTCGGCATCGAGACGTCGTGCGACGAGACCGGCGTCGGGATCGTGCGCGGCAACACCCTGCTCGCCGACGCGGTCGCCTCGAGCGTCGACGAACATGCGCGGTTCGGTGGCGTGGTCCCCGAGGTGGCAAGCCGTGCGCATCTGGACGCCATGTTGCCGTCCGTGGACCGCGCCCTCGGGCTCGCGGGCGTGCGGCTTGCGCAGGTCGACGCGTTCGCGGTGACCGCCGGTCCCGGGCTCGCGGGTGCGCTCCTGGTCGGTGTGGCCGCTGCCAAGGCCTATGCGCTCGCGCTCGGCAAGCCGCTGTACGGGGTCAACCACCTGGCGGCGCACATCGCGGTGGACCAACTGGAACACGGCCCGCTGCCAAGACCGTGCGTCGCACTGCTCGTGTCAGGCGGCCACTCGTCATTGCTGTTCGTGCCGGACATCGCGGGTGACATCGTGCCGCTCGGCGCGACGATCGATGACGCGGCGGGCGAGGCGTACGACAAGGTCGCACGGCTCCTCGGGCTGCCCTTCCCCGGTGGCCCGCCGATCGACGCGGCGGCGCGCGGCGGGGATCCGAAGGCGATCGCCTTCCCGCGGGGCAAGTATCACGACGGCACCAGCGACTTCTCCTTCGCCGGGCTCAAGACCGCGGTGGCGCGCTGGGTCGAGGCCCGTATCGTGGCCGGGCTCAGCGTGCCGGTCGCCGACGTGGCAGCGTCGTTCCAGGAGGCCGTCGCCGACGTGCTGACCAGGAAGGCAGTGGACGCTTGCCGTGCGAGCGGAGCCGGTCACCTGCTCATCGGCGGTGGGGTGGCGGCGAATTCGCGGCTGCGAGGGCTGGCGGAACAGCGCTGCGCCGCGACCGGAATCGTGCTGCGTGTACCGCGGCCCGGTCTGTGCACAGACAACGGGGCCATGGTCGCCGCCCTCGGTGCGGAACTGGCCGCTCGCGGGGTACCTGCCTCTCCGCTTGATCTGCCGGCGGATTCTTCGCTCCCGGTTACCACGGTCGTGGCCGGCCACTCAGCCGGCCAGTTCCAACTGGGCCGGTGAGGGGACGTATCGGCGTTGGCGGCACCTGCCGCTCTGTCACCTGAACTTGAAGGCGTCGCTACCGCTGCTCGCCTGGCCGTTGGTGTCCGGCTCACCGAATACCTGCCGGACGACTCCATGCCGATGACGGCCCTGATAGGTAGTGTCAGGGTTCTCCGCCTCGGGCAATGTCGCCAGGTAGTGGCTCTCGGCTTCTATCAGGAGCTCCAGCTCGCCCCGGTCGAGATAGACGCCACGGCATCCGCCGCACTCGTCGATCATGATGCCGTTGCGGTCCGTGGTTACCATCTCGGCGGCGCACTTCGGGCACTCCAACATATTGCCCACCCCCTATGATCGGGTAGTCGCGTAGACAGTCGTGTAGTGTCCTAGCGGCAATAGTATTTCCGCGATTTGGATCTCATTGACGCCATTTATAACGGTCGCATAACTTAGCCGGCGGCTGCGCATTCCGTCGACTGAGGCCGGGTCTGGGTGATTGCGGGTCCGACGGCGGGCCTGGTGCTGCGTTCGCGAGCTCGATCACCTCTGGCGATCAGGATTGGTCCCGGGATGTGGGCCGCGCATGGCGCTGACCAGCCGCGACTGGGCGGCCAGATCGGTCCCACATCCGGCGGCCACATTCGCCGGCGCACATTCGGGTCGAGCCAGGTCACCGGCCGCCGCCGGCCAGGTCACCGGCCGCGGCCCAGTTCTGGCCACGGACGGCCAGGCATGGTGCGTGTGGGGCGGGGCGGCGTCGCCGGCCGGCCTGGCTTCGCGTGGGGCGGCTCGGTGTCGACGGCCGGCCCGGCTTCGTGTGCGGCGGTCCGAGCGCGCACCGCCGAGCGCGCACCGCCGAGCTGACATCGCCGAGCGTGACATCGCCGGGCTCGCGCATGAGCCGGTGTCTAGCTGGCCCAGCGCATGAGCTACTGTCTAGCTGGCTCATGAGCCACGTGGCCCGGTTCGTGGCGTGTGTCTCGACTGCCGGTGCGCGGTCGCGGCCCGGCCAACGTGCTGCGCGGGTCTGGCTGGTCTGCAAACCACATCGGGCCGGGCGCCATGGCCGTTGGCCGTGAGCTTGCGGCCGGTGTGCCCGGCCGTGGAGCCAGTCGGTTACCTGGGGCAGGGCCCATCGGCATGACTCGCCGTACGCTCGTGTTGACGAGCTACCGCGGTCCGGATACTGTTCAGAACTGGCACTCTCAAGAGTAGAGTGCTAATGCGACGGGCCGGTCTGACACCCGCGACGGCAGGCCGCCGTGTTCGCCTTGTCTAAGCAAACTCTCTTCATCCCTTTCGGAGGGGGAGGTCAGATCGTGACGACCGCCACCAAGATAGTTCTTAAGCCGCTCGAGGATCGCATTGTGGTCCGGCCACTCGAGGCCGAGCAGACCACGGCGTCGGGCCTTGTTATCCCGGACACCGCCAAGGAGAAGCCGCAGGAGGGCGAGGTCCTCGCGGTGGGCCCGGGGCGCTGGGATGAGGCCGGCTCCAAGCGGGTCCCTCTTGACGTCAAGATCGGTGACATCGTGCTGTACAGCAAGTACGGCGGCACCGAGGTGAAGTACAGCGGCGAGGAGTACCTCGTACTCTCCGCCCGCGACGTGCTCGCCACCATCGACAAGTAAGCCGAGCGCGAAGGGCGGCGCCCGTGGCGGGCGCCTGCGCGCCCGCCACGGGCGCCGCCCCGGACCCGGTCCGGACGCGTCACGGGCGCCCAATGGACGCCGCGGCGATTCTGGCTATGGCGTCCGGGGCGGTCGTATGTGCGGCAGCCGTTTGTGAGGCAACAGGGCGTTCGGGCCATCCCGGGGCTGCCCTGGCGTCGGGGCTGCCCCAGTGCATAGGGCCTGACCGAGCGCGTAGGGCCTGCCCTGGCCGGGTCGGTCCCTCCAGTTGGCACCGTCAGTCGGCACCAGTCGAGTCGCACCAGTCGAGTCGGCACCGCCCGGCAGGCGTCATCCTGTCGGCGCCAACAGATGGGGCGCCATCAGGCGGGCCATGCCCGCAGCACCGCGGGGACGCGGCTCACCATTTGAACCGGACCTCGTCCCAACGCGAACCGGCGACCGCCTGAACGGCGCGACTGCGGCACATCGCAGAGGCCGAGGCCTCAGCGGCACACCCCGGAGGCCGAGGCCTGGCCAGCCAGGCACAGGTACCGGCTAGCAGCGGCATACTGGCCAAGGCAGAAACATTGGCTGACTGCAGAAACGCTGGTCAGCACGGAAACGCTGGTCACCGTAGAAACATTGGCCAACCGAAGAAACACTGACCCACCGTAGTTTGGGGTTTTCATGGCGAAGATTCTGGAGTTCGACGAGGACGCCAGGCGCGCGCTTGAGCGCGGCGTGGACAAACTCGCGAACACCGTCAAGGTGACGCTCGGCCCGCTCGGCCGGAACGTCGTCATCGACAAGAAGTGGGGCGCACCCACCATCACGAACGACGGTGTCACCGTCGCGCGTGAGGTGGAGCTGACCGACCCCTACGAGAACCTTGGCGCCCAGCTCGCCAAGGAGGTCGCTACCAAGACGAACGACATCGCAGGCGACGGCACCACGACCGCGACGGTGCTGGCTCAGGCGATGGTCCATCAAGGGCTGCGCCGGGTTGCCGCGGGCGCGAACCCCGCGAGCCTCAAGCGTGGCATCGACGCCGCCGCCACAGCGGTTTCCGACAGACTGCTCGCGAGCGCGCGTGACGTCGGCGAGCAGAACGACATCGCCCACGTGGCTACGGTCTCGGCGCAGGACGCCAAGATCGGCGAGCTCATCGCGGAAGCATTCGCCAAGGTCGGCAAGGACGGCGTCATCACGGTCGAAGAAGCGACCACGATGGGCCTGGAGCTGGAGTTCACCGAAGGTCTGCAGTTCGACAAGGGCTACGTCTCCCCCTACTTCGTGACCGACCCGGAGCGGATGGAGAGCGTCCTCGAGGACGCCTACATCCTCGTGCACGGATCGAAGATCTCCTCGATGACGGAGTTCCTCCCGCTTCTCGAGAAGATCGCGCAGACCAAAAAGCCGCTGCTGGTGATCGCCGAGGATGTTGACGGCGAGGCTCTCTCCACGCTCGTCGTGAACAAGATCCGCGGCCTGCTGCAGGTCGTCGCGGTGAAAGCGCCGGGCTTTGGTGACAGGCGCAAGGCGATGCTTGGCGACATCGCGGTGCTCACGGGCGGCCAGGTCGTCAGTGAGGAAGTGGGCCTCAAGCTCGACTCCGTCGACCTTGACGTGCTGGGCCGTGCACGCAGGATCGTGGTCGACAAGGACACGACCACGATCGTGGACGGTGCTGGTGACGAGACCGCTGTGGCGGATCGGATCCGGCAGATCCGCAACGAGATCGAGAACACAGACTCGGACTGGGACCGCGAAAAGCTGCAGGAGCGGCTCGCCAAGCTGTCCGGCGGTGTCTCCGTAGTCCGCGCCGGCGCGGCGACCGAGGTCGAGCTCAAGGAGAAGAAGCACCGGCTCGAGGACGCCATCTCAGCGACGCGTGCGGCTATCGAAGAAGGCATCATCACCGGTGGCGGTGCCGCACTGGTACACGTCGCGGCGGAGCTCGACGACCTCGGCAAGACCGACGATGAGGCGACGGGCGTGGACGTGGTGCGGCTCGCGCTTTCAGAGCCGGCCCGCTGGATTGCCCTGAATGCCGGTTACGAAGGCTCCGTCACGGTCGCCAAGATCAGGGAACTCGGCCCCGACGAAGGCTTCAACGCGGCAACAGGCCTGTATGGAGACCTGGTGGCCCAGGGAGTGATCGACCCGGTCAAGGTAACCAGGTCGGCTGTGCAGAACGCGGCTTCGATCGCCGGGATGCTGCTCACCACCGAGGTCCTCGTCGTCGACAAGCCCGAGGAGACGGAGAACGGCGCAGGCGGCGGTCACAGCCACGGTCCGGGCGGCCACATGCACTGATCACGGCGTGACCGCAGGTCCGGTCAGGGCCTGCGGCCATTCGCTGATCCGGTCAGCGCCCTGCCCCCGCCATGTGGCGGGGGCAGGGCCGTTTCTTGGGTGGCGAATCGGAGCCTGCGGCAGCCTGTCCCGGAGGTTCGCGGGCCAGGGCAGGCTGGCAGGCGCCTGACACGTGAGCTGCTCATACGGCATCAGATCGCAGTGAATCGGCCATCTGCTGAAGTAAGACAGTACTTGCCATATCGACATGATTTGCATACTCGGCTACACCAAGCCCCGAATAAGCTTGATGCTTCCAGTGACTAGCTCGGTGCAGATGGTGGGCTTCGGTGGCGTGCAACATCACTGTGACCATTCCGTTGCCAGTGACAGTGGCAATATTCTGTCGTGCGCTGGGCATCATGCTGAGGTGACGGAGGGATGCATCGCCCGGTCGATCAGTGACGGGGCTCAGGGGGAAAGGCCGGATTTTCCGGCACGGGTGGACGAAATCGATCTAAGAGATCTGGCCGACCTTGCGGTGCAAGGACATCCGGACGCGATCGAATCGCTCATCGAGCACTTGCGGCCGATGATCGTCCGATACTGCCGTGCGCGCCTTGGCCGGGCTGCTGGCCATTACCACATCGCGGACGACGTTGCGCAGGAGGTGTGCATCGCAGTGTTCTCCGCGCTCCCGAGATACCGCGACATGGGGCGGCCTTTCGCTTCGTTTGTCTTCGGCATCGCGGCACATAAGGTCGCAGACGCGCTGCGCAGTGCCGTCCGGCTGGCCGTACCCACCGAAGATCTGCCTGACGGCCCGGACGAGGGGCCTGGGCCTGAAGAAACGGTGGTCAGATACACCGAGGCTGAACGCGCCCGCGCCCTGCTTTCCCTGTTGCCCGAGCATCAGCGCGAATTACTAACGCTCCGCGTAGTGGCAGGCCTTTCCGCGGAAGAGACAGGTAATGTACTCGGCATGTCCGCGGGGGCGGTGCGGGTAGCTCAGCATCGTGCGCTTGCCCGGCTGAGGGCGCTCGCGGTCGAAGAGTCGATTACGTGACCATGGGGCGCGGTCCGTCGGCGCCCGGCAGGAACCTACGACGCAGCGGACGAGATTTGCGACAGCGAAAACGACCGGGTGAATCAGGCGGGGAAATCACCGATATCGGTGCGATATGTCGCACCGAGGCGATCCTGACTGCGCTCGCGACCCGAAGGGCCGCCCAGGCCGGCGGCGACCCGGTGCTCTCGGCTCTTGCCGCACTCGCCGCGGATGTCGACGAACATGCCGGGCTGCGCTGCCATGGGCCCTGCCGCCAGGGCCGGTGGCGGGACGACGCCTTCCTGCGCCAGGTCCGCCTGGCCTGTGGCGAGAGTGAGGTCTCCCGTGCCCAAGCGTCGGCGACCGGCCGCCCCCTGGATCTGGCCGGTGCGCGGTCAGATCGACGCCGCCGCCACACTCATGGGGGCACAGCGCGCACATCTTGCCCCGCGGGGATACGCAACGCCGTGGCGGTCGCCGCCGCGGTCTCGGTGCTCGTCGTGTGCGGCGTGACTGCGGCGGCGATGCACGGTCGATTGTCGTGGCTGGTCACAACCTCCCGGCAGGCGGCCGCGGGGCGGCAGGGCGTGAGCGCGCTGGGCACACCGACGGGCGGCGGCGGGTCAGTTGACCGCGTGCCAGCGACCGAGGAGTCGGCGGGAGGTAGCCCTGCCGGAAGCGGGCCAGTCGCAGGAGGACCAGCTCATGGTGTCGGATCCGGCGATCGGATCTCAGCACCTGCCGCGGCGACGGGGCAGGCAGGCGAACACGGGCCGCAGGGGTCCGGTCCCGCGATCCCGGCGCGGTCGATGGCCGATCCGCCCGCCTCCGCTCCAGGGCAGCGTGGTGGTGCGGGCAGCTACGGTCCCGGTACGCGTGACCCTGCGGCAGAAGGTCCCGCCTCGGGCGGCCGTACCGCGGCCGGCCCTGCCGCGGGCGGCGGTTCCGCGGGCAGCCGTTCCGCGGGCGGCGGTTCTGGGCCCGGCTCTGCCACCGGCGACCCCGCGGTGGGTGGTCGAGCCGTGGGAAGCTCCGCGGCGTCAGGTGCCACGACATCAGGCTCCGCGCCGGCCGGCACCGCGGCATCCGGTTCCATGGCAGCCAGTTCCGCGGCATCCGGTCAACGGGCATCCAGGTCGGCAGCCGGGCCACGAGCAGCCGGGCCCGCGGCAGACCCGACCGCGGCAGACCCAACCGCGGCAGACCCAACCGCGGCAGACCCAACCGCAGCGGGGTCAGCCGCACCGGGCCCTGCGTCAGGTGACTCAGTGGCCGGTGGGAGCGCCCGTTCCGGTTCGCGGCCCGATAGACCGCTCGAATCCCAAAGCGCTCATGCCGGGACCGCCACGCCAGGCGCCGACTACGGCCCGGACCCGGTCGCACCTGGTACGCGGCATGTGCCGGCGCCGCCACGACCAGGACGGGGGCGCAGCGAGCACGCGACAGGGCAGTCGAGCCAGCACGCCGGCCCGGGTGCCGCCGCGCGGGCCCCGCGAGCGCAGCATCGGGTCCATCGAGGAAATCCGTGGCGGTCCCTGCTCGCCGCCCGGGCGTTCAGGCGAACGCCACGGGACGGCCGCTAGCATGGAGGTGTCTCCTTCGGGGGCGAGATCGAAGTCTCCTGGGGATTCCCGCCATGCCACAAAGGTGCTGCGACTCAGAAGGTGCCATGACCGACGATGTCAAGTTTGCCCCGCCGGGCTTGACCTTCGACGACGTCCTGCTGCTGCCCGCCTACTCCGCGGTGCTGCCGAACGAGGCGGATACCGCCACGCGGCTCAGCCGCAACATCGCATTGCGCATCCCGCTCGTCTCCTCAGCGATGGACACGGTCACGGAGGCGCGGATGGCGGTCGCGATGGCGCGCCAGGGGGGTGCGGGGGTGCTGCACCGCAACCTGTCCATCGAGGCACAGGCGCAGCAGGTCGACACCGTCAAGCGGTCCGAGGCCGGGATGATCACGAATCCGGTGACCTGCGGCCCGGACGCGACCGTGGCAGAGGTCGAGACGCTGTGCGCACGGTTCCGGATCTCAGGCGTCCCGGTAACCGGCCCGGACGGCACGCTGCTCGGCATCGTCACGAACAGGGACTTCCGCTTCGAGCAGGACCTCGCCAGGCCCGTCGCCGAGATTATGACGCATATGCCGCTGGTGACGGCGCCGGTCGGCGTGGCCAGGGACGAGGCGTTCACGCTCCTGAAGCGGAACAAGGTGGAAAAACTCCCCCTCGTCGACGAACGGGGCAGGCTCCGCGGCCTGATCACTGTGAAAGATTTCACCAAGAGTGAACAATTCCCGAGCGCGACCAAGGACCCGGCGGGCCGTCTGGTCGTCGGCGCGGCGATCGGTGTCGGCGACGATGCCAAACGCCGTGCCCAGGCCCTCACCGATGCGGGTGCCGACTTCCTTGTGGTGGACACCGCGCACGGTCATTCGCGAGCGGTGCTCGACATGGTCAGCCGGGTGAAGGCCAACAGCCAGGTCGACGTGATCGCGGGCAACGTGGCCACCAGGGCGGGTGCGCAGGCGCTGATCGACTCGGGCGCGGACGGCGTGAAGGTCGGCGTCGGGCCGGGGTCGATCTGCACGACGCGGGTTGTGGCCGGGGTCGGCGTCCCGCAGGTCACCGCGATCCACGAGGCGGCGACGGCATGCCGCGCGGCGGGTGTGCCGCTGACCGGCGATGGCGGCCTCCAGCACTCGGGCGACATCGCCAAGGCGATCGCCGCTGGCGCGGACACGGTGATGCTCGGCAGCCTGCTCGCAGGCTGCGAGGAGAGCCCTGGCGAGCTTGTCTTCATCAACGGCAAGCAGTACAAGCTCTACCGTGGGATGGGGTCCCTGGGCGCGATGCGCGGCCGGAGCCGCGGCGAGCCAGGAAGTCAGGGGCGTTCATATTCCAGGGACAGGTACTTTCAGGACGACGTCCTGAGCGAGGACAAGCTGGTGCCCGAGGGCGTGGAGGGCCAGGTTCCTTACCGTGGCCCGCTCGCCGCGGTCGCCTACCAGCTCATCGGGGGCCTGCGTGCCGCGATGGGGTACTGCGGCGCGGCCACCATCGCCGACCTGAAGGAGGCGGCGTTCACGCAGATCACCGCGGCAGGCCTGGAGGAGAGTCACCCGCACGACATCCAGCTCACGGTCGAGGCGCCGAACTACACGGGTCACTAGCGCGATCCCCAACGGCTGCCGCGTGATTCTCGCTCCAGGCACGTGTCACCGGGCCTGGGCGTGGCCGCCTGCGCGAGCCGTCAGGGATCATGGTTGGAAGGTTGGTAGAGACAGTGGCGCAGGTGGAGATCGGCCGGGGAAAAATCGGCCGCCGGGGATATGGCCTGGACGAGATCGGCATCGTGCCGTCCCGCCGCACCCGGGACCCCGAGGAGGTATCGATCGCCTGGCAGATCGACGCTTACCGGTTCGAGCTGCCGCTCGTGGTGTGCCCGATGGACAGTGTCGTGTCACCCGCGACGGCGATCCAGATCGGCCAGCTCGGCGGGCTCGCAGTGCTCGACCTCGAGGGCCTGTGGACCCGGTTCGAGGACCCGGAGCCGCTGCTCGCGGAGGTGGCCTCGCTCGACGACGCGGCCGCAACCGCGAGGTTGCAGCAGATCTACGCCGAACCCATCAAAGAAGATCTGATCGGCCGAAGGATCGAGGAGATCCACGCCTCGGGGGTCACCACCGCGGCGCGGCTGTCGCCGCAGCGCACTGTCCAGTATCACAAGGCCGTCATCGACGCCGGCGCGGATATTTTCGTGATCCGTGGCACCACTGTCTCCGCCGAGCACGTGTCAGGCAGGGCCGAGCCGCTGAACCTCAAGCAGTTCATCTACGAACTCGACGTTCCCGTGGTCGTGGGCGGCTGCGCGACCTATACGGCGGCGCTGCATCTGATGCGTACCGGTGCCGCGGGGGTGCTTGTCGGGTTCGGTGGTGGCTCAGGCCACACGACCCGTACCGTGCTCGGCGTGGCTGTGCCGATGGCGACCGCGATCGGGGACGTGGCCGCCGCGCGCCGGGAATACCTCGACGAGTCGGGTGGCAGGTATGTGCATGTGATCGCGGACGGTGGCATGGCCCGAAGCGGGGACATCGCGAAGGCCCTGGCGTGCGGCGCCGACGCGGTGATGGTGGGCTCACCGCTCGCCCGTGCGTCGGAGGCGCCAGGTCGTGGTTACCACTGGGGCAGTGAGGCGCACCACGACACGCTGCCGCGGGGCGCCCGGGTGCGGGTGGGCACGATCGGCAGCGTCCCGCAGATCCTGCATGGCCCGTCCACCACGCCGGACGGGTCGATGAACCTGATGGGAGCGCTGCGCCGGACGATGGCCACCGCTGGGTACTCCGATCTGAAGGAATTCCAGCGCGTCGAGGTGGTCGTCGCGCCGCAGGGCTAGAGCCGGACGGATAGTGGTCTGTGCGGGGAGCTTCCTTTGGCGCCGCGCGAAGAACCGCACAGACCAGCAGAGAGGCGATGACCGACGATGAACATGGCCCGGCTGGGCGACGGCCAGCGGTCGGCGGCACTCGAAGCACTTGCGGCAACCGAGCACCAGGTCGTCGTCGTCGGTGGTGGCGTGGTTGGTGCGGGTATCGCGCTCGACGCGGCGACCCGCGGCCTGTCGGTTGGGCTTGTCGAGGCCAGGGATTTCGCCTCGGGCACGTCGTCGCGGTCGAGCAAGCTCATCCACGGCGGTCTGCGGTACCTGGAGCAGTTCAACTTCGGCCTGGTGCGTGAGGCGCTCATCGAGCGTTCCCTGCTGCTCCGCCTGATCGCCCCGCACCTGGTCCGGCCGGTACCCTTCATTTTCCCGCTCACCCACCACGTGTGGGAGCGGGCGTATGTCGGCG
Organism: uncultured Actinomycetota bacterium; assembly: GCA_963851085.1. Taxonomy (GTDB): domain Bacteria; phylum Actinomycetota; class Actinomycetes; order Streptosporangiales; family Streptosporangiaceae; genus DATFVJ01. The sequence continues at coordinate 35,161 of CAWKNX010000022.1, read as the reverse complement.
CGGGCGTCGGCTTGTACGACACTCTCGCCTTCTCGCTGGGCGGGCCGCGCGGCCTCCCCGCGCACTGCCACCTGACCAGGAGGGCCGCGCTGCGGCTGGCGCCCGCACTGCGCAAGTCCGCGTTCATGGGCGCCGTGCAGTACTGGGACGCGCAGGTCGACGACGCACGGTTCGTGCTCACGCTGGCGCGTACCGCGGCGGCCTTTGGTGCGCACATGGCGTCGCGTGCCCAGGTCGTCGGGTTCCTCCGCGAAGGCGCGCGGGTGACCGGTGTGCGTGCCCGCGACCTGGAGACCGGTACTGAGCTTGACATCCGCGCACAGCAGGTGGTGAACGCGACAGGGGTCTGGAGCGACGACATCCAGGCGCTGGTCGGCGGGCGCGGGATGATCAACGTGCGGGCATCCAAGGGCGTGCACCTGGTGGTGCCGAGGGACCGGATCCACTCATCCACCGGGATCATCACCCGAACGCCGATGAGCGTGCTCTTCGTCATTCCGTGGGGCCGGCACTGGATCATCGGCACCACCGACACCGATTGGTCGCTCGACAAGGCCCACCCGGCCGCGACCCGCACCGACATCGACTACCTGCTCGGCCAGGTCAACCGGTTCCTCGGGATCCCGCTCACCCACGACGACGTCGACGGCGTCTACGCGGGCCTGCGCCCGCTGCTGTCCGGTGAGTCGGATGTGACGTCCAGGCTGTCCAGGGAGCACATGGTCGCGCAGCCGGTGCCGGGCCTGGTGATGATCGCTGGCGGCAAGTACACCACCTACCGGGTGATGGCGCGCGATGCCGTCGACGCCGTGGCACACGGCCTCGACGGTAAGGTCCCGCCCTCCTGCACGGACGCGGTGCCCCTGGTCGGCGCTGACGGCTACCCGGCGCTGTGGAATTCGCGTGCCAGGCTGGCCGCCGCGTCCGGGTTGCACGTGGCGAGGATCGAGCACCTGCTTCGGCGGTTCGGCTCGCTCGCGCAGGAGGTGCTCGCGCTGATCGCGCAGCGCCGCGACCTGGGCCGCCCGCTTACCGGTGCGGACGACTACCTGCGCGCCGAGGTCGTGTACGCCTGCACGCACGAGGCGGCGCGCCACCTCGACGACGTGCTGACCCGGCGCACCCACATCTCGATCGAGACCCCCGACCGCGGCCTGTCCGCCGCCGCAGAGGCGGCCGAACTGATGGCAGGGGCGCTGTCCTGGGACGCCGAGCAGGTGGCGCACGAGGTCGATTACTACCGCAAGCGCATCAATGCCGAATGGGCGGCGCAGGAGGCGGAAACCGACAAGGACGCCGTCGCCATCAGGCTCGGCGTGCCTGAGATCGTCCCCGCAGCCGACCCCGCCCGCTGACGCTGGAGCGCGTCCGCAACCGGGCTGCTGCCATCGATCTTGGGCTATAGAGAGCGAGACTCATGCCGTGGCGGCCCCGGTCCCACCACCGGCACATGACGCAGCCCGCGCCGGGCCAATGAGTCCGAGGCAGAGCGCGTCAGGGGATGTCGACGAGCACCTTGCCGACGGCGCCCGCCTCGACGGCCTCCTGCGCGGCGGCGATCTCATCGAGCGGGAATCTGTGCACGGGCAGTTCGGTCAGCGCGCCCGCCGCGAGCGCGGCAGTGATGCCCTGCGCCGCCTGCACCATGAACGGGCGGGGAACGCCGTAAAGAAGCACGAACCGCAGTGTGACATTGGCGGTCATGCAGGCACGGACCGGCAGCGTCGGGTCGGCGGCCTCGGCAGCATAGGTGACGATCACGGTCTCGTGGCCCGCGACCGCGAGATCGAGGCTCATGTTGGCGCCGAGAGCCACCTCGACCACCCGGTCGAATCGGTCCGCGAACGAGCGGACCTGGTCGGCGGCGTCACCGTCGCGGTAGTTCACCACCTGGTCGGCACCCGCCTTGCTGGCCAGCGCGGCCTTCTCCGGGCCGCTGACGGTCGCGAGCACGCGGGCACCCGAGTGTTTGGCGAGCTCGATCGCGAAGTGCCCGACGGCGCCCGCCCCCCCGGCGACAAGCACGTTCTTACCGGCCATCGGGCCGTCGGTGAACAGGCACCGGTAGGCGGTCATGGCCGGCACGCCGAGGCTGGCACCGAGGTCCAACGACGCGCCGTCAGACAGGGGGACCGCCTGCTCCGCTGGCACCACCGTCCACTGCGCGGCGGTGCCCCACGGCTGCCCGGCCGCGGCCATCCACGTCCACACGCGCTGGCCGACGCGCCCGGGTTCCACGCCGGGGCCCACCGCGTCGATCTCGCCGGCGCCGTCGTGATGCGGGATCTGGAACCCGCTGACCGGGCGCGGGGTGACACCACTGCGGGATTTCCAGTCCGTCGGGTTGACGCCGGAGACGCGCAACCGGACCCGCACCTGGCCGGGTCCGGGTTCCGGGCGGTCGATGTCGGTCACCCGCAGCACCTCGCGAGCGGGCCCAAGCCGGTCGTAGATCGCAGCCTTCACGTCGAACCCCTTCCGTCGTCCGCATTGGTGTCCGCGCGATCACGCGATCGCGCGATCACGCGGTGACGCGGGGCGAATCGCGCCAGCCACCCAAGCCGACACTAGCCCCACGCAGGCCAGTCGATTTCACGGCGGCCGAATTACATCGTTACCGGCCGGTAGTCAATTCGGGAATCGGGTTCTAGGCTCGAAATATGACCACGCAGACAAGTCCCGCGCGAGCGGGCACCGCCGTAGACACCGAACTCGTCGCACGCCTGGCGTCCCGGGTGGCCTCGAGTGGCACCATCGCTCCCTACACCACGATCGCGCCGTTCACCGGGGAGCCGCTGGCAAAGCTGCCCGTGTCGTCTCCTGAGGATGTCGCGGCCGCCTACGAGCGGGCCAGGGAGGCACAGCGCCGGTGGGCCCGGCTGCGCCCGAGCGAACGCGTACAACCGTTCCTGCGGCTGCACGACCTGATACTCAAGCGGCAGCGGGAGGTTCTCGACATCCTGCAGCAGGAGACGGGCAAGGCCCGCTGGGCGGCCTTCGAGGAGGTCATCGACGTAGCGGGCTGCTCCCTGTACTACGCCAGGCACGCGCCCGGCCTGCTGCGCCCGCGCCGCCGTGCCGGTGCCTTTCCGGCTGCCACCAGGGTGACCGAACTGCACCATCCCAAGGGCGTCGTCGCGCTCATCACACCCTGGAACTACCCGCTCTCACTCGGTGTGACCGACGCGATCCCGGCGCTGCTCGCGGGTAACGCGGTGGTGGCCAAGCCCGACACGCAGACCGCGCTGTCCGTGCTCTGGGCCGTGGACCTGCTCGAAGAGGCCGGGCTTCCGGCGGGCCTTTGGCAGGTGGTGCTCGGCCGCGGGTCCGCGGTGGGCGACCCGTTGCTCGAGCACGCCGACTACGTGGCGTTCACCGGTTCGACCAGGGGTGGCCGGGTGATAGCGGAGCAGGCCGCCCGCCGGCTGATCGGCTACTCGCTCGAGCTTGGCGGCAAGAACCCGATGCTCGTGCTCGAGGACGCGGAGCCCAGGCGCGCGGCAGCGGGTGCTGTCCGCGCATGCTTCGCGAACGCTGGGCAAAACTGTACCACCGCCGAGCGGCTTTACGTTCACCAGAAGGTCTACGACGCGTTCATGGACCGCTTCGTCGAGCGGGTTCGCGGTATGCGTCTCGGCGCCGGGCTGGACTGGTCGGCCGACATGGGCTCGCTCACCTCGCAGCGCCAGCTTGACGCGGTGACGAGGCACGTGCAGCAGGCGACCGAGAAGGGCGCGGAGGTGCTCGCGGGCGGGCGGCCACGGCCCGACCTGGGACCGTTCTTCTACGAGCCCACCGTGCTGTCCGGTGTGACCGCCGAGATGGAGGTCTGCCGCGACGAGACGTTCGGGCCCGTAGTGTCTGTCTACCGGGTGGGAGATGAGAACGAGGCGATCGAGCTTGCCAATGACACGCCCTACGGCCTGAACGCCAGCGTGTGGACCCGGGATGTCGCGCGCGGCCGGCGGGTGGCAGCGCGGATCCAGTCGGGCACGGTGAACATCAACGAGGGATACGCCTCCACCTGGGCGTCCTACGCCGCGCCGATGGGTGGCACCAAGGAGTCGGGCGTCGGCCGCAGGCACGGCGCGGAGGGCCTGCTCAAGTACACCGACGCGCAGACCGTCGCGAGCCAGCACGTGCTCGGATTCGATCCCATGTTCGGGATGAGCCGCGAGCGGTACGCGGCCATGCTGACCCGTTCGTTCAAGCTGATGAAGGCGCTGCGCGTGCGCTGATGCCGGTGAGGCCGGGGCTGTGACCTCGTAGACTGGCCGCCTTACGCCCGACGGGAAAGGCGGTCGCGTGCACGCCGCTGTTGACTTCGACACCGTCCTGGTCGTCGACTTCGGCGCCCAGTACGCCCAGCTGATCGCCCGCAGGGTCCGCGAGTGCCACGTGTACTCCGAGATCGTCCCGCACACCATGCCGGTCGAGCAGATGCTGGCTCGCAAGCCGAAGGCGATCATCCTTTCCGGCGGCCCGGCGTCCGTCTATGCCGATGGTGCGCCACCGGCCCCGCCCGCCGCGCCCGGCGGCCCCGGGCTCTTCGAGGCGGGCGTGCCCGTGCTCGGCATCTGCTACGGCTTCCAGCTCATGGCGGCCGGGCTCGGCGGCACCGTCGCGCGGACAGGAACCGGCGAGTACGGCGGCACCGGGCTCGACGTCGCGTGCGAGGGCGCCAGGGGCGATCTGTTCGCCGGGCTCCCCACGCGGCTGCAGGTCTGGATGTCGCATGGCGACTCGTGCACCGGCGCGCCACCGGGATTCGTGGTCACCGCGAGCAGCGCAGGTGCGCCGGTCGCGGCGATGGAGGATCCCGCGCGCCGCCTCTACGGCGTCCAGTTCCATCCCGAGGTGCTGCATTCGGACTACGGCCCGCAGGTTGTGCGGCACTTTCTGGAGGCCGCGGGCTGCCGCCCCACGTGGACGATGCTGAACATCGTCGAGGAACAGATCGCCCAGATCAAGGCGCAGGTCGGCGACGCCCGCGCGATCTGCGGCCTGTCCGGCGGCGTGGATTCAGCGGTCGCCGCCGCCCTCGTGCAGCGCGCTGTCGGCGCCCAGCTGACGTGCGTCTTCGTAGACCACGGCCTGCTGAGGAAGGGAGAAGCCGAGCAGGTCGAGAAGGACTTCGTGGCCGCGACGGGTGTCGACCTCAAGGTCGTGGAGGCGACCGGGCAGTTTCTCGGCGCGCTGGCCGGCGTGACGGACCCGGAACAGAAGAGGAAGATCATCGGCAGGGAGTTCATCCGGGTGTTCGAGCAGGCGGCGCGCGAGATCGTGGCGGACGCCGGCGCGCGGGGAACCAGCGTGGACTTCCTCGTGCAGGGCACGCTCTACCCGGATGTGGTGGAATCGGGCGGCGGCTTCGGCGCGGCGAGCATCAAGTCCCACCACAACGTCGGCGGCCTGCCTGACGACCTGGAGTTCCGCCTGGTGGAGCCGCTGCGCTCGCTGTTCAAGGACGAGGTCCGCCGGGTCGGTGAGGAACTGGGGCTGCCGCCGGAGATCGTCTGGCGCCAGCCGTTTCCCGGGCCAGGGCTGGCGATCCGCGTGGTCGGCGAGGTAACGGCGGACCGGCTGCGGGTGCTGCGCGAGGCGGACGCGATCACCAGGGAGGAACTGACCCGCGCGGGACTGGACAGGCAGATCTGGCAGTGCCCTGTCGTGCTGCTGGCCCAGGTACGGTCGGTGGGTGTCCAGGGCGATGGGCGTACTTATGGGCATCCGGTCGTGCTGCGGCCGGTGACCAGTGAGGATGCGATGACAGCCGACTGGGCGCGGCTGCCGGGCGACGTCATGACGAGGATCTCCACGCGGATCACCAACGAGGTTCCCGAGATCAACCGTGTCGTGCTCGATGTGACGAGCAAGCCGCCCGGCACGATCGAATGGGAGTGAGCGCGACCGCAGCGCGGTCAGGCTCCGGCCGCCAGGGCAGGGAATTGCGCGAACGTCTTGCCCTCGACGATCCGCCGCAACCGGTCCATCGCATCCCCTTGGCGCGCAGCGGGCCGATCCCGGCCTCGGCGAGCAGCCGGGTGCCCTCCTCCACCGCCACGATGCCGGTAACAGGGGCGTGCCGGTGAGAAACCTGCCGATCCCAGCCACCGGGTCGTAGCGCGGCCCCATGTCGAACTGGGCCCGCTGCCCGAACCAGCCCCACACCGGCTGCCGTAGCTGGTCCTGCAGGTCGCCGCGCACATAGAGGAACGCAGGGGACCCGGGGCCCGCGTTGAGATACTTGTAGGTGCATCCGGTGGCAAGATCCGCGCCGGACGAATCAAGCTCGACCTTAACGGCTCCCGCGGAATGGCACAGGTCCCACAGCATCATCGCCCCTGTGTCGTGGACCATTCGGGTGATCGCTGCCATGTCGAGGACCGCGCCGCTGCGGTAGGCCACGTGCGACAGGCTGACCAGGGCGATCTGTGCGCCGCCCGTGCCGACTGTGTCATCGAGTGCGGCGGCGAGTGCGCTCGTGGCGAGCCCGGTGTCGATGTCGCTGTTGGACGAGCCGCAGCTCAAGCCCCCGCTGGCGGGCGATGCCGTCGAGCACGTAGCGGTCGGTCGGGAAGTTGTCGTCGTCGGTCACGATGACCGATCTGCCCGGGCGTGCGTCGAGTGCGGCGCTGGCCAGCTTGTAGAGGTTGACCGTGGTGTTGTCGCAGACCACGACCTGGCCGGGTGCCGCGCCGAGCAAGTGCTCACCGAGCAGGTCCCCGGCCCGTGCGGGCAATCGGGACAGCCGGGTGCTAGCGTCGGGCGGCGGCGCGAGGGCGCGCCGTACCTACCGACACTCCCGGGGTAATCATGCGCGTTTCCCGTCTCGTGGCGGCGGCGGTCAGTTCGCTCAGCATCGCCGCCGTCCCGGTCCCCGCAGTCATTCACGGCGCCGCGGCGACCGCGGACGCCGCGCCTGCCATTGTCCTTCAGCCGGGCGCTGTGCATGCCAGGGGGGTGTCCAAGGCCCCGCCGACGACCGCGTTCTGCGAGAAGCACTACAAGATCGCGTGCTACGAGCCCACGCAGGTCCGGCGTGCCTACAATCTCGGGCCACTGCTGCACAGGGGGATCAACGGCAAGGGGCAGACGATCGTCATCGTCGACTCCTTCGGGTCCCCGACGATCGGTCATGACGTCGCGGTCTTCGACAAGACGTTCCATCTTGCCGCGCCGCCATCGCTGAAAGTCATTCAGCGGCCGGCCCGGTCCCGCCCTACAACCCGAACAATTCCGACATGGTCGGCTGGGCCGGCGAGACCACACTGGACGTCGAGTGGGCCCACACGATGGCGCCGCGGGCCAGCATCCTGCTGGTGGAGACCCCGGTCTCGGAGACCGAGGGCACGGTCGGCTTCCCCCGGATCGTCACGGCCGAGAAGTACGTGATCGACCACAACCTCGGCGGCGTGATCAGCCAGAGCTTCAGCGCCACGGAGCAGACCTTCCCGTCCAAGGCCGCGCTGCTCAAACTGCGCGGTGCCTACACCGACGCCGCCGCGAAGGGCGTGACCGTGCTCGCCGCGTCCGGCGACAGCGGCGCCGCGGATGTCAAGTTCAACCTGTCGACGTACTACCTGCACGCGGTGACGTCATGGCCGGACAGCGACCCGCTGGTCACCGGCGTCGGCGGTACTCAGCTGTACCTGAACGCCAGCGGCGGCCGCACCGCGCCGGACCGCGTGTGGAACGACACCTACAACGTTCCCACCAACCAGTTCATCGTCGGCGACAACGGCCCGAACCCGCTGGCCGGCGGCGGCGGCAAGTCGGTCATCTTTGCCCGCCCCGGCTACCAGAACCGGGTGAAGGGTGTGGTTGGCGGCCACCGCGGCGTGCCCGACATCTCGATGAGCGGCGCCTGCAACGGCGCTGTCGACATCTACCAGAGCTTCGCCGGCCAGCCGGTGGGCTGGTACCCGACCTGCGGCACAAGTGAGGCGACGCCACTGTTCGCCGGCATCGTGGCGCTGGCGGATCAGGTGGCTCGCCACCACAGGCTCGGCGCGATCAACCCGGCGCTCTACACCCTTTCGGCGCGGCACGCTCCCGGCATCGTCGACATCACGCGTGGCAACAACACTGTCTCGTTCACACAGGGTGGCAAGCTGCACACCGTTCCCGGCTTCGGTGCGGTGCGCGGGTATGACCTGGCTTCGGGCGTTGGCACCGTGAACGCGGCAAGCTTCGTATTCGAACTCGCCGCACTCGCCGGGCACTGAGCCGGGGGCCGGACGGCCCCTGGCGCGATCTTGCAGCGGCGGGGCGCACCCGCAACGGGTGCGCCCCACCGCGCTGTCCGGCCCGGCGCCGCGCCGCACCCGCGTCGCACCGGCCGGTACCGGCGCGGGCCGCGGGCCTCGTGTCCCTCCCGCGCGGCGCAGCACTGGCGCGGCCGCGAGCCTCCGGTCCCAACGGCACGGCGACCGTGCGCCCGCCCGCGCCGGCCGCTGCCGGGTCCGGAGAGATGCCGCGAGCAAGAAGATGCCGCGAGCAAGAAGATGCCGCGAGCAAGAAGATGCCGCGAGCAAGAAGGGGACCGGCCGCAGGCCGGTCCCCTTCGTAGGCATTCGCCCTGGTTATCCGATCTTGTAGGTGTAGGGAAGCCCGGCGAGTTCATCGCCGGACAGGAAGAACGGGCTGTTGACGAAGTCGTCAACGAACAGCGTTCCGCGGACCACGGTGCCCTTCGCGCCGGACGGCGTGATCGTCACCTTGATCGTCCGCGTCTGCCCCGGGTTGATGATGAACAGGCCGAACGGTGCGCTCGGGTTGACCGAGGCCTGCCAGAAGTCACCGGGCGCTGACGTGAGAGCCCCGTCGAACTGGCGTGCGTGCGCCGTCATGGCCATGTTGATGGAGCCGGCCGGCGCGGCGCCTGGATACGGCCCGAACTCGGACGGGATCGCGAACCAGAGGCCAGCCGTGACTGGATTGGCGCTGAAGCTCCCCGCCGGGTTGAGGCTGGGCGGCGTGCTGCTCTCCAGGTCGGGGTCGCCCTCGACGATGCCATAGTCGAACTGTGCGGGCAGGGTGGCGCTCGCTGTCACGTGGACGGCGTCCGTCTGCGTCGGGACCAGCCACTGGGGAACGCTGGTCGTTGGCGGCAGCGTGGCGGCGCCGGACGTGAGCGGCGCCAGGCTCAGCGTCGCGGTGGACGTGAGCCTGCCGTCCACGAAGAAGCTCTCCGGCGCCGTGCCGGTGTTCTTGATCGTGACAGGCACGGTGACGTGCACGCCCGCCTTCAGCACCGTCTTGGCGCTGTGCGGCAGGTTCTTCGCGTGCACGTTGACCGTGTTGAATCTGACCCTGCCATGGAACGGCTGTGACAGCACGTTACCCGCGATCGCGCCGGCGAAATCGATGATCAGCGTCCAGCGGCCCGGTCTCGGGTTGAGCGTGTAGAGGCTCGTCCGCAGTGTCGGGACCGCTGTGGTGGGTGAGGTGGTCAGGTAGTTCGTGCCGTAGCCCACCGTCTGGTTCTGCGGGTTGATGAAGTAGGCGACTACGGTGTCGGTCTTGTTCGTGGTCAGCGATATGTCAGCGGCCAGGCTGTGGCGGCCGCTCGGCACGTTGGACTGGTAGTAGTTCGTCTGGCCGGTGTTGCCCTGCCGACCGTTGCCACCGGTGAGGACGCCGCTGAACGCCCCGCCGCGGGACGCGTTCACCAGACTGCGAAGCACGACCGCCACCGACGAGTTACCCGCGCCGCCCTCGTTCAGCACCACGGCGCCGCTCTCGTCGCCCGGGGACGACGGCGTCCGCACCCGCAGCCGCACCTGACCGGTCTGACCGGGCGCCAGGTGAAGCACGGACGGGCTTACCGAGCCGAAGCCGGTGAACTGTGACGTGGTGGCCTCGAACCGCACCTTGCCGACGGTGCCGCCCGCGCTTGACTCGATGCTGAAGATGATCGCCGTCCACCTGCCCGCCGCCGGGAAACGGACGTCGACATGCCCGAAGTTGCCGATGCCCTGCGGCAGCGAATGAGCCGCATAGCGGCCCTTCGGGTCGATGAGGATCAGCCGGACCCTCGCGTTCAGGGTCGCGTTCGGATCACCCGGGTAGGCGATCGAGGCGTCGAGCCTGTCAGCGCCGCGGGGCACCCGGAAGTGCAGCGTGCCGTAGTTGTTCGGCTCGCCGAACCAGTCGGAGAAATGCTTGCTCGCGGTGTTGCTGAGCGTCACGCTGCCGGTCTGCGTGTTCCTGGTCGGCCCAAAGCCGCGGCCGTGCAGCCGGACGGTCCGCTTGGACGAGCTTTCGTTCGTGACCGAGAACGACAGGTTCCGCAAGGCTCCGGCCGACGCGGTCGCGCTGAGCTGGCCCTGGCTGATCAGCAGGGGCGAGGCGGCCGACCCGTGTGCCGGGCGGATGGACCGCGCGAGCAGGACCGCACGGTAGGCGTTCACCAGGCCCGCACCCTGCTCGTAGGCGGGCGAGCTGAGGTCGTCGGCGGAGCTGGTGAGTATCCGCTTGACCAGCGCGGGGCTCGGCGTCGCGCCACCGTGCCCGAGCCGGTAGGCCTGGATCACCAGTGCGGCCGTGCCGGCGGTCAGCGGCGACGACTGGCTGGTGCCGCCCGAGCGCTCCACGTTGGACGCCTTGTTGTTGAAATCGGTGCAGCCCGCGTAGACCGCCAGGTTGGCGGTGCAGACGGCGAAGCTGCTGTCGCCGGGGGCCACCAGGTCGACGGTGCGGGCGTTCTGCGTGAAGCCGCCCGAGCTCAGCGAGGTGATGTTGTCGTTCAGCCAGCCCTTCGTGGCGAACTGGCGTGCCGCGCCGTAGTCGGTCTGCGCGTACCAGCGGAAGTCGGTGGAGCCCCCGACCGACAGCACCTTCGGGTCGGTGGAAGGTGATCCGATGGTGCTCGTCGTGCCTGCATCGCCGCTTGACACGCTGACCGTGGTGCCTGCCGTGACCGCTGCGTCGTTGAACTGCTTGACCGCGTCCTGCGAGGTAGTGTCGGGGAACGGGTTGCTGCCGAACGACTCGTTGAGGACGTTGACGTGATCGGTCAGCACGGCGTAGCTGATGGCCTGCAGGAAGTTGGACGTCGTGGTGAGGCTGTTCTCGGCGAAGACCTTGAGCCCGACCAGCCCGACACCCGGCGCGACACCCACGATGCGGATGTTGCACGGCTTGGGCAGCGCTTGCGGGCCGAAGTTCTGGACGTTGTAGACCTGCGAGCCCTGCGCCGCGATCGACGTGGCGTCGAGGAAGGCCTCGTCACCGGAGGTCGGCGCGTTCGGCCCGTCGCCGCTGAAGTCCTGATAGTCGACGAAGGCGCTCTTCAGGTCCGGGTTGTTCGTGTCGACGCCGTCCGCGATGTAGGCAACCTTGACGCCCTTGCCCGTGTAGCCGAGCGATTGCGCGGTCTTCGCCGCCGGGTTGTCCGACGCGACGTGCATCAGCGACAGGGCCTCGGGCTCGAGCAGCGGCTTGCCATTTGGCTGCGGGCACGCGCCCGGGATGTTGTTGAGCGACGCGGCAGCGGCCGATGCCGCTCGAGCGGGCGTCGCCGCCGGGCCCCTGATGAGGCCGTCCGGGAGGACCGTGGCCACCGCGGGGTTAGCCGCGAGGCGCGCTTCCTCACCCGCTGACACCGTGGCGGCGAACGCGTTGACCAGCCGGTAGCTGCGCACGTGTGCCGCGTGCACCAGGGAAAGCTCGTGCATGAACGGCGCCTGCGACGTGCCGATCGCGCTCGAGCGCATCGCGGCGGCCGACGTCCCGGCGGGAGCCACCGCGGGCTGGTTCTTCATCAGCACGATGAGGTGTTTGGTGACGTTCTGGGAGAGCGCGGTGGCCTGGGCGCTTGTGAGCGGCAGGGCCGCAGATTCCTGCGCGGCCACGTTGGCCAGGGCCGCCGTGGACGGCACGAGCGCCACGTAGGCGGCGGACGATGCGGCGGCGGCGACGGCGAGCAGCTTCCGCGTTAACCGGGCCCGCGGCGCGGCAGCGGCAAGGTGCGCCCGGAAGTGGATCATGCGCATGGGTTCCCTCGTTGGTGAGGGCAATCGGGACTCCCCGACCGCCTGAGACTGCGACAGATGCCGGCGGATGGGAACGATCACCGACATGACACCAACTGAGCACGCTACCGACCCTCTTCTCGGGCTGTACACAATTACCGCATCACGACCCAATCACGGTTAATGGGATGACATTCAACGTGACATGGATGTGCCTTCGAACAGGAATCACGCCCGGTAATCGGATGGCGGTACAACGACGATCATCGTCATGCGCAGCCGCTGCGGATGTTCGTTGGCGTACGTATGCGCGCAGTCGCCTGGGAACTGCACGGACTGCCCCGCCGCGACGTCGTGCCGCTCGCCGGCCACCGTGAGGATGAGCGTGCCCTCTTCGACGGACATGAGCTCCCTGGTGCCTGGCGGGTGCTCCGTCCCGCTGTAGGCCTCGCCCTGCCGCAGTTCCCAGTGCCACAGTTCCGCGGCCCACGGCGGGTCGGTCGCGGCGATCAGCGTGCCCGTGCCCCCGGCTGGGCCGCGCCACAGGACCGCCGCGCGTGCCGTCACCCGGACGCGCTGGTGACCGGCGGCCTCGAACAGGCGGGTGACCGGCACCCCGAACGTGTCGCTGAGCCGCACCAGGGTGGACAGGTTCGGGTTGGATTTGCCCTGCTCGAGCGCGACAAGCACGCCCTTGCTCACACCGGACCTTGCGGCGAGCTTGTCGAGTGACCAGCCATGGCCGACGCGCAGTGCCCGGACGGTGCGGGCGACCGCACCCGCTACGGTCTCCTGACCAGCCATCGCGCGGCCCCCCCGATCGAGTCCTGGAATATCGAGTTCCACCGGGTCGTTTCGGTCATTATAATGCACTACGTATACCATTATACCGACCGTGGCAAGTTAACGACGTCCTGCCTGCCACCAGGCGCGCCGAGGAGGTGGTGCTGCATGGTCACGATCTTGGCACTCGTCTCCGCCCTCTTGTACGGGACCGCCGACTTCCTCGGCGGCGCCGGATCGAGGCGTGTGCAGGTGCTCGCGCTGCTTGCGGTGAGCGCGCCGGCCGGGACTGCCTTGATGATCGTGGCGGCGCTGCTGGCCGGAGGGGGCGGCCCCACGGCGGTGGCGCTCGCCTGGGGCGCTGCGGGCGGCATCGCTGGCGGTCTCGGCCTGATCGCGTTCTACGCGGGTCTGGCGGCGGGCCCGATGAGCGTGGTGGCGCCGGTTTCCGCGCTGGTGGCGACGCTCCTGCCGGTGGGTGTCGCGCTCCAGGCCGGTGAGCGCCCTGGCCTTCCCGTCCTTGGCGGCGCGGCGGCGTGTCTCGCCGCGATCGTGCTGGTCAGCATGGATCCTGCGGATGGCACGCGGGGGCCAGGTCCGCGGCCCGCGCGGCGGGGTCTGCTGTACGGCATCGCCGCCGGGGCCGGGTTCGGGCTGTTCTTCGTGCTCGTGCGCGAAGCCGCGCACGCGGGCGCCGGCTGGGGCGGCCTGTGGCCGCTTGTCGCGTCCCGCGGCGCAGGGACCCTGGTCGTACTCCTGGCGGCGGTGGCGACGCGGGCCGCGATGATGCGGTGGCGGCGGGATCGGGTGGCGACGCTGATGGCGCTCGGCTCGGGAGTCTTTGACGCCGTGGCCAATGTGTTCTACGTGCTCGCCATCCGGCAGGGCCTGTTCAGCCTGGCTGTGGTCATCACGTCGCTGTATCCGGCCATGACCGTCCTGCTGGCCCGGGTCGTGCTCGGGGAGCGGATGCGCGGCGTGCAGCAGGCCGGCCTCGTGCTGGCCGCGCTCGGCATCGTCCTGGTCACGGCGTGAGGAGCGGGCACGATCGCGGTTTCCCGCCCGCGGCCGCGGTTAGGACTGAATTGTGTACCGTCAGGCCGCCGCTTCTGCGGGCAGTCAGGGCGCGGCAGGGCACATAATGTCCGTACTGCCCTGCGGGGAGATGCCGGGCGCGGTCGCCGTTGTGACGGTCCCGGGGGCATCTGGCCCACGCATCCGGCCGGAATGCACCAGGTGGGCCGTGTGCGCACCGACGGTGGTCGCACCCAATCATCGCCCTGCATGAAGCCGAAAGAAGGACGAGCAGATGCCAGAGATGAGTGCGTACAGCGACGGTGTGCCGTCGTGGATCGACCTGTCCAGCACCGACGTGGAAGCGTCCAAGGCGTTCTACACGGCGCTGTTCGGGTGGGAGGCGCAGGCCCCGGTGGCGGAGGCCGGGGGATACACGTTGCTCACGCTGCGGGGCAAGAATGTCGCGGGGATGGGCCCGGTAATGTCACCGGACCAGCCGCCCGCATGGATGACGTACGTCAACGAGAGCGACGCCGATGGCACGGCCAAGAGGGTCGCCGACGCGGGGGGCACCCTCATCGTGCCGCCCATGGACGTGATGGAACAGGGGCGGATGGCCATTTTCGCCGACCCGGCGGGCACGGTGCTCGGCATCTGGCAGCCCGCCCTGCACACCGGCGCGGAGCTTGTCAACGAGCCGGGCGCGTACTGCTGGAGCGAGCTTGCCGCTCGCGACCCCGAGGGCGCGAAGGCGTTCTACGCCGCCGCGCTCGAATGGGAGCCGAGCACCGAGCCGATGGGCCCCATGGAGTACACCGAGTTCAAGGTGGGCGGCGAGCCGATCGCCGGGATGTTCCCGATCAGCGACACGATGCCGGCCGACATGCCCTCCTACTGGGGCGTGTACTTCGCGGTTGCCGACTGTGACGGCACCGTCGCCACGGCAACCGCGCTGGGTGCGACGGTCGTGACACCGGCGATGGACATCCCCATCGGCCGCTTTGCCGGGCTCAGTGACCCACAGGGCGCGTTCTTCAGCGTGATCCAGCTCGCCGGGCCCTCCTGACGAGTGGCGATAGCGCGGGCCGCTGACGCTGTGGATGGCGCGGGCCCGCGCCATCCACAGCGTCGGCAGGGACGTTACGACGCCTTCTTGCGCTTCCTGCGCAGCCGGGCCAGGAAGCCGATGACGATGGCCCCGATGAGGGCGCCGACGGCCGGGATGAGCCGCCTCATCACCGGTCCCGCGGCGACGCCGAGCAGGTTGAGCGTTTCGTCTTCCTGCTTACGCGCGGGTGCGGCACCAGACGGTGCTGCCGTGCCTGACCCGGCGGGGGAAGCAGTGGCCGCAGGAGCGCGCACGTCACCGGCGCCGCCCTCGGCAGTGCCCTCAGTTGGGCCCTCAGTTGGGCCCTCAGCGGGCGCGGTGTCGGCCGCTGCGGCGCCGTCCGGCCCCTTGTCCTTGGCGGTATGCGCGGAAAGCCGCTCGGCGAGGTTGACCGCGAACCGCTCGACGAGCTTGCCGCTCACGTCAGCGAGCACGCCACGGCCCATCTGGGCGGGCCGGCCCGTCACGTTCAGCGTCGTGCTCATGGTGACCCGGGTCTGCTCGGCCTGCTCGGCCTGCCCGGCCTGCCCATTCTCGCTGTAAAGCGCGGCGTGCACCGTCGCCGACGCGGTCCCAGTGCCGCGCGATTCCTTACCGGACGCCTCCAGGGTGGCCGTGTGCGCGACAGGGTCGCGGTCCACGAACCGGGCGTGACCCGCGTAGGTCATCGTGATCGGGCCAACCTTGACCCGGACATGCCCGGTGATCTCGTCGCCATCGAAGGTGTCGACGCTGGCGCCAGGCATGCAGGGCGCCACCCGCTCGACGTCCAGCAGCACGTCCCAGGCCTGGTCCGGCGGCACCGGGATCATGAAGGAATGCTCGAACTCCATTTTCTTCCCTTCGCATTGCCTGCTGTGCCCGCGGCCGCCGTCGCGGCCGCGGGCACAGCGGGCAGTTGCTCACACCCCGGCCGCCGCCGCGAGCGCTCTGCCCGTGAGCACACGCGCCAGGTGACGCCGGTATTCCGCTGATCCGTGCAGGTCATTGGGTGGCTGCGCGGTCTCGTCGGCGTGCGACGCCGCTTGCCGTAGCGACTGCGCCGTTGCAGGCATTCCCGCCGCGGCCGCTTCGACCGCGGACGCTCTGACCGGGATCATGGCCATGTTAGTCAGCCCGACCCTGGCCTCGCTGACCTGCCCGTTGCCCCGGCGGACCGCCGCGGCCACGCCGACGATAGCCCACGCCTGTGCGGTGCGATGGAATTTCTCGTACCTGAATCCCCAGCCAGGGCCGAGTTTGGGCACCCGGACCGCGGTGACTATCTCGTCGGCGCCCAGCGTGGTGGTCAGGTAGTCGACGAAGAAGTCCGCGGCAGGGATCTCCCTTTCGCCCGCGGGCCCCTGCGCGAGCAGCGTCGCACTGAGCGCGACCGCCACCGCCGGCAGGTCACCAGCGGGGTCGGCGTGCACGAGCGAGCCGCCGAAGGTGCCGCGATGCCGGACGGCGGGGTCGGCAACGGTCGCCGCCGCCTCGGTGATCAGGCCGCAGTGCTCGGCGATCACCGGGTCGTGTGCCAGTTCGTAGTGGGTGGTGAGCGCGCCGATCCGCAGCGTGGCACCCTCGTCCACGACACCGCGCAGTTCGGTGAGCCTGCCGATATCCACGAGCAGGCCCGGGTCCGCGAGCCGCAGGCGCAGCAGTGGGATCAGGCTCTGCCCGCCCGCGATCACCTTGGCATCCTCGTCGCCCGCCCCGAGCGCGGCGACCGCGTCCGAGAGCGAAGCGGGCCGCACGTAGCCGAACTTGGCCGGGATCATCGCGCACCTCCGGGGAGGTCTTGGGGGGTTGCCCCCCACGGCAGCGGAGCTTCCTGGATGGCCCGCCACACCCGCTCGGGCGTGCAGGGCATCGCCACGTCCCTTACGCCGAGCGGCCGCAGCGCGTCCACGATCGCGTTCACCACCGCGGGGGTGGACGCGATCGTGCCGGCCTCGCCGACTCCCTTGACCCCGAGCGGATTCGTGGTGGAGGGAGTCTCGGTGCGGTCGGTGACGAAGGTTGGCAGGTCAGCGGCTGACGGCAGCAGGTAGTCGGCCATGGTGGTCGTCAGCAGGTTCCCGTCCGCGTCGTAGACGGCTTCCTCGTAGAGCGCCTGCGCGATGCCCTGAGCGATGCCGCCGTGCACCTGACCTTCGACAATGGCGGGGTTCACCACCCGGCCGACGTCGTCCACCGCCACGTAGGACCGGATCTTCACCTGGCCCGTCTCCGTGTCCACCTCGGTCGCGCACAGGTGGGTGCCGTGCGGGAAGGAGAACGTATCCGGGTCGAAGGTGGCGTCGGCGTCGAGCGAAGGTTCCACCCCGTCGGGCAGGTCATGCGCCGCGAACGTGGTGAAAGCGATCTCCTGCATCGTCTTGCCCGGACCCTCGCTTCCCTTGGCCTGGAAGACCCCACCGGCGAACTCCACTTCCTCCGGCGGCGCCTCGAGCAGCTTGGACGCGATGACCTTCGCCTTGGCTACCACCTTGTCGCAGGCGGAGAGCAACGCGATGCCGCCCACCGTCAGCGAGCGGGAGCCGTAGGTGTCCATGCCCTTGTGCGACACCTGGGTGTCGCCGTGCAGCACCCGGACGTCCTCGAACGGCACGCCGAGCGCGTCCGCGGCAATCTGGCTCCACGCGGTCTCATGCCCCTGCCCATGCGCGCTCGAGCCGGTGATCACCTCGACCTTGCCCGTGGGCAGCATCCGAACCGACGCGTACTCCCAGCCGCCCGCCGCGTACAAGAGCTGGCCCAGCACCCTGGACGGGGCCAGCCCGCACATCTCGGTGAAGGTGGACACACCGATGCCGAGCTGGACCTTGTCGCCGCTCGCGCGCCGCTCCATCTGCTCCTTGCGCAGTTCGTCGTAGCCGAAGATCTGACGGGCCTTCGCCGTGGCCGCCTCGTAGTTCCCCGAGTCGTAGGTGAGCCCCGCGATCGTCGCGTAAGGGAACTCCTCGTGGGTGATCCAGTTCCGCTCCCGCAGTTCGAGCGGGTCCATGCCGAGTTCGGTGGCGAGCTCGTCCATGATGCGCTCGATGGCGAAGGTCGCCTCGGGACGGCCCGCGCCGCGGTAGGCGTCGGTCGGCATCTTGGTGGTGAACACTCCGGTGCAGCGGAACGAGTAAGCGTCCATCTTGTAGATGCCGTTGTACATGAAAGCGCCGAGAATCGGCACACCCGGCGTGACCAGCATCAGATAGGCGCCCATGTCGGCGAGGATGTCGACGGACAGGCCCCGGATCCGGCCGTCACGGTCCGCCGCGATCTTGATGCGCTGCAACTGGTCGCGCCCGTGATGCACGGTCATGTTGCCTTCGCTGCGCGACTCGGTCCACTTGACCGGCCGCCGGAGCCGCCGCGCCACCAGCAGGGCGATCACTTCCTCGGCGGTGACCTGCAACTTCGAGCCGAAGCCGCCGCCGACGTCGGGCGCGATCACGCGCAGGTTCTGCTCGGGGATTCCGGTCACCACGGCCAGCATGACCCGCAGCACGTGCGGGATCTGGGTCGCGGACCAGAGCGTGAACTCGTCGCCGTTGGGCGCGCAGACGACGGCCCGCGGCTCCATGGCGCTCGGGATCAGCCGCTGCTGCACGTAGTTTCGCTCGATCACGACCGGGGCGTCGCGGAACGCCGCGTCCAGGTCGCCGTTGCTGAAGACCCACTCGAACGAGCGGTTGCCCTGCGTGCTCGCGTGCACCTTCGGCGAGTCGTCGGCGAGCGCGGACCGCATGTCGAGCACGGGGGACAGCGGCTCGTAGTCGACGTCGATGGCCTCGAGCGCGTCCGCCGCGGTGTAACGATCGCGGGCTATCACGCAGGCCACCGCCTCGCCGACGTAACGAACCTCGTCCACCGCCATCGGCGGATGGTCGGGGATCACGATGTCGTCGGTCACCGGCCAGGCGCACGGCAGGCTGCCCTGTTCCGCGGCGAAATCGGCACCGGAGAACGCGGCCACCACGCCGGGTAGCTTGCGTGCGGCGGAGGTGTCGACCCGGGTGATGCGGGCGTGCGCGAGCGGGCTGCGCACGAAGGCCATGTGCAGCATGCCCGGCAGCACGATGTTGTCCGTCCAGTTGGTCTCGCCGGTGACCAGGCGCGCGTCTTCCTTGCGTGCCCGCGCCTTGCCGACCTCTGGCCCGGCCGATCCGGCTGCTGTTCGTCCGGGTGGCGGTCATGCCTGGCCCCCCGTCTGCGCGGTGCGCTGCCGCACCCGCATTCGCTGCCCGCTGTACAGCGCGGACGATGTTCTGGTAGCCGGTACAGCGGCAGAGGTTGCCCTCCAGGCCTCCCGGATCTCGTCCTCGCTCGGCTGCGGGCTCTCGCGGAGCAGGTCGGCGGCCGCCATGATCATGCCAGGTGTGCAGTAGCCGCATTGCAGGGCGTGCTCGTCATGGAACGCCTGTTGAAGTGGATGCCATTCGCCGTTGGCCATCCCCTGGATGGTCGTTATATCGCTGCCGTCCGCCTGGACGGCGAGCACTGCGCAGCTTTTGACCGACACGCCGTCCATCAGCACGGTGCACGCACCGCAGTTGCTGGTGTCGCAGCCGATCGGCGTGCCCGTCTTGCCGGCGACCTCGCGTAGATAGTGCACAAGCAGCAGCCGGGGCTCAACGTCGTCGGCATAGATGACGGAATCAACGGTCAGGGTGATGTGGGTCATGCGCGACCTCCTCCTTGGGGCCAGTGCGCTCAGTGCTAACTTAGGCTCGCCGTACCAGGCACACCAGTCCTCAGCCGTCGGCTGTTGCCCGAGGTCACGACCGGCAGTGAGGGCTTCATGGACTGAGTTGATCATCGCGCGGCGTACCACTCGCCGACCGGCCCTGGCGCATCCCCGCGTGCCGCGGGAGCGGCGCGTCCTACTGTTGATTACCGCCAGCAGAATGGCGGACGCCGATCTCTCCCAAGATCAACAAAATTGATCCCGATCTTTGTGAAACGGTCTGGTGCACACTAGGGTTCCCGAGCAGAAAGGTTCCCGAGCAGAGGAACTGGCCGACCCACGAGGAGTGGTCGACGTGGCTGGAGGACCGCTCGCACCGCCGGTGCAGCCGAACCCGCCGGACGCATTCGAGGCTGGTCCCGCGCCCGTGCTCATGGCCTTCGCCGGGCCGGCGACGCAGAGCCGGCTCACCGTGTTCTTCCGGATTATCTTGGCGATCCCACAGCTGATTGTCTTAGCCGTCATCGGCATCGTCGCCGAGATTGTCCTGGTGATCGGCTGGTTCGGCGCCCTGTTCATGGGCCGCCTGCCTCGCTTCGCCGCCGACTTCCTGCCCGGTTACCTGCGCTGGGCAACCAGGGTCTCGGCGTACCTGGCTCTGCTGACGGACGAGTACCCGCCGTTCACGTTCGACGATGTCGACTATCCGATCCGGCTCGCGGTCCGGCCAGGAAAGCTGAACCGGCTGGCGGTGCTGTTTCGCTTCGTGCTTGTCATCCCTGCCGAGATCGTCGGATACGTCGCGGTCATCGGGCTCTACACGATCGGCCTGTTCATCACGTGGCTGATCGTCCTTTTCTCCGGGATCATGCCCACGCCGCTCTACCAGGCGATCGCGGCAGTCCTGCGCTTCCAGACCAGGATCAGCGGGTATCTGCTGCTGCTCACCTCTGAGTACCCGTGGGGGCTTTTCGGCGACCGTGACCTGGCTGCGCAGGGGGCCGTGGCGGCTGCGCCAGGCTATGGGCCGCCGCCCGGCTATGGGCAGGCGCCTCCGGCGCCCGGTTACGGCGAGGCGCCATCCGTGCCCGGCTATGGCCCGCCGCCGCCCGCGCCCGGCTATGGCCCGCCGCCGCCCGCGTCCGGTTATGGCGAGGCGCCTGCCACACCTGGTTACGGCCCGCCGCCGCCCGCGCCCGGTTACGGTGAGGCACCTCCGGCACCCGGCTACGGGCCACCTCCCTCGCCCGGCTACGGTGCGCCGACACCCGGCTACGGTGCGCCCGCCGGCCAGAGCTTGTGGCAGCTTGTCCTCACCAAAGGGCAGGCTCAGCTTGTCGGGCTGTTCACCGCCGCAGGTGTGGTTGTCTGGGTGCTCTACGCCGTGTTCATCAGTTCGGTCGTGTCCTCGACCGGCGGCGTCGTGCAGCGTGCAGACGCGATCACCCAGTCGAGGATCGCCTACACCCAGCTGACCGATGCGACGAGGACGTTCGCGACCACCTCGTCGTCCTGCCAGAACTCGACGCAAGCACTGTCCTGCGTGACCAGCGCCGACCGGCAGGTCGCGAAGAGCTTCGGTGACTTCGGGCAGGCGATTCGCGACATCTCGATGCCGCCCGGATCTTCGGCGGCGGCTTCACAGCTGGCCTCGGTGGCCGGGCAGGCGCAGCAGGTATTCGAGCGCCTCGCCGCCTCCACCTCGGTGAGCCAGTATCAGCAGACGGTACAGAGCTCGAACATCGCGCAGCTGCTCGACCAACTGGACCAGGACTACACGGCTCTTGGCACAACGCTGAGCCAGTAGCCGCCCGCGCCCCGCCGCGGCGGAAAAACCTGTCGTATGGGTGGACATTGCTCTGCGAGGCTGGCTTTGTGCCGGTGACCATACGCTGTGCCATGGCGGCCGATTCAGGCGAGGTCGGTGCGCTGAACGTCCGGGCTTGGCAGGCCGCCTACGTCGGCATCCTTCCGGACAGCCTGCTGGCCGCGCTCAGCGCTGATAAGAAGGCGCAGGCGTGGGCCGAGTACGTGGCGACGATCCCTGACGACGACCGGCTCTGGGTCCTGGACGACGCGGGTATCGTGTCCGCCTACTGCCGCACGGGCCCTGCCGGGCCCTGGGACGCCGACCTCGGCCCGCACGCCGCAGAGGTGCTCGGGCTGTACGTCGACCCGGCTCGGATCGGCACGGGTCTGGGCAGGCGGCTGTTCGGCCATGCCGTCGACGATCTGCTGTGCCGCGGCTTCGCGCCGGTGTGCGTGTACGCCTACGGCCAGAACTCGCGTGCGATCCGCTTCTACCAGGCTGCCGGGTTCCGCCTCGATGGGCGGACCAGGCTGGACGTGGATGACGGCACCGGCGTCACCGAGGTACGGCTGGCCCGCGCGGCCGCGTTCAGATGACGCCGGTACCGATTCCGGCCGCGACCGTGATCAGGATCACCGCGCCGAAGAGTTCGCTCCTGTGCTGTGCCGCTGCGCCGATTCGCGCGCCAAGTTCGAGGCCGGCCAGGGACATGGCCACGCTGACGCTGCCGATGACCACGGCCGACAGCAGGATTCCCACGGGTCCCGCGGCCAGCGTGCCGAGCGCGAAGCCGACGGCGAGGTTGTCGAGGCTCAGCGCGAGCCCGCTGATCAGCAGCCGCCCGGTGCTCTGCGGATTCCGGACGGTCCGGTCAGGCGCGCGGTCGCGATCGCGCGCACCCTCGCTGTCGCGATTGGGATCGAGGTGACCGTTGCTGTCGTCACGCTCGCTGTCACGGCCGCCGTCGCGGCGGCGGCGCCGGGAATCGCGGGTACGGCCGCTTAAGGCGTCCACGAGCCCATAGATGCCCACGGCGATCAGGAGAGCCGCACCTGCCCAGCCGGTCGCGTCGCCGAGGCTGACCGTAAGCTGCCGGCCGATCGCCAGGCCGACGACGGGCATACCGGCCTCGAACGCGCCGAAAACCACGCCGATACGCCATCGGATGCTCGCATCGGTCCCAGACACGCCGATCCCGATCGCTCCTGCGAAGTTGGACAGCCCGACCGAGGCGGCGAGGAGGAGAAGCGCAAACAACGCGACCGCTCAGCCGGTTTCGACAACCTGGAACGCTTCGGCAAGCCGGCCCTCGGGCAGGCCCGCACTGGCGGCGCCGCGGGCCAGCCAGCCGCGAAGACGGTCCTCGAGCCCGTCCATGTGCCCAGTCTGGCTCTCGTGCGCGCGCAGCGCGGCGATCTTTCTTCCGAACGTGTCCGTCACGTCGATGAAACGGTCGGGAGAAGGCCCCCCCGTCAGCCAGACCTCGCGCACCGTCCAGGCGGCGAGTCCTTCCCCCGCGAGCAGTTCGGGGAAAGCGAACGGGTTGCGCGCATCCGGGTACACCGCGTCGAGTGCCGCGGCGCCGACCGCGCGATGGTCCGGATGGCTGGTGCCGAGCCGCACGTAGTTCCGCTCGGGCGAGTGGCATACCAGCCGCTCCGGCCGGACCTGCCTGATCACCCTGGCAAGATCTTTGCGAAGCTCGAGCGTGGCCTCGACGCGGCCGTCCGGGTAACCGAGGAACCGCACGTCGTCGACTCCTACGTGCTTGGCCGCCGCGATCTGCTCACCGCGCCTGTATCGACGCCATCTCCGCGCGGCCGACCGTCTCGTCGTACCCGCCGGCATCACCATCGGTGACGATGCAGTAGCTGACCTCGATCCCGGCGTCCGTCCACGTCGCGACCGTGCCCGCGGCGCCGAAGTCCACGTCGTCGGGATGGGCGGTGATGACCAGGACTTCTGCGGACCTCGGAGTCGCTAAGCACGTGGTCATCCTAAGAGAGGAGCGCGGGTTTCCTGATTTCCGCGCGCCCCGCGTCCCCGGATCCGCACCCGCCGCGCTGCCTGGCCGCGACATGTCGGCGCCACCGCCTACGCTTGGCACGTGTCCACCGTGGCGGCAGAACCACTACTCGACGGCCTGAACCCCCATCAGCGCGCGGCCGTGGTGCACGAAGGCTCGCCCCTGCTCATCGTCGCGGGCGCGGGCTCGGGTAAGACACGCGTGCTGACCTACCGCATCGCGCACCTGCTCGCGCAGCGCCACGTCAGCCCGGCCGAGATCCTGGCGATCACCTTCACAAACAAGGCGGCGGGCGAGATGGCCAGCCGGGTCGACCGCCCTGGTCGGCGCCAGGGCGAGGGCGATGTGGGTGATGACCTTCCACTCGGCCTGCGTCCGCATCCTGCGCCGCGAGGCCAAGCGTTTCGGCTACCCGTCGAGCTTCTCCATCTACGACCAGGCGGACTCGCAGCGGCTGATGGGGCTGGTCTGCAGGGAGCTCGACCTTGACCCGCGGTGGTTCCCGCCCAAGGCGATGCTCGCTCAGGTGTCCAACCTGAAGAACGAGCTTGCCGACTACGAGACGTACGCCAGTCGCGCGCGCGCACGCACAAGGAGAAGGCGCTCGCCGAGGCCTACACGGCATACCAGCGCAGGCTCGTGGAGTCCGGCGCGATGGACTTCGACGACCTGATCATGGTGACGGTGTGCCTGCTGCAGGCCTTCCCCGAGGTGGCCGAGCACTACCGGCGGCGGTTCAGGCACATTCTGGTCGACGAGTACCAGGACACCAACCACGCGCAGTATGTGCTCGTACGAGAGTTGGTGGGCCATGACGATCCAGCGGAGCTTTGCGTGGTGGGTGACGCCGACCAGTCCATCTACGCGTTCCGCGGCGCCACGATCCGCAACATCGAGGAGTTCGAGCAGGACTTCCCCGATGCGAAGGTGATCCTGCTCGAGCAGAACTACAGGTCCACCCAGAACATCCTCTCCGCGGCCAACGCGGTGGTGTCGCGCAATCCCGGCCGCAAGCCGAAGAACCTCTGGTCCGATCAGGGCGCAGGGCCGCTCAATCACCGGGTACGTCGCGGACAACGAGCATGACGAGGCGGCTTTCGTCGCCGCCGAGGTGGATCGTCTTTCCGACGAGGGCGAGGCGACGCCCGGCCAGGTCGCCGTCTTCTACCGCACCAACGCCCAGTCCCGTGTCTTCGAGGAGATCTTCATCCGCACCGGCCTGCCCTACAAGGTCGTGGGCGGCGTGCGGTTCTACGAACGCCGTGAGGTGCGCGATCTGCTCGCCTATCTCAGGCTGCTGGCCAATCCCGAGGATCTTGTGTCACTGCGCCGCATCCTGAATGTGCCAAGGCGCGGCATCGGCGACCGGGCAGAGGCCTGCGTGGAGGCGTTCGCGCAGCGTGAGCGGATCACCTTCGCCGCCGCGCTGGCCCGGCCGGACGAGGTGCCAGCCCTGGCCACCCGTTCGGCCCATTCGATCGCCGGGTTCAACGAGCTGATCAACGGCCTGCGAGCGCTCGTCGACGCGGGTATGGCGCCCTCGCAGATCGCCGAGGCGGTGCTCGACCGCTCCGGGCTACCTGGCCGAGCTGACCGAATCGGAGGACCCGCAGGACGAGAGCCGGATCGAGAACCTCTCGCAGCTCGTCGCGGTGGCGCGCGAGTTCGAGAGCGCCAACCCCGAGGGGACGCTGGTGGATTTCCTCGAGCAGGTCTCCCTGGTCGCGGACGCCGATCAGATTCCCGAGGGGGAGGATCACGGCGGCGTGGTCACCCTGATGACCCTGCACACCGCCAAGGGCCTGGAGTTTCCCGTTGTATTCCTCACCGGGATGGAAGAGGGCGTGTTCCCGCACCAGCGGTCGCTGCGTGACGCGAGGGAGCTGGAGGAGGAGCGGCGGCTCGCCTATGTCGGGATCACCCGGGCCAGGGAGCGGCTGTACCTGACTCGCACCGCTGCTGCGCACCTGGTGGGGCCGCCCGTCGGTGCACCGCCCCTTCGAGATTCCTCGCCGAGATCCCCGCCGGGCTTGTCGACTGGCGGCGCAGCGAGGCGTCCGTGACTGTGGCGCCGGCCAGCGAGCAGGTCGCGAGCCGCCCCGGGGTGCGGGTCACAGGGAACAGGGAGGTTCCCGTGCTTGTGCCAGGAGATCGGGTCACCCATGATGCGTTCGGGCTCGGCAGGGTGGTGAGCGTCGGCGGCGCGGGGGAGCGGGCGGAAGCGAAGATCGACTTTGGTGGTGATCACGGGGTGAAGCACCTGATCCTGCGGTACGCCCCGCTTGAGAAGCTGTAGCGATCCCGGCCGCGGGGCGCGTTCGCCGACGCACATGCGTCCGTGCGCGGTCAGGCGGCCGTCCGCCGCCGGTTACGCTTCCGATCAGGGGCACAATGCCCTCGGGTGGGAGGAAGCGATGGGAAGCATCCGCGTCTTGGTCGCGAAGGTGGGCCTGGACGGGCACGACCGGGGCGCCAAGGTCGTCTCCCGGGCGCTGCGGGACGCGGGGGTCGAGGTGATTTACACCGGCCTGCACCAGACACCCGAGCAGGTGGTGGAGGCCGCGCTGCAGGAGGATGCCGACGGTATCGGGATGTCCATCCTGTCCGGCGCGCACATGACGCTCTGTGCCCGGGTCCTCGAACTGCTCCGCGAGCGCGACGCGGGCGATATCACCGTCTTCGCTGGGCGGCATTGTCCCCGATGCCGACATTTCCGAGCTTGAGCGGATGGGTGTCGCAATGGTCTTCACGCCGGGTGCCTCCACCCACGAGATCGTGGACTGGGTCTACGCCACGTTCGGTGAGCCGGCGCCGCCGTGGCCCCCGGTGCCCGCTCAGCGCTCAGCCGCCCGCGAGCCCCGCCTAGTGCGGTGACCACTAATGCGGTGGCCACTAACGTTCACCGGGTTGCGCAAAGCTACTGCCAGCGCGGATAGTCGATGCCGATCCGGCCAAGATATGTGGACACCGCACTAGCGTCTTGTAATGGTTCGCCCGCCGCTGGTCCGGGCCCGCGTCCAGCGCCGCCGCCGCGGTTCATGATCTCAGGGACTTGTCCGGTGTTTTCGCCGAAGGAGTCCCCAGCCGTGAAAGCGCCATAGCCAGGCGAGGTGACCCTTCTCCGGTCCGGAGGCGAGCCGCGTGGCGAAACGCCGTCGTTGCCCGTCGGCTCGCGCCGCGGCCGGAGCCCGTTCCGCAGGTCCGCGAACGACGTTACCGTGGCGCCGCACTGTAACGCCGCACTGTAACGCGGTGGGACCAGTTCCGGCCCCGGCGGGCGGCCCATCGGACCCCCGGCTAGGCTGCCTGCCAGGATGTCCCGCGCCGGGACGCGGGACCACGCAGCCGAATCCAAGGACGGACCCGAGTGGACCTGTTCGAGCACCAGGCGAAGGAACTCTTCGCCGAGTACGGGATACCGGTGCCTGCCGGCAAGGTCGCGCAGACCCCGGCGGAGGCACGGGCTATCGCGGCGGAGTTCGCCGCCGCGGGCACACCACGGGTCGTCGTGAAGGCCCAGGTCAAGGTCGGAGGCCGGGGCAAGGCGGGCGGTGTGAAGCTGGCCGCGGGACCCGACGAGGCGGCGGCAGCTGCCGCGGCAATCCTCGGCATGGACATCAAGGGCCATACGGTGCGTAAGGTCCTCGTCGAGGAGGCGAGTGACATAGCCGCGGAGTACTACTTCTCTTACCTCCTCGACCGCGCCAATCGCACGTTCCTGGCCATTTGCTCCGCCCAGGGTGGCATGGACATCGAGCAGGTGGCCCGGTCCAGCCCCCAGGCAGTTGCCCGGGTGCCGGTGTCCGCGCTGACCGGAGTCGACCCGACGAAGGCGATGGAGATCGTCACCGCGGGTGGGCTGGCGCCGGAGGCACGCGAGGGCGCGGCCGAGCTAGCCGAGAAGCTGTGGGCCATGTTCACCGACGAGGACGCCACGCTCGCTGAGATCAACCCCATGATCTTGACCCGCGATGGCCGGGTGATGGCGCTGGATGCCAAGGTCACTCTGGATGACAACGCCGCGCCGCGGCAGGGCCATGACCGGTTCGCCGATCCGGCGTCCGCCGATCCGCTCGAAGCCAGGGCCAAGGCCAGCCACCTCAACTACGTCAAGCTCGACGGTCAGGCGGGCATCATCGGCAACGGCGCCGGCCTGGTCATGTCCACCCTCGACGTGGTCGCGTACGCGGGTGAATCAGTTCGGCGGCGTCCGCCCGGCGAACTTCCTCGATATCGGTGGCGGCGCCTCCGCTGAGGCGATGGCCGACGGCCTGGAGATCGTGCTGTCCGATCCCTCGGTCCGCTCCGTCCTCGTGAACGTGTTCGGCGGCATTACCTCGTGCGATGCCGTAGCCAACGGGATCGTCTCAGCGATCGGCCTGCTCGCGGAGCGCGGCGAGACGGTGCGGCGGCCGATCGTGGTGCGGCTGGACGGCAACAACGCGGCCGAGGGCCGCCGGATCCTGACCGAGGCCGCGATCGGCGTCGTCGAGCAGGTCCCCACCATGGACGACGCGGCGCGGCGCGCCGCCGAACTAGCCGCGACCGGAGTATGAGATGGCGATCTTCCTGACCGGGCAGAGCCGGGTCCTCATCCAGGGCATCACCGGGTCCGAGGGCCGCAAGCACGGGCAACGCATGCTGGCAGCGGGCACCAAGCTCGTGGGCGGCACCAACCCGCGCAAGGCGGGCCAGACGGTCGATCTCGGCACCGCGGCAGTGCCGGTGTTCGGTACCGTCGCGGAAACCATGGCGGCAACGGGGGCCGACGTCTCCGTGGTCTTCGTGCCCGCGATGGGTGTCAAGGATGCGGTCATCGAGGCGATCGACGCCCAGATCCCGCTCGTCGTCATCATCACTGAGGGCATCCCGGTGCACGATACCACCGCGTTCTGGGCGTACGCCTCCGCCGCAGGCAACAAGACCCGGATCGTCGGCCCTAACTGCCCGGGAGTCGCGTCGCCCGGCAAGTCGAATGCCGGGATCATCCCGGCCGATATCACGACGGAGGGACGCATCGGCCTGGTGTCCAAGTCGGGCACCCTGACCTATCAGATGATGTACGAACTGCGGGACGTCGGATTCTCCACCTGCGTCGGAATCGGTGGTGACCCGGTGATCGGGACGACCCACATCGATTGCCTGCAGGCCTTCCAGGAGGACCCGGAGACCGACGCGATCGTGATGATCGGCGAGATCGGCGGCGACGCCGAGGAGCGGGCGGCCGCGTTCGTCGAGCAGCACGTGACCAAGCCGGTCGTGGGATACGTCGCCGGATTCACCGCGCCCGAGGGCAAGACCATGGGGCACGCAGGTGCGATCGTGTCCGGCTCGGCCGGTACCGCGCAGGCCAAGAAGGAAGCGCTGGAAAAGGTGGGCGTCAGGGTCGGCAGGACGCCAAGCGAGACGGCCCGCCTCGCCCGGGACATCGTGCGACAGGTCCGCTGACCTCAAGGCTGGGCCGGGTGCCATCCGAAGGCAGGGTGGCAGCCTGAGGACTCGCCGGACGGCGCCTCAAGGCCGGATGGCGCCTCAAGGCTGGGCCGGGTGGCACCCCAAGGATCCAGAACGGCCGCGTGAGTGGCACGCATGCGTAAGAGGTCGCGCGGATAGGACCGCCGGGCTCGCGTCGTGCCGTAGGCGCGGCAAACACAGTCCCGCATCCCGGCTGGCGGCGTTCTCGCCCTCGACGCGGGATCCAGGCACGGGCTGCGG
The DNA here is from genome assembly GCA_963851085.1 of uncultured Actinomycetota bacterium. Lineage (GTDB taxonomy): Bacteria > Actinomycetota > Actinomycetes > Streptosporangiales > Streptosporangiaceae > DATFVJ01. Next base: position 6,061 of record CAWKNX010000022.1, on the reverse strand, counting down.
CCTGGCCCAGCCGGGCGCGGATGACCCGCTCCCGTCGTGCCGCAGGCGCGCACGGGAAGCACAGCCGACGCCCTATCCGCGCGACCTCTGAGCCGTTCGGGATCTGGCGTTGCCCCGCCTGCCCCGGGCCGGTGCTGAGGCTAACGCGGCCAGCCCGGGCCAGGCCGGCGGCCCCCGCCCGGCGCGCCTGCGTGCTCAGCGGCGGCGCCCTTGCGACCATGGGCGTTATGTCCCTGCTGGTAGACGGAGTGCAGCAGGCCGGGCCCGAAGGCACACGGCGGGGCAGCGGCATGCCGTCGCGGCCGCTGATCGTGACCGGTGCGGTGGCGGCGGGCTGCGCGGCCGCGACGGGCCTTGCCGCCCTGACCACGCTGGTGCTGATCGGCTGGATCGCCGCACCGCACGCCGGGTTCGGCAGTGGCCTTCCTGGCGTGTTCCGCACCGCCGCTCAGCTCTGGCTTGTCGCCCATCATGTTGGCTTCGCGCTGCGCGGCGGCGGGCGCATCGGCATGTTCCCGCTCGGTCTCGTGGTGCTGCCAGGCGCACTGCTGTACCGAGCCGGTCGCTGGGTGGTTCGCACCGGCGACGTGACCAGGCTGCGGCACGTGGGGTTCGCGGCGCTCGCGCTCGCCGCGCCGTATTCGGTGCTCGCGGGCGCGCTCGCGCTGATCGGCCGGACGCCGCTCGCCGTCCCGTCGCTGTTGCAGGCGGTGGTTGCCGCGTTCCTGCTCGCGTTCGTGGCCGGCGCGATCGGCGGAGCCCGTGGGCTCGCACCGTGGCGGCGGCTGCTCGGGCTGCTACCCGAGCGCCCGAGATCGCTCGTCATGGGGACGCTGGGCACGCTCGCGGTGCTCACCGCCGCGGGCGCAGCCCTGGCCGGCGGTTCCATCGCCGTGCACATCGGCACCTTCAGGTCCGTGACGACCGCGCTCGCGCCTGGCCTCGTCGGCGGTGTGCTCCTGCTCCTGCTCGAGCTCGCGTTCATCCCCAACGCGATCGTCTGGGCGGTCGCGTATCTGCTCGGGCCCGGTTTCGCGTTCGGTTACGGCACGGTGGTGGCGCCCGCGGGGAACGCGCTCGGTGCCTTGCCGATGTTCCCCATGCTGGCCGCGCTGCCATCGGGTCCCGGACCCGGCCAGCCGCCCGGCGTACCGTCCTGGGTGTCATTCGGGGTGCTCGTCACGCCCTATCTGGCGGGAGCATTCGGCGGGCTGCTGATCGCGGCTGTCGGGCCGACCCCCCGGGTTGAGGCCGCACCGCTGTGGGGGTTCACCTGTGGCGCCGCGGCCGGTCTGGTCATGGGCACGGCGGCCGCGTTCGCCGGCGGCCCGCTCGGCGCCGCACGGCTCGCCATCGTCGGACCGTCCGGCTGGCAGGTCGGGCTGGTCACCACGCTGGAGGTTGGCGTCGCGGCGGCGATTTCCGCGGGAATCACCAACTGGTTCGCCGTAGGCCGTGGCCCGATCGACGACACGGCCCCGGGCGACGTGGCGGCAGGTGACATGACCGGCGGCACGGCGGAGGACGGCCACCGCATCTGCGTCGATCCGTGGGCAGAAGCTGAGGACATGGGGCCTGGGCCCGAGGCGGCGCCGGCGAGCTTCAATCATGATCCATAACGGCTGCCGCGTGGCGCGACCCGCATAGACCGTACGCCCTTCATGATCGCGGTAACTTTGCCGCGCATGCTTCCGAAAAAGTACCGCGATCATGGGAGGCGGGCTGCAGGGGCGGTGATCCGCTCACGTCTGCCCGTCCGCCGTAAGCATTTAAATGCGGGGCCATCCGCGGCTGCGTGCCCGCAGGCGAGGGTGACTCGGGGGACCTTGCGGCGATATCGCCGATCCGCCGGCGCCTACTGAGCCTGCTCCACTTATGCACTTAAGGTAATTGAACGATTGCGTAGAGTAGTATAGGAGGCAGCACTCCGCGAGACATCGCCCGCACACAGGAGGAAGCGGCGGTTCCCCGACCGAACGGCCCCGCTTCACCGCGGATGACATCACGGAGGTCGCCGCCGCGCGCAAAGTACCCGCGGCGCTCGCATCGGCGTGTCGGAACTTGACCCGGCGATGGAAACCGACTGGAGGAATCCGATGTTCTTGTTCCATCTGTTCCACGTGCTCGCACCGTGGCACGTCTACGCCCACCACTGCCACGCCATCGTGACGGGCCCGATCATCAAGGGGCAGAAGCCGCACCTCGTGCGCCCGAAGCCCGGCCACATCTACCCGCTCTGATCACCCGCGGATCTCCCGCCCGGTGCGGGCCCAGAGGGTGGCCGGTAGCGCTCTGGGCAAGTGGCCTGTGAGGGGAGTCTTCTTTGGCTGCACGACGCCCAGGCAGGCGCCTCGCGGCGTTGTCGTCGTCGCGCATAGGAACCACTACGCGCTCCCCGAAAACAAGCAGCGCCTTGCGATGCACCCACCTGGACGCCGTTCGCTCAACGGACCCCCCTCACAGGCCACCAGGCCGGGACCAGCGCCGGTGTGCCATGCATCCAGGCACCGCCGGTATGCCTCCAGGCCGACCGTTATCGTGACCGCATGTCAGCTCGCCTGGTCATGATGTACCAACATACAAAAACCGGACCTGATCCATAGCTAACGGGGCTTCGCCCCAGCCCGACGAGACGTGCTGGGCTGGGCTCGGGTGAGTGAAAGGGCTCCGGCCTGGCGACGAAACGGTGTCACGATGTGCCCCGTTCATGGACCGCTTGCAGCGGTTGGGTGGCCCTTGCGGGCCGAGTCGTACGGCCGGAGCTATCGATGACGCTACCTCGTTCTGCTGCCGATGTGCTGGCTGGTCACGTGCTGTTCGAGATCGAGGCGATTGACCGCATGTACCCGTTATCTGAACCTCGGGACGTCGCCGCAGCTCAGAAGGCTAAGCGGCCACTGCCGAGGGCTGCGACGCTGACCGGAATGTCGTGTTCGGCAGGTCACTGCGACTGTGACCGCAGCCTGGGCGCTACAGAAAGCGGACATCCAGTGCCGACCGGGTCGCCTAGCTTCTCCTTGTTGCCGCTTGTTGGCATCAGCCACAGTCGGCCCGCAGCGTTTGTGAAGCCGCCTTGACCTCCTTCAAGTCCACATTGATTGTTCAGAGAATACCTGAATCTTTATCAGCCGCGGCTGCAGCATGGCGCTGGGATCGCCGCGTTCTTCGTGGGGCACCGGGGCAACCGGTTCGCCTCGTCGGCGCTGATGGCCCCGATGACGGCGGCGTTCACCGGTGATATCGGCCATTTCATCGCCGCGCGGGGCCTGGATCTGGTGCGCTTCGCCAGGGGGCAGCGCAAGGACGACCTCACCCGGGAGTACCTGCGGCGGGCTGATCTGGATGACCGGGGGCTGGTGCCCGGGCAGGTGCTGTATGTGGGTGTGGCGCAGGAGAAGCAGAAGGTGTTCCGGACCAGCAGGCGGCGTAACCCGGTCACCGGGGCCACCTACCCCTGGCTGGTCCCCGCTTCGGGGGTGGTCAACCAGCATTACTTCTATTGCGCCGGTGAGGATTTCGGGCCGGTCTGCGTGAAATTCTCCAGCTACTTCCCGTATACCGGGCGGCTGATCATCAACGGCAACGAGTACGCCAAGCGGCAGGCCGCCAAGGCCGGGATCGGCTTTGTCCCGCTAGATAACGCGTTCGCCGCCGTCGATGACGTGGCCGCGGTGCAGGCGATCTGTGACGGCCTGGACGCGGGCAAGATCGAGGCGCTGGCCGCCAAGTGGCTGGGTATCTTGCCGCACCCGTTCACCGCGGGCGACACCGCGGCCGGATACCGCTACGAGCTGTCGGTCCTGCAGGCGGAGTTCTCCCTTACCCAGACCCTGGACTCTCCGGTGAACGGGCGGATCTTCTCCGGGCAGGTGATCCGCGGCAACCTGGACCTCGGCCGCCCGGACCAGGTGTCGCTGATCTTCGACCGCAAGATCGTCCGCAAGGGCAAGCGCGCGACGCCAGGACGGTTCCGTACCCGCGTCATCACCGATGGGGTCACCCCGAGCCTGCACGTGGACTGACGCTCGCTGAGCAGTGCGAAGCTCGCTTCAGCTGCATTGACCGGCCGGGAGCGGCGGATCGGTCGGTCTCGCTCTATCTGGCAAAATCCAAGAGTCGATCAATGTCTGCGGACCAGGCGCGGTCCAAGGGAGCAGGCCGGTACCTGGTCCGCCTTAGTTGGCGCACAGCAGCGTGAGGTCGTCAAGGCACCTGGCACTGTTCATGACTTCATTGCTTTCGCGACTGCGTCGAGAATTCCGCGGACGTATAGCAGCGCATCGTCGATTGACACCGCTGCCTGGCTGGCCACCTCCGGCTTATCCCGTGGTCCTTCCAGGGTCATAAGGAACACGTAGGAGTGTCCGCGTTCCTTGTAGTAGCCCACGCGCCACATTGGGACCGTCTGGCCAAGATCTACGTACCTGATCGCCTCCGTATTCCTGCCTAGCTCGGCTAGCTGCGCGGCTATCTGTCGTTCGGCCTCTTCGTCTTCCCTTCGCACTTCTGCGGGCAGGTCGTCATTGTGAGTCGCTTCCGCATTCTTGCGTAGCTCGGCTAGCTGCGCGGCTATCTGTCGTTCGGCCTCTTCGTCTTCCCTTCGCACTTCTGCAGGCAGGTCGTCATTGTGAGTCATGGCATGTCCCTTTTCCATCCTGGCCACCCCCTGGTGGTCCTGATTGGGTAGACACGGCAGATGCCCAGCTATTCCCGGTCTCGGCCTACGCGCGACCTTGGTCCCGTCGCTCGTGACCTTAGTCCTTGTCGTGCGCGCGGTCATGGAGGCAGGGCCTCCTGCAGTGAGGCACGCTGGCCCGTTCGCGCTGGCCAGTTTGCGGCCGACGCGGGCGGGCCGTCAAGGCAGAGCTGCCGCTGACGCCAGGCCAGCGGCGTCGCGAGGCGCCGTCTTGATTCTGATACGGGTCAATCCGGCAGTCGTGCTCGACAACCTTGGCCTCTTCGTCCCGAAGCCAAGTAACGATGCGGACTGCCAAGGCCGCGGCCTGCCTGACCTGGGAACGACCGTCCGTCAGCGTGCGCTGGCGTCCACTGCTGGCGATGGCGATAGATACTCACTTGGTTACTCGGTCGCTCGCGACTCGGCTCACTCTGCAGTGGCGGCTGACCTGCTGGCGCGAATCGTCAAGCAGCCGCCGCGTTCCTCGAACAGCTAGTGCTCCGGCTGCTCGTCAAGATGGGATACGGAGGCCTGGAGGTACCCACCGAGCACCTCGGTGCCCCCGGCGACGCGGGCCTGGACGGGCTCATCCGCCTGGATCCCCTGGGGCTCGACGTCGTCTATGCCCAGGCCAAGCGCTATACCGACCGCCACGTCGGCCGCCCCGACATTCAGGCCTTCGTCGGCGCCCTGCACGGGGCGCAAGCCAGCCGCAGCGTCTTCATCACCACGTCTCGTTTCAGCGCCGACGCCTGCGACTACGCCGACCACGTGAACGCACGCCTTGTCCTCATTGACGGGCCCGAACTTGCCGCTCTCATGAGAGAACACGACCGCGGTGTGATTGTCGAGGAATCCTTCGTCCTAAAGCAAGTTGATGAGAACTTCTTCGAGGAAGCATGACGACTGCCTTGTCACCCCTCGATGCGAATTATTGGCAGTACGGTCGCTGGCGATCTTTTCGGGCAGATGCCTCGTTCACACTGGTAGGTCTGAACCATTGTTGGCGATCGTATTAGTTACTTACTTCCTGCTGCACAAGTGCCTTGACACTTAATTGTCAACCGGCAGGCTACGGCTTTAGAGATGTAGGCGTTCGATACCGGTATCTACTAACCGCGATTCAATTGGGTGCTTCGTCCATGCCTGGTTCGCTAACCAGTGATCACTGATTGCAAATCATCATATCCGCGTGGACGTATAGTGCTGACGTGGGGGAGGCGCACCTCCAGCGGAACGAAACGTTTCGGCAGACGGTCTGTGATCGAGTGAATAAGTTATGACGCGATTCCAGCGTCTTCCGTCTTGAGAATCGATACTGAGCGATCGCCACGGTGGATGTATGCGGGGTAAGTCCTTCCCTTGGCGTGTACGGCGATACGT
>CAWKNX010000021.1:0-183829 GCA_963851085.1 uncultured Actinomycetota bacterium | reverse complement strand
GTTAGTCGCGGTAGGGACCGCCCTTGCGGGCGGCCCCCCGCACAGATCCCAGCGTGCGGGATTACCGCACTGGGCTCCTACCTTGGGTGAGTGGCGGCGAAGCGCACGTTGGGGAAGGGATGCAGCACGCGGGTCGGGGGTAGCCACCGGGTTACGATCCGGTTCATCCGCGTCCAGGTCGATCCGGGTTTTCTGGCTGCGGCGCCGGAGCGCCTGGCGCCAGTGCCGGGTCACCTGGGTCACGGAAGGCCGCTCACCGCCTCGGCGTTGCCGGGCACGGCGTAGTAGGCCATGTGCCCGCGCACCACGCTGGCCAGCCATCGCCCTTGCACCGGGATGGGCTGATGCCGGTGCTGATTGATCTGGTCTTTGACCGTCTTGCAGCTTCACCCGCATCCGTTTCGCGATCGTGATGCGCCTGACCCAGAACCCCCCATTCCTGGACTTCGCGCAGATGTGCGTGAATCCCAGGAAATCGAACGTCTCCGGCTTGCCCAGTCGCCCCGAACTGCCCGGTTCGCGGGCGGCGTACCGCCCGAACTCGATCAGCCGGGTCTTGCCCGGGTGCAGCTCCAGCCCGAACTTCGCGAACCTGCTCGCGAAGCCCGGCGAGGAACCGCTCGGCGTCGTCCTGATGCTCGAACCCGACGATGAAGTCGTCGGCCCACCGCACGATGATCACCTCACCGCGGGCGTGCCGCCGCCTCCACCAGTCGGCCCACAGGTCCAGGACGTAGTGCAGGTACACGTTCGCGAGCAGCGGTGATACCGATGCCCCCTGCGGTGATCCCGTCATCGCTCTCCGTCCATTCCCCGTCCTCGATGACCCCTGCGGCCAGCCACCTGCCGATCAGCCGCAGGACCCTCCGTCCGCGATCCGGTGCTGGAGAAACTTCCGTAGCCAGGCCCGATCAAGCTGGCCGAAGAAGTCGCGGATGTCCGCGTCCAGCACCCAGTTCACCTTCTTCCGCAAGATCCCCACCCAGAGCGCATCCAGCGCCTGATGCGGGCTGCGCCCCGGCCGGAAGCCGTAGGAGAAGCCCAGGAAATCCACCTCGTAGACGGCGTTGAGCACCTCCACGACAGCCCGCTGGACGATCTTGTCCTCCAGCGTGGCGATGCCCAGCGGCCGCAGCCGCCCGTCCGCCTTCGGGATGTACAGCCCGCCGAGACGGGCTCGCCCGGTAGCGCCCTGCCTGCACCCGTCGCGTGCAGGTCCCGGAGTATTTGCCTCCAGGTCCTGCCCGTAAGCCGCCCACGTCACCCCGTCCACCCCCGGCGCCGCCTTCGGGCTGATCGCCCGGTAGGCGGCCCGGAGCCGGTCCAGGCTGATGTGGTGCAGCAGCGCGGTGAACCGCGCATCCTTGTCCCGTACTGCCACCTGCCGCACACGATCCAGCGCATTTGACACACCAGGCCCGGCACTGTGTCCGGGGCGTGTTTTGCTGGCCGTGTTCCCCTTGGCTCGACCCCTTTCCTCCCCCGCCTCCGCAGCCGCAGCCTTGTTCGGCGGGTTCGCAGGTACTACGGGACCGTCCGACTTCCCGCACCCGTCCATCCCAGGCGTACCGCCTCAGCGTTCCCTGGAGCGGCCCGGCCGGAGATCACCCGGCCGGGCAAGACGCGGGATCTCCCGGTTCTCGCGCATGAAGGTTCCGCACATGCCCTGGTTCTCCGACCGCGCGGGGCCCATCGGCGGCTTGCGGATAGCGCCGCCGCAAGTGTTGCCTTCCACCTCTTGGACAGCGTCGGCACCCCGGAGAGCTATTTCGCGGCTCAATAGCCCGGCCTGCACGTACCCCTGCCAACGCTTCGCCACGCCCTCGCGGAACGTCGACGCATGACTCGGGGCCGCCGTGGGTCGCTAGCCCTTCGGCGTAGAGCTCTTCCATCTCCTCCTCCATGCCGGTTTATCCCGGCGCTCCCGCGATCATGAAACAGAGTACCCAGCCGGGCCCTTCCCCCGTTGAAAAGATCGCATTCCCGCGCGTTGTCAACAGCAGGTTCGGCAGCTATCCACAGAATCGCATTCACCCACCCCCCACCCCTTGACACGTGCCAGAATCACCAGTAGGGCAGCGCCCCCAAGGGCGGGTGGGCCTTGTAATGGAAGTTTATGAGGCGCCGTGGTTGGGGGGGCGTTTCTCGCGCAGGGCCTGGACGCCCTCGCGGATGTCGGGGCCGGCGAACTGGAAGAACTCGAGCGCGAGCGACGCGTCGAAGGCCGGCCCGGCCTGCCGCAGCCAGTTGTTCAGCGCGTACTTGGTCCACCTGATCGCACCGGCCGCGCCGGCGGCGAGCCTGCGCGCGATCCGCAGCGCCTCTTCGTGCACGAGGTCGTCATCCACGCAGACGCTCACCAGGCCGATCCGCTCGGCCTCCGCACCTGAGACGGGCTCGCACAGCAGCAGGTAGTACTTGGCCTTGGCCAGGCCGCACAGCAGCGGCCAGACGAGCGCCGAGTGATCGCCGGCCGCCACGCCGAGCCGGGTATGCCCGTCGATGATCCGTGCATTGCGGCCGGCGACGGACACGTCGGCGAGCAGGCCTACCGCGAGGCCCGCGCCGACCGCAGGGCCCTGGATGGCGCTGACCACCGGTTTGGAGCAGTTGACCAGGTTGTAGACGATGTCACGTGCCTCGGCGAGGACCCGCGACCGGACCTCGTAGTCCTCGATCATCTGCTCGATCATCGCGAGGTCACCGCCCGCGGAGAACGCGGCTCCCTCGCCGCGCACGAGCACCGCGCGGACCCGGTCGTCACGGTCGGCGTCCCGCCAGATCCCGGCCAGTTCGCGGTGGGCCGTCGCGTCAACGGCATTGAGCCTGCCCGGCGCGCTCATCGTCACCCGGAGCACGCCCGTGTCCGCCCAGTCGATCAGCAGCCGCTCGTACCGCTCATATCCCTCGGTCACCAGGGTTCCCTCCAGCCGCCGCGGTCATCCGGCACATCGTGTCAAGGGTGGTCCCGTGAGCACCAGGCGCCCACTCTAACGGCCGGTGGGCAGCGGCTCCGTGTGCGAAACCGGCCGACCGGCCGCACCATCGATGTGACCTGGCTGTTGCTGGAGCAACAGCCAGGTCACATCGATCAAGTTCTTCCGGCCGGTGTTACCCGCCTATTGCACGGTGACGGGCACGCGCAGGCGCAGATCGCGCGAGGACCGGCCGACACGGAGGGTGCAGTCGCCAGCCGGCCACACCCATCGGCGGGCGGCCTCGTCATAGCGGGCGAACGCACGCGCGGGAACGTTCAGGAGCACATCGGCACTTCGCCCGGCGTCGGCGGCGACAGGCGCGAACGCCGCGAGCACGCGGACCGGCCTGCCCGGATCGTCTCCGGGCTCTTCGAGGTAGACCTGCACGATCTCGCGGCCAGCCCGTGCGCCGCTGTTGCGGACCCTGACGGTCAGCGCGAGATCCTGGCCAGCCGCCAGCCGGGCGGACGCGGCCTGCGCCGACTCGTACTCCCAGTCGGTGTAGCCGAGCCCATGGCCGAAGCAGAACAATGGCTCGCGGCCTGCCCGGTCATAGCCGCGGTAGCCGATGAGCAGCCCCTCGCTGTACGGGAGTTCGCTGCCCTTCGGCAAGGCGTGCAGCACGGGGGCGTCGGCATCCGTACGCGGCAGCGTGACAGGGAGCCTGCCTCCCGGCTCGGTGCTGCCAAGCAGAACGTCCGCGAGCGCGTCACCCCCGGCCTGGCCGGGCAGCCAGGCGTAGACGACCGCGGCGACGTCGTCGACCCACGGCATCCGCACGGGCATGCCGGAGTTGACCACGACCACCGTGCCCGGGTTGACCGCGGCCACGGCGGCGACAAGCTCATCCTGGCGGCCGGGGAGCGCCAGGGTGTCCCTGTCGTAGCCCTCGCTCTCCGTCGCGTCAGCCGACCCGACCACGACGACCGCGACATCCGCTGTGCGGGCCGCCTCGGCGGCCTGAGCGAGCAGGTCCTCCTCGTCCGGCTCCGGTGCGATCCCAAGGCGCATCGTTACGAACGCGGCGCCGCCGCGGCGGGCGGGCTCGTGCTCCACCCGCACCTCCACCTCCTGGCCGGCCCGCAAGTCGACAGGCAGCCGGACTTCTGGCGGGCGGGAGAACACCTCCACGAACTCGGCCGGCTGAAGTGAGCTGGCCTCCGCCGCCTTGGCGCCGCCGACATCGATGCGGATCGCGCCGACGCCCGCGGCGCCGATCACGTGTGGCCCGCTGGAAGCGGCTCGGTAGATGGCGCGCATGACCATCGTGGCGCCGTTTCTGTAAACCTCCCTGGGCAGGCCGTCCCACCAGGTGACGACGCTGCCCGGATGCCGTTCGTCGTAGATCACGCGGCCGTCGGCCGCGCGGACCTCGAAGCGCAGACCACTGTCACCCGTCACCGGGTCACGCAGAGTACCTGGCCCGGGGGCCGGGACCGTGGCCCAGGTGCGGCAGCCTTCGTGCACATGCACCGCTACCGGGCCCGGGCCCGCGGAGCCGCCGGCAGCAGGGCCACCGGCAGCAGGGCCACCGGCAGCAGGGCCACCGGCAGGCGAGGGCCACCGGCGCTAGCGCGGCGCGCAGCGCGTCAGCGGGCGTGCGCCCGTCGACGGCGAGCACCCGCACACTGCCACCGCCCTGCGTCTGCGGGTGCGTCGCGTTCGGCCCGATGACGGCGATGCTCCGCAGCGCGCGTGGGTCGAGCGGCAGCACCCCCCGTTCGTTGCGGAGCAGGACGAACGATCGCGCGGCGGCGCGTCGCAGCAAGGCGGGATCGACCAGCGACGCCGCTACCGGACCCGCGGCCGGCGATGACAAGCCTGGCAGGCCCGCGGAGCCGGAGGCGGCCGCCTGCGGCAGCCGTTCGGGTGCCTGGCCGTCGCCTGGTTCGGGCGCCGCGCCACCGCCCGGCGGCCGGCCGTCGCCCCGCGGCGGTTCGAGCGCGCCTACCCGCCGCGCGACACGCAGCAGGCGCGTCAGCTTGTCGTCGATCTCCGCCTCCGGCACCTCGCCCGCCTCGACCGCGGCGACGAGCCGATCACCCCAGGGCCCGTCCGGTCCGGGCATCACGAGGTCGAGCCCGGCGAGCGCACTGGCCGCCGCCGTCCTGGCGGCACGCCAGTCGGAGACCACGACGCCCGTGAACGCCCACTCACCCTTGAGCACGTCACGGAGCAGCGGGGCGTTGGCCGTCATGGTCGCGCCGTTGACCGAGTTGTAGGCGGCCATGACCATGCAGACGTCGGCCTCGCTGACACACGCCTCGAAGGGGACCAGGTACAGCTCCCGCAGCACGTGCTCGGCGATGCGGGCATCGTAGGTCCGGCGTTCGGTTTCTGAATCGTTGGCGACATAGTGCTTGGCGGTGGCGCCCACGCCCGCGTGCTGCAGGCCCCGCACGTATCCGACGGCCATCCGCGCGGTGAGCACGGGATCTTCGGAGAAGCACTCGAACCCGCGGCCGGCCAGCGGGGTCCTGACGATGTTGATGGTGGGGCCGAGCAGCACGCCAACGCCCTTCCCGCGGGCCTCGCGGCCGAGCGCACCGGCCACTTCGCGCACGAGTGCCTCGTCCCACGTCGCGCCGAGCGCCACCGGGCACGGCAGCGACGATGACGGATCGCTGGCGTCGAGCTGCACACCGCGCACGCCGACCGGGCCATCGGACAGCACCATCGAACGCAATCCGATCGACGCCTCGCCGCGCGAGGACCAGGCATCCTGGCCGGTCAGCAGGTGCACCTTCTGCCGCAAGCTGAGCGCCGCCACCAGATCGCGCTCGTCGACGGACTGTGCTGACCCGGGGTGGCGACCCCCCGAACCTCCCGCGGTGCCGCTCGTCAACTGCCCCGTCATGAAGCCTCCCGTCTGCCTCGCGGACACGCCGTCTACCACGGACCACACCGTCCGGCCGGCGATGCGCCGGCCGGACGGTGGGTCTGCCCGCCGATCGGGCGGGCTCGCAACTCAGATGCTGTGACTCTTCGTTGGGACGCGCCGGATCACGAAACCGGCTTGAGGTGCATCAGGATGTAGGGCAGCTCCGGGTCGTTGGGTGACGGGTCGATGTAGGGGTTGTTCGGGTTCGGCCAGCCGGTGAAATGCAGTGTGCTGTACTCGTTCCAGTCCGCGCCGTAAAGCAGCGGGATCACCGGCATCTCGGAGGACTGGATCGAAGCCAGGGCCTGGGTGGACTGGGTCAGCGTCGTCGGGTCGTTGCTCGTCTGGTACTGCGAGAGCGCGGACTGCGCGGCCGGGTTGTTGTACCGGCCGAAGTCGGCTGGCGCGGTCTTGCCGTACGGAGCCGACAGCGTGTAGTCCATCCAGTTCTGGTACTGCTGGAACGGGTACGGGCCGCCGGCACCCCAGTGGATCATGGAGTCGAAGGTGCCGTTGCCGAAATCGGTGAACCACTTCGGCGTCGCGACGCCGTCGACCGTGGCGTTGATACCCACGGCCTTGAGCTGATTGGAGATGAGCTGGGCGCCGGCGTAGTAGTCGCTGAACGCGGTCGGGTCCTCGATCGCGAACGAGATCTCCTTGCCGCCCTTCGCCCAGATCCCCTTCGAGTCCTTCGCGTAGCCATCGGCGGTGAGGATAGAGGCCGCCTTGGCCGCGTCAGCCGTGATCGACAGGTCGTTGGTCGTAGACGGGGTCAGGTACTGCGCCTGGTTCGGCAGGATCAGCCCGGTCGACGAGGTCGCGGCGCCCTCGTAGCCGGTCTCCGCCTTCTGGGATAGCTCCTGGCGGTCAATCGCCGCGCTGATCGCCTGCCGGACCTTCGGGTCGGCCAGCGGGCCGCTCCTGCCGACGTTGAACCACAGCGTCACCGTGTTACCCGACGCGAACCAGTAGTGGTTGTGCGCCGGGTCCTTGGCGACGTAGACGGACTGGATGTTGGGGATGTCGTTGCCCGCCCAGTCGAGCTGGCCCGCGGCCAGCGCGGTCGTGGCGGCCTGGTTGCTGGTGTAGGAGGGCACCTCGACGTTCGTGGCCGGCGGCTTGCCGCCCCAGTAGTGCGGGTTGGCGGTGAAGGTCACCAGCTGGGTGGTGAACGTCTTGAGCACGTATGGGCCGGTGCCGACCGGGGTGGCGATGGTGGCGGTGGCCGGGCTGCTGATCGACTGCCAGACGTGCTGCGGCACGATGTACGTGCTGCCGGCGATCGCGTACAGGTTCGCGTACTGCGGCGTGCTGTAGTTGAGCACGACCGTTGTGTCGCCTTGCGCCGTCGCGCTCACGAGCGGGGGCACGCCGCTGTAGTTGGCGGTCGGGTTCTGGTTGATGAGGTTGAACGTGAAGGCCACATCCGCGGCGGTGAACGGCTTCCCGTCGCTCCACTTCACGCCGGGCCGCAGGTTGAAGGTGAGGGTCTTGCCCGCGTTGGACCAGGTGTACCCGGTGGCCAGCCAGTTGTAGATCTGACCGGGCTTGAGCTGGTTGAACTCAAGCAGCGGCTCGTAGGTCAGCGACCGCATGTTCATCTCGGTCGACAGTGAGTTGGTGTCGAAGGGGTTGAAGTTCTGGGTGAACGTCACCCCTGTGTTCGCCTCTTCTGTGAGGGTCGTCGTCTTGGCGGGTGCTGTCGACTTGCTACTGCTTCCGCAGGCCGCGACCCCCACCGTTATGGCAGAGGCCAGGGCCAGCCCAGTGACTACTTTTCGAAGCATTTATAAACTCCGTGGTGTCCGGCCGGCTTCCGCCGGCCTTTGCTGAAGACCGTGTCGGGGTCTGTTGAGAAGGGGTACGGCGCGAGGCCGGTCGGGCTGATCTTGCGTTCCCCTACCTGCGGCGCGTCCGTGGCAGCATGTCCGTGCTGCCCGTGACGGCCCGCCGGTGGCGGGTCGTTTCCGGTGGAGGGCGGGCTCGGCCCGATTTCCGCTTCATGTGCGCTCCATATCGGTGGTCATCCACTCCTCGGCTCTCCTTGCGGGTTCTCAGAGGTGGTCAAGCCCGGGCCCGGCCCCTCAGTCCGCCCGGTCCGTCGCGGCTTGCGCGGCATCGGTGTGCAGCCAGCACGCCGCCGCGTGCCCGGCTCCGATGCCCACGCTGGGTGGTGTCTGCCGTTTGCAGATGTCCATCACGTAGGGGCAGCGCGGGTGGAACCTGCATCCGGCCGGCGGGGCGACCAGGCTCGGCGGTGCGCCGCTGCCGGCCAGCGACGGCGCGGAGGTCCGGTCGGGGTCGGGCGCGGCAGAAAGCAGAAGCTGCGTATAGGGGTGCGCCGCGGCGTCGGTGAGGCTGACGCTCGGCGCGGACTCGATCACCTGGCCCGCGTACATGACCATGATCGTGTCCGCGAGGTAGCGGGCGGAGGCGATGTCGTGCGTGACGTACAGGATCGCGAGGTGGTCCCGGTCCCGAAGATCCGCGAGCAGGTTGAGCACGCCGAGCCTGATGGAGACGTCGAGCATCGACACCGGCTCGTCGGCGAGCAGGACCTCCGGCCGCACGGCGAGCGCACGTGCGATCGCCACCCGCTGGCGCTGCCCGCCGGAAAGCTCGTGCGGATACTTGTCGATGAACTGCCCTGGCGGGTCGAGCGCGACCCGGCGCAGCAGGTCCTTGATCGATTCGTCCGTGTTGTCGCCTTGCAGGCCGTGGATCCTCAAGGCGCGGGCGAGTGGGTAGCGCACCGGGTGCACCGGGTTCAGCGACGCGAACGGATCCTGCAGCACAAGCTGCACATGAGCGGCGTATTCCTGGCGCTGCCGCTGGCGGAGCGCGACCCGGCGGCCGCCGAGCAGCAGCTCACCTGCGGTTGGCGCGGTGATCCGGGCCAGCATGCGGGCCAGGGTCGACTTGCCCGAGCCGCTCTCTCCGACAACGGCGGTCACCGTGCCGCGGCCCAGGCTGACCGACACGTCCTCGACCGCGTGGACCGCGACCCGCTTGTGGAACCGCTTGGGCCGCACCCAGAAGTACTTGGTCAGCTTCCGCGCCTCGAGCACGATCTCGGCCCGGCCGGGCTCCGCCACGGCGCTGGTCTCAGTCCATGTCATGACGCGCTCCCAGTACCGGGCGTGGTCAGGCTCTGCGGGCTCTGCGGGGCCTGCGGGCTGAATGCGCCTGCCGTGGGACCTGCGGTGGCCCGCCCGGCCTGCGTGGGCGCCGCCCCGGGGGTTGCGGCATGCGCCGCGCCCGGCAGATCTGATTCCTCCGGCTGGCGAAGCTCCACGGGCACCGCCACCGACCCGCTCTGGAGCCAGCACGCCACCTCGCGCCGGGCATCAGGCCGGTGCCGGCGCGTGGTGGCACCGCCGACCTCGACGAGGGCGGGCACGTCGCTCGTGCACTGGTCCATCGCGTGCGGGCACCTCGGATGGAACGCGCATCCCGACGGCACATTGCTCAGGTCCGGCGGCGACCCAGGGATGCCGGCCATGACGCGCCGCTGCCCGTGCAGCGGTGGGAAGGAGTTCAGCAGGCCGTACGTGTACGGATGCCTGGGCGCGTACGAGAGCGCACGGGCCGGGGCGCGCTCGACAAGGCGGCCGGCGTACATGACCGCGATCTCGTCGGCAAGTTCGATCAGCAGCGAGAGATCATGGGTGATGAACAGCGCCGCGAACCCCAGCCTGTCGCGCAGGGTGATCAGTTCCTCCAGGATCTCACGCTGCGTGACCACATCCAGCGCGGTCGTCGGCTCGTCCATGATCACGACCTGCGGTTCGAGCGCCAGGGCCATCGCGATCATCACCCGCTGGCGCATGCCGCCCGACAGCTCGTGCGGGTAGCTGCCGAGCCGGTCGGCGCTGATCCCGACCATCTCGAGCAGTTCACCCGCCCGGTGCCTGCGCTCACCGCGCGACATCTCACGCCGGTGCGCCTGAAGCACGTCCTCGAGCTGCGCGCCGACACGGATCACCGGGTTCAGCGCATTGAGCGCGCTCTGGAAGACGACCGCGATCTCCGACCAGCGCACCCGGCGCAGTTCCGCCTCGCCCGCCGCGAGCATGTCGATGAGCTCACGCGACCCGTCACCGCCGACCGGGCACGAGTCGAAAACCACCTCACCCGCGGTGATCACGC
Source organism: uncultured Actinomycetota bacterium (assembly GCA_963851085.1). Lineage (GTDB taxonomy): Bacteria > Actinomycetota > Actinomycetes > Streptosporangiales > Streptosporangiaceae > DATFVJ01. The sequence continues at coordinate 173,818 of CAWKNX010000021.1, read as the reverse complement.
CAGGCTCACGAAGCAGCCTGGTCACCGCGTAGGCGAGCGTGGACTTGCCGCTGCCGCTCTCGCCCGCCAGGCCAAGGACTTCGCCCCTGCGCAGCACCAGATCGGCGTCCACGACCGCGTGCACGCCGCTTGAGCCAAGGCCGTAGTCGACGCAGAGGCCGCGGATTTCCAGCACGGGCTCGCCCGACCGGGCGGACGGGCCCAGCCCGGCGGCACCGGCAGCTTCCCGGTCGCTCGGGCCGGCCCCGCGGGGTCGGGCGTCCCAGGCGCTCATCGGGTGTCCCTCCCGGTCATGCCGGTCACGTCGGTAGCCGCGCGCGTTGGCTTCGCGACGGAGATCGCTCTTCTCGCGGCCATGGTCACGGCTGCGGGCCCTCCCGACGCCGCCGTCGTGGGCACTGTGCGTACCACCGGCGTTACGCCTAGTTTCGTGCGGCGGGGCATGCCGGCCTTACGCGCGCCGCGCTTCGACAGGCCGGCGGCACGCAGCCGCGGGTTGATGAACTCGTCGATGCCGAAGTTGAGCAACGCCAGGCCCGTGCCAACCAGGGCGATACACATGCCGGGCGGCACGAACCACCACCACTGGTGCGTCAACGGCGCGTTGTTGGCCTGCGCCCAAAAAAGCATCGTCCCCCAATTCCATACAGCAGTGCTCGTCAGGCCGAGATAAGCGAGGGCGACATAGGCGCCGATCGCGTAGAGCATCGTGAAAAGGAATGAGGAGGCGATGATCGCGAGCAGGTTGGGCACGACCTCGAAGAAGATGATCCGCGAACGGCTGTCACCGACGATCCGGGCCGCCTCGACAAAGTCCCGCTTGCGCAGCGACAACGTCTGCGCCCGCAGTATCCGGGCGCCATACGCCCAGCCGGTGAGGCTGATGACAATTCCGATCAGCACCGCGTTCGACCGGCCGGCCGGGGGGAGGTAACTGTCGATCACGATCAGCAGCGGCAGGCCGGGGATCGCCAGGAATACGTTGGACAGCAGTGACAGCCCCTCGTCGGCGGTGCCGCCGAGGTACCCGGCGGCGACACCGATCACGACGGAAAGCATCGTGGCGGCGAGGCCGGCCACGAACCCGACCACCATGGTGGCCCGCGCACCGTTCAGCAGCTGGGACCAGATGTCCTGTCCCAGGCTCGTGGTGCCGAGCCAGTGCACGGACGAGGGATGAAGGTTGGGCGCGAACGCGCTCGAACTCGGGTCGTACGGCGCGATCCACGGCCCGATGATGGTGAGCACGACGAACACCAGCACGATGACCAGGCCCGTGATGACCTTGGGCGAACGCGGCAGGTGCAACGCCTTCGCCTTCAGAGTGACCGGTTCCGGGGGCGGTCCCCCCACCGGCGCCTCCGCCAGGGTGCCGACGTTGACGGACATGTGGCGTCACACCTCCTGGCGGGTGCGGGGGTCGAGGAGCACGTAGATCGAGTCGGCCACCAGGTTGGCGGCCAGCACGGTGAAGGTGATCACGAGGAAGATGCCCTGCAAGAGGGGGTAGTCCTGGTTCAGTACCGCCTGGAGCAGCAGGTTGCCGACCCCTGGGTAGTTGAAGACGAGTTCGACAAGCAGCGAGCCCGACACCACGAGGCTGATCGCGAGCGAGAAATTGGCGATGCTCGGCAATATCGCGTTTCTGGCCGCGTAGCCGATGACCCTCCTGTTGGGCAGCCCTTTTGCCCGCGCGAGCAGGACGAAATCCTCGTCCATGGTCGTCATCATCATGTTGCGCATGCCCAGCATCCAGCCCGCGACCGAGCTGAGGACGATCGTGATTATCGGCAGTTCCGCGTGGCGGATCACGCTGCCGATAAAGGTGATATTCCAGCCGGGCGTGAGCCCTTGGTCATAGGCGCCGAGCGGCGGGAACCAGCCCAGGGTGCTGCCGAAGATGAGCAGCAGGACAGTGCCGAGGAAGAAATACGGCACGGCCTGGAAGAAGGTGGAGACCGGCAGGATCGCGTCCGTGTAGGAACTGCGCCGCCATGCGATCGCGGTACCGACCACGGTGCCGAGCAGGAAGCTGATCACCGTGGCCACGCCGATCAGGCCGATGGTCCATGGCAGGGTGGCGCCGAGCACGGTGCTGACCGGCGCCGACAGTGTGATCGAGATGCCCAGGTTGCCGTGCAGCAGCTCGCTCCAGTAGTGCACGTACTGCGACCAGAGGCTGTGGTTGAGGCCGACGCCGAACTGAAGCTCGATGGCACGCACTATCTCCGGGGTCACCCGTCCGGTCAGTTTCCCGATCATGGTCTGGACCGGGTTGCCCGGCATCATGTGCGGCAGGAGGAAGTTGATCGTGATGGCCACCCACGCCGTGACGGCGTAGACGCCGAGCCTGCGGATCAGGGCGTACATCGCTACCTCGCTTCACCGGTGCGTGCGGGGCCCGGCAGCGGCGGCGCATCGGAGGCGCAGCCGCAACTGCCGCGGACGATGAGTTCGATGGGCAGCACGACCTCACGTGCGGCCGGTCGCTCCCCACTGATCATGGAATACAAGACGTCGAAGGCCGTTGCCCCCAGTTGCCAGATGGGCTGGCGTCCCGTGGTCAGCGGCGGGTGCAGATGCCGTGCCACCGGGATGTCGTCGAATCCGGTGACCGCGACGTCCCGCGGTACCTGGAGGCCCCGTTCGGCCAGGGCGTAGATGACGCCGAGCGCCGTCTGGTCGTTCGCGCAGGCGATAGCGCGGGGCATCCGCGCTCCGGCCGTCAGCAAGGCGCTGACCGCCTTGGCCCCGCCGGTCGCGGAGTAGTTCCCTTCCCACGCAGGCCCGGCGAAGACCTCGGCGCCCGCGGCCTCCGCCTCCATTTCGAAGGCCCTGGCGCGGGCGACGTTGTCGGGGCTATCGGTGTGGCCAGAAAGGTAGGCGATACTGCGGTAGCCGTGATCGACCACGAGGTGCCGGACGATCGCCTGCATGCCCGCCTCGTTGTCGGTGCGCACGTTCACGGCGGCCGGGGACGGCAGGCCGGCCAGGGTCACGATGGGGACCCGTTTCGCCAGCCGGGCGATCCCAGCCCCGGGCAGCATCCGGTCGTGCAGGATCAGCCCGTCCGATTTGCCCGCCAGGGCGGACAGCCGCGCCTCAGCGCGCTCGTGGTGCAGCGGCAGGGAACTCATCAGCACGTCGTAACCGCGATGCTGCGCCGCGACCTCGATGCCCCGGTTGATCACGTCGGTGAACAGCAGGCCGTCGTCTTCGTCCTCGAAAATGGCCTCGCCGCCGCGGCGGAAGACGACGCCGACGACCTCCTTGAGCCTGTTGGAAAGCGCGCGGGCAGCGCCGTCAGGGACGAACCCGAGCTCACGGACGGCTCTTAAGACGCGCTCCCGTGTTTCTGGGCGTGGGCTGCCCTGATGGTTCAGGACCCGTGAGACGGATGCGATGGACACACCGGCGCGCCGCGCGACGTCATAGATCGTCAGCGACCCGCTCGGTTTCCTCGCGTCGGTCACGCGGACCCTCCCCAGGTGATCGCAACTGCTGCTGTAAGCGCTTTCCGCCACGCGCTACCGGGAGGGTACGACCGGGTCAGAATTCCCCTCAAGAGCCCGAAAGTCCTAAATCATCGTCGTTATGTCACTGTGACCGCGTGGTGAACAGGGCGTAAGATATTGCGGCAATTAGGGCTGCTCAGCGCGAAATTATCACTTTAGATAGTCAGTCGATTACGTTACGTATACCATCGGCTCGGCCGGCTGCGGAAAGTTTCATCCGGTGTCCTCCGCGCAGGCCAGATCGGCTTCCCCGCGGCGCGGCATGCTCGGCGCACGGCGGCCAGCACAGGCCGCAGGCGGAGGGAGTCTCCGCCGCCACGTCCACCGATTCACATCCTTAACGGCTGCCGCGCCGCGCGCCGTTCACGGGCGCAGGCGGGGTCCGGGGGTCGCCCCCCGGGCCGGCAGAGCCCTGCGGCTGCCGCGCCGCGCGCCGTTCACAGGCGCAGGCGGGGTCCGGGGGTCGCCCCCCGGGCGGCAGAGCCCTGCGGCTGCCGCGCCGCGCGCCGTTCACAGGCGCAGGCGGGGTCCGGGGGTCGCCCCCCGGGCCGGCAGAGCCCTGCGGCTGCCGCGCCGCGCGCCGTTCACAGGCGCAGGCGGGGTCCGGGGGTCGCCCCCCGGGCCGGCAGAGCCCTGCGGCTGCCGCGCCGCGCGCCGTTCACAGGCGCAGGCGGGGTCCGGGGGTCGCCCCCCGGGCTGGCAGAGCCCTGGACCAGCGAGCTGCCCGACGCGAGGAACGCCTGGCAGATCAGGCGCGCCAGCGGCGCCTGCCCTGCCCGGCGGGCTGAGTTTGCGTGGCGGGGCCGGATGCGACGGGACCCGGGGCGCCGTTGGGGCCCGGGATCCGGTGCACCGGCACTCGCTGTGCCGCGCAGTAGACGAGGGCCTCGAAGAGGCGCAGGTCGTCGCTATCCTCAGGGCGCCATTGCACACCGATACCGAACGGGTGCCCGTGGAGCTCAACACCCTCCACGACCTGGTCGTCTGCCCATGCGACCGCCACGAGCCCGGTGCCAAGACGCCGCACGGCCTGGTGATGGCTCGCGGTCACCGCGGCCGTCGTGCCGAGGATGCCGCCCAGCTTGGCGTCGCCACTGATCCGGACGCCGTGGCTGCCCGCGATCCCTGGGCTTGGCGCGTGCCGGTCGTGTCCGACCTCCGCGGGCAGATGCTGGATCAGGGTGCCGCCGAGGGCCACGTTCAGTACCTGCATGCCCCTGCAGATCGCGAGGAACGGCAGTTTTGCCTCGATCGCGGCACGGATGACCGAGAACTCGAACCTGTCTCTGCGGGAGTCCGGATCGCCTGTCCGCTCATGCGACTGCTCGCCGTACAGCCGCGGATCAACATCACCGCCGGCGGAGAGGATCAGCCCGCCGAGACCGCGCACGAGATCCACGGCCCCGTTGCCGGGGATCGGCGGCAGCACGACGGGAATCCCGCCGGCCCGGTGCACAGCCCGCGCATAACTGGCTGGGGACACCACGGCCTCCCGGACCCAGTCTCCCCAGCGTGCGGGTTCGAGATGGCTCGTTATGCCAATCAGCGGGCGGGGCTCCATCCTCGTGCATCCTCCTGCAACCCTGTTTCCGGGACGCACGCGACGGCCCGGGATTCCCTGGGACGCCGCCGGACGACATCGTCCGGCTCACGTGCCCGGCATGTCACGCCGCGCTGCCTGGCGCCTCTTCAACGTGCGGACACTGGCTCCCGGCTCTTCGCGGCCAGCCGGGCAGACCTCGCACGACACGATCAGGACTCAGAGTCCCCCGTCGCCCACCGCACGCCGTCGCTTGGCGGCCTCCCAGAGATCGCGAAAAAACATCCCTCCCCATGATGGTGCATCCGCACCCTGACGCGGGTGCGACCTGGCGTAATCGTCCACCTGAAAATACGAACGGACCCCGGTCTCGTCACGGAAAGCAGTCATCGGCACACCCGATGTCCGAGCATGTCACGCCACGTCGGCGGGCGGGCACAACACCACTACCGCATCACGAGCACATGCCCACTAGCGCACCACAGACACCATTACTTTCCTTTCGCACCACAGGTGCTACGGCATCCTGCCAGCATCACAGACACGGCAGCATCGCGATCGCCGGGACGCGGCCAGGCCGCGGCCAGGCCGCGGCCGCGGGCCTGGCCGCGGGCCCACGACGAGCCAGCAGGGAGATGCCGCCGGGCACCGGCCGCATCGAACCCGCCACGGTGGGCACAATGAGACCGCGTGCTAACTCAGAGTCACTAATCGGCCCGTCCTGGCTCAGCGTTCTTCGCAGTGCAGTTCCGGCCAGAACAGCGCCACTAGTTACCCACAAGTTAATATTGGCCACGACGATTGATTCGCTTGTATCAGGCGCCGAACTGCTGCCAGGGCTCCGGCCCCTCCGCAAGCCGTTCAAGGCAACCTCTTAGAAGCAGAAAACTACTAAAACTGATCGTAATGCATGAGCTATTGCACGAGATTTCGGCTACGCGCGGTACCGTTGGTCCCGCTTGTCAGATAATAGGTTGTGATCGTCTAACATGAGTGCGACACTCGTGCTGTGGCGATGGTGACGATCGCCGGTCATCGTGCTGACCGGCCCGAGAGCGGGGTGCGGTACCTGTGAACGTAACTCCGCAGCCGGAAGACAATGCGGATAAGAATCATGCGGATTACCCGTCCGCAACTGAGACGCTTGACGATACAAATCAGGCTACGTCACTAAACATCCGGATCATAAAGGAATCTTTCGCCCTCATCGAACCAGTAGCTGAACGGTTCATGACGTATTTTCATGGCCGCCTATTTGCCGACAACCCAAAGCTGCGCGGAATGTTCCCAGCCTCCATGGACGAGCACGGCGACCGGCTATTCCGTGCGGTTACCCGTATTGTCTGGAGCCTGGACAGCCCGCATGCCCTTGATGCCCACCTCGCGGCGCTTGGACGCGATCACAGGAAGTTCGGCGTCATCTCCGCGCACTACGCCGCCGTCTGCGACGCGCTTATGGCCACGATAAGCGCATTCCTGGGCGAGGCGTGGACCGCCGACGTCCAAGACGCCTGGCAGAACGCGTTCGCCCACGTCTCAACGGTAATGATCAAGGCAGCCGACGACGACGCGCGTGTCACGCCGCCCTGGTGGCTCGGCGAGGTGCTCGCCCACGACAAGCGCGGGCCGGACCTCGCGGTCCTGTCGGTGCGGCCCAATCAGCCGTTTCCCTACAGCGCGGGCCAGTACGTGAGCCTGCAATGTGCCCGCTGGCCACGTGTATGGCGGAACTACTCCATTGCTAACGCGCCTCGTACCGACGGCGTGCTCCAGTTTCATGTGCGTGCGGTTCCGGGGGGCTGGGTCAGCGGCGCGCTCGTACATCACACCGAACCTGGCGACACATTGCTGCTCGGCCCCGCGGTTGGCACAATGGTCGCCGACACCGTATCCACAAGGGATGTGCTCTTCGTCGCCGGCGGCACCGGTCTCGCTCCGGTGAAGGCAATCGTTCAGCAGCTTGTCGCGAACAGGGCGCAGGGCGTGCAGCGCAATATCTACCTCTTCTTCGGTGCCCGCAGCGAGACCGGTCTCTATGATTTGCCTGAACTGCGCAGGATGGAATCTGGGCACCCCGGGCTGTGGGTTTTCCCGGTCGTGTCCGACGAGCCGGAATTCGGTGGCCTGCGCGGCACGCTCCCCGATGTCGTCGGGCGATATCTGCCGCCGTCCGGTTACGACGTTTACGTCAGCGGCCCAGTTGGCATGGTCCGCAAAACGATCGGTGTGCTAACCGCCATAGGAACTCCGATCACGTGCATCTTCAACGACCCGATAGGGACGGACGGCTGACGCGCGGGCTGGTATTGCGCGCCATGGTTGGCTCGTAGGGGGCGCTACAGCGCCCCCTACGAGCCAACGATCAAGCCCGTCCGGCCACCGGGTGGCCAAGAATACGGCGGGCGGGCGCACGGACCCGCGCCGGCGGTTCGGTCAGACCTTGCGCCACCTGGGGATCCAGGTGCCGTCCGTCACCTCGTAGTCGCCGAACAACGCGGGTGCCTCGACGCGCATCAGCTCGCCGATCCGGCCGAATACGAGCCGGATCTCCTCCTCCGCCCCCGGATCGGTCCTGGCCTCGATCGTGTGCCGCAGCGTGCGGATGTTCGCCGTCCACACCAGACCCGTACCGACCCCCTCGGGCGCGAACCGGCGCATGAACGACGTCTTGTGCTTCTTCTCGTGGAACGGGACCCCGTCCTCGTCCAGGCCGAAGTGGCTGGCCATCCAGAGCTGGAACTCCTCGAGCTGCTCCAGAACGGCTGTCGCGCGCTTCATCAGCTCCGCGTCCTCGCGCGCCCAGTCCGGGAACCAGAACGGTATGTCCGCCAGCCGGACGAACCGCAGCGACTCCTGCGAGATGGCCGTGCCCGGCCGGTGTCGCACCAGCTCGTGGGTGAGGACCCGGCTGCAGTTGTTGAGCACGAAAGTGAAGCTCACGTGCTCAAGGACGGAGCCGTGCAGTTGGCGCAGAATGTTCTCCAGATACCCCACTTGGTCTTTGTGAATTCTGGTGACGTTGGGGTTGAGGCCCGGTTCCCAGGACCGGTAGCAGAACCGGCCCGCGAACTCGGCCAGGTTCTGTGCGTCGTTGTCGAGAGCGCCGTCCAGACCGCCCCGGTCCAGGCGCTCCAGCCAGCTCTCACCGCCCACTTCCCGCAGATAACCGGCGATCGCCCCATAGTCGAGCTGGGGCCGCGCGACCAGGATGACCTCGGGCTCGACGCTCTTCATCGGTGATCCCCCAGCCACTGTTGCGGTTTCTGGGGAGCATAGCGAGAAAGAATCGCCAGACTTGAGCTAATCCGCCACGTGTCGGCTGTGACGTTCACGGCATAGCAGCAGGACGTTGGCGATCACCTGGTGACCGGCGCTGCCTTCGGTGGTCAGGATGGACTCCGGGTGGAACTGCACCGCCCACCTGCCCGCGGCCGGGTTCTCGATCGCCATGACCGCGCCGTCCGAGGTTACGGCGGTCACGTCGAAGCCGCCCCGTACCTGGTCGGGGGCCGCGTGCACCGAGTGGTACCTGGCCGCGGTGAACTCGGCCGGCAAGCCGTCCAGGAGCCCGCCATCGGTGGGCGGCCGGCGCCGCACCCGGCCCGGCTTGCCGTGCACCGGCGTGGGCAGCAGTCCCAGCGTGCCGCCCGCGTGCTCGACCATCGCCTGCAGGCCCAGGCACACACCGAACGCGGCGAGGCCGCGGGCGTCGAGTTCCTTGAGCAGCGCGTCGCAGGCGAAGTCGGACGGCCAGCCAGGCCCTGGCGAGAGCACGACGAGGTCAGGGCCGATGGCGTCGAGCAGCGCCGGGCTCGAAGCCGGCGCGCATCGTGGTAACCCGCGCGCCCTGCTGCCTGAAGTAGTCGGCCAGCGTGTTGACGAACGAATCCTGGTGATCGACAAGAAGCACGGTCATGCCGTCACCTGGAAGGGCGGGGACGGCGCCGGGATCGGGGCCGGGCAGCGGCAGCGGTTCAGACTCTGCTTGCCCGGGGGGGCGGCCCCCCGGACCCCCGGCAGCGGCGCGCGCCTCCGTGGCGGCGGCGAGCGTCTCGAGCAGCGCGCGTGCCTTCAGTTCTGTTTCCCGCTCTTCGGCCTGCGGGTCGGAGTCGTACAGCAGTGTCGCGCCGGCGCGGACCGTCGCGATCCCGCCGCTGATGTGCGCGGTGCGCAGCGTGAGGCCCGTGTTCAGCGAGCCGTCGAAGCCGATCTTGCCGACCGCGCCGCCGTACCAGCGCCTGGGCTGCGCTTCGTGGTCCTCGATGAACTGCATCGCCCACGCCTTCGGCGCCCCGGTCACCGTGACCGCCCACATGTGCGTGAGGAACGCATCGAGCGCGTCGTAGCCGGGGCGCAGCCGGCCCTTGATGTGGTCGACCGTATGGATGAGCCTGCTGTACATCTCGATCTGACGGCGGCCGATCACCTTGACGCTGCCCGGCACGCAGACCCGCGCCTTGTCGTTGCGGTCCACGTCCGTGCACATGGTCAGCTCGGACTCCTCCTTCGGCGAGTTGAGCAGCGCCCGGATGTTCGCCGCATCCTCCAGCGGATCGGCGCCGCGCCGTATCGTCCCCGAGATCGGGCACGTCTCCACCCGGTCGCCCGTGACCCGGACGAACATCTCCGGGGACGCGCCGACCAGGTACTCACCCTCACCAAGGTTGAAGAAGAACTCATAAGGCGCCGGATTGCGGCGGCGAAGCCGCTCGTAGAAAGCGGCCGGTGAGTCACACGGATGGTGGAACGCCTGGCTCGGCACCACCTCGAACAGGTCACCGCGGATGAACCGCCGCCTGGCCTCCTCCACGACCCGCGCATAGGTCCCGATGGCCGGCCGCGACGGAACGGGTCCGGCGGCCGCTGACGGATGCGGCGGCTGCGGGGTGGGCGAAGTCACCCGCGGCAGCCCTTCGGTGCGGCCACTGCCCGTCTCGAACTCGTAGGAGTAACGGAGCGCCGTCTCGCGTTTCCTGTCCACCAGATACAGCTGGTCCGGCAGGTGCAGGACCAGATCGCGCTGGCTGCCCGGCCGCTGATGGCGCAGCCTGACCGGCTCGAACTGAAAAGCGAGATCGTAGCCGAACGCGCCGTAGAAGCCGAGGTTCGGGTCGTCGGACCCCAGCGCGGCGACAACCTCCCGCAGGGCGGAGAAGACGGTCGGGCGGCGGGTTCGTTCCTCCTCTGGTATCACGCCGACAGGCTGCGGGATCGCGGCGGTGACCTCCGCGCGCGCGTCGCCCGGCGCGGTACCCGCATGGGGAACGGTGCCGGGCTGGGGAACGGTGCCGGGCGCGGCGCCAGCCAGGAGGAACGCGGCTTCGATGACCGGCAGGAGAACCAGGCCCCTGGGGTTGAGCGCACGCGCGGTGATGGCCTGGCCGCGCGCCACGACTTCGATGCACGGGTCCACGTAGGCCATGTGCCAGCGGCTGTATCTGCCTGGGTACTCCATACCTGAGCTGAGCACGCCGCCGCGGCGGCGGTCCGCCGTTGCTGCGATGCCGCTCATCAGGTCAGCGTCGAACGGCTGCGCGATCCTGGTGACCCGGACGCCGCCGCCGGTCACGAACTCTTTCTGGCCTGCTTCCTGAAAGGTGGGGTCCACCTTGGCCTCTCCCGGGTAGGGCCAGGGAAACCGGCGGAGACGCAGACAGCGACCGCCAGTCCCGGGCGGTCGCTGTCTGTAAGTTCAGATACGCGAACAAGCGCCGCCAATGCCGCGACGCCACCAGAGAAGCTGGGTTACAGTCCGCACGGGCACCAACCTACCGGGTCACCGCACTGGCCGCCAAGGGTGCCGCACGGGCGCAGCCACGTTCAACGATCCCGCAGCCTTCCGCGGACAGCAGGTGGAGCGAAAAATGAGCTTGTACGAATACGTACCGCACCCGCACATCGAACACCGCAAGATGGCCGGGCCGGTGAGAATCAGGGACCAGCGCCCGGTCGGCACGCCGTTTGCCAGGTTCAACTCGTGGCTGGGCCTGAAGATCACATTGCTGGTCGGCACGATGGTCTGTGCCTACGTGTTCGCGTTGATCGCACTCATCAGCCTGCCCTCCGCGATCACCAGCGACAACCTGACGGTCATCGTGGCGTGGATCTCATCGAACTTCATCCAGCTTGTGCTGCTGCCGATCATCATCGTGGGCCAGAACGTGCAGGCGAAGGCCGCGGACAAGCGGTCGGAGCAGACCTACAAGGACGCCGAGGCCGTGCTCGCGGAGGCAATTAAGATCCAGGAACACCTCGCCGCACAGGACAAGGCGCTGGAAGGGCACCGGGCGACTCTCGCGCGGCAGGACGAGGTTCTGCGCCAGCTTGCCCAGGCACTGGGGACCGGGAAGGCAGCATCGTCGGGCAACGGCTGATGGGCTCGCGCAGCCGGTGCTCACTGTGGCAGGACCGCTAGGGTGACGGACGGTTCAGCAGCGCACCGGAACTGCACAGGTCGTCCTGGATCAGACGTGCGGTGTGCAGCAGCGGCGCGAGGAACGTGTCAGCCACTTCGCCGGGGCTGTGCCTGCTCGTATGCGTGGAGACGTTCATCGCGGCGATCACGCGCCCGGCGCTGTCGTGGATCGGCACGGCGATCGACCGGAGCCCTTCCTCGAGCTCCTGGTTCACCAGCGCCCAGCCCTGCTCACCGATCCGCTGCAGCTCGGCGCGCAGCGCCGCCGGGTCCGCGATGGTGTGCGGCGTGAGCATCCGGAGCTTCACGGACGCGAAGTACCCGTTCAGCCACTCGTCGCCCTGAGCCGCGAGCAGGACGCGGCCCATCGAGGTGGCGTAGGCGGGGAACCTCGTCCCGACGCTGATCGCGACCCTCATGATCCGCTTGGTTGGCACGCGGGCGATGTACACCACCTCGTCGCCGTCGAGCACGCACACCGAAGACGACTCGTGCACCTTCTCCACGAGCTGCTCGAGGTGCGGCATCGCCACTTCAGGCAGCGACAGGCTGGACAGGTAGGCGTAGCCAAGCTCGAGGATCTTCGGGCGCAGCGCGAACTTGTTTCCCTCCGACCGCATGTACCCGAGATCAACCAGAGTGTGCAGGAAACGCCGCGCCGCAGCCCTGGTCAAACCGGTGATCTTGGCAACGCCACTGAGGGTGAGCTCGGGATGCTCTGCGTTGAAAGCCCGGATGACCGACAAGCCACGCTCGAGCGACCGGACGAATTCGCCCTCGCGGACCGCCTGGACCTGCCCGGAACCGGCGATGTCGCGGAAGGCATCGACCTCGCGGACGGCGTCCTCGCCGGTGGAGGTCACGCGTGCCTCTTCGCCGCGATCAGGGCGCGGAGCGTGGCGAGCTTGGCTGAGCCCGGCGGTGGGGTCTGCCGTAGCGTGCTCGCGACCGCAAGGTCCCAGCCGGTGGCCGCCCGCGCCTGCGCGGCGGTGATACCCGGATGCAGGTGGGTCAGGGTGAGCTCGCACGTCTGCGGGTCGGGCTCGAGCACGCCGAGGTCAGTGATGACCATCGTCGGCCCCGCTCCGCTCAGCCCGAGCCGTTTCCTGCTGCCAGGACCATCGCCGAAGCCGACGCTGGTGACGAAGTCGACCCGATCGACGAACGCCCGCCTGTTCTGCCTGAGCACGACGATGACCTCCTTGCACGACGCGGCGATCTCCGGTGCGCCGCCCGCTCCGGGCAGCCGCACCGCGGGATTGCGGTAGTCGTCGCCGACGATCGTCGTGTTGATGTTCGCGAACCGGTCCAGTTGAGCCGCACCGAGGAAGCCCACGTCGATCCGGCCGGGTTGCAGCCAGTAGTTGAAAACCTCAGGGACGCTGATGACCGTATCCGCGGTCCCGGCGAGGATGCCGTCGCCGATCGACAGCGGCAGCGTATCGGGCTTGGCGCCGACCGTGCCAGATTCGTAGATGAGGACAAGGCCGGGCGCGTGTGTGCGGCGGGCCAGGTTGGCCGCGCTGCTCGGCAGCCCGATGCCCACGAAGCAGACGGCACCGTCGCGGAGGGCGCGCGCGGCCGCGACCGTCATCATCTCGTCGGGCGTGTAGGTGGCCGTCCCGGCTCCGCCGCTGGCCATTTCGCCGCCGGCCCGGCCGGCCCGCCGGCCGTCATGCCCGCCTCCCGCGAATGTGCGTGTCGAGCCAGCACCCGAAGGCGTCACGATCGCGGCTGATCGCGTCCCAGGCCACGTAGTAATCGTTGTCGCGCTCGGAGTATCCCTGTGCGTAGGACGGATGCGCACCACCGGGCGCAAGCGACACGGACGTGACCGCCCAGGTCGGCAGCACCACCGCGCCTGGCACCTCCGTCAGCTCTGCTACCACTTCCTCGACGGTCACCAGGCTGCGCGCGGCGGCGAGCACCGCCTCTTTCTGCACACCGGTGATCCCCCACAGCTGCACGTTGCCGGCCCGGTCCGCGCGCTGTGCGTGCACGATCGTGACGTCCGGGTTCAGCGCCGCGACAGCCGCGAGCACTTCCCCGGTGAACGGGCAGGTGATCTGCTTGATGGTCGGTGTCTTCGCCATCAGGTCGGTACCCGCGTAACCGCGGAGCACCGCGAAAGGCAGCCCAGAGGCGCCCGCGACGTACCGGTTCGCCATTCCCGCATGGCTGTGCTCCTCGAGCTCCAACGGCACCGGCCAGCCGTGCTCGACCGCGTCCCTGAACCTGTGCAGCGAACCGACTCCCGGGTTGCCGCCCCACGAGAAGATCAGCCGGCGCGCGCAGCCAGCCCCGATCATCTGGTCATAGATGACATCTGGGGTCATCCGGACCAGCGTCAGATCGCGCCGCCCCTGTCGGATGATCTCGTGTCCCGCCGCGAAGGGGATGAGGTGCGTGAAGCCCTCCATCGCCACGGTGTCACCGTCACGGACGAGGCCGGCAACCGCTTCGCCAAGAGGAACGATCACGGCCATGAAGGGCCCTCTCCACTCATCAGGGCGTTCGTAAGGCGTACAAGGGTACTAAGTGCGAACGTTAGGCAGTCAGCCTGGCCTTCGTCAACTTCTCTGGACCTCCTATGGGGCCCACCGCGTCCGTTGACACGGCTAGCTGCGATACCTTAAGTTCGCATTCAGAACTTTCGTTCGCAATGCGCACAATTGAATCGTCTTAGCGGGCCAACTCGGCGCGGCGCCTTGGCATGACCCGCGCGGCAGCCGTGCCTGCCTTTTCTGCCGGGCGCGCCGCCCGGCGTACAGGAGCAGTCGTGACACTTCTCGATGAGCCGACCTGGCGCGGCAAGGTATCGGCATCCCTGACGCGCGATGTCATGCGCGGGCTCGACCTCGCCAGCCGCATCCCGACCGGGATCGTCCACATCAACGACCAGACCGTGGACGACGCGCCGAACACCCCGTTCGGCGGCGTGCTCGCATCGGGAACCGGCGCGCGGTTCGGCGGCGCGGCGAACCTCGAGGCGTTCACGGAGACGCGCTGGGTCACGATCCAGGGCGAGATCAACCAGTATCCGTTCTGAGCGACGCGAACTGGTCGCGGCGACCGCTGTGGCGCGTCTAGTACGGTCCATGCCATGCGCACCCAGGTAGGAATCGTCGGTGCGGGCCCGGCCGGTCTGCTGCTCTCGCATCTGCTGGCGCTCCGCGGCATCGACTCGATCGTGGTGGAGATCCGAAGCCGCGCGTACTGTGAGGCGCGGCAGCGGGCCGGCGTGCTCGAAGCGGGCAGCGCGGACCTGCTGCGCGCCGCCGGGCTTGGCGCCAGGCTCGACCGTGAAGGCCTCGAACACGGCGGCATCTACCTGCAGTTCGCCGGGCAGCGCACGCATATCGACTTCCGCGACCTGACCGGCGGCCGGACGGTGACCGTGTACGCCCAGACCGAGGTGGTGAAGGACCTGATCGCGGCGCGGCTCGCGGCACGCGCGGCGATCGAGTTCGAGGTCAGCGACACCGAGATCAGCGATCTGGACACAGAAAGGCCGGTGCTGCGGTACACCGGCGCCGACGGTGTCAGGCATGAAGTCAGCTGTGACGTGATCGCCGGGTGCGACGGCTTCCACGGCATCTGCAGGTCCGCCATCCCCGATCACCTGCTGACCGTGCATGAGACCAGCTACCCGTACGCGTGGCTGGGCATCCTTGCCGATGTTCCGCCGTCGACCGACGAGCTGATCTACTGCCATCACCCGGACGGCTTCGCGCTGCACAGCCTGCGGACCCCGCGGATCAGCCGCCTCTACCTCCAGGTCGCGCCGGACGAGGACATCGCCGACTGGCCGGACGAGCGGATCTGGGCGCAGCTGAGCAAGCGGTTCGCGCTGCCCGGCTGGGAGCTCAAGGAAGGCCCGGTGCTCGAGAAGGGCATCACCCCGATGCGCAGCTTCGTCAGCGGGCCGATGCGTTTCGGGCGGCTCTTCCTGGCCGGTGACGCCGCGCACATCGTGCCGCCGACGGGCGCCAAGGGCCTGAACCTCGCCCTCGCGGACGTGGCCGTGCTCGCCGAGGCACTGACCAGCCTGCTCAAGGGCGGCCGCATCGAGCTGGCCGACGCGTACTCGGGCACGTGCCGCAGTCGCGTCTGGCGGGCCACCCATTTCTCCTGGTGGATGACCACGATGCTGCACGCCACCCCCGGCGCGAACCCGATGGAAAGCCAGCTCCAGCTGTCCCAGCTACGCTACGTGACCTCATCGCGCGCGGCGGCCACCACACTCGCGGAGAACTATGTCGGCTACCCGCCGCTGAACATCGGCATGAAGAATTATCCTGATACGTGAGTCGCGGACTCGAGATGGAGCGGCCCCCCGCAGGTCGGCGGGGGGATCCCGGGGGGTCGCCCCCCCGGGGGCAACACAGTCTACGGCTGCCGCATGGCGCGCCGTCCAGGCACAGGCGGGGGGTTCCGTGGGGTGGAGCCTCCCTGGCTGGCAGAGCCGTAACGGCTGCGGCGGCCGGATGCAACCGAAGCTGTGGAAAACCGCCCGCCCATGGCGCGGCGTCCCCAGAATCCGGTTCACCCCTCCCGAAGGCCTTGACAAGCTGCCAAGATCGGCAGTGGGGCAACAGCCCCCATTGGGTGGGCGGGTCTTGTAGGGGTCCGGGCCGGGACTGGGGTCAGAGCAGGGTCTCGACCCAGGCGCTGAGCTGGCCGAGGGTCCGCACTTCCGCGACCGCTGTGCAGTGCCGCGTGTACGCGGACATGACCGAGTCCCTGGTGTCCCACTCCTCGCGCGGCTCGGGATTGAGCCAGTAGATGCGGCGCACCCTGGTCGCGAGCGTGGCGAGGAGCTCCGGTCTCGCCTGCCGGTAGTTGCTGCGCGCGTCACCACACACGATGAGTGTCGTCTCTGGCGCGAGCCTGGATCCGTATTCGCGGATGAACCGGTCGAGCGTGGCGCCGTAGTCGCTGTGACCGTCGTCCCGCACAACCCCTGGCCGCGAAAGGAGCAGCCTGGTATCGATCACGCCCGGGCTGGTTTCGATGAGATCGGTGATCTCGTGCGGGCCGTCGACAAACACGAACGAGCGCAGCCGAGGCAGTTCGGCGTGCAGCGCGTGCAGCAGCGAGAGGGTGAACTTGGCGAATTCCGCCACCGACCCCGACACGTCGCAGAGCACGAGCAGATGCGGCCGGCTGCGATGGCGGCGGCGCAGGGCTGGATAGACCGGCACCCCGCCGGTGGAAAGTGCGCGGCGCATCGTCCGGCGCATGTCCAGGCGGCCCGTCGCGCGCAGCCGCGCCCGCCGTCCCGCCTTCGCCGCGAGCCTGCGGGCGAGCGGGCGCACCGCATCGCACATCGCGGCGAGCTCCGCCGGGCCCGCGCGCAGGAACTCGACGTCGAGTGTCGCGTCACGCAAATGCTCGAGCGAGGCGGCTAGCCCGTTGATCTCCGCGAGCCTGCGGCGCAGCTCGGCGCCGAGCAGGACACGGAATTCCTCGAGCCGTTCCTGTCCAGCCGCGGCGGCGACGCGCCGCTGCAGCGGACCGAGCGCGGCGATGCCGTCCAGCCGCATACTGCGCTGCAAAAGGGCGCTCACATCCAGTTGCCGCAGGACGCGGTAGTAGTGGTACCGCGACGAGCCTGCCGCGCCGGCAGTGGATGACAGAGCCGCGGCATCCAAGCCGCCGAAGGCTGCCACCACGTCAGTGGCGAGGGCGTCGAGCGACATCCCCGAATCACTGCGCAGCGCCGCCACCAGCCTGCCGAGAAGGTCGGGCGCGGCAGCCGTTAAGGATCCCGGGTCGGATCCCGGTGCGTACTCCGGGTCGCGCCGCGCCGCCCGCCCGCCGCCGGCCGCCGGGTCGCGCGCGGGAAAGGCCAGGTCGAACGCGGCCTCGAACAGCCCGCCGTCCTCGGCGCGCTTGACCATGGTCAGGCGCATCGCCCGGCGCACGCGGGCACGGTCGAGCAGGTCCGTGGCGCACAGGGCGGCGACTGCGTCGACGACCTCCGCGAGGGAGACCGGCACCCCCAGATGGCGCAGTTGCGCGGCGAATGTCAGCACGGCGGTGAGCATCGCCGCGGATTGCCCGGCCTCGCGCCCGGCCGTGGAGGGCGCCGTCATTTCCGTCCCGCTATCCGGGTTCCCCCGGCGCGGCCGGGGCGAGCGCGAAGTCCATCTCGGCCACGTAGCCGACATCGCCCGGATCCCCCGGACCAGCCGGGCGGAAGGGCTTGACCAGCGAATCCTTCACACCGAAGACCGTGTCGCTGGCGAGGTAGCGGTTGTCGGCGTCGAACACATGCGTCGTCACGGACCGGTAGCCGGCGGCACTCACGATCGCGTGGATGTGCGCCGCACGCCAGGCGTGCCTGCCCGCGGCCGCCAGCAGCCGGCCGACCGGCCCGTCGGTGGGAATCGGGTAGCTGACCGGGCGCACGGTCCGCAGCTCGTAACTCCCATCGGCGCCGGTGGTGAAAACGCCGCGCAGATTGTAGGGCGGCTGACCGGGATCCTGCACGTCGTAGAGGCCGTTGGCGGCGGCCTGCCAGACGTCGAGTGCGGCGCCGGCCAGCGGCAGGCCCGCGGTGTCGGTCACCCGCCCGCGCACGAGGGCGGGCTCACCGTCGCTGGCCCGGCCGATATTCTCGCCGCGCCGCCGGCGCGGGGCACCGGGCACGTAGAAGGGACCGAGCACGGTGGATTCTGTCGCGCCCGCCGCTCCCCCGGCCAGGTCCGCGATCAGATCCACCAGAGACGACACGCCGAGTGTGTCGGACAGCAGGATGAACTCCTGGCGCACCTCGTCGCACTTGTGTCCCGTCTCGGTCAGGAACCTGATGCCCGCGAGCCATTCGTCGCTGGTCAGGGACGTCTCGGTGACGAATGCGTGCAGGTGCCTGACGAGCGACCCGAGTATCTCCCGCAGCCGTGGATCGGGCGTGGCGTCGTAGGCGCGGAGCACCTCCGCCGTGAGGGCCGCCTGTGTGGTTGGCTGCGTCGTGACCTGCGCCGGCTGAGCTGGCTGTGCCTGTGTTCCCTGCCGCGGGTGCGTCATGCCGGTCACCCCTCGTGTGTCGCGCTGAGCAGGCCGAGCTTGTCACGCGCGAGATCGATGTCCGCCTGGTGTTTGAGCAGCACGGGAATCGTCCGGTCCACGACGGCTTCCCGCAGCTCGGACACGCCGAGCACATGCAGGGTCCGCGCCCAGTCGATGGTCTCGGAGACCGACGGGCGCTTGCGCAGATCGAGTTGCCTGACGCGATGGACCAGCTTCGCCACCTGCGCCCCGAGTTCGGCGCTCAGCTCGGGGACGTGCAGCCGGATGATCTCCCGCTCGCGCGCGGGCTCCGGGTAGACGACATGCAGGAACAAGCAGCGCCGCTTGAGCGCCTCGGAAAGCTCGCGCGTGCCGTTGGAGGTCAGGAAGACGAGCGGGCGCTGACGGGCCGTCATCGTGCCAAGCTCTGGGATCGAGACCTGGAATTCGGACAGCACTTCGAGCAGCAGCGCCTCCGTCTCGGCCTCGACCCTGTCCACTTCGTCGATCAGCAGCACCACGGGGTCGGCGGCACGGATCGCCGCGAGCAGCGGCCGTTCGAGCAGGAATTCCTCGCTGAAGATGTCGTCCTGTGCGCGTTCCCACGCCTGGTCGCCAGTGGCCTGGATGCGCAGCAACTGCTTGCGGTAATTCCACTCGTACAGGGCCTTCGCCTCGTCGAGGCCCTCGTAACACTGCAGCCGCAGCAGCCTGGCGCCCGTGACGGCGGCGACCGCCGTCGCGAGTGCCGTCTTGCCCACCCCGGCAGGGCCTTCCACGAGAACGGGCTTGCTCAGCCGGTCGGCGAGGAACACCGCGTCGGCGATCATCTCATCGGCGAGGTATCCGGCGGAAAGCAGCCGCGCGGCGACCGATTCGACGTCAGCGAACCGCTCAGCCACCGGCTGCCTCACCCGGCTTTCGGCCACCTGTCGCGGTGATCAGGAAGTGTCCAGCCACGGGTAGCGCTGGGTGTCCTGCGACGCGTAGTCGGGGTCCAGATAGATGAAGCACCGCTGGATCTTCCAGTCACGGATCTCGAAGACGTCGCACCACCGGCCCGCGCCCCATTCCGGGACACCGGCCCGCCAGGGGCCGTCGCGGTGCTCGCCGTGACTTGTCCCCTCGCAAACGACGACATCACCCGAGAATACCCAGTTGAAATGGGAATAGTGGTGCACGATCGACTTGAGCGTGCCGCCTACGTCGCCGAACAGGCGGCCGATCTCCTCCTTGCCGCTCGCCAGTCCCCACTTCGGGAAGTACACCTGCGCGTCGTCGGCGAACAGATCGAGAATGCTGCCGCCCGTGGACGTCACGCCGCCCTTGTCGAACGCCTTCAGGTACTCCACCGCGACGGATTTGCGTTGCTCGTCAGTCATCGTCTGAAGGGTCAGCGCCATCGCTTGCCACCTCCGTGCTCGCTTGTGCTCATGTCTACTGCATCCGTCATGGTTCAGGTGACCTTGGCAGCCGGATCCCCTGGATCACTGTGCTGCCGATCAGTGCCGGTCGCAGCCGCCTGCTGCACACCGCCGGGCCGCAACAGGTAGTTGGTGGGGAAGAGGCTGAGCCGCGTGCGGGAAGCCAGCAGGCCCCAGATCCCTGATCGCGGTCAGCCCGAGAGCGAACCGGCTGCGCAACAGCAGGTAAAGACCGGCGAGTGCGGCAGCGCCGCGGCCGCACTCATCAGAGCGGCCAGCGGGATGGCCACGTACACGCCGACACCAATATGCGACAGCCACAGCAGGCTGTAGGCGCCGACGCCGATGAACGCCTGTAGCCCGATGGACACCAATCCGCCGTAACCGGCCAGGAGGTTCCACATGCTGGCCAGGATGACCAGCACGAACAGGTTCACCAGCTTGTAGGTGACATTCGGGCCCTAGGCCACAGTAGATTCCGTTCGCTATGCGGACATTTGTCCGGATGGTATTCTAGTGTTGTTGTCGCGGACGGCCCGGTTCGTCGAGGATCTGACCCGGGTGGCGGCCGGCTGCCGGCTTGAGGCGCGTAGAGCTGGAGTGCTATGTCACCAGAGGATGAAGAGCCGCGTGAGATCGTGCAGGCGGTGGAGCGAACCTTCGCCGTCATCCGCGTATTCGGCCAGGAACGGCGGACGCTCTCACTATCTGAAGTCGCGGAAGCCACCGGCCTGAGCCGTGGGACCGTGCGCAGGTTCCTGCTGAGCCTGGAGGCGCTCGGCTATCTGGGCAAAGAGGGCCGCCAGTTCTACCTGCGCCCCCGCGTCCTCGACCTCGGTTACGCCTACCTGTCATCCATGACGCTGTGGGACGTCGCCCAGTCGCACATGGAACGCCTGGTCCAGCAGGTTCAGGAGTCAAGCTCCGCCTCGGTGCTCGACGGAACTGACATCATCTTCACCGTGCGCATCCCCACCAAGCGCATCATGAGCGTGCAGATCGAGATCGGTACCCGCTTCCCTGCGCACGCGACCTCGATGGGGCGGGTTCTGCTCGCGCACCTCAAGCCCGAGGCTCTCGACGACTACTTCGCCAAGGTGGTTCCTGAGCAGCTCACACCCCGGAGCGTCACCTCCGAGCAGGAACTGCGGACCATCCTCAAGGAAGTGGCCGAGCAGGGCTGGTGTCTCCTCGACGAGGAACTGGAGATCGGCGTGCGTTCGCTGGCGGTTCCGCTGCACGACGCGCACGGGGAGGTGATCGCGTCGATGAACGTGTGCGCGCATGCGAGCCGCGTTTCGGCGGAAACGTTGCGCGACGAGTTCCTTCCGCTGCTCCGCGAGACCGCGCAGGCAGTCGACAAGGACAACTCCACGCGACCCTGATCAGCGATTACGAGGCGCCTGCCGAGCGATCGAGGTCACCGGCCCGGCCAGGGCGCCGTCCTTGAGGTAGCTGCGGACGCCGTGCCTGCCGCGAGATCGGCGACCGGCTCGGCGTCTGCCGCCTGCGCCGCACGGTGGGCGAACGCGAGGATCGGGCCGAGCGTCGCACGCCCGCCCAGTAGGCCTGCGCCGGCCCCCGTGCGCGCCGGCACTCAGAACTCGACCGGCTGCGAGGGAAACTGGCCGGTGCTGATCAGAGCCGGGATCTTCCCGCTCGCGTTCTCCCAGACCAGCAGCATCGAGCGTTTCGGCGCATAGCCCTGGTGGCGGATGTCCGCGGGCATGGCCGCGACGTCGCCCGCCTTCATGACGACCTTGGCCCGCTTCGCGCCGGTGTCCCTGTCCTCCACGTCCCAGATGATCTCGTCCGACAGCTGCACGAACCACTCGGCCCTGTCGTTGCCGTGAATAATCGGCAGGATGTACTCCTCGGTCGTCGGGCAGTACAGCGACTCGCGGCACACGCTCACCACGCTCGGGTTCCAGGTGACGGGAGAACGCGACAGGTACGCGTAGAGGCTGAACGACCCGAGCTGCCCCTCGTAGCCAGGCGCGGCCTCGATCTCGGGCTCGTCCTGCGCCACGTCGGCGAACATGCGGTTGACCGGATGGCCGTTGCTGTCGTCGCGCAGCGGCTCGTCGCCCGGCAGCGACACCATCCGGGCCGCGGTCACCCGGTGCCTGGTGATCGCGGCATCGTTGTTCCCGCGCTTGACGCCGAACGCGCTGCCGGTCTCCTCGGGGCTGGCGAACGGGTCGAATCCCTCGTTCGTCCAGTCCGCGAGCATCGCCTTGAACGTCTCCCGGATGACGGATGTCTCGATGGTCTCCACGTGGTCGAGCTCCGCCTTGCGGAACGCGTCGTTGTAGCGGCCGGCGAACAGATCGACCGTCCCGTAGTGGTTCATCGTGCCGAGCACACCGTCGAAGTTGACGATCCCGTAAAAGAAGTCCCACGCCACATCGCGCTGCAGCGCGCGAAGAAAGGCGTCGACGCTCATGACGTGGCGGCCGGTCGGCCAGACGACGTAGGCGAAATACTCGTCCCTGCTGAAATGGAACTCGCCGAGCGTGTAGCCGTGGTAGCCGAATTCGTTCGGCCCGCCCGCGATTGCGGCCTGCGCCGCATCGGTCGTCGTCATCTCTCCGCTCCCGTCATCAGGCTGTCTGGCAGATCTCGGCCCAGCGGTACTGCGTATCCACACCCTCGACTGTCTGGATCAGCAGTACGGACGGGCTGGCGGCCGAGTAACGGTAGGCGCGCACGGCCGGCAGGAGTGTCAGATGGCCGCGGCGTGCGATGACACGGCCCATGAAGTCGCCCGCGGGCTCGCCGCCGAGTGCGATCGACCCGCCCTGCGGCAGCTCAGGAGGCTGGTCCAGGGTATGGAAACTGAACTCGACCTCGCCCGCCATGATAAGAGCGCTCTCGTCGTGCGCGCACACGCGCCATGGCGAGGTCCCCTCGACCCGCACCACTTCGAGCACGTACTCGAAATTCTTCCCCACCGCGATCTTCTCGAACGGTTTCGCCTGTGCCGCGACTTCGAAGATATTGGAGAAGGCGTAGTTCTTGGGGTCATCGTTGATGACCTCGACCCCGCCTTTTTCGTAGTTGTCTAGCGAGCCGAATTTCGTTACATATTCCACCGGCTGCTCCCGGAAGTGTGCGCTATACGAACGTGTGTCCGCTGTCGATACAAGCATGTTGGCCCGTGGGAACCCAGTCAAGATTCACTCGGGGTCCGCGTTCGTCACGCGTCTGCCGCCCCAGCCGGCCGGTGGCGGCGGCGCCGGCGACGGCGGCTCGCCCGGGCGCAGGACGTGGCTGCCGACCGCGGCGACCGCACGTAGCTGTGCGAGCACGTCCGGCAGGTCCCTGCTGCCGGGCGGATGGCAGACAAGCTCGGTCACTCCCGCGTGCGCGAGCGCGGCGGCCCGGTACTGGCACTGTTCGAGGGTGCCGAACAGCCCCTGCTCCGACGGCTGGCCCGTGACCTCGAACAGCGCCTCGGCCGCAGCGCGTGCGTGCGCCTCCGCGGCCGTCCGTCCTATCGAAACGGGCAGCTCGACGAGGACTGGCCCGCCCCCGGCCGCGGCCACCGCGGCCGGGATCTCGGCGTCCAGGTCACGACCGGCTGAAACGGGCACGAGGACGGCTTCCGCGTGCTTGCCCGCACGGAAGTCCACGGCCACCTGCGGCAGGCGGCCGACCGGCAGGCCGCGCAGGCATGCCCCTATCCGCTCGGGCGGCCCGGTCAGCACGAGCCGCGCGCCTTGTGTCGCCGCGGCGGCCAGCCACGGATCCGTCCAGCCGGTGGCCGCCGCCGTGGCGACCTCCGGCAGCGTCAGATCCAGGATCAGCCCGGCACGTGTCTGGCCGGCTCCGCCGGCGAATGCGCTCAGCACGGCCGCGGCGTCGGCCGCCGATGGCGGCGGCCCGGCAAGCGGCGGCTGGCGCCACCAGATGCCGTCCAGCCCCAGGCGGGCGACGATCCCGGCGACTCCTGCCATCGCGGGCATCGCGAGCCTGCCATCGAGTACGACACTCAAGCCGATGAGCCGCTTTTCCCGATGCTCCCGCTCGCCCGTCATGGAGCCCCAGTTTCTCCCATAGGACCGACCACCATAAGACACGCATGGTAGTGAAGGCCCGCACTGACCTGCGCGTCCACCCCATCGCCCGGCACCGCGACCGCCCGGCCGTGGGCTGGCTGTGGCGGGATTCGCGTTCGTGGTCGTGACGCTGCGCTACCCCATCCTGCTCGCATGGATTGGCGCGGCGGTGGCCGCCACCATGTTCCTGCCCGGTATGGCGGCCTCTGGCGCAATCGGGGACCTCGTACCGAAAGGATCGCCAGGATCGCACGCCGAGTACGACGCCACCCGGCTGTTCGGGCTGCCGCTGACCTCACAGGTCAACGTGGTCCAGCGCAACCCAAGCGGGTTCGGGACGCAGCCCGGAGCGCAGGACCAGCGCTCGCCAACTGACGGCGCGAATCCCCCGCACCCACCAGAGGTTCGATCATGATCCCTAACGGCTGCCGCGTGGCGCGCCGATCCTGACGCTGCGAGAGCGCACAGGTCGCCCGCCGGGACCCCATTTCCCAGCACTTGCCTCCCGGGGATATCAGGGACGGGCGCTTGCCCGCCAGGTTCCATGTGACCGTGGGCTGATCGCTTTTTACGTCAACCGCAAACGCCGGCCATCGCGAAAGATGGCTGCCAGATTGGATGAAGTACTCAATGCGCCTTTGCCCCATCCTTCCCCAGGTGCGCGGTTTGTGGTGCGCAGCGAGACTCGGCCTGTGGATAAGTGACATCGCTGGAAATTGTTCTGTGGATAACCCGGCATGAGCGGCTGGCGTTCGATAGAATGTTTGTATTGTTAGTGTCTAGCTGCTCGGGAGGTGGAATCACGTGCCGGTATCTGCCACGGCCGCCGACATGGCCCAGGGCTGGGCCAGCGGGCTGGTGTGGCCGCGTGACGGGCGTGATGAGGAGTCCTGGCAGCGTACGGTGCTGGCCGAGCAGTTAAGGGCGTTTGGTGTCCCAGAGGCGCCCACCGAAGACGAGCTTTGCGGCTATGTGCCCGACCCTGACAGCGACCCACCCGGTGACGCCGAGGCCGGCGTGCCGGCCCAAGTCTGGGCCACCTGGGCGGCGGAAGCCGTTGCCCCGCCACCGTCGCCGCATCCCACCGCGCCATCGGTCAGTGATGCCGGCCGAGGCGACCGCGGGCCCCGCGGCACGCCGCCCACCGCTCGCGGGCCGGGCCCGGTACCGTCCGGCCCTGGTGAGGATGGCGAGCCCGGCACGCCCGGGCCGCTCAGGGCGCTGGCCGGATTCGGTGCTGGCGGCGCGCTGGATGTGCTGGAGCCGGGCGCCGTGCTGGCCGGATTCGGTGCTGGCGGCACGCTGGATGTGCTGGAGCCGGGCGCCACGCTGGCCGGGTGTGTTGCCAGTGCGTGGGCCGGTGGGCTGAGCGGGCCGTCCGATGACGAGCTGATTGGGATGGTACGGGCGTGGCGGCGGCTGTGTTCGTGGGCCGCTGCGGGTGAGTTCGCCGCAGTAGCCGAACTGGTGGCCCGCCGCAGTGATGAGCATGTCAGCGGCCTGGGCTGCCAGCCGGTTGATGATGCGGCCGGTGAACTGGCGTGCGCGCTGGCGTTGACCCGGCGCGGCGCGGACGTGCTGGTGGACCGGGCGCTGCGGCTGGCCGAGTTGCCGGGTACAGCCGCGGCGCTGCGGCTGGGCCGGATCGACGTGCCCAAGACGCTGGCGATCACCGATGGGGTCGCCGGCCTGGACTCGCGGCTGGGCCGCGCGGTCGAGGATCTGGTGCTGGCGAAAGCGGCTACCCAGACGACCGGGGAGTTGCGGGCCGCGGTACGCCATGCGGTGATGGCTGCCGATCCGGCCGGAGCCCAGGCGCGGCGCGAGAACGCGGAAAAAGACGCCCGGGTCGAGTTGTGGGACGAGCCGGCCGGGACCAAGGCGCTGGCCGGGCGGGACTTGCCGCCGGCTGAGGTGCTCGCGGCCGATAAGCGGATTTCCGCGATCGCCCGCAAACTGAAGGCGGCGGGTGCCGCTGGGAGCCTGGACGTGCTGCGCGCGAAGGTGTACCTGGCGCTGCTGGCCGGCCAGCCCCTCGACCGGCTCCTGCCCACTCCCACCGATGCGGACGGCGCCGACTCGGCCGAGGCCACTGATGCCGCCCATGCCGACAGCGCGGACACCGCCGCCGGGGCCGCGGACAGCGCCGCCGATGCGGACAGCGCGGACACCGCTCATACGGCCGCCGCGGCCAGTGCGGCAGATGTGGACGGCGCGGACACCGCGGACAGCGCCGCCGACGCGGCGGGCACCGCTCATACGGCCGCCGCGGCCAGTGCGGCACATGTGGACGGCGCGGACACCGCCCACGGGGACTGCGCAGCCAGTACGGCCGATGTGGATGGCGCTGCCCGCACAGCCGAGACGGACGGCTCCGTCGGAACGGCGGCCGGAGCCTTCCTGGGCGGACTGGGCTCGCTGACCGGTTCAGTCAATCTGACCGTCCCGCTGGCCACGCTGCTCGGGCTGGCCGAATCACCAGGTGAGGTAGCCGGGTTCGGCCCGGTCGACGCCAGCACCACCCGCCTGCTCGCGGGCGCCGCCGCCCAGCACCGGGCCACCTCATGGTGCCTGACCGTCACCGACTCCGCCGGCCGGGTAATCGGCCACGGCTGCGCCCCCCGCACCCGGGCCGGCCCCGGCGCTGCCGCCCGCGCCGCTTCTCACGCGCGGGCTGGCCCTGGCCCGGGCGCTGCCATCGGCACGCATCTGGCCAGCGCCTGCGGCGATCCGCCCGCAGATCCAGAGCACTCGGCCGTGGGCCGGCCCGATGCGGGGATCCCGGGGGCCGGGGCCACCACGACCCTTGCCATCACGATCGATCCCCTGGCCTTCGGGTCCTGCGCCCATGACCGGGAAACGGCCGGTTACCAGCTCACACCGCGGCTTCGGCACCTGATCCAAATCCGGGACAAGACATGTTCATTCCCCGGTTGCCGACAGCCCGCGGCCGGATGCGACATGGATCACACCATCCCCTATGGCCAAGGCGGAAGATCCTGCGAATGTAATATCGCCCCGCTATGTAGAGCCCACCACCAGCTCAAACAGGCCCGTGGCTGGCGGCTGCGGCAAATCAGGCCAGGCGTCATGCAATGGACCGCTCCGTCCGGCCGCACCTACATTACCGGTGACGCCTGACGGCGCCGAGCCGCCATATCACCGTTCGGCCCGCAACCCGGCTCGCCCGCAACCCGCTCGGCCCGCAACCCGGCTCGCCCGCAACCCGCTCGGCCCGCAACTTGGCCCGCCCGCAACACGGCTCGCCCGCAACCCGGCTCGCCCGGAACCCGCGGCCCGCAACTCAGCTTGGCGGCAACTCGCCGTGGCGATCCGGGGGCCCGGCTTCTCCCATTGCACCGGCACCGACTCAGGTTTCGAAGATTGCGAAGGCGGTGCCGGGCATGGTGACCGCGTCTCGCTTGATTACGACTCCGGGGCTGGACGTGGCCAGGAGCGTGCCGCCAGGCCTGTCAAGCGGCACCCGCACGCTGCCCTGACCCAGGCTGGCCACGATGCGCAGCCGCCCTCGCGTGACCAACAGCCAGCGCTCGCCCTCGTCATAGGCGACCCGCACCCGGTCGAGACGTGGGTCGGTGAGCTCTGGCCATCCACGGCGCAACGCGATCAGCTGCCGGTACCACTCGAGGAGCTCACGGTGCTGCGCCTTTTCAAGTTCCGACCAGTCGAGTCTGGAGTGCAGGAAGGTCGCTTCGTCCTGCGGGTCGGGGACCTCACCCGCAGCCCAGCCGTGCGCGGCGAGCTCCGCACGGCGCCCGTCCGCGACAGCCCTCGCGAGACCGGGGTCGCCGTGATCGGTGAAGTACTGCCACGGGGTGTCCGCGCCCCACTCCTCCCCCATGAACAACATCGGCGTATACGGAGCGGTCAGGACCAGCCCCGCGCCAACCTTGATCAGCTCCGCTGACAGGGTGGCGGAGATCCGGTCACCAACGGCCCGGTTGCCGATCTGGTCATGATCTTGCAGGTAACCGACGAACCGGTAGGCCGGGATGCGGAACACGTCCACCTGCCGCCCGTGCGTGCGGCCGCGGAAGGTTGACCAGACACCGTCGTGGAAGAACACCCTGGTAAGCGTCTTCGCAAGCGCCGCTAGCGAGCCGAAGTCGCGGTAGTAGCCCTGCCGTTCCCCCGTGATCGCCGCGTGCAGCGCATGGTGGAAGTCGTCACTCCACTGGGCGGCCAGCCCGTAACCGCCCGCCTCCCGCGAGGTGACCAGGCGCGGATCGTTGGCGTCGGACTCGGCGATGAGGACAAGTTCGCGATTGAGCAGCGCGGCGAGCACGTGCACCTCACCCGCGAGCTGTTCGAGGAAATGCAGGGCCCGATGGTCTTCTATCGCGTGCACGGCATCCAGTCGTAACCCGTCGGCATGGTAGTCCCGCAGCCACATCAGCGCGTTCTCGATCAGGAACGCCCGCACTTCGTCCGAACCCGGCTGGTCCATGTTCACCGCGAGACCCCACGGCGTCACGTGCGCGTCGGTGAAGTACGGCCCGAACGCGGCGAGCATGTTGCCGGCGCCGACGTGGTTGTACACGACGTCGAGGATGACGGCAAGGCGGTGCGCGTGGCAGGCGTCCACGAACCGCTTCAGGGCGTCCGGTCCGCCGTACGGCTCGTGCACCGCCCAGAGGTTCGTCCCGTCGTAGCCCCAGCCATGGCGGCCGGGGAACGCGGCCACCGGCATCAGCTCGACCGTGTCCACGCCGAGGTCGCGGAGATGGTCGAGCCGCCCGATCGCGGCGTCCAGCGTGCCCGCTGGCGTGAACGTGCCGACATGCAACTCATAGATAACCGATCCGTGCAATGGGCCGCCCCGCCAGCCACTGTCGGTCCAGCGGAAGGCGGAGTGATCGTAGACACGGCTTGGCCCATTGATCCCGAACGGCTGCCGCGGGGAACGTGGATCCGGCAGCGGATCCCCGCCGTCCAGCCGGAACGCGTAGTCGGCGCCGTCGACAATGTCAGGCACATCGAGCTCCCACCAGCCGCCCGGTTCGGACGCGGCGTGATCGCGTGGCATCATCGGGTGCCGCTCCCCCGCTACCTCGACGTCGACCTGTCCAGCAGCAGGCGCCCAGACGTGGAACATACTCACCAGGCAGCAGTCCTTTCCCTGGGAAAACCGGTTCCCTCCCGGGCGAGCAGCGCCACCGGCAGCCGCTGCGCCAGCGTCGAGAGCAGTAGGTGCGGGCCGGCTGAGCTGCACCGGTCAGCACGTCGCGCCAGCGGCCCTCGGGCAGCGGTAGCACCGTATCCGCCCAGCCGCCGATTCGCCGCAGCCCGGCTGGCAGCCGGGTGGCGAAGGCGACAGCGCCGCCGCCGCGAGCGAACGCGACCGCATGCTGCGCCGCGGGGCCTTCCGCACGCAGCGGCGTATAACTCCCAGCGAACCACTCCGGATGATCGCGGCGCAGCCGCAGCGTACGGGAGGTTACGAGCAGCTTCTCCGCGTCCAGGCTCGAGTCCGTGCCTGAGTCCGGTGGATCCCCCTGCTCCACGTCGAGCGCGGCCAGCATCAGACGTCGGCGTGCGTAATCCACCAGCCGCCGGTTGTCGGGATCCACCAGCGAGTACCCGGTCAGCTCGCAGCCCTGATAGACATCGGCCACGCCGGGCATCGTGAGCTGCACGAGCTTTGCACCGAGCGAGTTCACCCGTGCGTCAGGCGCGATCAGGGCGACGAACCCGGCGATGCGCCCGGTCAGTTCTGGGTCCCCGAGCACCCCGTCGGCGAATGCGAGCACCGCCGACTCGTAGCCGGTGTCAGGATCGGTCCAGGACGTCCGGGTCTTCGCCTCCCGCATCGCCTTCGTAAGGTACCCGGCAAGACGGTCGCGCTCGATCGGCCACGCGCCGACAAGGGTCTGCCACATCAGATACTCGGTGTCAGGCTCGGGCGCCCGCCCGCCGCTGAGGCTGACGGCGCGCTCGTGCCACTGCGTCACCTCCCGCGCCCACGCTTGCGGCGACTCGGTGAGCGCGGACAGCCGAGCCCGCACGTCCTCCTGGCGTTTGGTGTCGTGCGTGGAAAGCGTGGTCATGGTCGCGGGCCAGTCCCGGGCCAGACGGCAAGCGGTGGCGTGGAAGTCCGCGGGGCTGACCCCGAACCTGTCTGGCTCGCCGCCGACCTCGTTCAGCGCGACCAGCCGCGACCAGCGGTAAAAGGCGGTGTCCTCGACGCCCTTGGCCATCACAGGCCCGCACGTCTGCTGGAACCGCACGGCGAACTCAGCCCGGGATGGATGTGTATCCGCACAATCACCGTTGCCGAGCACCAGACCGCAGACGGCATCGAGCGCGGTGTGCAGGCGGGCGGGAAGACTACGGCGAGCAGCCGCGGCGGCATCCCGCACGATCGCAACGGATGTCTCAGGCGGGGGTTCGCCCGGCACGACGTACGCACGGTACACGGGGAACGCGGCGAGCAGTTCGACAAGCACCGAGCGCAGGTCCGCCGCGCCGAATCCAGCGATCTCAGGCACCTCCGCCGGGTCGAGCAACCGGATAAGCCTGGACAGCTCGGCCGCGAAACCGCGGGCGGCAGTGTCACGTTTCGCGGCCTGTGCCACGTCGGCGAAGCCGCTGTGCTGCTCTGATTCCCATGGATGAGCCGACCCCCGCGGTCCCCGCGCAGCCGGTGGTGACCCGCTCACCACCGCATCCGACCGGCCCCCAGGGCCGTCAAGTATCCGGGTGAATCGCTCGTACGTCTCGGTGAGCGGCTCGCGGGCCTCCGGGTCGATGGAGAGGCCACCGACGACGCCGAGCGTGTCGTAACCGGTCGTGCCCGCGCACTGCCAGTCCGATGGCAGCTCCTCGGTCCCGGTGAGGATCTTCTCGGTGGCCACCCAGATGCCGGCCCGGGGGGGCGACCCCCCGGACCGGACGCCGGTGCCGCCGGTGGCCTCGGCCAGCCGCCGCAGGTAGCCTCGTGGGTCGGTCAGCCCGTCGGGATGATCTACCCGCAGGCCGTCGATGAGCCCCTCGGTGACCAGGCTGATCAGAAGATCGTGCGTGGCGGTGAATACGCCTTCGTCTTCGACCCGGATCGCGATGAGCGACGTGATGTCGAAGAACCGCCGCCAGTTCAGCTCGGCCGCGCCGACTCGCCAGTACGCGAGCTGGTAGTGCTGGCCGCGGACCAGGTCGTGCAGCGGCAGGCCGGCGGTGCCCGGGCGGATCGGAAGCACGTGGTCGCGGTAGCGGAGCACCGGCTCGCCGGCCGAGCGCTCGATGGCAAGATCGGTGAAGCAGTGCCCGATCGGCCCGGCCAGGATGGGCAGCAGCATCCGGTTGCCCTGCGCCGGCCAGTCGATGTCGAACCAGTGCGCATAGGGCGAGCTCGTCCCCTCACGCAGGACCGACCACAACTGCCGGTTGAGCGACTCGGGCACCGGGATCGCCATGTGGTTGGGCACGATATCGACGATCACACCCAGACCCTGGCTGTGGAAGCGCTCGACCATGGCACGGAACGCGGCCGCACCGCCGAGGTCGGCGGAAATACGTGAGTGGTCGACCACGTCGTATCCGTGCGACGAGCCTGGTACGGCCTGCAAGATCGGCGACAGGTAGACGTGGGTCACTCCGAGCGCGGTGAGGTAGTCCGCGATCGCAGCGGCTTCCGCGAAGCCGAAGCCACGCCTGAGCTGCAACCGGTACGTGGAGACGGGCTGCGCTGCCCCCGCCTCACGCACGGTGCGGCGCCGGTGCGGAGCGGCTCCAGATGACCGCGTTCTCTGCCACAGTTCCGTCCGTATCGCTCGCCGACATCCCCACATGACGCTTCCCGCCGCCACGAAGATCACACATACCTGAGCGGCTAGTGGCCTGTAAAGGGACCACAGGCGTTCCGCGCGGAAGCGAGCATCAAACGGCGCCAGGCTCGCTACCCCGCGAGCGAACGTGTATGCGTCCGGCCGCCTTGGTCATGACCCTTGCGGCGGCACCAGGCGCGTGCCCAGCACCCCTCGGATACAGCCGGAACTAACGGACGTCCAGGCCGGTGACCGCGCGGCCGATGATCAGCCGCTGGATCTCCGAGGTGCCCTCGAAGATCGTGAAGATCTTCGCGTCCCGGTGCCAGCGTTCCACGGGGAAATCGCGCGTGTAGCCGTTGCCGCCGAGGATCTGGATCGCCTGCTCGGTCACCCTGACCGCCACCTCCCCCGCGACCAGCTTCGACATCGAGCCCTCAGCGCTGTCGAACGGCTTGCCCGTGCGCGCCATCCATGCGGCCCGCCACACCAGCAGCCTGGCTGCGTCGACCTGCGTCTTCATGTCCGCGAGCATGAACGCGACAGCCTGGTTCCTGCCGATCGGCCGGCCGAACTGGACCCGGTCTCTCGAATAGTCGCGTGCGTATTCGTACGCCGCGCGTGCGACGCCGACGGCCATCGCCGCAACGCTCGGCCGCGACGCCTCAAACGTTTTCATAGCCGCCTGCTCGCCGTTGCGCACGCCCTCGCGGGCGCGCGCGAGCCTTTCGTCGAAACGCTCCTTGCCGCCGACCAGGCACCGGCCGGGCACCCGGACCTCATCGAGGATGACCTCGGCGGTGTGCGAGGCACGGATGCCGTGCTTGCGGATCTTCTGTCCCTGGCTGAGGCCGGGCGTGGCCGGCGGCACGATGAAACTGGCCTGCCCGCGGCTGCCAAGTTCCGCCACGACCGACGCCACCACGACGTGCACGTTGGCGATGCCGCCGTTGGTCACCCAGGTCTTGGTGCCGTTCAGCACCCATTGGTCTTTGGCCTCGTCATAGACGGCCCGGGCGCGGATGGCCCCGATGTCGCTGCCCGCATCGGTCTCCGACGCGCAGAACGCGCCGAGCTTCACGTCGCCCGCCTCGCCGAACATCTGCGGCAGCCACTCGGCGATCTGCTCGTGCGTCCCGTTGGCGACGACGGAAAGCGCCGCGAGCGTGGACCCGACCAACGCCAGGCCGATCCCCGCGTCGGCCCAGAACAGCTCCTCGAACGCGACGGGAATGCCAAGGCCTGTCGGCTCAAGCGACTGCTGCGCGAAGAAGTCGAGCGCATAGAGGCCGACCTTGGACGCCTCTTCGAGGACCGGCCATGGGGTCTCCTCCCGCTCGTCCCATTCGGCCGCCGCCGGCCTGATGACGTTCGTCGCGAACTCATGCACCCAGTCGCGCATTTCGCGGACATCCTCGCTGAGTTCGAGCGAGAACGGCGCTACGGTCTCGGTGTCTGTACTCATGACGCTCCTCGGTGACCTGGGGGTGCGGTGCCACAGGGCGCGAACGGGCGGGCGCCGAAGGCCATGTTACTGACAAGTAATACTAGCGCTACACCCGTTGCGTGACCAGATCCGGGGCGGCAGATCCCCGGCTCCGCATTGGCAGGCCGATACAGATCCGTGGCGGTTGATTGATCCGTAACGGCTCACGCGGGCCGCGCCGTTCCCTGCCGCTGACACGCGCGTGGGCAGGGCCAGCCCGGGGCGAAGTCAGGCGTCGGCGGCGAGCATGCGGCCGGCCGGATACCCCTGGACCTCGATCATCGGCGGCCGCTGCGCCACCGAGACGTCCCTGACGTCGGCGTGGTGCCCGCTCGCGTCCCTGCGGAACTGGGCGAGGACCGGGACAGGCTCCTCGCTGGCCACGATCAGGCCGTGGCGCTCCAGCCGCGACCAGGCGGTGAGCATGATCTGGCTCGCCATCCGGCCGAGCGCCGCCGTGCCTTGATGCTTGTGCACCCTGACGCCCAGATCGACCTGCGCCATCGCGGCCAGCCCGTGCGCCTCGAGCAGATCGACGAGCAGCCCGAACTCGACTCCGTAACCGGTGACGAAGGGCACGCGCTCGAGCACGGCGCGGCGCGATGCGTACTCACCGGAGAGCGGCTGGACGAACCCGGCGAGCAGCGGCCAGTGCAGGTTCAGCAGCGGGCGCGCGACGAGTTCGGTGACCCGGCCACCGCTGTCGCGAGTGCCCGCGAGCGGGCGGTCATAGCTGCCCTTCACGAAGCTGACGTCGGGATCAGCGAGCAGCGGCCCGAGCATGCCGGTGACGAACGACGGCGAGAAGTTCCGCACGTCCGCGTCGAGGAAGACGATCAGGTCGCCCGTGGTCACGGCGAGGGACTTCCACAATGCCTCGCCCTTGCCCGACTCTGGCCGCAGGTGCGCGAGCACCTCGTCCTGGGCGAAGACCCGCGCGCCCGCCGCGGCTGCCACCCGCGCCGTGTCGTCGGTGGAGCGTGAGTCGATCACCACGATCTCATCGACCAGCGGATATGCCTGCATCAGTGAGGCACGGATCGCGGCCACGATGGTGCCCACAGTCCGGCCCTCGTTGTATGCGGGAAGCACCACGCTGATACGGGCCGTTCCCTTGGCGGCCGCGAGCGCGGGCGCATGCCAGTCCGCCGCGGCGGACGTGGCGTCGCGCAGCCAGGCCCTGACCTCAGGCAGCACTCGCTCCCCCCTCGCCAGGTATCACCATCCGATTCATACCGCCAGTTAAATACGGTCTGGTTCCCCGAACGTTTCGGGCTTGTGACAATTTCCTGCGGGTCATTCGTCCGCGTGCCGTTCGAGGAACTCGTACACATCGCCCTGGTCGACACCGGGGAACGAGCCGGTGGGCAGCGCGGATAGGACGTGGGAGTGCGCGCGAGCGGACGGCCACGCCATGCCCTCCCAGCGCTCGGCGAGCCCGGCCGGCGGCCGCTGGCAGCACTCAGGCGACGGGCACGCCGACACCATCCGCGTCCTGGTGTCGCGGCCACGGAACCAGCGCGACTGCTCATACGTCACGCCCAGCGTGATCGCGAAGCCGCGCTGGATGCCCGGGTCGATCTGCGCCACACAGAAGTACGTGCCGGACGGGGTGTCGGAGTACTGATAGTGCGGCGAGAACCGGTCGGCCGACGAGAACACCTGGCGGCCGGACCACTGGCGGCACATCCGCTGCCCCTCGATCGCGCCCGAGGAGTCGGCGGGGAACGCGAGCCCGTCATTCTCGTAGGCCTTGTAGATGATCCCGCCCTCGTCGTTCT
The DNA here is from genome assembly GCA_963851085.1 of uncultured Actinomycetota bacterium. Classification (GTDB taxonomy): domain Bacteria; phylum Actinomycetota; class Actinomycetes; order Streptosporangiales; family Streptosporangiaceae; genus DATFVJ01. Next base: position 138,798 of record CAWKNX010000021.1, on the reverse strand, counting down.
TCACGAAGTGGCAGTCCAGCCCCAGGTGATGGGTGGCGAGGTTGGTGAACCTGTGCGCCGCCATCTCGTAAGAGACGGAGAACACGTCCCTCAGATCCTCCACCGACGCCGTGCGCGTCTGCATCGCCTCGCGCAGGAATGCCGCGGCGGGCCGCTCCGGGACGAGCACGGCGGCGGCGAAGTAGTTCGCCTCCACCCGCTGGCGCAGGAAGTCGGCGAAGTCCGCGGGCGCGGCGTGGCCGAGCACGAAATGGCCGATCGTCTGCAACAGGACCGTGCGGGGCGTGTGCATGCCGATCGACTCCTGCTTGACATAGATGCGCCGATTCCGCAGATCGGTCACCGACCGCACCGAACGGGGCAGGTCCTGGACGTAGCGCACGGTGAAGCCATGGTTGGTGACGATCGACAGGATCGTGCCCTGTGACAGAGCACCGTCGCGGTAGCCGACCGCCTCCAGGGTCTGCCCGGCCGCCTGCTCGATCGCGGCGAAGTAGTTACCGCGCTCCCGCATCTTCTGCCTGAGCACCGCGTTCGCGGCGCGCGCCTCCTCCGGTGTCGCGGTCGGCCTGGTCCGCTGTCTGCGCAGTTCGGCGTGGAGCGCGGCCAGGTGCTCGAGGACGTCGTTGGGCACGCGCGCGCCCACCTTCAGGCGGGGCAGGCCGAGCGCGGCGAAGGCGGGATCCTGCTGCGCCTCCTCGATCGCGATTTCCAGCTTCGCACGCCGGTTGGGCGGCTCACGGCTCAGCAGCTCAGACGGTGCGACCTGCAGCGCCTCGGCAAGGGCGTTGAGCAGGGAGAACTTTGGTTCACGGCGGCCGTTCTCCAGCAGCGAAAGCGCAGAAGGTGCGCGTCCGACCCGCTCGCCGAGTTCGGCGAGGGTGAGCCCACGGGCGCGGCGGAGGTGCCGCAACCGTTGGCCGAACATCATAAGGTCTAGACCATGGAGATCTGTCAAAGATGAAGTTTTTTCCACAAAGAAATCCTTCATAGGTTGATGATACAATTAATTTGTAAGTTCTTTCACACTGTTGTCCTTGGTTCCAGCCCTCAGAATCGCCCAGACTCGGAGGTACCGACCCAGGGGGCGACACAGAAGGCAGTGTTGATCAAAATGGCATCCAGCGATCGTCGCCTCGAGGGCACAGACTCCACCGGCCGGTTTGCCGAGCAAGCCGCACAGCTCAGGGAGCAGTGGCGGTCCGATCCCCGCTGGCACAACACGGAGCGGACATTCACCGCCGAGGACGTCATCAAGCTGCGGGGCACCGTTGGAGGAGCACACGCTTGCGCGCCTCGGCGCGGAGCGCCTCTGGCAGCTGCTGCACGAGGAGGACTACGTCCACTCACTTGGTGCATTTACCGGCAACCAGGCGGTGCAGCAGGTGCGCGCCGGGCTCAAGGCCATCTACTTGTCCGGATGGCAGGTCGCCGCCGACGCGAACATGGCCGGGCAGACCTACCCCGATCAGAGCCTGTACCCGGCCAACTCGGTGCCGCAGGTCGTGCGGCGCATCAACAACGCGCTGCTGCGCGCGGACCAGATCACCTGGTCCGAGGGCAAGGCCGCGGACTCGCCGTACTGGCTGGCGCCGATCGTCGCCGACGCCGAAGCCGGGTTCGGTGGCGTCCTGAACGCTTTTGAGCTGATGAAGGCGATGATCGCGGCCGGAGCGGCGGCAGTGCACTGGGAGGACCAGCTCGCGTCGGAGAAGAAGTGCGGCCATCTCGGCGGGAAGGTTCTCATCCCGACCGGGCAGCACATCCGGACGCTGAGCGCCGCCCGGCTGGCTGCCGACGTGTGCGGGGTGCCCTCCATCGTCATCGCGCGCACCGACGCGCAGTCCGCCAGGCTTGTGACGAGTGATGTGGACGAGCGGGACCGTCGCTTCACCACCGGCGAGCGGACCGCGGAGGGCTTCTTCCGGGTGCGCAGCGGGATCGAGGCGTGCATCGCGCGCGGCCTCGCCTACGCGCCGTACTCGGATCTGCTCTGGATGGAGACCTCGACGCCGGATCTCGAGGTGGCCCGCGACTTCGCCGAGGCGATCAAGGCGAAGTTCCCGGACCAGCTGCTCGCGTACAACTGCTCACCATCGTTCAACTGGCGCAGGGACCTGGACGACGGCACGATCGGCAAGTTCCAGCGGGAACTTGGCCACATGGGGTACAAGTTCCAGTTCATCACCCTCGCCGGATTCCACGCGCTCAACTACTCCATGTTCGACCTGGCCCGCGGCTACGCCGAGGAGGGCATGCCGGCCTACGTGCGGCTGCAGGACGCCGAGTTCGCCGCCGAGCGCGCGGGTTACACAGCGACCAAGCACCAGCGCGAAGTCGGCACCGGATATTTCGACCTGGTCAACACGGCGATCACGCCTAACTCGTCAACGGTGGCACTGACGGGCTCTACCGAGGACGAGCAGTTCTTCGAGGCTCACTGAGGGACTGTGACCGGTCGTGGCCGGGGCGGGAGGGCGGTGCGGTGCTCTCCCGCCCCGGCATTTTCAGAGCCTGTTAAGAACCCTCGCTCGTCGCGAGCGGCGAGCCAGGCGGTGGAGAGCATAAGGTTCTTAAGGAGGCTCTTACCCCGGCCCATCAGGTCGGGCGGGCCGGGGCCCCGGCGGTCACGGGCGCAGGTTGTCGAGCAGATCACCCCAGGTCGAGATCAGGCCGCCATAGGCGATATTGATCGAGACAAGCACCGCGATCGCGGTCAGGCTGTAACTGAGCACGAGCAGCCCGAGCCGGCTCAGCAGCCGGATCCCGCGACCGCCGCGGACCCGGTTCCACAGCGCCGCGGTGATTACCGTGCCCCCGGCCGCCGCCGCGATGGTCAGGGCACGGAACGCGGAGCTTGTGAGGGTCATGGCACGCGGCCCGCTCGCCGGGGCGCCGCCGCGGGCACCGGGCCGGAAAGCCGCTGCGACAGCCAGGTGAACGCGGTCGGCAGCATCTTCTCCCACGCGCCCTGGTTGTGGCCGCCGCCCGCCGGCGCGACGAACGACGCAACCGCCGTGGCGCGGGACAGCGGGTTGGCCGTTGCCGCCTGGATCATCTGCTGCGGCTCGGACGGCGGGTCGACCCGGTCCTGACCGCTCGCGGTCATCAGCAGCGAGACCGCGGGCGTGCGGTCGTGACCGATCATCCACAGCGGACTGTTCTGCCTGGCCAGCGTGCGATCGTAGGTCAGAAGCCTGGACTCGGGTGTGTAGTAGCCGGAAAGCGACACCGCCGCGTGGTACAGGCCCGGGTACTGAAGCACCAGCTTGGCCGCGCAGAACCCGCCGGTGGAATACCCCATCAGCCCCCAGCCGTCCGCGGCGGAGACCGCGCGGAAATACTTCAGCACCATGCCCCTGACGTCATGAGTGATCCAGGTCGCGACGTCGGCGTCGCCAGGCACGTTGCTGCACTCCTGGTTGTCCCAAGGCGCGGACCTGTCACCGAACGGCGTGATCTCAGGGACCACGAGGATGTAGGGGTGCACCTTTCCTGTCGCGATCGCCGCCATGAGATGGGCGGCCACGTGCATCGCAAGCATCCAGCCACCAGGCGAGTCCGGCACGCCGTGCAGGAGTTCGAGCACGGGAAAGCGATCCTGCCGCTTCGCCGCGTATTGCGGCGGCGTCCAGACGTACACCTGGGCGCGGATTTGCGACACCGGCCCGGTAAGCGTTGTCCGCACGAAACCGCCATAGCCGGCCGGGACGAAACGCTGGCGTCCCCCTGCCGACGTGCCGTCACCGGCGGTGTGCGCACCTGACCGTGCGGACCCCCATCGCACGGGCACGACCGGCGGCGCTCCCGGCACCACCGGTGCGCGGTGCCTGGCTGGGGAGGCCAGCGCGCTCGGCATCGCCGCCCCTTCCGTGCCCCGGTTCGGCCCCGTACCCCTGCTTCGCCCGGTGCCGTGGGGGCGGCCGCGGCAGAAGGCAAAGGCCGCGGTACGGGCACGGCCGGCGCTCGCCGCACGGGCAGACCTGGCGGGCCACCCTGCCCCGCAGGCCAGCCCCGGCTCACGGACCCAGCCGGGCCCACTGGTCTTACCCGGCCCACCGGACCCGCCCGGCCCACCGCCGCGACCCGCCCGGCCGCCGGGCACGGCCGGGCTTCCCGGCAGCGGTGTGGCCCCGGGCGCGGGTGGCGCCACAGGCACCGGCGGCCCGGCAGGAACCACGGCCGCGTTCATGCCCGCACCCTGCCCCCCAGATACCTGCCCGCCAGATACCAGCCCTGCCTCCCCCGACTGCCCCGCGAAATGCGCTCCCGCGGTGCTCTGGTCGCCGAGCAGATCCTGCCAGGACACGAAGAATCCGCCATAGGCGATGTTGATCGTGACGAGCAGGGCGCAGGATGCCAGCGCCTGCCCGACGAGCAGGAGCCCAATACGCGCGGCGATGCGTGCGGGTACGGGATCGGGGATGCGGTTCCACAGCAGGAGCGTCGCGGCTGCGGCGAGAACCGCTGCGGCCACCATCACCGCGTCGAACGAGGCGCTAGTCAGGCCCATCCCGGTGTACGCCGCTGCCGGCACTCTCCTCGCGTCTCCACGTAGCGACAATCCCTAATCACGAATCGTACCCGAGTTGTCACTCTACGTTGAAGACTTCTGCCGGAGCGTTACACAACCATCACGCCGCGGGCAACTGGCATCACGGGTCAGGACAGGTAGCTCGACACCGCCGCCATACCGATGGTTTCTTCGTCCTCGCCGACCGGGCGTTTGCGCCACCGGGACGGCACGAACAACGGGACGATCATGGCCGCGCCGATGAGCGCGTAGATGCCCGTCGCGAGCAGTATGTGCGCGCCGAGGCCGAAGTTGCTGGTCTTCATCGGCATCAGGCGCAGCGCGCGGCTGGGACTCGCGACATAGAGTGCGGTGGCGGCGAGCGCCACCACGCCTGGCAGAGCCGTCGCGATGGGCGAGACCCTGGGCACGGCCAGCAGGATGCCGATCAACAGGCCGGTCGCGGCCAAAGCGCCGATCGAGGTCAGCCCACGGGTGCCGGTCAGGTGCGGATTCGTGGCGCTCACCAGGGTGGAGAGCCGGTGGTAGCCCCATCCGCCGCCGAAGAAAAGCACCGCTGTCACGACGATTCCCGCAATGAGCCCGAACAGGTGCCGCATCACATCATCACCTCCGGATGGCCTCCAGTATCGGGCAGATCGGTTCCCAGCGTGGCCCGTTACTCCGACGTGACCTTTTTGTATCGATCCTCGCTTGCTAGCCCGGGGGGCGACCCCCCGGAACCCCCCGCCGCCAGCCCGGGGGGCGACCCCGTGGAACCCCGCCGCCAGCCCGGGGGGCGACCCCGTGGAACCCCGCCGCCAGCCCCAAGGCGACTCCCCGGAACACCCCGCCGCCAGCCCCGGGGCCGGCTCCGCGGAACCTGAGAAACGGCTGAGGCTTGAATACGCGCATTCATCCGGATCGCATAAGGTCGGCGCGTGCATGTCGACACGGTCTTCAGCGCGATCGGGCGCCTTGCGGTCAGGTTCCGTTGGCTCGTGATACTGGTCTGGTTGGTGGGGGCGTTCGCGGCCGTCACGTACCTGCCCTCGCTATCGAGCGTGACCCAGAACGACAACTCCAAGTTCCTGCCCGCAAGCTCGGGCACCGAGCGCGCGGCGGCGCTCGCCGCACCGTTCGGCACGACAAACCTGCAGCCGCTGCCGGTAGTGGTCGCCCGGGCCAGCGCGCCGCTGACCACGGCCGACGTATCGGCGATCAGCCGGCTTCAGGGTCAGCTCGGCACGGTCGCCACGGTCCGCCGGGTCCAGGACCTCGGCCGTTCCGCGGACGGCCACGCGGAGCAGCTCGTGGTCCTGGCCACGTTCAACGGCGGTGGCGGCGGCGGCAAAAACGACCCGACGACCATCCTGGTCAATGCGGTGCGGGCCAAGATCGCCCAGGCCGGGCTCCCCGCCGGGCTGCAGGCACACGTGGCTGGTGCCCTCGCCACCCAGGTCGACCAGCAGAAAGCGTCCGGCAACCAGGGCAATCAGGTGCAGGACTTTACCGCGCTGTTCATCATCCTGCTGCTGGTGCTGATCTTCCGGTCGCTGACGCTGGCACTCACGACGCTCATCCCCGCCCTGATCTCGGTCGTCATCGCCGGCCCGCTGGTGGGCCTCGCCGGGCAGCACGGCCTGCAGGTCTCCCCGATCGCCCAGCTACTGCTGATCGTGCTCGTGCTCGGTGCCGGCACCGACTACGGGCTGTTCCTGGTGTTCCGGAATCGCGAGGAGCTGCGCGCCGCCGGCCATCGCGACACCGGAGACGAGACGACCGGCCCAGGTAACCTGCTCGGCGTCTCGCTCGGCCACCTGATGCACGCCAGAGGCCCGGCGAGAGCGGCGATCGTCAAGTCGGTTACCAAGGTCGGCGAGGCGATCACCTTCTCTGCCGCCACCGTCATCGCGGCGCTGCTCACCCTGCTCGCGGCGACCTTCTCCTTCTACTCCAACCTTGGCGTGCCACTCGCGATCGGCATCGCCGTGATGCTCGTTGCCGGGCTCACGCTGCTGCCAGCGCTGCTTTCCGTCCGGCTGTCGCTGCTCGGGATCAAGCGCACGATCTTCCGCGCCATCTTCGGCCGGCCGAAGCTGCTGCCGTGGGACATCCAGGGCGCCGGCAAGACCGGCACCTGGGGACGGATAGCCGGGCGCATCGTCCGGCGCCCCGTGCCGACGCTCGTGGCCGGCCTCGTCTTCTTCGGCGCGCTCGCGTTCGGCGTGCTCGGTTACGCCGCGGCAGGCTTCGGCGGCAACACGAGCCCGCCCGCGGGCAGCGATTCCGCCGCCGGTACCGCACTGCTCGCGCAGCACTTCCCGCAGTCGTCGGCAAACCCGACCAACGTGATCTTCCGCTTTGACACGCCCGTCTGGCAGAATCCGGAGCCGCTGGCCACAGGCACCAGCAAGCTCCGGGCCAGCGGCTTGTTCACCCAGGTGACCGGGCCACTCAACCCGGGCGGCACCCCGCTGACCCCGGCGCAGTTCACCGCGCTGCACGCGGCGCTCGGCCCGGCCAAGGCGCTGCCGACGGTGCCACCTGCGGGGACCAGCGTGTCGCCGGCCGCCTACCAGGCCTATCGCGCCACCGCCACCTATGTCAGCCCGGACGGGACGACCGTGCAGTACTCCACCGGGCTGAAGGCCGGCGACCCGAGCACGACGGCGGCCATGAACGCGGTCCCTTCGATCCGCACAGCAACCACCGCTATCGCCAAGTCCATCGGCGCGGCCGACTCCGGGGTGGCCGGCGAGGCACCCGCGCTCTACGACATCAGCACCATCTCCAACAGCGACCTCGCGAGGGTCATCCCGATCGCGATCGTGGCTATCGGCATCCTGCTCGCCCTGGTGATGCGCAGCCTGGTCGCCCCGCTGTACCTGATCGCCTCGGTCGCGCTTTCGTACTTCGCCGCACTGGGCCTCGCGGTCCTGCTGTTCATCAAGATCGGCGGTGAAAGCGGGCTGACGTTCTTCCTGCCGTTCCTGATGTTCATCTTCCTGCTCGCCCTCGGCGAGGACTACAACATTCTCGTCATGACCCGCATCCGCGAAGAGGCACGCCAGCGGCCGCTCGGCGATGCCGTCACGCGCGCGATAAGCGCCACTGGGACCACTGTGACCTCCGCCGGGCTGGTGCTCGCGGGTACCTTCATCGTGCTCACAGTGGTCGCGGGCCGCGGATCGGGCGGCAACCAGGTCCGCGACATCGGCCTCGGCCTCGCACTCGGCATCTTGATGGACACGTTCCTCGTGCGCACCCTGCTCGTGCCCTCCACGGTGGTGCTGCTCGGCCGGTGGAACTGGTGGCCGTCCAGGATGAGCAGGAAAGACCGCCAGATCACCAGCGGCCCCGCTGGCCTGGCCACCGGCGAACCGGTCGCAGCGGAAGGGGCCCAGGGACGCCCCTGACGCGGGGACGCCCGCATACCGAGGTCCCGCCAGCGGCCCGGAGTATCTACGGGCGGCCTCGCAGATACTCCTCGCGCATACGCGAGCGGCTCAGCTTGCCGGTTGGCGTGCGGGGCAGCATCGCGCGGAATTCGAGCGTCCTTGGATGCTTGAAGCGCGCCAGCCGGCCGTCGCAGTGGCCCAGGATGGCGGTCGCGAGCTCGTCGGACGGCGGCACGCCTTCGGCGGGCTGGACGAGCGCGGTGACCCGGTGTCCCCACTCGGGGTCGGGGACGCCGAACACCACGGCGTCCGCGACCGCTGGATGTTCGAACAGGACCGCCTCAACCTCCGCGGGGTAGATATTGACCCCGCCAGAAATGATCAGATCGGAACGCCTGTCGCACAGGTACAGGTAGCCGTCGGCGTCCAGGTATCCGATGTCGCCTGGCGTGTAGTACCCGCCACGCCTGCTGGCCTCGGTCTTGACGGCGTCCTTGTGGTATTCGAATGCCGAGGCCACGCTCGCGTAGATCATGCCGGGCGTGCCCGGCGGCATGTCGTTGCCCTCGTCGTCGAGAATCTTGACGTCGATGCCGAGCACCGGGCGGCCCACCGTACCCGGATGGGCGAGCCACTCATGCGAGTCCGCGGCCACCAGGATCGCGCTCTCCGTCGAGCCGTAGTATTCGACAAGCACCGGGCCCAGCCAGTCGATCATCTTGTGCTTGTCCGCCACCGGGCAGGCGGCCGCCGCGTGCATGACCTGGCGCAGTGTCGAGGTGTCGGCGGCGGCCCGCGTCTCCTCCGGCAGGGCGAGCAGCCGGTGGAACATGGTGGGCACCATGAACGTGTTCGTCACCCCGTAGCGCCGCACCAGTTCGAGCGCTGTCACGCCGTCGAACTTCGGGCTGATCACCACGGTGTGCCCGAGGTGAAGCGCGTATACCGCGTGCGTGCCAGGCGAGGCGTGGTACATCGGCGCGGTGACCAGATGCACGCCGCTGCCTGGCTCCAGGCCGAGCACGTCGGCAAGCGCGGCGGCGATGAGCGCGTAGACCCCGTCCGGGTCGGTCTCGAGCACCGCTCGCGCGACGCCCTTGGGGCGGCCGGTCGTGCCCGATGTGTAGAGCATCGGGTGCGAGAACGCACGCCCGTCCGGTCGTGTGTCCGGCTGGCCGGCCACCAGATCGGACAGCGGCCGCAGTCCCGGTGCCTCGGGAACGGCGTACAGGCGCTGCGCTGGCAGTCCGGCGGCCTGCGCCGCCGCGGCCGCGGTGGCCGCGTGTTCCGCCCCTGCCACGACGGCACTCGCGCCGCTGTCGCGCAGCAGGTAGCTGATCTCCGGCACGGTGAAGTGCCAGTTGACCGGCACCAGCACGATCCCGAGCTGGCTGCACGCCAGCTGGAGCACAAGGAAGTCCACGCCGTTACCGAGCACCGAGGCGAGCGTGTCACGCGGCCGCAGCCCCACCTCGAGCAGGCCGTGGGAGAGCTGGTTGACGCGCGCGAGCAGACCGCCGTAGGTGACGGCGCCGCCGCCAGGGTCGATGATGGCAAGCCGGGCCGGATCGGCCGCCGCGATCTCGAAGAAACAACGCCCGGCCGCCCAGACGTCATCGGCCACGCCAATATCCTGCGCCGTCATCCGCCCCTCCCGCCCGTAGCACGGTAATCACATACTTACCAGACGCACATAGTGCGGCGCACTCCCCGCGGCCGGGCTGGGGCCTCGTACTGAAACCTGTTCTAGTAATGCGATGGGGCGTAAAGTCTCGGAGGGACGATCGGTTCGGCCCCCGTGTGAAACGTGTACCAGTGGCGCTGCGCCGACGGCCGGCGCCTGGCAGGCCTGGCCCTGGCCAGGTCAGGGCCTGGTCAGGGCAGCACCGACCCGCGGGACGCCTGGCTACTGCCGGTAGCGGGTGCAGCCGTCGCCGCGCAGCCCGCTGGCGCGGGTCGGATGGCGGAGCGCGGCCTGCGTGCGTGCGTCCTCGGGACGGCGCAGCACGACGTATCCGTCGCGGGAGAAGACCTGGGTATACCCGTGCGCCTTCAGGTAGCTGAGCAGGGCCGCCTGCTGCGCGGGTGAGCAGAACGGGAAGTCGAGGCCGAGGGTGTCCGCGACGACCCATGGCGCCCACCGCGGGGTGCCATCGAGCAACAGCACCTGCGCGCGACCGGACAGGTCCGGGCCGACATAGTCCGTCGCCTCGACAAGCGCGCCGTCTGGGACCATGGACGCTGCGGCCGCCGCGGCCTGGATACGGGCGTTCGTCGTGTAGAACCTTGGATGCAGCACCTGCCCGAGCGGGCTCTGGGGCAGCGCCACGAGCGCCGCGGCGCAGATCGCCGCCGCCCAGACGGACGCGAGCGATACCCACCGCCCTGCGACCCACCGGACCGGGCCCGCCGCCTCGGCTGTCCCCCCGGCCTGGGCCGGGTCCTCCACCGGGCCGATCCGCAGCCACGGCTGTGTGCCGCGCACCTGGACCCGGATCAGACGCTGAATCCGCGCGGCTCCGTCCACCGCGGCGAGCAGCAGAAGCATCACGATGAACGCGTCATAGTGATAGTCGGCCGTCCACCATGACGGGAAGCCCGTCGCGAGCATCCGCTCGAGCAGCAGTGGCACCACGGCAACCACCATTGGCGACGCCAGCGGCAGGAAGCCGAGCGGCGCCACCAGCGACAGCATGGTCGACACCTTGACCCGCGGAGTGACCAGTATCCGCAGCGTCTGGAGCGGATGGGTCACCACGTGCCACGCGGCGCCCGCGGCCGTGCTGCCAAGCTGGCCGTAGGCCCAGTAGAAGCTGGCGGACCCGCCGAACGCCGGGATGAGCACCCGGGTTGACAGCCACGTCGCGACCACGCCACCCACCATGAACGACAGGCCGAGCCTGCGCTCTTTGATCAGGAACAGGTAGCAGCCATAGCCGGCGATCAGCAGGCCCATGTCCTCCTTGACCATGAGCAGCGCGACGGCGGCGGCCGCCGCGTGCCCGCGGCGGCCGGCCTGGAAGCGTTCAGCCATCACCGCGGTCAGCACGGGGACAAACGCCACCTCGTGGAAGTCGAAGGCGAGCGCGGACGCGATGGGCACGCCGAGCGCGTAGGCCCCGCAGACGAAATAGGCTGCCCCGGGGCCGAGCAGGCGCCTGGTGAACACCCACAGCGGTGGGATGGCGAGCGCGAACAGCACCGCCTGCGCGACGACGAGAGTGGCCGGCCCGTCGTGGATCCAGTACAAGGGCGCGAGCAGGGCGAGAATGGGCGACCAGTGATCGCCGAGCACGAGGAAATGTGCGCTGATCCCGTCGGCCACCCCCCTGGCCATCGACGCCGGGGCGCGGAAGTGCGCATAAGCCCGCACCGCCTGGTCGAAGATCACCAGATCGAACGTTCCGTCGCGGAAACGGCGAAACCGGATCAGGCCGTAGGCGGCGTAGACGAGCGCGACAGCGACGGTAAGGGCGGTCACTCGCCTCGGCGCCCGCGAACGCGTCACCGGTTCGCGGGGCGACCCGGCCGCAGCGGAACGCCCAACGGCGCCTGCGGTTCCCGCGCTCACCGGGGGGAGCATACCGTGCCACGGGGACGACACGGTTCCGCGGCACACGGCTGGGCCGGGAAGGTCGACGAGCCAGATCCGATCCGGCTGCGCGGCGATCCGATCTCAGCGGCCGCTCGCCAGGAACAGGCGGCCCTCGTCGTCGAGCCACCCGCGGTCACCCGTCCGCACGAAATGGTCGCTGGTGAACGCGGCGGCGCTTGCCTCCGGGTCATTCCAGTAGCCGTTCATGCTTGCGGCCGACCGAAGCAGCACCTCACCAAGCTCACCCTGCGAAACCTCATGACCACCGGCGTCACGCAGGGCGAGGGTGACGCCGGGCGCCGGCGTGCCGACGCAACCGTCCGCGTCGGCCGCTTCGTCGTCCGGACAGGTGCTCAGCCCGAGGCCGGCCTCCGTACAGCCGTACCTGACCTGGATGCCGACACCGAACCGCTGGCGGAGCGTGGGCACGAGACCGGCCGGAACCGCGGCGTCCCCGGTGCTGACAAGCTTGAGGAACGGCAGCCCGGCGGGGGGAAGGTGCCATGCTGCGGGCGCGCCGGGAAGCTGCGCCGCAGCCGCGCCAGGAAGGCCCTGATCCACCAGTTGGGCGAACTGAGCGGGCAGACCCGTCAACTGGTTCGCCCGCACCGTCGCGGCCACGTCGAGTACCCGCTCCGGCCGCCACGAAGCCATCAGGAAATACGACTGCCCCGACTGCAGCATGGCGGGCAGCCGCGTCATGAAGCTGTAGTGGGCGAGCGGCATCGCCGTGAGCTCGATGTTGTCGACGGCGCTGCCCCACAGGCCGCCCGCCTCAGCCGTCCGTATCGCGTCGAGCTGGCTGACCCCGAACACCGCCCCGCGCGGCACACCGGTACGCCCCGACGTGAACGCGATCACGGCTGGGCGGGCGGAATCCGGCGGCAGGGGTGGCGGCGGCGGCTCCGGCCGCCGGAATTCCGCGAGCGCGGACCGGGCGTCGGCGGCCTGGGCGGTCCTGACCAGATCACCGTCGGGGCCTGGCTTGATGTTCAGGCCGAAGGGTGCCACGGTGACAGTCGGCCGCAGCAGGTCGGTCAACCGGTCGAGCAATGGGGCCGGCCAGCGTGGATCGAGCCCGGCGACGATGGCGCCGATCTTGACCGCGCCGAGGTAGCAGACCGGGAACTCCGGCGCGGTGGGCAACGCGAGGGCGACCACATCGCCGGGGAGCACACCGCGGAACGCGAGCCCCGCGGCGGCCTCGTCGGAGAGCCGGTCCAGGTCGGCGTAGGTGAGCTGCCAGCTTTCCGCAGGTTCCGCGGGCTCGCCCACGCCGAGGCCGTCGCGGCTGGCGCTGGCCGGCCCGCCGCCGGGTGCGCCTTCGGCGGGCCGTACGGCGGCGAACGACACCCGTTGGCCGAACCGGCGTGCTGCCTCGGCGGCAAGCGTCCGCAACATTACGGCTCCTCGGGCCGACACATTCTGGCGCGCAGCCCCGGTACAGGGCATCCCCGCTACTGAACAGGCTAGTCTCGCGGACATGACTCAGAAAGCCAGCCGCGGCGCGCGCAGTGCCAGGCAGCCCCAGACTTCGCTCGGCGGCGGCGCTCCGGCGCGGGAACGCGAACTCCGGGCGCAAGGCCGTGCGACCATGCGCAAGCTGCTCGATGCCGGGCGCGACGCGTTCGATCAGCGGGGCTTCCATGCGGTGCGGGTGGACGATGTGGTCAAGGCGGCCAGGACCTCACATGGCACGTTCTACTTGTACTTCGCCAACAAGGAGGACCTGTTCAAGGCGCTGGCCAGGGATGCACTCCACGACATGGAGGTAATCGCCGGAGAGTTCCCCCGCGTCACGCCGGACGACCGCGGCCGTGCGGCACTCGGGCAATGGGTGCAGCGGTTCTTCGACGTCTACGCCACGCACGCGACGGTGATCCGAATCCTGAGCCAGGCCGACGCGATCGGCAAGGACTTCTTCAGCGGCGGGTTGCAGTTGCTGTTCCGGCTGTCGGAGGCGATCACGCAGGGCATGACGGATGCCCAGAAACAGGCTGGGCAACCAGGGCGGCCGGCGCACCCTGAGCCCGCGCACCGCGAGCCCGCGCACCCCGAGCCCGCGTACCCCGAGCCCGCGCGGCCGGCCCGGCCAGCGGAGCGCGCGGAGCAGGCACAGCATCTGGGGCAAGTAGGACAAGCGGAACCTTCCGAACTGACCGCCCTGGCCTGCCTGATGATGCTCGAACGGGTGAACTACCTGCTCAGCGTGGGCGTGAAGATGCCAAGGGCCGAGATGGCGGAGCGGATCACCTCGATCATCTTCTCGGCGTTCCACCCGGCGGGCTGAGGGTCCCGACGCCGCCGCTGTAATCCTCCCTGCTATCCAGCACGTCTGTTATACGGAATGTGCAAAGCTGATTGCCCTGCGTAAGCGCCATCCGGGGTGGGCAGGGTGAGTGGTACGAGACGCGCTGGCCCAGAGCATCAGGCGGAGGCCGGGCGGAACAGGCGGGGATGGACACGGTGAACGGGAGCTTCGCGCCGGGCGGGAGTGGGGGGCGGCGCGCCGGGTTACGGCTGGAGACATCCGTACGTGTTGTGATCGCGGACGACAAGCCGGTGGTTCGCTTCGGCGTACGTGCGGCCCTCGCGGTTGCGCCGCGCATCGAGATCGTCGCGGAAGCCGCCAACGGCAGGGAGGCCGTCGAGGAGGTGCGACGGCACAGGCCCGACGTACTGCTGCTCGACATCCGGATGCCGCAGATGGACGGCCTTGCCGCGATACCCGAAGCCAGCGCGCTGACCCGGGTGGTCATGCTGACAGGTGTGGATGACCCTGCCACGGTCTTGCGGGCGGTCGCCGCGGGCGCGTGCGGCTACCTCGTGCACGGTGAGTTCGACCCGACCGAACTGGCCGACGTCGTGGCCGCGGTGGCGCGCGGCAAGTCCTTCCTTTCGCCACATGCCGCGGCGGTTCTCGTGGAGCGTCTGCAACGGCCCGACGCCAGAGGCGGCCCGCAGCATTCCGGGGCGCACCTGACCCGCCGCGAGCGCGAAATCATGACGCTGATCGCCGACGGGTTGTCGAACCGTCAGATAGCGCAGCGACTGGTCATATCGGAAAAAACTGTCAAGAATCATATAGTCAGCATTTATCGGCGGCTCGGCGCAGAAAGTCGCGGGCAGGCCATCATCAGATGGCGCGAGGTCTGATCGCGGTATTAGCCGCCGCATGTGCCCACAACCTGGTATTTCTCGGTCCTAGGACTGGTCACGGAAAAAAATAGGCCTTTACCACGGCCTGTATTGGCTGCACGATAAGGACGCTTGAGCGGTGAAGGCGCGTGCCTTCGCCCGCACCCAGTGGTCTGCCAGGGGGTCTCTTACAGACCACTTTTGATCCGATGGATTCGCGAAGTCCTGGAGGAATGCCTTGAGCCGTGCCCGCCCAGCCGTCCTCGCACTCTGCGCGGTAGGCGTCGCCCTCACCGCTGTCGCCGCGGGGTCGCTGCCCGTGTTACCCGCACCGGCAGCCGACGCCGCCACGGCCCAGCAGGTCGACATGAAGGTTCTCGTCGTCTCCGACGGCGGCTCGCCCACGGCCGCGATCGCTCAGGAACTGGCCACCGAGGGTGTTCCGTACACCACGGTCAACCTCGGCGACAGCGGCCGTCCCGTCATCGACACATCGTTCCTCACCACCACCAGCGCCAGTGGCGTGCCTGAGGCCAGGTACCAGGCCGTCGTGCTGCCGAACGCTGACCCGTTCACCAACCCGGCCGAGATGGCCGCGCTGGACAGTTACGAGCAGCAGTTCGGCATCAGGCAGGTGGACGCCTACGTGTTCCCGGGCTCGTCAGTGGGCCTTGGCTCGCCCACCTACGCCGGAGCATTTGACGGGACCACGGCCCAGGTCACATCGGCCGGGCTCTCCGGTGCCTTCCCGTATCTGACCGGCCGCGTGCCGTTCGAGGATCTCAACCCGAACGTCGCGGAGAGCTACGGCTATCTCGCGGCGCCCCTGCCCCCGAACCAGGCGGCCGGCACCAGTTTCCAGACCTATCTCACCGGGACGGCGCCTGCCGGCACCGCCGGCAACCCCACGGGCACGCTGGCCGGCGTCTACGCCAGCCCCGGCCGCCAGGAGTTCGTGCTGACCTTCGCGTACAACTTCTATCAGCAGCAGTTCCAGTTGCTCGCGCACGGGATCATCACCTGGATGACCCGTGGCGTCCATCTCGGCTACGACCGCAACTACTTCTCACTTCATTATGACGACGTCCTGCTGCCGGACAGCCAGTGGAGCACAACGTCGCATTGCACCCCCACCGAGGACTGCCCGCCGACGGTCACCACGCCGGACATCCGGATGGCCCCGGCCGACGTCACCTACGCGGCAAACTGGCAACAGCAGAACAGTTTCGAGTTCACGTTCCTTTTCAACGGCGACGGCAGCGTGGAGCAGATTGCGGACAACGGCTCCGATCCGCTCACGACGACCCTGCTGGCCGACAAGAACCAGTTCCGCTGGATGAGCCACACATACAGTCACGAGTTCCTTGGCTGCGTGCAGAACTTCGCCGTGGTGCCGTGGCAATGCACCACCGATCAGACGGGTGCCACGGAATGGATACCTGAGAGCGACATCGTCGGCGAGATCAACAACAACATCGCGTGGGCAAAGAGCAACGGCCTGCCGTTCGACCCCACCGAGCTTGTCACCGGCGACTATTCAGGGTTGAAGATCCTGCCGCAGCAGCCGCAGGACAACCCCAACCTCGCGCCTGGCCTGGCGCAGACCGGTATCAAGTGGCTCGGCAGCGACGCGTCACGCGAACCAGGGCCACCACGGCAGGTCGGCACGGCCAACACAGTGCCACGCCACCCGCTCGACATCTTCTACAACGTGGACACGGTCGCCGGAGAGGTGTCCGAGTACAACTGGATCTACACGAGCCAGGCCGACGGCGGCAGCGGGATCTGCAGCCAGAACCCGCAGACCATGACCTGCATCCCGCCGCTCGACCCGGCCACGGGATTCCAGTCCTACATCGTGCCGACCGTTTCCAGCCTCGCGCTGAGGTACGTGCTGGAAAACGACCCACGGCCGTTCTTCGTGCACCAGTCGAACCTCGCCGGTGACCGGATCATCTACCCGGTCCTCGACAGGATCCTGTCCACGTACCGCGGCGAGTTCGCGGCCAACACCCCGATCGTGAACCCGGTCATGAAGGCGGCGGGCACCGAGCTGCAGAACCAGACCGCCTGGCAGAGCGCGCAGCGGGCCGGATCGGTCACCGCGTCATTCGTGCAGGACAGCCCGGGTGTGCCGAAGACCGTCACCGTGGCGGCGCCCGGCGGCCTGCGGGTTCCGCTGACCATGCCGACAGGAACGTGTGTCGGACCCGGCCTGCTCGGCCTCGGCACCTGCCTGCTCCAGCCCGTGTTCGGCACGTCGTACGCGGCGGAGCAGTCGGCCTACATGTCCGCGAGCAGTGGAAATCCCATCATCCTCACCCTCCCCTGACGGGCGGGCGCGACAGTTAGGGCGGGACACGTGGACATCACGCTTGTGACGGAGGGCACGTACCCGTGCGCCTACGGCGGCGTGAGCGTGTGGTGCGATCAACTGGTCCGCGGGATGCCCGAGCACCGCTTCGGCGTGCGGGCCATCACCGGCACCGGTGGCGAGCCACCTGTCTGGGAACTGCCGGAGAATGTCACGTTCGGCTACGTCCCGCTCTGGGGGACACCGGCCCGCGGGCGACCACCCGCGGGCCGGGCCGCCCGCTGGTTCCGCACGCTCTACGTGGCGCTCATCGAGGCCATCCTGACCGACCCGAACGGCTCCGCCGTGCGGGCCCGGGCGGCCAGGGGTGACCTTGCTCGACCTCACGTCCAACTTCGTCGAGATTCTCCGTGAGCTGCACGACTTCGCCGACGCCGGC
Source organism: uncultured Actinomycetota bacterium (assembly GCA_963851085.1). Taxonomy (GTDB): domain Bacteria; phylum Actinomycetota; class Actinomycetes; order Streptosporangiales; family Streptosporangiaceae; genus DATFVJ01. The sequence continues at coordinate 121,398 of CAWKNX010000021.1, read as the reverse complement.
GGGTTGCAGGCTGCCTTGCGCGGCGAGCGGGCGGCGGGATGGCTGCTTGACGCGTGGCTGGCCCGCCAGTCCGGGTGGCCGCACGCGGCGCCGTCGGTGCACGACGCGCTCAGCGCGGTGGAGTTTCTCGAGCACTCGCTGCGCCCGCTGAGCCAGCCGGCGCCCGCGGCCGACATCACGCACGCGGTCGCGAACGGGTCGGCCGTACTTACCGCCCTGACCGCGAAATGGCAGCACCGGACCCCGTTCGTCCTCACCGAGCACGGCATCTACCTGCGCGAGCGCTACCTGGAGCACCGTAAGCGCGTGTCCTGCCACTGGCCGGTCAAGTCGTTCATCCTCGGCTACCTGCGGCTGCTCAGCTGCGCGGGCTACGCCGCAGCCGACCTCGTGACCCCGGGCAATCGCTACAACCAGCGCTGGGAACTGCGCTGCGGCGCCGATCCAGAGCGCATCCAGACGGTCTACAACGGCGTCGATCCAGAGCACTTCGCACCCGCGGGCGACGAGCCGGCCGTGCCGACGATCAGCTGGGCGGGCCGGATCGACCCGATCAAGGACCTGGAAACGCTGATCCGGGCATTCGCCCTGGTGGCCACCGCCGTGCCCGCGGCCAGGCTGCGGATCTTCGGCGGCACTCCGCGCGGAAGCGAGGGATACAGGGACCGCTGCGAGCGGCTCGCGGCCGAGCTGGGACTGGGCGAGAGCGTCAGCTTCGAGGGCCGGGTCGCGAATATCCGCGACGCCTACGCGGCCGGGCACATCGTCGTGCTCTCCAGCATCTCCGAGGGATTCCCCTACACGCTCATCGAGGCGATGACCTCGGGCCGCGCGACCGTATCCACCCGGGTCGGCGGCGTGCCTGAGGCGGTTGCCGACACGGGCGTTGTCGTGCCGCCAAGGGACCCTGAGGCAATGGCAGCGGCGTGCCTGCAGTTACTCGGGGACGACGTCCGCCGTCACCGGCTCGCGGCGGCGGCCCGCCGCCGTGCGCTCGAACTGTTCACCGTGGATCGCGCCGTGGGCAGCTTCCGCGTCATCTACGCCGATCTCGCGGCCGGCGCGGCCGGGCTCACCACGCGCTCTGGCGGGCCGGCCCAGCCGCTGCCCGCGCTGCCGCCAGCGCAGGTGCCCGCACAGACCGCGGCCCGTGCGGGGATTCCCGCATGACGACAGCCATCGGGCACGGATCGTGCGCCGGGCGTCCGGGCCGGACCGCCCACCCATCGGGCATGACCCGCAGCGGCTGCCGATGAGACCAGAAAGCCCATCAGGTGCGGGCGCGGCGGAGCGCTTCGCGCTCGCCGAGCGCATGCACGACGAGTGCGCGAACGCGGTCGATTCGCTGGAGGTCGCCGCCGCGCTCGAGGCCGACGGCATGAGCGACGAGACCGCGGCGGCGAGGTACGGCTGTCCGGACGTCTTCGAGCTTGCCGAGCGGCTGTACGCGATGACCGCACGCTCTCCGGCCGCGGCGCCGCCGCCGCCGGAGCGGTGGCGCAGCAGTCCACCGCGCCACCTGCTGCGGGGCGTCGTATTCGGCCTGCCCGGGCTCTGCTACGCGGCGGTAGCGCCCGCCGTGGCGCAGCCAGGGCGGGCGCAGGCACCCGCGGTCACCGTAGTCCTGCTCTCGCTGCTGGTCTCGTGGGGCTGCGGTCAGGCGCTTTCCTACCTCGCGTACGTCAAGCTCGGCAGCGGCGGGCACCGATGCGCCGCGCGGGTGCTGCGGCGGGGCGCCTGCGGCTGCGCGGCGGTCACGGTGTCGCTCACCGCGTGCGCGGCCGCTGCCACGCACGCCGGGCAGGTGGCCCTGGTGCTCGGCGCCGCCCAGAGCCTGTACCTGCTGGCCGCGACCGCATCTCTCATGCCGGTCCCCCGCGCGCCGTCGCGCCGCCCCGGCACCACAGAATCTGGCGGCGAGTGCCTGCTGCTGTGCGCGCTGGCGCCGGGCGCGCTGGCCAGCACCGCCTACCTGGTCGCGGGGGCGGGCCCACCAGTACCCGGTTACGTGTGGATCGGCTGTGGCCTGACGGTGGCGGCCGTGGCCGCGCTCGCGGCCTGGCGCACGGGCCAGCTGGGCCGGGCGGGCACACAGCTCGGCGGTAACGCCATCGCGAGCGCGAGGATAACGCCGAGTGAGCTTGGTCGCTCGCTTCCGCATGCCATGTTCGGTGTGCTCGCCGGCCTGCTGCTCACGTTCACGGTCATCGCCACGGCCGCGGGCCGCGGCGTCGCCGATCCCGCCGCGATCGGCAGCGCGGCCGCCATCATCGCCCCGCTGTCGCTCAGCATGGGCGCCGCCGAGTGGCTGCTGCTCTCCTACCGGCGCCGCGCTTACCTGTTGCTGCACAAGACCTCCACCGTCAGCGCGTTCGCCGCGGGCGCCAGGCGAGCGCTCGGGGCCACGGTCGCCGGTTATCTCGCCACCCTCGCCGCGCTCACCGCCGCGTTCGACTGGCTCTTCAGTCCTGCCGCGACAGCGGCGTCCCCGGCTCCGCCTGCCCTGCTGGGAAACGGCCCGCCCCCGCTCGTGACGAACGCGCTGACGCCGTTGCCCGCACTCCCGCATCGCGGGGGCCCGGACCTTGCTCTTCGCCCCGCGGGCATGCTGCCGCCGGGCACCCGCCTCGCACTGCGAGCTGCCTCAATGTCACCACACGCTCCGGGCCGCGCACCGCATGTCGCGGCTCTGTACCCGCCGTCACCAGGCGCCTGGCTCCTGCTGCACGCCGCGTACCTCGCCCTCGGTGGTGCCATTTACGTGGGGCTCGTCATGCAGTCCTGTGGGCGCTCCGCGGCACCGCTGTGCCTGGCCGCGCTCGCCCTGGCGGCCGAGGCGGCGGTCACCTGGGCAGGATCGCCGGCCTGGGACGCCGCTGCCCTTCCGGCCATCCAGCTCACCTGTTATGGCTCGCTGCTCGTGGCGGCGTGCGCAGTCGCGCTCACCGCGGTCAGCAAGGTGGCGAGGCACGCCTAGGCGAGACCCGAGTCCATGGGCCCGCGGGCCCTCGCAAGCAACCGGCTCACCCCGCCTCGGCGGCGGGCTGCCGCCGGTCGAGTATCAGTCACGCACCGGAGGTAAAGCATGACGCAAACGACAGTGGCCGTGACCGGCGCAGACGGGTTCATCGGCTCCCATCTGACCGAGCTTCTGGTCGAGCGCGGCCAGCAGGTAAAGGCAATGGTCCAGTACAACTCGCTTGGCGGCTGGGGCTGGCTGGATGCCCTCGATCGCCACGTGCTCGAGCACGTCACGGTGGTACCGGGTGACGTCAGGGATCCGGCATCGGTCCTGGGCCTGCTCGCCGGAGTCGAGACCGTTTACCATCTCGCGGCGCTGATCGCGATCCCCTACTCCTACCAGGCGCCACGTTCCTATACCGAGACGAACGTGCTCGGCACGCTGCATGTGCTCGAGGCCGTACGCGAGCTCGGCACGCCGCGCATGGTGCACACGTCGACGAGCGAGACCTACGGCACGGCGCACACGGTCCCGATCAGCGAGGACCATCCGCTGCACGCACAGTCGCCGTACGCGGCGTCGAAGATCGCGGCCGACAAACTGGCCGAGAGCTATCACGCGAGCTTCGGCGTTCCTGTCGTCACGCTGCGGCCGTTCAACACCTTCGGGCCCCGGCAGTCGGCCCGCGCTGTGATCCCGGCGGTCGTGAGCCAGATAGCGGCGGCGCGCACATCCGTCCGGCTCGGCCTGCTGAGTCCCACCAGGGACTTCATGTTCGTCAAGGACACGGCCGCGGCCTTCCTCGCGGCCGGCACGGCGCCGGATGACGCGGTCATCGGCAGGGAATTCAACGCGGGAACCGGCGGCGAGATCTCCGTCGGGGACCTGGCGGCGCGGATCGCCCGGCTGATGGGCCGTGACATCGAGATCGAGGGCGACCCGGAGCGCCTGCGCCCTGCCGCGTCCGAGGTCATGCGCCTGGTCTGCGACGCCACCCGGCTGCGGCAGCGGACCGGCTGGCAGCCGCGCCACACCCTCGACGAGGGGCTCAAGCTCACCATCGACTGGTTTACCGATCCCGCGAACCTTGCCCGCTACCGGCCGGGCATCTACGCGATCTGAGGTGACAGATGCACGCCGTGATTCTCGCCGGGGGCAAGGGAACCCGGCTCCGCCCGTACACGACGAGTTTGCCCAAACCGCTGGTCCCGATCGGGGATCGCTATTCGATCCTGGAGATCATCATGTGCCAGCTCGCCCGTCAGGGCTTCAAGACGGTGACGCTCGCCATCGGTCACCTCGGGCACCTGATCCGCGCATTCGTCGGCGACGGAGGCCAGTGGGGCCTGGAGGTCGACTACGCGACGGAGACGTCACCGCTGGGCACCATCGGCCCGCTGCTGACGATGCTCGACCGGCTTCCCGATGACTTTCTCGTGATGAACGGCGACGTGCTCACCGACCTCGACTACGCCGACCTGCTCGAGCGGCACACCGGCTGGTGCTCGGATCTCACCGTCGCGACATTCCGGCGCGAGGTGAAGATCGACTTCGGCGTGCTCACCGCGCGGGACGGGCAGATCGTGCAGTTCACCGAGAAACCCACCATCGACTACCACGTGAGCATGGGGGTCTACGCGGTGGCCAGGGACAGCCTCGGCGTCTACCCCGCCGGGATGCCACTCGGCTTCGACGACCTGGTGCTCGACCTGCTCGCGGCCCAGCGCAAGCCGCGGCAGTACGAGTTCGGCGGTTACTGGCTCGACATCGGGCGCCCGGACGACTACGACCGGGCAAATGCCGAGTTCGACGTGCTCAGGCACGCCCTGCTGAAAGACGCGTAGCGATGTTCCTCGTGCTCGGCGGGAGCGGCTTCGTCGGCGGCCATGTGACCGCGCGGGCGCGCCGCGGCGGACTCCACGTGTTCAGCGCGGCACGGACGGCGGCCTCGTCACCCGGGCCATGGCCCCGGCTGGATCTCGCCACCGCGCCCGCGGACGTGCTCGAACAGGCGCTGCACGCGTCCGCGCCCGATGTCGTGGTCAACTGCGCCGGCGCGACCGCGGGCGACCCGTCCAGGCTCACGGCCGCGAACGTGGTCGCGGTCGGCCGCCTCCTGCGGGCGATGGCATGCGCTGTGCCGCACGCCCGGCTCGTGCATATCGGCTCCGCGGCTGAATACGGGCGCGTGCAGGAGGGCACCCCGGTAAGCGAAGCCGCCTCGCCGCGGCCGGTCGGCCCGTACGGCCTCACCAAGCTCTGCGGTACCGATCTTGTCCGCGCTGCTGTCGCGGACGGGCTTGACGCGGTCGTACTGAGGGTTTTCAACCTGGTCGGCCCGGGCGCGCCCGTCACGACACTGCCGGGAAGGCTGGTGCGGGACCTGCGCGCCGCGGTGACCACGGGGCAGGAGGTCACCACCGGGCCGCTGACCGATTTCCGCGACTTCGTCGACGTCCGCGACGTCGCGGACGCGGTCCTCGCCGCGGCCGCCGCGCGCGGCACGGTACCTGCGGTTGTCAACATCGGCGGCGGCCGCGCCACCCGGCTTCGTGAGCTCGCGACGTCGCTCGTGGCGATGTCGGGCGGGGCCCGCCTGACGGAACAGGAGGGCGAGGCGACGGGCTCACCCCGCTCCGCGGGCGTGCCGTGGCAGCAGGCCGATATCACCTGCGCGGCGCGTGCCCTGCACTGGCGTCCCGCGACCGACCTGGGAGCGTCGCTGCGCGATATGTGGGACACGGCGAGATGACCGGCGTGCCCGCCGGTTCCCGGCCCAGGGACACAGACCCGCCCACCACCGGATCGAGCGGGCAGATCTGCGGCCCGCCACCGGCGCGCCTCGGCGTGCCCGCTTATTTTCATCCCGCCATCGCCGCCACCGATTGGGAGACGCTCATCCGCGTGGCACGCACCGCACCCGCCGCGCCGATCGTGGTGCTGAACGCGGCCAGCGGACCCGGTCGCGCGCGCGATCCCGACCTCGCGGCGGTCGCGGGCCGCCTCGCCGTCGCGGGCGCAAGGGTACTCGGCTACGTGGACACGGGATACGGGGCCAGGAGGGCCGTACGGGTCCTGCGCGATGTGCACCGCTACCGTTCCTGGTACGGCCTCAGCGGCGTTTACCTCGACCGGGCCAGCGCGGCGAAGAGTGATCTGCCCGTCTACGGCGCCATCAGCGTGGCCGCGCGGCGAGCCGGGATGACGCTGACGGCGCTCGGCCACGGCGTGTACCCGGATCCGGCGTATACGGCGCTCGCCGACCTGATCGTCGCCTTCGAGGGGCCGTGGACCGCCTACCGCCGGCTGCGCGTGCCCGCCTGGGCGGCGAGGATGCCCCCAGCGACGTTCTGGCATCTGGTGTATGACACCCCGCCACAAGATCTCAGCGAGGCGGCCGGGCTGGCCAGCCGCCGCAATGCCGGGGTGATATACGTGACCGACCGCGCCGGGGTGAACCCATGGGACGGGCTGCCTTCCTACTTCGAGCAGCTTGCCGATCATGCCGCCACCGGGCCCGCAGGCGACGAGGCCGGCGACCGCGGCACGGGTGGCGAGGGCGGCACGGGTGGCGAGAGCGGCACGGATGGCGAGAGCGGCACGGATGGCGAGAGCGGCACGCGTGGCGAGAGCGGCACGCGTGGCGAGAGCGGCGGCCTGCCCCCTGGCCGCTGACCAGCACGAGCCCTGCGTAAGCTTGCACTCATGGTAATCAAACTGTCGCACTCTGTATTTACAAGTGTGACGGCTGCTGCTGTGGCCAGCCTGGTCGCGCTGGGCGGTATCGCGGCAGACATGATCTTCCAGCCGGTCGGCTCACCGCTGCCAGGACCGCGACACGACGGGTCACCCGTTCGGGATATCGCGCGAATCGCCCTGACGGCGCTGGGCACCGGGTCGGCCCGGGCCCGTACCGGCCGGGCGGGCGGCCAGGCGGGCGGCCGGGCGGGCGCCCGGGCGGGCGGCCGGGCGGGCGGGCGGGCGGACGGCCAGGCGCAGCGGTGGATACCCGAGCCAGGCACACGCTGGCAGTGGCAGCTCACCACCCCGGTCGATCTCACGGTCAACGCGCCGATCTATGACATCGACGGGTTCGACAACAGCGCCGCGGTCGTGCAGCAGCTGCACTCGCTCGGCCGCAAGGTCATCTGCTACATCGATGTCGGCGCCGCCGAGAATTTCCGGTCCGACTACGGCAGTTTCCCCGCGCAGGTACTCGGCAAGAGCGACGGCTGGCCGGGCGAGCGCTACCTGGACATACGCCGCATCGACCTCCTCGGCCCGATCATGGCGAAACGGTTCGACATGTGCCGCTCGAAGGGCTTCGACGCGATCGAAGCCGACGTCGTGGACGGCTACAGCAACGACACGGGATTCCCGCTGACCGCGGCGGATCAGATCGCGTACAACAGGTACATCGCCAAGCTCGCGCACCGGCGCGGCCTGTCCGTCGCGTTGAAGAATGACGTCGAGCAGGTTGACTCGCTCGTGTATGACTTCGATTTCTCCATCGACGAACAGTGCTTCCAATACGACGAGTGCGATCAGCTGGCACCCTTCATCTCCCACGACAAAGCGGTGCTCGAAGCCGAATACTCGCTCTCCACGCAGTCGTTTTGCCCGCAGGCGCTCGCACTCGGTCTCAGCGCGATGCGCAAGACGACCTCGCTGGACGCGCTTCGCTGGCCGTGCTTACTGTCACCCGCGCGGGCGAATTAACCGGGCAGGGCCGCCCCGGCTACGCCACTTCACGCCCGGATTCTCCCATTCTGGTATGTTTGCACGTATATGTCCCGATTTCTCGTTCGTGATTCGAAATGGTGGCCCGGCCTTTATCGAAGTGCAACGGACCCCACGTGATCCTTCACCTACTCCACCGCGTCTGCTTGCTACGGGCCGGAAAACCGCCCGTGGTGTGCGGTTGAACAAGAGGGGGAGCAACGATGTCTACAGCCGCCAAGCATCGCGAGGGCTTTAGCAGCCACATCTCAGGCTGGCTCAGCTCGCTGAACGGGATCATGTCATCCATTGCCGGAATCTTGGCCGCGGCAGTGGCGATCCTTGGTATTTTCGTCCATCATCAGGCAACACAGCTCACGCAGGCGCACAATACGGTCCACAAGCAGGCACAGCAGATCAAGCAACTGCAGCAGGCCGCGCCGGTTGCGGCGTCGCCGACGCCCACCGCGACCACGACCACGCCCGGCCCCGTCGCGGTGGGGAGCATCGCCCACTATCTGTCCGGCCTGACGCCGACCGTGAACCTCACCAGTTACGACAACTCCCAAGTGGTGATGTCGGGCCAGTCCTACCCAAGCTCCGTCGAGTTCGGCTGCTGGGGAAGCCAGAACGGGGATCAGCCGGACGAGGCCTTCGACGTGTCGCCCTACAGCACGTTCACGGCGAAAATTGGCTTGCCAGATAACGAGCCGAACGTCACGGGCGCCATTGCGACGGTCGTCTTCACCAATCAGGACGGCCAGCAACTCGGCAAGCCGGTCAGCGTTGCGCTCGGTCAGGCCAAGAGCGTGACCCTCAATATCAGCGGCGTGACCCAGCTCGGCTTCACCTGCACCGGCCGCGACGAGCACACGAATCAGACATTGACCAGCTTCCAGGTGGCGCTGGGTAACGCCGGGATCTCCTGATGCGGCGGCGACCTACCGCGTGGGCGCACGGGAAAGGGTGAGAACAAAGAGCTGGTTCGCGCCGAGCAGGAACCGGCGGTAAACGTCCTGGCGCATGCCGGTACCGGCGAGCAACTCCGCCATCCGCACCTTGTCGATCAGGTCTTCGTGCTCGTCGTGCGCGGCGTGACTGAACAGGCCGATCCTCGCACCTGAGGTATGCACCCATTCGAGCGACGGATGCGGCGTGGTGAGCACGATCGCACCGCCCGCGTTGAGCAAGCCAGCGAAACGCCGCAAGTACCCGGCTGGATCACTCACGTGCTCAATGAATGCGAGCGCCGCGACGGTATCGAAGCGCTCGCCCTCGGGAACGGCGGTCTCGAAGCGGTGCAGGGGCCGGTCCCGGCGGGCTATCTCGATCTTGCGGGGATCAATGTCGACGCCGATGTAGTCCGCGGGGCCGCAGATCTCCGCCAGGGTGCCGACGCCGCAACCGAAGTCGAGCACACGTCCCTTGAGGTGGCGCCGCACTGCCGCCTGGCGGCGTCGCACCAGCCAGTACGACAGCATCCCCGCCTCGACCAACTTGGCCATCAGACTCCTCACCCGCGGTTGCGGGAAAGCTTAGCGGCGACCGCCAGGTGCGTCCGGCCCTGTGCCGTCGACCGCGGTGCCCGCCCGGGGGCCGGACGGGTTCACTCATCGCCGGCCGTGTTCCAGTGGGCTACCAGCTCGTCCAGGACCGGTGCGAGATTTCGCAGCTCGTCGAGGTGAGCGGGTGCCAGCCGGCTCAGGCGTGCCGCACCGTCGGCAGTGAGCCGTACCCGTGTGATCCGGCCGTCAGCGTCGTCGCCCCATCGCTCCACGAGCCCGGCCGCTTCGGCCCGGTCGATCAGCTCGACGGTGCTGTGGTGCCGCAGCAGCAGGTAACCGGCGAGGTCGCCGACGGTCGGGCCCTGCCCGCCGCGATGGCCCTTGATGGCAAGCAGCAGCTGGTGCTGAGCCGGCGTCAGGCCGACGGCATGTGCCTGGGTCTGGCTCCAGTGCAGGAAGCGGCGCAGGCTCGTGCGGAACGCCAGCAGGTTCTCGTAGTCCCCGCTGGTCAGCTCGTGCACATCGCTCACCACCCCTGGCGGCTGGAATCCGGCGTGGTCAGCATAGGCCCGTCGCGGCGTCGCGACGACCGCAACGGCCCGTGACTTCGCCGCTCACCGATCCGGCTCCTGACGTGTTTCGTTTGCTGCGCCTGGAGACGGGGAACAGGCTGCACCTTCGGCATCACTCGCTGCTGGGAGGCGCGTCATGACCCACCGTGGGCCCGCAACCGCCGCGGCGCCCACTGGCAGCGCCCGCCGGTCGATGATGAACGCCGGGCGCACGACGGGTACCGCTCCGAGGAGCGCCACTACGAAGATCTGCCCCCACGCTGAGGCGCCTGAGCACCGGCGATACCCCTCATCGGCCACTCAGAGCCGGCCTATGACGTCAGGCGGCAGCCCCTGATCCACTCGGGCTGCCATGCGGGACGTATGACCCTATTTATCCTGGCCAGGGCGGCAAGAGTGGCGATGAAAGCAAGTAGCGAGGACGGCCCCACGCGCAAGCCGCGGGCGTCCTGAACGCTTCCTGTAAGGAGGCATTAGAAATGGCAGCCCTCAATCCAACCCCTGGCGAGCCCATCAAGCTTGTCCACTCAGCCGAAGTACCCGCGGTGGGACCGCTGGCCGGCGACCCTGCGCTGCTGGGTCTGCCGAGCTTCATCGTGGGAGCGGTGGCGCTCGGCCTGGTCGACCTCGGCGTCGTGCCCGCAGGAACCACTGGGGCATCCATCCCCATCATCCTGACGGCCACAGCGATCGGCATGTTCCTGGCCACGGTCTGGGCCGCGGCTATCGGCCAGAGCGCGGTCGCGGGCATCTACGGCATCTTCGGCGGCTTCTACCTGAGCTATGCCGCACTGGTGCTCGGGCTGACGCACAACTGGTTCGGCATCACGCCAGCATCGATCCTATCGACCGAGAAGCTGTTCATGATCACCTGGGTGGCGGTCGTGACCCTGCTTGTCCTGGCGACGCTCCGGCTACCGGTGGTCTTCACCGCGTTGCTCGCGCTCGTCGACGTCGCGTTGGTCCTGTCCCTGATCGCCGTCATCCAGGCATCGCCGACGACCGGCCTGCCAGCATCCGGCCTGTCGAAGACCGCCGGGTGGGTCATCATGGCGTTCTCCGTCGTGGGCGCTTACCTCTTCCTCGGCGCCACCTCCCACGCGACGGGCGGAAAGGACGTCCCGGCCGGCAAGCCAATCCTGCACTGACCAACCGCCGGGACGGCATCCGCCCGGCAGGTGCGGGCGGTGCGTCACGGCACGAGGATCACCGCGCGACCGCGAGGCAGCGATCGCGCGGTGGATCATGTTAATGGCAGCTCACGGCGTAGCAGCGGGCCTGGTGCCCAGTCAGCACGCGCGAGCGGGCGTCCGGCGGGAGCCAGGTGCGCGCCGTCTAAAGCGCCACTTCCACCGCGAGCCCGTCAGCTTGCTCCGGCTGTTCCGCCACGTCGAGGTCCCTGACACCGCCCGCCGCCAGGATGTCGGCGGCGAGCAGCCGGAAGACCTCCAGGGTCTCCCTGTCACCCCGCACCGCGAGCCGCCCGACCTCGGCGCGCATAGAAAGCTTCGCCTCGGACTTGGCCTTGCGGACCGACCTGAGCACGCCGGACGCGATGTCGAGCAACTGCTCGCTTGAGCCGATCACCGCGTCGCTGAACTCCACGGCCGACGGCCATTGGGCGCGATGCACCGACCCCGGCTGCCACCAGGACCACACTTCCTCGGTCACGAACGGCAGGAACGGCGCGAACAACCGCAGCTGCACCGAGAGCGCGGTGGCCAGTGCCGCTCGCGCCGAGGTGGTGCCCGCAGCCGCGCCCTGCCCGTACGCACGCGCCTTCACCAGTTCCATGTAGTCGTCGCAGAAGAACCAGAAGAACTGCTCGGCGTGCTCCAGAGCGCGCGTGTAGTCGTAACCGCGCAGCGCGGCGGTGGCCTCTTCCACCACTGCCGCGAGCCGCGTCAGCATCGCGCGGTCAACCGGTTCCGTCACTTCGGGCAGGCCCGGCGCCCCGTCCGAGGCGGAAAGCCCGAGGACGAACTTGCCCGCGTTGAGGATCTTCGTGGCGAGCCTGCGGCCGATCCGCATCTGGCTGGTGTCGAAGGCGGTGTCAGCGCCCGGCCGGCCGCTCGCCGCCCAGTAGCGCACCGCGTCGGAGCCATGCGTGGTGAGCAGCTCCATCGGAGTGACCACGTTGCCCTTGGACTTGGACATCTTCTTGCGATCGGGGTCGAGGATCCACCCCGAGATCGCGACGTCGCTCCAGGGCAGCGTGCCCAGCTCCAGATCGGCGCGCAGCACCGTCGAGAACAGCCAGGTCCTGATGATGTCGTGTGCCTGGGGGCGCAGGTCCATCGGGAAGACCCGGGCGAACAGGTCGCTGTCGGTTTCCCAGCCGCTGGCGAGCAGCGGGGTCAGCGACGAGGTGGTCCAGGTGTCCATGACGTCGGGATCCCCGCCGAAGCCATTCGGCTCGCCGCGCTGATCCTGTGTGTAACCGAACGGGACGTCGGAACTTGGGTCGATCGGCAGGGCAGACTCGTCGGGAATGATCGGCTTGTCGTAGCGGGGCTGCCTGTTCTCATCCAGCGGGTACCACAGCGGGATCGGGACGCCGAAGAAACGCTGCCGGCTGACCACCCAATCGCTGTTGAGCCCGTTCACCCAGTTCTCATACCGGACGCGGAAGTGCTCGGGGTGCCACTTCAGCTCCCGGCCCCGCTCGATCAGGTGCGCGCGGAGCTTCTCATCGTCACGCCCGCCGTTGCGGATGTACCACTGGCGCGACGTGACGATCTCAACCGGGAGATCACCCTTCTCGAAGAACTTGACCGCGTGCACCAGTTCCCGCTGGTCGGCAAGGTCACCCGATTCCCGGAGCATTTCCACAATGCGCCGCTGCGCCTGACGGATCGTAAGGCCGGCGAGTTCCGCGTAAGCGCGCTCCGCCTCAGGGATGTCCAGGCCGGCCGGAGCCGCACCCACCAGGCGCCCGTCACGGCCGATGATCGCCCGCACCGGCAACGCGAGGTCGCGCCACCAAACGACATCGGTCATGTCGCCGAAGGTGCAGATCATCGCGATGCCGGTACCCTTCTCGGGGTTGGCCAGGCGGTGCGCGAGGACGGGCACTTCGACCCCGAAGAGCGGTGTTCGCACCGTCGTGCCGATCAGATGCCGGTAACGATCGTCTTCGGGATGCGCGACCACTGCGACACACGCGGGCAGCAGCTCCGGCCTGGTCGTCTCGATGTAGACCGGCGGGCCCGCGTCGGCAGGGCGGAAGCCGATCCGGTAGAAGAAGCCGCTCACTTCGCGGTCCTCGAGCTCGGCCTGGGCCACGGCGGTGTGGAACGTTACGTCCCAGACCGTGGGGGCTTCGGAGAGGTACGCCTCGCCACGCGCGAAGTTCCGCAGGAAGGCCCGCTGTGATACGGCCTGCGCCTGCGCAGAGACCGTGGTGTAGACCCTGGTCCAGTCCACCGACAGGCCGAGGAACCGCCACAGCTCCTCGAACGCATTCTCGTCGATCGCCGTCAGCTTGTGGCACAGCTCAACGAAATTCTGCCTGGAAATCGGGATCGGCCGCTGCGGGGGGGCTTCCGGCGGCACGAAATTAGGATCGTGGGGAACCGCAGGATCACACCGCACGCCAAAATAATTCTGCACTCGGCGCTCGGTGGGGAGACCATTGTCATCCCACCCCATCGGGTAGAAGACTTCCTTGCCCAGCATGCGCTGGAAACGGGCGATAATATCGGTGTGCGTATAGGAGAACACGTGCCCGACGTGCAGCGATCCGCTGACGGTTGGCGGCGGCGTATCGATGGAGTAGATGTCTTCCCTGCGCGCGGTGCGGTCGAAGCGATAGGTGCCCTGCCGCCCCCATTCCTCAGCCCACTTGTGCTCCACGCCATCCAACACGGGCTTTGCGGGCAAGGTAGGTGGGGTTTTTGGGACATCAGTCATGCGCCGTATCATAGCCGAGGCGCTGGCCGCGCCGAGACGCTTGCTGACTGCGCCCGGCCAAGCCGTTTCACCGTCACATGGCAGCCGGAGCGCAGGCTCCAGGTCAGTTTCAAATCGCGCACAGGGTCCCAGCCGGGAACGTCGCCGGCCTGGTGCTCAGAGCACCTTGGACAGGAAGGCGCGGGTCCGCTCGTGCTGAGGGTTGCTGAGCACGTCGCGCGGCCGGCCGGCCTCGATCACAACGCCTTGGTCCATGAAGACCAGGACATCTCCCACCTCACGGGCGAACCCCATCTCATGGGTCACCACGATCATCGTCATCCCGCTAGTGGCGAGATCGCGCATCACGGCGAGCACGTCGCCGACAAGCTCGGGGTCAAGTGCGCTCGTCGGCTCGTCGAATAGCATGAGCTTCGGCTGCATGGCGAGCGCCCGGGCGATGGCGACACGCTGCTGCTGGCCACCCGACAGCTGCTTGGGGTACGCGCTCGCCTTGTCCTTCAGGCCTGCGCTGTCGAGCAACTGCCCGGCGAGCTCAGCCGCCTTGGCCCTCGGCATGCCCTTCACCCGGATCGGCGCCTCGATCACGTTCTCCAGCGCGGTCATGTGCGGGAACAAGTTGAACTGCTGGAAGACCATGCCGATCTCGGCCCGCTTCGCGCATATCTCCCGTTCGCGCAACTCGTAGAGCTTGTCGCCACGCTGCCGGTAGCCGACCAGTTCGCCATCGACCCACAGACGCCCGGCGTTGATCTTCTCGAGGTGGTTGACACAGCGCAGCAGGGTCGACTTGCCCGAGCCGGACGGGCCGATGATGCACACCACCTCCCGGCGCGCCACCTCCAGGTCGATGCCACGCAGCACCTCGAGCCGGCCGAAGCTTTTCTGCAGGCCCTCCGCGAGCACCATAGACGTGCCGCCCGCGCCTGGGACCGGCGGCGGCCCGGCAAAGGTGCTCACCGTCCCTCCCGCGAGGGGAGCTGCGACGGCGGCTCGGGCAGGGGGGCGTGAAACGTGAACAGGGAGCGCCGGAGCCGCTGCCACGGCGTGGCAGGCAGCTCACGGGCGGAACCACGGGCATAGTGCCGCTCGATGTAGTACTGGCCGACCGTGAGCACTGAGGTCGCGATCAGGTACCAGATGCTGGCCACGATCAGGAGCGGGATCGTCTTGAAGTTCACCGCGTAGATGAGCTGGACCGCGTAAAGGAGTTCGGTGACCCCGATGACGCTCGCCAGGGATGAGGTCTTGAGCATCGAGATCGTCTCGTTGCCGGTTGGCGGGATGATCACGCGCATCGCCTGGGGCAGGACGATCCTGCGCATGGTCTGGGCCCTGCTCATGCCCAGCGCCTGCGCGGCCTCGACCTGGCCGTGCTCGACGGACAGAATGCCGGCCCGCACGATCTCCGCCATGTAGGCGCCCTCGTTGAGCCCGAGCCCGAGGATCGCCGCGGTGAGCGCGGTGATCAGGTCGTTCGCGTTGGCGTGCAAGAATGACGGCCCGAACGGCACACCGAGCGAGAGGCGCGGGTAGAGGAACGCGAGATTGAACCAGAACAGCAACTGGACCAGCACCGGCGTGCCGCGGAAGAACCAGATGTACACCCAGCTCGCCCAGGAAAGCAGCGGGTTCGCCGACAGCCGCATGACCGCGAGGACCACGCCGAGAACGATCCCAATCGCCATGCCGACCACGGTGAGCAGGATGGTGATCTCCAGGCCATCCAGCACCCGGCTGGACAGGAAGTAGCTCCAGATCACGTTCCACTGGAAGCGCGGATTCGTCACCAGGGTGTGCACGAACATCGCGACCAGGACGAGCACGACGGCCGCGGCCAGCCACCGTCCCGGGTGGCGGACCGGGACTGCCTTGATCTCCTCCGGCGGCCCAGTCTGTCCGGTGCTCTCGGTCGCTTGCGGTGTCGTCACCTGGTGTTCCCGCTGCGGCTGATGGGGATGGGGCCCGCCGGCCGAGCGGCCTCCGGTCAGCTCGTCGCGCCGTTGATCGCCGGGCTGGAAATGGCACCGTCCTGCACGCCCCACTTGTCAAGGATCTTCACGTACGTGCCATCCGCCATGACCTGCTTCAGGGCGGCCAGCACAGGCTTGGCCATCCCGCTGTTCTTCGGGATCGCGATCCCGTACGGCGCGGTGCCATAGGGCGGACCGGACAGCTTGAACGTGCCACCCGACTGCTTCACCTGGTAGGCGGCCACGGGTGAGTCGGCCATGGCCACGTCCGCCCGGCCTGAGGACAGCGCCAGGTTGACAGCGTTCTGGTCGTTGAAGACCTCGACCGTGGCGTTGGCCTTCCCCCCCGACGTGCATTTGGCCGCCTGAGCCTCCGCGTCCGCCTGCTGGGTCGTGCCCTTCTCCACCGCGACTTTGTGCCCGCACAGGTCGGCCAGGGACGTGACGGCAGGCCCACCGCTGGCCTTGACGTAGAACGAGGTGCCGGCCACGAAGTAAGTGACGAAGTCGACCGTCTTCTCCCGCTCCTTGGTATCGGTGAATGACGACATTCCCAGGTTGTACTTGCCTGACGCGAGGCCGGGAATGATCGTATCGAACGTCGCGTTGACCACGTTGATCTTGAGGCCGAGCACCTGGCCGAGCGCCTTCGCCAGGTCGGCGTCCCAGCCGACCACGGTGTGACCGTCGGATCCGATGAACTCGTTCGGCGCGTACGTGGCGTCCGCAGCCACCGTGAGTGTGCCGTTCGCCTTGACGGCGGCCGGCACCTGGGCGGCGATCGAACTGATCTGGCCGGACGGCGTCGCGGATGGCGTCGTGCTCGTGCCGCTGCCGCTGCCGCACCCCGCGGCGAGCAGCGCGATCAACGACGAGAGCACCACGCCAGTTGCGAACAACGGCCTGCGGGTTCTGCGAATCTTCACGGGAGCGCCCGTGCCCTTCGCTAGATAAAGGTTCATCATAGCCTGCCACCGAATCCGTGTATTTCATCCCTGATCGCGTGGCTCCACCGCCGCAGGTGGAAGCGGTGGCTACGCGCAACCGCCCGCGATTGCGCGCCCGTTGCGCCGGTCATGTAGTCAGGCGGACAGAGCAGCAGAGGTTACCCTACCGAATCAAGTGGTGACCATGGACCCTTTGCTCCAGTTCTGCAGTGTCGTCACACAGAATCTGGGCCGGATGCTTCGTCAGGTGAAAGATCATCTTGACGCTGCCCGACGTGCGCAGTAGGTGTCGGCCTGCCGGGCGCGGGGACCGCTGCGCACGCCGCCCGCACTCCGGCGCGGCATCCAACGGGTCAGCGAGCCCGCGCCGACCACGGAGTGCCCGGCCGCGCCGACGTCACGGGCGGTTCGGCTGCGCAGTTCGCACCAGGACAGCAGCGGCCCAGTCATCGCCGTGGTCACCAGCGCCATTACGATCATCAGGGCGTACCGGCCGGTGTCGAGGATGTGCTCCTGGAGCCCCACGGTGATGATGACGATCTCGGTCAGCCCGCGGGTATTCACCAGCGCGGCGAGCACGGCCGAATCCTGATGCGAGATCCCGGTGAACCGCGCGCGGCCGGGCTGCCTACGGAATGTCGAACTTGTTTGACAGGGCGACGTCGAGGGATATTTCGCCACGGCGGCCGGCTGGGCGCACTGCCCGCGGCGGGAGCGCGTGGTCACCGCCGGGGTGGGCTGGGCGGCCACGCCGCTGCGGAGGATCTCCACCCGGCGTCACGTGCCTGGCTGCCAGCCGTAGGGTTCCGCGCCCTGACGAGAAATAATCGAAGAAACGGGTCGCCGCCGGCCGCGGTGCCGGTGGCCACTCCCGCGCCGGACCCGGAGGAGGCCACGATGGACGAACACTTCGTCTGGATGACGACACGCCAGATCAAGCCCGGCACGTTGACCGGCTTCGAGAGGGCGTGGCGGCCGGACACGCATCCGGATGGCATGCTGCGCGCCTACGCGTACTGGTCTGAGGACGAGCGGCAAATAATCGGGGTGTCGTTTTGGGCCTCAAAGGAGTCGTGCGAAGCGTGGCGGACCTCCGAAGCGGAAATGCGCCGACGCGAGGCGATGGCTCCCCACATCCTTGATGAGCAGGAAGCGTTTTACCGGGGCCGCGAGCTCATCGTGCCAACTCGCTAGCAGCGACGTCCGGAATCCACCTCGTACGCGAGCCGCGACCCGAGGTACGCCACCGCGGTCACCAGCGCGGCAACGACATACTCCCCGCGCGGGCGTCCCGGCGCGGAGGCGGGGAACTGCCGGGCCGCCAGGCCGTAGGTCAGCAACGCCACGATGACCAGCACGCTCCAGTTCACGCCGATACGGATGCCGGCGATCCGGCCCAGGCTGAACGTCTCCCGCATAACGTTCTCCAGCGCCAAAGTGGGTGCTTTATCTGAGCTTGCCGTGCCAGTGCCGGTGACCACAGCTTCTGGGTGAGTCACTGATCTTAGGGGTCTGGCAGCTGCGGTGCCAGCGCCAGCCATGTCTGTCCAACGGCGCATGTACCCGCCCGCGCCACCTGCTCGCCGGCACACCATGCGGCAGCCGTTCGGTATCTATCTCCATAACGGCTGCCGCGGGTGTGCCACGGCCGGAACCTGGCGCCAGCCATTCCAGCTCGGCATCAGGGCCGCTCCTCAGCGGCGCCGCCGGTAGCCAGCCGCACATCCCCGTACGGGGAAAGGAAGACAACATGCACTAGGACCGGGTGAGGTCATCGCAGCCCTGCAGCGGCCTGACGCCATGAGCAGCGCGAACGTCACGGCCTCGCCGCCGTGAGACTCACGGCGGGCTCACGCCCGCCCCGAGAATCGAGGTTAACGGCGCCGGATGCCCGCGATCTGTCACGTTGGCTCGATCGGCGCCGTTTACAGTTCGTGGTCGTCTAGTCCGCGGCCTTGGTGATGGGCGGGATCTTGTACGTGCCGTCCAGCACAGCGGCTTGCGGCTGGTACAGGCGCATGAGCGGCCGGAACGGTGCGGCGGGGGCGGGCAACCAGTTGCTGGTGTCAGCGGGCCGCCCATGCTCGATCACGATGGTGAGCGACCCATCGTTGTTGTTACGGCGCAGGCCCGGTGTGCGGTCGCCGATGGAGTACCGGTTGATCGGGTTGGCGACCAGGTAGAAGTCGGGCAGGTCGTACATGGTGATGGACCAGAACACATCCACCGGCGGGTCCTGGTCGAAGGTGAGGGTGTACCGGTTGTGGCCGTCGAGCTGGTTGCCGTCGGCGTCCGTGTAGGTCATCGGGTACGCGGCCTCGTACCCGTGGTTGCCCCACAGGCCGCCGCGGGCGGCCAACGCCCGGGCCAGGTAGCTGGCGTGACGGTCGGGTATCTTCCACGCCGGGTCATCGATGGTGCCCAGGCCCAAGTGGTCGAGGTTGTAGTCGAACATGTGGAAGGTGAGCGTCCACCCGTTGACCACCGGCGCCAAGCCGCCTGCGGTGAGTGCCGCTTCCATCTGCTGCTTCGCCGCGTCCGCGCCTGCCGTCAACGCTTCAGCCAGCTCGTGCGTGCAGTCGGCGTAGGTCGAGAACGGGTCGAGCAGGCCGAGCGGGGCGAACCGCTGCTGGTAGTCCCGGTCCTGGCCAGAGGGCGGGAAGGCCTGCATCCAGGTCCGCAGCTGCTCGAAAAAGGCCAGCTCTTCCGGGACGGCCGCCGGTGCCGGGGTACCCTCGGCCGCCGCCGGGGAGCCTTGCGGTTCGAGGGCCAGCTTGCCCTGCAACGCGCGCACGGCGTCCAGGTCGGCTGGTCCATCGCAGGCCCAGCGGCCCACGATCGTGCCCACATTCGTCGGGAACTCGATCACCCGCGCCCCGCTGGGCGTATCAGGTTTCCAGCCTGGCGGAACGAGCAGAAAGGACCCGGCCGCGGTGCCGGTCGCCCGGCGACCCACATAGGCGAAGTTGTTGGTCCACGCGTCAACGAACTGGAGCACGTAATAGCGACCGCTCGTATCCGGCACCCGCAGCAGCACCGGGCCGCCGCTCACATCGACCTGCGCGATGGAGTAGATGGTGTCGTTGTTGATCGACACGAATCGGTCGTCCGGCCCGGCCAGCCTGGACGCGTGGCTAAAACTGTTGAAGGGAGCTGGCTTGATCATTCCCATCTCTGCCTGGCCGCCGACCATCTGCAAGTCGAAGACCAGCGGAAAGCCGTAGATGTAGGCATCAGCGGCCAGGGCCGCCAGCTCATCACTCACTCCGAGTCCTCCCCTATCCGCGTTGCGAGCAGCACTATCGTCCCACCGGACCTTGGCCGTTGGTGCGGGGCACGTCACCACGACCGAGCACGGTGTTTGAGCAGTTCGTCGCAAACCGCTGGCAGCTAAGCGGCGCCGCCGTGGTGGCGTCGGCCGACCTCCGCAACCTGGTCTTCCAGCGTGGCTACCGCATCATTCCGGCCATCTTGAACGGATGGACGCCGTGACTGTACCGCTCCCGCGGGCAGTCCCTCGCGATGTATCAGCGCTCGGGCTCACTCCTCCTGATCAATGAGGGTTATTTTAGCGTCGCTGCATCCTGGCTGCGCTGCGCCGCTATACGCCAGCAGACGGGGAGGAACACCATGCAC
Organism: uncultured Actinomycetota bacterium; assembly: GCA_963851085.1. Classification (GTDB taxonomy): domain Bacteria; phylum Actinomycetota; class Actinomycetes; order Streptosporangiales; family Streptosporangiaceae; genus DATFVJ01. The sequence continues at coordinate 101,172 of CAWKNX010000021.1, read as the reverse complement.
CCGATGTTCGTGAAGCTGTTCATCGAGCCCGACACCGATGATCTGCTGACGGAGGATGAGGACAAGAAGCGCCGCGTGCGCCGGGCTAGAGGCGGTCAGCGGGCCATGGTCCTGAGGGTCGCGGCATACGGCCGCGATCGCCGACCGCGACTGTGACGCGAGGAGCTGTCAGGAGTGTGAGGATGCGGCAGCCGGTGCGGTGCAGGCTGACTGCCGCCCCAAACGCGCGCGGAGCGGCCGGACGTGGGTATTAGCACCGAGGTCACATTTCGCGCATAACACGTCAATCACTGGCGGAATTGAATGAAAGCGGCAGGCTGAACGGGAAGGCGCCCGCCGAACCGCACGGCTGGGTCAACCTTCAGGCCGCGGGGACACGGAGGACACTGCCGGCGAGTACGCTGCCCGCGGGAGCAGCGGGATGCCGCCGCCGAGATACAGGAGCGGCCGCAGTTCAAGGTGTGCCTCCCGCTTGGCCAGTTGCCGACCGTCGACCGCCAGCGTGGCTGTCACGTCACAGGCCCCGGAGTGGAGCGTGACAAGGCGGCCGTGGCGGACCGTGGCAACAAGCCCTTTTACCGCCAGCTCGATGCTTAGCTCGAAGCGCAAGGTCGCCACGTTGACATCGTCGACGAGCACCTCGACACGGGGACGGTGCGTGGAGATTATGCGGTGGGTCACAAGATCCACGACCTCGGTGCTGTCGGGGGTGGCGATGGTGCGCTTGGCTGCCGCGGTTAGGTCCGCGTATTTGCGCCATCCCCCGACGATGATGTCGCCGAGGTCCAGGTCGAGCAGCCCGTGGGCAACGGTGGCGATCTGGCCGCTGACTGCGTCACGCCCGGCGCGCGACAAATCCTTCAGTCCGCCGCCGAGCGAGCCGAGCACGCCGTGCTCGCGGAGGGCGCTTGCCAGCGCGTCGACAGTGTTCTCTGTCTCGTTGAACAGGAACACTGCGTTGTCTTCGGTCTCGTTGAAGAGGAAGGCTGCCGTGGTGAGCGGTTGGAACGGGATGGCCGTGGTCATCACGCCCCCTCCTTCAGGGACTGGGTGCCGGCATCGCCGTGCGGCTGCAGCCGCACAGCGACGGTCGGTGCAAGATGGGGGTCTTCCCGGTCGAGGGTCACAGTGCCGGGAGTTGAGTGCAGCTCCGCCCGGACGTGCTGGCGCACCCACTGGCGCTGGTGCCGGGCATGGCCGGAGACGGCCGTCGTCGTTCCCGCAGCCAGGACCAGGAGCGCGAGTGCGCCGATCGCGAACAGAAGCCAGGGCGGCGAGGGGGACTTCTCAGTTATCAACGATGCGGGGGTAAAGGCCGTCACGTGCAGGCTGGCTATCGCCATGACCTTGCGGTCGCCGATGTCCACGGTGCCAATCACGGTGTGGTTCCCTGGCTGGGTGGCGGTGCAGGTGGTACCCGCGCAGGAGCCATCCGGCCTGATCAAAAAGCGGGTTTCGGCGGTAACGTCGCCGAGATCACCTCCGGCTATGTCCAGGCCGTGGGCCGTGTAGGTCCTGCTGCCGCGAGCGGTGATCGTCGCCGGGTCCGGCCGCAGCGTCAGGCTGGCGAGCGGACCCGCCACCACACGCAGCACCGCCGCAGCGGTGACCCGGCGGCCACCGGCGTCCACGGCGGCAGTGACGGCGTGCCGTCCGGGGTGGGCGGCGGTGCAGGTGGCACCCGCGCAGGAGCCATCCGGGCTGATCGAAAAGCGGGTTTCGGCGGTAAGGTCGCCGAGATCACGACCGGCCGCGTCCAGGCCCTCGGCGGCGTAGGTCCTGCTGCCGCCGGCCTCGATCGTCGCCGGGTCCGGACGCAGGGTCAGGCTGGCGAGCGGACCCGCCACCACACCCAGCACCGCCGTGCCGGTGACCTGGCGGCCGACGGTCTGCACGGCGGCAGTGACGGTGTGCGGCCCGGGGCCGGCGGCGGTGCAGGTGGCACCCGTGCAGGAGCCATCCGGGCTGATCGAAAAGCTCGTGTCGGCGGTAACGTCGCCGCGCGGGTTGCCATTGGCGTCCTGGCCGTGGGCGGTGTAGGTCACCGTGTCGCCCGCGGTGATCGTCGCCTGGCTCGGCCGCAGCGTCAGGCTGGCGAGCGGGCCCGCGGCCACGTGCAGCACCGCCGTAGCGGTGAGCTGGCGGCGCCCGGCGGCCACGGCGGCGGTGACGGTGTGATCCCCCGCCTTGGTGGCGGTACAGCTGGCACCCGCGCAGGAGCCATCCGGGCTGATCGAAAAGCGGGTACCGGCGGTAAGGTCGCCGAGATCATGTCCGGCCGCGTCCAGGCCATGGTCGGTGTAGGTGCTGCTGCCGCCGGCGGTGATCGTCGCCGGGTCCGGCCGCAGCGCCAGGCTGGCGAGGGGCCGGGGCAGCACGAGCAGCTCGGCCGTGCCAACCTGGCTGCCGCCGGCGTCCACGCTGCCGGTGCCCGTTCCGGAGCCGGTGGCGGTGCCGGTGACGGTGTGCCGCCCGGGGTGGGCGGCGGTGCAGGTGGCACCCGTGCAGGAGCCATCCGGGCTGATCGAGAAGCTCGTGTCGGCGGTAACGTCGCCGCGCGGGTTGCCATTGGCGTCCCGGCCGTCAGCAGCGTAGGTCACCGTGTCGCCTGCGGTGATCGTCGCCTGGCTCGGCCGCAGGGCCAGGCTGGCGAGCGGACCCGCGGCCACATGCAGCACCGCCGTAGCGGTGAGCTGGCGGCGCCCGGCGTACACGCCGGTGACGGTGTGATCCCCCGCCTTGGTGGCGGTGCAGGTGGCACCCGCGCAGGAGCCATCCGGGCTGATCGAAAAGCTCGTGTCGGCGGTAACGTCGCCGCGCGGGTTGCCATTGGCGTCCCGGCCGTCGGCGGTGTAGGTCACCGTGTCGCCTGCGGTGATGGTCGCCTGGCTCGGCCGCAGGGCCAGGCTGGCGACCGGACCCGCGGCCACGTGCAGCACCGCCGTAGCGGTGATCTGGCGGCGCCCGGCGGCCACGGCGGCGGTGACGGTGTGATCCCCCGCCTTGGTCGCGATGCAGGTGGCACCCGCGCAGGAGCCATCCGGGCTGATCGAAAAGCTCGTGTCGGCGGTAACGTCGCCGCGCGGGTTGCCATTGGCGTCCTGGCCGTCGGCGGTGTAGGTCACCGTGTCGCCTGCGGTGATCGTCGCCTGGCTCGGCCGCAGGGTCAGGCTGGCGAGCGGACCCGCGGCCACATGCAGCACCGCCGTAGCGGTGAGCTGGCGGCGCCCGGCGGCCACGGCGGCGGTGACGGTGTGATCCCCCGCCTTGGTGGCGGTGCAGGTGGCACCCGCGCAGGAGCCATCCGGGCTGATCGAAAAGCTCGTGTCGGCGGTAACGTCGCCGCGCGGGTTGCCATTGGCGTCCTGGCCGTCGGCGGTGTAGGTCACCGTGTCGCCTGCGGTGATCGTCGCCGGGTTCGGCCGCAGGGTCACACGGGCGAGCGGACCCAGGACCAACATGTCGGCTGTGCCGGTGACCTGGCGCTTCCCGAGGTCCACGGTGCCGGTGACCGTGTGGTCCCCCGCGTTGGCGGGGGTGCAGGTGGCACCGGCGCAGGAGCCATCCGGGCTGACCGAGAAGCTGGTGTAGGCGGTAAGGTCGCCCAGGCTACGACCGGCCTCGTCCAGGCCCTCGGCGGTGTAATCCTGGCTGCCACCCGCCTCGATCACCGCCGGGTTCGGCCGCAGCTTCAGGCTGGCCAGCGGCCGCGGCGGCACCAGCAGGTCGGCCGTGCCGCTGACCACGTAACCCCCCGCCGGGCCGCGAAGGCCGATGACCTGTTGGTTCCCGACGTCCACCGTGCCGGTGACCGTGTGGTCCCCCGCGTTGGCGGGGGTGCAGGTGGCACCGGCGCAGGAGCCATCCGGGCTGACCGAGAAGCTGGTGTAGACGGTAAGGTCGCCCAGGCTACCGCCGGCCTCGTCCAGGCCCTCGGCGGTGTAATCCTGGCTGCCACCCGCCTCGATCACCGCCGGGTTCGGCCGCAGCTTCAGGCTGGCCAGCGGCCGGGGCAGGACCAGCAGGTCAGCCGTGCCGGTGACGGCGGTGTCATTGATGTAGAAGGTGCCCGTGACGGTGTACGTCCCGGGCTTGGCCGTACAAATAGCCCGTTTGCAGGCGTCCTTGCCGACAGAGAAGGTGGTGACTGGGGTGACGTCGCCAAGATAGTTTCCGGCGTCGTCATAGCCCTCGGCTGTGTAATGCACGCTGTCACCGGCCTCGATCACCACCGCGTTCGGGCTAAGCACCAGCCTGGCGTGGGTCGCTTTCGGTTGCGCCATCCCCGCGGTGCGTTCGGTGCTTCTGCGCGCGCCGCCAGTTTGAGAAGCGGATGCGTGACCGGGGAGGACGACGCTGAAGGCCATAGCGGCCGCGATGGCCACTGGGATCAGCCGCCTTATTCCCACACCACGGCCCGCCGTCCATCGATACCGCGCGACCGGCGGGCTTGGGGGCAAGTTCGTTGCTTGCTGCTGACGTGCGGCGGCTGGCGTCTGAGAGCAGGACGATATCCCCGCTCGGCATGTCTCAGGGCCGGTACGGGGGTACTCGTCGGAATGAGACATCGGCCCCCCTTACTGGTGCCGCGCGTCAGTGCCTAGACCTCGGCGAGATCGCGAAGGGCCACGACAAGCTGATCTTCTAGGTGTTGCTCCATCCGGCCAGACCTGATATCGCCGCGCTTCATGGGCAGCCCTCTCGGGTGCGGCGTGAAAGTGTGCTTTGTCTTACGGACACCGTTCGCGGCGCCGTTGATACACCGGATGTCGTGCTCCGGGGCTTTATTTGCCAATGGGTGGTACCTGCAGCTCAGCGCAAGCGGCTTTGCCGCAAGATTGCGGCTTTGCCGCAAGATTGCGCCAGCGCCGACTGCCACATCTGTTTCTCAGGCGTCTCTGGTCATCATTCGCCACGCGCCGAGGATCGTCCAGCCCGCCAGCCAGGCGATGATGACGCAGATGGCCTGGGTGGCCGACTCGGGCAGCAGTGCGGTGCCGGGCCCGCCGCTGCCTCCGGTTACCCCCGGCAGCCCGGAAAACATCGGCAGCCCGGAAGGCTCCAGGTGCGCCATGGCCAGCCCGACGAATGATCGCTGCAGGCCCTGCAGATGGGGAATGGCAGCGAAGGCCAGGATCGGCGTCAGGATCATCTGGAGCACGATTATCAAGATCACCGGGATGAGTCTTTGCCCCATCAGCGACGCGAGCCCGAGTCCGAGGATGAATCCGACGGCCGCTTCAAGCTCGATCCACAGCCCGGCCGTGATCATGAGGGAGGTCGGCGGGCGGCGGAGAATGCTGGTGTAACCGGGGTAGTCCTGGCTGGCGATCTTGACGGCCAGAGCTTCCAGCTTGGCGGGCGCGGGCTGGCCGGGGGTGACTGCTGACTTCGACCAGCCAGGCGGGCCGGCGCACGTGACATTCCCCGGAACCTGCCCGTGGTAGGGGAGAGAGCAGATGACCGGCTCGGCGTGGTCCCTGGCCCAGTTCCCGAAGCCGGCGCGGGACAGGCCGGGAGGTATGTTCACGGCCGAGTCAATGATGAAGGCCGGGGCGGCGAAGACGCATACCGCGCAGACGATCGTGTAGCCGATCGCGGCCAGCGGCACGACGATCGCCAGCCCGGCGGGGATCCGGGCCAGATACAGCGCCAGCCGGGACCGGCCGGTCACCACCAGGTGCCGGAACATACCTTCGGTGAGGTCGCGCGATCCGGCCGTGCAGCCCACCGTGGCCGCGGCGATGAAGCCGAAGGTGGGCAAAAAGCCGGCTACCAGGATCGTGAAGATGTCGTAGCCCCCGGCGGGCGGGCTGGTGCGCGGCGCGAACACGTGCAGGAGCAGCCGGATGAGGAGGAACAGCGCCGGGAACCCGATGCTCGCCACGATGAGGGCGATCATGAGGCCGCGCCGTTTGCGCAGCTCCATGACCCTGGTGGCGATCATGCCGGCGGCGGGTATCGGGGATCCCCGGCGGTCACGTGAGTGACCGGCGGGCGCCGCCGTCTGCACCGCCCGGCCCGGCGCGGGCGCGCCGTGACCGGCGGGCATGGTTGTCATTCCGGGTCCCCCAGCCTGCTTGTGACCTGCAGGAACCACGATTCGAGCGAGGCCTGGACCAGCTGGAGCCGGTAGACGGAAATTCCGCCTTCGACAAGAACGCGGTTGATTTCGGCGATGACGTCGCGGCCGGTGCCCGCGGGCAGCGTGATCTCCAGGCCCAGCGCCGACGGCACGGCCTCCACGCGGGCCCCGACAGTGGTGCCCGCGAGCAGGGCACCGGCCCGGCCGGGGTCAGAGCATTCGACCTCAAGCGCGAGCAGCGCCCCCGCCAGCAGCTCGGAGATCGGCCCCTGCCGGATGATCCTGCCGCGATCAACGATGGCGACCGCGTCACAGGTCCGCTCGACCTCGTCCAGGAGGTGGGAGGACAGCACCACCGTGCGGCCCTCGGCCACCAGCGACAAGATCATGTCGCGGATCCCGGCCATCCCGGCCGGGTCCAGTCCGTTCATCGGCTCGTCCAGAATGAGCAGCTGCGGGTCCGCGAGCAGGCAGGCGGCGACCCCCAGGCGCTGCCGCATGCCCATCGAGTACACCAAGACCCGGTCGTCGGCGCGGTGAGCCAGGCCGACGCGCTCCAGGGCCGGCCCGATGCGGTCCCGCGCGGCCGGTTCGCGAGCCGCGGCGAGAAGCCGCAGGTTCTGCCTGCCGGTCAGATGGCCGTGGAACCGGGGCTCGTCGACGATGGCGCCGACACGAGCGAGCGCCGCGTCGCGATGCCGCGGAACCGGGTATCCGAGCAGGGACATCGTGCCGGCATCAGCATGCGTCAACCCCAGCAGCACCCGGATGAGCGTGGTCTTGCCGGCGCCGTTGGGGCCGAGATAACCGAACGCGCATCCCCGGGGAACCAGGAGCTCAACACCGTTCACGGGGGTCTTCGCCCCGAACCGCTTGGTGAGCCCATGGGTCTCCACGGCCCAGCGGCTACCGGCGGCCAGCCTGCCGGGAGTGCCCGGCAGAGCCGTGGTATTCATCCGATGCCCTCGCCGGCTACCGCCGCCGCCAGCGGCGTCTGACGACGAGCACGGTGGCGACGAGGCGGTCATCAGATCCTTCAAACGGCGGCGGGGAAGAAGCATCACGTGTCCTTGGCGTTGCCGGGCTGAGGTGCAAGTGTGCGATACGAGAGGAGGGCATGTCGTCGGCGCGGGGTTGCACATTTGCCAGTCCGCCACGCTATAACCCCGGGTGGAGGCGTATCCACCCTGCGTTAGACCAGGCCGTGCAGCCTGGAATTGGTGCCGTTCGGGCCGGCGCGCCGTAGTGTTCGTCAGATGAGCACAGACCCCGCGGGCAGCCCGGCCCTCGCCACGCTGCGCAGGGCGCGGGCGCAGCAGGAGGCAGCCCTCCGGTGGATGCGCCGTCTCGCTCCGCCCCTGTTTGTCGTGGTGGTAGCGGTCACGTTCAGCAGCGGCCGGAACCCGGGGTTTGCAGGCCGCGACGTGGCTGCCGTTCTCGCTGTGGGCGGGTTCGCGCTTGGCGCGCTGGGCGCGCTGACGGCCCGTTATCGCCGCGCGGCAGTCCGCATCATCTTCGCCGTAGTGCTCCTGGCCAGTTCGGCGGCGCTGGTGAGGCTGCAACCGGACGGACCGGGCCTGGCCGGGCTCTTGGCGGGCCTCGTGCTGCTCGCCCCGCGGGTGCCAGATCGCTTCCCGATCGCCCTGTCTATCGCCGGCATCACGTGCCTGGCGGCGGTTGCGGTGGCCGTCAGCCACGGCTCGCCGGCCTTGGCGCTGCTCAGCGCCATCGCGATTGTCGGCTTCCCTGGCATGACGTTGCTAGCAAGACGGCTCGGGCAGGCAGGCGACCAAGCCGAACGGCTCCTGATCGAACTGGAGGGCACGCGGGCGGCGCAGGCACGGGCGGCTGGACTGGCCGAACGCCAGCGGCTTGCCAGGGAGATGCACGACGTACTCGCCCATTCCCTGTCCGGGCTCATGCTCCAGCTGGAAGGCGCCCGGATGCTCGTGGCCGATAACCCCAGCGATCCCCGGCTGCCGGGAATCATCGAGCGTGCCCACCACCTCGGCAAGTCCGGGCTCGAAGAAGCCCGCCGGGCGATCGGGATGCTGCGCGACGACGAACTGCCCGGGCCCGAACGCCTGGCCGGTCTCGCCGCGCAGTTCCAGGAGGTTAGCGGCGTCCCGTGCCAGTTCACGGTGTCCGGCCAGGCATACGAACTCCCGTCAGAGGCTAGGCTCGCGGTGTACCGGGTAGCGCAAGAAGCGCTTACGAACATCACCAAGCACGCCTGCCCGGAACGGGTCGAGGTGCACCTCGGTTATGGGCCTTGCGGCACATGCCTGACGGTCGAGAATTTCGCGATGAACTGGGAAGCGCCGCGCGTGGCCAACGACGGCTCCGGTTATGGCCTGACTGGGATGCGCGAGCGGGCCGAGCTGCTCGGCGGCGAACTCACCACGGCGATGACACGTGGTGGCTTCCGCGTGGAGTTGCGGGTGCCGGCGTGAGCAAGCCGATGCGTGTTCTCATCGCTGACGACCAGCGAGTCGTCCGTGAAGGCCTGGCGATGGTGCTCGGCCTCCTGCCTGACGTCGAAGTCGTGGGCTCCGCCTCTGATGGCGACGAGGCCGTCGCCCTGGCCGCTGACCTACTCCCCGACATCGTTCTCATGGATCTGCGGATGCCCCGCCGTGATGGCGTCGAGGCCACCCGCCTGCTGCGTGAGCGCGTGCCAGAGACCAAGGTCGTCGTGCTTACCACCTACGCGGATGACCGATCCGTGATAAACGCCCTGCGGGCTGGCGCACGCGGTTACCTGACCAAAGACGCGGGCGGGGCCGAGATCCGCCACGCCCTCAGACAAGTCCTCGATAACCATGCGGTCATCGACCCCGCCGTCCAGCATCACGTGGTCGACGCCATCGCCACCGGATCGCCGGCCCGCGGCCGGCGACCGCTCTCACCTCTTCCCGCGGGTCTCACTCCCCGGGAAGCCGAGGTACTGTCACTCATCGCCACAGGCATGTCGAACAGCGAGATCGCGGAACAACTCGTCGTCAGCGAAGGCACCGTCAAAAGCCACATTAACCACCTGCTCGCCAAGATTGAGGCACGCGACCGCGCCCAAGCGGTGACCTTCGCCTACCAGCACGGACTTATCCCGCTGCGGGACAGCCCGGCCGAAGGTTCCCACGTAGTTCAGGCCGCCCGAACAGAATCGAGCACCAGGGGATAAAGGATGCCGCCCATCACCGGGCCGGTCAGCGCCATCCGGGGCGGCCCGCTGGGCGACCCCCCGAGCCCGGCAGCCCCGCGCCGCGAGGCGGCCTCAGGCCGCAGAGCTTTGATGGCGCGCTCGCCCGCTGTACATGCCGAAGCTGATCAGCATCTCGACGGCCCGCGATCCTGGCGTGTGCTCAGGTGGGCGCTGAGCAGGTGTTGGGGCTGCGATTGTTCGAGCGGCGAGGGCTGTCATATCGTCGCGCTCGCCGCGTGTGTGCGGGCCGGTCCTTGCTACGTGAGCCGGATCCAGACTCCGACGGAGGGGATCCGGTCCTGGTCGAGGATGAACAGCAGGTAATAGCCGGGGGGCGCGACAGTACCGTCCGGCGGTGCGGTGGCGTTGACCGCGGTGGCGGTGGTTCCGGTGATGACACAGCCGATGGAACGCTGGTTGTGGTTGAACCCGTGGGTGACCGCTCCGGGCCGCATCAGAACGACCTCGGAGATCGCGGCCGGGGTGGCTGTCTGGATGGAGACGGCGGCGCCGTGCGCGATGGTCGCGGGTGCGCTGGTGATGGCCGGGCGCGGGGTGTTGCCGGCGAACGAGCGCCCGTTGAAGCAGTAGGACGGGATGTTGTCGCCGCCTTGTTCGACGACGCTGTGCTGACTGGGGCCGCTGTTGGTCCATATGACCTGCCCGCCGACGCCGACGGTCACGTTCGCCGGGTTGAACGCGAAGTCGACGATGTTCACTGGCACGGTGTTAGGGCCTCCGGCCTGCACCGTGACGGTGCCGGCCATCACCGCGCCGTGGATGCCGCAGATGTAGTTGTAGGTGCCGGCGACGGTGAACGCCGGTGAGGTATAGGTCGCGCCGACGTTCAGCGGTGCGCTCTGGAACACCGGGGTGTCACGGAAACCGCTCATCTGGTGGAAGAACAGCGGCACGTGCAGCAGGTGCTCGGGGTCGGGCAGTGGTTGCGGCGCGTGAGCGAGTTCGTCCAGCGTCGCCAGATAGGGTGCCAGCTCCGGCGGGGGCTGCACCACCACAGGGCCTGCTGGCGGCATAGGCGCCGGGCCGGGCATAGGCATCGGCATCGGCCCGGGCGGCGGCATCGGGTCCATGCCGGCCGCAATCTCGGCCCGCGCCTGCTCCCCAGGCGGCTCGTGGGGGTCTTGCCCTTTGCCTTCCAGCTGCTCCAGGGTGCGGAATAGGTGCTCCTCGAAGCCGGGCGGGTATGGGAAGCGGGGCAGGCGCTCGTAGTCTTCGTCCGGCAGCACGACCAGGCCGCCGAATAGGCCGCGGTTGATCGCGGCGCCGATCTGGCGGCAGTGGTCGTGGAACGGCCAGGCCCCGACGGTGTCGTCAGTGACCTCGAACGTGTAGGTCCAGGTCTGGCCCGGGCATATCTCATCCGAGCGCCGCCCGTCGCTGCTCTGGGTGCCGAACGGCCATGAGCCGTCGGAGTCGATGCCGTAGCGAAGACCATGGATGTGGAAGCTGTGCGGCGTCCCGTCACCGTTCTTCACGTGGATCCGCAGCCAGTCACCGGGCCGGGCGTAGATGACGGTGCCGGGTACCCGGCGGCTGAACGCCGGCTCGTCGATGTCGGCGGCGACCAGCTTGTCCGGCTTGGGCACCAGATACTGCGGGTCGAGGTACTCCCGATAGATCAGCGCCGTCAACCGCCGGGCCGCCACCTCGTCACCGGGAATGGTGCCATCCTCATGCCCCATGTTCCGCATGCAGTCGCGGCGGTACTGGATCGGCGGCGACACATGGTCGTCCGGTTCCACCGGCGAATAGCCGGAGATGGTCTCGATCTTCAGATAGATGTCGCGGATGGCCATGGCCGCCTCCCGTGAGGGCTTTCCGGCGCGGTATTCGGGTTGTGGTGGTTGGTTCGTGCCGGACGGCAACCGCGGCCGCGGGTGCCGCGGCGGCGGTGTGCCCCTATGCCTCGCAGCACCGGCTGATCGCCTTCCGGATTCCTTGGGGGTCGATGCCGTGCTGGCCAAGGTAGCGGCGCACTGATTCGTCCTCGGTGAGGCTCTCGATGATGCAGCACAGCGGCGAGTGCTGCCTGGGTGGTGTGGTCGGTAGCGGTTGGTCGCCGCCGTGGAAGACGGCGCCGGTCAAATTCTGCTCGCGGGTGAACGGTGTTCCGCTGAAGGTGACGCCGGTTGCCATGACCCGGACTCGGTACACTCCGTCGATCGCCGCTACCGTGGTGGTCTCGAAGCGGCCGGGCTGCGTCTCGGCCATGCCAAGCGAAACGGTGGACCCGCCCGGATCGGTTACCTCGGCGGCGACGCTGGCCCGGTGATCGACCGGGACGCCGTACTCGTCCAGGGTGGCGGCGATCTCCAAGGTCGCCCCTGGGACCAGGCTCGACTAGGCGAGTGAGGCGCGCAGGCGCAGGTTCGACCACGCGAGCGCGCTGAGGCTGTATCTGGCGCCGCCCTTCGCACAGGCGGCCGGGCCCGGCTGGCCTTCTCTTTCTCTGCAGTAGCGCTCGAACAGCCTCTCATCGAGTTCAAGTACCGCATGCCAGGTCCCTGCGCCGGAGTTGGCCAGCGCGAGCGGGAGGGTGTGGCGGTAGTAGCTGTGTGCCCCCGCCTCGTTGAAGGTGGATCCGGCACCGGCCGCGGTCGCCGGCGTGACGAGATCGCCCCCAGGCGTTTCCAGCGCGAAACGCACCGCAGGGATGTCACTGAGCAGCAGGACTGTGCTTTCGATGTCGGCCTCGGTCACCGCGAACGGGACCCGGGCCTTCACCCCGGCCGGCAGGAACCCGACGGGGTCCAGGACGACGTCGGTGCTGGTGACGCCCGCCAGGATCTGCAGGAAGTACTTGCTGAGCCGGAAATAGTCGTCGGCGCTGGTGCACAGGAGGCCGCTGAGGAGCAGGTAGCCGCCGGTGCCGTGGGTCAGCGCGGTGAGCGCCGCGGTAGATACCTGCTGCGCGTTGCCGAGCCCGATGGCGAAGGTGCGCTGGTCGATGTCGCCGAGCACGTCGGCGATCATCGGCGGTGTGTTTTCCAGGCCGTCGGTGAACACGATCAGGGCTTTGTCCTGGAATCCCGCCGCTGGGGCGGCGGTGGAGCGGCCCAGCGCCACGCCGGCGCCGATCGAGGTGTTGCCGTTGACGTTGGTGGCGTGCGCCTGGACGGCTGCCCGCGCGGCGGCGCGCCCGGGGTCGAAGATGCCACCGGCACCGATCGTGGTGACCGCCAGACCCGGGTAGGTCGGGTCGTTCACCGGGTAGGCGACGGTGTCGAACCGCACCAGGCCGATCCCGTTGCCTGGCTGGATGACGTCGACGAACAGGCCCGCTGACTCGCGCAGCGCCTGCACGCGGGTGACGCCGGTGGCGCCGGCCGGGTCGTTCATGCTGCCGGACTGGTCAAGGACAAGCATCGCCGCTACCGTTGGCCTGGCGATGCTGTTGGCTGACACGGTGAAGGTGAAGTCCTGGTTGGTCTCGTCGCAGTGGACAGTGACGGCCGAAGGCGGCGTTGAGGTGTTGGCGGCCTGGCCGGTGAAGGAGAACCACAGCCGCACGTCAGTCCACACGTCGTCTGCCGGTGCTGCCGTGACCTGCCCGCCAGGAGCGAACACGGCGTACGGGGCGGCCGGGCCGGCGGTGACGCGCAAGGTTAGCGGCGCGCAGGTAAGGACCCGGAAGTGGGCGGCACGCAGCGTCGTCTCCCCGGATGGGACATCGTTGAAGTTGATCAGGTTGCCTGGGTTGGTGATGGTGATCACTGTCGGGTTTGTGTCGTAGCATGGCGGCCGCACGACTGTCGGGTGGCGTGAGTCTTTCTGGTTCTCCGGCAGCAGTTGCTCGTTTTCCGGAGCAGCCCATGGCCTGGTCGCCCGGACGTTGGCGATGACCCCGGTCGTGGAATTCTGCGCGGCGGGACCGGCCCATGGCTCGAGGGGACTGAGAATTCCCCAGTTTGGGCCGCCGGTCGCGACGTCGCCGCTGCCTTGCGTGTTCGACAACGTCCCATACACCTGAGTCGGGTCTACCCGGTCGAGATGGCCGGGCTGCAGCTGCCACAGTGCGAACAGCCGGTCGACGTTGGAGTGCAGCAAAAACACAAACGGGTCGCGGAAGGACGTGTGCGCATCCCCGATCGCCCCGCCGATATGAAAATGGCCGGCGCCGTGCAACGGCTCGATCGCCGCGTCGAACGAGGGAAAGTCCGGCTGCCCGACACATCCGCTGTCCTCCGCAGCCGTCACCGGAGCGCCTGGTTGCACTTGGCGCAGCAGGTTGCGCGGCGGGTCGGCCGGGTTGTTGGCCGGGTCGAACTCGCTGTCCGACCGGTACGGGTCCGCGTTCGGGTCGTAAAAGCCCCCGCCCAGCCACGGCGCGCCCGCCTGGCCCTGTGCGCTGCCCATGAAGTCCGGCGTGAACAGGTTGACGAATCCGCCCGAGCCGTCCGGTGCGTTCGTCGGATCCTGCGTCCAGTCCCAATAGTGCGAGGACAGCTGCGGGTCGATCTCACGGATCAGCGCCTCGAACCGGTTCACCAGCTCGCGGTGCCACGGCAGGAACGCCGGGCAGCCGTGCACGTGCGTGTGCGCGTGGATCTCGTCCTGCTTGAACCAGCGGCTCACCCCACCGGTCGGGGTGTCACTGCGCCCGCCCGGGTAATGCTGCTGGTGAAGGGCAAGAATCGCATCCCGCAGCCGCTGCCGTTCCGCAGCCGATACCGTCGCGATGTTCCTGCGGATACCATCACCCAATGCCATAACGCCCCCGTGCTGGCCCCCTGCTAAATCGAGGCACAAACACCGCACCAGATACACACAGTCGGGGATCCTTGCCCCACATGAGCGGGAAGACATGCAGCCCGAACACAGCACGCCCAAGGTGACGGCCGCGGCGGCGGTGAACGAGGCCAGCGCCAGGGGCAGCAGGTGCGGGACATCGGGGGCGCGGCGGCAGGCGACCGTGGCCGCGTAGCTGAGCATGGCGGCCACCCATAGCCAGGACCACCAGATCGAGCGGCCCGGGCTGATGATCAACGTGAGCGCGGCGCCCACCAGCAGCAACTGCGCCAGCGCCCGCGCGGCGGCGACAAGGATCTGGCGCTGCAGGCCCAGCCGCTGCCACCACGACAGCCCGGCCGCGACCGCCACCAGCAGCAGTGACACCGCCAGGCCCACCCAGCTCACCGGCTCCGTCACGGCGGCCCGGCCTCCCGCGCCGGGGCGCCGGTCAGGTGCCCGTCCCGCAACTCGCAGATCCGGTCGGCCACACGGCGGGCCTGGGCGCCGTCATGGGTCACCCACACGATGGTGATGCCCTGGGCGGCCAGGTCCATAGCCGTGTCCTCGAAGACCCGCTTGGGCTGTTCGTCCAGCGCCGAGGTCGGCTCGTCAAGCAGCAACGCCTCCGGCTGGGTGACCAGGGTTCGCGCCAGGCAGACGCGCTGCAACTCCCCGCCGGACAACGTGCGCGCCTCCTGCCCGAGCAGCCCCGGATCCAGCGCGACGCGGCGCAACGCGGTGCGCATCTCCCCGGCGCCGGCGCCCGGGCGTGCCACCGCTAGGTTGTCGGCCACGCTCCCGGGAAACGGGGTGGGCCGCTGAAACACCATGCCACCCGGCGGCGCAACGCCAGCGGGTCCAGGTCATCCAGCGGGCGGCCGCGATAGCGCACCGTGCCCTCGTCGGGCACCTCCAGCCGGTTACACAACCGCAGCAAGGTGGTCTTGCCGGCCCCGACACCACGGTGATACCGGCCAGCGGAATCCACGCCGTCACCTCATCCAGCACACGGCGCCCGGCCCGCGGAACACTCACCCGCTCAAACTCGAACGCCACCGCGCGCCGCTCAGTTCTTGCTCAGTCACTGAGCCACGCAGGTGACCGATATCACGCCGACCCGGGCGCGCCAGCGGTCCGGTACCACTCCGCGCAGCAGTTTGTATAGATCATCCCGAACGGCTGACGCGCAGTGACACGAGTCCTGCCAGGCCCGTTGGCTCGCTGTTCTGTGTAGCGCATGGGCTGGCGGGTGGATCGGTAGCAGAGCTTGGCGCCGATGTCGCGTTCACGTCGTTTGAACTGGTGGATGAGTGCCGGTTACGATTGCGGCGCGGCTACTCGCGCCGAACCTGATCGTGATCTTCATGCCTGGCGGGGGCCGATGCCGGGGCAGGCGGGATGAGAGCCTGGAGCGCCAGAGCGGCGACGCCGTCCTCGAGGCGATCTCGGTCCGGCATGGCGGCGGCGCGGAAGGGCCGCGCGGACAGGACCGACAGCAGCAGCCATGCGGCTGCCTCGGGGTTCAGGTCGGCGCGGATGTCGCCGTCGGCCTGGCCGCGGCGGAGGATGTCGGTCAGGTGACCGGCGACGGTGCGGGCCGCGCGCCGGGCCGGCTCGGGGAGGTCGGGCTCGGCAGTCAGGGCGGCCGCGTCGGCGAAGAGCGCGCCGTGTGACCCCAGGGCGTGCGGCCGATGGGCATGGGACGGGGCGAGCGCGTGGGCCAGCAGGCCGGAGGCGGAGCCGTAATGCCCGGCCAGGGCCCGCAGGTCGGTCCGGATGTCGTCGGCCACCCGGTCGAGCACGGCGGCGTACAACGCGGCCTTCGAGCCGAAGTTCTGGAAGATCACCGGCTCGCTCACCCCGACCCTGGCTGCCACGTCGGATACCTTTCCGGCGCGGTAGCCGGCCGCGGTGAATACCTCCACGGCAGCCTTCAAAATCGACTCTCGCCGCTGCCCGGCGGTCAGCCGGGTGCGCCTGACCGGCGCTGTCTCGTTCACGTTCCGCATCGTAGCCCTCTTGCCAACCAACTTAGTGAAGACTAAGTTGAGGCTATAACTTAGTCATGACTTAGTAAGGAGGGGCATGATGCCTCATCGGATCATGCAAGGCCACGCACACTCCCAAGGCGAAACGATCGAACGCGTCCGCATGTACGAGATGATGAGCAAGATCGCGTTCCTCGGCCGCCGCCGCCGGGTGTTCACCCGCGTCGTTGCCCTCAGTGGCGCCCAGCCCGGGGATCGGGTCCTTGACGTCGGCTGCGGCGGCGGCTATCTCGCCCGTCTGCTGGCCGCCGCCGTCACGCCGAACGGCCGGGTGACCGGCGTCGACCCGTCCAGCCAGGCGATCGACTACGCCAGGCGGCGAGACCCGGGCAACTGCCGGTTCGCCGTCGGCGTGGCCCAGGACCTCGACCTGCCGGACCGCTCGTTCGACGTGGTGACCTCCACGCTCGCCGTTCACCACATCCCCGAGGCGGCGCGCCAGGACGCGTTCCGCGAGATGTACCGCGTGACGCGTCCGGGCGGCCGGCTGCTGGTCGCGGACTTCCGCCCGTCCGGCATAGGGCGCGCGTTGCACCCCGTCGGCAACGCGATGCGCCACAACAACGTCGGCCTGCTCGACGATCTGATCGCGGCAGCCGGATTCCACGTCGGGGAACGCGGCGACCTGCCCATGCTGCGCTACGTCCGAGCCGTCCGCCCCAGCGATGCCTGACTCCCTCCCGACCTGGTTGACGCGGTGCCCGGGAACGGCACCGCCGACCCGGAGAAGCTGCCATGGACCACCGGACGACTCGGGAGGAATAGGACCAAATTTCATACCCCCACCGGAGTATTGAGGCGGCGAGGCGCGGGCGGACGGGTGCAGATTGATACCCTACCGGGGTAGGGACCTTCGGCGGGAGAGCCGGCCGCCACGGTCGCTGACCTGCAGCAGGCCGGCAAGAAGGTGGCCATGGTCGGGGACGGGGTGAACGACGCGCCCGCGCTCGCCCAGGCAGACCTGGGGATCGCGATCGGCGCGGGCACCGACGTCGCTGTCGAGACGGCCGGCGCGCTCATGCGCTCCGACCCTCTCGACGTCCCCACCGCGCCGGCCATCGGCCGCGGCACCCTGCACAAAATGCGGCAGAACCTCGGCTGGGCCGTCGGCTACAACTCGCTCGCGCTGCCGATCGCCGCCGGGGTCTTCGAGCCGGTCATCGGGCTGGTCCTGCGGCCCGAGATCGCGGCACTGGCCATGTCCGGCTCCAGCCGTATCGTGGCCACCAACGCGCTCTTGCTGAAGTGGCTAAAGCTCCCCGGCGGCGTGCCACACCCCGCGCAGCCGGGCAAATGATTATCAACGGCTGCGCAGGGCAGCCGAACGTCGGGTCGGTGAAGGTGCCGTAGATCTCATCGGTGACCAGCGCGTAGGGTCGGCCGGGCAGTGGGACCGCCGAGTGGCCCTCGGATGCGGACAAGCCCGCAACGACGGCGGATCGACGCCACATTGTGATGACATTACTACGCTGGGAAGTTGGACCCCCACACGGTAAACCCGCCCCCGCCCAGCCCTGAAGCCGACAATTTCGGTGTGCACTCTGCATACGGCGCCCGCAGGCCTCTGATCTGCGCATCTTCCTGCGGTCCTGCTATTACCCCTGCCAGGTATGGCTTAGGTCCCACGGCAAGGAGGCATCCGCCCCTACGCCAGCCATGCGGCGGCGGGAGACGCTCACGGATGTGAACCTACATGCGGCAGCCCGCCGCCTCCGGCCCCACACAGGCCGCAGCCAGGGAACCGGCCGCCTGTGTTCCACGCTGGCGAGCCCGCGGCGAGGCCTCGAAGAGAGACCAGATCGCGTTCGGCAACGACGTCAGGAGGATCTGTGAACCGCGCACGTTTTGCCGCAGCCGTCGCCGCCACCGCTGTCGCCGGAGGCGCGGGCATTGCCGTGGCCCTGACCGGCTGTAGCTCCCCCAGTCGCAGCACCCCGGCGACCGCCGCCCAGCCAGCTGACGGCGCGAGCGGATCCAGCTACGCCTACTACCAGTCGATGATGAACAGCCGGTACGGCGGCAACTCCATGATGGGTGGCTCCTCCTCCCATGGCTGGATGATGGGCGGGGCGGGATACCAGTGGATGATGGGTGGGACAGCCGCCCCCGCGTGGATGCGCGGCAGCGCGGTGCCAGGGTTCATGATGGGCGCCAGCCATGACCCGGGCGAGATCATGGGCCGCCTGTGGGCGAACGCTCCGGGCGCGCGGGTCAGCCCGGCGCAGGCCAGCCGGCTCGGCAACCAGGTCCCATCGGGCGCCAGCGTCGACCGCGCCGCGAACCGCATCACCATCTCCGGCACGCCGGTGCATCTCGCCGTGCTCGCCAGCCCGGCCGGGGGCCGCGATGAGACCTTCCGCGTCGCTGGGCTGACCAACCCGGCCATCACCGTGAAGCAGGGCGCCCGGGTCGGCATCGAAGTCGTCAACGCCGACCCTGGCACCGCGCACGGCCTGGTGGTCACCACGGCGAGCGCGTCGGCGTGGATGCCGATGATGACCGCCGCTCCCGCGTTCACCGGCTCGGCACTGTGGTTCCTCGGCAACCCGACGTCGGCGGGGATGCATGCTGCGACTCTCGCCTTCACCGCGTCCACAACCGGGCACTACATCTACCTCTGCCCGGTCCCCGGGCACGCCCAGAAGGGCATGGCCGGCTCGTTCACCGTCAACAGCACACCCTGAACGACTGCCCGGCATGGATCCTGGGCGCCCACCGGACCGGTGGCCGCCCGGGGTGGCGGCTCCCATGCTCCGCGGCGCCAGGGGTGGCCGGGGTATCGGTGGCGCCCTCAGGGCCGCTGCGGCGCCGCGTGTTCCGGGGCAGGCTTGGTGTCGTAGGCGGCGGGGGCATAGCTGGCGATGAGGTGGCTGATGTTCATCGGCGGCTCCCCCAGGCACCGGGCGCGGCCGGGCTCGCACCGGGCACGGCCGCGCCGACGTGGCAGCTGATCGCCGCCGCGGCGCCGACTTAGCCCGCCCGGCGGCGGAGTGCGGCCGGAGGGGGCGGCAGGCGGGTCATGGTTGTTCGCGGGCCTGGTAGACCTGTTCGGCGAAGCGTTCGAGTGCCTCGGTGCACTCTTTGAGCCGCCGCTCGGCCACTGTCGCGGTGGGGGCGCCGAACAGGTCCCTGGCCCGGATCGTCCGGTACCAGCGGCGCAGCCGGTCCAGGCTCTGCTCCTCCTCGTCCAGCTCGGCGAGGGTCAGCTTGCCCTTGGCCACCCTCCGACTCAAGCTCGGCGCGCGCAGGCACCATGCTCATAAGAGCGTGGCACCCTCTTGACCTTGCTCCGGTTGGGGTTTACCGAGCCGCCCGCAGTCACCTGCGGCGCTGGTGGTCTCTTACCCTGCCAGCGATCATGTAGTGAGCTGCGAAGAGGCAGCTGAACGCTCCATTTCCGCCGCCGATTGTCCGCGGTGTCCGCACTTACGCGCGGAACCATGCCGAATGCCAGGGCCGCCTCAGCCGCGAACACTCCTATCGCTGACCCCCGCGCTGGAACCCGCTCCGGGCGAGCATCCTCTGGGTGTCCGTTGACACCGTGCAGCGTTCGGGGCCCGGGCTGGTCTTCAGTTGGCGGCGCAGCCGACTTCGACGGCATATTGCGCGAATGGGAGCCGGAACAGCCGCGCGGCGCCGGGGTTGCTGGGCGCGGCGTTCGGCGCAGTCGCGGCCATGGTCGTCGCCTGACTGCGGAGCGGGATCGCCGTCACCGTGCTTGGGTCTTCGCCGCGGCTTCCTACCTGCTCATCTTCCTGGTCCAGCTGTTCGCCTGGCCCACCTGGGTGACCCGGCTGTCGGTGTTCGGAGCGTTCGGCGGGCCCTATCTCGAAACTGCCCACGGCCGCCGGGTTCGCCTTGCTCGGCGCCCTCGCCCTGCTCGGAACCCTCCTCGCCGCCGCCATAGCGCGCCGCTCGCCGAAGGTGGCCTGAACGGCAGCCCGGTGGCGATCATCCCGAACGGCTGCCCGCCGGCCACCTGACGTGCCATCCAGCAGGACCGCGCCAGCGTGCGGCAGCCGTTCAGGTTGATAGATGCTGAACGGCTGCGCGGGTGTGTCACGGCGCCGGAGCTGCGGAGGGTGCCGCAGGGGTGACGGAATGGGGCCCAGATGAAAGGTTGTACCACCATCTGTGCTCCTCGCAGATCGCGCCCACGATAAGCCGACCCGACCGGGCCCGGCCAGGGACACAGGTCCCCCGGAGAGGCCCGGCGGCGGGTCGCGTCGTTCGGCCCTCACCGTCAGGACCATCGCCTCCACAGGGTGCCCGCGTCCGCCCGGCCTGCTTGACCCACTCCGTCACCGCAGTCTCGGGTCAGGTCGAAGTCCTTCGCGACCTGGCCGACAACAGGTTCCCCTCCGGCGCAGCTCAACGATTTCGGCCTTGAACTCCGGAGTGAGCGAACAGCCGGCCGCGTTTCGTGCCCGTGTTCGCGAAGTCCTCGTCACTGCGAATGGTGAGCGGCCCGTAAGGTCTCGCCAGCAGGGCATCGTGTCTGACGCCAAAGTGAAGGGTAGCCCACGGCGAGGGAGGGAGTTGTGCAGTGAGCACCGCCATCGCTGTCGTCTGTGCGCTAGGCGCGGCGTTTTGTTTCGCACTCGGTGCGCTGGTCCAGCAAGGGGTGGCCCGGCAGACGCGCGAGGGCGCGCTGAGCGTCCGGCTTCTGCTCGCTCTCGTCCGGCAGCCCCGGTGGGTAGCGGGCGTGGCACTGTCCAGCTTCTCGTTCGTGATCCAGGGGACCGCCCTCGCTTTCGGGCCTCTGTCGCTCGTCCAGCCGCTGGCCGCGACCGACGTGCTCTTTGCGCTGCCGCTCATCGCCATGCGAAATCGGCAGCGCCTCACCAGGAAGGACGCGGCCGGGGCGCTGACCGTAGCAGCCGGGATGGCCGTTTTCATCGCGGTGTCACCTCCGGTGGAGGGCTTGAGGGCACCATCGGCCATCGCATGGATCCCGGCGTTCGGCAGTGTCGCGGCGGCGATCGTGGTGGCATCCGTGGCCGCACTGCGGACCCGCGGCAATGCCCGGGTCGTGTGGCTCGCGGCAGCGGCGGGCGTCATCTATGGGCTGCTTGACGCCATCGCCAAGGGGACAGTCGACCTGCTCCAGGACCGGGGAATAGCCGGAGTGATCACAACCTGGGAACCGTATGCGCTGGCAGCGGCGGGCGTGCTGGGCGCCCTCTTCGGCCAGAGCGCCTTCAATGCTGGCCCGCTGTCACTGAGCCTGCCGGTCATCGACACCCTTGAGCCGGTCGCTGCGGTCATCATCGCAACGACGGTCTTCAGGGAAAGGTTGGCGTCCTCGCCTGGACAGCTTGCGCTGCAACTTGCTGGCGGGGCGCTGGCCGTATCGGGTATCGCTGTCCTTAGCCGTTCCTCCGTTGTGCGCACAGAATCCGAGCTCATGCCCGGGGCGGCCGCCATGGCGCCCGATCGCACCGGCTAGGCAACCTCGCGGCAGGGGTTGCGGCTCCTGCTTGGCGACGGGCCGCCTCGACCCGCGGTCAGGCTTCAAAATTCGGCCCTCCCCCGGTCACCAGAACCATGTTCATATACAGCTGCCGTGCGCGTGTCCGCCACGCCCACGGCACCAGCGCGCTCTACCACCACATCCCGCCCATCGGCGAGCCCATCCGGGCGATGCCCGGGCAGGCGGGATGGGCCATGTTGACCATCGTGTCGAGATGGTCCTTCACCTCGGCGAGCATCACCGCTTTCTGGCCGGCTGTCAGCGCGGCGTTGGCGTTGATGTGGCTGGTGATGGCGGTGAGAATCGCGTCCTTGAGGCCGGGCACCGTCTTGCCTTGGGCGGTGGCGACATCGGCGAGTGACTTGCCCGCCTGCAGTTGGTCGCGCAGTTCGGTCTGGGTCAGGCCGAGATAGGTCGCGGCGGCCGCGAGACTTGGCTGCTGGCCGGACCACATGCCGTGCATGCCGCCGAACTGGCCGGCGCCCATTCCATATCCATAGGGCGGGTCCGCCGAGGTGGACCTGGCGGGCGCTGGTGTCGCGCTGGTTGCGGCCAGGGCAATGCCGCCGCCGGCCAGCGCACCGGCCACGAGCCCGGCCGCCACCAGCCCGGTCACCACGCGCTTTCTGTTCAGCTTCATCGCTGTCAGCTCCTTGTGTCTGTTCCTCTGCTTCGAGCATTGCGGGCTGGTGTGATGCAACGACCGGTGCCTGCATCAAGCTCCGGTGAAGGCGGTTTCACCGCGGCTGCTTCATGGCGCCTTCACAGTCGCCGCGCTGGTGGCCTCATCCGCGGGGGACATGCTGAAGGTGGCTGGCGGGGTGCGGGATCTTCCTGGGAGGTTGCGGTGAGAACCGGCAAAGTGCTACGCCGCCTCCGTCGATCATCTCCATGCGCTGGCGCAGGCAATGCTCGCCGCGCGCGCCGAACTGGAGGAGCTTCCCAGCCTGCTTGGCGTCCGCGAGTGCAGGACGACGCCTAAGTTAAGGCCGTCGACCGCGGGCCACGAACGGTGGTCTCGCTGGGTGGCCACGACCAGCCGGGTGTGACCAAAGATTCACGGCTGATGGGCCGATGCGCCAAGGACTGGCGAGGCCCGTCATGACGCTCTAGCGTGGTGGTGGGGAACCATCGCGACCGAACCTGGCGTGCCGATGGGAACTGGGGACCAGGCCGGACGCCACCGGACACCACACGATCGGAATCGAAGGGCGATCAGGCCGTTCCAACCACTCGCAATCATGGAAACTGAGGCCTCAATAAGTGATCGGCGAGCGTTCGCATCCAAGATCAACTAGGTCTCAAGGAAGGCGAAGACCTGACCGCTTCGCAATTCCGTCCCGGGTATCACACCCCCGGTTGGCAGGCGACGTAGCACAGGCTGCGGCGGCGCGTTTGCGCTGGCGGGCGGCGGGCGAGCGGGCCTGTAGGCCGGGTTCTGTGCACCCGCTTTCGCGGGCCGGCGGCCATCCATCTAGGGCTGCCGTTGCCGACAGCCTCGTGCGGTCTACCCGCGAGCATCGGGCGGGCCACCCTCGACCGCTCGCGCAGGATCCGCGCCCATAAGAGCACGAATCCCTCCTGACCTTGCTCCGGGTGGGGTTTACCGAGCCGCCGCAGTCACCTGCGGCGCTGGTGGTCTCTTACACCACCGTTTCACCCTTACCCCGCGCCCGGCATGACCGGGCATGAGGCGGTCTGTTTTCTGTGGCACTGTCCCGCGGGTCACCCCGGGTCGGCGTTACCGACCACCCTGCCCTGTGGAGCCCGGACCTTCCTCGACATGGCCGCGAGGGCCACGCCGCGGCCGCCCGGCCGGCTCGTCCGCCGCCTGACAAGGATATTCCATCGGATCCTGATGCGTGAATCGGCCGATTCACATCCAGCAGCGAGCGGCCACTACCACAGGCGGGGGGATCCCGTGGGTGGAGCCCCCCGGGGCAATGCCGTCTACGGCTGCCGCTCGGGTGTCACGCCCCGGCGCGCGGGGTGCCCCCCGGGCCAGCACAGCTGTGCGGTCCACCGTGGGGGTGGGGCTAGCCGTACCGGGGTTTCGGGTGGCCGCACCCTCGCCGCGGCACCGGGTGCGCAGGAAGCATCAGGGACATTGCCATCAACGTCCTTCCGGCCAGCCGTGACCTGCGGGAGTCGCCATGATCGAAGTGCGCAACCTGAGCAAGAGATATGGGACCAAGCTTGCCGTCGATGGGCTGACGTTCACTGTCTCGCCCGGAAGGGTGACCGGGTTTCTCGGCCCGAACGGCGCGGGCAAGACGACAACCATCCGGCTGCTGCTCGGCCTGGCCAGGCCCGACATGGGCGAGGCCAGGATCGACGGCAGGCCCTACCGCGATCTGGCCGCACGTCGGCAACATCTTCACCAAGTTCGACCTGCCACCGTCCGACGCCAACCACCGCCGGGTGCTCGCGGTCCTGTGTTACCTCAGATCCTGACGGGCCAGGCCGGGCTGGCCGCTGGCCGCGAGTCAGGCGTTCAGGTGCGCGGTGTCGTTGAGCGAGCGGACGACTGCGGGACCGTCCGCGTACCAGTCGACCTCGCACAGGCTGGCGACATCCAGGTGCATCCGGTACATCGTCAGGGCCGGGGCGGCGAGCGCACGGCGGACCAGCGTCTTGATCGGCGTCACGTGGCTGACCACGAGCACCGTCGCGGCCGGGTATCCCGCGAGCACCCGGTCGAGCGCGGCCATGACGCGGCGGTCGACCTCGGCGAAGCTCTCACCGCCCGGTGGCGCCACGTCGGTGTTCGCCAGCCACTCCCTCATCTCCTCCGGCCACTTCTGCTTCACTTCGGCGAATGTCATGCCCTCCCAGGCGCCGAAATTGGTCTCCCGCAGATCGTCGTCCACCCGCACCGGCACACCTGTCGCGCGCGCCGCCGCCTCGGCCGTCCGCCTGGCCCGCCGCAACGGCGACGTGATGATCGCCCCGATATCACCGCGCCGGGCGAGGCGCTGCGCGGCGGCCGTCGCCTGCTGCGCGCCAAGCTCGGTCAGGTCGATGTCCCCGATACCCGCGAAACGCTTGTCGACCGACAGCGGCGTCTGCCCGTGCCGCAGCAGCACCGTGGTGGTCGGGCGCCCGTCGCGTGGCCCCCATCCGGTCCCGGCAGGCTCCGCACGGACGTGCGCCGCCGGTACTTGGGCCGCCGGCCGCGTGGTCTGCGGCTCCGCCCGGGCGGAAGAGACGGCGGCCGGCCGCGGCGCTGATTCCGCCCGGGCCGCGCCACCGACGATCAGCCCTTTCGACCCGCCGCCTGTCCGCTTCCCGGTGCCACGCGGCAGCCGTTCGGTACCGTCCATCGCCTCGTTAGCAAGCTTGTCCGCACGGTAATTGCGCTCCCGCGGCACCCAGACGTACGACACCGGCCCGAGGGCACTCGCCGCCTCGCGGGCGGCGCGGGCGAGCGGCAGCAGGTCCGGGTGCTTGATCCGCCAGCGGCCCGACATCTGCTCCACCACCAGCTTGGAGTCCATCCTCACCTCGACGGCCGCGCCCGGCGCGATCCGCGCCGCTTCCCGCAGCCCGGCGATCAATCCCCGATACTCGGCCACATTGTTGGTCGCGTGACCGATGCGCTCCCCCACCTCGGCCAGGATCTCGCCGGTAACCGCGTCGGCGACCAGCGCACCGTAGCCCGCCAGGCCAGGATTGCCGCGCGAGCCGCCATCCGCCTCGACGATCAGGGTCGGTACCCCAGGGGCTGCGGTGCTCCCCTGGGACGCGGTGCCCCCCTGGGGTGCGGAGCCGCCGCGGGCTGGGGACCGGGCGTGGGCGGCGGAGTCGCCCGGGCCCTGCGCCCGTGCGGTGGTCACAGCCCGGACTCGGGGGTGCGTACCAGGATCCTGCGGCACTCCTCGCAGCGCAGGACCTCGTCAGGTTCGGCTGCGCGGATGCGATTCAGGTCCACGGTGTTCAGCGCCAGGTGGCATCCTTCGCAGCGCCCGCGGCGCAGCGCAGCCGCGCCCACCCCGTGCTGTTCGCGCAGCTTCTCATAGAGCGCGAGCACATCCGCCGGCACGCGGACCGCGATGCCGGCACGGCGCTCGCCAAGTTCCCCTGCCTTGCTGGCGATGTCGGCCGCCGCCGCGTCACGGCGGGCAGCGGCGTCCTCAAGCTCACCGCCGAGCCGCCCCTGCTCGGCGGACAGCGACGCCAGCCGGCCGTCCACAGCCTCGCGGCGCTCCATGACATCGAGCACGATCTCCTCGAGATCGGACTGCCTGCGGTGCAGCGACTCGATCTCGGACTGCAGATTCTCCAGCTCGCGTGGCGAAGAGACCTGGCCCGCGTCGAGGCGTTTGCGGTCGCGGTCCACCCTGACCCGGACCTGCTCGACGTCGCCTTCGGCCTTGGCCTGTTCCCTGGCCAGGTCGCTTATCTCGGTTTCCGCGGTGACGATCGCATCGCGGACCTCCGCCGCGCGACCCTCCAGCCGTTCCACTTCCGCGAGCTCGGGCAGCCCGCGGCGACGATGATCAAGCCGGCCAAGCTCGGCGTCGAGGTCGGCCAGTTCAAGCAGGCGCAACTGCTCCTGAGGAGATGCTTTCACGGGTCCCCACGTTAGTGCCTGCTTCCAGAGCATGCGCTCCTACCCGATCACCGAAATCTCCCCTTGCGGCCGGCAGTTTCTGCGATAGACCTGATCACCATGGAGATACCGCGGGTGAGCCGCCCGCACATGCCGGGCTACGGCGTCGTAGGCGCGGACGAAGGCAGCGGGCTTCTGCCCTGGTCGTGGGCCGCCGAGCGGCTGAGCAAATCGCGCAATTACTGGGTCGCGAGCGTCTGGCCGGATGGCCGGCCGCACGTCATGCCCGTGTGGGGCATGTGGGACGACGCTGTGCTGTGGTTCAGCAGCAGTGCTCAATCCCGCAAGACCCGCAATCTGAGCCACGACCCGCACTGCGTGGTCACCACTGAAGACGCCACCGATCCGGTCGTGATCGAGGGCACCGCGCGCATCGTCACGCAGCCCGCGGCGCTGCAGCGGGTGATCGACCTGATGAACGCGAAATACGCCACTGACATGGGCCCCGGGTTCCTCGACCCCGCCGTGAACGCGACGATCGAGGTGCGCCCGGCCCGGGTGTTCGGCCTGCGCAGCGCCGACTTCACCGGATCACCCACCCGGTGGGTCTTCGAGGAGTGACCCGAGCCGCCATCGCCGCCTGCCGGGGGTGCGACGTCCCGCAGTGCGCGGGTGCGGGGCCACGATCACGGAAGAAGCGGCTCGGATCAGTCGGAGAGCGGGAGCATCAGGACGGGCGGCGTGGTCGGCCGCGCCGCGGACCGGCGCCCGCCCGGATCCGACCGGCCCCCGCCGGGATCCGGCTTTCCGCCCATCCACACACCTTTCATTCGGAGCCGCCGCGGCCCTGGATTGGCCTGGTGGTCCACCGACCGCAGGCATCAAGCATCGTGGCGGCACGCACGGCCGCGCACGAGGGAGTTGAATGGCTGCCGTGGAACAGGGCAATCCGGGGCGCGGGCGGCGACGAATAACGCATGTGAAGATTAAGCCCCCGGCCGGCCGGTACATCGTGCGCGGCATCGTGACAGGCCTGCTCGCTGCCGCAGTCGCACTCGGTGTCGCGCAGCTTGTGGCGGGGATCACCGGGCCGGTCGGTTCGCCTGTCGTGTCCGTCGGCCAGGCCGTGATCGGGCTGACCCCCCGGCCCGTCACCGACTTCGTCATCAAGGTATTCGGCCCGCACGACAAGCCCGTACTGCTCATCACGATCGTGGTCCTGCTCGCCTTGTCCGCCGCGGCCTTCGGCATCGCGACCATGCGCAGGCCGGCGGCCGGGTTCGTCGGTCTCGGGGTCTTCGCCGTGATCGGCCTTGTCGCGGTCGCGACCCGCCCCAATTCCGCTCCCGCGGACGTGATCCCCACTCTTGCCGGGGCCGCGGTCGGCGCCTGGGCCCTGACGCGGCTCGCCCGCGCCGCCGGGGCAGCGGGCGAAACGCAGACCGCCAGGCCGGCGGGGCGGCCGGCCCGGCGCGGCCGGCCCCACGCCAACCCGTGGCAGCCGGCGGCAGGCAACCACGGGTGAGCGGCGCCACGCCGGGCTACGACAGGCGCAGCTTCATGGCGACAAGCGGGATCGCCGTCGTGGGCGCCGCCGCCGGCGGCGTGGCCGGCAGCCTCCTCACGCGGCGCTCGACCGTCACCCACGCGCGCGCGCTGGTCAAGCTTCCGCCGCCGGCCAAGGTGTTGCCGCCGCTGGCCGCGAGCACGGACCTGCACATCCCGGGCCTGAGCCCGTTCGTGACGCCCAACGGCAGTTTCTACCGTGTCGACACGGCGCTGCTCATCCCGCAGGTGTCGCCTGCCTCGTGGCGCCTGCGGGTGCACGGCATGGTGAGCCGCGAGCTTGACATCACCTTCAACGACCTGCTCCGCCGGCCCCTCACCGAGGCCGACATCACCCTGTGCTGCGTGTCGAACCCGGTCGGCGGCCCGTATATCAGCAACACGCGATGGCTCGGCGTTCCGCTCGCGAGCGTGCTGCGCGAGGCGGGCATCCGATCCGGAGCCGACCAGTTGCTGAGCACATCCACCGACGGGTACACAAGCGGCACGCCGGTCGCGACGGTGATGGACGGCAGGAACGCGCTGCTCGCGGTGGCGATGGACGGGGCGGCGCTCCCCGTCGCGCACGGCTTTCCCGTCCGCATGGTCGTGCCTGGCCTGTACGGCTACGTGTCGGCCACCAAGTGGGTTACCGATATCAACGTCACCACCTTCGCGGCGCAGCAGGGGTACTGGGTCCAGCAGGGCTGGGCGGAGCGCGGGCCGGTCAAGACCGAGTCACGCATCGACGTGCCGAACGGAACGGCGACGGTCAAGGCGGGCCGGGTGGCGGTGGCCGGCGTGGCGTGGGCGCAGCGCCGCGGCGTCGCGGCGGTGGAAGTACGGGTGGACGGGGGCCCGTGGCAGGAGGCA
The DNA here is from genome assembly GCA_963851085.1 of uncultured Actinomycetota bacterium. Lineage (GTDB taxonomy): Bacteria > Actinomycetota > Actinomycetes > Streptosporangiales > Streptosporangiaceae > DATFVJ01. The sequence goes on along the minus strand of CAWKNX010000021.1, from coordinate 72,642 downwards.
CGGCTCGCCACCGTCCCCGGGATCGACACGTGGCGGCAGTGGGTGTGGGACTGGGACGCCGCGGCGGGCACGCATCAGCTTCAGGTACGCGCCACCGACGAGACCGGGTACACGCAGACTTCTGCTCAGGCGGACCCCTACCCGGACGGTGCCACGGGGTGGCACACCGTCCAGGTGAACGTCTCGGCGTGACCGCTGCCGCGGGCCCTGTGTGCGCCACCGGCGCCACCGGCGCCAGGGGCTCGCGGGCCCCGCGGACCCGCAGTCCCCGCGGACCCGGTTACGGCGTGGCCGCGCCGAGCTGCTTCAGGCCGTGCGCATGCAGGTAGGCGGGCAGTGTGTCGTATTCGAACGCGTGCCAGAATCCCGGGTCCGCCGTCTTGTTGAGCAGCACGACGCTCTGGCTGCCGACCGAGCCGGTGCCGACGTTCGGCACCGTGGCGAACACGACGCTGCTCAGGTTCAGGTGGCGGAGGCTGAGTGCCAGGCTGGTGATCTGGCCGTTGCTCAGCGTGCTGTCCACGCTGACGGCGCGGCTGAGTGCACGCAGCACCGAGCTTGTCTGGAGCGGATTGGTCAGCTTCCCCTCCTGGCGCAGTTGCTTGAACACCGTCCGCAAGAAGTACTGCTGCCGTTGCTCGCGGTCGAAATCACCGCTGGTCAGGCCGTAGCGGTCGCGGACGTACAGGAGCGCCTGCGCGCCGTCCAGATGATGGGTGCCGGCGGTCCAGGTGATGTGATTCGCCGGATCGTAGGAGGTCACAGGGACGTTGACGGTGACACCGCCGAGCGCGTCTGTGACGGCACGAAAACCGGCCCAGTCGATGATCGCGACGTGGTCGACGCGCACACCGGTGAGCTTCTCGACCGTACGGACCGCCAGCGTGGGGCCGCCGAAGTAGTAGGCCCAGTTGACCTTCCCGTCGCCGTAGCCAGGGATCGGCACCCACGAATCGCGCGGAATAGACACCACGTAGGCGCCGCGGCCACCGCCGATGAAGTGCACGAGCATCAGCGTGTCGGTGCGGCCGCGCGCATCACTCGCCGCCGCCTTGCCCGTCGTCGGAACCGGGGACCTGGTGTCCACACCGCCGACAAGGAAGGTCACGTCGCCCGCGGCCGCTCCGGCCGGCCGCGGCGGCCGCTGGGCAGCGGGAATCGAGGCGAAGGGGTCGTGGATCCGCTTCATGCTGCTCAGGTAGTGACTGGTGACCAGGTACGCGGCTGTGGCGGTCCCCGCGACGAGGACGACGATGACCGCGGAGACGATGAGGATCACCTTTCTGGCGCGCCGCCACCGCGAAGGGGCGCGGGTCTCGCCTGGATCCCCCACGAACTCGCCAGGGGGCGCCGATCGCGGGCCATCGGCTCGCAGCGTGCCCGCGCCCTGATCACCGGATGGCGGCATCCCCGGTCCAGAATTGTCCACTGGAAGCACCTCCCCGCGACACGCGGCTCATCGATCACGGTGCTGCCCGGCGCGTTATTTCGGACTACCGGCGGTCTGTGCCGCCCGGCCAGGCAAATAAGGCGAAACGCCCTGGGCGGCAAGCCTACAGATGCGGGCCGGGGAATTTCTGGCCTTCCGCGGCGGCCACCATCACAAGGTGATTTCGGCGCTGCGTTCGCCGCGGCTGCCGGGTCTCGCGGCGCCCCAGGCACGCAGCAGGCACATGGCGACGAGCGCCCCGAGCACGAGCAGCACGCCGGTGTGGCTGAACCGGGTGATCGCGACGGTCAGCGACCCGGTGTTGGGCAGCACGCCGGGCAGCACCATCTCGCTGAGCAGCAGGCACCGGGTGATCAGCAGGTAGTCGAGCCCGCTGGCCGGCATCAGCGCAAGCAGCGGGAAGATCAGCGCGTCGTACCAGGGCGCCTGCACGGGGAAGACGGCCAGCCAGGCGAGTGCCAGGGCCGCCGCCGGGCGGACCGCGGGCAGCGCCGGGTGGCCAGCGGGCAGGCGCCACAGCAGCAGCACCGCGAGCGCCACTGTCGCGAGCAGCACGGCGGCGGCGAAGACCGCGGGCCTGGAGGCGACCGCGCCAGGCACCGGGTAGATGAATCCGGCGCTGACGGTGAGCCGACGGCTGAGGACGGCCGTGTTCAGCGCGCCCGGCAGCAGGCAGCAGGGGATGAGCACGGCGGCGGCGCCGAACAGCCCGGCCACGACGGTGCGCGGCGACGAGCGTGCGGCCCACGCCAGGCCGAGCGCGGCCAGCGCGAACGGTGTCTTGATGGCGGTCGCGGCGCCGACGGCGAGACCTGTCACCACACCGGCCAGCACACCGGAGCGGCCGGGTGGCCGAATCAGCAGCAGCGCCGCGACCATGAGCAGAGCGAGCAGCACGTCCACATGGCCGCTGCCGACGAGCCAGAACAGCATCAGCGGATTGACCGCCCACAGCAGGCACGCCCGGGCCTGCCGGCCGCGGTCCTCCCCCGCCAGCCGGACCAGCCCGGCGGCTGCCCCGACAAACGCGATCGCGTTGCCCAGCCTGATCCAGAACACGATCCGCGCCATCGACGCGCCGCCGAGCCTGGCGGCCGCCCACTGCAACGCGGTCGCGACCGGGCCGTAGATCGTCGGCAACGTTCGCCAGTTCGCCGGTGCGTACAAACCCACCGGGTCGCCGGCGCCGTACAGTTCAGCCGGCCGCATCACGTAGGGGTTGTGGCCAAGGCCCGCGATCCGGCCGTAGAGGGCGTAATTGAGCACGTCGATGGATCCGGCGGGTGGCAGGCAGACGAACAGGGCCGCCACGGCCGCCCCGGCACCGACCAGGAGCGTGACCGGCGGCCGCCAGCCGCGTCTGACAGCGGCCAGCCCGATGGCCACGCCGAGCGCGCCGAAGAGCAACCCGGTCCGCTCGAGCGTGATGACGGTGGCGGCGGACGGCCTCGCCTGCAGCGACCACATCGGCCCGCCAGGGCCCAGGCGCGGCACCGCCGCCGACGGGCCGAGCATCATGACCAGGGCGAGCAGCGCGATACTCGCCGCGGACATGACCGCGGCGGAAATGACGAGCAGACCATGCTGGCCGCCGTCTGCGCCGCCCCCTGACGCGGCTGCGGGCGCGCCGCCAGGCCGGGCCCGGTCAGTGCCCATCCTCGTCACGAGCGCATGTTCCCGGTGCAGACAGACAGGATCCGAAACGGCTGCCGCATGTGGCCTCCGATCACAGCAAGCGGTCTCGCACCTGGCCGGAAAGATAGGCGCCGAGCCAGCGGCCGAGCTCATCGTAGACCTGCTTTCGCACCGGCCTGGCCGACAGCACCAGGTCGTGCATCGCGTCCTCGATCCGCAGGCAGGTGACCCGGCGGCCAAGCCGCGGCGCCAGGCGCGCGATGTGCGATGCGTTCAGCACGGCGTCGCTGCGGTGGAGCACCGCGTCCCATTGACGTGGCCTGCTGCTCGCGGCGGAGCACAGCACGAGCACCGGGCAGCGGATGTCGAGGCCGCGGCGAAGCTGCCGCTGGCCGCGCAGCACCGCGCCCAGCCAGGCCGCGTGGATGGGCCACGGGTCCAGGGGCTTCCACCTGTGGTCGAAATCCCATTCGCCGTAGTGATCACGGTGCAGGCTGCGCGTGTAGAGGCTGAGCGTGTGCGACCGCAGCACGGCACGGGGACCACCGCGGCTGCCGCTCACCAGGGGGGCGGCAATCACCGCGAGCGCGCGGACCGGCGCGGCCGTGTTCAGCGCCAGAAACGGGCTGTTCAGCACCAGCGCGTCCACCGGCAGGCCGCGGCGCCGGGCGTGGCACCAGAGCGCGGCAATGAGCCCACCGGTCGAGTGCGCGTTGACCAGCAGCGTGTCGTGGCCGTCAATTTCCTTGATGACCCTTACCGCCAGATCGAGCTCTTCGGCGTATTCGGCGAGACTGTGACAGAAATTCGCGGTATGCCATGGACGGATTGAGCGGCCATATTTGCGCAGATCGAGCGCATAAAAGGTAAAACCTCGATCCACATACCAGTCGGCGAGCTCGGTTTGGAAGAAATAGTCGTGAAAGCCGTGGATGTACAGGACAGCCCGGCGGGTGCGCTCGCGGCAGCTTCGCCTGACCAGCGTCGCGACCACGTCGCCCTCGTGGTCGGGCCGCAGTGGCAGCGTGATCGACTCATAGTCAGCGCCGAGCACGTCTGAGCCGACGATAAGTTCCAAGGCTCCCCCAATCCCCTTCGCCGCCCGCATTCTCTCAGCGCAGCCGGATCACCGGGCGGTGAATTAACAAACCGCTCCAGGCGCACGCCGGGGGTCCGATTTCCGGGGTCCGGGCACCGCGGGCCACCCGTGCTCATGGCCCCGGCGGCTGGCCTGCCTTCCGCCCCTCCGTATCAGTGGCGGCGTGACCTGCCCTCAAGCTTCCGCAGCGTCGCGGCCTTCTCGGCGAGAGCGGTGCGCAGCCGTTCGGCCTCATCGTTCATGGCACCGAACGCGGACCGCAGCACGTCCTCCGCTGGCGGGCGGGCGTGCAACTCGATCACCGCGGCTGTATGCAGCACCATCGCCAGGATCACCGGTGCCTGATCGGCCAGGATGAACAACCGCGGGCGGATGACGCCGTCGCCGTAGTGGGCCTCGACCACGGCAAGCAGCGCCGCGTAGGCGGAAATCGTCAGCAGGCCCTGCTGCGGCAGCAGCGCGGCCAGGCTCTGCCAGGATGGCCCTGGCCGCGTGATTGCCCAGGCGGCGAGCCCCGACGCCAGAAAAAGGAACCCGGCCATCGCGAACCTTGGCACGCCCTCGTAGACGTGCAAGGGGGTCGCGCCGTAGGGCGACAGGCTCGCCAGGAGCAGCACACCCCAGAGTGCGTGCAGCAGCACGGCGTACCAGATGATCCAGCTTGGCCTTACCCGCACCGCTCACGCACCGCTCACGCACCACCGCGCTTGTTCTCGCCGTCCGCGCCAGGCTCGCTCGCGGTTCCGGCGGCGTGCGGGCCGGCGTCGGCCGCTCTGGCCGCGATGTCGATAAGGCCGCTTATCCGATCCGCGAGCTGGCGGTCCCGCTCGTCCCAGTCCCGCCCAAGCTCGGTGATCTGCTGCTGAAGATCGTCCAGTCTCGCGCGCACTCCGATGACCGACTCGGCGAGCTCGGCCTCCGTCCGCGGTGCCGCCGGCCGAGAGCCGCCGCGTCGGCCAGGCCGGAAACGCCAGAACCATAGTCCGGTGAAGGTCGCGATCGGCACGGCCGACCCGGCTGTCAAGCTAGCTGCGTCCACACCATGTACGCCGTTCCCCCCGAAACCGCGTCCTCCCTCCGCCAGAACGCCCAGTTGCCTGAGCAGTACAGTACAGACGTCCGCTGAACAGGCAATCGTGACCCATCAAGACCCGGCCCGGCAGGCCGTCAGCGGTGCGCGGGCTCCGGGGGCTCGGCCGATATGACGTCAATGCGCCGCAGGATGATGCCCTCGCGGAGCGCCCAGGGACAGACTTCCAGCTCGGCGGCACCGAACAAATCCATGGCAGCGTCGGCCACGATCGCGCCAGCGGGTAGCTGGGCCGCCCGGCCGCCGGATACGCCGGGCAGCTCCGCCCGCTCCTGCACGGTCATGGTGACGAGGCGGTCGACCCAGGGAGTCAGCTTGGCGTGGCTGAGCACGCGCCGGACGTAAGGGCCCTCACTCGAGGATGCGGCCCCGGTGATGCGGGCGAGTTGCCTGAACGTCTTCGAGGTGGCCACCGCATGGTCGGCGGCGCCGTGCCGCATCAGGTCACCGACGGTTCTTGCGATCTCCGTGCGGACGTGCCTTCGCAGCTTGCGCACCTCCGTGGCGGCCGGCGGGTCGGAGGTGAACCAGTCGCGGGTGAGCCTGCTCGCGCCGAGCGGCAGGGAGATCGCGACATCGGGTTCCTCGTCGGGGCCGGCCGCGATCTCGAGCGACCCGCCGCCGATGTCCATCACGAGCAGCCTGCCCGAGGACCAGCCGAACCAGCGGCGGCCGGCGAGGAACGTCAGGCGTGATTCCTCCTCGCCGGTCAGCACCCGGATGTTGACGTTGGTCTCGGCCCGTATCTTGGCGAGAACCTCTTCGCCGTTGACGGCGTCGCGGATGGCCGAGGTGGCGAAGGACAGCAACTCCTCTACGCCCTTGTCCTCGGCGACCTGAAGCGCGTCGCCGACGAACGCCCGCAGCTGCTCGGCACCGTCGCGGCTGAGCTGGTTGCCGTTCTTGAGGTGGTCGGCGAGCCGGAGCTCCGCCTTGTGCGAGTAGGCGGGAAGCGGCCGGGCCCCCTCGTGCGCATCCACGACAAGAAGGTGCACCGTGTTCGATCCGACATCCAGCACACCGAGTCGCATGATTCGTAGCTACCCAACCGTTAAGTTGCCGTTGTTTTCCCGGCACGGTGCCACCCGTACCACCACGGCGAGGCCCTGACGTCGGCGAGCCTGCGGCGCGGTCACTGTCGTGCCCTCCAGAACAGACTTCTGCTACCCATCATTGTGCCGCCGCGCCGCACGTTTCGCCGACTTCCTGGGTCATCGCCCGGGTGCTCCTCGTGCGCCACTGTAATCACTGGCGTCTCTTCTGTAGTTTCCGCCTCAGGTGCCTCACTGAGCACAGAGAATGATCCCGGGCACCGCCCGGCTCCCGTGATCACGGAGACCTGGCGACTGCGCCACGGCATCAGAAGGGAACGGATCGTACACCTGGTCTTGCTGCCGGGCCGATCGCGCCGCACCATGAAGCTGTTCCCTTTGTCCGGTTCCCGTCATGTGCCGGGCGAATCGGACACGCCACATTCCATCACATTTACCGACATGAAGGACAACATGACCGCCGTGATCCCTCTCCTGCCGCTCGGCGGCGGCAGCGCACCGTCCGTAGCGAAGATCGGCCTCGTCTTGCGGCCAGCCCGCTGACTACCCGCCATTGCTCACGCCCGGCCTCGCAATCCGGCGGCCGTGCGCCTAGCCGAAGGAGACGACCATGGCGAGCAGCCCGGTAGAGGCAGCCGCAGAGGCAGTGCAGCAGCACATCGGCGGGTTCACCCCGCAGTCGGCAGCGGAGCTCGACCGATTCCTGCACGATCTGCCCCGGCTGTTCGAACGCACCGCTGAGGCCCTGTCACAGCTCGCCGACCGGTTCGGCAGCGATCTTCCCGTACACCCAAGCGTGCACGAGCACCTGCGGGAACTGGCGGCCGTTTCCGCGGGCAGCGCGGAGTTCGCAGAGGAAGCCTGGAGCCTGCACCGGAGCGTGCACGATCGCGAGCTCGAGCGAATCGAGAACCCGAGACCAGGTGAGGATCTCTGGGATGTCAACACCCAGTAACCGGCCGTCATGGGCGCCGCTTGAGACAGTCGCGCTCGTCTCGCTCATCGCGGCGGTCATCTACGCGGTGGGATGGATCATCCACGCCGCCGGCGCGCCGGCGTGGCTGACGGGTGTCATCGCCGCGGTCGCCGCCGCAGCGGCCCTTATCCCCGTCCTTGCGCACACCGGCCCGGGTGCGGCCGCGGGTTACACACTGGCCTGCGCACTCGCCGCGGGTGGATGGCTCATGTACGCGGCGGCCATCTCACCCCGCACGTGGGTCGCCATCACGGCCATTGCCGTGCTCGCCCCCGCCCTCGGGCTCCTCTACCCGGCGGTGCGCCGCCATCAGCGGTATCTGGCCGAAGAGGCACTCAAGCGCGCTGCGGAGGAACGCAGGAAGGCGGACGCGCGCAAGTGGCCTGACCTCCTTGACCGGCTCGGCCACCCAGGAATCTCCTACCGCGGCCAGACCCAGACCAGATCGGGCCAGACCGTCAGGCTCGGCCTGCCCCCTAACGGCAAGGTCAGGTACGGCACGCTGGCAGAGGCGACCGAGCGGATCGAGATCGCGGCACGGCTGCGCCGCGGCGCCGTGCGGGTCGAGCGCGGCGGGCGCGCGGACGAGGTGCTGCTGCACGTCGCCGAGCGCGACGTGCTCGCGGAGACGATCCCGCTGCCCGACGACGCCGGGACGCTGACCGTCAACCAGCCGCTGCCGGTCGGGCTGCACGAGGACGGGACGGTCTGCACCATCACCCTGCGCGAGGTCGCGGCCCTGATCGTCGGGCTGCGCGGTTCCGGCAAGTCGAACTTGATCAATGTGCTGATCGCACAGCTGTCCCGCTGCACCGACACGGTGATCTTCATGATCGACCTGAAGGGCGGGCGGACCGCGCTGCCATGGCTGCGGCCCTGGCTGGAGGGCCGTGCCCCCCGGCCCGTCATCGACTGGGTGGCCACCACACGGGACGAAGCCGAGCGGATGCTCCGCGCCGTGCTGCGTGGCATCGACGCGCGTGCCCATTCGGGCGCCGGGGGCGAGAAGATCACACCCTCCGCCGAGCTGCCGGCCGTGCTCCTGATCGTCGAGGAAGTCGCGGTGATCTTCGGCATGAACAGCGGGCCGCGCAGTTCGCTCGAAGGCACGACGAACGCCACGCTCGCCGGGCTCGGCACCCAGGTCACCCAGCTTGGCCGCAGCGAGGCGATCGATCCCGTCCTCGTCACGCAGCGGGGCGCCGTCACCATGATCGGCAGCGGTGACCTGAAATCGCAGTGCGGGCTCAGGATCGGGCTCGGGGTCGCGACCGAGGCGGACGCGCGCCTCGTCGTCCCCGACGACCTGCACATCGCCGCCGACCTGGCGCGTCTGGCGCACCCGGGGTCGGGGATCGTGCAGTCCCGCGACGGCCGTCCCGTACCGGTGAAGTTCTACCGCCTCGACCACGACCGCATCGCAGATATCGCCTACCGATCGGCTCCGGTCCGGCCCGCCCCTGACCACGTCCTCGCGGAGGCGCTCGGTGAGGACTACAGGCGCCGCTGGTCGCAGGAACGCGCCGGGCACCTGCGCGGGGTGAGCGTACCTGCGGGCGGTGCGGCGGCCGCGCCGGCGTCACCACAGGTCCGCGCGTGTGGCGGCGACACCGACCGGGAGTTCGCCGAGATCGTCGCTGGGCTTGGCAACGGCGACACCGCTGTCGCGTCCGCGCGGAAACGGATGCTCGAGATCCTCCGCAGCACGGGAGTCATGGGGGCAACCCCCACCCGGCTGCTCGCGATGCTTCAGGTGGAGGGCATCGCCCCGGCACGGCAGTCGCTGGATCGCTGGCTGGAAGAGGAGGAAATGGCCGGGCGGGTGAAGCGCGCGTCACACGGGCGATGGAAAACCGCCATGGGCCGGTGAATACGGGCGCTGCGGCGCTCGTTGGGCCGCTCTTTTCACGGCGGCGCTGTATCGGCCTGGCCCTGAGAGCCTGGTGGCGACAGCCCGGAGTCGTTCGGGATCTGCGGTATTACCCTCGCCAGGCTGGTGCGTGCCGCCCGGTCGGCGCCCGCCGGGGAAGTCGTCAGGGGCGTGTTACACAGATACCCGCCGCTGGGCGGCGGGGTGAAACTGGAAAAGGAACTCGGCATTGGACGAGGTTTCGCGTGCCTTGCCCAAGAGCAGTTCGATGGCGTGCTGTGAATCGAGCCCGGCCAGTGCCCGGCGAAGTCTGGTCACGGCGGCGTGCTCGTCGGACGACATGAGGAGGTCGTCTCTGCGCGTGCCTGACGGCGTGACGTCGATGGCGGGGAAGATGCGCTTTTCCGCGAGTTCACGGCGGAGCCGAAGCTCCATGTTCCCGGTTCCCTTGAACTCCTCGAAGAAGACGTCGTCCATCCGCGAGCCTGTTTCGACCAGGGCGGTGGACAGGATCGTGAGCGAGCCACCGTTTTCGATATTGCGCGCGGCACCGAGGAATTTGCGCGGCAGGTGCAGTGCCGTCGTCGCCACCCCGCCGGCCAGAATGCGGCTGTTCGCCGGGGCGCCGAGGTTGTAGGCGCGGCCGAGGCGGGTGATGGAGTCCAGGAGCACGACGACGTCGTGGCCGAGCTCGACAAGGCGCTTCGCCCGTTCGATCGCCAACTCCGCGACCATGATGTGGTCGGCGGCGGGCTGGTCGAATGTGGAGAAGATGACGTCGCCTCGCACCGACCGGCACAGGTCGGTGACCTCCTCCGGCCGTTCGCCGACGAGCACGACCATCAGGTGCACGTCGGGATGGTTTTCGGCGACCGCCGCGGCGATGGCCTGGAGCACCATGGTCTTGCCGGCCTTCGGGGGGGACACGATGAGGCCACGCTGGCCCTTGCCGATCGGGCTCACCAGGTCGATGATCCGTGCTGTCGGTGAGCCGGAAGCAGACTCGAGGCGAAGGCGCTCCTGCGGGTACAGAGGTGTCAGTTCGCCGAAATCGGGCCGCGTCTTCGCCTGGGACGGCTCCAGGCTGTTGACGGTGTCGAGGCGGACCAGTGCGCCGAACTTCTCGCGCACGTTGCCCGCGCCGCCCGGCGTGGCGGCCCCGGCGACGTGGTCGCCCCTGCGCAAGCCGTGCTGCCGGACCTGGGCCGCGGTCAGGTAGACGTCGTCGGGACCCATCTGGTAGCCACGGGTCCGGACGAACGCGTGGCTGTCGCCGATGTCGAGGATGCCCGACACCGGGACCGGCGGGCTGTCGGGGATCTGGGCCGCGCGCGGCCCGGGTGCGCGCTGCTGCGGCTGGCGCTGCTGTGCCGCGCGCGGCGGTGCCTGGCGCTGCTGGCGCTGGTGTGCCGCGCGCGGCGGTGCCTGGCGCTGCGGTGTGATTGCTGTCATCTAGGGGATTTCCTTTCTGGGGGGCGGCGTGAATTCGCATACGCCGAAGGGGCGCCGGTCCAGCGCAACGGAAAGTGCGCACCTGAGCGGCGCGTTGGGAAACTCATACCGCCGGGCGGTAAACCCGGCCATTTAGGAGATGCTCTACGCCTGAACCCGGACTTGTCCGGGGCTCGGCGGAGCCGTAGAGAGCCCTCTCGGGGAGGCACCGACCCGCTGCCGCGGGAAACATCGCTTACCGCGACTATATAGCACAACGCCGGCGTCTCGCCAAATCATTCCACGACGCTTGCGCGTCAGCCTCGTCCGGCGCCGCCGTCCGGCGGTTCACCCGGTGTGCGTGTCCGCGGCGGCCGGCTCATGACGCATCTGGCGACGAGGAAGACGGCGTGCCGCGCGGCGTCCGCAGGTGCCTCCACCACCCAGGCGGCCGGCGGCCGGCTCGGCGGTGATGTCGAGCCACAGCCCGGGCCGGCGCCCCGGTCAGCTGACTGGCGCGTGATCCGGCCATGACCACATGCCACGTCAAGGACCCGCTGGCGGGCGACATCACCGAAAGCCCGACTCCACGGCCGGCCGCTTCGCCGACGCGGCTGCGGGCTCTCACGTGAACGAACTGACGAGGGCCAGGTCAGGACTTCACCAATGTGGATCGTGGCACGGCTTCGCCGCCCGCAGTGCGGGCGGCGGTACCGGATTCACAGTCGGGTCAGCTTGGCGTAGGGTGCGCTGATCCGTTCCCGCGTGGAGCCGAAATCGACGAGCACGGCGACCTCGTCCTCCACGCTGATCACCCGGCCGAGGCCATACTGGTCGTGGGTCACCTGGTCGTGCACGGCGAACACCTTGACCTGGCGGGGGGCGGGCGGAGTGTTGAAGGGACTTCCTGGCAGGTAGCGCCGGGCGGCGGCGCGGGCTGGTTTCATCACTACCAGTATGCGCCCACCAGGCCAGTGACGGCGCGCGTTTCCGTGCTCAGCGTACATTTGTGTCCCGTGTGTGACGCATTCGGACCCTGTTGCCACTGGGCGGTGTGCCCGTCGCCATGAGAACGACTCGTGGGCGTAGCCGGGATGACATGAGCGCCGGCGACAGTTGCTGACGCTGGGCGCAGCAGGCCCGGCTGTGGCCGGAACGGGCCAGCTCCCTGGCGGGCATCGCGGCCATGCGCCCCCTTGGTGGAAAAGACTTCGAGAGGACGCACTGACCTCCGCGCACAATTTGCTCACTGTTTCGGTATATGTCAAATTAGACGTATGGCGAATCAGAAGCTGTTGCCGCTGGCCGACGCGGAGTGCTGCGGCCCGCTGGTGACCCAGCCGGTGAGCGAGATCGAGGCCGCCGTCCTGGCGCGATTGTTCAAGGCCCTCGCGGATCCGGTCCGGCTGCGGCTGCTGTCGCTGATCGGCGCTCACGAGGGCGGCCGGGACGCAACCCGTGGGGTGTGTGTCTGTGAGCTGACTGGCGCGTTCGCTGTGACCGCGCCGACGATCTCACATCATCTGAAGGTGCTGCGGGAGGCTGGGCTGATCGCTTGCGAGCGGCGCGGGACGTGGGTCTACTACTGGATCCTCCCCGCAGCGCTCGAGCGGCTGTCCCTACTGCTCGGGGCGCAGCCGGTCGCGGCGGCCGCGCCGTGACCAACCCCCCCCCCGGAGTAACCGTGCCCTGGAGTAACCGTGCCCGACATCCCTGAGGTGCTGTTCGTCTGTGTCCACAACGCCGGCCGCTCCCAGATGGCGGCCGCACTGCTTGACCACCACGCCGCCGGGCGCGTCCGGGTCCGGTCCGCTGGCTCCGCACCCGCGGATGAGGTCAACCCGGCCGTCATCGCGGTCATGGCCGAGATCGGCCTGGATCTGTCCAGGGAGTTCCCCAAGCCGCTCACCGGCGACGCGGTGCAAGCCGCGGACGTGGTCGTCACCATGGGCTGCGGCGACGCCTGCCCCTTCTACCCGGGCAAGCGCTATCTGGACTGGGAACTTGCGGACCCGGCCGGCAAGCCCGCCGAGGATGTCCGCCCGATCCGCGACGAGATAGACGGGCGGGTGCGCCAGTTGCTGGCCGAGCTTGTCCCGTCCGGCAGCAACTGACAGAGCCCCGCGCACGCCGGCCTCACCCGCCTGGGCTCTGGCGCACGGGTCAGCGACGCGGTCGTAGCAGCGGCAGCCACCGCGGCTGCGTCACGGCTACCGAACCACTAGCGTGGACTGCCCTGCGGATGCGGCACGTTGCCCGGCCGCAGCACCAGGCACATGCTGAGTACCGCGGCCGAGGCGACGACCAGGGGTGGGCCAGCCCCGTGGCGCAGGAAGAGCCAGGCCCCCGCGAACGCACCGGCCAGCATCGCGGCAACGGCCGTCGCGCGTCGTGCCGCTCTGGGATTGTCGCCCCCGGCCAGGCTCGAGTCTGCCGCCAGGCCGGTCAGGGTCAATGTCAGCACAGTGGTCGTCACGTCGGGGACAGCCAGGCGGCGGACGGTGGCGTTGCGTACGCCCATACCGAATGCGAGCAGTGCGATCACCGTGAAACGGGCCCCGCCCGACCCGACCGTGACCACCGAGTAGGCAACGGCCGCGGCCACCGCCACGAGCACGCCTTCTGTCACCATGGCGGCCAGCAGCAGCCGGCCCCGTGACGAGACGTGGCGGGCGACCCGGCCCGCACAGGCGGCGCCGACCAGGAAGGATCCGAGCGACGCAAGGCTCGCGGTGACGGAGAATCCAGGCGCCCCAGCCGCCGCGAAGCCGAGCACGACCACATTGCCTGTCATGTTCGCCGTGAAGACTCGGCCTAGTCCCAGGTAGCTCACCGCGTCGACAAGCCCGCTCACAACGGTGAGCACCGTCAGCGTCCACAACAGCAGACGACCAGGCTCGCCGCCACCCGCCACCGCGCGCCGCCTCCGTCATCGGACCCCGGCCGGCGGGCCGGGGGTGGCCGATTCCACCGCGCGCCTGCCCGCGGAGCCGAGCCACTCGGTGATCGCCTGCGCGGTTTCCTGCGGCACCTCGAGCTGGGGCACGTGGCCCACGTTGAGCAGTTCGACCAGCGACCAGGACGGGTTGGCGCGCGCCGCCGCCTGGGCAACTGCGACCGGAACCAGCCGGTCGCGCGTACCGTGCAGCAGCAGTACCGGGCACGTGATGGTGCGGATCCCCCGCCGGTAGGCCTGGCCACCGGTGTGGCTGGTGGTGGCTACGACGGACCGCATGGCGGCGGCGAAGTCTTCGATGGTGTCGGTGAACTGGGCCCGCTGGCGCTCCACCTCGACATGCCTGGCCACGATGTCAGGGCGCACGCGCGAGGCGTCCACGCAGCAAAGCGACAGGATGTTGGCGACACGCGCCTCCGGCGGCAGCCGGCGGCGGCGGCGCATCAGGAACCTGCCGAGGCCCGGCACGGCGAACATGGCGAACATCGCGGCGACCAAGGGGTCGGGCCGGGCGGGTACGAACGGCAGGGCCGGGTCGACCAGTATCAGGCCGACGACCGCATCGGGAGCGGCGCTGGCTTCGAGTAGCGAGATCATCCCGCCCATGGAGTTGCCCATCAGGATCACGGGGCTCCCCGGCACGGATTCGATGAACTCGTGCAGCAGGGACCGATTGGCAACCACGTCGGTGCCGCGTCCGCCGGACTCGGTGAGACCGTGCCCGGCCAGGTCCGGGGCGAGCAGGCGGCAGCGGCCGGTCAGCAGCGGAGCGATCGCCGACCAGTTCACCGCCGAACCGCCGAGCCCGTGCACGCAGACGATCACCGGCCCGTGCGCGGGACCGCCGAAGTCGAGGTAGCGAACGGGGCCGCCGATGTCGACCCACCGCGACTGCCCGCCCGCCTCCGGCCCGGGCTCTGGCCCTGGGAAATCTTGCCCCGGCCGGCCGGACGGCGTGGAGCCGCCCAGCGGCGCACTGTCATTCTCCTGCCCTGTCACGGCATCACCCTAAGCACCCCACATCCGTGCCAACAACGAGCGAAGGTCACAACATCAGCACGTGACCGACGCGCGGCGCACTGCGTCCGGCCAGGACATCGAGCCACACCTGGCGGCCCGACCCGGTCGACACGCAGCAGGGCCTCGCCCTCCCTGGTCTCGGGCACGGGACCAACGCCTCTGGCTTGGCCGGTGGGCTCGGCGACAGTGGAGTTATGGTGTCGGTTCTTGCCTACGTCGCCGCGGTGGTAACCGGTCTGTGGGGTGTCGCCCACGCCGTACCGACGCGTCAGGTACTCGCCGGCTTCGCGCCCATCACCGTGGGCAATCGCCGCGTATTGCTGCAGGAATGGCTGGCCGAGGCGATCACGATGTGGGGCGTGGCGGCCATGATCGTCGTGGTCACCGCGGCGGGGGGCGGCGCGGACGTGACGGCCTGGGTCTACCGCCTGGCGGCCGGGCTGCTGCTCGCTCTCGCGGTGCTCACGGCCCTGACCGGCGCGCGCACATCGGTCATCTGGTTCAAGATCTGCCCCTTCCTGCTGACGGCCTCGGCGGCGCTCCTGCTGGCCGCGAGCTTCCTTTGATGCCGACGCGCCCTGACCGAACCGGGCGCCGGCGGCCCGAACTGATAGGAGCCAGCTGTGATCACGCATCCCTCCCACGCCCGGATTGCGCCGCTCGGCGACGACGAGCGCGACGACGGCGTCCGTGACCTGCTCGCCTCGCTGCGTCCCAGTCCCGCCGCGCCGGAGCTGAACATCTTCCCGACGCTGGCCCGTCACGCCGAGCTATTCAAGGCCTGGCTGCCTTTCGGCGGGTATCTCCTGCTTGGCGGCGAGCTGCCGGCCAGGGACCGGGAGATCCTGACGTTGCGGACCGCGCTCAACTGCCGATCCGACTACGAATGGGGTCAGCACGTCCCGATCGCGGTGACGGCGGGCGTCACGGCTGAGGAGGTCGAGCGGATCGCGGCGGGCCCCGATGTCCCGGGCTGGACGCCGTTCGACGCCGCGCTGGTCCGGGCCGCGGACGAGTTGCACACGTCGAGCTGCATCTCGGCTGCCACCTGGGACGTCCTTACGTCCAGGTATGGTGATCGGCAGTTCATCGAGCTGTGCATGCTGGTCGGGCAGTACCACCTGGTGGCCTTCGCGCTCAATTCCCTTGGCGTGCAGCGGGAGCCGGGCGTCGAAGGTCTCCCGGTGTGACGTCAGGCCTGCCGGAGCGCGCGTTCAGCGGCAACCTACGGTGCCGGCGCTTCGACCGGCGGTGCCTTGCGGTAGAGCGCGAGGGCGACGGTGATACCCGCACCGGCCGCGAGCATCAGGGTGTTGCGTGCCTCAGCGAGCCGGCCGGACTTGAGCGCGGCCTCCACGGCGGCGATGGGTCCTGAAGTGTAGGCACCGACAAGGCCTTCCGACACGTAGGAAACCCGGTCGCCCGGAACGGCCAGCCTGACCCTCAGCTTGTCCAGGAAGTCCGGGTTGGCAGGGGTAGCGACGAGGAGGTCGATGTCCTCGATGCCCATGCCCAGGCTGCCAAGGAAACGCCCGGTCGCCTCCACCGCGCAATCGACGCTGCGGGTCAGATACCCGGGTTTGCGGTCGATGACGAGCTGGCTCTGGCCGGCCGCTCGCCCCGGGCCGACCGGCCCGCGTGCCGCCTTCCAGTGATACTCGCTCTCGAGCAAGTCGTGGTACTCGGGAAACGTCTCAGTGTGGAAGTCCGTGAACCCGGCGATGCTGTCATCCCAGCCGAGGAGCATCGCACCGCCGGTCGGCCGGAACGAGGCAGGTCCGGAGTGCTTCGGATTCGGATGGACATCGCTGGTCACGATCAGACCGTGCTTGATGACGCCGGAACGGAGAAATCCCGCCTGAAGCTGGAGGGCGCTGATCACGCCGCAGGTGCCATTCATGAGGTCGAACGAGAAGGTGCCGTGCCCGCCGATCGGAGGCTGGCCCAGGTTGGCGCCGATATCCTCCTGGATGAGGGCGGCGAGCGCGGGCTCGCCAATGTTGTCTTCCCTGTAGATGCCGGCGTTGATCAGCATGTCGACATCGCCTGCCTGTTTTCCCGCATGCGCGAGGCAGGCTTTGGCGGCGTCGTCAGCGAGGCGCCTGGCGCCTGGTTTGCGCAATCCGTGGCTGGTCAGCGCGCTGGCGGCTTCAATGCATGCGCCCATAGCGGTCCACCTGGTTGTCGATGGTGAATATAGCGATGCCGATCTCGATACCGGAGGCGAGCGCGAGGAGCATCACCCGGTCGCCCTTGTGCATGCGCCCCTCCTCCAGGTACTTGTGGAGGGCCACGAACAGCGTGGTCGATGACGTGTTCCCGTATTCTTCGAGGTTGACGACCACGTGTTTCGGCTGGGCACCGAGGCGCCGGGCGAATTCCCGCACGCCCTGCCTGATGGCCCGGGCCGAGGTCTGATGAGGAATCAGGTAGTCGATGTCGGCCAGGTCGATGCCAGCTTTGCCGATCACCTCGGAGACCAGCGGCGCCATGTCCTCGATGGCCACCTTCTGCAGCTTCCTGGACTTGGTGTACATCTGGGCGCCTGGACCCACCGTGCTCGGGAAGGCAAGGCACAGGCGGCTGTGCTCGGCGAGAGTGGTGAAGCCGATGACCTCGATGCCAGGAGCGCCGTCGGGCGCCCGTTCCACGATGACAGCGGCACCGGCGTCACCGAGGGTAAGTGAGGCGAGCTGCTTGCTGAACAGAGAGCGGATCTCCTTCGCCGCGTTCCAGCTCAGGTGCGAGATGTACTCCCCAGACACCACCATCCCGCATTTGATCTCACCGCGGGTGACCAGATCCTGTAGGAGAAACACACCGGTCAGCATGCCGGCGCACGCGTTCGAAAGATCGAAGTTCACTGCCTTGGTGGCGCCGATCGCCTGTTTGATGCTCAGGCTGAGCGGGGGCTCGAAGGACTGCGCGTTCCCGTTCTTGGACCGGGTGATGCTGGTGCTGACCAGCATCTCGATGTCTGACGCCTCATGCTCGGAGTGAGCTAGGCAGTCGCGGGCAGCCCCGACGGCCAGCGTGAAGGAGTTCTCGCCAGACCCGACAACGTGACGTTCGTGGATGCCGGTCAGCCGCTCCAGCTCGATGTGGGTGCGATGTTTGGTCCGGCTCATCAGCTCTTTGGTCGTCAGCATCCGGGCGGGCAGCTTCACGCCGACGCTCTCGATGCGGCACCCATGCGATGAGCCGGAATCGGGCGACTCGAGTGCCATCCAGTGCTCGGCCTGCTTGCTAGTGGTGCCGGCCATTGGGGCCCCTCCTCAGGTGCATGGCGCTACGCTCACATATGCAGAATCTTCGGCTCCAGCTACCCGGCGATAGGGGCGAACGTCATGCCGCCAGGGCCATCCGGCCCAGGGCCGGCGGTGCCAGGACGTCCCGCCAGCCGGCGGCTGGGCGCGACGGCGCAACGGCGGGACCAAGGAAGGGCCGATAGGCCCTGCTCTTATCCCCGCAGCGCGCGACGATGACCTTGTGAGCAGGGCACTGAAGCAAGATCAGAAGTCAAGCGCCGATGGCGCCAGGCACACCTTGTCCTACGGCGACTATGAGCTGTCCTACGAGACCTACGGCTCAGGCGACCGGGTCCTTGTCTGGCTGCACGGTTTGCTGCTCGACGCCAACCTCAGCCGTAACCTGGCCCGGTCCTTGGCCGCCAGGGGCAACCGGGTCGTGCTGCTCGACCTGCTCGGTCATGGCCGCAGCGACAAACCCCGCCACGCCGGCGCCCACCGGATGGATCTCTACGCGGAGCAGGTGCTGTACCTGCTTGACGAACTCGGCGTCGACGAGGTGGTGCTCGGCGGTGTCTCACTGGGTACCAACGTGAGCCTGCTGACCACGGTGGCCGCGCCCGATCGGGTCCGCGGCCTGGTCCTGGAGATGCCGGTGCTCGAGTCGGCCACCCCCGCGGCGGCAGGGGTGTTCGTACCGCTGCTTGTCGGGGTCCACTACGCCAGGGCCCCATTGCGCCTGGTCAACTGGGTCGCCTCGCGCCTGCCGGAAGAGCGGTTCGGTCCGGTCGGCTCGTTCATCAGCGCCGCCGCGTCGGATCCGGACGAGATCGCCGCCGTGCTGCACGGCGTTCTCCTCGGGCCCATCGCCCCGACCAGCGATCAGCGCCGGTCCATCACCGCACCCGCGCTGGTACTTGGACACGGGATCGATCTGGTTCACACGTTCACCGACGCGGAGAAACTGGCGCGGCAACTGCCCAACGCCAGGCTGATCAGGACCCGCACCTTCGCGGAGCTGTGGCTATGGCCTCGTCGGCTGACCGGCGAGATCAGCGAGTTCCTCGACGCCGTGTGGGCCAAGGCGCCACCGCCACCTCCACTCGAAGGCCGGGCCGGAGCGGGCAGGTTAAACGGAAGGCTCAGAGGGAGATCCAGTTCGTGATCACGCTGGCACCGCTCTCGGTGTGGCAGTGCAGGCGGAAGGATCCCTGGGGGATGTTGCGGATGGCAAAGCAGCCGATCTCGTCGATAGCGGTGGTCATGACCTCGCCGGTAGCCGTGCATGCGTCGATGCGCCCAGCTTGGGGTGGCACGATCTGGCCGAGTAGCGCTCCCGAGCTGACCTCGAGCTCGATCGTGAGTTCCGCTGACGTGAACGTCAGGGACCTGAGGTTCGCCGGCTCTGAACGGGTGGACGCCATCGCCGGTTCGTCCGCAGTGGCTGAGTCGCGAGTCAGGGTGGCGAGGTCAGCGTCGATGCTGTGCCATGTGTAGGTCGCCTTTCCGACTTCGGCGAAGCTGGCGGGCATGTCGGCGGCGGTGCCTAGAGCGTCGCCTAGCGCCGCGAGAAGCTGTTCGTCATCGCTCCACCACTGGCTGGCCATGGTTATCACCTCCTCGCGCGGCGTGCGACTCCGCGCTGATGAGGGCCGCGAGCTGCGGGTAGCTGCGGAGCTTGTTCAAGCACCGGCGGCGGTTGGGTCCGATGCTGCCGACAGCGATGCCCAGCCTGGCACTGATTTCAGCGTAAGGCACAGGAGGATCCTCGATGAGCATTGAGATCAGGCGCCGGCACTTAGGTGGCAGCGCACCGAACGCTTCACGCAGTGCCGCATCGCGTTCGGCAAGGAGTACTTCTTGCTCGGCTGTCACCGTCTGCTCGTCTGGGATGGTGTCGAGGTCGGGCGGGTTCCCGCCTCGTGCCTCCTGCTTGTTCGCGGCGCGCAGAACGCGGATGCATTCCCGCCGCGTGGTGGTCGCCAGCCAGCCAGGTAGCGCCGCGGGCTCGCGGAGTGCGTTGAGCTGTTCCACAAGCCGCAGCCAGACGCTCTGGCCGACATCGTCGGTGTCGAGCGCGCTTAGCCGGTGCCGACGGCAGATCGACCAGACCAGCGGCGCGTACCGGTTGACGATCTCGTCCCACGCTTGCTTGTCGCCGTTTCTCGCTCGCGCCACGAGGGCGGCGACAGACGGATCATCGCGCATGGGTTCGCGTTTCCTCTCACGCGCCTGGGTCATCGGCGCGTGGATGGCGCAGGCGTGTCATGGATTGAAGAAGAAAGGCAGGATATCGCCGTCTTCCGGGTGAAGGAACATCTCGAGCGCGGCCCGGGCGGTACGTCGCCCTGGCCGGGTGCCGGCCGCAATGGCGCCACTGACGTTGGCGGCGGCGAACGACGTGCCGCTCCACCGCGCCGTCCCGTTGAACTTCGCCGTCCGTGGGGCGTCCGTCTTTGTTGTCGAGGTGCCCTCGCTGGTGTCCTGGCCGGCGGGATCCAGGCAGACCTCACCGTCCAAGTAGGTGCTCTGGACATCGACGCCGGGTGCGGTGACGTCGACCCACGGCAGGTTCGGACTGAACGGTGCGCGATCGCCGCTGCTGTCGGCCGCGCCAACCGCGACAACGTCTTCAAATGCGGCGGGCCACATCGGCGTCTTCGACGTCAGGCCCGGTGCGTAATCTTTCTGGACAATCGCGTCCTCGCGAGCCTGGTCGATGCCGCCATGGTTTCCCGCGGCGGCGACGACCACGATCTCAGGGCTGATCCGGCTGATGGCCCGCGCAAGGACAAGCGGCGGGTCGCCGTTTTCTGTGTAGCAGCCGAACGACAGGTTCATGACGTCCACGCCTGAGCCGGTGAAGTCGACCATCTTCTTGGCAGCGTCCCACACGCTGCCAAGTGCGTCGGCGTCAAGCACATGCCGGACGTCGAGCTGTGCACCAGGTGCCCGGTGCAAGATGAGCCCGGCGATAAATGTTGCATGCCCCTCCGCGGCCGTGGGCAGTGGCCCGGTAGCACTGGCCTTATCCAGGAGCGCATGTGACGTCGCGAGGT
The DNA here is from genome assembly GCA_963851085.1 of uncultured Actinomycetota bacterium. Lineage (GTDB taxonomy): Bacteria > Actinomycetota > Actinomycetes > Streptosporangiales > Streptosporangiaceae > DATFVJ01. Next base: position 51,756 of record CAWKNX010000021.1, on the reverse strand, counting down.
ATCCGCCGGTGAGCCATGAATTGGGGTACAGCCGTGTATCCAGCACGGCAACACGTACACCGCGGCCGGGGTGGGAATCGCGCGGTTCCCACAAGTCCCGGATGCTTGCCCGCGGGTTCCCTCCGCCGCCGCCACTCACGTACGGGTTGCCCTGGTCGTCTGCCGCCACGGACGGGTTTCCCTCGCCGCCGCCGCTGACGTAGGGGAACCCCCGCACCGGGGCCAGCACGCGATTCTTGCCGATCGTAGGAATCCAGTTGCCGTAGCTGGCGCTGAATCGGGCGCGAATCCATACCAGCAGCGCATCCAGTTCGGACCCCGCCCTGCCGCCATGCGCGGCGCCAGTTCCCGCCGATCCGGTACCACTCGAGCCAGGCCCGACACCGTGGCTCTCCGCGGCCGTAGCCGGCGCGAGGGCGGCCATGGCGGTCGGGAGGTTCGTCAAGCGGAGCAGCGCGAGGCCCAGTTTTTGGTGGCGGTCCTCCTCGGTCCATGTCACCCCGGCTTCTTGCAGTGCGCTATGAACGAGGCCGAGGTCCGGCAGGGCCACCACGAGCTGATCTTCGACGTATCGCTCGACGCCCACCGACTTGATCTTCTTGGGGTCGATCGGATAGATGCCGCTCATCTGCGTTTCTCCTTCTGGCGTCACGCACCGCCCTCTGGACCTGCATGGCGTGCTCCTATCAGACGGAGGCGTCCCACCCGTAATTGATACGTCTGGGGACTAAATACTCTCGACAGGGCGCGGGACTTTCTGCGTTACTCGGCGTATCTATGGGCACAAGCATCGTCGCGCAGGCGCGCGAGGCACTCCGCCTGGCAGAGGCTGATCCGGGCAGGTCGGCTGCCCTGGCGTCCGCGGTCGCGGAGCAAGCCCGGGCAGCCAGCGATGTCGCGGCGACCGCGATTGCCGAACGGGCGCTCGGCCTAGCTGCCCTGCACACCGATGATCTCGACACCGCCATGCGGCACATGCGGACGGCGATCGCGGCAGGTCAGCGCGCGGGGTCGCCGCACCTTGCCGCCGAGGCCAGGATGACGCTTGCGTACGCGCTGAACGGCCGGGGGTGGTCACGGCAGGCGCTTCGTGAGATCAACGCCGCTGTGCGGGATCTCAGCGGCGTGGAGAGAGCGCGCGCCGAGGCGCAGCGGGGCGCGATCTTGCAGCAGCTCGGCCGGTTCGACGAGGCGCTCACGAGTTACCGCGCGGCCCTTCCCGCGCTGCGCCGCGCACGCGATCAACTGTGGATACAGCGCGTGTTGTTAAACCGCGGCGTCGTCCATGGGTACCGGCACGAGTTCGCCGCGGCCGGCAAGGACCTACGGGAGGCGGAGCAGCTATGTGAAAAGCTCCAGCTTGGGCTGTCGGCCGGATTTGTCTGGCAGAACCTGGGCTGGCTCAGCGCGCTGCGGGGTGACGTGCCGGCCGCCCTGCACTATCTCGACCTCGCGGAACAGCGATTTCGTGCCCTCGGCTCCCGGCTTGGCTTCGTTCTCGCCGATCGCTGCGAGGTCCTTCTTTCTGTGCGCCTCGTGTCAGAGGCGCGGCAGGCGGGCGAGCTCGCGGTCCAGGCGTTCGAGCGGGAGCGGCAGCAGATGGCGCTGCCGGAGGCCCGGTTGCTGCTCGCCCGGGCTGCCGTCCTTGACGGTGATCCCGCCGGTGCTGCGCTGCAGGCCCAGCAGGCGGTTAATGAGTTCACACGGCAGGATCGGCCGCGGTGGGCCGCGCTGGCCCGGTTCGCGTTGCTGTCGTCCCGCCTGGCCGGCGCTGACCGGCCGCATGTCGCCGTTCCTCAGGTGGTACGCACCGTGGACGTGCTCACCGCCGGCGGCTGGCCTGCCGCTGCGCTTGAGGCGCAGCTGCTGGCGGGCCAGCTGGCCCTGGAGCGAGGCTGGACCAGCCAGGGCTGCCAGATACTGGAGCGAGCCAGCCACGCAAGAAGACGTGGGCCCGCCACGCTGCGGAGCAGAGCGTGGCAAGCTGAGGCGCTGCTGCGGCAGGCTAAGGGAAACCGTAACGGCGCAGGGATCGCGGTCCGCGCGGGCCTGAATGTTCTTGACGAGTACCGTGCCACGCTCGGCGCGACGGACCTGCGCGCGTACGCGTCCGGGCACCGCAGCGAGTTGTGCGCTCTCGGCCTTGGGATCGCCCTGGAAAGCGGGCACGCTCGCCGTGTCCTCGCGTGGGCAGAGCGCGGCCGCGCCAGCCACCTGCTGTCGCGGCCAGCCCGCCCGCCGGACGATCCCGTGCTCGACAACGCCCTCGCCGAGCTTCGGGCGACCGTGGCGCAGATCCGCGACCCGGGCAGCTCGGACCGCCGCCGCACGGTGCTGCGCGCCCGCCAGGCCTCGCTCGAGCGGAAGATCCGCGACTATTGCCGCAAGCAGCGCGGCGGCGGATCCGATCACCTCGCGAGCCAGGTATCGGTGAGCCGCCTTTCCGCAGCGCTTGGCGAGGCTGCACTCGTCGAGTTTGTCCAGGTCGGCGAGGGGTTACACGCAGTCACCGTGACCGAAGGGCGCACCAGGCTGCGTCAGCTCGGGCCGATCCAGCCAGTACAAGATCTTGTAGATCTCGTCGCGTTCGCGCTGCGCCGCCTGGCCGGGCGCCGGACAAGCGCGGCCAGCCGCGACGCAGCCGTTGCCCTGCTGCGCCAGTCCGGGCCACAGCTGGACGCCAGCCTGCTGCGACCGCTTGCCGCGGACATCGGAGACCGGCCATTGGTGCTTGTCCCGACCGGGCCACTGCAATCCGTGCCGTGGTCGATCCTGCCATCGTGCTCGGACCGGCCGGTCACGGTGTCACCGTCGGCGGCCCTGTGGTACGCGGCAAGCTGCCTCCCATCCGCGATGACCGGGGAAGCCGCCGTCGCGGCCGGCCCCGGACTGCCCGGAGCCCGCGCAGAAGCCGAGGCTGTCGCGGCGATCTACAAGACGACCTGCCTGGCCGACTCCCGCGCGACCGTGCAGGCCGTGACGGCGGCCCTGAACCGGGCCGGCCTGGTGCACCTGGCGGCGCATGGGCGTATCCGCGCGGACAACCCGCTGTTCTCCTCGCTTCAGCTCGCAGACGGCCCACTCACCGTGTACGACCTGGAGCGGCTGGACGGGGTCCCGCAGCTCGTGGTGCTCGCCGCGTGCGACAGCGGGCGGCCGGTTGTCTGCGCCGGCGACGAGCTGCTCGGCCTCGGCGCGACCCTGCTGGCCCTGGGCACGCAGCAGCTCATCGCCTCGGTGGTGCCGATACCCGACGCGGAAACAGCGCCGCTGATGGTCGCCTTCCATCAGCTCATCGCGGCCGGCCAGGGCGCGGCGTACGCCCTGGGCCAGGCTCAGCGCCAGGTCGCTGACGGCGGGCCAGCGGCGGTGGCAGCCGCCGCCGGGTTTATCTGCATCGGCGCGGGGTTGCGTTCGCCTGCCCGCTGATGGTCGCCGCGGCTCGATTGCCAGGCCGGCCCGCCCGGGCTGCGGCCGGGCTGCGGCCAGGTCGCAACAGCGCAGCGTGCGCTGTTACCGAGGTGCTGCAACCGGTTTTGCGGTGCATCCTTGCTTCCATGCGCGATCGGCAGGCCGGTGCCCGTCATGAGCACCACCCAGGCGGGGGTCATGCCCACGGTCACGGGCACGGGCCCCCGCACGGTCACGGGCATGACCCGGCGAGGACGCGTGCCCGGGCCCTGCATCTGTTCCGGCCGCATTCACACCAGGCCGCGGACAAGGTCGACATGGCGATGGAGGCCTCAGCCGAGGGCATACGAGCGCTGTGGATCTCCCTGGCAGGCCTGACGGCCACCGCGGTGATCCAGGCGGCGGTGGTGGCGATCTCCGGGTCGGTTGCGCTGCTCGGCGACACGCTGCACAACGCGGCCGACGCGCTTACCGCGGTGCCGCTCGGGATCGCGTTCGTCCTGGGGCGCCGCTCGCCGACCCGCGGCTACACCTACGGTTACGGCCGGGCCGAGGACCTGGCGGGAGTGGCGATCGTGGTGGCGATCGCGGTGTCCTCGATCCTCACGGCCGGTGCGGCGATCGGGCGGCTGCTGCACCCGAGGGACGTGTCGGATCTTGCCGCTGTCGCGGCGGCGGCGGTGGCCGGGTTCATCGGCAACGAACTGGTGGCCCGCTACCGGATCAGGATCGGCCGGAAGATCGGTTCAGCCGCCCTGGTGGCCGATGGGCTGCATGCCCGCACCGACGGATTTACCTCGCTGGCGGTGCTGGTCGGCGCCGGCGGGGTTACCCTGGGCTGGCGCTGGGCCGATCCGGCTGTCGGCCTGGCCATCACGGCGGCGATGGCGATGGCGGCGCGCCACGCCACCCGTGAGGTGTACCGGCGGCTGATGGACGCGGTCGATCCTGCCCTGGTCGACCGAGCCGAAGCCACGCTGCGCGCCACGCCAGGGGTGCTGGCTGTGGGGCAGGTGCGGCTGCGGTGGATCGGGCACCGGATGCGCGCGGAATGCGAGGTCATCGTCGACGCCGGCAGCTCCGCCGTGGCGGCTCACCAGGTCGCGGCCGGGGCGGAGCACGCCCTCATCCACGCGATTCCACGTCTGACCGCGGCTCTCGTGCACGCCGACCCGAAGCCCCATGACGGCATCGACCACCACGCTGTCCTCACCGCGCACCATTAGTGTCCGGGCCGCACCGGTGTGCCGTCGCGATCAAGTCAGCTCGGATCAGGAGACAAGGGAAGACAAGGGAGAGGCGAACCATGCTCAAAAGCGGTGCCGTGGCCACGAGGATCCCGGCGCGGGACCTCGAGCGGGCACGGGCCTTCTACGCCGACAAGCTCGGCCTCGAGCCCAGCGAGGAGCGGCCGGGCGGCCTGCTCTACCGCTGCGCGCGCGGCGAGTTCGCGCTGTTCCAGTCGGCGGGTGCACCCTCGGGATCGCACACCCAGATGAGCTGGGATGTCGACGACATCGACGCCGCGGTGGCGCAGCTCAAGGGCCGAGGTGTGGTGTTCGAGGAGTATGACCTGCCGGGCCTGACCACTGTCGGCGGGATCGCCGAGGTCTCCGGCAACTACCCGAGCAAGGGTGGCATCGGCGAACGTGGCGCCTGGTTCAAGGACAGCGAGGGCAATCTGCTCGCGATCGGCCAGCCCGTCCGCTGAGCTGTATGGCCTACCTTCATGATCTCAATGAACAACCCACCAGGTCCACGGCCAGGTGAGTGCCATGACCGAGGCGTATACGGCCTTGTGGTGGATCCGGCGGGACATCGCCCCGGCCACGGCCGAGGCCGAGGACCGCGTGCGGTATCTGCGGGAACACGGACCCACGCCGTACGCATTCACGCTCCGCACGCACTTCCCGCCGCCGGACGACGCGCAGCACGGGCCCCGCGAGGGCCGTGCTGAGTGGATGTGCCCCGCCTGATGCGGGCCAGCCGCAGCGGTTTCTCCCCGGCATCGCCGCGGCATAGTGTCACAACATGAGCGAGACGCTGCCGTTGTTCCCTCTCGGCACCGTGCTCTACCCTGGCCTCCTGCTGCCGTTGCACATCTTCGAGGACCGGTACCGGCGACTTGTCCGCGACCTGCTGGACGGGCCCGCGCCCGGGCGTTTCGGTGTTATCGCCATCCGCAAGGGCCGCGAGACTGGTGTCGACGGCGTTAGCGCGCTGCACGAGATCGGCTGCACCGCGACGCTGCGCCACGTCGAGGAGCACGAGGACGGCCGGTTCGATCTGGTGACCGTCGGTACGCAGCGGTTCCGGCTCCTGGAGCTTGACGACTCGCTGCCCTACCTGCAGGGCCAGGTGGACGTGCTCGCTGAGGACACGGGCGACGAGAGCGCCACGGGACTCGCGGCCCAGACCGTGCAGCGCGGGTTCCGCGCCTATCTCGACGCGCTTGCCGCGGGCGGCGTGGCGCAGGTCAATGTTCCCGACCTGCCAGACGAGCCGGTTCTGCTTTCTTACGTCGTCGCGGCCTCGATGATCGTCGATCTGCCGGACAAGCAGGTTCTGCTCGCCGAGCCTGACGCGCTGCGCCGCCTGACCACCGAGCGCGCCCTGCTGTCCAGGGAGACCACGATGCTGCGCTCGCTCCGCTCGGCGCCGGCCCCGGAACTGCGGTACTCGCCCTACAACCCCAATTGAGCGGCACGGCATCCGGGCTTCAGCGCACGGTGTACGGGCCCGTGGAGACCGGGTGGTAGCCCTTGGCACCGATCTCGCGGGCGAGCGGGCTGCGCGGGTCGTCGCCGGCCTTGAGCCTGTCGAGCACGTAGCGGAAGTCGTAGCGGGGCGTCCAGCCAAGCTCGGCGCGGGCACGGGCGTTGACATAGACCCGGTCAAGCTGCCGGAACATCGTCCAGCCCCGCCGTGCGTACTCAGCCCCCTGGTCCGGAAACAGCCGGCCGACGATGCGCGGAGCGTCCTCGCGCAGGCCGCACGCGTCATCGGAGGTGAACGGCGTCGTCGCGCTGACGATGTACTTCGCGAAGCCGAGCGCGGGAGCCCTGGCCATGGCGAGCAGGTGAGCGTCCACCACGTCCTGGATATCGACACGGCGGTGGAGGTACTCATTCGCCTTGACATTCGCGTCGGAGTAGGCGGCGCGAACCTCCTCCACGTCGTCCGGTTCGGGGAAGAAACGCGAGGTGCGCAGAACCACCACGGGCAGGCCACAATCCCGGTGGACGATCTCGCACAGGTCCTCCGCCGCGGTCTTCGTCACGCCGTAGATGTTCTTGGGAACCGAGGCGACGTCCTCGGTGATCCACACCGCGGGTTCACCCGGGAGGGGGGAAAGGGTCCTGCCGAACGCGCTCGTGGTGCTCGTGAACACAAAGCTCCCGACGCCGGCGGCGGCTGCCTCCTCCAGGAGGATCAGCGTCCCCGTGACGTTGCTGTCCACGAACGCCTGCCGGTCGCTCGTGCCGACGTGGGGTTTGTGGAGCGTCGCGGCGTGCAGGACCGCGTCCACGCCGGCGAGGCAGCCACGGACGGCGTCGCGGTCGCGGACTGAGGCGGCCACGGTCGTGTACGGGGAGTCGAGCAGGTCGACGCCGACAACCTCGTGCCCGGCCGCGCGCAGGACGCGGACGAGCGCTTCACCGAGATGCCCGGCGCTGCCGGTCACCAGGATTGTCTTTGGCGGCACGCGGAGCGGCATATGGAAACGATAGGCGGCGGCGCACCCCCGGCCCACCCGACGGTGGAACCATGCCGTGCGCACCGCAGCCGCCGCGGCCGGGCTGGGGGTACCAGGAGGCGGTCCGGGGTACCGGATGTGCGAGGCTGTAGTCGTACCCATCCGAGTGCAGGAGGTCTGTATGGCTGCCGACGCGTCAGGACCTGAACGTTCCGAGGATGAGGTGAAACGGAAGTTCCGCGAGGCGCTTGAGCGCAAGCGTGCCAAGCAGGTGGACACGGGCGACGGGCACGCGGGCAAGGACGCAGGGAAGGTGCACGGCGCCCACGGGCCTGCCCGAAGCCCGGCGTTCGTTCCGCCGCAGGGGTGGCGGCTGAACCCACCTGCCTGCGGCAGGGAGCACTGGCTTGCGGCACCCGTGGTCATGACCAAGCATGAGGACATGCTGACCATCGGAACGGTTGTTCTTGGCGTTGGTGACGTAGCCCGCGCGGCCAAGTTCTGGCAGGCCGCACTGGGCTATGTGCCGCGCGACGAGCCTGAGGACACGTGGGTCGTTCTGATCCCGGCGGAGGGGCCGGGAACTCGGCTGGCGCTCGGGCAGAGCGGGTCGCCGGTGCAGGAGCACCCGCGGGTCCACCTCGACCTGTACGCCTCGGACCAGGACGCCGAGGTCGACCGTCTGCTCAGCCTCGGCGCTGAGCGCGTCGACTGGGACTTGTACCCGCCCGACGCCGACTTCGTCGTCCTCGCCGATCCGGACGGCAATATCTTCTGTGTCATCGACAAGGGCAGTGCCAGCCCCGGGGGCGACCCCCCGTGATCCCCCCGCCGTGTCACCGGCGGGGGCGGCGTTATCTCGCCAGCTTGGCCTGGTCGTGACCGGCTAAACCTTTGAGCGGTCACTCGTAACCTGTATACTGATTTTACCGGTTACGCTGTAGCGCACCTGGACAGCTCGGCCCGGTCCGGAAGGTGACGCATGCTCCTGCTGCTCAACGAGAACGGCGGTCCCATCCCAAGGCCGGTCCGCCTCCGGGATCGGCTCGTGGTCCGCCTGCGCGCCGCCCGCCTCGATCGTGATCTAGCGCACGGAGCCTGTCCCGACGCCAGCGCAGGGCTGGCACTGCGGGCCCAGATGCTGGTGCGCGTGCCCATGCGCCGCGATCTCGCCCGCAGCGCCGAGCGCATCCTTGCGGCGGCGGCGGAGCCTGCTGTATCCCGCCGCCTGCCGGTACCGGTGTGCGGTGACCGGGTCAGCTGCGCCGCCGACGAGTTCGGTGAACTGATCCGCCGCCTGCTCGCGCCAGGCCCGCTCCCCGCCCGCGGCGTCGCGCTGGCCCGCCTCCTGCTCGCCGATGCGAGCGGGCCCCTGTACCACCGAGGCAATCGCGAGGACCTGCGCGCCAGGGTCAGCGAGGCAGCCGACGCGCTGCGCCCGCTGGGCAACTGGTGAACCGATAGCGGAATCGGGACGCGAGTTTCTGCGATTCCGCTTGGTTACCTGGCGGATGTATCACCGTGGTGCACGCGGCGCTCTCTATCTATTGCGGGCGGCCGATGTGGGGCGCCAGGAGCGCGAGCGCAGCGGGGCGTGTGTCGCGACCACAGCCCATGTCGGCCGCCCGAAGTATCACGGCAACTGGGGGAGCCATCAATGGGAAGCCAGCTAATGTTCCTTGACTGTCCGGCGTACCTCGACAAGGACGGCGCTTTGAGATGCGCACTTCCTGCTGAGGTAGAGTACAGGTACATTCAGGGATCAACAGACGGGCCGCTTGAGAGCGCCATAATCAGGTGCCCAAGTGGCCACTGGTTCAACGGGCCGATCGAATTTCTCACCTGGGAGAAACATCCGGAGGCGATCCACCCCGCGCAGCCGGCGGCGCCCGCGACGGAGCACCAGGATCACCGTGCCAGGTGAGTGCGGCTAGCCGTCCGCGACAGACAGTCACCGGACAGTCAGCCGCGACGCGCGCGGGCCCGCCGTTTGCCCTCGTGCATCGCCTGCACCCGGGCGACAGGAATGACGCGGCCTTCCTCGATCAGCTCGGAGCTCAACCGCTGCGGCTCGGGCATCCGGCCGGCCCACAGATCACGGTCGGCGATCAACTGCGCCGCCGTGTGCACGGTGAAGTCGCCAGGCGCGACGCGATCAAGCTCATCCCAGGCCACCGGGAACGACACCGGCACGCCCGGCCGTATCCGCGGGCTGTACGCCGCCACCACCGTCGCGCCGCCCGATCGGGTCGAATCGAGGAACACCTTGCCTGCGCGGTCGTCCTTGATGTACGCGGTCGTAGCGAGCCCGGGGTCGAGGCGTTCGGCACGCGCGGCGAGCGCGCGGGTGGCCGCGGCCACGTCGTCTACCGCCGCCCGGGCCCCGACCGGCACGAACACGTGCACGCCCTTCGCGCCGCTGGTCTTGACCGCACCCGCAAGGCCGGCGTCGGCCAGGGCCTGGCGGACCAGGTAGGCGGCCCGGACGGCCAGCGTGAACGCGTCCGCGGACGGCGGGTCGATGTCGAGCACGAGGTAGGTGGGGCGGTCCCAGTGGTCGGCGCGGCTCAGGGTCGGGTGGTACTCCACCGCGCGCTGGTTGGCGAACCACAGCAGCGTGCGGCGGTCGTTGCACAGCGCGTAGGAGACCTCGCGTTTGGAGGTCTCGGCCCACAGCGGGATCGTCCGCACCCACGGCGGGGTGTACTTGGGGACGTTCTTCTGCATGAAGGGCGCCTGGCCGCGGAGCACCCGGAGCACAGAAAGCGGCCGGTCCGCCAGTTCCGGGATGATGCGGTCAGCGGCAGCGTCCAGGTAGTCCACCAGGTCCCGCTTGGTCGCGTCCGCCCCTTCGAACAGCGGTTGGTCGAGGTTGGTCAGCGATACCCCGTCCCGCACCTCATCGCCGCTGATGTGACCACCTTCCTTCGGCAACCGGACCTCCGGGCAGCGCCTTCGCCGCCCGCCGCCCGTGGCTGACAGGAGACGACGTCACCAGCCGGGTCCGTGACGCTGATGGGTCACTGAACCTGGCGGGTCACGCGCCGACTGGCTCGTACGTCACGGACACTACGCCCGTGCTGAGGGTCGTCGACTCGACGAGTGTGAGCTTCACGTGACCGGTCATCTCGTCGAAGAGGCGCAGGCCGGAGCCGACCACGATCGGCTGGATCATGAGCGCGAGCTGATCGAGCAGCCCGTCGCGCAGCAGCGACCGCACCAGTCTGGGGCTGCCGGGGACCTGGATGTTCTTGCCCCGCTGCCGCTTGAGCTTCTCGACCGCCCCGGCGAGGCCGCCGGTGACCAGGCTGGAGTTGGCCCAGTCGAGTTCGGCCGCGTCCAGGGTGCTGGACACGACGTACTTGGGCGCGTTGTTCAAGAAGTCGGCCATCGCGCCGCTGGGCTGACCCGGCCACAATTTGGCGAACTCGAGATACGTGCGCGTGCCGAGCAGCACCGCGTCGGCCTGCGCTATCCCGGCATTGATCACCGCAGCCATCTCTTCGTTGAAGACCATCCAGTCCGAGGGCGACTCCACCACACCGTCCAACGTGATGGCCAGTCCCGCGACGACCTTGCGCACCGCTGCCTCCCAGGTAAGACCATTAGTCTGATCCGTCACCAGCCCAGACTCCACCGGGCCGGGAAACTCATCGCGCCAGCCCTGGGGCGGATGCCCGCGGCCGGACGTCAGCTACCGAAACTGGCCTGTGGGGGCCGCAGCCACGGCGGCCAGTCGAAACCGGCTACCGAGGTGGGCCCATGCGTAAGACGGCAGCCGCCGCCTTCGGGCGCGTTCGCCCGCTGGTGCGGAGAGCCCACGCTGCGCAAGCGATACGGCGGTCAATACGAGGCCTGCCGGCGTGACATGCCCGCCTGATGAGCGCCCCGGCCACGCCACGGCTCGAACCGCCCGGCACCGCGCCCACCGATCTCATGATCATGGTGCCTTTCCCGTCGCGTCCTCCGTCTTACGGGCTATCAACCATGATCGTGGTGGGTTACCCGCTACATGGCACGGCTGTCGATATGCACCATTGCCTTGTTCCAGGGTGGTTTCTTGATCGCGGTAACTTCTCGGCGATATGCGCGGAAAAGTTACCGCGATCATGAAAGCCCGGTGGTGCATGGGCGCCAGTTCTCGTGTTCACACAGGTGCGGGCCGGTCACCGCGGCGCGGCCGGCCGGGTCGGGGCCGTCGCGGGCGGCGCAGGCATTGATCTGCTCGGCGGTATCGAGGAGGCAAGCGGACGCGGGCTCGCCCTCATCGACGACCACACCGAACTAGGCGACGGCACCTGGGGAGTCACCTGCGACGCTCGCGGCACAGGCAACACCGTCTACGCCGCCATGCCCCTGCCGACCCACCACTGGGCTACCAGCGCGTAAGACGGTCGCGGCCGCGCGGCAGTGAGCGTGCGATGTGCGGGGAACTGTACGTCAGTCCTCCAGCGCGCCTGGATGAGCGGGGACATCGACGGCGTGCTCCTGCAGCGCGGCGAGGGGCACGACATCCAGAGCCCGCTCGTGGGTCGAAGCAAGCACCACATGTGCGGCGGCGCCGTCGTGGTGAGCCCGCAGCCAGTTCACGGCCGTCACGCACCAGCGGTCCCCTGGCACAAGCCCGGGGAACCGGAACTGAGGCACCGGGGTGCTGAGATCATTTCCTATCCCACGCTGGTGCTCGAGGAACTCAGCGGTCACCACCGCGCAAATCGTGTGGCTCCCCCGGTCTTCCGGTCCTGTGCTACAGCATCCATCCCGATAGAACCCGGTGACTGGGTCGGTGCCGCACGGCTCCAGTTCGCCACCTAGCACGTTGCGATCGCCCATGCCAGCAGTATCGCGCACGGCGGTCCAGCCGGGCAGGCGCGGCCGTTGACTTCGTAACCAGCCTGGGGCGCGGCCGTGACAGCCGTCAGACTTGGGTGAGTGCCTGACGGCTGCGCCGCAGGAAGTCGCGCTCGGCCGCGTTGTCGGTGCGCGCGATCGCCGCCTCGTACGCCAGCGCCGCCTCGCCCCCCCGGCCCAGGCGCCTGAGGAGGTCGGCGCGGATGGCGTGGAAAAGGTAGTAGCCATCGAGGTCGAGGCCGTCGATGAGGATGAGCGCCGCGTCCGGTCCGTCGACCTCGGCCACCGCGACCGCGCGGTTGAGCGCTACGACCGGGCTCGGGGCGAGCGTGGCGAGCTGGTTGTACAGCTCCAGGATCTGCACCCAGTCCGTGTCGGCCGCCGCCAGCGCGTCGCTGTGGACGGCGTTGATCGCCGCCTGGATCTGGTACGGCCCTGGCTGGTTACGCCGCAGGCATTGCCGGACGGTGGCCTGGCCTTCCGCGATGAGGCCGCGATCCCAGCGGCCGCGGTCCTGGTCGGCCAGGAGCACGAGGTCGCCGCCGGAGGTCGTGCGGGTGGCCCGGCGTGACTGGATGAGCAGCATGAGCGCGAGCAGCCCCATGACTTCCGGTTCGCCGGGCATGAGCTCGGCCAGCAGCCGTCCGAGGCGGATGGCCTCCGCGCAGAGGTCCTCGCGGACAAGCCGGTCGCCCGAGCTCGCCGTGTACCCCTCGTTGAAGATGAGGTAGACGACGGCGAGCACGGCACGAAGACGGCCAGGCAGATCGGCCTCGTCCGGGACCCGGTAGGGGATCCTCGCGTCGCGGATCTTGCCCTTGGCCCGGACCAGCCGCTGGGCCATGGCCGACTCGGGCACCAGGAAGGCGCGCGCGATCTCCGCGGTGGTCAGCCCACCGAGAAGCCGCAGCGTCAGCGCGACCTGGACACCGGTGCCGAGCGCGGGGTGGCAGCAGGTGAAGATCAGGCGCAGCCGGTCGTCGCGCACCGCGCCCTCCTCAGCCGGTTCGGCGCGGGCATGCAGCAGGGCGGCCTGGACGTGGCGGTCATCGCGGGACGCTTCCCTGCGGAGCCGGTCGATCGCCCGGTTGCGGGCGGTGGTGATGATCCAGCCCGCCGGGCTCGGCGGCAGCCCGGTGGCTGGCCACCGGGCTGCCGCCGTGGTGAACGCGTCCTGGACCGCCTCCTCGGCGACGTCGATGTCACGGAAGACCCGAACCAGGACGGCCACCGCGCGGCCGTACTCCTCGCGGAACACACGCTCGATCTCCGAGGCCGGAAGTGAAGGCACGCCAGGTATCAGTCCCCGGCCTCGTCGTGGAGGGGCCGCACCTCGATCGGGAGGGTGGTCACCCGGGCGAGCTTACGGCCCCACCCGAGTGCGGCGTCGAGATCAGGCGCCTTGATGATCGTGAACCCGCCGATATGCTCCTTGCCCTCGGCGAACGGGCCGTCTGTCGTGAGCATCTCGCCGCCGCTAAGCCGCACCACGGTGGCCGTGCTCGGGGGGTGCAGCCCAGCAGTGAAGACCCATGCGCCTGCGGCCTTGAGCTCCTGATCCCACGCGCCGACGTCGCGCATCACCTTCTCAAGGACCTCGGGCGGTGGAGGATCTCCGTCGGGCTGATACACGCTGAGCAGGTACTGCTTCATCCGGTGTTCCTCCTTGACGGGGCCGCCGGCACCGTGCCAGCAGCTTCTCATCGTCTACACGAACGGCTTGCGGCCGGATCGACACCGCACCCGCCCGCCGCGAGAATTCCCCCATCCTGTGCCAACTTGGCCGGGGACCAGTAACGAACCTCGCGTGCGGTGCTGCGACCCATTGTGACCTGGGCATTCCTGATGGAGTATCGGGTTTGTGGGCGGCGAAGGGACCGCTCCGTGGTGGCAGGGAGAATCTGGTGGATCGTCGTGATGTGGAGTTCGATGCCGAGGGTGTGACGTTGCGCGGCTGGTTCTACCAGGGAGCGGGGGCGAGCGGCCCGGCCGCGACCGTGGTGATGGCACACGGGTTCTCCGCGGTGAAGGAGATGTACCTGGACGCGTTCGCGGAGGTGTTCGCGGCCGCGGGCCAGAACGTGCTTGTGTTCGACAACCGCTGCTTCGGCGCCAGCGACGGTGAGCCGCGCCAGGAGATCGATCCGTGGGCGCAGATGCGGGACTACCGGCATGCGATCACATATGCCAGCGGCCGGCCCGAAGTGGACGCGGCGCGAATCGGGGTCTGGGGGTCGAGCTATTCCGGTGGGCATGTGCTGGTGGTGGGCGCCGTCGACCGGCGGGTGAAAGCGGTTGTCAGCCAGGTGCCGCTGGTCAGCGGGCACGACAACTTCCGTGCGCTGGTACGGGCGGACTTCATCGCCGGGTTCAGGGCGCAGTTCGACGCCGACCGCGCGGCCCGCTACCGCGGCGAGCCGCCGGCGCTGGTGCCGGTCGTGGACGAGGACCCGCTCGCGCCTTCCGCGTTGCCGACACCCGATTCATGGCAGTGGTTCACCGAGACCGGCAAGAACCGGGCGCCGTCGTGGCGGAACGAGGTCACGCTTCGCTCGGTGGAACTGTTCACCGAATACGAGCCTGGCACGTACCTGCCCTGGATCAGCCCGACCCCGCTGCTGATGCTGGTCGCCAGGGACGACCACCTGACCCCGGCCGAGCTTGCCATCGCCGCGTTCCAGCGCGCCAACGAACCCCGCAAGCTGGTGATCCTGCGCGGCGCGCATTTCGACGCCTACGGGAAGGGCTTCGAGGAATCCTCGGCACACGCCCGAAACTGGTTCCTCGAACACCTCGCGCCCTGATCGGCCGGCTATCGCGCGCACCAACGCCACGCCGGCCGCGAGCGGGGCGAGCCGCGACCCCGCTGCCCGGCTTCTCCGCCCGGCTCCGCGTAAGTCTGCCTGCCATTTCGCGTCGGAGGGAACGCCCGAGGCCTGTTTGGAGGTCTAAAGGGTTATGAGCGATCGTCGCAACGTGGGGCCAGGTACCTGCCCGGCCAAGATCGTGCTCATCGAGCAATCCGGCGCCAAGCGGGAGATCCCGCAGCCATCCGCCGTCACGGGCATGCTCGAGGCTAAGCAGGCCATTTACCGCCTCGGCAGCCATCTGCGGGAGGTCAAGGTAGTCAGCAGGAACAAGGCCATCGCCCGCTGGAAGGCCCACGAACTGCACTGGCGACGGGTGGCGTGACCGAGCGCTAGCGCCGGGCCGTGCGGTCCGTGCTGTCCGTGCGGCCCGTGCGGCCCGGACGGCACGGACGGCACGGACGGCACGGAGATCTTGCCCGCGTGCGGACGGCCTGTGGGTTATCCGCTCAGGCTGACCGCGCCGTCGGCGTGCAGGGTCCAGCCGGGGTTATGGGCCACTTCCCACGGATGCCCGTCCGGGTCGATGAATACACCCGAGTACCCACCCCAGAACGTCGTGGCCGGCTCGCGGCCAATCACGGCGCCGGCCGCCCGCGCCTCGCTGATCACCGCGTCGACCGCCTCGGGTGAACTGACGTTGTACGCGAGTGTCACGCCACCCCAGCCGCCAGCATCGCGGACGGCGCTGTCTTTCGCGAGCTCGGCCCGATCCCACAAAGCGACGATCATCCCGCCTGCCTGGAAGAAGACCACGTCCTGGGCTGCCTCGCCTGCTGCCCGCCAGCCCAGCGCTTCGTAGAAGCCTTTGGCCCGGCTGAGATCTGTCACGCCAAGGGTGATGAGACTGACGCGCTGGTCCACAGGTTTCCTCCTTGGACGGCCGGCCTGCCGAGGGTGCGCGCACCGCGGCAGCCGTAGTAGTGCCAGCCCGGGGGCGACCCACCGGAACCCCCACGGCACCGCTCGCGCCTCAACTGAGCCAAACACCGCGGCAGCCGTTATGGCTCTGAATGCCGCGCACCTACCGGACGAGTCTGCGGCGAGCGTTCCCCGGCCAGGATACGGCGTCTGGGCGTGCAGGTTCGTGTGCACCCGCACCGCCGGCACGCGCCGTCTTCCGGACGACCAGTGCGTCCAGCGCCTCGCCCATGGCCCCCGGTCCTCTCGTTGCCGTTGCTGTCCGCAGCGGGAAACACCGTAGTTGGCCCGGCCGGACTCGAACCGGCATTTACGCGCTTAGGAGGCGAGCGCTCTGTCCAATTGAGCTACGAGCCACCGGAGACGCGGTGGGGGGCCGAACCGTGGCGCCAGACAGCATTCGAAGCCGCAGCCGGGATCGAACCGGCGTACTCCGCTTTGCAGGCGGACCCCTGACCACTCGGGCATGCGGCTGCCCTCGGCACGCGCTCCCAGCAGGACTCGAACCTGCGGCCTTCCGCTCCGGAGGCGGGCGCTCTATCCGCTGAGCTATGAGAGCACTGATATCGAACAAACAAAGGTCCGTGGGCGGGGAGAGATTCGAACTCCCACAACCGAAGTCACGACTTTACCTGCCGCTTGTCTCGCCAATGAACAGCCCGCCCATGGGGTGACTAGCGGGGATTGAACCCGCAACCTCCAGGACCACAGCCTGGCGCTCTGCCGATTGAGCTACAGCCACCACGGTCGACCGGGGAGGACTCGAACCTCCGCTCCCCGCTGTGTGAAAGCGGCGCTCTGCCGCTGAGCTACCGGTCGTTGTGCGCCCAGGAGGAGTCGAACCCCCATCGCCGGATGCGTATTCCGGGGCCCTAATCCATTAGACGATGGGCGCTTGGTACCCGCGGCAGGTCCCGACCCTGCGGCCTCCTGCGCGTCGAGCAGGTGCTCTGCCGGCTGAGCGACGCGGATGCAGCGACCGTGACCAGATTCGAACTGGCGCCTGCCACCTTGACGGGGTGGGGCTCTACCGTTGAGCTACACGGCCATTGCTCTCGCGGAAGGATTCGAACCTTCATGACGTGGTTAACAGCCACGCGTCCTGCCGTTGGACGACACGAGAATGGTCGCGCGGATCGGATTTGAACCGATGATCTCAGGCTTATGAGGCCCGCGGGGACGGCCGAACTCCCCTACCGCGCAGTAGCCCCACGGGCGACTCGAACGCCGTTCCCAGCCTTTCAAAGAACCGGATCCTAACCTATGGACGATGGGGCCGAAACATGCCGTAGCTCGTGCCGGACTCGAACCGGCGATCTCCGCGATGAGAACGCGGCGGGATAAACCGCTACCCTAACGAGCCGTGCGCCGCCTGGGACTCGAACCCAGATCACCGGTTTAGAAGACCGGTGTGCTATCCGTTGCAGTCAACAGCGCTCAGGTGCCCCGCCGAGGTATCGAACCCCGTTCCTCCGGTTAAAAGCCGAATACATCACCTTAATGCTTGCAGGGCGTAGGCCGGGCGGGATTTGAACCCGCGGCTGTTTCCCGAGGTATAAGCTCGGCGCTCTCACCGCTGAGCTACCGGCCAGTGGGCACGGGAGGAATTGAACCTCCGTCCTTCCCCTTATCAGGGGGCTGCTCGAACCGGCTGAGCTGCATGCCCTTAGCTTGTTCACGCGACCGTTTCATGTACCCGGCGTGGTAACCACTACGCCACATTTTACAGAAATCACATAGGAATTTCCATCGGCCTTCGCCCGTGGAGCAAACAGAGGCATAAAGCACCTGGGTCGTTTTGTTCTGATGGCAGCACCACACCGAACGCATCGGCCACCGAGACGTTCACGCGCCAGTGCCAATCGCTTACGTCGCCCGCTGAGGCTCGAATTCCCGCACAGGTAATCCCGCGTACGCCTTACAGGGCGGGCGCAGCCTTACCACTCGGCCACCTCTCCATCGTGCGCTCGGAGAGAATCGAACTCTCACGCCCTTACGGGCATACGGACCTGAACCGTAGGCGTCTACCTGTTCCGCCACGAGCGCGTGACGCCGCTACCAATTGGGCAGAACGGCTTGGAGCGGATAGCGGGTCTCGAACCCGCGGCCTCCACCATGGCGAGGTGGCGCTCTGCCTGCTGAGCTACATCCGCGTGGAGCCCTCCCCCGGTGCCGGCCCGGGCCTCCCGTCCGTACCGGGGACGGGCGCGCGCTGGCGCGAAGGGCAAAGACAAATCGCTGACCGGGCAGGAGTCGAACCTGCGTCGCTAAGTCCTGATTCAAAGTCAGGCGGCCCCTGCCGGCAGAGCAACCGGTCATCGAGCCCCTCCCCAGGGTCGAACTGGGCCGCCGCCTTTACGGGGGGCAAGTGGACGCCGGTCCGAGGGGCGTGGTGGTGGTGCGCTCGGCAGGGATCGAACCTGCAACACCCGGCATCTCGGCCGGTCCCTCTGCCGCATTGGGGTACGAGCGCGTGGAGCCGCCGTCCGGTGCCGATCCGGACCACCCGCCTTACGAGGGCGGGGCCGCAGCCGTGCCCTTGGAAGGCTGGCGTCCTTGCCATTGGACGAGTACGGCGAGGTGGCTCCCCCAGTGCTCGAAACTGGTTCCCCCCGGGTTTCGGCCGGGCGCTCTACCGCATGAGCTAAAGAGCCATGGTCGGGATGGGATGAATCGAACACCCGCTGCCTGGTCCCAAACCAGGGGCGCTACCACTACGCGACATCCCGTTACCGGGCTTCCGCCGTTCTCTCTGGAGGCCGGCCTGCGAAGCCCGGGGCACCGCATGCGGACGGTCACCGTGCGCTGTGGACCGCCTCGGATTCGAACCGAGAACCTTCTCCTTGCAAGGGAGTTGCTCTGCCAATTGGAGCTAGCAGCCCCTGGCGGCGGGCGTGGGTGACCCGCCGCGTTGTGCTTCCCGCTGTGGAGTTGGCAATATGCGTGCCCGTACGAAGGGGCCTATCGCAGGGACGGCAGGAATCGAACCCGCAACGACCGGTTTTGGAGACCGGCGCTCTTCCTAGTTGAGCTACATCCCTGTGCGATGAGATACAAAAGAAACCGCCCACCGGATGTTCCCGGGGGCGGCTGACGGTGTCCGCGTATCGCGTCTACGTCAGCGCCTCCCTGGGCGAACCCAGCCTCGGCTGAGCGAATGTGACATCATGCCGCTTTCGCTCGATGCTGGGTGACCAGAGTTTCAACGGGTGTCCTTTCGCGCTTAATGGGTTACTACGAGAGTACCTTCTATCAGCCACCTGGCAACAGGTTTTATTCCGGGCTTTCACCGCGCAATCGCAGGAGCCCGGGCCCTGCCCACGGTCCTACATCCCCGGTGGCACGACCACCCACATCCCCGGTGGCACGAGCAGCAGTGCGGCGAGGGCAAGCAGCGCGGTCAGCCACCGCCCGGTGGCGTGCCGGTCGACTCAGTCCGGCAGCAGCGGCACTGACGGGCCGTGGTCGTGCCCGAGCAGTACGGCGCGGGTGACGGCCGAGGAGCCGAACCTGGCCCGCACCGCGTCAAGTGCGGAGTCGAGGTCGCCGCCGTGCCGATCGAAGGGCAGCGCCAGCTGCTGCGTCCCGTCGGCGAGGTTGCCAACCGCCACACCGACAAGGGTGAGGCCGCGCTCGCAGATCATCGGCCTCGCGGCCGCCAGCAGGCCCCTCGCGGCGTCGAGCAGCGTCTGGGTGTGGGCGGTGGCCTGGGGCAGTGTATGTGAACGGGTGGCACGGGAGAAGTCGTCGAAGCGCAGCCGCAGGACGACGGTCCGGCCTACCCGCCCGGCCGTGCGCATCCGCCTGCTGACGCGGTCGACCAGGCCGGCGAGGATGGCGTCGATCTCGGCGGGCGGGTGCGGTGAGCGGCCGAGGGCCTGCTGCGCCCCCATCGACCGGCGCCGGCCGCCGACCTGCACCGGCCGGGGATCGTGGTTGTGGGCGAGGGCGTGCAGATGGCGCCCGGCCGCCGCGCCGAGCATCGACACCAGGGCCGCCTCGCCAAGCTGGGCCACCTCGCCGACAGTCGTGATCTGCCGGTCCCTGAGCTTGCGTGCGGTGACCGCCCCGACGCCCCACAGCCGCTCCACCGGGAGCCGGTGCAGGAAAAGCAGCTCCCCGTCGGGCGGAACGACCAGCAGGCCGTCCGGCTTCGCCACACCGCTGGCCACTTTGGCGAGGAACTTCGTGCGGGCAATCCCGACCGTGATGGGCAGCCCGACGCGTTCGCGGACCTCACGGCGCAACCGCGCGGCGATCTCGGTAGGCGCACCGCGGAGCCGGCGCAGCCCCCCGACGTCGAGGAATGCCTCGTCGATCGACAGGCCCTCGACAAGCGGTGTGGTCTGGCTGAAACACTCGAACACCGCACGGCTCGCGGCGGCGTACGCCGACATCCGGGGCGCGGCCACGACCGCCTGCGGGCACAGCAGCCGGGCCTGGCGACCGCCCATCGCCGTCCGCACGCCGTACGCCTTGGCCTCGTAGCTGGCCGCGAGCACAACCCCCGCCCCGACGATCACCGGGCGGCCCCGCAGCCGTGGGTCGTCGCGCTGCTCGACCGACGCGTAGAACGCATCGAGGTCGGCGTGCAGGATGGTCGCCTCACCAGGCACACGTCCATGTTCGCACATATGTTCGCCCGGATTAAGCGCAGCGGCGGCCGACGCGTGCGTCGCCCGGCCCGCAGCCCGGATCCGGTGAGCATGGTCCTGCGGCCGCCTAGCTGCCGTTCGCCGCCCGGTGCCGGCGAACGAGGTCGGTCAGGGCGCTGATCTCGGCGGCCAGGGCGACGCGGCCCTGGCCGGTGATGCGCACCCAGGTCCGCGGGCGGCGCCCGGAATAACCTTTCTCCATCTGGACCAGGCCCGCCTCATCCAGCACGGTGAGGTGCTTGGACAGGTTGCCGGGAGTCAGGCCGAGCGCGTCGCGCAGCTAGCCGAATTCACCGGGCACGGCAAATCCACGCTGCTCAACCTGCTCGGCGGACTGGACCGGCCCACCTCCGGGACCATCGAGTTCGACGGGAAGAACCTGGCGCAGCTCCGCGAGGCCCAGGTGACCATGGCTGCGGGCGGAATCGATCGGGTTCATCTTGCAGACCTTCAACCTGGTGCCCACGCTGTCGGCGGGGACAAGCTCTGGCGGGAATGCGGGCTCACCCTGATCCTGGTCACCCACGACACCGCGATCGCCCGCCGCGCACAGCGGGTCGGCGTGATGAGCAAGGGCCGGCTCTCGATCTACCAGGACGGCAGGCAGCGCGCCGCCAACGACTCCATGACTGACTGAGGCCCTGGCAATACGTGTGCCCGAGCCAGGCTTCCGCCGGGGCGGCGGACCCGGTGTCACGCCGCGGCAGCCGTTGGCATACCAGGGAGGAAACGGCCGGGACGGCCGCGTCCTGACGCCGATGACATGACGCCAGCGTGACCGGTCCGGCGTGGGTTTCATTTGCCTTACCGATTCGGCAGCGTTACTTTCCGATAGCACACCTGGAGTCCTCGTTGGGAGCCGCGCTGTGACCTCGATCAACCGCCAGGTGCGGCTCGCTGCCCGCCCGTCTGGGCTGCCCAAGGCCTCCGACTGGGAGGTGACAAGTGAGCCGGTGCCTGCTGCGGGCCCCGGGGAGTTCGTCGTGGCGATCTCGCATCTGTCCATCGATCCCGCGATGCGGGGGTGGATGAACGCCGGCGCCTCCTACATCCCGCCCGTGGAGGTTGGCGCAGTCATGCGGGCCGGCGCGATCGGGCGCGTCACGGTGTCCGAGCATCCCGGCTTTGCGGTGGGCGACTACGTCTTCGGCGTCTTCGGCGTCCAGGAATACGCCTCGTCCGACGGCAAGGGCGTCATCAAGCTCGATACCTCACTGGCGGAGCCGACGACCTACCTCGCTGCGCTCGGCATGACCGGGCTCACCGCCTACTTCGCCCTACTTGACGTCGGGCGGATCCGGGCGGGGGACACAGTCGTCGTCTCTGGCGCGGCCGGCGCCGTGGGCAGCGTCGCGGGCCAGATCGCGAAGCTCAAAGGCTGTCGCGTCATCGGCATCGCCGGCGGCAAGGACAAGTGCCGGACGCTGCTGGCGGAATTCGGCTTCGACGCGGCAATCGACTATAAGAGCGAGAACCTGCGGACAGCATTGCGCGAGCACGCGCCCGGCGGCGTCGACGTCTACTTCGACAACGTGGGCGGAGATGTCCTCGACGCTGTGCTGACCCGCCTGGCCCGGGGAGCCAGGGTCATCATCTGCGGCGCGGTTTCGCAGTACAACGAGGAGCATGTGCAGGGCCCAGCCAACTACCTGTCGCTGCTGGTGGCACGAGCTTCCATGACCGGCATGCTGGTGTTCGACTACCAGGACAGGTACCCGGAGGCGATGGCAGAGCTCGCCCAGTGGCTCCGCGCCGGCCAGATCGTCTCACGTGAGCAAATCGTGCACGGCAGCGTCACCGACTTCCCTGACGTCCTGCTGATGCTCTTCGCAGGTGAGAACACGGGCAAGCTCATCCTCGATATCGACCACAGCTGACGGCACCAGTCTGCCGCGGCAAATCCAGCGGCGGTTCGGAGCGGACATTGGGCGAACAGTTCGGCGATGTCACCGTGGCCCTCGACCACGACTTCGTCGCGACGGTCGAAATTCACCGGCCGCCGGACAACTTCTTCGACGTGGCGCTCATCCGGTCGCTCGCGGCCGCCTACGAGGCACTCGACGACGACAGCGGCTGCCGCGCAATCATGCTGTGCTCCGAAGGCAAGAACTTCTGTGCGGGCGCGAACCTGACCGCCCCGGGCTTGCCTGGCGCAGGCTCGCCTGGCGCCGGCCCGCCGACGCTGGCGGCCAGCCCCCGCCAGCTCTACCAGGAGGCGGCCCGGCTGTTCGACGCCACGACCCCGGTAGTTGCCGCGGTCCAGGGTGCAGCCGTCGGCGGCGGCCTCGGGCTGGCGTGCAGTGCCGACTTCCGGGTGACGTGCCCGGAGGCACGCTTTGCCGCCAACTTCGCCCGGCTTGGCTTCCACCACGGGTTCGGGCTATCGGTGACCCTCCCGGACATCGCCGGTCAGCAGCACGCGCTGGACATGCTCTACACCGGACGGCGGGTCCGCGGCGACGAGGCGGCCCGCATGGGGTTGTGCGACCGGCTCGTGGCCGCGGGCGAACTGCGGTCCGCGGCCCATGGCCTGGCAGCCGAGATCGCACGGTCCGCCCCGCTCGCCGTGCGATCGATCCGCGCCACCATGCGGGCACATCTCGCGGACCGGGTCCGCACGGCGACCGAACGGGAAGCCAGCGAGCAGGAACGGCTGCACGCTACAGCGGACTGGTCCGAGGGGGTCCGCGCGTCCGCCGAGCGCCGTCCCCCACGTTTCGAAGGCAGGTGACCGCCATGGCAGCCCCGGCCGACCTTGCCGCGATCCGCGCCGATTTGCAGGCCTGGCTCGAGGCCAACTGGGACCCCGAGCTGAGCCTGCTCGAATGGCGGACCCGGCTGGCGGACTCCGGATGGGCCTGCCCGGCATGGCCGCGCGAGTGGTGTGGCCGTTCGATGCCTGCTGCCGCCGGAGACGTCGTGTCGGCGGAGTTCGCGCGGGTCGGCGCCCCAGGTCCGCCCGAAGGGGTCGGCATGATCCTCGTCGCCCCGAGCATCCTGGAACACGGACCTGACGACATGAAACGCCGTTTCGTCCGGCCGACGGTGACCGGCGAGCTGAGCTGGTGCCAGCTGTTCAGCGAGCCTGCGGCGGGATCCGACCTGGCCGGGCTGCGGACCCGGGCCGAACGCCGCGGCGGCGAGTGGGCGGTGAGCGGGCAGAAGGTGTGGACCACCGGGGCGGCGCAGGCCGATTTCGGCTTGCTGCTGGCCAGGACCGACTGGGATGCGCCGAAGCACCGCGGAATCACGTGCTTCGCCATTCCCATGCGCCAGCCTGGGGTCGAGGTCCGCCCGCTGCGCCAGATGAACGGCCATGCCTCGTTCAGCGAAGTGTTCATCGACGACGCGAGGATTCCGGCAGCCAACGTGATCGGCCACGTGGGCGGAGGGTGGACAGTCGGGCTGACGGCCTTGGCCCACGAGCGGCGCCTCGGGGCGGCCGCCAGCACAGCCGTGGCCCGCGAGGTCTCCGGCCGGGCCCGGCGCGAGGCAGCGGCCGAGCTCGCCGCAGCTTCGCAGCCGCGCAAGTGGTATCCCCAGCGTGCCGGGCGCGCCGACCTGGTCATCGAACGCGCCACCGCCGCAGGGAAGAACACCGACCCGGTCGTCCGCCAGGAGATCGCCCGCCTCGTCACTCTCACCTGGACGGCCGAATGGACCGCGCAGCGCGCTCGCGCCGCCCGTGCACTCGGCCGGCCTCTGGGCCCAGAGGGGTCGCTCGCCAAACTGGCCAGCAGCGAGATCGCCCGCGCGGCGTCGCGGGTGCACGCCCTCATCGCCGGGGCATCGGGCATGTTGTCAGGTGCGGACGCACCTCTCGGCGGAACGATCACCGAGATCTTCGTGTCCGTCCCGGCGATCTCCATTGCCGGTGGAACCGACGAGATCCAGCACGACATCATCGCCGAGCGGATACTCGGCCTGCCCAAGGGACCCGACCCGTACCACGGCATGCCGTTCCGCCAGGTCCCAGGTAACGACACGGCGCCAGGCACCAGGTAGCCGAAGGCACCGGCCAGGTGCGGCAGGCACAACAGGTAACCGACGCCCGGCCCAGAAGGGTGTGATCGTGGCCTGTCTCGACCGGGATGGGGGAACCTCGCCGAGAAGAGGGGCGCACCCAGGATGAAGCTCGTCTTCAGCGAGGAGCAGGACGAGCTGCGACGCGTCGTCCGCCGGTTCCTGGCGGAGAAATTCCCTGAGGCCGAGGTCCGGCGCCTGATGGAGACCATCGGGGGCTTCGACCCTGCGATCTGGGCGCAAATGGCCGGCCAGCTCGGCCTCCAGTCGCTGACCATCCCCGAAGAGTACGGAGGCGCCGGTTTCTCGTACGTGGAGCTCGTCATCGTGCTGGAGGAGATGGGGGCGGTCCTGGCCTGCGCACCGTATTTCTCGACCGTCGCCCTGGCTGCGAATGCTCTGCTGACCAGCGGCGACGCCGCCGCGAAAAAACGGCTGCTGCCCGGTATCGCCGCAGGCGAGACGATCGCCACCCTCGCCTGGACCGAAGACGAGGGGCGATTCGACCTCGGCGGCATTCGCTGCCAGGCGACGCGCACCGCGGCGGGCTGGGAAGTCGATGGGTACAAGTCGTTTGTCGTCGATGGTCACACGGCCGGCCTGCTGCTCGTGGTGGCCCACGCCCCGGCCGGGCTGAGCCTGTTCGCCGTGCAGCCGGACGCCGCCGGGCTCCGCCGGACTCCGCTCGCCACCATGGATCAGACACGCAAGCAGGCCAGGCTGGTTTTCTCCGGCACCCCGGCCAGGCTCATCGGCGTCGCGGGCGGGGCCGAGCCCGGGCTGCGCAAGGCCCTGGATCTGGCCGCCGTTGCCCTCGCCGCTGAGCAGGTCGGGGGGGCGCAGCGCTGCCTGGACAGCGCGGTCGCGTACGCCAAAACCCGTCTCCAGTTCGGCCGGCCTATCGGCAGCTTCCAGACGATCAAGAGCAAGTGCGCCGACATGCTGCTCCATGTCGAGTCGGCGCGCTCGGCCGCGTACTACGCGGGCTGGGCCGCGGCCGAGGACTCCGGTGAGCTGCCGGCGGTCGCCAGTCTGGCGAAGTCCTGCTGCTCGGAGGCATACGCACACGCGGCGGCCGAGAACATCCAGATCCACGGCGGGATCGGCTTCACCTGGGAACACGACGCCCATCTGTACTTCAAGCGGGCCAAGTCGTCGGAGTTCCTCCTGGGTGATCCCACCTACCACCGCGAACTGCTCGCCCAGCGCCTCGGCGTCTAAGCTCGCAAGGTAACGCGGACCTCGCCGCGCTGGCCCGCGTACTCAGCTCAAAGCCGGTCGGCGCAGGATCCCAGGGCCGCGCTCGGCGGGCACGTGGTGAGGGTGAGGCCCCGGTGCGGCAGCGCCATACCTGAGCTAGCGATCCTCGGTCGCTGAACAACACCTGCCCGGCTCGCGTGCCCCCGCATCCCGGCTAGCGGCGTTGTCACCCTCGCCGTTACAAACCGCTGGTAGCGGCCTCGGGCTCCGCCTTGCCAGCCGGGTGCGGATGACCCGCTCGCTGATCGGACGCCGTTGTTCAGCGGCCTCCCAGGCAAGCTCACTTTCGCCGATGTCGGACAGCCCAGCGGGATTCTCCGACAATTTGCCGACATCGATGGCTTCGGATCGGCAGGCGTCCCGGCAAGTGGCGCGGTCACCAGCAGCGATGACCGAGGCAACCGCGCCGGCTGGCCCGGCCCCGGCGGTGTCCCGGCGGTGTCCCGGCGGGGTCCCGGCGGTGTCCCGGCGGTGTCCCGGCGGTGTCCCGGCGGTCCCGGCGGTGTCCCGGCGGTGTCCCGGCGGTCCCGGCGGTGTCCCGGCGGTGTCCCGGCGGTGTCCCGGCGGTGTCCCGGCGGTGTCCCGGCGGTCCCGGCGGTGTCCCGGCGGTCCCGGCGGTGTCCCGCCGGGGCCTTGCAGGCAAGAAGAGCCGGGCCCTCGCATCGCCTCGCGGTGTCGATCAAGCCGGCCGTGGTTGGCCCACTGGGGGCGCTGTCTCACGGCCGTCAGCGGGTCCCACCCCCGCTCACGACGGCGCTCCATGATCGCGGTAACTTTGCCGCGGTATGCGCCAGAAAGTTACCGCGATCATGAAAGCCCGGCGCTGCCCGGGACGCAGGCCGGCCCAGATTAGTGATTGTCGCGGGGCACGTCGCTGCCGCTGGCTCCGACCAGGAAGTCCAGGTCAGCGCCCTGATCTGCTTGCAGCACATGGTCGAAGTAAAGGCGGGCGTAGCCCCGCCGGTACGGGGTTTGCGGCGGGGACCAGCCCGCGCGCCGGCGCCCGAGCTCGTCGTCGGACACCTCGACGCTGAGCGTGCGGGCGGGCACGTCAAGCGCGACCCAGTCGCCGGTGCGGACGAACGCCAGCGGGCCGCCGACCACGGCCTCAGGCGAGACGTGCAGCACGACGGTGCCGAAGCCAGTGCCGCTCATCCGGGCGTCGGAGACACGGACCATGTCGGTCACGCCACGCTCGAGGAGCTTGCGTGGCAGCACGAAGTTGCCGACCTCGGGCATGCCCGGGTAGCCCTTCGGCCCGGCGCCACGGACGACAAGAACGGTGGACTCGTCCACGGGGAGGTCAGGCTGCCCGGCGACCTGGTGGTACTCCTCGATGGAGTCGAACACCAGGGCCCGGCCGCGGTGCTTGAGCAGGTGCGGCGACGCCGCCGACTGCTTGATGACCGCGCCGCCTGGGCACAGGTTGCCCCGCAGCACGGCGGTGCCGGTGCCCGGCGGCTGGAAGGGTTCGTCCAGGGTATGGATGACGTCGCGGTTCCAGCACACGGCGTCGGCGGTGGTCTCCGCGAGCCTGCGGCCGCTGACCCCGGCGTGGTCGGTGTGCAGCAGGTCGCCAAGCTCGCGCATGACGGCAGGGAGGCCGCCCGCGTAGCAGAAATCCTCCATCAGAAAACGCCCCGACGGCATCAGGTTGACCAGCGAGGGCACCGGGCGGGCCAGCACGTCGAAGTCGTCAAGCGAGAGCGGGACACCGAGCCGGGCCAGGGCGAGCAGGTGGATCACCGCGTTCGTCGACCCGCCGATCGCCGCGTTGACGCGGATGGCATTCTCGAACGCATGCCTGGTCATGATCTGGGACGGGCGGAGGTCCTCCCGCACCAGGCCGACGGCACGCTGTCCCGCCTGCTGGGCGGTGACGTAACGCCGGGAATCGACCGCTGGCCAGGCGGCGGACCCGGGTAGCTGCATCCCAAGCGCCTCGGCCATGCACGCCATCGTGGACGCCGTGCCCATCGTCATGCAGTGCCCGTTGGACCGGGCCATGCAGCCCTCGGCGAATACGCATTCCTCTTCCGTCATCCGGCCGGCGACGAGTTCCTGCTCGAACCTCCACAGGTCGGTGCCCGACCCGACGTCCGCGCCCCGGTACTTGCCGTTGAGCATCGGGCCACCGGTCACCATGATGGCCGGCAGGTCGACGCTCGCCGCCGCCATGAGCATCGCCGGGGTCGTCTTGTCGCAGCCGGACAGCAGCACGACTGCGTCCAGCGGGTTGGCCCGCAGCGTCTCCTCGACCTCCATGGACATGAGGTTGCGGAACAGCATGGCAGTGGGCCGCATCATCGTCTCGCCGAGCGACATCGTAGGGAACTCGAGGGGCCAGCCGCCTGCCTGCCACACTCCGCGCTTGACCGCCTCCGCGACCTTCCGCAGGTGCACGTTGCACGGCGTGAGCTCCGACCAGCTGTTGGCGATGCCGATCACGGGCCGGCCGTCGAACACCTCGGGCGTGAAACCCTGCGCCCGCATCCACGACCGGTAGATCATGCCTGCCCGGCCCTTGGCGGCGAACCAGGCCGCACTGCGCGGCCGGCCTGTCTGTGTCCCCTGGTCCGGTTCGGCGTTCATCGCGCTCCCTGTGGATTCAGCCCCCGGTCAGCGGTGCTTCGGGTCCACACGCCATCGGCAATCCGCCGGGATCCGCAACGGGTCGTCGTCAGCCAACGCGGGTGGCAGACGAAAAATAGCCCTCGCGCTCCGCGGAGGCAACGTTGACATCAGCTCGGTTCCCGGACACGGCAGCACCGGGCGGCGCGACGCGGCTGGCGCCCTGAGGTGGCCGGCGCCGGTGGACAGCGCGGGTTGAGGTGGGCCGGCCTGCGGGTTGAGCTGGCCGTCAACCCCGATTCCCACCAGCGGGCCGGCGCGGCGATGGGGGTGAGCGCGGCAGGCTCGGGGTTATGAATACGACTTCGATGTACCTGATCAACGCAATCCTGGTCCTGCTGGTGATCCGGCAGATCCGTGAGCACCCGCTGGACCGGCGCCACCTGATGGTCCCCGTACTGGCGGTCGGCGCGGCCGCGATGATGTTCCTGCATTCGATCCCGGGCGGCGGCGCCGACATCGCGCTGGAGCTGACCGGCGTGTCGGCGGGTGCGGTCATGGGCGCGCTGGCCGGGCTGGCGACGCACGTGCGCCGCGGCCGCGACGGCCGGGTGCTGGCCCGGGCGGGCTGGCTGGCGGCCGGGTTGTGGATCAGCGGGGTGGGCGCCCGGATGGTGTTCGCGTTCGCCGCCGGGCACGGCGCCGGCCCGGCGATCGCCCGGTTCAGCGTCAGCCACCAGATCACCGGCGCCGGTGCCTGGGTCGCGGCGCTGGTGCTGATGGCGCTGGCCGACGTGCTCACCCGCCTGGCCGTGCTGTTCGTACGGGGCCGCCGGACGGCCGCGGCCGGGCCGGCCGCGGTTCCCACACCGGCTGTGGCCGCTGCCGTCAGGTGATCCCCGGGATCCGGGCCCGCCGCCCGCCAGCCGATGCCCACCAGGGCACAGCCGGCCGCGGCGGGCCTGATTCATGCCGTCGCGGACCCGGCCCACGCCTGGTCTGGCCGCGGGGTGATGAGCCCGCCGCGGGAAAGGAACGCACCGGGATCGGGTCTGCCCGCAGGGCCGAAGTCCCCGTCCACAGGGGACCAATGGCCCCCGTGCGCTCGCGGTGGTAAAGCCTATGTTCAGAGCATTGGCCCGGGAGGCGGCAATGAACTCAGACAACAGCGGGACTACGAGGCTGTCTGGCGACGGGCAGGCCGCTGCGCCGGCCGGCGAGGGCAGCAGCGACGCGCCGGCCGGAGGCGCCCCGGCAGGCACGGTGCCTGCCACGGGCCGGATGCACGGCACGCAGATCCTCGAAGAGCCGATGCTGAACAGGGGCGCGGCGTTCACCTACGCGGAGCGGGCCGCGTACGGCCTGCGCGGGCTGCTGCCCTGGCGGGTGCTCACGATCGAGCAGCAGGTGGAACTCGAACTCGAGCACGTCCGGCGCAAGACCGACAATCTGGAGAAGTACATCGGCCTCGCCGCGCTGCACGAGCGCAACGAGACCCTCTTCCACCGGTTGCTCGTCGACCACATCGAGGAACTCGCCCCGATCGTCTACACCCCGACGGTGGGCGACGCGTGCCGCCGCTTCAGCCATATTCAGCGCCGTCTGCGGGGCCTGTGGATCACGCCGGACGATATTGACCGCATCCCGGAGTTGCTGCGCAACATCGGCCGGCCGGGCGTCCGGCTGATCGTCGCGACCGACAACGAGCGCATCCTGGGGCTCGGCGACCAGGGCGCCGGCGGTATGGGCATCCCCGTAGGCAAGCTCGCGCTCTACTCCGCGTGCGCCGGGATACGGCCAGACCTGACGCTGGCGGTCTCGCTCGACTGCGGCACCGACAACGAAGACCTGCTCGCCGACCCGCTCTACCTCGGCTACCCGAAACCGCGCATGCGCGGCGCCGCCTATGACGCCTTCATCGAGGCGTTCGTCAACGCCGTTCTCGACGTCTACCCCGCCGCGCTGCTTCAGTGGGAGGACTTCAAGCAGCACAACGCGATCCGGCTGCTCGCCCGCTACCGGCACCGTGTCACGTGCTTCAACGACGACATCCAGGGCACCGCCGCGGTGGTCCTCGCCGGTCTCCTCGCCGCGCTGCGGGTGCGCGGTGAGCCGCTGGCCGACCAGCGCCTGGTCTTCCTCGGTGCGGGCGCGGCCGGAACCGGTATCGCGCACCTGGCCGAGACGGTCATCAGTGATCAGGACCCCAGCGCCAACCTCCGGCGTGCGATCGTGATGCTCGACTCGCGCGGCCTCGTCTTCGAGGGGCGCGACCACCTGGACGAGGACAAGCGCCCGTTCGCGCTGCCGGCGCGCGAACTGGCCGCGTGCGGCTTCGCGCCCGCCAGCCACTACGACCTGGAAACCGTCGTACGGCAGATGGCCCCGACCATCCTGGTCGGCACGTCAGCGACGGCAGGTGCCTTCACCGAGCCGGTCATCCGCGAGATGGCCGCCCGCACCGCGGTGCCGATCGTGCTGCCGCTGTCCAACCCGACCGCGAAATCCGAAGCGACCCCGGCCGACGTGCTCGCGTGGAGCGAGGGACGGGCGCTGGTGGCGACCGGCAGTGGCTTCGACCCGGTGCGGGTCGGCGGCCGTGACCGCGTCATCGGGCAAGCGAACAACGTATTCATCTTCCCCGGGGTTGGGCTCGGCGCGATCGCGTCGCGGGCACGGGAGGTAACCGACCGGATGTTCCTCGTGGCAGCGACCACGCTCGCCGACCAGGTCAGCGCGGAGCGGCTCAATGACGGGGCCCTCTATCCCCGCATCGCGGATCTGCGGCGGATCTCCCGCGCCATCGCCATCGCCGTGGCACGCGAGGCCTGTGCCAGCGGGGCGGCCCCGGCGATGAGCGACGACGCCGTGGAGGCCGCGGTCGATGCCTCGATCTGGGCACCTGACTACGGTGCCCTTCCGGAACCCCCGGACGACGTTGGCGCCGGCCGCCGCGCTTAATCGGCACCCGGCCACCTACGGTGGCGATATATCCAGCTCCAGGTGTCCCACCGCGCGGACAATTAGGTGAAATTTCTCACCCGGGCCCACATGTCAGCTTGCCGGGCAGGTCACCGGCTCGGCTGGCACGTATCACAGGGGAGATGAAACCAGCGCAGGGCCTCGATTTCAGGTGGCAGCGAGGCCGCTGCCACGCCGGAGACGTCCGTCCTCGACATCATCAGTTTCCTGGCGTGCAGGAGGTAGGTGGTGAGTGCGTCCTCGCCGGCCCGCGGCTGCGGGAACGGGTGGACGAGCTGTCTTGCGGGCTGGAAGCGGACATCGGTGAGGCGCAGCGGTGCTTCGGTCTGGCCTGCGTGGTGGCGCCACAGACCCGTGCGTGGATCGAAGTCATAGTCTGTGAGCAGCCGGTGCCCGTAGCTGGCGGTCAGGTCTATGGCGTCGATGATGTAGTCACAGGTGCGGTCGGAGATGTAGTAGCTGAAGCTGACCCTGGTCCAGCCCGGCCTGATACCTTCCCAGCCGCTGGTCACCTGG
The DNA here is from genome assembly GCA_963851085.1 of uncultured Actinomycetota bacterium. Lineage (GTDB taxonomy): Bacteria > Actinomycetota > Actinomycetes > Streptosporangiales > Streptosporangiaceae > DATFVJ01. Next base: position 20,002 of record CAWKNX010000021.1, on the reverse strand, counting down.
TCGCGCAACGCTCGCGATTGTGCGGCGTCGATGCCGAGCAGCCGGTGGCCGTAGGGCCCCGCGCAGGAGCAGCCGCCGCGTGCCTGGATGCCGAACAGGTCGTTGAGCAACGCTACGACGAAGTTGTGGTGCAGGAACCGGCCGGCGCGGCGGATCCGGAAGGACACGATGGGCAGGCGGCGGGACGCGCGGCTGCCCAGTAGCTCGATGGCGGGGTTAGCTTCCCAGCGCGCCCGTGCGCGCTGCCAGAAGCGTTCTTCGCATTCTTGGATCAGGTCGGTGCCGACGGCCTGCTTCAGCGCGAACACCAGCCCTGCCCGGATGGACTCGACGATCGCTGGCGTGCCGCCTTCTTCGCGTGCCACGGGATCGTCCAGGTAACGGTGGTCGGCTGGGTCGACGAACGCCACGGTGCCGCCGCCAGGCTCGGCCGGTACCCGGTTGGTGAGGAGTTCCCGGCGCACGATCAGGACACCGGGCGTCTGTGGCCCGCCGATGAACTTGTGCGGGGACACGAACACCGCGTCCTTGTAGTCGCCGCGGCCCGGCTGCGATTCACCCATCCGGACCGGCACATGCGGCGCCGCGGCCGCGTAGTCCCACAACGACAGCGCGCCATGACGATGCAGCAGGGCCGCGATGCGGCCGGTGTCGGTGAGAATGCCGGTCACGTTCGACGCGGCGGAGAAGCTGCCGATGCGCAACGGCCGCCCAGCGTACTGAATCAGCCTGCGCTCGAGCTCTGCGAGGTCGATATGGCCGCCGGCGTCCGCGCCGATCGCCACCACCTCAGCGATCGACTCCCGCCATGGCAGTTCGTTGGAGTGGTGCTCGTACGGGCCGACGAATACCACCGGGCGCTGTGCGGACGGGACGCGCAAGCGGCGCAGGTAGCTGGCGGCCTGGCCAGCCGGGCGCCTCAGTCCCAGAATTGCGGTCAGCTTGTTCACCGCGCCGGTGGTGCCCGACCCGCAGAAGATGACCAGGCGGCCATCGCCGGCGCCACCGACCGCGTCCGCGATGAGCTGGCGGGCGTCCGCGCGTAGCCTCGACGTCTGCAGTCCAGTGCCGGAGCTTTCTGTGTGCGTGTTGGCGTAACGGGGCAGCACGCGCTCGCGGATGAAATCCTCGATGAACGCCAGCGACCGGCCAGACGCCGTATGGTCGGCATAGACCACCCGCCGCGGACCATACGGACCAGTCAGGACCTCGTCTTCGCCGATGACGTTTCGCCGGATCCACTCCAGCAGCGGCAGCGCCGACGTTCCGTTCACTACCGGTGCCCCGTCCAGTGCCGCCGCTCGGCCCCCTGTCGCGGTTTCCGCCAGATTCGTCATACCCGCCCCCTCGTTGGCTCGTGATCCGGGATCCGCCCGTCCGCTTTCCCGGCCACGGTCATGCCGCTGCCCCTCCGGATTGAGGCCATCGTCATGGACGGTGATTAATCAGCACTTATGTCCGTATTGACCGGTATGGGCGGCTGGAGCGGAAACCGCGCACAGCGCGAGTCACCAGAGCTGTGTGACTGGTTCGGCTTTATGGACGCGCGGTTCGAGTTGCTCGACGGGGACACCGAAGTGCTGCCTGGTCTGGCGGTGATCGCGACTCCCGGGCACACGGTGGGCCACCAGTGCGTGGTGATTAACTCCGCGCGCGGAGCAGCCGATCTGCTGATCGGGGACGCGGCATACACGCCGCGCCAGTACTCAGGCCCGGCCGACCGCGACCTGCCAGCCGGGCAGGCCAGCGACCCGGCGACCTGGCGCGAGTCATTGCAGCGGATCCACTCGATGAGCCCTGCGCGGGTGCACTTTTGCCACCACACCGACATCATTCACACCTGATGCGGCCCAACGGCTGACTGTCCCACTTCATCGTCGAGCGGCGGCTGACGTTGCCGTATCACGGCTTGGGCCGTGATACCGGCTCCTGGCCGCACACAGGAGCTTATCTACTTCATTATATATTGACCGCAGATATGAAGCCATCCACCAGCTCATCAGGCGTACCGCGATTGTTTATCCACGACAGCGAGGCATGATTCAGAAGCCGTCGGTGACGCTGTTCTTCGCGCAGCTCATCACTTGCCTTCCTCAGGATCAGCGATCCATTGAAGAAGGATTCACGGCGCTGAAAGTAGTTCGAGTATCCCCCGCTCTTGAGCACCCTGACGGCCTCGCCGACCAGGCGCGGCGGAACCCAGCCCGGCGCCTCCCGTACGATCACGACAACCTGCTCAATCACAGCACCACCGGGGTTCCACCTCGCCCCATAAACACTCCCCGGGGACACCAGAAGGTGGTCGGCCCCATCCGGCTCGGAAAAGTCATAGGAATATGCGCTGCTGGGCGCACTGGCGAAAAAGCCGGGCTGGAGGGCCAGCACGCTGCTGGATTTCATGTGCAGCATCCTCTCCCCGGTGTTAACCAGATTCCCTGAACTCAGCGAAACGGCACCCCAATCATCATTCACGACCGTCACCGGATACTCGGCGTGCTGCAACAGCTTCGCTACCAGTGTCGTCTTCCCCGCCCCAGAACTGCCCATGATAACCACGCCCCGCCGACCATTCCCCGCACCCAGCGACAATGCGCATCCATGCAGAAACATCATGTCGTCCCCGCTGACCGCCGAACAGATGCCACGGATGCACGCCTTGACGAGCCGGTACGGCCCGCACCCGAACGCCATCATCATCTTTCCAGCCTGCGACCACCATCGCGCCTCGTCCCAGGTGTCATCCAGCCCGTAGCCGCACGCCGGCCGGGCCAAGGCATACAGCGTGGCATCCGGTTCCTGATCCGGCCCGGCCTGCGCCCAGTGACCGGCGAACAGATTACTGAGCATGGCACTGTCAGAAACGAGAGCCACGACTATCTGGCCCGCCGGCACGCGGACCGACGCATGAGCCCGGTAGGGGAGGCGAAGATCCGCAATGGCCCCCAGCCGATCCCCGACGAGCTCGCGCACAGGCAAAGGCGCCCCACGGTAGTTAACGTTCATCATGAACGCCCATCGGCACCGCCTAGCCGACCGGGGGCGTGCCGAATATCCCTTGCCCGGGGGTGAGGATCCCGCGCCCGCCGTCCACCTGGGCCTGCGCGTAAGTCGCGTGGCCCGCACCGCGGGCCGCGACCGCCAGCCGGTGCGCATGGCAGAACCGCACCATCGCGGCCACATCCTCGATCGACCCGGGTTGCAGCACGGCCCGCGGGCAGTTGTGCGGGATGTGACCGAAGTCGTCGCCAGCCGCAGCAAGGTCCGGGTCGTCGAAAAGCAGCCGGCCGTCCAACGGCGGCAGATGCGCGAACAACCCCTGCGCCGGGACGCTGGCCCCCCACTGACGGGTTACCGGGTCGAATCCCGCGATCATGGCCCCAGCCGCGAACCCGCGCACGAACCCGCGCCGAGTCGGTTCACGCGCCATGCCGGCTCCTCGCCCCGTGCCGCTGCGACAGTCAGTATCCCAAAGCGGGGGCTCCTGCGCATAGGCGGCACGACCGGGCGGCTGTACGTCGCGGTATGGCCGGCCCCATAGGGTGCCCGCCGGCCGGGCGCCGCGTCCGAAGCACGCAGCTGCGAGCATGTGATGGGCGGGCGGCGCGACGGCCTATGACCTGTCCGATTGGTGCACCCGGGCCGCCGCGGCGCGCCATCGGCCAGCGGCGGCCACGGCAGCGCGTCACATCGCTTCCGCGACAGAAAGGATCCGGCGTGCCTGGCCAGTTCGACGAAGCGTTCTGGGACATTGCTGCGCCGCCTGGCAGCATCGGCCCGGCCAGGCGGAACGCTGCTCATCGTCGGGCACCACCCATCGGACCTGCAGACCACGATGCCCGCCCGGCGATGCCGGAGCTGTTCTTCACCGGCGATGACATCGCCGCGTTCCTCGATCCGGGTGAGGGACATCATCACGAACGCGGCCCCGCAACGGTCCGCCACCGACCCCGATGGACGCACCGTCACGATTCACGACACCGTGCTACGAGCCCAGCGGCTACCCAGATGAGCTCACCTGACCCACCACACGCCGCAACGTGCAGCCCCGCGACGTGACCCACAGCGCCTGCCGGCCCGGTGTCACGCCGCGGCAGCCGTGCAGTGCCAGGCCGGGGGGCGACCCCCCGGAACCCCCACGACACGGCTCACGCCGGGCTGTGGCACGCCCGCGCAGCCGTTAAGGACAAGACTTTTCCCGAACGGCTTACGCGTGGTGACACGGCCATGGAGCGCCTGGCGCGGCCCGGTCACCGTGTGCCGCCGCCTGCCGGAGGGGAACCAGGGGTCGCGAGGTGAAGGTCAACGCGGGCGGCCGGGATTCGCTCCTGCTCGCGGGCGAGCAGGGCCAGCGCGCGGGCATCGGCCGCAGTGGGGCTGCTCGGGTCCAGGGCTCGTGGCCACAGCCGGGCATAGCGGACGGCGGCGACCTCGGCCGCGTACACCAGCGCCTGGCTGACCAGGTAGAGCAGGGCGAACATGCCTGCCACGGTGGCGAAACTGCCGTAGACGGGCCCGGCCCTGGTGACCAGCCTCGCCAGCAACGGCGTCAGGACGTTGAGCACCACGGTCACCGCCGCCGCGCCCACGACGGCACCCGGCCACAGGGCCCGGACCGGCGCGGGCCGCGCGAGCAGCAGCCTGGCGCCAAGCAGCAAAACCGCGAAGACGACCAACGCCGACCCGAGCACGCCCGCGGCCCGCTGCACTCCGGGCAGGCCCGGCAGCGCGGTGACCACCACCGTGAGCGTACCGACCGCCAATGCCCCGAGCAGCAGCGTCGCCAGCATCACGAACACCCGGACGTACCGGGAGACAAACCCGGCCCGCATGCGGTGCGGGACCGCGGCGACATGGTTCAGCGTCTGGTAGGCGGAGAACACCACACCAGTTCCGGAAAACAGCAAACCGATCAGGCCGGCGACGAACGGGACTGCCGACGCGGGCAAGGTGGCCACCGAGTGCTCAACCGTGGATCGCAGCGCCTGCGGCACGATCGCGGTGACAAGCCGATGTCGCAGGGCCGGGTGGTCAGCCAGCACCCGGGACAGCACCGCCACCCCGAGCAGCAGCAGCGGGAAGATACTCAGGAATCCGTAGTACGTGATGAGCGCGGCCTCACGGCCGCCCCCGTCGTCCCCGTATTTCTTCACCACCGCGTACGGAAAACCCAGCACGCCGTGCCTGCGCTGCAATCGATCCGCCCAGGCGATGACCCGGTTCACCTGGGCGCTCAGGCCCGCGAAACTCATGAGCCCAGCCTCCCTGGCGCCGCCGCGTCCCCGCAGTCCATCATGCCCGGTGACCAGGCCCAGCCCGGGTGAACGCGGCCGGGCCCTTCACCCGGCGAGAACGTCAGCAACAGGCCGGCGCGGTGAGGCTACGCCCTGGCCCGGCAATGCGGGCACGCCCAGGCGCCCGAGGATCAACGGCCGGCCCCCGGAGCTATCGGCGAGCCGGCGCAGCGCCGGCAAGAGCGTGGGGATCTCGGACGGGCCCGCGGCCAGGCAATGACTGAGCCCGAGGACCGTTGCCGTCACCAGCACGCGTTGCAGCATCCGGCCGCCGGCTATCCAGCCGGGAAGGGTGTCAGTGCGGCTGCTGACCGCAAAATGCAGCGGAGCGCACTCGAAACGCGCCCGCGCGGCTTCGGCCTCCTCATCCGCGTCCGCCACCTCCAGCGCCCATCGGCTCCCTGACATGTTGGCCGGCGCATCGGGCTTCATCGACTCGAGCGGCATCCCTGTTCTTCGCGGTGCATCGGCCTTGGTGAACACAAACGGAGCGAGGTCGCGGCGCAACTCCGGCACGCTGAAGAAGACGCGCATAGCGCGTGCCGCAAGATCGGCTGCCGCGGATCGGTCGGCCGCGTCAGTTATGAGCGTCAGGCCCGTGGCCGGCTCGCGGGGAACAGCCTGCAATTTCTCGATGGCTCGCGGCGGCAGGACGGGCTCGTACGGCCCGCGGTTCGTCCGCCGCCGCCTGGCCCCGTCGAGCATGGCTGAGGCATTGCCGCTGGGCTTCGCGCCGCCGCGGAACCGTACCGTGATCTCCGCGCTGCGGCGGGGCACGGTGGGCGGTTCGGCCACCGTCAGTTCGTATCCGTCAACGGCCGCGGCATAGCCCATGTTTTCGATAAAGGCGCCGAGCGCCATGAATTGCGGGCGGTCCGGTCCGAGCAAAGGGAGCAGCTGATCATCAAGCCGCAGGCGCACGCCATCAGGGCGAACCCTTGCCGCCCAGGGCTGGTTGTTGTGTGGCGAAGGTGCCAGACAGGCGATTTCCAGCCACGAGCCGATCAATCCTGGATCGATCACGCGCCGTACACCGCCTTCAGGCCGGCCAGAAACTCGGTCTCGTCGAGTTCATTCCAGCGGCTGGCGTCGTGCGCATTGCTGCCTAGCAGGATCTCGTCAAGATCGACCCGGTACCGTCCCGACTGCAGCGGGACCCCGCAGGCGATGTACCGGGCCGCGAGTGCGCCAAGTGCGCCACCGACGGTAGCCGCGGTGCCGAGTTGCGGCCAGGAAGGCAGGGTCCGCCCCACCTGAGTCAGAGAAAAGCGCGTCCGGGGTGTGATCTGGCTCCCGACAATCGCGCTGGCGACGTTTACTCGCTGGATGGGATCGTTGAGGTCGCCAGGACCGGCCGCGAGGTCACCTGCCAGGCCATGAAATAGTGGATAGCTGGAGTCGAGGTCGAACCGTTCGACATCGAGGATCGCGTTGTCCCCGTTGTCGGTGACCATCACGACAGGCACGCGTGCCGCTTGTGCCCTGAACCGAATGTGCACCTTCAGGGCGAGGTCATCCATTTCCTCGACAAGGACGGTGAGCCGTTCGGTATCGCCCGTGCCAATGAAGGCGTCGGCAACGTCGGGCCGGTAACCGGCCGGGAATGCTTCGAGATCGCTGTAGGGATCGGTCTCGAGTGTCCGGCGCATGGCCAACGTCAGTTTGCGCTCGCCGAAGTCGCAGACCGAGCCTGCGAGCCGGTTGAGATTCGTTGGGCCGAGGGTGTCGCCTTCGGCCAGCCGAAAACGCCGGGCCCCAGTAAGCGAGCTTGCCGCGAGGACAGCCGCGCCCACGCTCAGACCTGCGATCCCGATGAGCGCCGCCGACCACTCGCGTTGCTCTCCCTCGTCGATCAGGTACCGGTTGCGTGCCGTCCGCAGTCTCCAGAACAGGTCAGCGTCGGGGAGTCGGACGAGGGTGCTCCGCCACGGAAACAGCACGTACCTGCTGGCCGCTTCAATATTGGCCGCGGTCCAGACGGCGGCGAAGTACTCGTCCAGGCTGGCCCTCGCGTCTGCTGTCCCGGGGCTCAGGTGGGGAAGGTCGAGGCTCGCCACCTCCGGCAGGGCGGCGTCCCATGCGTTGACCAACCTGATCCCTGAGGCAGGATCGAGCAGTGACTTAATGCGCGGCCCGTCGGCGGCCGGGTCGAGTACCTCGATCATGAGGATTCGCCGATCCAACGGTGCTTGATGCCGTGCGCGAAGCCGTCCGTTCCGAACCCGTGCAGGCTGATCGCCGGTTCGGCGCGCCGGCCTAAGGTCTGGTGCAGTTGCCTGTACTCGCCGTTGGTGCGCAGCAGGGAAGCGACAACGAGTCTGCGGAGCCGCGCTGCGAGGCCCGAATCGGCCGTGGCGTTATCCCGCAACTCGATGTGCAGCTTGAGCGTCTGCTCGAACGCCTCGTCGCCCTCGGTAATCAGATGGAACTTTCCGCTGACGACCCCCGCAACCTCGCTGTCCTCCAAGACCGTGCGGACGCTTTCGGGAAAAATCTTCAGCGCGTAGAACGTCGCCGCGATGTCGGCGCGCCGGCCGAGCGCGATGAAACCCGCGTCCTCCGCCGACGTCCGCACCGCGAGTTCGTGCCCGCACTGATCGAGCAGGCGCGCAAGCTCAGGCGCGGAGAACACGCTGCCGCGGTCATTGATGCGGTAACGGATCAGCGGAAATGCGGTATCAACGGTGAAGAGAAGATACCCATCCGGGTCAGTCTCGGTGAATCGGAGGTCGGACCGGTACTCGACAAAGGTAGGCTGGACCTCGTCGTCGCCGAAGAGGGCGACGTTAAGGCGAGGATCGTCGCGGGCTAGCCGGCGAGCGGCGATCGTGGTCGGGGTTTCGTGGCCCATGATGCCTGCGTCAGCCGTACCGTAGATCAAGCAGGTTTCCTCGGCCTTACCTTCCTTGCCAATGCGCTTGAGGACGTAATCACGCCACGGCTCGGTGATGTTCTCGCCGGCCATCAGGATCCTGAGGTCCTTGCTGAGCACCGAGGACGGCGCCTGGTCGAGCACATCTTTAACAAACGGCGGATATCCCACCAGCACGACTTGCTCGTAGTAGGGGCCGAGATCCGCGATGTTCTCAAGTATCGTTGCCACGTCGATGCCGGGTGTAATCACCGACAGCTTGTGCCCAAGGGCGCGGAGATGCTGGATTCCGGTGAAGGTGTAGGTGCCACCGATCCAGTTGCCCATCGCGAACCCAATCACTGCCAGCGTCGAGCGCTGGTCGGACTGGAAACTCTGCCTGAAGATCTTGTCGTAGAGGTCGATGCTCTGCTCAAGCGAGAGCGGGCCGCGCGGCCAGTAGGTCGGCTTGCCGGATGAGCCGGAGCTCGTCGACCAGGTGCCGGCCTCCGTGATATCGCCGCGCCGGGCCAGCATGTTCAGCGGGTAGTGATGCAGGTAGCTGGTCTTGGTGACCGGCGGAACGCTGGCGAAGTCCTGCGGCGTTTGGACTAATTCCGCCACGACTCCGTTGCTGCGCAGGAAATCCGCATAGGCCGGTACTTCGAGCGCGGCGCGCCGGAAGACGTCAAGAGCCCGTTCGAAGCCCGGAGGCTGGGTCGTCACTTCCGGCGTCCGCGGACGTCACGTGGCCTCAGTTGTTCCCCCGAGAACTCTGTCATCTTGAGTACCGCCGCTCCTACGGTTCGCCTGCGGGCCCCGGTCCAGCTCGTTTCAGATGATAGTGGGACGTGGGCGAGGTTGTCCGGACAGTGGTTCACGTGTGCACCGGCCCCCTAGCCCGGGAGGAAAGGTGGCGGACCAATCTCACATCTGCGCCACGATGGGCGTTTACCTGGCATGGGACTGAAACCGTTCGAGCAACTCGTCGCTGAGCACGGGCCTACCGTGCTGCGAGTCTGCCGCGCCGTGCTGGGCTACCACGAGGCCGAGGACGCGTGGTCGGAGACGTTCCTTGCGGCGCTGCGCGCCTACCCGGACCTCACGCCGGACACGAACGTGCAGGCGTGGCTGGTGACGATCGCCAAACGCAAGGCCATCGATCAGCATCGTAGTGCGAAGCGGAACCCGCTGCCGGTAGACGATCTCCCGGAAGAATCCGGCCACGACGACATCGTGGGTGAGCGCGGCGGCGAACTGTGGCCGGCGCTGAAGTCACTGCCGCTCAAGCAGCGCGAGGCGATCGCGTATCACCATCTCGCCGGGCTGCCGTACGCGCAGGTCGCCATCATCCTCGGCAACTCTGAGGCGGCCGCCCGCCGGGCCGCCGCCGACGGCATCAAGAGACTTCGCGCCAGTTACCAGGGAGAGGGAGCATCCCGATGAACACCACCACGAACGCATACCCCGACGAGACGGATGCGGCTGCCCTCTTCGCGCCGCTGCCCGTGACCGACGAGCACGCCAACCGCCGCCTGCACGCCCGGCTGGCCGCTGCGGCCGAGGCGGACGGGCTGCTCGACGTCGCCTACCGCACGCTGGACACCCCGGTCGGGCGGCTGCTGCTCGCGGCGACCGACGCGGGGCTGGTCCGCGTCGCATATGCCCGCGAAGGGCACGAGCAGGTGCTCGCGAGCCTGGCCGAGCGGATCAGCCCGCGGATCCTGAACGCTCCCGCCCGGCTGGACGCCGCGGCGCGGGAGATCGAAGAGTACTTCGCCGGCACCCGGACAATGTTCGGCCTGCCGCTGGACTACCGGCTGTCGTCCGGGTTCCGCCGCGAGGTGCTCGCGCACCTGCCCGAGATCAGCTACGGGACGACGGCCAGCTACGCCGCCATCGCGCAACTGGCGGGCAGACCGAGGGCCGTCCGTGCGGTGGGCAGCGCCTGCGCCTCGAACCCGCTGCCGGTCGTCGTCCCGTGCCACCGGGTGGTCCGCTCCGACGGGTCGGCCGGCGGGTACGTCGGCGGCCCGGATGCCAAGCTCACCCTGCTCACCCTGGAGGCCGCGGCATGACCGCCACCATCAGCCGGGCACGCGAGGTGCAACGCCGCGTGGACACGCAGAACTGGGGCGCCCTCACGGGCGAGCTGAACAAACACGGCTGCGCCCCCACCGGCGCGTTGCTGGCGCCGGACGACTGCGCGGCGCTCGCCGGTCTGTACGACGAGCCGGGACGATTCCGCAGCACGATCAACATGGAGCGCTACCGGTTCGGCAAAGGCGAGTACCGCTACTTCGACCACCCGCTGCCCGAGCTTGTCGACCGGCTGCGTCACGCGTTCTACCCACACCTGCTGGTGATCGCGCGGGACTGGGCCGCCAAGCTCGGCATGGACGCCAGGTGGCCGGACACACTCGGCGAATGGCTCGAGCGGTGCCACGCCGCAGGACAGACGAAGCCGACGCCCATCCTGCTCAGGTACGGCGAAGGCGATTGGAACGCCCTGCACCGCGACCTGTACGGCGACCTGGTGTTCCCGCTGCAGGTAGTGATCGGGCTGAACGAACCTGGGGTGGATTTCACCGGCGGCGAGTTCCTGATGGTGGAACAACGTCCTCGCGCCCAGTCGCGCGGCATCGCCCGCACCCTGGAGCAGGGCCACGGCCTGATCTTCACGACACGCGAACGTCCCGTGCAGTCCGCCCGCGGCTGGGCGCGGGATCCCATGCGGCACGGCGTGAACGAGGTCCGATCCGGGGTCCGGCATACGCTGGGACTCGTCTTCCACGACGCCACCTGACCCGAGCGGGCGCCGGAAAGCTGCCTCAGCCCTTCCCGGCCGGCAGGCGTCGCGCGGCGGACCGGCGGCTGCGCCGGGCCTGCGTGATGCCAGCCGACACGGCGAACAGCGCGGCCCCGGACGGGCCGGCCACCCACAGCGGCCAGGGGTAGATCAGGTGGCCAGTGGTGCCGCTGACCAGGATCCAGACCACCACATTGATCGACACGGCGGCCAGCCAGATCGTCCACAGCACCTTGAGCGCGGTCGGCAGAGCGGCGTAGACACCTGGCGGGGCAGCTACAACCTGCGGCGCCGCAGCGGGCGCAGCCGTGGCAGCCGGCGCCGCCGCCTCCCGCTTCGCCACCGTGCTGGCCTCCGGCAGATCGCCGTACAGCGGGGCCAGATCGCCGTAGGTCACCGCTTCGTAAGCGAGCCCCATGCGGTCAAGATACTCATCCGTCTTCAGGCGGCCGTCTTCCAGCGCGGTGCGCAGCCGTTTGACGACCTCCTCGCGGTCGCCGTCCGAGGCTCGCATCTTGTCGCGATCGTCCATCGCGCCTCCGCCCGATGTCGCGTACTGGCCATATCACAGGATATCGACCACGCGGTCCCCAGCCTCGTACCCTGCTGGCTGCGCTGAGCCGACCCCCTCGCCGGACACAGCCGATCTACCCGGCCGGCTCGCCAGAGCCGGGCGGTTCCTTCATCCACGCGGGAACGTCCTCACCAGTGGCGGCCCGGAACGCCTCCGCCGGCGCTGGTCAATTAGGACCGCTGGGTAGACCGGGCAGGCTGGTGGCGCCGGTAAGGCCGCAGAACTCCTCGATCCGCTCATCAAGCTCGTTGGCCTGCACTGACCCTTGGTAGCGCGCACCAGCCAGCTCTGCGCGGACGGCGCGGAAACGCTCGGGGAGCGTGTCGACGCGCTTACCTGGCGACAGGGAAAGCACCGGCTCCACCGCTGCTAAGGCGGCCTCGAGCTGGCCAACACGAAGCCGTGCTGTGGCCAAATCGATACGTGCTTGCGCCTCACAGCGGTAGCTGTAATGCTCGCCCGGTCCTGGTGCGGTTACGTAAAGCTCCCCCGCCTGCTCAAGTTCGGCGATCGCCTCGGTCTCGGCCTCCGGGATCTCGATCAGCGTGAACCCGGCATAGTAATGCTGGGCCGCACGAGAGAACCCGAACTCACCGCCGATTTCCAGCAGCTCGTCGTAGTGCTCACGGTGTCTGGCCTCATGTGCGGCGGCGATCGCCAAGCGCGCCCCGCGCGCGTCGCCGAGGCGTGCTGCGGCGAGCCCTTCATGAAGGTGAAGCTGGGCGGCGTTCTGCCCATCGCGCAGGTACTCAAGCCCGCTCCGGGCGAGATCGCGACTTTGGCGTGGTTTGCCGTTCCAGTAGGCGACGTATGCCGCATCCATTCGCAGCCACGCCATCAGGGGCCGGTGGTCGATCGCGATCGCGTACGCCCAACCGGACCGGATCAGCTCTTCGGCTGCTTGCGGGAAGCCGAGGTTCTTGGCCGCGGCAGCCATGAGTGCGTTGAGGCAGCCGACGAACAGATAAAGGTCGGTAGCGTCGCGGGGCCATAGCCGCCGATCAAGTAATGCGTATATCCGGCCGCGCAGCGCACGCATTTCCCGGAACGCCGGGAGGGTTTCCCCAACTTCGTACTCGTGGGCGAGCCGGACCATGTCAGCGTGGAGTTGCTCAAGGGTGGCGTCGCCGATGTCGCGCCGTTCGGCCTGTTCAGCGTGCCCGCCGCCCTCGTGTGCCGCCATCAGCACCTCTCGCTCGATCCCGGAACCACCCGAACCTGGCTCCTGGACCCAACGGTAGGCGACGGCGGGTGACGAGGGCGGGCCGGTGACACCAGGTAGCAGCGCGGCGCACTGCACCACCACCCCTGCCGGGACACTGCCAGCGGGACCGGCAGGCACGGCGGCGCCGTGGCGCGGCGAGCCGCCCGGGGGCGGCTGCGGCGGGCCGGCCGGTTCGGCGGGGCCGAACTGTTCCGGTGTGATGCCGAAGGCTTTGCCATAGTGCAGCCGGTAGCGTTCCGAGACGCCGGTTTCGCCGCGTTCCCACCGCCGGATCATCGCGAAGAGGCATTCGTTGGCAGGCAGGTTGTCGCCGGACGCCCTGGCGGCGTGACGCAACCGGCGGGTCATCTCTGGCACGTTCCAGCTCCGGGACTGCCGCTGCTGGCGTAACCACGCTCCGAGTTCCTGTGACACCAGGTTCACGTTACGCCGGCCACCCAGCCCCCGCCCGCGACACGGCCGCGCTGTTCGGCTCTGCCCCCGATTGCCACCCCCCTGACCCGGGGCCTGGCGTGCCGGCCAGGAGGCCGTCGGCGAGACCGGACTTGGCGCCCTGGATGAATGCGCGGATCTCGCAGGGCTCCAGGAGGTGGGCCGGGGCGGCCGGGGTGGGTCGCTGATCGCAGCGAGGTGTAACGATCTGAGCCGGAACGGCGGTTCTCCTGCTGACATGCCGATCCTTCCCTGCCTCCCTGGTTGCCCCAGGTGGCCGGCAACCCGCTCCTGGCGCAGGCATCGACAGGCGACGGTTACAGGACTCGGCGCCCGGAACTGTCCAGGTCAGGCCGGATACGAGGAACGGGGCGAGCGATGGGGAACGCACGGCTCGCGGATCAGACGCCGGTATTCGCCGATCCAACAGGGCGGCGGCAGCGGCGCATGCGCCGCGCGGGGATCTGCTTTGCGGCCGCCCTGGTCAGCTGCCTGGCGGTGGTGGCTGTGGGGCTGCTCGGCGGGCCGAGGGCGCCGTTCATCCCGTGGGCCGCTGTGCACCCGCAGGCCACTGTGACCCCGGGCCAGGCGCGGGCGGCGACGGGAGGGCCGATCGCCGCCGGGGCTGCCCCCTCCCAGGTACATCCCGCGCCCACGGTCATGCCATCGCCGACGCCGTCCCCGGACCGGTCCCCATCCCCGCCCGGAAGCTCTTCCCCGCCCGGAAGCTCTTCCCCGCCCGTGACCAGCCCGCGCACCTCGCCGGCTTCGACCAATCCGGCCGGCAAGACACCTCCAGGGCGTAACCGCACGACAACCCCCGGGCCCTCCCCCTCCGGGCGCTCCCATGTCCCGTAGCCGAGGGGCTGCGCCGGACCAGCCGAGGCACGCAAGGATCCGGTCTCCGCGGGGGCACTGGCTCTTGGTCAGCCTGGCGATGCTGGTGATCGCCATCGGCCTGCTGGCCGAGGGCTACACCCACGGCGTGCTCGGCGAGAGCAGCTCCACCGCCGTCCAGGCCACGCCGGGCGGCCCACCGGCGCCCGGAGCAGTGACAAATGGCGGGCCTGTCATCAATGCCACCGGTGCCCGCCCGGGCAGCTACTCGATGCCGCCCCGCGCGGTCGCGCTGACCTTCGATGACGGGCCGGACCCGGCCTGGACACCGCAGATCCTCGCCATTCTCCGCCGCTACCACGTGCGGGCCACGTTCTTCCTGGTAGGTGCGCACGCGGCCAGCTACCCGGGGCTGGTACGCGAGGAGCTGCGGGATGGTGACGAGGTCGGGTCGCACACCTATACCCACTTCAACCTGACCGGCGGGGGGTGGCGGGAGCAACTGGAGCTCACCCTCACCCAGAACGCGTTGGCCGGCGCGGCGGGCGTGCGCACCAGCCTGCTGCGCCCGCCCTACTGCGGCGGGCCGGACGCGGTCACCGCCGCGGACTGGCGCGCCTACCAACAGGCTGCCCGGGACGGGTACCTCATCGTGCTGGACAGTCTGGACACCCGCGACTGGGCACGGCCCGGGGTGGCCCGGATCGTGGCGTCGGCCATGCCCCGGGGGGGCCAGGGCGCGATCATCATGATGCACGACTCGGGCGGGAACCGGAGCGAGACCGTCCGGGCGCTGCCGCAGATCATCACCCGGCTGCGGGCAAGAGGGTACCGGTTCGTGACCGTCACCGGCGGGCTTGGGGCTCCGGCGGCGGACACGCCGGCCGCCCCCGGTCAGCGCCTCGCCGGCTTCGCGCTGGTCACCACCCAGCAGGCGGCCGACCATGCCGTCGCCGTGCTGGCGTTCATGCTCGTGGTGGCCAGCGTGCTGACGGTCGCGCGCGTGCTGCTGCTGGCCTGCTTCGCCCGCGCGCACCGGCGCCGCGCCGCCAGGGCGCGGCGCTCGCGGAACCTCCCGTGGCACGCGCCCGGCGTCTCCGTCGTGGTCCCGGCGTACAACGAGGCGGCGGGGATCGCGGCGACCGTGGACTCGATGGTGGCCAGCAGTTACGACGGCGACCTCGAGGTGATTGTGGTCGACGATGGCTCCACCGACGGCACGGCGGACATCGTCCGGAAGCTCGGGTTACGCAACGTCCGTGTGATCACACAGCCGAACGCAGGCAAGCCCGCGGCGCTGAACCGCGGTATCGGTGAGGCCCGCCATGACGTCCTCGTGCTCGTTGACGGTGACACGGTCTTCCAGCCGGACACGCTCACCCGCCTGGCGGACCGGCTGGATGATCCGGCTGTCGGCGCGGTGAGTGGCAACACCAAGGTGGGCAACCGGATGGGCATCCTCGGCCGGTGGCAGCACCTCGAATACGTCATGGGCTTCAACCTCGATCGGCGGATGTTCGACATTCTCGGCACCATCCCCACTGTTCCCGGCGCCATCGGCGCGTTCCGGCGTGCGGCGCTCGCGGAGGCAGGTGGGCTGAGCGGCGACACGCTCGCCGAGGACACCGATCTGACCATGGCCATCGGCCGATGCGGGTGGCGGGTGACGTACGAGGAAACAGCGATCGCCTGGACGGAGGCACCCTCCGGCCTGCGCCAGTTGTGGCGGCAGCGCTACCGCTGGTGCTACGGCACCATGCAGTCCATGTGGAAGCACCGGCGGGCGGTGGTCGAGCACGGCCCGTCCGGCAGGTTCGGCCGACGCTGCCTGACATATCTCACGCTCTTCCACGTGCTGCTGCCGCTGGTCGCGCCGGTCGTGGACCTCGCGATGATCTACGGCTTGATCTTCCTCAGCCCGCTGAAGGTCGCCGGATTCTGGCTGGCATTCACCGCGGCGCAGATGCTGGCCTGCGGATACGCGCTGCGGCTGGATGGGGAACGGTTGCGGACACTGTGGGCGCTGCCGCTGCAGCAGGTCGTCTACCGGCAGTTGCTGTACCTGGTCACCGTTCAATCGATGATGACCGCGCTGCGGGGAACCCGGCAGCGCTGGGAGCCCATCAGCCGAGCCGGGATCTTCTCGGCAAGGCCGCAGCTTCCGGCATCGCCAGGCCCCCCCGGTCCCCTGCCGTGACGTTAGCGACGGCAGCGGTGGCCAATTGAAGTTGAGACAGAACACGCCTGGAGGAACCGTCCGAAATCACGGCCGGCTGTGCGTCGGGAGGATAGTTAGGGGTGGCTGGTCGGCTTGCCGGTGGGGTGGGCGGGGTGCGTGGGGTGGGCAGGGTGCGTGGGGTGGGCGGGGTGCGCGGGGTGGGTGGGATGGGTGGTCGGCTTGCCGGTGGGATGGGCGGGGTTGCTGGCCGCCGTGCCGGTGGGGGTCGGGCTGGGCTGGGTCACTCGCGTGCAATACGCCGTGACGTTGGCCGCCCCGCCTGCCGCAGCAGCGAGGTTGCGGAAGGCGACCGCCTTCTGCTGGGCGTTGCCACGTGCCTTCAGCTGCGCGTACGCGGTGCACAGACCGTATGCCGTGTGACCCGCCGTGTCCGGCCCCGTCAGCGCCCCCGGATGCGCCGGGTGCGTGCGGTTCGCGGTGCGGTGCGCCGAGGGTGCGCCGATGATGTCATGAGCGAGTTTTTGCACCGGGACGGGCAGGGCACCGGCGTAGGCTGCGGCGGCCACGCCGCCCAGGGTGACTGCCCCGGCCGCGGCGGCCGCGGCGAGCTTGCCGCTGAGCCGCGAGAGCAAAGGATGCCGGTGACGGCGTGA
This sequence comes from uncultured Actinomycetota bacterium, assembly GCA_963851085.1. Lineage (GTDB taxonomy): Bacteria > Actinomycetota > Actinomycetes > Streptosporangiales > Streptosporangiaceae > DATFVJ01. The sequence goes on along the minus strand of CAWKNX010000021.1, from coordinate 3,151 downwards.
TCCGGCGGGTTCGGCTGACCTGCCGGACCTGGTGCGGAACACCGCAAGGGCGGTCGCCTCGGCCGCCAGTTCCGCTGCCACCGGCGCCCCGTTGAGGGCGGCGATGACGTCCGCCGTGGGACGCAGCCCTCCGGCCGCGTCCTGAGGCAAATGGTTCGCTTCGAGCAGCGCGTCGTAGGCGGGGTCCCCGACCGGGGGAATGTCGCCACGCCCTGCTGACCACGGGAAGTTCGGCATGTCACCGTCACAAACGCCACGGCCGGTCACAGCGTTACTCCGGTCACAGCCAGGGTCTGCGCAAGCCGCCGCAGGCCCCGATGGGCAGCAACGCGCACCGCGCCCGGGCTTCGGCCCACTATCCGGGCCACCGCCTCAGTGTCCAGGCCAGCCAGTACCCGTAGCAAGATCACCTCAGCCTGAAGAGGCGGCAGCGCCGATATCGTCGCGATCGCCGCCGCCGTGCCGAGATTCTCCATCGCCAGCCCGGCGGCATCCTGCGTCCTCGGCTCCTGGGCCCCACGCACCTCGGCCAGCGACACCGCCGGGTGCCGGGAACGACGGCGGCCCTCATCGATCGCCCGGCGGCGTGCCGTCGTGAACAGCCAGGACCGCCACGCCTGCTCGTCCCCGCAGAAGCCGGACAGACCTCGGACCACCTGCACCCACGTCTCCGCCGCGACGTCCTCGGCAGCGTCAGGCGCGACCACCCGCAGGTACCGCAACAGCGCCGGGTTACCGTCGCGCCACAGCACGGAAAAGGCAGCCTCACCGCCAGCCTGCGCGGCGGCCACAACGGCCGCGAACTGCTCGCCGATCACACAGGCGAGTATCGGCACCAGCGCTCGTAATCCGCAGCGGATTAGGGATGTTAGAACCCGTCTGTTCCACGCTGACTGTGTCAGCAGTGCTCGCTGGCCATCCGGGGCCACGGCTGTCCAGACGGCGTGGCCCGCCTGGACAGCTCCGGCGGCGCTTCAGCCCTGCTGAGCCAGCCCGACGACGTGACCCTGCGGATCTGCGATCAGTGCGAAGGTCACCCCGGGCGCTTGGTGCGGTTCCTGCACGACCTGGCCGCCGAGCTTCTTGGCCTGGTCGACGACGCCGTTGATGTCATCCACCCCAACGAAGAACGTGACGAGATCGGAGCCGCCCTGAAGCGGGCTGATGGCGGTGTACAGCGCATCGGGCACACCGGTATCGACGAAGGTGTAGCCGGGGATCGCGCCCTCGGCCGGGTACGTCCAGCCGAGCAGGTCACCGAAGAACCTGCGGGTCGCATCCGGGTCCGTCGAGCGTATCTCCGCGTGAACGATGGGGTGTGGCATGATCACTCCCTGAAGCGTCGGCATGGGCGGCCTTACGCCGCCCAACGCTGACACGAAACTGGGCCCTGCCAGGCGCGCGGCGGCGAACCCTGGCCCGTGATGTCGGCGAGGGTTTCGTGAGATGTGTTGTATGAGCGGTGCTCAGGACTGCCCGCTGGGAGAGCGCGCGGCGGCGAGTCCGCGGCCAGCGGCAGCGAGCAATGCCGGCGCCAGGCATGGCGCTGGCATTGTCAGGCGGCCTCCGCGGGGGTGATGGTGATGGTGCAGCCGGGGCTGAGCTTTTCCAGTTGCCGCAGCAGGTAGGCGCGGCGCTGCTCGGGAGACTCCCGCTTGGCGTAGAAGTCGGCGCCGGGGTCCTGGTACGGCTTGCCGCTCTTGAGCACCTGATAGGCGATCTTCAGCAGGGTGTGGGCGATCGCGAGGATCGCCTTCTTCACCGCGGCCCGGTTCTTCGGGCCGCCGAACCGGCGCACCAGCCTGTGAAACCTGGCCTGCAGCCGGCCCCCGGTCCGGATCGCCGACCAGGCGGCCTGCACGAGCATCGGCTTGATGTAGGCGCCGGCCTTGCCGGTATGGCCGTGCGAGCGCTTTCCGGCACTCATGTGGTTGCCGGGGCACAGCGTGACCCAGGAGGCCAGCTTTTCGTGGCTGCCGAAATACTCGTGGGGGGCCGGGCCGATCTCGGCCAGCCACGCCTGCGCCACCGCATCGCCGAACCCGTCGATCGACTTCAGCAGCTCCAGCTCGCGCTGGTACGGGGTCACCTTGAGGGCGATCTTCTGCTCCAGGCCGCAGACCGCGGTGTTGAACAGCGTGATCCGGTCCAGGTGCAGCCGGCACAGCATCCCGTGGTGATCGGTGAACCGGCCCGTCAGCGCCTGGGACAGGTCGGCCAGCTTGCCAGCGGTGCGCATCCGGCCGATCGCCAGGTCCGCCAGCACCCGCCCGCGCCGCTCCCCATCGATCAGCGCCTCGATCATCGCCGTCGCGGACCTGCCGGTCAGGTCCGACGCCACCGAGTCCAGCTTGATCCCCGCCGATTCCAGCGCCTTGGCCAGCCGCTGGATCTCCGACGTGCGGGCCTGCACGGTCTTGGTCCGGTAGCGGGTCAGGTCCCGCAGGTCCTTCAGCTCCTGCGGCGGGATGTAGCTGCCGCGCAGCAGCCCGCACTCGAACAACTCCGCCAGCCGCAGCGCGTCTTTGGCATCCGTCTTGTGCCCTTTCAGCGCCTTGGCGTGCGCCGGGTTGATCACCGCGACCTGCTCGAAGTCCTGCTCCATCAGCGCGTAGTACACCGGCTCGGTGTACACCCCGCTGGCCTCCATCACCACATGGGTGACGCCCCGCTTGCGCAGGTCGGCGGCCATCATCTGCAGCACCCCGTAGAAGGTCCGGTACTCCAGCACCTCCGAGGTGCGGGTCCACGCCCGGTGCCCCGGCACGCGGACCCGACCTTGATCATGTCCTTGTGCACGTCGATCCCGGCGACCCGCTCATACATCACTCTCATACGCCCGCCCGCCTCCTGCAACGGCTCACTTCGCAACAACGGGTAAGGCGAACCGCCCGCCGGAGCCCCAAGATCAGCACAGGAGACTGACACACGCGCACGCAGCAGCAACGGGGGGTACCCGACACAGGGCTCCCGCACCAATCTCAAACACGGCCTCGAACGGACCAGAGCGAATCGGTGACGACAGGCGGCACGCCAGCTCAAGCCTGCCCACCCACGCGACCCGTGTCAGCCGAACCGCCCACAGCCCCCGGCCGGCGAGAGGACCCGCAGGGCCCAGTTTCGTCCCCACGGGTGCGCCGCGAAGCGGCGC